>NZ_JBXANN010000003.1:0-563343 GCF_058801765.1 Rhizorhabdus sp. GW822-FHT03C02
TCGACCTGACCCAGCCGGTGGCATGACCCGTTCACCATGTCCCCGAACGCCGTCTACCTTGTACCCGGTCTAAACACGGAGGCCGGGGCGACGGGGGTGTTTCAGCCCTCTTCTTTGCCCATCGGCAGCGGTGTCTCGCGCAGCAGCGCCTTCATCGCGCCGAGATCGGCCTCGGCGGCGGCATCGAACAGCGCCCGCTCGAACGTCCGATAGGCGGCGAGCACCGCGCGGCCGGTGTCGCTCAGCCGGGCGCCCTTGTCCTCGCCGCCGCCGCGGGTGGTTTCGACCAGCCGCTCGGTCCAACAGCGATTCATGCTGTCGACCAGCAGCCAGGTCTTGCGATAGCTCATGCCGAGCGCGCGACCGGCGGCCGAGATCGATCCTTCGCGGTCGATCGCCTCGAGCAAAGCCGCCTTGCCCGGCCCCATCGCCGGTTCGTCGCCGCAATAGATCTGCGCCTTGAGCTTGATCGGCCCCAACCGCGACTTCATTTTTCGCCCTTCAGATAGGTGTCGAACCAGGCGACCAGCCGGGTCAGCGAGTCGGTCTGGTTCTCACGCTTCTGGAAACCATGGCCTTCGGCCGGGTAGAAATGGGTCTCGCTGACGACGCCCTTCGCCTTGAGCAAGGCCGAGACCTCCTCGGCCTGGCCGCGCGGCACGCGAATGTCGTTCTCGCCCTGGAGCGACAGCAACGGCGCCTTGGCGGCGGGCAGATAGGTCATCGGCGACTGCGCCTTGTAGAGCGCGGCCGCCCCCTCCGGATCGCCGCCGAGCAGCCCGCGCTGATATTCGCGTAGCGAGGCGTCGCCCGCCTGCCACATACTGTTCCAATTGATGATCCCGAACAGCTGGACGCCGGCGGCGAAGGCGTCGGGCGCGCGGCCGAGCGCCATCAGCGTCATGAAGCCGCCATAGGAGCCGCCAGTGATGCCGACCTTCTTCGCATCGACATAGCCGGTGGCAACGAGGAAATCCTTCGCCGCGACGACATCCTTGAGATCGCCGCCGCCAAGATCCTTTTCGTTGGCGACCTGGAAGGCGTGGCCATAGCCGGTCGAGCCGCGAAAATTGGGCAGGATCACGACATAACCGCGCGAGGCGAGCGCCGCCGCGGTCTTGTTGAAGAAATCCTGGCTCTGCCCGGTCGGCCCGCCATGCGGCAGCACCACCCCGGGGTTCGATCCGTCGCGTTTCAGGTTGAACGGCATCACCAGGATGCCGCTGACCAGCGTGCCGTCGAAGCTCTTATAGGTGACGATCGTCGATTTGGGCAGCCGCGCGGGATCGAGGCTGCCCATCGAGAGATGGGTGAGCTGCGCGCTGGTGCCCGCGGCGCTGTCGGCGACATAAAGTTCGCCTGGCGTGTCGGCGGCGCCATGGTAGATTAGGATCCGCCGGCTGTCGGGGGCGAAGGCGCGGGTGCCGCTGGTCGCCTCGCTGTTGCCGCCCGGCGGAAAGGCGAGCGGCCGTTCGGCGGCGGTGGCGACGTCGACGAGGCTCAGCGTGTCGCGGCCGTCGGCGCTGGTGCGCACCACCATCGTCTTGCCGTCGGGCGAGATCGTGCCGGCGAACTGCTCCCAGGGGGTGGGTTTCAGCCAGCGATATTGGCGGGTGGCGATGTCGAACAGCCCGGCCTGGACCTGACCGGTCTTTTCGTTCGAGCTGATCGCGAGCGTCCGACCGTCGGCGCTGATGTCGGTGGCGAGGATCAGCGCGGGCTTTTTCGACAGGGTCAGTTCCTCGGCCTTGCCGGTCGCGGCGTCGATCCGCCAGACGCTCGCGCTGCTACTGTCGACCTTTTCGCGGTTGGCGATGATCGCGCTGCCATCCGGGGTCCAGCAGACGATCCCCCAGTTGAACGCCGGATCCTTCTCGGCGGTCAGCGGCCGGACCGCGCCGGTCGCCATGTCGAGGATCGCGACATTGGTGTTGGTGGCGCTTTTCGGGCGGAACAGGATCGCGACCTTGCCGTCGTCGGAGAAGGAGGCGCCGCTCTCGTCGACATCGGGGGTGTCGGTCAGCCGCCGGATCGCCCCGCCCGCCGCGGGCACCGCGTAGAGATCATGATATTCGTTGCCGCCCTTGTCCTGGGCATAGACCACCCATTGCCCGTCGGGCGAGACCGCGAGCCGGGTCTGCGGATCGTCGCCCTGGACGAGTTGGACCGGCCAGCTGCCGCCGGCATCGGTGCGCCACAGATTATAGCGGCCGGTGAGGTTGGTGACGACGAACACCGCCTTGCCGTCGGCGCTCCACGCCGCATCCTGATAGCCGCGCGAGAAAGCGAGATCGGCGATCGGCACCGGCATCGCCTGCGGATTGGCGGGCGAGGTCAGGCTCCTGGGATCGGTGATCGGCCGATCGGGGGTCGGCACCCCGGCCTGCGCCACGAAAGAGAAGCCGAGCAGGACGGCGGCAAGCGGGCGTTTCATCGGACCTCCGATCGACGGTTGGACACAGCGGACATTGCATGGAAGCCGTCGCGGACCAAGCGGCTCGACCTATTTCGATCCGGCGGGTCGCTGTTCGAAGGCGGAGTCGGACGGTGGTGCAGAGCAGAGCCCTGCCCCGGCGGACCAGTCGGTCGCCTCGTTCCACATCGGCGCCGCGGCGGCCGGTTCGCGCCTCGCCGGCCGCGATGCCGTCTGATAGACCCGCGACATCTTGTTGTCGAAGGTCAGAACCCGCGCATTGACCTCGGCGGCTTGCGCCGCGCTGATCTCGGGCTGGAGAGCCTGCCGGCTCATCACCGTCCGCAGCACGCCGTCGCGCAGTTCCGCCTGCCGCCAGTAGGACACCCCGCCAAGCCATTCGTTCACGGAATTCACCTTGTAATCCCATTGCCATGGCTTCGCCGCGGCAGGCAGGCGAATCGCCGTCGCCCAACAGCGGAAGCCGGGAAATTCGGTCACCCACGGCGCCCCCTGATTCTGCTCCCTGGGACGACGCAGCCGGTCGGGCGCATAGAAGCCGGCGTTCGGGACATTCATCACCCGCCCATCGCGATCGCCGCCTTCCCAGTCGAGTTCGCCTTCCCCCTCCAGCGTGAGATGCAATATCGTCCGTCGCTCATCGAACCGCCAGCCGACCTTGCCCGGTTCGATCCATGACGCCTGTTGCTGCCAATAGCCGCGAACCGTGCGGTCGGCATCCTGCACCGATAACGCCGACAGCCGGCGACCGACCAGGAAAGCGTCGTCCGCGCGCAGCAGATGTTCGGCATGCACCTTCGCCCGCTTGCCGAAACCGGCGGTGGCGTCGATATCGAGCAGCGCGATAAATTGCGGCGCCGCGAGCGGCTTGCCGACGACCGGCTCAAGCCTGGCCCCGGCGGTTCGCAGCGGAAGCGCCCAGCGGAAACCGGGCGACGGAATCATGTCGAGATAGCGATCGCCCAGCCGCGTCCCGTCCAGCCAATAATCCCGTGCCCCGAGCCGGGCGCGGACCAGCACATGGTTGAACATCCCGGGGCTCGGCAGTCGCGCGTCGAGGCCGTCGTCGCCGCCGATATTGACGAGCACCGGCTCGGCCTCGATCCCCATCGCCCCGAGCAACGCCAGCAGCAGCGCGGTCTTCGCCTTGCAGTCGCCGAACCGGCGCGTCCATGTCTCGTCCGCCGACAGCGGCGTGTAATTGCCACCGTCGAGCCCGACATAGACATAGCGAACCTGTTCCTGCACCAGGCGCAGCGCGGCCTGGACCCGTTCCAGCGGATCGGACGACCCTGCCGCCAGCCGCGCCGCCTCCGCCCGCAGCGGCGACCCCGGACCAAGCGTCGCCGCCTTGGCGAACAGCACCACCATGCGCCGCGACACGTCGTTCCAGTCGGCGAAATCGCTATATTCGACGAGGCGCCGGACGTTGAACCGCTGCGGCGCGCCATCGGTCATGATCGCGCTGCTGGGATCGTCGAGTTCGAACGTCACCGACGATTGCCCGTCCCGCGTCGCCGGCGCGGGCTGCGGCAGATCGGCGGTCGCCCGCCAGATCAATCGCGCCTTTTCAGGCCAGATCAGCCGATAGCGGAAGGCGCCAGACGAGGCCTCGACCGGGAGCTGGCCAAGCCCGAAGCTATGATCGCCGAGCGTGGGATCGCGCCGGACGACGGTCGCGGCGAATTCGATCTCGTCGCCGACCTGCAATCCCGGCGTCTGGAGGGTGGCGGTCAGAGTGCCGTCGAGCACCGATTGCTCGAGGCCCTTTTCGCGCTGAAGGATCCGGAAACGCTGCGTCGCGAGGACGTCGATCGGCTTTCCGTCCCGGATGATGCGGAGCCAATGGATCGTCGCCTGGCCACTGCCGGGGTTCCAGGCGATGCTGATATTGCCGAGCGGCAGCGCCTCCGCCTTGATGATCCTGACGCGATAGGCGTTGAACGCCTCTTCACCGGCCGGGCCGAGGCGGATCTGGGTATCGCCATATAACCACTGCGCCGGGACATCGGGCGATGGCGTCGCGCCCGGCGCGGCCGGCGGGGGCACGACCCAGGCGGCGGCCGGCGCATAGCCGAGATCGGTGCCCGCAGGCGGCGCCGCGATAGCGTTCCCCGCCAGCAGAAAGCCCGGCAGGCACAGCCATCGCCATACCCCGACGATCGTCCTGCCTCGCCCCTTTTCGGCATCCGGCGCAGGCCGCCCCCTCCCGCCCACGGCAGGCCCCATCAGAAATCCTCCGCCTGCACGTTGAATCGCAGCACCCCGCCCGCCCGCGCGATCGCCGCCTGTACATCCGGCCGCGTCTTGAGATCGGTGATCCGGGCGGCATCGGGATCGACCGGGGTAAACGATGCCCGCGGATCATACTCGCTCAACTCGAGCAGCATCCGCGAACGCCGATCGGGATCGTCGAGCTCGTGGATCAATGCCACCGCGGCACGATCGCGCTCTCCAAGGCATAGTTGCAGGTCAAGGGTCGCACCCGGTGCGTCGCTGTCATGCTCGATCATATAGGCCAGATCGGCCCGGGCCAGATCGGTCTTGCCGGCGGCGGCAAGCGCGCATCCGCGAGCCCCGCGCATCGCCATCTCGCCATAGGGGCTGAGCGGCTGCTTGGCGTCGAACACCGCCAGGGTCTCGATCGCCGCGGCGGGGTGGCCAAAGCGCAGATGGGCATAAGCCAGATTGATCGTCTGGCTCACATTGACGCCGCCATTTTCCTTGGCGGCGATGCCGCTTCCGAAGGCGGAAACAGCCTGCTCATAGCGCCCCAATATCATATAGGTGCGCGCCATCTCGTCCCACCACCAGTTCAGCTTTTTCTCCAGATCGTCATAGCCGGTTTCACCGCCGCCGACGGGCCTGGCCTTTTCGAGCACGGCCAGTGCTTCCTCGGGTCGCCCGAGCCTGCGGAGCAATCCCGCGGCATCGACCTGGAGGCTCAGCGATGCGGGGTGGCTGGCGGCGACATCGCGCGCATGGGCCAGATTGCGCTCGGCCACCGCCCGCGCATCGAATTTTCGGGGCAGCAGATCGCGCAGGCGCGGATCGACGCTGACGTCCATCAGGATGTAGAAGTTGGTGATCTGGGCCAACACCGCTGCCGCCGCGGCCTTGTCGCCGGCATTGACAAGCAGCGCGGCATAGCGACGGCGAAAGCCGTCGGCCGTGACACCTTCCTCATCGGGCTCATAATGCGCCGAAAGCAGTCCGAGCCATTCGCGGCGCAGATCCTCGCGCGGTTTGCCTTCCTTTTTCAGGGCGGCGTCTATCTCGTAGAGCCAGCTCGTCGGAATCGTGTTCAGCGTGCCATCCTCGAGCCGCGCGATCGCCTGCGTGGTCGCGACAGCTTCGACGGGCCTGCTGCGTTCCAGCCAGAGGCGCGGCCACCACAGCCGTGCGTTGCGGGGATCGAGTACGAGTCCTTTCACGGCATAGTCGTGCGCCAAAGCCTCGTCTTGCGCCTCGATCGCGCAGGAGACGCCGACATCGTAGAAGGTGGTACGGATCGGCACCGGCAGATCCGCGAAGCGCGACTTCCCCACCTCGGTCGCCACGAGCTTGCGCGCCGACGCACAGTCGTTCGCGCGAAGGGCCTCGACCGCCTGGTCGAGCGTCCTGGCCGCGGCATCGGCGGTGCGCGACGACCGCGACGGTTCGGCCGATACCATGGCCGGTGCGAGCGCCAGGCTTGCGGCAAGCATCGCAGGCACCACCGCAAACGGGCCGAAAATACGTCCAATCATCCGATATTGTCCCCTTCCCCACCCATTTCCTATCGCGAAGAACCGGGCGGTGGAATAGCGCAGCGCAGCCCAGCCCAGATCGATCCGAATTGGCGGCTTCCCGCGCCATCTTCCCAAGTCCGCCGGCATCGGCCATGGCTTTGCGACCATGGGCCCCGAAGCGACCAAGACCAGCATCCGTATCGCGACCGCCGCCGACATCGGCGCGATCGCCGCGCTGACCCGCCTGGCCTATGCCAAATGGGTGCCGCTGATCGGCCGCGAGCCGCTGCCGATGAAGGCCGACTATGCCCAGGCGTTCGCGGTTCACCGCTTCGACCTGTTGTTCGACGATACGATACTGGTCGGACTGATCGAGACGGTGCCGCAGGACCGGCTGCTGCTGATCGAGAATGTCGCGGTCCACCCGGATGCCCAGCATCGCGGCCATGGCCGCGCGCTGATGGCGCATGCCGAGCGGCTGGCCGCCGAGGCGGGGCTCGACGGTACCCGGCTCTACACCAATGCCCGCTTCACCGAGAATCTCGGGCTCTATGCCGCGCTCGGCTATGCGGTCGAGCGCGAGGAGGCGCTGAACGGCGGGGTCGCGGTCCATATGGTGAAGCGGCGATCCGCGATCATATGAAAGTGTGATTGCCGATCGTCGCGCGTCGTGGCGGTAATGGCGAATGCCGCCCGACGACGAGGATCATGATGGACACCGAACGCCCGCCGCTGCCGCCCTTCACCACCGAGACCGCGACTCTGAAGGTCCGGCTCGCCGAGGATGGCTGGAACAGCCGCGATCCGGTGAAGGTGTCGCTCGCCTATACCCCCGAATGCCATTGGCGGAACCGCGTCGAGTTCATCGCGGGGCGTGCCGAGATCCAAGCCTTCCTCGCCCGTAAATGGGCCAAGGAGCAGCAATATCGGCTGATCAAGGAGCTGTGGGATTTCCGCGAGAACCGGATCGCGGTGCGCTTCGCCTATGAATGGCACGACACCGCCGGCGACTGGTATCGCAGCTATGGCAACGAGCTGTGGGAGTTCGACGCGCATGGGCTGATGCGCCGGCGCGTCGCCAGCATCAACGACGCGCCGATCGCCGAGGCCGACCGCCAATATCACTGGCCGTTGGGGCGCCGCCCCGACGACCATCCCGGCTTGAGCGAGCTGGGCTTCTGAGCCGGGCGCTCTATGCTTCGGCCTCGCACGCCAGGGTGAAGGTCGCGACCAGCACGACGACCGCCGCCAGCGCGAGCGGAATCGCCGGGCCAACATGGAGCAGCAGCCAGCCGCCGATCGCAGCCCCGACCAGGATCGACAGCACCGATCCGATCCGCCGCCGCCAGTTGGGATTGGCGCCGCCGGCGACGGGCGAGTCGGCGGCGAGGCCGGTCAGGGTCAGGGTCAGCACGGTGGTGGTGAGATCGGGCACCTTCATCTGGCGGACGGTGGCGTTGCGCAGCCCCATCGCCAGCGCGGTCAGCGCGATGATCGCGTAGAGGCTGATCGAGGCCCTGGCGTGGATGTCATGGCCGATCGCGACCAGCGCGGCGGCGCCCAAAAGACCGGCCTCGATCAGCGCCGCGCTCAACAACCAGCGCCGCAGTCGGGTCGGCCCGACCGCCTGTCCCAATCGGCCAGCGACCGCGGCCCCGCCGAGGAAGAACAGGATCGCGACCAGATAGGACGGCCAGGCGAAGCCCTCGGCACCGGCGATCGCGAAGCCGAGGAAGACGATGTTGCCGGTCATGTTGGCGGTGAACACCTTGCCCAATCCGAGCACGCTGACCGCATCGACCAGCCCGGTGGTGGCGGAGAGCAGCAACAGCAGGATGATGATCCGCTTCGTCTCGGGGGGCTTGGGTGGGGGCATGGTGTCTAGTCCTAGTTAGCCATCTCCGTTCGTATCGAGCGTAGTCGAGATATGTTGCGCTGGTGGCACGTATCTCGACTACGCTCGATATGAACGGTGTGGGGAGGGAAGGGCGTGGTCCACATCAGAACCTGAAATTGCTCTCGAGACCCAGCATGCGGATCGTCTTCGCCGGCCCGGTCGCGCGGATGAAGCCGCCGGGCGCGAAGGCCGACAGCGATCCCGACAGTTCGAGTTCGGGGGTTGCCTGCCAGCTCAGGCTCGCCTCGGCCTGCTTGCCGATGAAGCGGGCGTTGGTGCCGTTCGCCGCGCGCAGCAGATGGCCGGGAATATCATAGATGCCGTCGCCGCGGCTCTGCCGCCAATAGGCCATCGTCGTCAGGCCGAGCCCGACATCATGGCCGAGATCGAGCACCACCCCCGACTGCGCGTTGACGATGTTGTACGGCCCGACCGGCGACAGTTCGCCGAAATATTTGCCCTTGGGGAACAGCGCGTTGAAGGTCTGGAGCCGGCGCGATCCGGCCTGCTTGTCGCCGCTGACGACGTTGAAGCGCAGGGTCAGATCGGGCTTGAGCGGGGCCGCGGCAAAAGCATGGCCGAGTTCGGTCGCGACCGACCAGGCGCGGATCGGCGCATCAGCGAAGCGGCCGAACTGGTAGATGCCCTCGACATTCCAGTGCCAGGCATCGACCTTGCCGAAGCTGCGCGCGCCGATGCTGTGGCGCAGCTCGCGCCCCTGCCCCTGATCGAAGCGCGCGGCGCGGTTGCGATAGCCGAGATAATAGAGATCGAACCCGCCGACGCCGGTGGTGCGGGTGGCATAGGCGCCCCACAATTTGCGGGTCGGCGAGCTGCGGTCGTCGAAGCTGCGGGCGCCGGCCTCGACCGGCTGGACCAGCAGCAGGTTGACCGTGGTCGACCCGAGATTGACCATCGCCCGGCCGCCATCGAAGGCGAGCGGGACATTGGGGCCGTAGCGGGTGCCGACCAGCCGCTCGCTGCCGAGCCCGATCAGTTCGCGGCCGGCGCGCAGCCGCAGCGAGGCGTCGCCGGCCGTCAGCACGACATCGGCGAACCCCTGGAGCAGGTCGACCCGGGTCTGGTCGACCGGCCCCGCCGCCGGCGACACCCCCGCCGCATAAGCGACGATCGGCTGGACGAAGGCGCGGACCGCACCGACATGGAGATCGGCATAAGGCAGCGCGCGCGCCCAGAGATAGGCGTCGTCGGGGGCATCGGCCGATCCCCAGAGATTGTCGTCATAGGCCTCGCGGCGGAGTCGGAGCTCGATGCCGGTGCTGAGCCAGGTCCCGCCATCGTCGGTCAGCGGGATATATTTATAGGGCTCGGTCCAGCGGCCGGTGCGGTTGGCGGGATCGGCAAGGTCGGCCCAATGCTCGTCATAGCGCTGGGTGCTGAGGGTGGGCGGTTGCCAGGGGGCGGTCGGGTCGGCGGCGTGAGCGGGGGCCGCGAGCGCCAGCCCCACAACCGTCGCCCCAGCGAAGGCTGGGGTCCATGGCTCTCTCCTCCAGCGATGCCGTTCGTTGCGACAGACATGGACCCCAGCCGATGCCTGTCCTCGGACGGAGCAAAGCCCCGGTCCGGGGGCTGGGGCGACGGGCTTTATTGTTGGCGAGCCCTCACCCATGCAGTGCCTTGCCCTCGCGGCGATCGCGCTCGGCGATCATCGCCGCGAGCACGAAGCCGCCGATCAGGCCGAGATGCTCGAAAAAGGCGTTGGTCGCCATGAAGCGCTCCTGCCCCGCCATCGTCCAGAAGGCGTTGGCGGTGATCGCCGCCAGCGCGGTGAACACCCCGAGCATGCCCGCGCCGAGCCAGACCAGCCGCCCCGACAGGATCAGCGCCGGGCCGATCAGTTCGATCGCGATCGTCGCCACCGCCCACAGAACCGGCGGATGAAGCCCGAAATGCGCCTGCTCGGCGACCGCCGCAGGAAAATCGGCGAGCTTGACGACCCCGCCGAGCAGATAGGCCCCGACCAGCGCGAGCCGGGCGAGAAAGCCGGTCCAGCGCCAGTCGAGGATCGCGTCGACGAAGCGCGGATCCGCGCTCATTTTGCCGCGGCCTGATGAAGCTCGGCGATATAGCCGCCCGGAAATTCGACGATCGCCTGGGCCCGCCCGGCGATGGTGGCGGCGGGCACGAGGATCTTCACGCCCGCGCCTTCCGCCTTGGCGAGGGTCGCGTCGAGATCGGCGACGCCATAGCCGGTCATGTCGCGACCATAGGGCCAGGGCAGCGCGCCATCGCTGACCAGCACCGTCATCGCGCCATAGCCCGAGGCGATCCGGACCTGGCGGATCGTCGCGTCGGGGCGGCCGATCAGGGCGCCGGGCGCGGCGCGGTCGTCGGCGGTGACGGTGCCGTGCGCGAAGGCGACCCAGCGCTTGATGAAGCCGTCGGCGGCGCCGGGGGTCAGGTAGATGCGGTTCTCGGGCACGTTGGCGAGCGGCGCATAGTTCGGCTTGGCGGTATGCCAGTAGAGCTGCATGTTGACCCCGCCCGGCCACTGGATCAGCGCATCGCGGCCGATCGGATCGGGGAAGGTCTCGACCAGCGCGGTCGCGCCCTCATGTTTCGCCGCGGCGACCGCGGCGTCGAGGTCGGTCACCAGATAGCCGGTGCGCTCGTCGCCGAACGGATAAGGCACCGGAGTCTTGAAACCGAACACCGAGATCGTCCCCGACGGAGTCAGGACGAGCTGCGACATCGTCTGGCTCGGGGTCGGCGTCACCTGGAACACGCCCTGTTTCGAGGTCGTCCCGCCGAGCGTCGCGACGAAACTCGCGACGAAACGGTCGAAGTCTTGCGGCGCGACATAGACATGGGTGGTGTCGTACTGCGCACCGACGGCGAAACCCCCGGACTCATGGCCTCCCGCGGCGGGGGCTGCGGCCGCGGGGGGCAGCGTCGCCAGCCCCAGCAGGCCGGCGGCGAACAAGGTCCTGATCTTCATCATCATGATGTCCTTCGAAAAATCCGGTCAAACCGCCCAGCAGCCGCAGCCCATCACGCCCCAGAAGGAGCGGACATCCTTGGCCGGCACCGCGGCGCCGAGCGCGGCGGCATGGTCATGGCCATGGACCGCGCACGACGCCTCGCAGCCGCAGGCGGAAGCGAGCTTCGCCTTGGTCTCGGGCGAGCGCCAATAGCCCCCGAAGGTCGCGACCGGCGACCAGTCGGGCATCGGTTTCGGCAGTGCGGGCGCGAGCGGCGCATAGTCGCCGGCGCCATAGACCACCTTGCCGCCGAGCAGGGTCAGCACCGATCCGAGCTGGGCGATCTCGCTCTCGGGGATCGCGAAATAATCGTCCGAGAGCAGCGCCAGGTCGGCGAGCTGGCCGGCCTTGACCTGCCCCTTCTTGCCGACCTCGTTCGAGAACCAGGTGTTGGCTTCGGTCCACAGCCTGAGCGCGGTCTCGCGATCGATGCGGTTGGCGACCGGGTAGAGGTTCAGCCCGCCGACGGTATTGCCGGTGACGAGCCAGGACAGCGACACCCAGGGGTTGTAGCTGGCGACCCGGGTCGCATCGGTGCCGGCACCGACCTTGACCCCCGAGGCCATCATTCGCTTGATCGGCGGAGTCGCCTCGGCGGCCTTGCTGCCATAGCGCTCGACGAAATATTCGCCCTGATAGGCCATGCGGTGCTGGACGGCGATGCCGCCGCCAAGGGCGGCGATCCGGTCGATATTGCGCTGGTCGATCGTCTCGGCATGGTCGAAGAACCAGTGCAGGGCCCCAGAAGAATCGGCGAAGGGTATGTCCTTGTTGACCTTCTCATAGACGTCGAGCGCGCGGCCGATCGTCTCGTTATAGGTCGCGTGGAGCCGCCACGGCCAGCGCCGCTCGGCGAGCAGCCGGATGACCGGTTCGAGATCGGTCTCCATGTTCGCCGGCATCTCGGGCCGGGGCACGCGGAAATCCTCGAAATCGGCGGCCGAATAGACCAGCATCTCGCCCGCGCCATTGTGGCGATAGGTGTCGTCGCCGTCGCCGGGTTTCACCTGGGTCGACCAGGTCGCGAAGTCCTTGAGCTCTTCCTTGGGCTTCTGGGTGAACAGATTATAGGCGATGCGGACGGTCATCTCGCCGTCGGCGTGGAGCTTCTCGATGATCGCATAATCGTCGGGGTAATTCTGATAGCCGCCGCCGGCGTCGATCACGCTGGTGACCCCGAGCCCGTTCAGCTCGCGCATGAAATGGCGGGTCGAGTTGAGCTGATAGTCGGGGGGAAGCTTGGGCCCCTTGGCGAGGGTCGCGTAGAGGATCGTCGCATTGGGCTGGGCGAGCAGCAGCCCGGTCGGGTTGCCGGCGGCGTCGCGGACGATCTCGCCGCCCGGCGGATTGGGGGTGTCCTTGGTATAGCCGACCACCCGAAGTGCGGCGGCGTTGAGGATCGCACGATCATAGAGGTGGAGGATGAACACCGGGGTGTCCGGGGCGACCGCATTGATCTCGTCGATCGTCGGCAGGCGCTTCTCGGCGAACTGATGCTCGGTGAAGCCGCCGACGACGCGCACCCATTGCGGCGCGGGGGTGGCATCGACCTGCTTCTTCAGCATCGCCATCGCGTCGGCGAGGCTCGGCACGCCTTCCCAGCGCAGCTCCATATTATAGTTGAGCCCGCCGCGGATGACATGGATGTGGCTGTCGATCAGCCCGGGGATCGCGCGGCGACCCTTGGCGTCGATGACGGTGGCGTGCGGCGCCGCCGCGCGGACCTCGCCCTCCGAACCGACCGCGAGGAATTTGCCGTCGCGGATCGCGATCGCCTGCGCCACTGGATTGGCGCGGTCGAGCGTCGTCACCTTCGCGTTGATGATGATCAGGTCGTTCATGCTGTTGGTCCTGCTGGTTCGGGCGAGCAGCGGCACGGCGACCGTGGACGCGAGCGCGGCCCCGATCGCCTGGCGCCGGTCGATGCCGGTCATGATGTCGCGCTGTCGTCGCCGGGCAGCTTGCCGAGCACATGGTCGGCGCAAGTCGTCCGGACATAGTGCGCGACCGGCTGGCCGACGACGAGCCGCTTGGCGATCGGCACGATCTGTTCGCCGACAAGGATGCCGAGCAGCCCGACCAGCGCCACCACCGGCGGCGCCGGCGACCGCACCCCGAGCAGCGCATAGATCATCCCGACCAGCAGGCCGACCGCGAGCGCGATGAGATAGGATTTGTAGTCGGCCATGATGGGCTCCGGTCAGATGATGGCGGCCTTCACGTCATCCCGGCGGAGGCCGGGATCTCGGGCGGCAAGGGCGCGCTTCAACCTCCTGAGATCCCGGCCTCCGCCGGGATGACGGGTGGAGGCCGGAATGACGGTGGAGGGAGTGGGATCAGCCGGCGGCCACCGGTGCCAGCGTCTCGCCATGCGCGACCCGCTCGGGCGCGCCGTGGACCATGGTGTAGGCATAGTCGATGCCCATGCCATAGGCGCCGCTATGCTCCTTCACGATCGCGGTGACGCCGTCATAGGTGCCCTTGTGCGCCCAGTCGCGCTGCCATTCGAGCATCACCTGCTGCCAGGTCACCGGCACCACCCCGGCCTGGATCATCCGCAGCATCGAATAGTCGTGCGCACCCTTGCTGGTGCCGCCCGAGGCGTCCTCGACCATGTAGATCTCGTAATCGCCCTCGAGCATCGCCGCGAGCGCGAAGCTGTTGTTGCAGACTTCGGTCCACAGCCCCGAGACGATCACCTTCTTGCGGCCGTTCTTCGCCAGCGCGTCGCGCACCTTCTGGTCGTCCCAGCTGTTCATCGAAGTGCGCTCGAGGATCGGATGCTCGGGGAATACCGCCAGCAGTTCGGGATAGGTGTGCCCCGAGAAGCTCAGCGTCTCGACGGTGGTGATCGTCGTCGGCACGCCGAACAGCTTGGCCGCCTTGGCAAGCGCGACGACATTGTTCTTGAGCACCTGGCGGTCGATCGACTGGACGCCGAACGCCATCTGCGGCTGCTGATCGATGAAGATCATCTGGCTGTTGGCGGGGCTGAGCTGTTCGAGCTTGGGATTGGTCATATGCGGCTATTCCTTTGAAATTTAACCGAATGATCAGGACTTGGCGAACGCCAGCAGATCGGCGTTGAACTTGTCCGCCATCGTCGAGGCGAGGCCGTGCGGGCCACCTTCGTAGATCTTGAGTTCGGCGCCCTTGACGATCTGCGCGGTCAGCTTGCCGGCATGGTCGATCGGAACGATCTGGTCGTCGTCGCCATGGATGACGAGGGTCGGTACGTCGATCTTGCGCAGGTCGGCGGTGTAATCGACCTCGGAGAACTGGGCGATGCAGTCATAATGCGCCTTCATGTCGCCCATCATGCCCTGCAGCCAGAAGGCCTGGCGGATCCCCTCCGACACCGTCGCGCCGGGACGGTTATAGCCGTAGAAGGGCATGGTGAGGTCGAGGAAGAATTGCGACCGGTTCGCCGCGGTGCCCTTGCGGATGCCGTCGAACACTTCGATCGGCACCCCGCCCGGCCATTCCTCGCTGCTCACCATGATCGGCGGCACCGCGCCGACCAGCACCGCCTTGGCGACGCGCGCCGTACCGTGCCGGCCGATATAATGCGCGACCTCGCCGCCGCCGGTCGAATGGCCGACCATGATCGCGTCCTTGAGGTCGAGCTGTTCGAACAGCGCCGACAGATCGTCGGCATAGGTGTCCATGTCGTTGCCCGACGAGGTCGCGTCCGAACGGCCATGGCCGCGCCGGTCGTGCGCGATCGCGCGATAGCCGTTCTGGGCCATGAACAGCATCTGCCCTTCCCAGGCGTCGCCGCTCAGCGGCCAGCCATGCGAGAAGACGACCGGCTGACCCTCGCCGATGTCCTTGTAGAAGATGTTGGTGCCGTCAGAGGTCTTGATGAAGCTCATTGCCGTTCTCCCGAGGATGGCGGGACCATCTTCGAAAGGGCATCGGGGCGCATCGTCCGAGTGGGTATAATCCCTTAACCATTTGGGGGCGTTGACGCGGGAATGCGGGCGGCGGCGGTGGCCGACCTTTCCGTCAGATCTCGATATGGCCCCGGCGGGCGGCGACGATCACCGCATGGGTACGATCGGCGACGCCGAGCTTGGCGAAGATCGCCTTGAGATGCGCCTTCACCGTGTCGGGCGACATCGCCAGCACCCAGGCGATCTGCTTGTTGGCCTGCCCCTCGGCGACCAGCCGCAGGATCGCGATCTCGCGCTCGGTGAGCTTCTCCTCGACCGCGTGGAGCGCGATTTCCTGGGCGACCTCGGGGGCGATGCTGCGGCGCCCGGTCTGGACCGATCGGATCGTGTCGAGCAGGTCCTTGCGGATGCAGTTTTTGAGCAGATAGCCCGCCGCCCCGGCCTTCAGCGCCCGGAGCGCCAGCGTGTCTCCCGGATAGGTGGTGAGCACGACGATCGCCGCGTCGGGAAAGTCGCGGCGGATCGCCTCGATCGCGGCGACCCCGTCCATCCGCGGCATCTGCAGGTCCATCAGGGTGATGTCGGGACGCAGTTCGGCGTAGCGCGCGATCGCCTCGACGCCGTCGCCGGCCTCGCCGACCAGCAGCATATCGTTCTGGCGCGCGATCACCCCGGCCAGCCCCTCGCGCATCAGCGGATGATCGTCGACCACCATCACCCGGATCGGCGCCGCATCCGGCGCGAGCGGGACGCCGGAAGCCAGGCCTGCCGCCCTGGTCCGGGCAGGATCGGCCGGCGCCAGGATGGCCAGGGCGATATTGGCATCGGCTGGGTCGGGCATCGATACCTCCGCTTTCGGGTGGCGACCATCGCAGATCTCCACCCATGACAATAGGCGATCCGGCCGGCCGCAATCAACCGCGCCGATCGGGTTACGCAAGCCTTTGCATGGCCTCCCTGTACCCGGCAATGGGACCAAGGGAATACCCGAATGGGCATGTTCGGGTGCCCGTGCAGGGATTTCACCGCAGCATGAACGCGGCGATGATCCCGCAGGCAGATTGCGCCAAGGAGACGCGCTCATGGTCCTGGGGATGTCGATCGAGAATTTCACGCTGATCCATGTGCTGATCAGCCTGGCGGGAATCGCCAGCGGGCTGGTCTGGCTGGCCGGCGCGCTGTTCAAGCGCTGGCTGTCGCTGTGGAACGACCTGTTCCTCGTCACGACCCTGCTCACCAGCCTGACCGGCTTCCTGTTCCCGATCGCCGGTTTCACCCCGGCGATCGGGGTCGGGCTGATCTCGGTCGCCGATCTGCTGCTGGCGCTGGCGGCGCTCTATGCGTTCAGGCTCAGGGGCCGGTGGCGCGCGGTCTACATGATCACGGCGATCCTCGCGCTCTACCTCAATGTCTTCGTGCTGGTCGTCCAGTCCTTCCTCAAGGTCCCTGCGCTCCACGCGCTCGCGCCGACCGGCAGCGAGCCGGCCTTCGCGGTGGCGCAGGCGGTGGTGCTGATCGGCTTCATCGTGCTGGGCATCGTCGCGGTACGGCAGGCGCGCGCGGTCACGCGATAACGCCTATCCGCGCGGCCCCGCGACGGTGCCGCGTTCGATCAGGCTGGTGTTGAACACCACATTCCGGCGCGCGAAGCCGCCCTGGTCGATCCGGCGGATCAGCGTTTCGACCGCCTCGACCGCCATCGCGTGGAGCGGCATGTCGATCGTGGTGAGCGGCGGGGTCGACAGTTCGGCCCAGGGAATGTCGTCGAAGCCGACCACCGACAGGTCGCGCGGCACGTCGAGGCCGCGGGCGCGGGCATGGCGGATGACCCCGAGCGCGATCAGGTCGGCGGCGGCGAAGACCGCTGTCGCGCCGCTGGTCTCGATTGCCTGCGCGACCGCGGGCTCGAGGTCGATCGAGAAGGCGTTGACCACCTTGAAGGCGAGTTCGCCATGGCCCGCGATCCAGGCGGCGGCGCCGTCGCAGCGCTGGCGCATGCTGCTGATGTCCTCGGGGCCCGAGACGATGCCGATCCGGCGATGCCCCATCGCGATCAGATGCTCGGCCGCCAGCCGCCCGCCCTCGGCATAGTCGGCGAGGACGACGTCGACCCCGGCGACGGTGCGGTCGATCACCACCAGCGGCATGTCCTCGACCGGCAGGGTGGTCGCACCGATGTCGCGCACCGGAAACCAGATGATCCCGTCGACCCCGCGTTCGGCGAGCGTGGTCATCGCCGCCTGTTCGAGCGCCTCCGACCCCTCGGTGTCGATCAGGAACAGGCTGTAGCCCATGTCGCGCGCGGTCTGGATCACGGTCTGGGCGAGGCTCGGGAAGAAAGGGTTGCTCAGATCGGGCAGGACGAGGCCGATCGTCGCGCTTCGGCCGGTCTTCATCGCCCGCGCGGCGGCGTTCTGGCGATAGCCGATCCGCTGCGCGACCTCGAGGATATGCGCGCGGGTCGCCTCGCCGACCGATCCGGTGCCATTGAGCGCATAGGAGGCGCTGGCCACCGACACCCCGGCCGCCATCGCCACCTCCTTCAAGGTCGGTCGCTTGCCCCCGTTCGCCACCACGCCGCCCTCTTCCCTTCTCCGTCGTCCCGACCCGTTCCGGGGTCCACCGCACCGCACGCGATACCGCCCGAACCGATACGCCATCGCCCCGCCATACCGAGACCCCGGAACAGGTCCGGGGGGACGGAAGGAGACGCAAGTCGCGCTCCAATCGATAGCCGCTTTCCTCCGCCTTGTGAAACGTTTAGCCATCACCCCGTGGAGGATGAAATGGACTCGTCGCAAATATTGCCCCTCATCGTGCTGGGCAGCATCAATGTCGATCTGGTGATGCAGGTCGAGCGGCTGCCCGCCCCCGGCGAGACCGTGCTCGCCGACCGGCTCGATCGCCATCCCGGCGGCAAGGGCGCCAATCAGGCGGTCGCCGGCGCGCGGATGGACGCCAGGGTGGCGATGATCGGCGCGGTCGGCGACGATGCCGACGGCGCCTATATGCTCGGCATTATCGGCGGCGAGGGTGTCGACACCGGCAGCATCGCCCGGATCGCCGGCCAGCCGACCGGCACCGCGCATATCGCGATCGACCGCGCCGGCGAGAATTTCATCCTCGTCGTCGGCGGCGCCAACCGCGCGCTCGCCTATGGGATCGCGGATCCGGCCCCGGCGGTGCGGCTGGCGCAGCTCGAAAGCCCGCTCGACGCGGTCACAGCCTTCCTCGCCGGCCGGGGCGACGCCGAAGATGAAGCCGGGGGTGTCCGCATCCTCAACGCCGCCCCCTATGTCGCAGCGGGCAAGGCACTGTTCGGGTCGTGCGATATCGTCGTGGTCAACGAAACCGAACTCGCCGGCTATGCCGCCGTCGAGGCCGTCCCGGAGACCGAAGCGGCGGTGATCGACGCCGCCCGCGGGCTGCTCGCCGACGACCGCCAGCAGATCGTCGTCACCCGCGGCGCCGAGGGCGTCGTCGCCGTGTCGCGCGCCGGCCACCTCGCGGTGCCGGCGCGGCCGGCGAAGGTCGTCGACACCACCGGCGCGGGCGACTGTTTCTGCGGGGTGCTCGCCGCCGCGCTCGCCGAGCATCGCCCGCTCGCCGACGCGCTGCGGATCGCCGCCTGCGCCGGCAGCCTCGCGGTCGAACATGAAGGCGCGATCCCGTCGCTGCCGCATCGCGACGCGATTTTGGCGGCGCTGGCTTGACAGGCCGCGTGAATAAGTGAAACGTTTAAGTCGATAGCGCGGGAGCATCGATGGGCGGCGAGACGACAAGGGGGCTGATCGGCATCGCGCTGTTCGTCGCGCTCGCCTGGGGTCTCTCCGAAAACCGCCGGGCCTTCGCATGGCGCACGATCGGCGTCGGCCTGGCCGTCCAGACCGGGCTGGCGCTGCTGCTCACCAAGGTTCCGGCGATCACCGCGGCGTTCGGCGCCCTCGCGCACGGGGTCGACGGGCTGCAGAAGGCGGCGGTCGCCGGCACCGGCTTCGTGTTCGGCTATCTCGCCGGCGGCCCCTCGCCCTTCGTCAAGGCGGTGCCCGAGGCATCGAGCTTCATCTTCGCCTTCCAGGCCCTGCCGGCGATCCTGCTGGTCGGGGCGCTGTCGGCGCTGCTGTGGCACTGGGGGATATTGCGCTGGATCGTGCGCGGTGCGGCCTGGCTGTTCGGACGCGCCTTCGGGGTCAGCGGGCCGGTCGGGGTGTCGACCTCGGCGTGCATCTTCCTCGGCATGATCGAGGCGCCGCTGCTGATCCGTCCGCTGGTGCCCAAGCTCAGCCGTGGCGAGCTGTTCATCCTGATGGTCGACGGGCTGTCGGTGATCGGCGGGTCGATGATGATCGTGATCGGCGCGCTGGTCGCGCCACGGCTGCCCGGCGCCTTCGCGCATGTCCTGACCGCGACCCTGATCAGCACGCCGATGGCGATCGCGATGGCGCGGGCGATCATCCCGACCGGACCGCCGACCGAGGGCGGTCCGATCGCGCTCGACCGCCACCATGGCAGCGCGCTCGAGGCGATCACCCAGGGCACGCTCGCCGCCGCCCGGCTCGCCTTCAACATCGCCGCGCTGCTGATCGTGTTCATCGCGCTGATCGCGCTGGTCGACATGGCGCTGGCGCTGATCCCGACCGGCGGCGCACCGCTCAGCCTCGGCGCGATCTTCGGCTGGCTGCTCGCGCCGGTCGCCTGGGCGATGGGGGTGCCGCAGGCCGACATCGCCACCGCCGCCAGCCTGCTCGGCACCAAGCTCGCGCTCAACGAAGTGGTCGCCTTCGGCCAGCTCGTGGCCCTGCCCGCCGGGGCGCTGGCCCCCAAGACCGTTCTGATCCTGACCTATGCGCTGGCGAGCTTCGGCAATATCGGCAGCGTCGCGATCCTGATCGGCGCGATCACCGGCATGGCCCCCGAGCGATCGAAGGAGGCCGCCGAACTCGGCCTGCGTGCGCTCGCCGCCGCCTTCCTCACCACCTGCCTGTCGGCGACGATCGTCGGCCTGCTCGACAGCCTGTTCTGAACCGAGACGAGATGCCCCAGAAACCGACCTTTATCGCCTTCACCGGAGTCGACCGGCCCGAACTCGCGGCCGAGATGCTCGCGCTGTCGCGGCGTTACCCGATCGAATGGGGGATGCTGATCGACCCCGCACAGGAGGACAAGCTGCTCTTCCCCGACGCGGCGGCGCGCGCGTCACTTCTCGGCACGCCCGGCCTGCGCTGGGCAGCGCATGTCTGCGGCGAGCCGGCCCGGGCGATCGCCAATGATCCGCACGGTACCGATATCGACCTGTGGGGTTTCACCCGGCTGCAGGTGAACCATAGCTTCAGCGGCAGTTCGCCTTCGCAGATCGAGAACGCCATCGGCTTCGGCCAGCGCAAGGGCGTGCGCGCGATGCTGCAATGTTCGGGCGTCTTCCCCGCCGACGCCCGGCTCGACTGGCTCTACGACGTCTCGTTCGGGACCGGGGTGAAGCCCGACCATTGGCCGGCATTGGCCGCCGGCGGCGCCTTTTGCGGCTATTCGGGCGGGATCGGCCCCGACAATGCCGCGGCGATCGTCGCCGCGATCGCGGCGCCGGCGGGCAGCCTCTACTGGATCGACATGGAATCGGGCATCCGCACCGATGGCTGGCTCGATCTCGCCAAATGCGCGGCGGTGTGCCGCGCGGTCTATGGCGACTGACGATGACGCGTAAGATCATCTTCGACACCGACCCCGGAATCGACGACGCGATGGCGCTGCGGCTGATCCAGCGCAGCGATGCGCTCGATCTGGTCGGCATCACCACCGTTTTCGGCAATGCCGATGTCGCGACCACCACCCGCAATGCGCGCTATCTCGCCGGGCTGTTCGGGATCGACGTGGCCGTCGCGATGGGCGCCGCCGATCCGATCGCGAGCGTCCGCCGGCCCGAGCCCAAGCATGTCCATGGCGCCAACGGGCTCGGCGACGTCGCCCTGCCCCCGGCGCCGCACGCGGCGATCGATCCGCGGTCGGCCCGCGATTTCCTGATCGAGACGATCCGCGCGGCGCCGGGCGAGATCAGCGTGATCGCGGTCGCCCCGCTCACCAATCTCGCGCTCGCGCTCGACGCCGCCCCCGACATCGCCGGCAAGCTCGGCGAACTGATCGTGATGGGCGGCGCCTTTGGCGGCGGTACCCGGCGCGGCAATGTCTCGCCGGTCGCCGAGGCCAATATCATCAACGATCCGCATGCCGCCGACCGGGTGCTCGGGGCGCGCTGGCCGGTGACGATGGTCGGGCTCGATGTCACCACGCGCTGCATCCTCGACGACGATCGCGCGCGCCGGCTCGTCACCGAAGGCGGCGCGATCGGCCGCTTCCTGTGGGATATCTCGCGCGATTATGCGGCGATGTACGCCCGCGCCGACGGCTTCGACGGCTGCTGCCTCCATGACGTCGCCGCGGTCGCCTGCGCGATCGACCCGACGCTGTTCGGGACCATCGGTGGCCCGATCCGGGTGGTGACCGAGGGGATCGCGGTCGGCCAGACGATCCAGCAGCCCGACGGCCAATATTTCCCGCCCGGCGCCTGGGACGGCTTTCCCGCGCAGCGCGCCGCGGTGACGGTCGATGCGCAGGCGGTGGTAGACCTGTTCCTGCGCCATATGCGCGAGGCTGTCTGAACCGGATCGCCGCCTGGGCGCTGCTCGCGGCGATGCCGACGGCCCCGACGCTTGCGGCGCCGGCCCATGTCGTCGCGCGCGGCGAGATCGCGCCCGACGCGGCGTTCGGCGGCATTTCCGGGATCGACTGTGGCGCGCGGGGTCGCTGCATCCTGATCAGCGACGATCGCTCCGAACATGCGCCGGCGCGCTTCTATCCGACGCGGATCCGGCAGGACGGCGCGCGGCTGACGATCCGGCCGGGCAAGCCGCGGACGATCCGCAAGCCCGACGGCACCGCCTATCCCGCGCCCGGCAGCGGTGCCGAGGCGCTCGACCTCGAAAGCGTGCGGGTCGATCCGGCCGATGGCAGCCTGCTCTGGTCGAGCGAAGGCGACGCCCGCGACGGCTTCGGGCCGGCGGTCGGCCGGATGCGGCGCGACGGCAGCGCGATCGACCGGCTGAGCCTGCCGCCAATGTTCAATTATGATCCCGCCGGCCGGCGCGGTCCTCGCCTCAACCTCGCGATCGAGGGCCTCGCCTTCGCCCCCGACCGCTCGCTGTGGATTGCGCTCGAAGCCCCGTTGATCGAGGACGGCCCGCTCGCCGCGCCCGGCCGGCCGGCGCTGGTGCGGCTGTCGCGGGTCGATCGCACCGGCACGCTGCTCGGCCAATATGCCTATCCGGTCGATGCCGTCCCGTTCGCGCGGCCGGGCCTGTTGTCCGACAATGGGGTGAGCGAGATATTGGCGGTCGACGACCACCGGCTGCTGATCCTCGAACGATCGGGCGAGCAGATCAAGGGACTGCACTTCGCCTATCATGTCCGGCTCTATCTCGCCGCGATCGATGGCGCGAGCGATGTGGCTGGGGTAGCGAGCCTTGCGGGGGCGAAGATTGCGCCACTTTACAAGCACTTGCTGGTCGATTTCGACATGGCGAGTGAGAAGAGCGGCAATCTCGAGGGGATGGCCTGGTGGCCGTCAGGCCGCGACGGCGAACGGCGGATCATCCTCGTCAACGACAATAATTACGAGCCCGGCGAACCGACACGGTTCCTGCTGGTCGGGCTTGGCGATAGTCTGGATTAGAGCGCTTCCGCCAACCCCATAGCCGTCGCCCCAGCGAAGGCTGGGGCCCATGTCTCTTTCCTGCCGGATGGCATCTTTTGCCTGACGAGACATGGATCCCAGCCTTCGCTGGGAAGACGAAAGGGGAAGGATGGCCCTACCCTTCCCCTCAGAACTTCGCCCGCACCGACAGGGTCGTCGTCCGCGGCGCGCCGATGAAATAGCGATCGAGCGTCCGCCCCGGCAGGCCGAATTCGGGCTGGGTCGCGGTCGAGCTCGACACCGAGGTCAGATAGGCCTTGTCGAGGATATTATCGATGTTGAGCTGGAGGCTGAGTTCGCTCAAGCCCGCAAAGGGCGGCGCCTTGTAGCTGACCGACCAGCCATAGACGGTATAGCCGGGGATTTTCTCGACCCCGATCTCGGCGAAGGTGGTCGGGGCAATGATATGGCCGCCGACCCGTTCGCCGATATAGCGGCCGGTCAGGTTGAACTTGAGGCTGTTCGTCGCCTTCAGCCCGATCTGGCCGAAGAAGCTGTTCTTCGGGATGTCGCGCACCCGCGCGCCGCCGATCACCCCGACCGAGGCGAGATTCTTGCGGTCGACCGAACCGATCGCGGGATCGTCGTGTTTCGCGTCCTGATAGCTATAGGCGCCGTAGAGATCGACGATGCCGAGATCGCCATAGGCGGTCAGTTCGATGCC
This sequence comes from Rhizorhabdus sp. GW822-FHT03C02, assembly GCF_058801765.1. Taxonomy (NCBI): domain Bacteria; kingdom Pseudomonadati; phylum Pseudomonadota; class Alphaproteobacteria; order Sphingomonadales; family Rhizorhabdaceae; genus Rhizorhabdus; species Rhizorhabdus sp. GW822-FHT03C02. Next base: position 23,369 of record NZ_JBXANN010000003.1, read on the forward strand.
CTTTGATTTCAGCCCCAATATATTGGCGGCCTTGGTCGCGACATTGCCGCGGACGATCTCCTGCGGGTCGACGACGGTCGGGTCGCGCGGGACGATGCCGATATTGTTCTTCAGGTCGACGATATAGCCCTGCACCGACAGCGCGAAGCGTTTCGCGACATAACGGGCGCCGAGATCGACATTCTCGGTCTGGATCGGCTTGAGGTCGCCCGGCGCGATCACCGCGGTCGAGCCGAGGAAGGCGTCCTCTGGAATGCCCGCGAAATTCTTCGCATAGCCGCCGAACAGCTCGACATGGTCGATCGGCTTCAGGCTGACGCCGAGCTTCGGGTTGATCTTCGAATGCTGCGAGAAGGCGATCCGGGCATTATATTCGAGCGGCGACTTCGCCTTGTAACGGACGTTCATCCAGGTCAGCCCGGCGTCGATCCGCAGCAGGTCGGGGATCAGCGATATCTGGTCCTGCGCATAGAGCATCGTCGTCTCGATCGTCGTCGAGCGCCGATATTCGACATAATTGAGTGCGGCCTTGTCATAATCGATGCTGGTCGCCGGATTGGTGATCCGGAAGAAGCGCCGTTCCTCGTCGCTGTTGCCGCCTTCCCACCAGCCGCCGACGCGGATGACATTGTTGGCGATCAGATCCTCGGCGCGCAATTCGGCGGTCGCGCCATAGCGGTCGCGGTTGCGCGGGGTGACCCGCATGTCGGCCGGCCCGCCGACAACGTTCGAATTGCGCAGGGTGGTGAGCGCGGGCCGGATCGCGCCGCCGGTCGCGTTATAGCCGGTCACCGCATAGGGATCGGTTCCCGCCAGGTCGCGGGCGCGGTCCTGGTAGCGGAAGGATTCGCCGCGCAGCGTCTGATAATAGGGGTTCACGTCGAACCGCAATTTCTCGGTCAACTGGAGCCGGCCGTTGAGATAGGCGAGCATATCCTTGCGGGTGCCGCCGAGCGCGCCGCCATAGTCGATATCGATCGCGGGAATGCCGCTGATGACATCGGTCGCGCGGTCGCTGTGGCGGTTGGCCAGGAATTCGCCGAGCGTGATGATGTTGAAATCATTGTCGCGCTGGTCGTTGTAGCTGAACCGGCCCTTGAGGAAGGAGCCGTCGTCGAAGCGCTTGACCGCCTTGAACTCGACATGGTCGCGGCGCGACGACCGGCTGTTGCGGCCCGCCCAGATGTCGTTTTCCTGGTGCGAATAGCTGGCAAAAGCGCTCAGGCCCGGCGCGATCTCGCCGCTGTCGATGCGGGCATAGCCTCGGTAGAAATCATAGGAGCCGTAACCGGCCTCGACGGTGGCGCCGAGCGCCCTGGCCGGATCGTCGGTCTGGAAATCGATGAAGCCGCCCAGCGCGAAGCGCGACGGCGCGCCGATGTCGCCGGCGCTCTGCGACACCGCGATCCGGCCGATATTGCTCGACTCGATGAAACGCTGCGGCGGCGAACCGCCGTTGAAGCGCGCATCGCCAAGCGGCAAGCCGTCGATCGTCAGGCCGATCTGGTCCTTGTTGAGCCCGCGCAGATAGATTTCGAACGAGAAGCTGCCGCCGCGCGCGTCCCCGGTCGAGGCCTGGACCCCGGGGATCTTGTTGAGGCTCTGGGTGATGTCGGCGCCGAGCGGGCGCTCGCCGATGTCCGAGGCGCTCACCACCGCATTGGCGCGGCTCTGCCCGGCACCGACCTTCTGCGCGGTGACGAGGATCTCGTCGGCATCGGCTGCGGTGACCGCGCTTTGGGCGAAGGCCGGGGCGCCGAGGCCCGCCAGCATCGTCGCCGACATCAATGATGCAATGATATGACCCGTTCGCATATGCTTTCCCCTTGGCTGTTCGCCTCTGCCCAAGCCCTCTGCACCCGGTTTGTTATCGTTTTATGAAACGTTTCACCTTGACGTTCATATGCCGATGCGACGACATCGTGCAAGCGACTTTTCGGAAAGACGGAGGACGGTGAATGGCGGCACGGGCGGTGATCAGCGGCTATGCGACGATGGACTATGTGCTCGAGACCGCCACCGAGCCGCGCGGCTTCGGCACGGTGATGGCGAAGCTCGCCCGCGACGGCTGGCCGCGCGCGGGCGGCGCGCCGCTTTATGCCGGGGCGCGGCTGGCGGCGAACGGCTTGGACGCGGCGCCGCTGGTGACGATCGGCGACGATGCGAACGGCCGGCTCTATGCCGAAGCGGTGACGGCGACGGGGCTCGACGGCATCGCGATCGCGCGCACCGGCGGAACGACCGCGGCCTGCGTGCTCGCCCACCATGGCTCGGGCCGCTATGCCTGCTTCCTCGATCTCGGATCCGGGCTCGACGCGCCGCTGTCGGCGGCTCAGGCCGCGGCGATCGATGCGGCCGACCTGGTCTGCATCGCCGCCGCCCCCGAGGCGCAGACCCGCGGCCTGCTCGCCCGGCGGCGCCCCGACCAGCGGCTGGCGTGGATCGTCAAGGCCGATCCCGCCTGCTTTCCCGACGATCTGCGCGTCCTGCTCGCGGCGCGGGCGGACATCGTCTTCCGCAATGTCCATGAGTGGGCATTCGCGGGGGAATGCGCGGGACTGGTGGTCGAAACCGATGGTGGCGCGGCGGTGAGGGTGAGCGGGGCGGACAGTACGACCAGGATCGAGGTGACGCCGGTCGCCTGTTCCGATCCGACCGGTGCGGGCGATACGTTCGCGGGGGAGTTTCTGGCGCACTGGATGGCCGATCCGACCGCGGTGCATGCGGCAACCGCGATGGCGATCACGGCGGCACGAAGGTTTCTGACAAGTCGATCGGAATAGCCCCCCATCGTCGCACCAGCGCAGGCTGGTGCTCATGTCTCGCCCGGCACACGGCGTCGTTCGTGGCAAGAGACATAGGCACCAGCCTGCGCTGGTGCGACGGCAAGGAGCTATTGACAGACTCACCCGCTCGCCCCATCACTTCACCATATGGCGAAGTCTCCTATAACCCAGCTCGATCGCACCTTTGCGGCACTCGTCGATCCCGCACGGCGGGCGATCCTCGCCCGGCTCGAGGCCGAGGACAGCGTGTCGGTCAGCGACCTGGCGGCGCCGCTGCCGATCAAGCTGCCCGCGGTGATGAAGCATCTCGACGTGCTGAGCGACGCGGGCCTGATCGCGCGCAGCAAGACCGGGCGCACCGTGTCGGTGCGGCTCGCGGCAGGCCCGATGGAGGAAGCGATGGCGTGGCTCCGACGCTATGAGCGCTTCTGGACGCCGCGGCTCGACCGCCTCGCCGCCTTCGCCGAAGCGCAGGAGAAGCAGGCCCGCGCCAAGGAGAAGGATCAATGAACGGCCAAACCAGCCTTACGCTCGTTCGCCGGATCGCCGCGCGCCCGGCGATCGTGTTCGACGCGCTGACCACCCCCGAGGGGCTCCACGCCTGGTTCGGCCCCGACGACGGCCCGGTGCTGTTCGCCGAGACCGACCCCAGGGTCGGCGGCGCCTTCCGCGCACGTTTCCGGATGCTCGACGGCACCGAGCATGAATGCGGTGGAACCTATGTCCTGTTCGATCCGCCGAACCGGCTGGTGATGAGCTGGCGCTGGACCGATGGCGGCGAGCGCGAGGAGGGCGGCCCCGACGGCGAACCCTCGCAGGTCGAAGCGGTGCTGCGGCCGATCGAAACCGGCACCGAACTGACCTTCACCCACGCCCGGCTCAAGTCCGAAGCCTCGCGCGCGAGCCACGAGCAGGGCTGGACGGGATCACTCGACAAGCTGGTCAGGCACTTTGCAGATCTGGAAGGAGAAGCATGATGACGACGCATCAGGTGGTATCGCAGGACGAATGGCTGAAGGCGCGGCGCGCGCTGCTCGCCGAGGAAAAGGCCTGGACCCACGAGCGTGACCGGCTGGCCGAGAAGCGCCGTGCCCTGCCCTGGGTGAAGGTCGAGAAGGACTATCTCTTCGAGGGTGCCGACGGGCCGGTGACGCTCGCCGAACTGTTCGACGGCCGCAGCCAGCTCATCGTCTATCATTTCATGTTCGCACCCGACTGGGAGGAAGGCTGTGTCGGCTGTTCGCTGCTCAGCGACCAGGTCGACGGCCCGCGCCGGCATTTCGAGCATCATGACATCAGCTTCGTCGCGGTGTCGCGTGCGCCGATCGCGAAGTTGCTCGCCTATCGCGTGCGGATGGGCTGGCGATTCCGTTGGGTGTCGTCGGCTGGGAACGACTTCAATATCGACTATCGCGTCTCCTTTCCTGCGGGTACGCGCGCCGATGGGGTCGACTATAATTTTGCGACGATCCCCGATCCCGGCATCGACGAACTGCCCGGGGTCAGCGTGTTCGTCCGGACCGAAGACGGCGCGATCTACCACAGCTATTCGAGCTATGCGCGCGGCGGCGAGGATTTCCTGCCGGTCTATGCCTGGATCGACATCACCCCGCGCGGCCGCGACGAGGGCCCCGAGGGTTCGCTGACCGGCTGGGTCAAGCGCCACGACGCCTATCCCGACGACGGCCGCACCCGCCCGGGCAGACTTGCCGACGCGGCCTGAGCGATGCTGTGCTGCGGCCTGCTCGCGGCACTGGCTGCCGCGCTGATCGGCCTGTGGCGATGGCTGCGCGCCCTGCCCGCACGCCTGCTGCTGGCGGGGCTCGCCGCACTCATCAGCGTGCCGGCGCTTGCCTATGGGCTGGCCGGCGACGGGCATCTCAGCCGCGCGCACCTCATCGCCCGATCGATGCGCAGCCTGTGCGGCCAATGAACCAAGGAGAGAGACGATGATCACCCTTTATGCCTATCGCTGGGTTCCCGATTTCGCCCAGGGCTTCGTCCGCGACCTGCGGGTGCGCTGGGCGCTCGAAGAGGCCGGCATCGCCTATCAGCAGAAGCTGATCGGACTCGGCGAAAACCGCAGCCCCGCCTATCTTGCACTCCAGCCGTTCGCGCAGGTTCCGGCGATCGAGGAGGATGGGCAGAAACTGTTCGAGTCCGGCGCGATCGTACTCCATATCGCCCGGCGCTCGGACAAGCTGATGCCCGCCGATCCGGCCGGCCGTGCGCGCACCGAGGCCTGGGCGTTCGCCGCGCTCAACTCGGTCGAACCCTATGTCGGCGTGCTCGGCGAGATCGACATCTTCGCCAAGGGCGAGGCCTGGGCCGAGGCGCACCGGCCGGCGGCGGTGAAGCAGGTCGAAAACAAGCTCGACCTGCTGGTCGGCTGGCTCGGCGACCGCGACTGGCTCGAAGACACGTTCAGCGCCGGCGACCTGCTGATGGCGACGGTGCTGCGCGACCTCGGCCATACCGACCTCGTGAAGGCGCGGCCGACGCTCCAGGCCTATCTCGACCGCGCCCTCGCCCGGCCGGGGTTCCACAAGGCGCTGGCGGATCAGTTGGCGTCTTTCGACAAGGAGGCGCCGGCGGGATTCTGACCGCGCGGGGTGTCTCGACTACGCTCGACACGAACGGCCAGATTTTAATGCCGGAATATTACCCCACCAGATATTCGAGCAGCCGCTTCCCCGGCAGGAAGAAATAGCCCCCGCCCCGCGTCGTGACGAAGCGCTGCATCGGCGTGAAGCGGACCGGGCCATCGCGGGTCGGCATGGTGAAGCCGTTGCAGGGCACCGATCCGTCGCCCATCAGCGGATCGACCTCGTTCGACAGGCCGTGGAAGGCGGGGCTGCCGAGCCAGGTCTGCTGGACGAATTCGAACTGCCGCTCGATATCGCCGTTGAGGCACATGAACAGCAGCCCCGGCCGGTCCTGCTCGCCCTGCGGCGGATAGGAGCGGCCGACCCGCAGGATGCGGTGGCGGTTGGTGATGTCGACCTGTTGGGCCGAGCCCGGCTCGAGGCTGTCGCGCGGATTGGCGCGGCGGATATGCGCGCCGAACGGGCAGCGCAGCCCTTCGGGGTCCTCGGTGCCGAACAGGAAGTCGTTGTCTTCATGGCTGGCGGCGACCCCGGGCTGGATCGGCGAGCCGACCTGCGGCGCGCTCGCCGGACGGCTGGTCTCCTTCTGCTGGAGCGCCGGCTTGCGCGCCTTGAGCGCGGTTTCGGATTCATAGGGGAAGCGGACCAGCGACGAGCCGTCGGGCCAGCGCCCGACCATCTTGGCGCCGATGAAGTCGGCGGTCATCACGAACGGCGGGCCGAGCCGGTTGGTCAGCCGCACCGCCTCGTTGGCGCAATAATCATGGAAGCGGTCGACATCCTGTTCGAGCTGGCGGATCACCAGGAAGGATCCGTTGCGCGCCAGGTCGCGCGGCGCATCGACCACCGTCCGGGTGAAGCCCGCGCAATCGGCGGCGATCGGCAGCCGGTTGTCGGGATCGTGGATCGCGGCGAGCGTCGGCCGCGGCGGCATGTTGCCGCGATTGTCGGGATAGCCGAGGATGAACTCGCCCGGCTGGACGAGGTGGATCGCATCGGGGTTGCGCAGGCCGCGATAGGTGCCGCGGATCACCGGCTGCGAGGTGCCGTCGATGAAACCGAACGGCTCGCGCCGATCCGCCTTGGCCTCGGGGATGCGGTTGAGCGATATGCGGTGACGGATGCGCTGGCCGGGGGTGCAGGTCGCATCGACCGCCGCGGCCAGGTCGGCGACCGCCTCGGCGCTGGCGCCGTAGACCAGCAGCGCCGCGTCGATCCGTTCGCCGGCGCGCGCCCAGTACCAATGGTCGGGACCATTGTCGCCGAGATCGCCGAGGATGCGGTCGCGCCCTGCCGCCGCCATCCCGTCGAGAAAGGCGGCCGGGAAGGTTTCGAGCGCCTGCGGGTCGAGCCCGAGCGTGGCGAGCGCGCCGGGCATCACCGCCAGCGTCAGCACCGCGTCGCGGTTGAGCCGCCGGCCGTCGTCGAAGGCGATATGCGGCAGGATTTCGCGCAGCCAGGCGCGTGCCGCCTGCCTGTCCTCGCCCAGATCGAGGATCAGGCATTCGCCAAACGGCATGAAGCCGAGCCCGCCGAACACCAGGCTCTGGACCTGGCTGCTTTCGATCTTCTCGTCGGGGCGGACCACCGAGGCGAAGGCGGCGAGCCAGTCGATCGCCTCCTCGTCGGTCAGCACGGTGGCGAGGCCGCGGCGGATCGCGCTGTTGGTGCGGATGTTCGCAGTGGTGAGCGCGGGATAGGCGCTGTACCAGAACGGGGTGTGGAGCATCGAGCGGCGCGCATAGCGCTTGAACCGCTCGCCGTCGGTCGCCCCCTGCTGGAACAGGTTGCGGGTGCGCGGATAGCCGATCGTGTTCGACCAGACCGCGGTCAGCCCGTCATGCGCCTTGGTGATGAAATCCTCGAGATAGGATTCCCAGCTGCCCCCGAAATTGGAGAAGAAGATGAAGTCGCGGGTGCCGGGCACCGTCACCCAGCGCGCGAAGTGGATCGTGCCGATATTTCCGAGATAGCCCGGCCGGAAGCTCAGCCGCGCCAGCTCGGCGATCAGCCAGAAGGCCAGCCGGATCGTGAAGGCGCGGATGAAGCCGGGCTTCAGCGTGGTGATCGACACCATATGGTTATGGGCATAGCCGGGCTGATTCTCGTGCGCGCGGATCTTCGCCAGCGTCGCGCGCTCGGGGGCGCGCTCGTCGAGCCAGTCGCTGTCCTCGGCCTTGCGGAATTTCGAATAGAGGATCAGCGCCGCGACCAGCACCAGGACGGCGACGATGGCGAGCGCGATCACGAAGCCGAGCCCCGCCACCGCGACGCCCAGCCAGCTCCATGATCGGACCGCCACGACGATCGCGCCGATCGCGAGCAGCGCGACCAGCAGCAGCACCGGCGCGAGGAAGGTCTTGAGGAACGACCAGGCGAGCGGCGCGATCCGCTGTCCCAATGTCGTCGGAACATAAGGAGGCAAAGGCGGCGGCGGGGTGTCGAGCGCCCATTGCCAGTCGGTGCCGGCCAGCGCGTCGCGCACCGCGCGCACCCGTTCGAGCGGCCGGAGCCCGCCCGGCTGGGCGCCGACCAGCGTCGTGACATGATGGGCGAGCGCGGCCTCGGCGCGGACCGTCCCGACCGCGATCCCGGGGGTGCCGGCAAAGGCGAGCCCCGGCGTGTCGAACCAGCCATGGCCGATCGCGATCCGATGGTCCTGGAGAAAGGCGAGCAGGTCGCCGCTGCGCCAGTCGCTCGCCAGCGCGAATACCTGCGCCAGCGCGGGGCCGATCCGCGCGACGATCCAGCCCAGCCGGTCGGGATCGTCCGGATCGCCGGGGTCGGCCGAATATTCGAGGATGAGGTGCGCGCGCGTCGTATCCGATCCGGCGAAGGCGTGGAGGCTCATGAAATGGACGCCGGCGGCGCCGTCGATCCGCCCGTAGAGCGGGACGGCTTCGCCGGTCAGGCCGTCGAGCGCCGCCTCGAGCGCGGGCCGCGGCGGATTGCCGAGTTCGCCGTCGATCAGATCGCGGGCGCGCGCGACCCGGTCGGGCGCGAGCGGGGCGACGATGGTGACGAGAGCATTGGTCATGCCGGGCGAGCCTCCAGGGTGACGGGGAGCTGGTGCGGGAACGGGCCGGCCCAGCCGAGCCGGCCGGCGATCCGGAACCGCCGATCGATCAGCTTTCCGATCAGCATCGGGATCTGGCGGGCATTGACCGCCCGGCCTGCGCAAGGGTGCAGCCCCGCGCCGAAGTGGAGATAGGCGGCGGCCGAACGGTCGGCGCGCATCTGCCCGGGCTGCGGGAAGGCCGCCGGATCCTGCATCGCCGCCTGGGTCCACAGCAGCAGCCGGTCGCCCTTCGCCACCCGGGTGGTGCCGACCATCGTGTCGGCGGCGGCTTCTCGCAGCACCAGCGGATTATGCGGCCAGCGCCGCAGCGCGTCCTGATAGAGGCCGTTCAGCCGGCGATGCCAGTCGATCTCGGCCTCGCGCGGGCTGCGCGCCGCATCCGCCCGCAGACGCTGGTCGTGCGCGATGACGATCAGCACCCGGGCGACGCTCGACGCAGTGGTGTCGATGCTGCCGACCAGCATTCCCCCCAATGTCCGCCGCACGCCATTGTCGTCGAGCAGCCCCTGGCGCAGCAACTGCCCCATCATGTCGTCGCCGGGCGCGCCGTCGGCCCGGCGCCGTGCGATCTCCTGCCCGAACCAGCCGCGCATCAGCACCGACGCCGCGATCGCGCGCGCCTCGACCGCCTTGTCGCCGCCGAGATTGAGGAAGGTGTGCGCGAAGATCGACCGCACGACGTCGAGAAACAGCGGCTCGTCGTCGCCGGCGATCCCGAACAGCCGCACCGCGGTGCGGCCGGCGATATGGCGGGCATAGCCGCCGACCGCGTCGATCGACCCGTTCGCGGCATCGAGCAGCAGATCGGCATCGCGCGCGCTCGCGGCAACGATCGCATCGATATCGACCGCCGCCAGCGCCGCATAGAGCGCACGCCGTTCGCGTTCGAGCAGAGCGCTGCGGTCCATGCCCAGCACGAACGGGCCGTTGACCGCCGCGATCCGCGCTTCGTTGACCGGTGCGATCCGGAAGTCGACATCGCGTGCCAGGATATCGGCGATATCGGCGTGGCGGGCGGCGATCACCGTGCTGCCCCATCGGAACGGCCCCGATCGCCCGGCGGCGATCCACGCACCGATCCGCGCCGCCCATCCCGGGACGAGGCGGCCGCCGGCGATCCTGGCGATCAGGCCGCCTTGGCCCAATGGTGTCGCGATCGCGCGCCGGTCGATACCGACGCGGTTCATGGCCGTGCGATCGATCGCGGTCCGATCGGTGCCGATCCGATCGACCGTCGTACGCGCCGATGCCCTGTCACCCCGCATCTTGTCAGCTCCCGATGCCGACGCCGGGGCGTGCGTCGGATGGATCATGCGAGCCTAACGTCCCGCTTCCGCCATCGAAGGCGGGCGAGCTTCACGCGAATAGTGCGCTCGTCGGCGATCGCTGTCCAGCGCCAAACCGCGCCGCGCCGCCATCGGCGTCCTCCTTAGGGGAAAGCCACTAATCGACAGCCACGCCCGCCGATGGTCCTTGATGGACCGACAAGCCGCGCGGGGGCGCGGCATGAGGGGGATGGAATGACGACGCGCCTCATAGTCCGGCAGCAAGGCCGGGCAGGCTCTGGATGTAGCGGAGGCTTTGGCTTGCGACAGGATGGTCCGCCAGCGCGGACGGGACGATATTCCCTTGGCTGATCGCGATCCGCCTCAGCCCAAGGCCCGGACCCCGGCCCGTGCCGCCGCAACCAGCGGCGTGCTTCAGCTGCTGTCCGGGCGACAGCGCGGCGAGCCCCCTTGCCTCGCGCTGCTGGTCGCCGCCCGCGCCGAAGGCGGGCTGGACATCGAGGATAGCTGGCCCGACCAAAGACCCGCCGGCCTCGGCCTGCTCGCCCCGCCCGGCCTGCTCGTCGACCGGCCGGTGCTGATCGCGACCGAAAGGCTCGGCCTCGCGCCGGCGTGGAGCGATCTGTGCGGGCAGCGTCCGGCGTTCCTCGCCGCCGCCCCCGTCCCCAACCGCTCGCTCCATGTCGTCGTCGCGGGCGCCGGCGCGCCCGATCCCGACGGCCTCGTCGCGGCGGCCGACCTGATCGGGCAGTTGCTCAAGATCGGCCAGATGACGGGGCGCGAGCGCGACGCGTCGCTGCGGGTGAGCGCGCTGATCGCGCATCTGCCCGCACCGGTGCTGTTCGTCGACTCGCGCGACGTCCAGATCGCGCTCAACGATCGCGCCCGGCAGTTGCTGGGGCTTTCACCCGGGCTGGACCATGGCCCGGCGGTCGCCGATGCGCTGGCCCGGCTGATCGACCAGGCCGGCGGCGACGTCCGCCGGCGGCTGTCGGCGGACGGGATGAAGCCGCATCTGATGTTCGAGATCGAGGTCGGCATGCGCCGCCACCAGGTCGAGACGCTCTGGGTCGACCAGCCCGACCTGGCGGGACGGATCTGGATGTTCCGCGACGTCACCGCCGAGCGCCGCTTCCAGGCGAAGCTGAGCGATCTGGCGGAACTGCTCAGGCTGACGATGGAGAATGTCGGCGAAGGGGTGGTGCTGGTCGATCAGCATTATCGCGTCGATCTGTGCAACGAGAGCTTCGCCGCGCTGTTCGACCTGCCGCCCGAGGCGGTCGATCGCGGCGCCGACTTCATCGCGGTGGTGCGGACGATCGCCGAGCGCGGCGACCTGGGCCCCGGCACCGCCGACGATCTGATCGAGGAGAGGCTCGCGGCGGAGCGCGCGGGCCTGCTCAAGCGGCGCGACATCCACCGGGTCGACGGGACCATTCTCGATGTCCAGCGGATCGCGCTCGACGACGGCCATTTCCTGCTCACCGCGCGCGACGTCACCGACGAGCGCGAGGCGGCGCGGTTCAAGGACGAGCTGATCGGCACGGTCAGCCACGAGCTGCGCACGCCGCTGACCGCGATCACCGGTTCGCTCGGGCTGGTCAGGGCGGGGATCGCCGGCCCGATCGAGCCCGAGGCGCTCAAGCTGATCGAGGTCGCGCACCGCAACGGGGTCCGGCTGTCGCGGCTGGTCAACGACCTGCTCGACATGGACAAGCTGCGCGCCGGCCAGCTCGACTTCCATCTCGCCGAGACCGACCTGGTCCGGCTGCTCGAAGACGCGGTCGTCCAGAACCTGCCTTATGCGCAGGCGTTCGACGTCGCGATCGATCTCGACGCGCCCGCCGCGCCGGTGATCGCCGAGATCGACCCCGACCGGCTGCTCCAGGTGCTGAGCAACCTCCTGTCCAACGCCGCCAAATTCTCGGCCGAGGGCAGCCGGGTGCAGATCCGGCTACGCGCGCATCCGCATTCGGTGCGGATCAGCGTGATCGACCGCGGCCGCGGCATGTCACCCGATTTCCGGCGGCGGCTGTTCACCCGCTTCGCCCAGGAGAACCGCTCGTCCGAACGCGGCCAGGCCGGCACCGGGCTGGGGCTGGCGATCACCAAGAGCATCATCGACCAGCATGGCGGCGCGATCGCGGTCGACACCGTGGTCGGCGTCGGTACGACCTTCCACCTGCTGCTGCCGCGGCGTGCCCGGCGAGGGCTCATCCCACGCGGCGCCTGACGATCGACGCGAGCGGCACCGTATAGCAGCGCCACGAACGACAATGCGACCAGCGCCGCCTCCACCGGCATGCCGAATACCAGCCGGCGACATCAGGCAGGATTCCCGCAAGCATCGCCAAAATCCGCAAGTCGATCGATCTCTACGAGAACGATTTCGGGAAAACCCAGTCCACATCAAGATGAAAATCATCGCATCTTTCGCAAATATCCGGGAATTTTTCATATCTCGAGGGACTATATTTTCTAAGACCAACACGCCTTGAAATAAGAGCGCCGTTCATGGAAACTGAGCCGTGGGGGATGGCCATGGCAACATATATAAAGCAGCATTATCTCGATGATCACAAACTCGTTCAAAGAGCGTTATTGGAATTTTCTCGTGCGCTGAAAAGCAGACGAATGATTGCATTTACCGGCGCGATGACGACAGAAGCCTTCGGCTATGGGAGCTGGAACAGTCTCCGTGACGATTTTGAAAAAACTGCACTCGACCTGTTGGCACATCTTCATAAATCTGGAGACATCCTCGCCGAGCCGTGGCGCTATCCAAAATATCTCCGCCTGATCAAGGAGATCGGTAGCTTCTCCAAAACTCATCCCGACAAGATGGCTGCCAATGTCGCGTTCAGCCTGATCGAAGAAGTTCTCGATGCGGTGAGCATCCACCCCGACAGGGAATTCGACGGTACAATCAGAAAATTCATTGAATCGCGGTGTAAAAGCCAAGTGGCCAAGGAAAATGTCGTCGCGAACTGGCCGCTCGACGACATCTCGGTCGCGGGATCGGTGCTCGATATTCTCGATCATTGTACCGCACATAGGTTCCGTTATCCGCAAGCCAGCGCCTATGCATCCCAGCACGACTTCCTTCCTTATGACGTTCCGCAGGCACTGCTGCGAGATCTCGGCATCCGTCGGTTCGCCACCCTCAACTACGACATGGAAATCGAACGTACCGCGATGCTGCCGGACGACCCCGAAGTGATTGCAGGCGATAGACAGGCGACCAGTCCGTTCGCCAAGCTCGCCGAACTCAGAAGGCGGGGCGAATCCGAATATTTCCGCTGGAATCTCGGCAGCGGCCGCATCCGCCGCGTGCTCGACGACGGACGGGCCATAGAAAGCGACATCCTCAACCGCGAACGTATCGACCGGATGCTCGAATTCGGCATCGGGACCGACGATGTCGATGCGCATATCATCCATTTGCACGGACGCGCCTGCTCGCCCCGGTCGATGATCGTCAGTCGCCGCGACTATAACCGCCTGTACCGGAACAATGATCTGCATCGCCTGCCGTTCGAACATGCCAAACGGCTTTTGATCGGCGGAAACCCGATCCTGTTCGTCGGGTTGGGAATGTCGGAACCCGAGGTGAATCACGAGATGGAGGAATTCATCTCGGCCAACCCCTATCGGCGGGTCGCGCCGACCTTCCTGCTCTGGAACACGATGGGCGGGCGGATGACCGAAGATGAAAGGAGACTGCGCCGGCTCGACTGGCTCAACAAGCTGGGGGTCCTGACGATTTTCGATACCGACCTTGCATTGCACAGGCCGGCGGAGGGTTCCGGTTTCGAGACATGCGTTACCGCTCCCCGCTCCGAACTTCGCACCATGGCTCGCAAACTTTGGAGCAATGCGCGCCTGAGACTTCGCAGCCAGCCGGGCAAACGCCTGCCGGATGAAATCGCGCTGCGCCGGGACATGGCGAGCGCTCTTAGGCATCTTCCTTCCGCCGCCGCAATTTACGGCGATCGCGAAGAATTTCTCCCCGACGCGTCGACCGGCTGGCGCTCGATGAAAGGGCGCGTCATGCCGTCGGAGCAGCCGGACGAAAAAGGGAAGCTTCGCTTCTGGGTGCCGCAACTGCCCGACTATTTCAGGCTCGACAGCGGCAGTTCGGGCGCCCTGCCCAAACATTATGTTTTCGACGAGACCGCCGAGCACGTCACCAACGAATGGACGAATGTCGCAAGGTCGATCACGTCCCATCTGTCCGACCACCATATGCTGGCGGTCATCGGCCCGGCCGGCGGTGGTCGCGGCTGGCTGGGACAGCTGCTCCTGGAACGGGAGACCCTTGCGGATTGCGATGCCTTCCGGAGCAGCCCGGCCGCATACGACAAACTGCTCATCAGTGCCGGCTTCGCGTTCGACACCGACAGCATGCTGGAAGGCATCAGCGAATATCTTAGCGTGCGCCGATCCTTCGTTCCCGCGAGGAGTGACGTCAGCCGGGGCCGCTATTTCGAGGACGGCATCCTCGACGGTGCGCCCGGCGACCTGCCATTGCTCATCATCATCACCGGAATGGAACGCTTCTTCAGCACCGACAAACAGTCGCTAGCCGCCGAATTCGACCAGCTCATCCAGGTGGCGGCCCGTTCTACCGCTCCCGGAAGGGTAAGATGGATATTCATCGGATCGGAACGTATCCGGCCATATTTTTCCTCGATCGCTCAGTTCTTCGACGAGATCCAGCCTCCGTCCAAGAAGGCCCGACGGCGTCAGCCGGTCAAGATCATCGAACCCGAGATTTTTCACACCGAGGCCGTTCGGACCTTCACCTTCCACAAGGGCGCGGTACCCAGCCTGCAGATGGCGATGACCCAGCAAGCCGTCGGCGCGACGCTTCGGTCAGCCAGGCCGATCAGGCTGGCTGCGGACAATGAGCGCTTGATCTGCGGCCCCGACAATATCGACGCGTTGAACCTTTGCGCGCCCGCCGCCGCACGCGAATTGGGCAGCGCCATCAAAAGCTATATCGCGCAGTCGCCCGGCGGCGTCAGCGGCGACATCGCCGAATTGCGCCGCGCCTTTTTCAACCTGACATTCGACCCAGTCGTCCAGCAGCGCCTGTTCGGAGACGATCGGGAACTCGCGATGGCGTGCATGCGGGTGATGGCGTTCGTCGGCATGCCGGCCGAGGTCGCGGTCATCGCCCACGCCCCCCGGGTGTGGCGCATGCTCGAGAATGACTGCCCGGCCGACAAATATCAGCCGCGGGTCCGCAATATGCTCGAACGACTTGCGCAGCTCGGCCTGGCGATAAGGATGCAGGGATTTTCCGACTATAAGCCGATCGCGAAAGACGGAGCCGCCATCGCCAAAAAGATCGATCACGCGCCGCGCTTCGCATTGCACCGGATGACGATGACCGAGATGCGCGCGCGCTTCGGCATTCCATTGTCCGAGGCGAAGCTGTCCACGGCCTTCAACATGTCGCTCTACGTGGCCCAACCGATCGACGGATATATCCCCGAACCCGAAACGCACGACGAACTCGGTAATTTGATCGACTCGCTCATCGGGGCGTTCAAGGACGTTCCCAAAGCGTCCAGAAAAGATGTTACCGCCGCTCAATGGGATAGCATTCCCGGCGATGTGCAAATCCATATCGAGACAGTGTTCGCGACGCTCGATCACGTGCGCAGCAAGCAGGATTTCGCCGACGGCGAGCGCGCAGGCAAGATCGAGCGCAAACGCCACCTCTGCTTCTATCGCATGTGCCGCCCCGATTATATCCAGTGCCTCAGAGCTGCGCTCGCGGTGATCCGCGGTTTCTACTCGACCTCGGGCATCCTCACCCTCAATATCGGCGACCGACTGATCCGCGAAGACCGCGACGGAATCCTTCTCGAACATGTCGAGCGGCTCGACACGCTCATCGACGCCTTCGGCAAGATCGGCCAGGCCCGCCAAGCCCTGCGCAAATCGATGGGCGAAGCCGGTTTCGAACGGCATTTCGGCAAGGCCGAACCCTTCTACGCCGACGAGATCGTCTGGCTCCACAATGAACGCGGCGTCGTGCGCCTGGCGATGGGCGACCTCTATGAGGCACAGCGCAGTTTCGGCCTGGCACTGGATGTCAACCGGACCTTCGTCGAATTTGGCGACCGCGCGCATAACTGGCGGCGCATACGTCTCAACCAGCTCACCGTTCATGTCGAAAGCGGCGAACTCGATATCGCCCTGCGCAAGATCGAAGAGATCGAGATGGCATCTCGAGGCGTCGCATTCGGGGGCCGCCGGATCCTCCTGCGCGAGGACAGGCTCGCGCTCGGCCTGGCAGCCGGGTATCGCGGCTTCGTCGAACATTTGCGCGGCCACCGCAAAAGTGCGCTCGCAATCTACAAGAACTGCATCGAGCATCTCGACATATTGCACGAGTTGCGCGCGCTGGCCTATTTCACGCGCTTCCGCGCCGCCGTCGAAACCTATGGTCAGCCCATATCGGTCAGGCGCACCGAACTGGAACGCGCGCATGATCTTGCCCTGTCCGGCCGTCAGATGGATATCGCCTACCGCATTCAGGTTCTGCTTGCCGAAACCCTCATCAAGACCACCGAGAATGTCGACGCCAATCGCAGGCGCGCCAATCGCCTGCTTGAAGATGCACTGAGATATTCGCTCCAGACCGACACGTTTCGCGTCCGCTGCGAAGCCGCGACCATCCTCGCGATGGCACGATATGAATCGGCAGACTATGAAGGTGCGCTCGCCAGCGCGATCGACGCGATCACCGTCGCCGTCCGATATGGCCTGGAACTTCGCAAGATGCAGCTACGATCGCTCATCGGGCGGATCCTCGCGGCGCGTGGACACCCTGTGACCGCCGAACAACTCGCCATGACGTCGATTGCCGTGGCATCCCGCCAGAAGGTGCAATGGGCCATCGACCATGCCGAGAAGACGATGGAGTTGATCCCACAGATATCGACGATCTTCCGCTCCGAAGATCTTTCTGGCCGCCGCCAGTTCTGACACGCCGGCAGGGGCGGTGAACGATCGCTGCCGATCGTTCACCGCCCCTGCCGACATCGTCAACGCCCGCCGAGCTTCGACGCCAATGCGTCATTGCCCTGCGCCGCCGCGACCGCCGCCGCGCTGCGCCCGCTGGCGTCGGTCAGCTTCGGATCGGCGCCGGCGGCGACCAGCAGGTCGATCTGGGCGGTGCGACCGAACAGCGCCGCCATCATCAGCGCGGTCTGGCCGGCGTGGTTGCGGGCGTTGACGTCGCATTTCTCCCTGAGCAGCCGCGCGGCGATCGCGTCGTTGCCCTTGAACGCGACGCCCATCTGCGCGGTGTTGCCCTGGTTCGCGTCGGGCTTGCACGGATCCGCGCCCGCCGCGATCAGCACGTCGACCGCCTCGGCCTGGCCATTATAGGCCGCGAGGATCAGCGGGGTGAAACCTCGCCCCTCATAGGCGTTGACGTTGGCGCCTTCCCTGACCAGCGCCGGGATCAGATCGGTGCGACCGAGCTTCGCCGCCTCGAACAGCAATTCCTGCCGGCGTTGGGGCGACGGCAAGCTGGCGGGCGATTGCGGCGCAGGGGATATGGGGGCTGCGGCCAGCGCAGCCCCCATCAGCAGCCCCAGCATCATTGCTGGCCCGCATAGCGCGCGTCGACCGCCGCCTGATATTCGGCGACCGCGCGATCGACCTCGGCGGCGGGGACCTTGACCGCCTTGGCGAGCCTGCTGCCGAGATCCTTGTCGGCCTGGGTGAAATAGCTGACCATGATCACCCGGGTCCGTTCCGAGGTGACGACGCCGAGGTCGCCGGCGAGATTCTTGACGAGGTCGGCCTTGTCGGCGGGCTTGAGCGCCCGGTAGAACAGCCCGGCCTGGTCGAACGGTTCGGTCTTCGAGATCGGCGCGGTGCGGACGATCGCATCGACCTTGTACGGGGTCGGGGCGAAGCTCGCATCGACCGCCTTCTTCTCGGTCACCGACGGGAAGTAGTTGACGTCGACCTTGCCGCGGGCGGCGTCGAGCTGGCCGTCCTGGTAATTATTGACCACCGGTACCCGCGGGCGGTTGACCGGCAGATCCATCACATTGGCGCCGACCCGGTAGCGCTGGGTGTCCGAATAGGAGAAGAGCCGGCCTTGCAGCATGCGATCGGGCGACGGTTCGATCCCGGGCACCAGATTGGCCGGCGCGAACGCCGACTGTTCGGTCCAGCGGAAGAAATTCTCGGGCACCTGGTTGAGGGTCATCTCGCCGATATTGCGGAACGGCACGCCGAGCCATTCCTTCGTGTCGTCGAACGGGTTGTAACTGAGCTTGCCGAGTTCCTCGGCGGTTGCGGTCTGTATCATCAGGTCCCACGCCGGATAATTGCCGGCGGCGATCTCGCTGTAGAGATCGTCGGTCAGGAAATTGGCCGGCGCCTTGCTCGCAGCGTCACCGGTCAGGCTCTTGACCCCCTGGTGGCTGATCCAGCGGAACTTGGCGAAGACCGCCTTGCCGTCCTTGTCGACCAGCTTGAACGCGTGGACGCCATTGCCGTCCATCGTCCGATAGGACGCCGGGGTGCCGAGGTTCGAATAGACATGGACCAGCATGTTGGTCGCCTCGGGGGTGCCCGAGAAGAATTCGAAGAAGCGGTTCGGATCCTGCTTGTTGGTGACCGGCGACGGCTTCAGCGAGTGGATCATGTCGGGGAACTGGATCGCGTCGCGGATGAAGAAGATCGGCAGATTGTTGCCGACCAGATCCCAATTGCCCTGATCGGTGTAGAATTTGACCGCGAAGCCGTGCGGATCGCGCGCGCCCTCCGGCGACCCCGACGGGTGGATCACCGTCGAAAAGCGCACGAACACCGGGGTTTCCTTGCCCGGCGCGCCGAACAGCGAGGCGCGGGTGATGTCGGACAGATCGGCGGTGGCGCGAAACACGCCGAGCGCACCGGTGCCGCGAGCGTGGACGACGCGTTCGGGCACCCGCTCGCGGTCGAAACGGGCGAGTTTCTCGATCAGCGTGGTGTCCTCGAGCAGCACGGGGCCGGTGTCGCCGGCGGCGAGCGAATTGCGGTTCGATCCGATCGGCGCGCCATTGTCGCGGGTCATCTGCGGCGCGGTGGTCGAACCCGCGCCCCCCTTCGCGTCGACCGTGCCGGCGACGCCCGCCTGCGCGGCCGGCGGCTGGGCCGCGGTGGTCGGCGCGGCGACTGTGGTCATCCGGCTTTCGACCTGGGTGGCCTCGGGCGACTGCGCGGCGAGTGCGGCGGGGATCGCGCCGGCACCGGCCAGCAGGGCGGCATAACCATATCGGGACATATTCATTGCATCCTCCGTTCGACAGACGCCCCCACGCCCCATGACCCCGGGGTGCCGCCGATCGGCCGTCGATACAAAGGAAAGAAATGGATCAGAGTTAGTGGCGAACTCGATCAGCTTGCCGCGCCGGCTATCCGCTAAAGGCTTTGGCCGACGGCATAGAAGGCGAGCGGCAGAATTCCGGCGATCCTGAAGGCGATATCCTCGGTCACGCGACCAAAGACGAAGGTCACGACATCACCGCCGGCATGATCGACCGCGATCGGATATAAGCCTTTTCGTTCGAACATCACCGCCGCAGCCTCCCAGTTCGATCGTTTGACGCGGACGCAGGTACCGCGGCGACTCGATGAAAGAGGGTTGAAATGGGCTGCGGCGACCATCGCGCCGATCAGTGCGAGCAGGATACGTAGCGCCGGTTCAGCCCCTCGGTGTCATCGGCAAGGTCGATGAACGCCTGCGACAGATTGGCGATCTCACGCGAACCGATCGCCTGCTCGACGATCCGCCGCGGATCGATATGCCAGGGCGGCTGAAGCACGAAACGCGGCAGCCCGCTATTGTCCTCGACGGGCCGGACCAGCCCCTGGGCGATGCGATCGCGAACGTCGGACAGGATCGCCGCGCGGCGGCAGATATCGCGAAAGTCCCGGCGATTGCCGCGCTCGCCGGCTTCGGCTTCGGCGCTACCGTCGAAAAAGCGATCGGCGGCGGCCTCGATCGCCTCGAGGCGCTGGGCGAAGCTGCTGCTACCGGCGCCGAAATGCCGCACCTTGGCGAGCCAGTAAGGATAGCCCGCGAAACGCGAATAGAGATTGGCGAACGCCAGTTCGAACCCTTCCCATCGCGCCATCGCCTCGCCGACCGCGGCATAGATCGCGCGGACATCGGCATCGCCGATCGACCGGAGTTCGGCGGTCACCGGAACCGGATCGAAGCCGGCGCTGTCCTGGACGGATGCGATATCGAGGGTCATGCGCCGGCCGCCGGGGCAAGAATGGCGGCCGGCGCGGATTGGCGACCGGCGCGAAGCAAACGAACAACGTGCAACTCGACCAAGATCGTCCCTCCAACGGAAGAACACCCCCCCACAAGGTACCCTTCGAAAACACGACGGCGCTGCGCGCGACGACCCGTAAAAAAAATTCTCGCCCCATGGCAGGGGCCTGCAATCGCCTGTGACGACGCGGACACTCTTTTTCCCGCGCGATCTGTCGGCTACGAGGTCGCCATGAGCGGATCGGGCCTGCGCGCCATCTTCCTGACCGAACGACGCATGTTGCTGCGCATGCTGACCGCACGGCTCGGCGACCCCGATGCCGCCGAGGAGGTGCTGCAGGAATTGTGGATCAAGCTCGATACCGCACCTGCCCAGACCGGCCCGATCGCACAGCCCGGCGCCTATCTGTTCAAGATGGCCAATAATCTGGCGTTCGACCGCCGCCGGTCGGCGACACGCAACGCGACCCGCGACACCGAATGGCTGAGCCTGCAGACGACCGCCGAGGAATTGCCCGACATGGAGGAAGCGCTGATCGCGCGCGAACGGCTCGCCCAGGTCGAGGCAGCACTGGCCGCGCTGCCCGAGCGCACCGCGCGGGTGTTCCGCCGCTACCGCTTCGACAATATCCAGCAGAAGGCGATCGCGCAGGATCTGGGGGTGAGCCTGAGCACCGTCGAAAAGCTGCTCCAGCAGGCCTATCGTGCGATCCACGACCATCTTCATCGCGCCGCCGCGCCAAAAAATATGGCGTCGCGAACATTGGTGTCGAAAAATCTTACGGGTGCTGCATCGCAGCGACGTCTGACCGATGACAAGGATGGTGATCGGTGACCAACGCGGCAGAAGACATCGTCGATCAGGCTATTGCCTGGCATCTGCGCCTCGACGAGGCGTCGACCGAACAATGGTATGAATTCACCGCCTGGCTCGAGGCCGATCCGGCGCATCGCGATGCCTATGACCGGATCGTCATGGACGACGAACTGATCGTGCCGGACGCGTCGACCGGCGCTCCCGTGACGGAGCCGATACCGCTGCCGATCGCGGCCAACGACATCGCACCCCGCCGAACCTTGTGGCGATGGTCGGCCGCCGGCGGCAGCGCGGTCGCCGCTGCCCTGCTCGCGGTCGCCTTCCTTCCCAGCGAGAGCGGCCTCGCCCAGGAATATCACGTCGAGACACCGATCGGCGTCTCGCGCACCATCGCGCTCGACGACGGCACCTCGGTCGAGATGAACGGCGGCACCCGGCTCAAGCTGCGGCACGGCGATGCGCGCTTCGCCGAACTGGAAAGCGGCGAAGCGACCTTCCATGTCCGGCATGACGCCGCCCATCCGTTCGAACTGGTTTCGGGTCGCTATGCGGTGCGCGACCTGGGCACGATGTTCAACGTCACCCGCGACGGACCGATGCTCGCGGTCCAGGTCCGCGAGGGATCGGTGATGTTCGAGCCCGCCGGCCGGGCGATGACGCTGAAGCCCGGCATGGCGCTGTCGATCCACGACCGCGAGGACCGGCCGGTGCTGAGCCGGGTTCAGCCGCAGACCGTCGGCAGTTGGCGCGAAGGCGTCGCCAGCTTCGACGACGCGCCGCTGCCGGTCGTCGCCCAGGCAGTCGAGCGATCGACCGGAATGGCGATCGAAATCGCCCCCGATCTGTCGGCCGATCGCTTTACCGGCACAATCCATCTGGCGGGCAACCCCGAAACAGTGATACCCCGCGCGGCCGCGTTGATGAACGCAAACTGGCAGCGCAAGGGGAAGGGTTGGATGCTGACACCGCGGAGCGATGGCAAGAACTAGAGGTTTCTCTGGTTCCGCCCTTGTTGCCTGCCTGATTTCCACCCCGCTGCTGGCCGCGCCGCAGCCCGACATCGCGATCCCGGCCGGTCCGCTGGGGCCGGCGATCGCCGAACTGGCGCGACAGAGCGGGATAGACATCGGATCGACCGACAGGGCCCTGGCGCAGGCTCGCACACGTGGCGTGCGGGGGCGGATGACGGCGCACGCCGCAATCGATCGCCTGCTCGCGGGCAGCGGCTATCGCGCGGTGGCGATCGGCGACGACGCGTTCCGCATCGAACGGATCGATCGCGAACAGCCCGCCCGGCCGCACGTTACGCCCGTCGCTCCGGCCGTCGCGCCCGCCCTCGAGATCAGCAATCCGGAAATCCTGGTCACCGCCAGCAAGCATGACGTACCGGTCCTGCGGTTTCCCGGCAGCGTCGTGATCATCCAGGGGGTCGGTCTCGACACCCCCGGTACCGGCAATGCCCGCGATCTCCACGCGATCGCCTCGCACGGCACGATCGTCCAGACGACCGCCCTCGGCGACGGTCGCAACAAATTGTTCGTTCGCGGTATCGCCGACAGCAGCTTCGCCGGCCCGACCCGGTCGACCGCCAATGTCTATCTGGGAGAGGTCCAGCTCGGCTATAACGGCGCCGACCCCAACCTCCATCTCTACGACATCGATCGGGTCGAGATTCTCGAAGGCCCACAGGGTGCGCTCTACGGGGCAGGCTCGATCGGCGGCGTGATCCGGCTGACGCCCAAGGCCCCCGATCCCGGCCGGATCGCGGCGAGCGCCACCGCCACGACCGGCTTCACCCAGGGCGGCGATCCGAGCTACGGGCTGTCTGGGATGGTCAACCTGCCGATCGGCGGCATCGCCGCGCTGCGGCTGGTCGGCTATCAAAACCACGACGGCGGCTATATCGACGATCTCCGTCGCAACCGTGACGACATCAATCACAGCCGAACCCGCGGCGGTCGCGCGGCGCTGCGCATCGCCCCCGGCGGCGGCTGGACGATCGATCTCGGCGGGGTGCTCCAGCAGATCGACGCTCCCGACAGCCAATATACGCTCCTCGGCCTCGGCCTCGCCCGCAGATCGGCGCTGGCACAGCCCTTCGCCGGCCACTTCCGGATGGCACAGGCGACGGTCACGCGGCGTTGGGACAGCGGGCTGCAACTGGTGTCGGCGACCGGCGCGGTGCGCAACCGAAGCGACGATCGCTACGATGCCTCGGTGCTGCGCCCCAGCACCGGGCTCGCCTACGACACCCATGATCGCAACAAGATGTTCTCGCAGGAAACCCGGCTGTCGCGGGCGATCGGTCCCGCGCACAGCTGGCTGATCGGCCTGACCTATATCGACGACGAGGATGCGATCCAGCGCAAGCTGGGACTGCCCAACCAGCCCCAGGACATCACCGGCGTCACCAATGTCTCGAAGGATCTCTCGGCCTTCGGCGAACTGACGCTGCCGCTGACCTCCACCGTCTCGCTGACCGGCGGTGGCCGCCTCACCCATACACGAACCGACAGCGACCCTGCCTTCGCGCGGCGCGACGCCCAGTTCGTGCGGGGCGCCAGCAGTTCGCGGTTCAGCCCGCTCGGCGCGATCGACTGGCTGGTCGCACCCCGGATCGCGCTCTATGCGCGCTATGGATCGGGATTTCGCACCGGCGGGCTCGCGGTGGCGCCCGGGATCGGCCGGGTCGCCAACTTCATTCCCGACCGGATCCGCGTGATCGAGGGCGGCGTACGGCTGCAGCGCTCGGGACCACGCGGCCTGTCCGCGACCGCGGCGCTGTCGCAGGCGGTCTGGACCAACGTCCAGGCCGACCTGATCGACCGGCGCGGCTTTCCCTACAGCACCAATGTCGGCCGGGCGCGGATCGACGGGCTCGAAGCATCGGCCGATTGGGCGATCCTGCCCGGACTGAGCATCACCGGCGCGCTCTTCGCCAACCATAGCCGCCTGACCGATCCGATCGACGCGCTCGCCGCGCAGAAGAACGAACCGCTACCCGACACGCCGCGGCTGGCGGTAACCGGCGGCGCGACCCGGCGCTGGACCGGCGCGGCGGGCGCCGAATGGAGCCTGTCGGCAGTCGGCCGCTACACCAGCCGCTCGCGGGTCGGGGTCGGCGAGCGGCTCAACATGGCCCAGGGCGGCTATGCCCGCTTCGACATCGCCGGTGGCTGGCAGCGCGACGGGCTGGCGATCGGCCTAGCGCTCGACAATCTCGCCAATGTCCGCGGCGACCGCTTCGCGCTCGGCAACAGCTTCGGTCTCGCCGACCGTAACCAGCGCACCCCCGAACGCCCGCGCACCGCGCGGATCTCGGTGACGCTCAGCCGCTGACCTTTCTTACGGCGCGGCCTTCACCACCGCGCCGCCCTTCATCACGAAGGCGACATGCTCGAGCAGGCGGACGTCCGATGTCGGGTCGCCGTCGACCGCGATCAGATCGCCATAGCGGCCCACCGCGATGGCACCGACGTCACCGGTGCGCGACAGCGCTTCCGCCGCGCTCCTGGTCGCCGCCTGGATCGCCTCGATCGGGGTCATCCCCCATTCGACCATCTTGGCGAACTGCAGCGCGTTGTTGCCGTTGGGATAGACCCCGCCGTCGGTGCCGAAGATCATCTTCACGCCGGCAGCGTGCGCGGCGCGGAAGGTCTGGCGCTGCTTGAGGCCGACCATCCGCTCCTTCTCGAGGCTCTCGGCGAACACGCCATTCTTCGCGCCCTCGGCGAGGATATAGTCGTCGTCATAGATATCCATGTCGAACCAGGCACCCTTGGCCTTGGCGAGCTTGAAGCTTTCCTCGTCGGCGAGGCTGGCATGCTCGATCGTGTCGACCCCGGCGCGCAGCGCGGTGTTGATGCCGTCGGTGCCATGGGCATGGACCGCGACCTTCATGCCGAGCATGTGCGCGGCATCGACGATCGCCTTGATCTCCTCATAGCTCAGTTGCTGCGCACCGACCGAGTCGGTCTTCGACAGCACGCCGCCGGTCATGCAGACCTTGATCACCTCGGCGCCATATTTGCGCAGCTTGCGCACCAGCCCGGGAAAGGCTTCCGGGGTGTCGGCGATCGCCGGCGACGGGGTGCTGATCGACGGCGGGAATTCGGTGGCGTCGCAATGGCCGCCGGTCGCGCCGATCGCATAGGTCGCGGGCACGATCCTGGGCCCGCTGACATAGCCATGCTCGATCGCCTGCTTGATCGCGACATCGTCATAATTGGCCGAACCGACGTTGCGCACCGTGGTGAACCCGGCCTCGAGCGTGCGCTTCGCGTTCGCGACCCCGACCACGGTCCAGAAATTGTCGGTATATTCGAGCCCCTGATAGCCGCTGAGCGTCGGATCCGCGGTCAGGTGGACATGCATGTCGATCAGCCCGGGCAGCAGGGTGCGGCCGCCCAGATCGATCCGCTCGGCGCCGGCCGGCACCGCATCGCCCTGTTTGCCGACCGCGCTGATCCGACCGTCGACGATCACCACCTGCGGGCGATCGACGAGCTTGCCGGTCAGCACGTCGACCATGTGCGCGGCGCTGACCACCACCGTCGCCGCATCGCCGCGCGCGGCGGTCGAGGCGAACAAAGCCACGCCGCACAAGGCCGTCCACATCGTCTTCATCGTGCAACCCCTTTTCGATTTTGCGGCAGGATGGCGGTCCCCCGACAAGAGCGCAAGGCCGTGCAGGGCGGTGAACCATCACTGTCCCAAAAGTGACGCAAATCCTTAATTTTTTCGTCGCGGAGCGAGCCTAGAGCCCCCGCCAACCGCCATTGTGCGGCGCAAAATAAAGGGCCAGGGAATCATGAAGAACTCGATCGGGACATCGGCATATTGGCTTGGCGGCGTCGCCCTGCTGGCGATCGCGGCGTCGACGCCGGCGCTGGCCGAAGAGGCTGCCCCCGCAGTCGCTCCGGGTGCCGAAGCCGCTGCCGACGCCGATGTGGGCGATGGCGGCGACACGATCGTCGTCACCGGCCGCGTCACCCGTTCGGTGACCCAGGTGACCAATGTCGAGATCCAGAAAGTGCTGCCCGGCATCAGCCCGCTCAAGGCGATCCAGACGCTGCCCGGCGTCACCTTCATGACCGCCGACCCCTGGGGCAATAACGAGCAGAATATCTCGCTGTTCATCCACGGCTTCAACGCCCAGCAGCTCGGCTACACGCTCGACGGCATCCCGCTCGGCGACCAGACCTACGGCAATTATAACGGCCTGTCGCCGCAGCGCGCGATCATCTCCGAAAATGTCGGCCGGGTGACGCTGGCGTCGGGCGCGGGCGATCTCGGCACCGCATCGACCAGCAATCTCGGCGGCACGATCGATACCTTCTCGAGCGACCCGAGCGAGGAAATGGGCGGCACGATCGCCCAGACGCTCGGCAGCCATTCGACCTATCGTACCTATGGCCGCCTCGACACCGGCACCTTCGGCAGCGGCAACAGCTTCACCATCTCGGGCCTGCGCCACAAGGCGAAGGCCTGGGATTTCAACGGCAAGCAGGGCGGCTATCAAGCGAACGCCAAGTTCGTCCATGACGATGCCACCGGCAAGCTGACCCTCTACGGTGCCTATTCGGACAAGATCGAGCCGAACGAGGACGCGACCGTCATCACCGTCGCCAACCGCGCGACCGCGCCTTATGCCCGCCCGTTCCTCTACCCCGATTTCCAGTCGGCGCTGACCTATTTGTCGTCGGGCGCCTACAAGGCCGCGGGTTCGAACTATCGCAACTATTATAGCGACGCCCAGCGCACCGACTGGCTCGGCTATGCCAAATATGACTGGAACGTCAGCGACAAGATCACCTTCTCGAACCAGGCCTATTATCATCATGACGACGGCGTCGGCGTGGTTGCCGGCCCGGTCGACGTCGCGGGGCTCCCCCAGCTCTTCTCCTTCTATTATCCCGGTACCGGTTCGCCGACCTCGCCCGAAAATCTGGCGCGGCTGTCGACGATCTTCGGCGGATCGGGTTTCGCGACCCGCACCACCGAATATCGCATCGATCGCGGCGGCCTGCTGTCGACCTGGCGGGTCGACCTGGGCGACCACCAGATCGAACTGGGCGGATGGTACGAGCATCAGAGCTCGTCGGCCAAGCGCCGCTGGTATGCGCTCGACGTCAACAATCCCTCGACCCCCTATCAGCGCCCGCGCGACAGCCTGACCCCGCTGATCACCCAATATTGGAGCGAGGTCCGGGTCGACGAATATCAGGCGCATATCCAGGACAGCTGGAAGCCGACCGACACGCTGACCATCCAGGGCGGCATCAAGAGCACGATCCAGCATGCCCGCCAGAACATGAAGGTCCAGCCGATCCCCGGATCGTTCACCGGATCGGTCGCGCTGCCCAACGGCAAGATCAACACCGAAAAATACTTCCTGCCGCAGCTCGGCGGCCTGTGGCAGGCGAGCGATCATGAGCAGATCTTCGTCAATGCGCAGAAGAATATCCGCCAGTTCCAGACCAGCGCGGCGAGCGGCCTGTCGCCGTTCGCGCTCGGCAGCCAGGCGGCGTTCGACATCTTCAAGGACACCGCCAAGCCCGAGACCAGCTGGACCTACGAAGCCGGCGTGCGCACCCGGCGCGAACTGGGCGGCGGGATCAGCTTCGACGGCCAGATCAGCTATTATCATGTCGATTTCAGCAACCGGCTGCTGTCGATCAGCCCGACCCCGACGATCACCGCGATCGTCAGCGGATCGCCGCTGATCGCCAATGTCGGCAGCGTCAAGACCGACGGCGTCGACATCGCCGGCACCTGGCGCTTCGGCCCGCATTTCAGCTTCTACAACGCGCTGTCGTACAACAATTCGAAATATCAGGACAATTACACCACTGGCACCACCACCGTGCAGACCGCGGGCAAGAAGGTGCCGGGATCGCCCGACTGGGTCTACAAGTTCGTCGCGACCGGCACCTATGGCATGTTCGACGCCCAGCTGGTCGGCGACTATGTCGGCCGCCGTTACGCGACCTTCACCAACGACCTGTCGGTGCCGAGCTACTTCACCATGTCCGCCCGGATCGGGGCGAAGATACCGGTCGCCGAAGGCGGTTTCGTCAAGGAGGTCAATGTCGGCCTGAACGTGACCAACCTGACCGACAAGAAGGCGGCCTCGACGCTCAGCATCGGCGCGGCTTCCGGTACCTTCAACCAGTTCCCGCTGGCGCCTCGCCAGTGGTTTGGTACCGTCGGCGTCAAGTTCTAAACACCCCCTTCCCGCCATGCCGAACGCGTTTCGGCATGGCGGCATAACGGAAAGCATCGCCATGATCGCGTTCGACCGCCGGACCATGTTGCAGACGGCGGGTGCCGCGATCGTCGCGGGCGCCGCCCAGCGGATCGGGGCGGCTGCCCCTGCCCCGCGCGCCAAGCCTTTGGTGTTCGGCCATCGCGGCTGCTCGGCGCTTAGGCCCGAACATACGCTCGGCTCCTATGCCAAGGCGATCGCCGACGGCGCCGACTTCATCGAACCCGATCTGGTCGCGACCAACGACGGCGTGCTCGTCGCCCGCCATGAGAACAACATCGTCGAAACCAGCGACGTCGCCAGCCGCGCCGAATTTGCCGGACGCCGCAAGACCAAGACCGTCGACGGCGAGACGATCACCGGCTGGTTCACCGAGGATTTCACCCTCGCCGAACTTAAGACGCTGCGCGCGGTCGAGCGGCTCGGCGCGCTGCGCCCCGATAGCAAATCCTATGACGGCGCTTTCCAGATCCTGACCTTCGACGAGATCCTCGATTTCACCGCGGCCGAGGCGGCGGCGCGCGGCCGGACGATCGGCCTCGTGCCCGAGCTCAAGCATTCGACCTATTTCGCGAAAATCGGCCTGCCGCTCGAAGATCGCTTCCTCGCCACGCTGACCGCGCACGCTTATGGCCGCACCGCCCCGATCGAGGTCCAGTCGTTCGAGATCGCCAATCTGCGCTATCTGCGCGGCAAGACCGCCACGATGAAGAATGTGAAGCTGATGCAGCTCGTCGCCGAGGGGCCGATCGTCCCCGCCGACGTCGTCGCCGCCGGCGGCAAGCTCACCTTCGGCGAGATGATCACCGCCAAGGGCCTGCGCGAGATCGCAACCTATGCCGATGTCGTCGGCCCGCCGACCCGCGCGATCATCCCGCTCGGCCCCGACGGCAAGCTGGGGGCGCCCAAGCCGATCGTCGCCGACGCCCATGCCGCCGGGCTGCTGATCCGCCCCTGGACCTTCCGCCCCGAAAACCATTTCCTCGCCGCCGATTTCCGCGACGCGAACGGCGACGCCGCGCGTAATGTCGCGGGTTCGATCGCCGAGATCCGCGCCTATCTGGCGACCGGCATCGACGGCTTCTTCACCGACGATCCCGCGATCGGACGCGCGGCGCTCGACGGGCTCTAAACGGACGGAATCGTCACTCCGCCTCGACGCCCGTCCGCTGCGGCTCGAGGTGGAGATAGCGTTGGTTGAAATCGGCGACCGTGCGCATCCGCTGCCAATCGGGAAAGGCGATATGGCGGCCGTTGCGCACGATCAGCCCTTCATGGGTCAGCGCCTTGATCGTGCGGTTGACATGGACCGCGGTCAGCCCGACCGCATCGGCGATCTGCTCCTGGGTCATCGGCAGATGATAGCCATATTCGGCGACCAGCCCCGCCGCGTCGAGCCGCTGCGCGAATTCGCACAGAAGATGGGAGATGCGGGTCCGCGCATCGCGGCGCCCGACATTGACCACCCATTCGCGACCGATCGACGCCTCGACCAGGATCTTGACCAGGATCGCGCGCGCGATCGCGGGGCGGGTGCGCACCAGCCGCTGCAAATGGCTGCGCGGCACGAACGCGACGGCGCCGCGGGTGAGCATCTGCACGCTATGATCGGCGACGTCGAGGAACAGGCCCTGAAAATCCATCGCGTCGCCCGGGATCAGCAGCGCGACGATCTGCCGCGAACCGTCGCCGGTGGTCTTCTGCCGGAAGGCGAAACCGCTGACCAGCACACCGCACAGCTCGGGCGGATCGGCCTCGCGCACCGTATAAGAGCCCGCCTCGAGCGTACGCAGCGTGTGCGGCAATGCCAGGATCGACGCGCGATCCTGTTCCTCCAGCGGCGCGCGCAGCAGCAGATCGTCCACGAGCGATTGCAAAGGAGGAACAGTACGAGTCACATAATCTCCCGCGCAGGGGCGGGAGCACGAAGCATCTCTCTGTCGCCGGGACCCGAACTAGCAATGCGGCGATAGCCCCTCCATAACCTATGGTGGCGCTGCCATTCTATCCCAAGTTAGTTTTCATCGAATATATGCAGTGTCGGGCGCCGCATGGCCGGAACCCCGCGCTATGCCGTTCCCCATTGCCCCAGCGCCCGTCCCTGCGCGTCGATCGCCGCGGCGGCGACGCGGTTGGGGCGCAGCGTGTAGATGCGCGACCGGCCGATTCCCTTCAGGTCGACCTCGTCGTGCATCACCACGTCATAATGGTTGCGCAGCATATAATAGGCCCGTTCGGACACCATCACCGCGCCGGGCAGCGCCGCGCTTTCGAGCCGGCTGGCGAGGTTGACCGCCTCGCCCCAGCAATCGAACGCCGGGCGGCTGGTGCCGATCACCCCGGCGACGACCGCGCCGACATGGACCCCGACCCGGATCTGCACCGGCATCCCGACCTCGCGAGAGAGGTCGGCGGCGACCTTGTGCATGTCGAGCGCGAAGCTGGCGGCGGCGCGCGCCGCCTGGTCGGCCGGGACGTCGGCGAGCAGCCCGCCGACCGCCATATAGGCGTCGCCGATCGTCTTGATCTTGTGCATGCCATGCTTGTCGGCGAGCCGGTCGAATTCGGAGAACAGCCGGTTGAGCAGTTCGACCAGCCGCGACGCGCTGATGTTCGACGAGAGCTCGGTAAAACCCACTAGGTCCGAAAAGACGATGCTGACCGCCTTGTGGAGATCGGCGATCTGGCTCTCGCCGCTCTGGATGCGGCGGACGATGTCGGCGGGCAGCATCGAATGGAGCAGTTCGGAGATGCGGTGGTTCGAGATGCTCAGATCGCGGTTGAGCCGGAACTGTTCGCGCGCATCCTTTTCGCGCGCGACCAGCGCGCAGCCACCGAGGAACATCGCGGTGCCGAGCATCAGCACGTTGATATAGGGCATGCCCGGCGCGAAGGGCTGCGCCAGCGACTGGCCGATGAAATAGCTGATCGTCGTCGCGACGCAGAAGCCGACATACCACAAAGTGCGCATCGGCAGGATCGCGAACACGAACAGCACCACCAGGTTGATGCCGCCGGCGGCGACGCCGATGCCGCCGTGCAGGATCGCGCAGACCGCGGCGAGGCAGCCGGTCGCGACGATTCCGGCGGCGGTGACGATCGGCTCGATCACCCGCTGCGCCGCCTTCCAGTAGAGGATCGCGCCCGCAAAGCTGATCGCCGGCGCGAGCAGCGCCACCCGGATCCACAGCGTATGTTCGGCCCCGACCGGATCGAGGATCCGGTCCCAGGCGACGAACATGATGAACAGGCCGCTGCCGAGGAACAGCATGAACCGCGCGAAGACGAGATTGCGGCGCACATAGCCGGCGAAGAACTCGCGTTCCTCGACCGGGTCGGCAAAGGCCAGCCCAAGGCGGCACAGCAGCTGCTTCACGCGGTCTCCCTTACGCTACGCACGACATGGCCGCCGCCGCTCACCGGCGCCCCGTCGCGCGACTGTTGCCCAAGCGGTGCTGCGGCGCAATGACAAATGGCGGATTTGCGGCGCCGCCGCCGGGCGCGGCTTCGCCCGGGCGATGTGATCCTTCCTTGCTTATTCGCGCCTTGACGATCCCTGTCCGGATAGGCGCTTGTGGCGCGGTATCGCGGCGCGGAGACCGCCGGCGAAGGAGAGAGCGATGACCAAGGTGATGGAAGGCATCCGCATCCTCGAGGTGGCGCAGCACACATTCGTCCCCTCCGCCGGGGCGATCCTCGCCGACTGGGGCGCCGACGTGATCAAGATCGAGCATCCGGTGCGCGGCGACACGATGCGCGGCTTCATCAACCTGGGCGGGATGAAGATCGATCCGAAGCGCAACCCGATGATGGGCCACCCCAATCGCGGCAAGCGCAGCGTCGGGGTCGACGTCTCGACCGCCGAGGGCCAGGCGCTGATCTACGAGATCGCCAGGACCGCCGACGTGTTCCTGACCAATTATCTGCCCGCCCAGCGGCAGAAGCTGAACATCGACATCGAACATATCCGCGCCGCCAATCCGGACATCATCTATGTCCGCGGCAGCGCCTATGGCGACAAGGGACCCGAGCGCGAGGTCGGCGGTTTCGACGGCACCGCCTTCTGGTCGCGCAGCGGCGTCGGCCACACCATGACCCCCGAGGCGATGGACGGCCCGCTTATGCAGGGCATCCCGGCGTTCGGAGACTCGATCGGCGGGATGAACATCGCCAGCGGCATCTCCGCCGCGCTGTTCCACCGGCTGCGCACCGGCCATGCGACCGAGGTCGACGTATCGCTGCTCAGCGGCGCCTGGTGGGCGGCGGGCACGGTGTTCGCGCAGGGGATCGAAAGCGGCACGGTGCCCCGCAATTCGATGCCCTTTTCGGGCAGCGTTCCCGGCAATCCGTTCATCGGCAATTTCAAGACATCGGACGGCGGCACGATCATGCTGTGTTCGCTGACCCCCGGGCCGGTGATCCACGACATGTTCAGCCATCTCGGCATTCCCGAAGCCGCCGACGATCCGCGCTTCGCCGACGCCATGGCGCTTATGGAGAACTGGCAGGCCGCGGCCGCGCTGATCGTCGACGCGATCGCCGGACGGCCCTTCGCCTATTGGCGCGAGCATCTCAAGACGATGAAGGGGCAATGGGCGCCGATCCAGAGCCTGGTCGATCTGGCCAGCGACGAACAGGCGATCGCCAACGACATGATCTTCGAGGTCGAGGCGGTCGATGGCGGCCCGCCGATCCGGCTGGTCCGCGGCCCCGTCCAGTTCAACCATGCGCCGGTCGAGACCACCCGCTCGCCCGAGGCATCCGAACATACCGAGCTGTTCCTGATGGAACTCGGGATCGACTGGGACCGGATCGAGGCGCTCAAGGCGAAGGGCGCGATTGCCTAGATATTCCCGTCATCCCGGCCTCCGCCGGGATGACGAAGATGAGGACCCGACATGACGACAATGAAGACAGCGATCGCCAGGCCCGGCGCCGGCATCGACGCGGTGACGGTCACCGAAGCCCCGATCCCCGCCGCCGGCCCCGGCGAGGTGCTGGTCAGGCTCCACGCCGCGACGCTCAATTTCCGCGACCTGCTGTTCATCAAGGGCATCCTCACGGGGATGACGATGGAGCCCGACTATGTGCCCCTGTCGTGCGCGACCGGGACGGTGGTCGCGACCGGCGCCGGGGTCGATCGGGTCGCGGTCGGCGACCGGGTCAATCCGATGTTCTTCCAGCAGGTGACCTCGGGCGATGCCGGATCGGCATGGATGCTCGGCGGATCGACCGACGGGGTCGCCCGCCAATATGGCGCCTTCCCCGCCGGCAGCCTGTGCAAGGTGCCCGACGAACTCGGCGATCTCGAAGCCGCCACCCTCGCCTGCGCCGGCCTCACCGCCTGGTCGGCGCTGTTCGGCGACCGCCAGATCCGGCCCGGCGAATGGGTGCTCGCGCAAGGGACCGGCGGGGTGTCGCTGGCGGCGCTGCAATGGGCGAAGGCGGCGGGCGCGAAGGTCGCGATCACCTCCTCGTCCGACGCCAAGCTCGCACGGGCCAAGGCGATGGGCGCCGACGTCACCGTCAACTACCGCACCAGCCCCGACTGGGCGGAAGCCGTGCGGCAGGCGATAGGCGGCAACCATGTCGCGATCCTGATCGACGTCGCCGGCGCAAGCCAGTTGGAGGCATCGGCCGGCCTGCTCGCCGATGACGGCATCCTCACCGCGATCGGCATGCTCGACGGCGATTTCAGCTGGGGTCGCGAGATCGGCAAGCCGATCGTGCCGATCTCGGTCGGCCATCGCGACCAGCATGAGGCGATGCTTGCCTTCGCCGCCGCCCATGCGATCCGTCCGGTGGTCGACGTCGTCTATGATCTCGACCGTGTCCAGGACGCGCTGCGCCATCTGGAAAGCGGCGCCTTCTTCGGTAAGGTCGGGGTCAATCTTCTTTAGATCGAGTCGGAGCGAGAACCCGGATGGTCGACGACGACGACCCTTGCGAATTCATGGCGGCGGTGCCGATCCTGTTCGTGCGCGACGTCACCGCCGCCGCGACCTTCTACCGCGACAAGCTCGGCTTCGAGATCGACTTTCTCCACGGCGATCCGCCCTTTTACGGGTCGATCTCGCGCGGCTATCTGTGCCTGCACCTGCGCCATGTCGGTCAGCCCAATTTCGCCGAGCTCGCGGCGCGCGAGACCTCGCTGATCCTCCTCACGATCGAACTCGAAAATGTCGCCCTGCTGTTCGACGAGTATCAGGCGCGCGGGGTCGACATCGCCCAGCCACTGATGAAGCAGCCCTGGGGCGGCACCGATTTCCACGTCCGCGATCCCGACGGCAATGTGATCTCGTTCGTCGAATATGGGCTGGACGACGACGAAGATTAGGTCGGACCGGCGCTACTCCCCCGGCTTGGGTTCGGGCCGTTTGCATGCCTCGCACCGCCGCCAGCATTCGATCCCGGGCATCGCGTCGCGCGGCTTGAGGCCGGGGACCGGGTGGAGCCCGGCCATGATCTCGGGCGATATCCCCTCGGGGGCGGCGCTGTGGTGGCACAGCAGGCAGTTGCGGCGATAGCTGGCGCGGGTCAGCCCGCTATGGTCCTCGGGTTCGACCGCCTTTCGGGGAAGGCCACCGACAAGGCGAGAAGCATCGCTATGGCCATCACTAGCGTTCTTTTCGGCAGAGCAATCCGTTCATCGGGACGAGGCGTCATCTCGGTTCCTGTCGGCAGGCGGCGATGCAAACTCTATAACATTCATGACAGTCGTCCAGTATTATCGGATGGCGGCTTTTCGTTCAATTGTTGAACATATCCGCGCGATCGATTAGTCAGCACTGCAGAATAGAACGAGTGACGAGGGGCCTGAAATGAAGCGCGCTTTCCCGATTCTGGCGGCGACGATCTCGATCGCAGGGCTGACCGCAACGGCGCTGCCGGCCAAGCCGCCTGCGGCCACAAGCACCGCCCCCGCCCCGCTCTCCGACGCCGCGGTCCGCGCCCGCGCCGACGCGCTGATCGCGCAGATGACCCCCGAGGAGAAAGCCGGCCAGCTCTCGGTGCTGTTCGCGCTGCCGATCCCGGCGATGATGAGCGCCACCGAAAACCTCGCGGCGAAGGGCGGCGTCGGCGGGCTGCTGTTCGCGACCGACCCCGCGACGATCAACCGGCTCCAGCATCTCGCGGTCGAGAAGTCGCGGCTCAAGATCCCGCTGCTGTTCGGCTTCGACGTGATCCACGGGCTGACGACGATTTTCCCGGTGCCGATCGCCAACGCCGCCTCGTGGGACCCGCAAGGCGTCGCGCGCAACCAGGCGATCGCCGCGGGCGAGGCGCGCGCGGTCGGCATCCACTGGGCGTTCGCGCCGATGGTCGACATCGCCCGCGATCCGCGCTGGGGCCGGATCGTCGAGGGTGCGGGCGAGGACCCCTATCTCGGCAGCACGATGGCGGCGGCGCAGGTCCACGGCTTTCAGGGCGCCTGGCTCGGCAGCCCCGGCCATATCATCGCCGGCCCCAAGCATTTCGCCGGCTATGGCGCCGCCCTCGGCGGGCGCGACTATGACGAGGTCAACCTGTCCGACGCCGATCTGTGGAACGTCTATCTGCCGCCGTTCAAGGCCGCGGTCGATGCCGGCGCCGGCAATATCATGAGCGCCTATATGGGGCTCAACGGCATTCCGGCGACCGGCAATCGCTGGCTGCTGACCGATGTGCTGCGCAAGCAATGGGGCTTCAAGGGCTTCGTCGTCAGCGACAATGAGGCGGTCAAGAATCTCCAGGCGCACGGGCTGGCCGTCGACGCGCAGGATGCGGCCGGCCATGCGCTGCAGGCCGGGCTCGACATGGAGATGGCGCTGTTCGGCCCCGCCACCGCGCGCCTGCCCAAGGCGCTGGCGAACGGCGAGATCAGCACCGAGCAGCTCGACGACGCGGTCCGCCGCGTCCTTGAAGCCAAGATCCGGATGGGGCTGTTCGAAAACCCCTATGTCGACGAGGCGGCAGCCGCGAAAACGCTCGCCGACCCCGCGTCGCTGGCGGCATCGCGCGTCGCCGCCGAGCGCGCGGCGGTGCTGCTGCGCAACGAGGGCGATCTGCTGCCGCTCGACCGCAAGACGCTCACGTCGATCGCTGTGATCGGGCCGCTCGCGGATTCGGCGCGCGATGCGCTGGGCCCCTGGGTGTTCGACCAGAACAAGCCGCCGATGACGAGCATCCTCGCCGGGATCCGCGCCAAGGCGGGCGCGAAGATCCGGGTCGACCATGTGCCCGGGGTGGTGATCCCGCCGCGGCTCTACCCGTCGCCGTTCGACGCGCTGATCGCCGACGCCATCAAGCCGCGGCCGGCGAACGAGGCCGCCGAGACCCCGGCCGACATCGCCGCCAGGGCCAAGGCCGCCGATGACGCCGACAGCGCCGGCATCGCCCAGGCGGTCGCCGCCGCGCGCAACGCCGACGTCGCGATCCTGGTGCTCGGCGAGAAGCAGAACATGATCGGCGAGATGGCATCGCGATCGACCCTCACTTTGCCCGGCCGCCAGCAGGAACTGCTCGACGCGGTGATCGCCACCGGCAAGCCGGTGGTGGTGGTGCTGATGAACGGCCGCCCGCTCGACCTCGCGGACAGCAAGCCCGGCGCGATCCTCGACATCTGGTATCCGGGGTCCGAAGCGGGGGGGGCGACCGCCAACCTGCTGTTCGGCGACGCGGTCCCCGGCGGCAAGCTACCCTTCACCTGGCCGCGCAATGTCGGCCAGCTGCCGATGATCTATGCGCATCTGACCTCGCACGATCCCAAGGGCGCCGACAAGCGCTACTGGAACGAACCCGGCTCACCCGCCTACCCGTTCGGCCATGGCCTGAGCTATTCGCGCTTCAGCTACGCCAATCTGCGGGTCGATACGCCGAAGATCGCCCCGGACGGCAAGGTCGGCGTCTCGGTCGACCTGACCAACAGCGGCACGCGCACCGCCGACGAGGTCGCCCAGCTCTATATCCACCAGCGCACGGGCACCGCGGCGCGGCCGGTGCGCGAACTCAAGGGCTATCAGCGGGTCACGCTCAAGCCTGGCGAGACGCGGACGCTCACCTTCACGCTCGGCGCCGCCGAGTTGCGTTACTGGAACGCCGCCAAACATGACTGGGTGATCGACGAGACGAGCTTCGACGTCGGGGTCGGTGGAGACTCGACCGTGGCGTTCGGCGGAAGTTTCGCGGTAACGCGCGCCCGATAAGGCGCCTGCGCCCCCGTCATCCCGGCGAAGGCCGGGTGACGGGGGACAGGGAAGCGCGCTCGGGTCAGGGCGCCGGCGTGCTCGCCGCGGGCGTGGCGGATGCGCTCGACGGCGCCGGGGTGCCGAGGCTCAGATGATCCCAGTTGAGGATCGTGTTGAAGCCCAGCATGTAGCTGCCCTGGGTCTGCCAGCGCCAGAAGGGCCTGAGCGCGAACAGCACCATATGGCCCTTGCCGCTCGGCAGGTCGACGACCAGCGGCTTGTTGGTCAGCGCATCGCCGCCGCTGAGCATGCCGCTGAGCAATATGTCGTTGGCCTTGCCCGGGAAGCTCATCACCACCCGCGGCAGCTGGGTCTGGGCCGCACCGCTCGCCCGCGAGGCCGGCTCGGCCGAACCGAACGGGCTCGACGAGTCGACGGTCGAGGCCGGCTTGGCGGCCGGTGCGGGCACGTCGCCCGGCCAGGGCGAGAGCTGGGCCGGGACCGCGTTGGGGGTGTAGTTCTGGGCGATGCGGGTGCCCGGCCCGCTGGGATCGAAATAGCCCATCCCGCTACCGCCGCGGCTGATGTTGAGCACCGGCGACTGCGAGAAATAGATCGGCAGCTGCTTGCCGTCATAGCCGTAGACGATCGGGCTCGCCTTGTCGGTGATCAGGCCGCGCATGATCGCGCCCTTGTTGTAGAGCTCGCTCGGCTGGCTGACGGTGACCCCCTGGGCGACGCCGAAGGCCGACAGCATCTCGACCGTCGATCCGTCGGCGAGCAGGGTGCCGCCGTCCTGAACGAAGCGACGGATCGCCTCGAGCCCCTCGCCGCCGACGCCGCCGCGAATATCGTCGGCGGAGTCGAGCATGCCGAGATGCGGGGTCAGCGCGCTCTGCTTGTACGGGATCGGATCCTTGCCGTTCATCGCCACACCGACGAACTGCTCGCGCGCCCCGACCGCGACGGTCGGGTAGATCAGCACGTCATATTTGGCGCGCAGCTTGGCGTTCTTGAGCGTGGTGTCGGCGAAATAATCATAGGGGATGCCGTAGCGATCGAGCGCGGCGCGCCACCAGCCCTCGTCCTGGGTGCGCAGCCAGCTATGGACATAGCCGATCCGCGGCACGGTCAGCGTGTGGCTGGCGACGCTGGGCGCCGCCGCGACCGCCTGACCCTGGAGCCCCAGTTCCTCGGCGGCGGCCGCCACCGCGGCGCGGTTGGCGCCCGGCAGGATGAAGCTGCCCGCGGCATATTTGCGGCCCTCGATCTCGAACGGCGCCTCGGCCGCCAGCATCTTCATGCCCTTGAGCTTGAAGCGCAGCGCGACCAGCGCATTGTCGCCGTCATGGTTGAAGACGATCGTCGATCCGGTGCCGGCGACGCCGCCGCGCGGCAGGATCGGGCCGGTGACCGGGGCCAGCGTCTGCGAGAACACCGCCTGGTCCTTGATCGTCTTCATGTCGACATTGTGCATCAGCTGCATCGTCCAGCCGGTATCGTCATAAGGACGCGGATTGCTGGCCGGGTAGTTCTGCACGCTCAGATACATGTCGAGCAGGGTGCGATAAGGCTGGTCGGCGCGGATGACATAGTCGCCCGGCGCCACCTGGACGCCGCCCGCGGTGAAGGCCTGGGTGGCGGTGCCGATCTCGATCCCCTGCTTGCGCAGCATCTCGAGCATGTCGGTGGCGTTGTGCGAGGCATGCTGTTTCGCCGGAACGATCCACGCATTGATGTCGCCGGTCCGCCCCGCCTCGACCGCGTTGCGGCTCTTGGTCCAGTAATTCTCCAGATAGAGCGCACGGTCGGTGGCGACCTTGTTGAGCGCGAACAGCAGCGCCGATTCCTGGATATTGGTGTTGTTGCGCGGGCCCCAGTCGATCTCGGGCAGCGGCGGGTTCGATCGATACCATTCCTTGCTGGTGACGGTCGGCGCCAGCTTCAGCCCCTTCTGGATGTCGGGACCATAGCTCTGCACCTCGTAGAAGCGCCCGAAGCTGTTGTGGGTGTGCGCGATCCAGAACAGATAGTTCGGCACCCAGCCGTCATAGAAGCCATAAGTGAAGACGCCGGGCACCTTGCGCTT
The DNA here is from genome assembly GCF_058801765.1 of Rhizorhabdus sp. GW822-FHT03C02. Lineage (NCBI taxonomy): Bacteria > Pseudomonadati > Pseudomonadota > Alphaproteobacteria > Sphingomonadales > Rhizorhabdaceae > Rhizorhabdus > Rhizorhabdus sp. GW822-FHT03C02. Next base: position 62,769 of record NZ_JBXANN010000003.1, read on the forward strand.
GGTCATCTCCATGACCTCGGTCTCGGCGAGCAGCCACCATTCGTTCGACTGGATCGGGTCGAGCGACGGGTTGTACGGGCCGGTGCCGGTCGAGGTGTAGAGATAGGACTGCGCCTCGTGCAGGTCGTGCATCACCGTCGGATGCCATTCGAGGATCTCGTTGGTGATGTTCTGGGTGAGCTTCAGATATTGGCCGAGCCCGTCGCGGTTATTGTCGTGGGCGACATATTTGCCCCAATAGACCAAAGGTGGCTTGGGCTTGCCGGTCTTCTTGCCGTAATAATAGGTGTCGACGATCTTCTCGCGCCCGTCGACCTCGATCACCGGCGTGATGAAGGTAATCATATTGTCGCGGATGTTGCGGATGAACGGCGTGTCCTCGACCGCGAGCCGGTAGGCCAGCTCGATCAGCATCTCCGGCCCGCCGGTCTCGGGCGAATGGTTGCCGCTGGTGACCCAGTAGATAGGCTTGGCGGTCTTGATGATCTCGGCCGCCTGGGTGGCGTCGGTGCGGCGCGGATCGCCGAGTGCTGCGAGCTTCAGCTTATACTCGTCGAGCTTGGCCAGCGTCTCCTCGTCGGCGATCGCGATCACGACCTGCTCGCGCCCCTCCTCGGTGGTGCCCATCGACATATATTTGACGCGCTTCGAGGTCCGCGCGAGTTCCTTGTAATAGCGCGCGATGTCGGCGGCATAAGTGAGCTCGCCGGGGGTGCCGGGGATGCGGCCGAAGAATTTGAGCGGCGACGGCACCGTGTCCGACGCCGGCATATGGTCGACCAGTTCGGTGGTGAAGCGCTTGTCGACCAGATATTGGTCGATCAGCTTGCCATATTCGGCATCCTGCGGCTGGGTCAGCGCACCGACCGCCGACGGCAGCGCGGGCTTGGCGGCCGGCGGCTGGGCGAACGCCAGCGGGGTGGAAAACATGGTTGCGGCGAGCGCCGTAGCCTGAACCGAGAAGCGAACCCGCATCGAAAATTCCCTCTTTCCTGCAACCTGTTGATGAGTGTCGTTCATTTGGACTGCCCCGCCAGCGCGTAGAGCGTGTCGACGTAGAATTTCTCCATCGCCGACAGCCCGAAGACTTTCGATCCGGGCTTCGGGTCGATCAGCAGATATTCGTTGGGCGCATGCGCATCGGCGCCATGGCCGATCGCCAGGGTGACGTCGGGAATCCCCAGCGTCTGGGTGAAGACATAAGAGGGCCGGCTGCCGCCCGAACGCGGCGAGACGTCGACCGGCAGGCCATATTTGCGGTAGGTCGACAGCACCGCCTGCACCAGCGGCGCGCTCACCGAGGTCTGCGATGGCGGATAGCCGCTGAGCTGAACCACCTCGATATCGCCGAAGCCCTTGTCGACCAGATGCTTCTTCAGCAGCGCGAGCGACTCCTCGGGGGTCTGGTCGGGGACGAGTCGGCTGTCGAGCTTGGCGAAGGCGCTGGCCGGCAGGATCGTCTTCATCCCCGGGCCGCCATAGCCCGACGACAGGCCGTCGATGTTGAGGGTGGTGTCGAACAGATAGCGGCCGAGCGAGGCGCGCGCGTCCATCCCGTCATACCAATGATCGATGCTGAACCCCTTGCGGGTGTTGACCTCGCGGGTGGTCCAGCCGGCGAGGGTGCCGTTGAACAGGCGCTGCTCCTCGGCGTTGGGCTGGCGGATCCTGTCATAATAACCCGGGATCAGGATGGTGTTGCCGTCGGGGCTGGTGAGCGTCGCCAGCGCCTGGGCGAGCCGCCACGCCGGCGCATCGGTGGTCGCCTTCCAGCTCGAATGGATCTCGGCCTTTTGCGGGCCGCCATATTGGGCGCTGCCCCTGGCGCGCAGCTCGACATAGAGGATGCCCTTGTTGCCGAGCTGCATCGACACCGCGCCGTCGGCGGGCGACTGGCCGCCGCCCGGATAGATCGAGCCGGCGGCGGTCTTGAGCCGATCGGCATATTTGGCGATCAGCTCGGGATAATGGGGCGAGCCCAGTTCCTCCTCGCTCTCGGCGAGGATCATCAGGTTGACGGGCAGCTTCTTGCGGGTGGCGATGATCGCCTCGATCGCGTTCAAAAAGGCGCGCTCGGGACCCTTGGTGTTGGTGGCGCCGCGCGCCATCAGCACCTTGCCGAGCGGATGATCGACCAGCGCGCCGTCGAACGGCTTGACCTGCCAGTCCTTCTCCTCGACCGGCTGGACGTCGAGCATCATGTAGACGACCAGCGTCTTCTTCGCGCCGGCGTCATAATAGCCCCAGACCCCGGGATGGCCCGAGGTCGGCACCACCTCGGCCTCCTGGAAGCCGATCGTCTTGAGGTCGGCGGCGGCCAGCGCCGCCATCTCCTTGACTCCCTGGTTCAACGCGCTGATCGAGGGCTGGCGCACCCAGCGCTGGAGATTGGCGACGTCGCCATCCTTGTGCGCGTCGATATAGGCGTAGATGTCCTTATGCTCGCCGCGATAGACGGGCACCTCGTCCATGCTGAAGCCGGGGCCGGGCGCGATGCTTATGTCGGGCCGCGTGCCCGCAGGCGCCGCATCGGCCGAAGCCGCTGCCAGCACCGAGGTCGCCGCCGAGAGCATGAGCATGGCCGAACGCACGAAGTTCGCCATCCGATATAGCCTCCCTGTTGGCGCCGCCCCCCAGCGTCGCGTCGTTTCGATCGATAAAAGCCTGCTCTGTTCGCTACGGTCCTGGAAGATGTGCGGCCGGGCACCCCAAATGCCCGGCCGCACATCGGGTCACATGAAGCGGGTCATCTTTCCGTTCTGCTTGAGCACCTCGCCGCCCTTCATCACGAAACCGACGGTCTGGAGGGTGGCGATGTCGGCGAGCGGATCGCCGTCGACCGCGACGATGTCGGCATAGCGCCCGGCCTGGATCGAACCGATATCCTGCGGTGCGCCGATCAGTTCGGCGGCGTTGCGGGTGCCGGCGAAGATCGCCTCCATCGGCGGGAGCCCCGCCTTGACCAGCAGCGCGAACTCCTCGGCCTTGTTGCGGCCGCCCAGGCCAGTCAGGTCGGTGCCGAGCGCGATCTTGACCCCGGCCTTATAGGCGCGACCGGCATTGCCGATCATCGTCGGGGTGACCGCGATCGCCTTTTCGGCGACGGTCGGCGGCAGCTTCTGCGGGGTGTTGACCGCGGTCTGGTAGATCCAGTCGGCGACCAGCAGCGTCGGCACCAGGAAGGTGCCGTGCTTCTTCATCAGCGCATAGCTTTCGGCATCGGCATAGGTGCCATGATCGATCGAATCGACCCCGTCGACGATCGCATGGTCGATCGCCTTCTTGCCATGCGCGTGCGCCGCGACCTTGAGGCCCAGCGAATGCGCGGTCGAGGTGACCGCGATCATCTCCTCGTCGGTCATCGTCATATGGTTGGGATCGTCGCCGATCGAGGCGACCCCGCCCGACGGCATGATCTTGATCAGCGTCGCGCCGTCGCGGCGATGCGCGCGCACCTTGGTGCGGGCATCCTCGGGACCGTCGACGATCGACGCCAGCCGGTCGCCGAAATGCACGTCGGGCTGCATGCCGTTCTGCGCGTCCGAATGGCCGCCGGTCGCCGAGAGCGGCTGCATTGCCGACCAGATGCGCGGACCGACGATCTGCCCCGCCGCGATCGCCCGGCTCATCGCCGGCGCCTCGATCGCCCCCGATCCGCAGTCGCGGATGGTGGTGAAGCCCATTTCGATGTCGTGATAGGCGTTGCGCATCGAGGTGACGACGGCATCGGAATCGTTGCGGGTGAAGCGGTTGATCACGCTCCAGTCGGGCCCCATCGAGATATGGTCGTGGGTGTCGATGAAGCCGGGCAGCACCGTCTTGGCCGACAGATCGATCACCTCGGCCCCCGCGGGGGTCACGAAACCGCTCTGGATGCCGGTGATGCGGTCGTCATGGATCAGGATCGACACCTGCTTGCGCGGAGTCGCCGAGGCGCCGTCGATCAGCGTGCCGGCATGGATCACGACATCCCTGGCGAGCGCCGGGGCGGCGCCGAGCATCGCGGACGCGCCGAGCAGCGCGCAGACAATCTTGCGGTAGGTCATCGCGTCATCTTCCCGTCCTGCTTGAGCACTTCGCCACCCTTCATCACGAACTGGACCTTCTGAAGAATGGTGATGTCGGCGAGCGGATCACCGTCGACCGCGACGATGTCGGCATAGCGCCCCGCCTGGACCGTCCCGATGTCCTTGGGGTCGCCGACCAGTTCGGCGGCATTTTTCGACGAGGCGAAGATCGCGTCCATCGGGGTGAGCCCCGCCTTGACCAGCAGCGCGAACTCCTCGGCCTTGTTGCGGTCCGAGGTTGCCGACTGGTCGGTGCCGAGCGCGATCCTGACCCCGGCCTTGTAGGCGCGACCGGCATTGCCGATCATCGTCGGGGTCACCGCGATCGCCTTTTCGGCGACGGTCGGGGGCAGCGTCTCTGGCGACTTGATCGCGTTCTGGTAGATCGCATCGGCGACCAGCAAGGTCGGCACCAGGAAGGTGCCGTGCTTCTTCATCAGCGCATAGCTTTCGGCATCGGCATAGGTGCCATGCTCGATCGAATCGACCCCGGCGAGGATCGCATGGTCGATCGCCTGCTTGCCATGCGCATGCGCCGCGACCTTGAGGCCGAGTTCGTGCGCGGTGTCGATCGCCGCCTTCATCTCCTCGTCGGTCATCGTCATATGGTTGGGATCGTCACCGATCGAGCCGACCCCGCCCGAGGGCATGATCTTGATGACGGTGGCGCCGTTGCGGCGATGCTCGCGCACCTTGAGCTTGGCATCCTCCGGACCGTCGATGATCGCGGCGTCACGCCCTTCGACGACGATCGTCGGCGCCAGGCCGTTCTGGCGGTCGGAATGGCCGCCGGTCGGCCCCATCGCCTGCAGCGCGGTCCAGTAGCGCGGGCCGACGATCTGCTTCGCGTCGATCGCGCGCATGATCGCGGGCGCGGTGGTCGCGCCCGATCCGAGATCGCGCACGGTGGTGAAACCGGTCTCGATCTCCTTGCGGGCGTTCAGCGTCGCGTTGATCGTCGCGTCGCCCTCGGTCAGCACGAAGCGGTTGAGCGGCTTGCGGCTGCCGGTCGACGACAGATGGTCGTGGGCGTCGATGAAGCCGGGCAGCACCGTCTTGGCCGACAGGTCGATCACCTCGGCGCCGGCGGGCGTCACGAAGCCGCTCTGGATGCCGGTGATACGGTCGTCATGGATCAGGATCGACACCTGCTTCCTGGGCGTCGCCGACGCGCCGTCGATCAGCGTGCCGGCGTGGATCACCACGTCCCGGGCCATCGCCGGCGCCGCCGCGAGTGCGGCGAGCGCGGTACAGGCGCGCAACCCCTTCTTCCACATATTGGTCATGTCATACCTCTGGATCATTCACCCCCTGCCCCCGACCGCGCACGGGGCGCGGCCGGGAGAGGGTCATTCGGTGCCGGTGTCAGCGGAACTTGGCTGTCGCCTGGAGCCCGATGACGCGCGGAGCGGTCGTCTGCGCGAAATTCGGCCGGATCAGCGTGCCGTTGTACCGATAGGACAGCTGCGTCGCGCTGGCCTGGCCATTGCCGAGCGAGGTGAGCCCGATCTTGTTGAACAGGTTGTTCGCGAAGACCGAGATACCCCAGCGGCCCTGGTCCTTCTCGAGGCCGATCCGCATGCCGACCGTCGCGAAGCCGGGCAGCGTGTAGAGCGCCTTGCCGCCCGGCGTGCCGGCCGGCCCGTTGGGATAGGCCGTCGCATAGCGCGTCAGGTCATAGGTGGTCAGCGAGCTGCTGCGATAGGCGATGTCGGCATGGGTGATGATCGCCAGATCGTCGCCGATCGGCATGGTATAATCCGCCGAGCCCTGGATGGTCCATTTCGGCGAATAGGGAATGCGATCGCCGCTCTTGCCCGCGGCGATCGTCGCGCAGCCGGTGGTGCCGGCGACGAACGGGATCGGGCATTGGGTGATGCCGGCCGGCAAGCCCTGATCGCCCCGCAGCTTGGCGTCGATACGGCTGCCCGACACCCGCAGCGTGAGCCCGTCGACCGGATAGAAGGAGGTGTCGAGTTCGAGGCCGCGGATGCGGGCCGGGCTCGAGCTGTTGGTGATGAAGCCGAACGCGTTGTTGAAGCTCGCCGAGATCTGCATATTGTCCCAGTCCATCTGGAACGCATCGATGTTCACGACGACCTTGCGGTCGAACCACGAGGTCTTGGCGCCGACCTCATAGGCCCAGACCGAGTCCGAACCATAGACCGCGGCATAGCTCGGCAAGCCGAGCGTCTGGTTCACGCCGCCGGGGCGATAGCCTTGAGCGGCGGTCGCGTAGAGCATGACGTCGCGGTTGACCTTGTAGTTGGCGCCGAACTTGAGCAACGAGCCATTTTCGTCGCCGCTGGTCGTCAGCGGATCCTGGCGCGAATTGCCCGCGATGTAGCTCGGTACGAGCACCGCCGACGTCGTGTCCTTCATATATTTGAAGTAGCGACCGCCCGCGGTGACGCTGAGCGCGTCGGTGATGTCCCAGGTCCCCTCGACGAAGCCGGCGATCTGTTCCAGCCGGTCGTCGATCGTGCGATCGAGGCCGGTGAAGTTGGTGCCGACGAGGTAGGTGTTACCCGTCGCGAAGCCGTTCGGATAATTCTGATAACCGGTCAACGGGTCCGACCGCTCGAGGATCGAGCGGGTGAGGTTCTTGCGGTAGCTGTGGTAGAAACCGACCGTCCATTTGATGGCGTTGCGGTCGTCGGCCAGCCGGACTTCCTCGGTCGAGGTCTCGTTCGACTGCGGCTGATAGGTCGACTGGATCCCGTAGCTGTTGACGAGATTCTGGTAGCCGGCACCGTTGCAGGTCGCGCCGACGATATAGCCCGACTGGCAATCGCTCAGGAAGCGGCTGTAGCCGGGAATGGCCGTGGCCGCACCGGTATAGGTCGGTACCAGCCCCCTGGTCTGATCGACCGTCTGATAGCGCGAGAAATAATTGGTATAGTCGAAGCTATATTTGAGATCGCGCTTCGAATAGGACGCGGTCGCGGTCAGTGTGGCGAAGCCAAAATCCCAGTTGAGGGTCGCGGAAGCGAGCTTCATCTCGTCTTCCTGCGGCTGACGGATCAGCAGCGACTGGTCGTAACGCTTTCCGGTCAGCTGATATTCGGTGTAGTTCCAGTCGGAACGGGCGCCCTTGCGGTCCTGATAGACGCCGAGCAGATCGAGCGTGATATCGTCGGTCGGCTTGACGCGCACGGTCAGGCGACCGCCATAGCTCTTGCTGCCGTTGATATCCTTCACGCCGAGCACGCTGTTGTCGATGTAGCCGGCGCCCTTCTCGTAGAAGCCGACCAGGCGCGCGCCGATCTTGTCCTCGATGATCGGCAGGTTGATCATGCCGTTGGTCTGATAGCCGAGCGATCCGCCGCTGCCGTCGACGGTGCTGATCTGGCCGTCGACCGCGCCTTCATAGCGGTCCAGCTTGGGCTTGGCGAAGATGATGCGGATGGTGCCGCCCATCGAGCTCGCGCCATAGAGCGTACCCTGCGGGCCGCGCAGCACCTCGGCGCGCTCGACGTCGAACAGGCGCAGGCCGGGCAGCGTGCCGCCGGCGTCGTTCGACACGCCACCGGTGCCGCTCAGCGGGACCTCGTCATAATAGAGGCCGACCAGCGCTTCGCCGGTCGCGTAGAGATTGCGGATGATGACGCGGCTGCCGCCGTTCGAGCTCTCGTTGATCACGAGGCTGGGGGAAACGCGGCCCAGGCCGTTCGAGTCGGTGATGTTCTGCCGGGCGAGCGTGTCCGAGGTCACCGCGGAAATCGAGATCGGCGTCTGCTGGATGTTGGTCGCGCGCTTCAGCGCGGTGACGACGATTTCGTTGCCGTTCGCTGCGTCGTCGACCTGTGGCGAAGCGGTGCCGGTCTCCGCCGGCGGTTCGCCGGCAGTCTGCGCGTTCAGCGCGCTCGATGCCGCAAGAAGAGAAATACCCAGCAGGAGACGTCGCCTGCGAAAGCCATGCGCGAACCCAATCATATATGCCCCCTTTGTTCAGCGCCGGAACGACCCCCGGTCGCATTTTTTGCTGTGGCCCCATGGGACATCACTGCCCGCCGGGTTCCCTCCACCATCCCCGGACCGGAGGCTTTCTCGCTGCCTCCTGTCTCCGATTGGAAACGTTTCTGTCCCCGAACACAAATCTAAAATTGCGATGCCAAAAACTATTTTTTCGAACGTCTGAACCAGTGATTTCACGATCGTTGGTGTATATGCACTGCGAATCGGTTGAAATTGGGCAATGACTGGCATGGCGTGTCAAGCGTTTCACCTCCCCACGACACCGTCTCACGGACGTATCGCCGACCCTTGTCGCCGCACCGCAATCGCCGTGGCGCGGCGCCTGATGGTGATTTGCGGGGTGGACATGGCCATATGATCCTGCGCCGATATCCGGGGGGCGGCAGGCAGGCGATACGCGGGGGGCGCGCATGAACGGCAGGGAAAAACTCGATAGCTTCGACACCAGGATCCTCCAGATCCTGGCCAGCGACGGTCGCAAGTCGTGGCGTGACGTGGCCGAGGAGATCGGCCTGTCGCTGACGCCGACGCTTCGGCGGATCAGATGGCTCGAAAGCGAAGGCTATATTCTCGGCTATAGCGCGCGGCTCGACGAGCGGCGGCTGAGCGGTTCGATGGAGGCGCTGGTGTCGGTCACGCTCGATCGCCAGTCCGAAGAGGCGCTGACCGGGTTCGAGGCGAGCATCGGCGAGATCGCCGAGGTGACCGACTGTTTCCAGATCACCGGCGACTATGACTATATGCTGCGCGTCGTGGTGCGGGACCTCGACCATTATCAGCTGACGCTGGGCTATCTGTCGCGCATCCCGATGCTGTCGCGGATGACGTCGAGCTTCGTCCTCAAGAATGTGCTGCGACGCGCCACCCAGATCAGCTGAGGCACGGGCGGGGGTGGCCGCTATCCCCACGTCGCACCATAGCCGCTATCTTAACCCGTCACCCCGCACGTGTTGCGGGGTCCATGGCTGGTGCGTCAGGCGCTATGGCTGGAGGAAAGCGAGCAGATAAGGCTGCGTTCGATCCTTGCCGGTGACCTGCGCGGCAATAGCCATGGACCCCGCAACAGGTGCGGGGCGACGAAGAGGAACGAAGCGCCCTGATTTAGCATCTATGGACGCCGTCTCGACGGCGCGCTCAGCTCACCACCCCGGGCTTCGCCCGCATCCGGTCCATGAACCCCTTGGCGTCGAACACCGGCGACGCCGGCGTGTAACTGCCGTCGAGGACGAAGCCGAGATAGCGGCCGGCGCCGACCAGATATTCGTCGTCGCTCGTCGCCGCGCGCGCGACCGCGGCGCGCGCCGGCGCTGCCTTGGCGCCGATATAGGTGAGCGCATTGAGCGCCTGGAGGCGGACGCGCGGGTGCGGATGATGGTCGAGCAGTTCGATCAGATGATCGACCGGCTCGCGATCGTCGGTCAGCCTGGCCGCCGCCTCGGCAAACGCGACGCGGACCTGCGGCGCAGCATCGCCGCGCATCGCCGCGAGGATCGCCGGCAGCGCCGGGCGCGCATCCTCGCCGAGGATCAGCAGCCCCTGCGCCGCCCAATAGCGGATCACCTCGTTCGGATCGCCGAGCGCATCGACGAAATGCTGCCGGTCCTCGGGCCGACGCTGCGCCGCCTTGGCCGCCAGCGCCATGATCCGAGGCAGCGGATAGGCGCCCGCGCGGCGGCTCTCCGCATAGCCTTCGATCGCCGAGCCTTCGGGAATGAAGCCATTGTCGTTGACCGAGACCATATGCGCGTCGAGCGCCTGGCGCATCGCCGCGATCGTCGCGCGATGCGCCTTCACCGCGATCAGATCATCGATCTGGTCGGGATCGGCCTTCAGATCGAAGAACTGCTCGAACGGCTTGGTCCCCCAGAATTGCTCCTGGACCGGGTTCAGCGTGCCGGCGAGATGCGCGGCCTCCCAGTCCTGATAGCCCTTCGCCTGCCATTGATAGGAGCCGCGCTGGCCCCAGATCCGGTGCGGCGCATAATAGCGGATATAGCGATAGCGGCCGTCGGTGACGGTGCGGACCATGTCGTAGCGCTCGTCCATTCGGTTGCGCATGCCGAAGGCGTAACGCTTCGGGCTGCCGGCATGGGTCCCGAGAAAGGCGGTGCCCTGCATGTGGCGCGGCGGCCTGATCCCGGCGAGCGACAGCACCGTCGGCGCCAGATCGATATAGCTAACCGGTGCGGCGATCACGCTGCCCGGCGGCGCCGGAGCGAAATGGCGCCATTTCTCGGGGACATGGACGATCATCGCGCAGCGATGGCCCTCGTCGAAGCAATAGCGCTTGCTGCGCGGCAGCACCCCGCCATTGTCCGAATAATAGAAGATGATCGTGTCGTCGGCGAGCCCGGCGGCTTCGAGCTCGGCGATCTTCGCGCCGATCTCGCCGTCCATCTGCTCCATCCGGTTATAATAGGTCGCGAAGTCGCCTCGGACCCCCGGGGTATCGGGCAGATAGGCCGGCACCCGCACATCCGCGGGCTTCACCCGCCCGTCGAGCCGGTCGAACAGCCGCGATTCATGGGTGGTCTCATGGTTGAACACCGCGAAGAACGGCGCGCCCGCCGGCCGGTCGCGCCAATGCGCGGTCTTGCTCGATACGTTCCAGATCCGCTCGGGCTTGAGGTCCGAATTATAGTCGGTCTTGGCGTTGTTGGTGCAATAATAGCCCTGCTCGCGCAGCCAGGTCGGGAAGCCTGCGAGCAGCGCCGGGAGCTTGGCGACCGCGCGCATATTGTGGGCCGGCCCCGCACTTTCGGGATAGACCCCGGTGATGATGCCGAAGCGCGACGGTGCGCAGACCGGGGCGTTGCTGTAGACGTTGCGGTACAATATCCCCCGCTCGGCCAGCCGGTCGAGCACCGGGGTGTGCGCCAGCCGGTCGCCATAGGCGCCGATGAACGGGTTGTTGTCCTCGCTCACCAGCCACAGGATATTCGGCCGTTCGGGCGCCGCGGCCTCGACGACGATCGGCATCGACAGGCCGGCGGCGGTGACCGCTCCGGTCGAAAGCAGCTGGCGGCGGGTCAGGTCGGTCATCGTCCGCCTCCTCAATAGCTGATCGCGAAGGTCGCGCCGAAATAGCGGTCGGCGTCCTTCGGGATGAAGCCGGTCAGATTATAGGGATTGGCGGCGTTGGTGAGTTCGCCCGCCCGGCTGATGCTGGTCAGATAATGCTGGTCGAACAGGTTGCGCACGAACAGCGTCAGGCTGTAGCCGCGCGCCTTGTCGCGCAGGCCGATGCTGGCGTCGACGGTGGCATAGGCCTTCTGGACCGCATCGGGATCCTGTTCGAGGGTGAAGTTGACCCGGCTCTGGGCGTTGCCGCTGAGCTGGCCGAACAGGGCGAAATCGGTGCCGGCGAGGTCGCTTTCGTAGCGCGCGGTCAGCGAGCCGCGCCACGAGGGTGCATTGGGCAGGCGGCCGTCATGGATATTGACGAAGGTGGTACCGCCCGCGGTCCGCCGGAAGCAGATATTGTCGCCCGGATTGGCGAGCACCGCGGCCGCCGCCTGCTGCGGCAACGGGCAGCTCAGCCCGTCGACGTCGACGCTGGTCGCCAGATAGGTGACCCCGCCGTTGAACGACAGCCCCTTGGCCGGACGCGCCGAGAATTCGAGCTCGACGCCCTTGGTGATCGCGCTGCCGGCGTTGGTCGGGATCGACGAGACGATCCCGGTGACCGGATCGGTGTTCGCCGCCTGGACCTGCAGGTCCGAATAATCGGCGTAGAAGGCCGCAGCGTTGATCGAGAGCAGGCGATCGAACAGGTCGAACTTGAAGCCGGCCTCCCATGCCTTGACCGTCTCGGGCCGGACCGGGCGCTGGTTGACGAAATTGGCGGTGACCTCGATGTCGTAGGCCGCGCCCTTATAGCCGCGGGTCCAGGTGACATAGGCCTGCGCGTCGCGGCTGAAGCGATATTGCAGGCCGACCTTGCCCGACAGATCGGTGTCGCTGGTCGATCCGCTGCCCGACGACGCTGCCGCCTGCGGCACGTCGCCCGCGATCAGCGCGAGACCCGGCCGGTTGGCGCTGTAGCGCACCGTCTCGCGCTGGAGCCGGGCGCCGCCGATCAGCGACAGCGCATCGACCAGCTTGAGTTCGGCCTGACCGAAGCCGGCATATTGCTCGGTCTTCGACGAGGCGTGGTGATAGGTCGAGGTGTAGGTCGGCACCGCGCAGGGCTGGCCGAACACCGCCGGCCCGTTGGCGCCGCCGGCGACGCAATTGCCGAGCCGGCGGCGGAAGCCGCGGCTGACGTCGAGGTCGAGATAATAGAGGCCCGCGACATAGGTGAACGGCCGGTCCTGCGGCGAGGTCAGCCGCAGTTCCTGGCTGAACTGCTTGACCCCGGCGGGGCCGCCGTTGAGCACGCCCTTGCCGTTCGAGAAGGGCACGAAGATCGGCTGCGGGGTGTTAAGCCCGTCGACGTCGACATTATTGTCGAAATGGAAATCCTGCCACGCGCTGATCGAGGTCAGGGTGTGATCGCCGAGCTTGAGATTGGCCTCGAGCGAGCCGATCCACTGCCGCGTGTCGTTGAACGACGGCACGTCGATCGCGACCTGGCGATTGTGGCGGCTGGCGACGATCGGGCCGAGCAGCTGTGCGAGCAGCGGGGTCGTCACCTGGATATATTGCGGCTGGCAGCAATCGGCATTGGTCTTGCGATAGTCGACGGTGCCGAGCAGATTGAGCGTCTCGGTCGCGTCCCAATCGAGCTTGCCGCGCGCGCCCCAGCTCTTGAACCCGTTCTGGTCCTTGCCGGTCGCGACATTGGTGATGTGGCCGCCGACATCGTTGTAGAAGCCGCTCAGCCGCGCGCGCAGCCGATCGGTGAGCGGCCCCGACACCGTGCCCTTGAGCCGATATTCGTCCTGTTCGGCGACGGTCGCCTCGGCGCGCGCGGTGAGGTGATCGGTGGGCCGCGCGGTGACGACGCTGATCACCCCGGCGGTGGCGTTCTTGCCGAACAGGGTTCCCTGCGGCCCGCGCAGCACCTCGACCCGTTCGAGATCGGCGAGGTCGACGAAGCCCTGCGCCTGGCGCGCCATCACCACCCCGTCGATCACCGTCGAGACCGAGGATTCGGAGCCCTGGTTGAACAGCGAGGTGCCGATGCCGCGCACCCGGAAGGTCGAGTTCGAGACATTGTTGCCCTGGGTATAGGTCAGCGACGGGATCGCATTGACCAGCCCGTTGGTGTCGTTGATCTGCCGCTGCGCCAGCCGGTCGGCCGATATCGCGCTGACCGCCAGCGGAACGTCCTGCAGCCGCTCGGTCCGCTTCTGCGCGGTGACGACGATCTCGCCGTCGGCCGGCGTGTCGGCGGCCGCTACGGCTTCAGCGCCGGTCTGGGCCAGCGCCGCAGAAGCCGGCAGCGTCACCGCGCCGATCATCAGCGCGACCGCGATCGCATGGGTCGAGGGGAACAGGCGGACATGGGTCATGGGCGATACTTTCTGGTTCTTGATCGACGCCTCCGCTGCGACGGGCATGCGGGGGCGCTGGCCGGAAAGGCGCGCCGGAGCGCGCCCGACCGGACCGCGGGCAGGACGATGACATTCGATAGGATGGTCGATGGACGGTCGGCCGGACCTGTCGGTCCGGTCCGCGACCGCTCAGCTCAGGGCTGGGTTCTCAAGCATTTTCCCCTTTGTTTTCCGTGCGGAAGCCCCGATCGTCGCTGCGACCCTGGTGCCCCTTCGGTTCTCTACCTGCTCGATAGTAATAAGTTTGGTCAACGAACTAAATCTGCGCAGGCGGGAAGCTCGGCTTGTATCTCAACTCATACGGTAGAGTTGTTCGAGCGCGAGCGAGGCCGCGCCCTGCCACAGGCTGTTGGCGGCGATCGGCCGGATCGCGATCCGGGTCCGCGCGCGCAGCGCCGGCAGGATCTGCGCAGCCAGGGTCGCCTCGAACGCCGGGGCGAGCAGCGCCGGCAGATCGGGACTGGCGGTGGCGATCACCACCCGGCCGGGATCGTCGGCGTTGACATGACCCGCGACCGCCGATCCGAGCGCGCGCCCGGCGGTATCGAATGCGGCCTTGGCGACGGCGTCGCCCGCCTGCGTCTGCGCGACGGCCTCGGTGAACGATACCGGGATGGTCCGCTCGTTCGCGGCCCCCTGCCCGGCCAGTCCCGCAACGATCCCGGCCACGCTGGCATAAGCGGCAAGGCACCCCGTCCCGCCGCAGAAACAGGTACGACCGCCGTCGAAGGCGACCTTCGCATGGGCATATTCGCTGTTCATGCCGTTATAGCCGGTCTGCAGCGCGCCGTCGGCATAGCGCGCGCCGCCCATCCCCATTTCAAGCAGCGCGATCAAGGTGAAATTGTCGAGATCCCCTGCCCCCGGATGGCCGAACCAATGTTCGGCGCGGGCGACGACGGTGGCGCGGTTGTCGAGCGTCACCGGAATGCCGATCCGCGCCTCGACCAGCGGCCCGATCGCCACCGGATCATGGACTCCGCCCGCGGGCAGCCAGTGGAGGGTGCCGGCGCGGCGATCGACCTGCCCCGGCAGGACGATGCCGACATGGCGCAGCGTGTCGCGCGCGATCGGCGCGCTGGCGATCGCATCCTCGACCGCGTCGGCCAGCCGCCCGGCGAGCGACCCGACATCGCCTAGCCCGCCGATCGCCGCGCGGTGCGAGGCGATCCGCGCGCCGGTCATGTCGATGATCTCGACCAAGGCGGTGCCATCGAACATCGGGAACAGCCCCAGCGCATGCGCCGCGCCGGCGGCGATATGCAGCCCGGTCCGCGGCCGCCCCCGCCCGCCGGGCGCAGCCTCCTCCTCGACGATCACCCCACGCCGCAGCAGCGCGGCGCTCAGTTCGGTCACCGTCCCCTTGGTCAGCCCCAGCGCCGCCGCCAGCTCGATCCGCGAGATCGACGGCGTCCGCCGGACCGCCTTGAGCAGGCGCAGCTTGTTATGGTCATGCTCGGCCGGGCGCATGGTGTTCCTGGAGAGCGTAGCGGTCCCTTCCCATGTCGTCCCAGCGAAGGCTGGGACCCATGTCTCGCCCGGCACAAGATGCCGTATCGAGAGGAGAGAGACATGGGCCCCAGCCTTCGCTGGGGCGACGATAACGGAGAGATTTCGAACCTCTCGAACAGCTCACTCCGCCCGATCCTTGTTCACCCGCCCGAGAAAGTCGCGCTTCCCCAGCGCCACGCCCTGCAACCGCATCAGATCATAGGCCGTGGTCGCGTGAAAATAGAAATTGGGCTGCGAGAAGGAGAGCAGGAAATTCTCGGCGCGATAATCGACATGGCGGTCGCCGAAGGTGAAGCGCATGTCGCGCCCGATGAAGCCATCGAGCTCGGCGCGGTCGATCGCCGCCAGCGCCGTCTCGGCCCCGGCGACCCGCTCGCGCAATCCGGCGAAGCTCGCAGGCGGCGGGCTGGTGTCGGGCGAGAAGCTGCCCCGGCGCACGCCCTCGATCGCGCCGGCCGAATGCACCACCACCGATTTCACCTGATAGGCGAAGGGCAGCATGTCGTCGGCCAGCCGCGCGTGGAGAATCGTCCCATGCGGCAGCCCGGCCGCGTCGCAATGCGCCTCGGCCTTGTCGAGCAGCCCGGCGACCGAACCCAATATCTGCCGGAAGGACGGGATCAGGGCATCGTAGAGCGAGAAGGTCATGCGGGTCTCCATCGGCGGCACTGCCGTTCCCGGTCTTGTGCACGGCCCGCCCGGACGCGCCAAGCGCCATGGCGGATATTCGTTTCGGGTGATAGCGCCTCGCCTCGGGATCAGAAGGGAAGAACCGCATGTGCTATTCGCCGACCGCCAGCTTCGTCTCCGCCGCCGCGATCGCGACGATCGGGGTGGCGACGCTGCGCCATGTCCGCGAGCCGCGCACGCTGCTGTTCGCCGCGGTGCCGATGCTGTTCGCGCTCCACCAGTTCACCGAGGGCATGGTCTGGCTGGGTCTCAACGGCACGATCGGCCAGGAGGGCCTCCACCGCGCGTCGTTCCTGTTCACCCTCTATGCGCAGGGACTGCTGCCCTTGCTGATGCCCGCCGCGGTCGGTCTGATGGAACCGCCCGGCCGGCGCCGCACCGCGATCATCGGCCTGACCGCGATCGGCGCAGTGGTGTGCGCCTGGGATCTTTACGGGTTGCTGATGCTGCCGAGCCGGGTGTTCATCGACCATCATGCGATCGCCTATCGCAACCCGATGACCGGCAATCTGTGGATCTCGCTGCTCTACATCCTGTCGACCTGCGGGTCGCTGCTGCTGTCGAGCCACAAGGTCGTGCGCTGGTACGGCGCGCTCAACGTCGTCGTGCTGACGATCGTCGAACTGGTGCGCGAATATGCGTTCGCGTCGGTGTGGTGCTTCTACGCGGCGGCGATGAGCATGATGATCTACTGGCAGTTTCGCGGCGGTGCGATCCGGATCGGGGGGCGTGAGATGGTGCTGGGGGATGTGCGGTAAGAGCGCTCTTTTCCGTCGCCCCGGCGGAGGCCGGGGCCGCCCAAGGCGAAGGCGCTCCGCTTTTCTCTCTCACCACCTGAATGCCGATTTCGCCTGATACCGCCTGTAGGAAGACCCGCGGATCACCGTCAGTGCTGGAACCTTGGGCGGCCCCGGCCTCCGCCGGGGCGACGAGATCGATCGGCCTCCAAGACCGCATTTTTGCGATTTGTCTGAGTTTATCCTTCGTTTATGCAGGCCCCGCCATCGGCCAACGAAGGAGAAGCGCGTGACCCCGAAACCGCCCCGCCATACCCTGCTCGCGATCGCCCTCGCCCTCACGGCATCCGCCGCCATCGCCGGCCCCGCCCGCTTCGAGCAGTTCCGCTATGCGGGCCACGCCCAGGAACGGGCCGCCGCCGGGCCCGGCGACTATCGCAACCCGATCCTGTCGGGCTATTATCCCGACCCGTCGGTCACCCGCGTCGGCGACGACTATTATCTGGTCAATTCGTCCTTCGCGCATTTCCCCGGCCTGCCGGTCTTCCATTCGAAGGATCTGGTGAACTGGACCCAGATCGGCAACGCGATCGACCGGCCCGGCCAGCTCGATTTCACCGGCCGCCGGATATCGCAGGGCGTGTTCGCCCCCGACATCTCGTACCACGCCGGGACCTTCTTCATCGTCAACACCTGCGTCGAATGCGGCGGCAATTTCGTGATCACCGCGACCGATCCCGCCGGCCCCTGGTCCGATCCGGTCTGGCTCGCCTTCGAGGGGATCGATCCGTCGATCTTCTGGGACGGCGACCAGGCCTATATCGTCAACAACGGCCCGCCAAACGAGCCGCCACGCTATGACGGCCACCGGGCGATCTGGATTCAGCAATTCGACTGGAAGGCCCGCAAGATGGTCGGCGAGCGCACCCAGATCGTCAATGGCGGGGTCGACATCCGCCAGAAACCGAGCTGGATCGAAGGACCGCATCTCCTGGCGCATGACGGTCTTTATTATCTGATCGCGGCCGAGGGCGGCACCGGCGACAAACATTCGGAGGTCGTGTTCCGATCGGACAGCCTGCGCGGGCCTTATATCCCCTATCGCGGCAACCCGATCCTCAGCCAGCGCAGCCTCGACTCCGCCCGGCCCAACCCGATCAGTTCGGCCGGCCACGCCAAGTTCGTCCAGACTCGGAATGGCGACTGGTGGGCGACCTTCCTCGCCACCCGCCCCTATCAGGGCGACTATTATAGTATCGGCCGCGAGACCTTCCTGCTGCCGGTGACCTGGCAGGACGGCTGGCCGCATATCCTGCCCGACGGCGCCCCGATCCCGTTCGTCGCGCCGCGCCCGAAGCTGCCCGCGCAACCCCGGCCCGCAATCCCGGTCACCGGCGATTTCAGCTATGTCGACGACTTCGATGGCCAGCGGCTCGCGATGCAGTGGATCGGGGTGCGCACCCCGAAACAGCCGCTCTATCGGCTCGACAGGGGGGCGCTGATCCTCGATCGCGGCGCGCCGCTCGGCGATCTCTCGGGCGTCCCCGCGTTCGTCGGCCGCCGCCAGCAACATGCGATCGCGACGATGTCGACGGTGCTGCGCTACACCCCCGACAAGGACGGCGATCGCGCCGGGCTGGTCGCGCTGCAGAACGACCAGTCCTATCTGTTCTTCGGCCTCACCCGGATCGCCGGCAAGCCGGTGATCGCGCTCTACACCCGCGACAAGGCGCAGGCGGACAGCCTCGTCGCCTCGGCACCGCTGACCGCCACCGGACCGATCACCCTGACGATCCGCGCCGATGGCGGGACGATGGGGTTCGACTATGCGGTCGGTGGGCGGACGAGCACGCTCGAGGCCGAGTTCGACGCGACCTTCCTGAGCACGAAGCGCGCCACGGGATTCGTGGGGACGGTGGTAGGGCCGTATGCGTGGAATCAGTAAGCTAGGCACACCAATTGGAAGCTAACATAAATATGCGAGCGCCCGCCTCCATCCCTACCCTTCACCTCCGCCGCCAAACCCCCTAGTCTCCCCTCCGCAGCCACGCACGAGCGCGGCGCGTGTGGGAGCTTGAGTGATGCGTGCTGTGGTTCTCCGGCTCTGGCCGATCCTGCTGCTCGTCGCCCTGATTCCCGCTATCCTGCTCGGGTCGCGCGCGCTGTCGCAGGCTGCCGGTGCGACGATCACCATGGCCGGACCCGACAACAGCGACGGCGCGGTGCGCAGCTTCCGCATGCGCTTCTCGGCGCCGATGGTGCCGCTCGGCGAGCCGCGGGCCGCGGCGCCCGCCGAGGTCGCCTGCCCGGTCGCGGGGGCCGGGCGCTGGGCCGACCAGCAATATTGGGTCTATGAATTCGAGACGCCGCTGCCCGGCGGGCTGAGCTGCAGCTTCACCCTGCGCGACGGCCTGAAGAGCGTCGACGGATCGGCGGTCGCCGGGCAGCGACGCTATGTCGTCGACACCGGCGGGCCGCGGGTGCGGGCGATCCTGCCGGGACGCTACGAGGGGCGCATCCGCCAGGACCAGAGCTTCCTGGTCGCGACCAACATCCCCGCCGACCGCGCCTCGATCGCCGCCGGCGCCTATTGCGCGGTCAACGGCATCGGCGAGAAGATCCCGGTCGACCTTCTCGGCGCCGATGTGCCGCGCAAAATCCTGCCGGCGATGGCCAAGTCAAGCTACCAGGCGAAGCAGTTCCTCGAAGAGGCCGGGATTGCGCCTGCCCAGGCGGGATCGGCCGCGGCGACCCGCAATATCGTCGCGCTCAAATGCCGCCGGCCGCTGCCGCCCGGGCGCGACATGGCGCTGGTGTGGGGCGAAAGCATCAGCGGCGGCGGCCGCACCGCCGGCACCGCGCAGCGTTTCGACTTCACCGTCGTCGACGAGTTCACCGCGCGCTTCGAATGTTCGCGCACCAACCCACAAGCGGGATGCAGCCCGGTCGAGCCGGCCTATGTCCGCTTCGCGGCCCCCGTGCCCAAGGCGACCGCGGCGGCGATCCGGATCCGGCTCGCCGACGGGACGATGCTGTCGCCCGATCGCGGCGAGACCGACAATGCCAGCGAAGGCGACGAGGAAGAGGGCGACGGCGATGCCGGCCCGGCCAACGGCTTCACCGACAGCGTCAAGTTCGTCCTGCCCGCCGATCATGGCGCCACCGCGGCGACGGTGCTGATGCCGGCCGATGTCCGCGACCAGGATGGCCGCCCGCTGGTCAACGCGCGCCGCTTCCCGCTGCCGGTCCAGTTCGATGCAGCGCCACCGCTGGTCAAATTCGCGGCGACCTTCGGCATCGTCGAGGCGAACGAAGGCGGCGTGCTGCCGGTCACCGTGCGCAATGTCGAACCGAAGCTGCAGGGCCGCGCGCTGCCGATCGCCGGCCGCACGCTGCGGCTCGGGGATTCGGACAAGGAGGTCGCCGCCTGGCTGCGCAAGCTCGACGCCGCCGAAGAGGCGAGCTTCAAGGAAGAGAAAAGCGGCGGCAAGGACGTCACCGTCAACCACACCCGCGACACGCCGTTGCTCGCCGGAATCGCCGGCACCAAAGGCCGCAACGTGCCGCTGCCGGCCAAGGGCAAGGCGTTCGAGGTGGTCGGCATCGCGCTCGGCGCCCCCGGCTTCCATGTCGTCGAACTGGCGAGCCCGACGCTGGGCCGCGCGCTGCTCGGCCGCGACGCCACCCGCTATGTCGCGACCGGGGCGCTGGTCACCAACATGGCGGTCCATTTCAAATGGGGCCGCGGGGTCTCGCTCGCCTGGGTGACCGCGCTCGACAGCGGCAAGCCGGTGGTCGGCGCCGATATCCGCGTGTCCGACAGCTGCACCGGCCTCGAGCTGGCGACCGGCAAGAGCGGTGGCGACGGCGCGCTGACGATCAAAGGCGACCTGCCGACCCCGCAAAGCTATGGCTCGTGCGAGAGCGAGAGCAGCCATCCGCTGATGGTCTCGGTACGCAAGAGCGGCGATTTCAGCTTCACTTTGACGAGCTGGAACAAGGGCCTGCAGCCCTATGATTTCGACATGAGCTTCGAATATGAGGATCATCCGCAGATCCTCCACACGATCTTCGACCGCACGCTGATGCGCGCCGGCGAGACGGTGCATATGAAGCATGTCATGCGCCGCCCGGTCGGCACCGGCTTTCAGACGATGGGGCTCAAGGGCACGCTGCGCCTTACCCATCGCGGGTCGGAAACCGAATTCGACCTGCCGATCGTCATCGGCGCGAACGGGGTCGGCGAGAATGTCTGGACCGCGCCCAAGGGCGCGCCGCAGGGCGATTACGACCTGAGCGTGATCGTCGGCGACAAGGAAAAACCGACCAGCAGCTTCGCGACCGGCCAGTCGATCCGCGTCGACGAATATCGGCTGCCGACGATGCGCGCGACGATCGCCAGCCCCGACGGGCCGTTCGTCCGGCCGAAATCGGTGCCGGTCAATCTGTTCGTCGGCTATCTGTCGGGCGGCGGCGCGCCGCGGCTGCCGGTCAACCTGCGCGCGAGCTTCGACGAGGATCTGCCGACCCCGCGCGGCTGGGACGGCTGGACCTTCGGCGGGGCGGCGATGGTCGAGGGGGTGACCCCGCTCGACGACGACAATCGCGACATGACGGCGCCGAAACCGCCGACCCAGCTGCTCGCGGCGACGCTCGACGGCCAGGGTGCTGCGCACAGTGCGATCACCGTGCCGGCGACGCTGAAGGACGGCGCCACCATGGCGGTCGAGATGGACTATCCCGACGCCAATGGCGAGACGCTGACCGCGAGCCAGCGGGTGGTGCTCTATCCGGCGGCGATCCGGGTCGGGATGAAGTCCGACGGCTGGCTGATGAAGAAGGACGATCTGCGGCTGAAATTCGTCGTGCTCGGGCTCGACGGCAAGCCGGTCGCGGGGCGCAAGATCAAGGTCCAGCTCTACAGCCGGCAGATCATGTCGGCGCGGCGGCGGCTGATCGGCGGCTTCTACGCCTATGAGAACAACGCCAAGGTGACGTTGATCGACGCCGGCTGCTCGACGAAGAGCGACGAGCGCGGGCTCGCCGCTTGCGCGATCGACGCCGGGGTCTCGGGCGAGGTCACTGCGGTCGCGACGGTCAAGGACGACGACGGCAACGAGGCGCGCGCGACCAGCTCGATCTGGCTCGCGGGCGGCGACTGGTGGTTCGGCGGCGATAATGGCGATCGCATGGACGTGGTCCCCGAACAGCGCGAATATAAGGCGACCGACACCGCACGCTTTCAGGTGCGGATGCCGTTCCGATCGGCGACCGCTTTGGTCACGGTCGAACGCGAGGGCGTGCTCGCCAGTTTCGTGACGACGCTGTCGGGCAAGGATCCGGTGGTCGAGGTGCCGCTGCTCGGCAACTATGCCCCCGACGTCTATGTCTCGGTGCTCGCGGTGCGCGGCCGGGTCGCCGGCTGGCGGCTGTGGCTCGCCGACTTCGCGCGGCGCTGGCACCTGCCCTTCTTCCAGGATCTCGCCGCGCCGCCGACCGCTTTGGTCGACCTCGCCAAGCCGAGCTTCCGGATGGGAATGGCGAAGATCTCGGTCGGCTGGGATGCGCACCGGCTCAATGTCGACGTGAAGACCGACCGGCCCAAATATCATGTCCGCGACACCGCGCAGGTGGCGATGCGGGTGACCGGCGCCGACGGCAAGGCCCCGAAACAGGCCGAGATCGCTTTCGTCGCGATCGACGAGGCGCTGCTCCAGCTCGCCCCCAATCCGAGCTGGCAGCTGCTCGACGCGATGATGGACGAGCGGCCGCTGTCGGTGCTGACCTCGACCGCGCAGATGCAGGTCGTCGGCAAGCGCCATTATGGCCGCAAGGCGGTCGCGACCGGCGGTGGCGGCGGCGGCGACCTGTCGCAGATGAACCGCAGCGATTTCCGGCCGATCCTGCTGTGGAAGGGCCGGGTGCCACTGAACGCCAACGGCATGGCGCGGATCGCGGTGCCGCTGTCGGACTCGCTGTCGTCGTTCCGGATGGTCGCGGTGGCGACCGCGGGTGCAGGCCGCTTCGGCACCGGCCAGGTCTTGGTGCGCGCGACCCAGGATCTCGGCATCCATGCCGGGCTGCCGCCGCTGGTGCGGTCGGGCGACCTTTACGGCGCGGCGTTCACGCTGCGGAACGGATCGCCGCGGGCGATGCGGGTGACCGCGCGGGTTTCGGTGGCGCCGATGGTGCTGACCGCCAGGCCGATCACCGTGACGATCCCCGCGGGCGGCGCCCAGACGGTGATCTGGCGGACCCGCGCGCCGGCCGGAATCGACCGGCTGCGCTGGACGGTCAGCGCCGACGCCGCCGACGGCCGGACCCGCGACCGGATGACCGCCGAGCAGCAGGTCGTCCCCGCGGTCCCGGTCGACACCTGGGCGGCGACCCTGCTCAGGGTCGGGCCGCAGACGTCGATCCTGATGACCCCGCCGGCGGGCGCGCTGCCCGGCCGCGGCGGGGTGTCGGTGCGGCTGACCAACAGCCTGTCGCCGCCGCTCGACGGGGTGCGCGACTATATGCGCGCCTATCTGTGGGATTGTTTCGAGCAGCAGCTGTCGAAAGCGGTGGTCGCGGGCGACGTCGGGGCGTGGAACCGGCTCGCCGCCGACATCCCCGCCTATCTCGATCGCGAGGGGCTGCTGCGCTACTTCCCCGACAGCACTGCCGACGGATCGGTGGCGCTGACCGCTTATGCCCTGTCGATGACCAGCGAGGCGGGCTTGATCCTGCCCGAGGGGCCGCGCGGCCAGATCATCGCCGCGCTGCGCGGGGTGGTCGAGGGGCGGATCGAGCGCAGCGACGGCTATGCCGGCGACAAGCGCATGGAGAAGCTGATGGCGCTGGCCGCGCTCGCCCGCGCCGGCGCCGCCGATCCCGCGCTCGCCGACCAGATCGGGATCGCGCCGAAGGACATGCAGACCTCGGCGCTGGTCGACTGGCTGACCGTCGTCACCCGCACCGCCGGGCTCGCGCCGCGCGCGGCCGAGGCGGAGACCGAACTGCGTGCGCGGATCGCCTATGAAGGATCGCGCTTCGACTTCACCGACAGCGCGCGATCGCCCTGGTGGCTGATGTCGTCGGCCGACGAGACCGCGGCGCGCGCGCTCGCGACCCTGATCGGCCGGCCGGGCTGGCAGGACGAGACCCCGCGGCTGATGGTCGGGCTGGCGATGCGCCAGTCGCGCGGTCATTGGGATACCACCACCGCCAATGCCTGGGGCGTGGTCGCCGTGAAGAAGTTCGACACCCTCTATCCGCCGGGCGCGATCGGCGGGACGACGCGGGTGTCGCTCGCCGGCCAGAGCGCGGTCGCGACCTGGCCCGCCCCCGCGCCGATCGCGCTGCGGCTGCCGTCGATGCCGACCCCGCTGCTGCTCGCGCATGGCGAAGGCGCAGGACCGTGGGCGCAGGTCTCGGTGACCGCGGCGGTGCCGATGAAGGCGGCCTTCTTCGGCGGCTACCGGATCGCGCGGACGGTGAGCGTGATCCAGCGCCGGGTGCCGGGCCGGCTGTCGCGCGGCGACGTGCTGCGGGTGCGGCTGACGATCGACGCGGGCGCCGAGCGCAACTGGGTGGTGGTCAACGATCCGATCCCGGCGGGGGCGACGATCGTCGGCGATCTCGGCGGGCAGTCGGCGCAACTGGCGGCGCAGGCGAACGGCAGCGAAGGCGCCTCCCCCAGCTATGTCGAACGCGGGCTCGACGCCTGGCGCGGCTATTATGGCTGGATGCCGCGCGGCCGGGTGGTCGTCGAATATGCGGTGCGGCTCAACGCCGGCGGCACCTTCCAGCTGCCGCCGACCCGGGTCCAGGCGATGTATTCGCCCGAAATCCGTGGGGCGCTGCCCAATGCGCCGGTGACGGTGGCGCTGCCGTGAGGATGCGGTTGGAGCACCGCCAGTTCGGCCTCGCCCCACGCCGTCATGCTGAACTTGTTTCAGCATCCACCGTGCGACAAGGGGCCGTTCCCGAACCGAGGAGTGGATGCTGAAACAAGTTCAGCATGACGGGTGGAGAGTATTGCGCCACTACCTCACACCGCACCGCCTCGCTATTGCCACCCCGCTAATCCTCATTCTCGCGCTCTGGATCGCAACCTGGCCGCCCTCCACCCCCGACTATGCGACCGTCCGCGCCGCGTGGCAGCCGACCGAAAGCTGGCTCTACGACCGCAACGGCCGGCTGCTCGAAAGCGAGCGGCTCGATTATGAGCGCCGCCGGCTCGAATGGGTGCCGATCGCGGCGATCTCGCCGCTGCTCAGGGAACGGGTGATCGCCGCCGAGGACCATGGCTTCGCGTCGCACCACGGGGTCGACTGGCTGGCGATCGCCGGATCGGTGCGCGACGCACTGACCGGCAAGCGCGCGCGGGGGGCCTCGACGATCACGATGCAGCTCGCCGCCTATCTGGCGCCGCAGCTCGCCCGGCCGGGATCGCGTGGGGCGTGGCAGAAGGCGCGGCAGATGCGCGCGGCGATGGCGATCGAGCGGAGCTGGCGCAAGGACCAGATCCTCGAAGCCTATCTCAACTTCGCCGGCTTCCGCGGCGAGACCCAGGGGATCATGGCGGCGAGCCGGCAGCTGTTCGGCAAGCCGCCAGCGTCGCTGTCGCCCGACGAGGCGGCGATCCTCACCGCCTTGCTCCCCGATCCGCAGGCCAGCCCCGAGGCGGTCGCGCGCCGCGCCTGCCGCCCCGTTCCCGATCGCTGCACCGCCATCAAGGCGCGCGCAGCCGAGGCGCTGGGTTCGGCGCGGCGGATCGAGACCGACCCGGGGCTCGCGCCGCATCTCGCCCGACGGCTGATCGACAAGCCGGGCGTCAAGCTGACGACGACGGTCGACATCGGCGTCCAGCGGATCGCGATCGCGGCGCTGCGCCGCCAGTTGATCGGCCTCGGCGATCAGCGCGCGCGCGACGGCGCGGTGGTGGTGCTCGACAACGCGACCGGCGGCGTGCTCGCTTATGTCGGCGGGGTCGGCGAGGGATCGACCGCGGCGGCGGTCGACGGCGCGAAGGCCTATCGCCAGGCCGGATCGACCTTGAAGCCCTTCCTCTACGCGACCGCGATCGAGCGCGGTTACCTGACCGCGGCCTCGATCCTCGACGACAATCCGGTCCAGCTCGACACCGCCTCGGGCCTCTATGTGCCGCAAAATTACGACCGCAGCTTTCGCGGGCCGGTATCGGCGCGCACCGCGCTCGCCGGATCGCTCAACGTGCCGGCGGTGCGCACCCTGCTGCTGGTCGGGGTCGATGCGTTTCGCGACCGGCTGTGGGACCTGGGCTACAAGGGGCTGACCGAGGATGGCGGCTATTATGGCTTCTCGCTCGCACTCGGATCGGCCGAGGTGACGCTGGTCGAGCAGGCCGACGCCTATCGCAGCTTCGCCAATGCCGGGCGCTGGTCGCCGGTGCGCTTCCTGCCCGGCGATCCTGCCATCGCACCACGCGGAGTGACGAGCCCGCAGGCTGCCTGGATCGTCGCCGACATGCTGTCCGATCCGGGGGCGCGCGCGACCAGCTTCGGCCTCGACAGCGCGCTGCGCCTGCCGTTCTGGAGCGCGGTCAAGACCGGTACCTCGAAGGCGATGCGCGACAATTGGTGCGTCGGCTTTTCGAGCCGCTACACGGTCGCGGTGTGGATCGGCAATCTCGAGGGGGATTCGATGCGCGCGGTGTCGGGCACCAGCGGCGCAGCACCGGTGTGGCGCGAGGTGATGCTCGCGCTCCACCGCAACCCGCCGCCCCCGCCGCCGCGCCCCGCCGGGATCGACAGCCGCCCGGTCGTCTTCGACGGCGGCATCGAGCCGCCGCGGATCGAACGGTTCGTCGCCGGCACCGCCCAATCGCGCTTCGGCCCCGCCCCCGCCGGCGCGCAGCGGCCGCGGATCACCAGCCCGGTCTCGGGCGCGATCTACGCGCTCGACCCCGACATCCCCGGCGACCGCCAGCGCATCCGTATCGCGGTCGCCGGCCCGGTCGAGGGCCACCGCCTGCTGCTCGACCGCCACGACCTCGGGCCGGCGGCCGCGCAGCCGCTGGTGCTGCCGGGCCCGGGCGCGCACCGGCTGGTGCTGGTCGATCCGGCGGGCAAGCCGGTCGACCGGATATTGTTCACGGTGCGGTGAAGGGGAGCAGGCAAACGCCATCGACGCGTGCGCCCAGCGCGCCCGCAGCACCGTCCATCCGCTTTGCCGCCCGGCTCCATTTCGCCGCCCGAAACCGATGCTAATCCTATGCGATCGATGGTTCGATGCTGTGGAGACGGCGCTGTGAAATATGACAATGAGGCGATGCTGCGCGGCCAGGCGGTGGAGGGCTATGAGGCGGTCCGATCGCTCGACGCGCATGGCGAGATGATCCGGCTGATCCTGGTCGAGGCGTCGCTGCTGGCCGAGAAATATCGCTATGTCAGCCGGCACGACATCCCGCACGTCAAGGAAATCGCCGGGCTGCTCGACGTGCTGTGGCAGGAGGTCGAGATGGAGAGCGCGCGCAGGGTGCGCGTCGTCTGATCTGACGGTGCCATACTATACATGTTTTCGAGCATCTGTATGATGGCGACAATCTGTATGGTGGGCACCCGTCATGAACGCGCGCAGCGGCAAATTGGTCAGTGGCGGCAGGCTTCAGGTACCGGCTGATATAAGACGCGAACTCGGCTTGGCCGATGGCGCGGCAGTGATGATGGAGGTCGTCGACGGCGAACTCCATGTCCGCCCGTTGCGCGATGCGGTTGCCCGGGTGCAGGCCAGGTTGCGAAACCATGTGCAGCCGGGCCTGCCCTTGTCGGAGGCCCTGATCGCCGACCGGCGTGCCGCCGCGGCCGATGAGTGAAGCCACTTACGTCCTCGACGCATCGGCATTGCTCGCACTGATGCTCGACGAGCGCGGCGCGGCCAGGATCGAAGCCTGCCTTCCCGACGCCGTCATCGGCGCGGTCAATCTTTCGGAGGTCATCGCCAAGCTGCAGGAACGCGCGGTCCCCGATGCCGTCATCGACCAGAGCATAGCCGAACTCGCGCTGACCATTCTCCCGTTCGACGCCGCGCAGGCCGATCGAGCCGGCAAATTGCGGGCCGCGGCTCGTCGCCATGGTCTCTCGCTCGGCGACCGCGCTTGCCTGGCGCTCGCTGCCGAACGCGGCGCGGTGGCGTTGACGACGGACGGCGCCTGGGTGGACGTCCAGGCCGATGTCATGATCGAGATCGCCCGCTGATCGAACCATCCTTGTCGATCATGCCGCCGTGGCGCTAACCTCTCCGGCCAGGGGGACCCGACATCATGGCGCTCGAGCTGCGGCCGAACTGCGAATATTGCGACAAGGACCTGCCGCCGCACGCGGTCGAGGCGCGGATCTGTACCTATGAGTGCACCTTCTGTGCCGATTGTGTCGAGACGAAGCTGTCCAACGTCTGCCCCAATTGCGGCGGCGGCTTCGCCCCGCGACCGATCCGGCCCGCGACCGAATGGCGGCCGGGGTTGTCGGTGGCGCAGCGGCCGGGCTCTACGAAGCGAGTGCATCTGAGCTTCACCACCGAGGAGGTCGAGGCCTTTTCGGCGCGGCTGCGCGATGTCCCGGCGGAGGAGCGATAGGCGGTGGGCGGCTATACGCCTGCCGAACTGGCGACCGCACAGGATCGCTACGGCCTGCGCTTTCCGCCCGACCTCGTCGAAACGATGCGGCGGTTTCGGCCCAGTGCCGATCATGACTGGAGCATCGAGGATCCACGGATCCGCACGATGCTCGCCTGGCCGTTCGAGGCACTGAAGTTCGATATCGTCGAAGGCGGCATGTGGTGGCCCGACTGGGGCGATCGGCCGCAGGCGATGGCCGATCGGATCGCGATATTGCGCGAGGCGCTGACCAGGGCACCTCGGCTGATTCCGCTCGGCAACCACCGCTATCTGCCCGAAACGCCGATCGAAGCCGACAATCCGATATTCTCGATACATGGTTTCGATACGATCTATTATGGGGCGAACCTTGCCGACTATTTCGAGAACGAAGCGACCGGCCGTCCTGCCTCAGCCCCGATGCGGCGCATCGTCTTCTGGTCGGATATCGCCGAAAACCATCATCTGAGCTATTATCCGGATGTCGGCGCATGAACCGCACCGCCAGCTTCGGCGCGCTGCTGCTCGCCATCGTCATTTCCCCGATCTGCCCCTCGCCCTCTGCAGTCGCTACGGCCGCTGAAGCCTCGTCGACGATCGCGCTGACCGGGCGCGTCGTCGATAATGCAGGATTGCTGACGCCGGCCGATGAGCAGCGGCTGACCGAACGATTGGCCGTCTTCGAATACAGGACGAAGCATCAGTTCATCGTCGTGACGCTGCCCAGCCTCGGCGGCGGGGACATCGCCACCTTCACGCGCAGGCTCGCCAATCGCTGGGGCATCGGGCGCAAGGGCGTGAACGACGGCGTCGTCCTGCTCGTCGCGCCCAACGAGCATAAGATAAGGATCGCCGTCGGCTATGGGCTGGAGCGCGCGCTGCCGAATGCAGTATGCGCGGCGATCATCGCGCAACAGATCCTTCCGCATTTCAAGGAAGGAAAGATGGCGGAAGGTATCGACGCGGGGGTCGGCGCGATTATCGATACATTGCAAGCAAGCAAACCGCGCGAATCGAGATAGCGCCCAGCAGTTCGGCATTCGGATCGGGCCACGGCGAAAATGCTGCGCTTCGCGACCCGGAGCGCAGCGTACTTCATGTATATGAGCACCGGAAGCGAAGAAGGGCGCCATTTGCAGCCCGGCATATTCGCATGCCGAACCGCCGCCTCAATGTTCGCGGAACGACGCCCAGAACGCGCCGACCAGCGGCTCGAGCAGATAGTCGAGCGCCGTGCGCTTGCGCAGCGGCACCAGCAACTGCACCGGCAACCCCGCGCGCAGCGCGAAGTCCTTGCCGCGGACGTCGCCGATCAGGCGGAGCTGGTCGAGCGGAACGGTGACCTCGGCGGTGAAATAGCTCTGGCCGGTGCGCTCGTCGGAAAAGCTGTCGGCCGACAGGCGGGTGAGCTTGCCCTCGAGTTCGGGAAGCGAGCGCTCGTGGAGGCCGACGAATTTGACCAAGGTGCGCTGACCGACCAGCAGGTCGTCGGCATCGTCGGGCGCGATCCGCGCCTGAATCAGCAGGGGCGTGCGTTCAGGGATCACGTCCATCAGCTTCTGGCCCGGCGCGATCACCCCGCCGGGGGTGAACACCGACAGGCCGACGACGGTGCCGGTCGCCGGCGAGCGGATCTCGGTGCGGGCCAGCTGGTCGCGCGCGGCGCTCAGCCGCGGCAGCAGATCGCCGAGCCGGGTCTCGACGTCGCGCAGGTCGGACGCGGTGCGTTCGCGATAAGTGCGCTCGGCCTCGAGGATCTGGATCTGGCTTTCGCGCGCGGCCTCGCGGGTCTGGGCGACGCTGGCGCTATATTGGCCGCTCTGGCCGATCAGCTGGGCGCGCATCCGTTCGAGCTCGCGCATCCGGGTCATCGACACGAAACCCTTGGCGGCGACCGGCCGCAGTGCGTCGATCTGCTGGTCGAGGATGCGCAACTGCTCGTCGCTCGATGCGACCTGGCGGCTGTAGCCGCGCCCCTGCTCGCCCGACTGCGCCGCGCGCTGGCCGAGCGCGCCGCGCTGGGCCGACAGCACCGAGGCGCGCGCGTCGAGTTCGGTCTGCTGGAGTTTCAGCGCCAGCGCCGCCTCGGCGCGATCGGCGAGCTTGAGTTCCGCATATTCGGGCGGCGCGGTCACCCGCGCCTGGCCGAGCTGCTCGGCCTGGAGCCGCGCGCGCTGGGCGAGCAGGCCGATCGCCTGCGAGGCATAGGCGCGCTCCTGCGCGCGCACCTCGGCCGCCGACAGGCGCACGAGCAACTGGCCGCGCACCACCCGCTGCCCCTCATGGACGAGGATCGCGCCGACCACCCCGCCCTCGCGGTGCTGGACCGCCTGGCGCTGGCCCGACACCACCAGCGTTCCCTGGGCATAGGCCGCCGCGTCGAGCCGCGCGAACGCCGCCCAACCGAGAAACGCTATGAAGAACAGCCCGGCGACGATCAGGCCGATGCGGATCTCGCGGGTCGGATCGGCCACCGCTGACGCGCCGTCGGCCGCATCGGGCGTATAGACCGACACGCCGCCATAAGGGGTGCCGACCGGATCGGCGACGATCACCGGCGCGTCGCTCATGCCCGGCCCCCCGTCCCCTGCGCGGTGGCGATCGGCCGGATATTGGCCGGTGCGATCTTGGGCAATATTTCGTCACGCGGACCGAACATCTCGATCCGGCCGCCGCGCAGCACCATGATCCGGTCGATGATCGGCAAAATGCCAAGCTTGTGCGAGACGATCAGGATCGTCTTGCCTTCGGCCTTCAGCCGGCCGAGCGCCGTGACGAGCTGGACGTCGCCCTCGCTGTCGAGATGGGCATTGGGCTCGTCGAGGATATAAAGCGCGGGGTCGCCGTAAACCGCGCGCGCCAGCGCGATCCGCTGCGCCTGGCCTGCCGACAGGCCGCGCCCGCCCGACAGCAGCCGATGCTCGTAACCATTCGACAGCTGCAGGATCAGCTCGTGCGCACCGACTTTCTGCGCGGCCGCGATCACCGCGGCATCGACCGTCGCGACATCCTCGCCCAGTTCGATCGCGAAGCGGCAGATATTCTCCTTCACCGTGCCCGCGAGCAGACCGGGATCCTGCGGCAGATATCCGATATGGCGCGCCAGCCGCTCAGGATCCCAATCGCGCGCGTCGGCGCCGTCGATGCGGATCGTGCCGCGGTCGGGCAGGATCGCGCCGGCGATCGCCCGCACCAGCGTGGATTTTCCGGCGCCGCTCGGACCGACGATTGCCACCGCCTCGCCCGCGCGGATGGCGCAGCCGATCCCGCCGAGCACCGTGCCGTCGCGGGTGTCGTTGAACACGACCAGCTGGTCGAGCAGCAGCGCCCCCTTGGGCGCCGGCAACAGGGTGCGATCGGGCGCCAGTTCGCCGCGACCGAGCAATTCGTCGAGCGCCTTGTAGCTGTTGCGCGCCTGGACGATCGGCTTCCAGCTGCCGATCAGCTGCTCGATCGGCGCGAGCGCGCGCGAGATAAGGAAGGAGGCCGCGAAGATCGCGCCGCCGCTGATCCGGTTGTCGATCGCGAGCAGCGCGCCGACCCCGAGCGCCAGCGACTGGAGCGCGAGCCGGGCGAAGCGGGTCGCCGCCTGGTAACCGCTCGCGGTGAAGCTCGCCTCGACGATCGTCGTCATCATGCCCTGGCGCTGGCGGAGCTGGCGCGCGACCACCGCGCGACGCATGCCGAGCGCGCGGACGGTCTCGGCGGCACCGAGCAGCGATTCCTGACCGGCATAGGCCGCGCTCGCGGCCGCCTGCGAGCGATCGAGCCGCGGCCGCGTCGCCTTCTCGTTGCGCCAGGCGATGAACGGCAGCAACACACAGCCGACGATCGCTACCACGCCCAGCAACGGATGGATCAGGAAACAGGCGAGGACATAGATCGGCGCCCAGGGGGCATCGAACAGCGCGAGTATCCCCGGCCCGGTCAGCGTCTGCCGCATCATGTCGAACTCGCGCAGCGCCTGGCGCGACACCGCGAGATCGGGGCGGCCGAGGGTCGCGTCGAGGATCGCAGGTGCGAGTGCGGCGTCGGTCGCGACGCTGGCCCGCACCAGCAGCCGGCTGCGGACCCGGTCGAGCAGCGCCAGCGTGCCGAGCGCGAACAGCAGCACCAGCGTCAGGAAGAACAGCGTCAGATGCCCCTGGGTCGGGACCACCCTATCATAGACCTGGAGCATGTAGATCGTCGGCGCGATGTAGAGCAGATTGACGAGCGCACTGAATCCGGCCGCCGCAACGAAATGGCGGCGGCAAAGAGCGAGCGCCGCGCGCATCGGACCGGGGGAGAGTTCGAGTTTCATGCGAATGCGGGTCTAGCGGGCAACGAACGGGAATTTAAGCCCAGTTCCATCCATTTTCGAGGATTTGGAACGAGGAACCATGAAGATCCTCCCCAGGCCGAAGGTCTGGGGAGGGGGACCATCCGCAGGATGGTGGAGGGGTTTTGCGGAATCTGAAAGATATCATCACGCCGAACTGGCGCAAAACCCCTCCGTCGCCTGCGGCGCCACCTCCCCATCTGCGATGGGGAGGATCTTGGTACCCGGCCTGCCCTCAAGCCAGATGCCCGTCGGCATAGGCGAAGGGCCGCAGCAGCCAGTCGCCGATATCGTCGAGCAGCCCGCCGAGCCCCGGCTGATGATCCGACCAGGCATCGGGCCCGCCATAATGGACCGCCGCGGCGTTCGACACGCCGAGCAGGGTGACCGAACTGCCATAAGTGAAGCTGATCGTCAGGTCGGCGATGCCGTCGCGGTTGGTGTCGGCGACCTTGGTCTTCAGCACGCTGATGCCGTCGTCGAGGATGATGATGTCCTCGGCGGTGTTGAAGTCGGTGATCGTGTCGCCGGTCTCGAACCGCCCGAAATGGAAGCTGTCGGCCCCCGCACCGCCGGTCAACACATCGGTGCCGAGCCCGCCGAACAAGATGTCGCGGCCGGCACCGCCGATCAGCGTGTCGTTGCCGAGATCGCCGAACAGCACGTCATTGCCGTCGCCGCCCTCGAGCCGGTCGCCGCCGAGCCCGCCGTCGAGTATGTCATGCCCACCGAGGCCATAGAGCACGTCATTGCCCAGGCTGCCCGACAGCCTGTCCTCGCCGCCGGTGCCGTTCAGCGTGTCGCTGAAGATCGTGCCGGTGCGGGTCACCCCGTCCTGGATGCCGGTGACGGTGACATCGACCGTCGTCGTGCTGGTCAGGCCGCCCTGGTCGGTCGCGGTATAGCTGAAATGGTCGATGACGGTCTGGCCGGGCGCGAGCGCGTCGAAGGCGTCGTTGTCGGCGACATAGCGCAGCGTCTGGGTCGCCGGATCGAACACCAGGCTGCCGAGCGTGCCGGTGCTGTTCACCGATGCGATCGACAGGCTGGCACCGGCATCGGGATCGCTGTCATTGGCGAGCAGCGTGGTCCAGAGGTTGCCGCTGGTCGCATCCTCGTTGACCGCGACCGCGTCGTGGACCGCGGTCGGCGCCTCGTTGACGTCGGTAACCGCGACGCTGAAGCCCCGGTCGATAGACAGCCCGCCCTGGTCGGTGGCGCGCCCGACGATCGCGAAGCCGGCGGTGGCTTCATGATCGAAAGCGGCGGTGGTGGTGACCACGCCGGTGACCGCATCGACCACGAAGCGCCCGCCGGCATTGTCGACGAGGCTGTAGCTGATCGTGTCGCCGGCCTGGTCGGTCGCCGCCAGCGTGCCGACGACGGTGCCCGCGGGCCTGTTCTCGGCCACGCTGGCATTGCTCAGCGCCAGCGCGGTCGGCGCGGCATTGGGCGGCGGCAGATAGAAGAGCGCGACCGACGGGTCATGGTCGGTCGGGCGCGCGCCGGTCACCTGCGAATTGAGGTGGACGATGTCGAGCTGGGCGTTGGCGTAGAGCCCGGGGGTGACGATGATATTGTCGATCTGCTGGGCATTGCCCTCGAACAGATAGGAATAGCGCTCTTCCTCGGGCAGCAGGCTGTTGGTGTGGATCAGCGTGCCGTCATCGGTCAGATGGCGCTGGGCATCCTCGAAATAGAAGCCGTTGAAATCGCCGAGCACCGCGATGTTGAGCGAGGGGTCGTCGGCGAGATGCGCGTTGACATAAGCCTTGACCCCGTCGGCCTGCGCGGTGCGCGAAGCGTCGCCGGCATCGAGCGGCGGCTGGTTCGCCCCCTGCAGCGGATCGCTGCCCAGCCGCGAGGTGAAGTGGACGTCGATCGTGGTGATGTTCTGGTCGTTGAAGATCCAGGTCGCGACCAACGGCTTGCGGCTGCCGTCATAGGCCGATCCGGTGATCAGCTCGGCGCTGCCCTCGACATAGTCGACCCGGTCGACCTGGTAGAGATAGCCCGCGCGGATATTGCCGCCCGGCTCGCCGCCGCTCGACCCCGCGGTCGCCGGCGCGATCTCGACATAGGCATAAAGCGGCCCGCCGGCGGCGCTGATCGCATCGATCAGCCCCTGCGCGGTGGTGACGCCGGACAGGTCGCTGCCATTGCCGGCGCCGTCGGCATCCTGCACCTCCTGCACCGCGATGATGTCGGGCGCGCGCAGATTGGTGACGATGTCATAGGCGAGCGCGTCGTACTTGTTGTCGCTGGCGTCGAGATTTTCGAGATTATAGGTGGCGAGCGACAAATGGCTGGTGTCGCCGACCAGGTCGGTGACCTCGTCGCCCAGCGTCACGTCCTGGGTGACGCTGACCGCCTCGGTGACCAGCACCTCATAGGCGTCGAACGAATAATGGACGACGCCGGTGACGCTGCTGAGCCTGTCGCCGATCGTATAGCCGGGGGTGAAACCGGCGAAGATCGCGCTGTCGTCGTCGATCTGGATCTTCTCGGGATTATAGTCGCCGGCCGAGATGGTGATGCCGCCGCGGTCGTTGACCCCGGTCGCGCCCACCCCGCCCGAGGCGACGACGTCGGTCTCGCCGAAGCTGGTGGTGTTCGACACCGCGAGCGGGGCGTCGATCGTCACTCGCATCCCTTCGAGCGATTCCCAGAAATCGAGGCCGTCGGTCGCCGGATCGAAGCTGGTGAGCCCATCATCGTCGAGGCTGTGGTTCGGCGGCAATATCCCGCCCTGCCCGATCAGCACGGCCTCGGGCAGCGCATTGCCATGGCTGTCGACCGTCACCGACAAGGGAATGGTCGCGGTCGATCCGATCTCGGTCACCGTCAGTCCCGCCGCGTCGCCGGCGAACTCTTGGACGGTGCCGCCGACGGTGACGCCGTCGCCGACGACCACGGTCGGCGCGGTCGAGGTGAAGACGAAGACCCCGTCCGAGGTCGCGGCATTGCCGTCGCCGACCGCCGACTGGAGGTAGAAGCCATTGGCGTCGACCGCGGTGACGATGCCGGTGGTGATCACCTGCTGGCCGGTGAATTCGGACCGGTGGCCCGCGCCCTGGATCTCGCCGATCGACAGCGCGATCGGATCGTCGTTGACGATCGTGCCGATCGCGGTCGCGTCGTCGATCACCGCATCGCCGGTCGCGTTCGACAGATGGAGGCTGAAGCCTTCGTTGCGCTCCGACAGGGTATCGCCCTGGACCTGGAGGGTGACCTGCTTCGAGGTCTCGCCGGCAGCGAAGCTCACCGTGCCGCTCAGCACGGTACCGGGCGCGAGATCGTCGGCGGTCGCGGTGCCGTCGAACGCGATCGCATAATCGACGCTACCGGCCGCGGCGAAGCCGCCCGCGCGATGGACGGTGAAGGTCAGCGCGCTGGTCCCGCCATTGCCCTCGACGGCCTGGGCGTCGTCGGCGCGATAATGGGCGGTGCCGGTCGGCGACAGGAAGCTCTGCCCGTCATTCACCGCGCCGAAACTGTCGTCCGACGCCGAAGTCCAGGTGAAATCGGCCGCGCTCGAACCCGAGCCCTTCAACTGCAGCGACAGGCCGGCCGCGGGCGCCGGGTCCTCGGTGACGCCGATATCGGTGCTGGTGAGGCCCGCGGCGGGACCGTTGGTCGCGGTCATCACCCCTTCATAGGACAGGAACTGGACGACATGGCCCTGGCCGTCGACCAGCGCGATCCCGTCGGGCGAGCCGTTCTGGATATTGGGAATCGACACGCCGACGGTGCCGAAGCCGTTCGCCTGATCGGAGATCACCCCCGACAGCGCGATCGTACCATAGCTGGCGCCGCCATTGCCGTTGTACAGGATCACCGTCCAGCCGGCGAGGTTGGTGCCCGCGAGACCGGCGATCTCGACGCCCTCGCCGACGTCGGTGCCGTCATTGTCGTAATGGATCTCGTTGATGAAGACGTTGACCGGCGGCGCCGGCGGCACCGGATCATCGTTGACGATCGTGCCCGTCGCCTGGCCGTCGGCGATCACCGCGCCGCCCTGTACGCTCGACAGGGTGACGGTGAAGCTCTCGTCGGGTTCGAAGGTCGTATCGCCATGGACGGGGATGCTGATCGTCGCGCTGGTCTGGCCGGCGGCGAAGGCGACGGTGCCGGTGAAGGCCGCGCCCGCACCGAAATCGGCGGCGTCGGTGGTGCCGTGCGCCAGCGTCCAGGTCGCGCTGACCGCACCGTCGCTGCCATTGTCGCGGGTGACGGTGAAGCTGATCGCGGCGTCGCCGCTGTCGCCCTCGCCGATCGTCGCGTCGGCGATGCTGAGCGTCCCCGGATGGGTGGTGCTGCTCGCGGGCTGGCTGCTGACCTGGATATCGTCGACGCCGATGAACGCGTCCGATCCGACCGCGTCGGTGGTGATCACCCGGATCTGGAGCTGGGCCTGGCCATTGGCGGCGGCCGGCAGCACGACGCTCAGATTGGTGTCACCGCCGGTGTTGGCGTTGGCGACATAGCCGCCGTCGACATTGGTCCAGGCGCCGGTATTGCCGATCCGATACTGGATCGCGACCGGCTGGATCGCGGTCGATCCGGTGTCGATGTCGCGCAGCCGGGTCGAGAAAGCGATATTCTGCCGCCCGGTCGCGTCGAGATAGATCACCAGATTGGGGGCATTGGCGGTGCCCGATCCCTGGAAGCCGACGACGCGGTCGGCGATGCCGTCGAACTCGACGACGCCGCCGGTGGTGTAGGTGTTCGGGTCGCTGCGGTTGGCGTTGACGTCGACGGTCGGGGTGCCGTCACCGGTCGCGGTGCGCGGATCCTTGCCGGTACCACTGACGACGCCGTCGCCGCGATAGCCGGTGATGCTGGGAACGCCGCTCCAATTGTCGTCGCCGGCGATCAGCCCGGCATTGGACCAATCCTGGACGAAGTCGCCGCCGCTGAGCGAAAAATAGTCGGTCGTCATCTGCGCCTCCCATCAACTTACGGTACCGCAACGATTCTTTGCCGCGATGGCCTTGCCCGAACTCGCATCGTGCGGAGCCGGGCTAGGCGCTGTCAATGACAGGTTGATGAAGCCCCTAAGCGCAAACCTTTCCGTAACATGAACGAAATGAACAAGAATGCATCGCCGCCGGATATCCGGGCGGATTCGCGAATGTCCCCTCTTATCGAAGCTCGCTCAGCCGAAGGAACCCGCCATACCGCCTCGCGCATCGACGCGCGTCCGGGTGCGGCTGTCCGATTGCGCGATCGCCGATCGCTCCGCTTCGCTCTCGTCGAGCAGCTCGGTCAGTCCGAGTACCCAGCCATGGACATAGGGATAGGGCCCGCAGCGTGCGAGCAACGAGGAGATCGGATCGCCCAGCGCGACATCGGCGCGGTGGAGTTCGCCCAGCAAGGCGACATCCTCGCAACGGCTGAGCCGCACCCGGGTTGCCCGCCGGCTCAACCACAAAGCGAGCCGGCGGCCCGCCGACAGCGGCACCGGGAGGGTGGTGGCGTCGATCAGTTCGAGCAGCTTGCGCCGCCGGGCGACCTCATGCCGGCAAAAGGCATAGACCCGATATCGGCGCGCCCGGCCGGCGGCGGTCTCATAGGCGGCAATATTGGAACGAAATGCCTCGACGAGCAGCTCGAGTTCGACGGTGAGATCTTCGTCCATGGTCGCTCTCCGGATATGGTCCTCGGCAGGACATGTTCGGGGGCATCGGCCCTCACCGCCCGGAAGTGCCGACAGGAGGGGAAGACGCACCGAACGGGCGAAGGTTCCTCGGCTTGCCGTCCGGTACACCGCTATCGCTTTTCCTCCGATGTCGATGCGGTCCCGATTGGGACGGAAGCGAAATCGCGCTAGCGTCGCGCCATGGACGATGACGACATAGTCGAGCTGCCCGCCTCCGGCGGTACAGCTTATGGCTGCCTTGCAACCCTGCTGCTGTTCGTATCGGTCGGCGCCCCCCTGCTCTTCGCAATGGCCTGGGGCGGTGCGCATTGCAATCCGGTGCCCGACTGCCAAAGATCGGGTGAGATCCGGATCGGCATTGCCCTCATCGTCCTGCTGGCCCTCGCCATCGGGCTGGGTTTCGCGGTGCGGGCGACCACGGCCCGGATCGCGCAGGGCCTTGCGCAATCACCGGGCGTTGCGACGATCGCGAATCTGGGCCTGACCCTGGCGGCGGCGTGGCTTGCGTTCGAGGCGGTGATGATCGTCCTGATGGCAGTCTACCCGTCGTGACAGGACCGCGCGGGAGGATCAGTGGTGCACCGGATTGCGGATCTCGAACAGCAGCGGCCAGAACTTGCCGGTGACGAACAGCCGGTCGGAAGCGGCATCATAGGCGATGCCGTTGGCGACCGCATCGGGATCGGTCGACGGCACCTGTGCGGCCAGCGCGGCGACATCGATCCACCCTTTGACCGCGCCGGTCCGCGGATCGATCCGGGCGATGCGGTTGGTCATCCAGATATTGGCGAGAATCTCGCCATGGACATATTCGAGCTCGTTGAGCTGCGCGACGGGGCGGCCCTCGGCGGTGACGCGGAGACGCCTGACGACCTTGAGGCTCTTCGGATCGAGGAAGCGCAGCACCGGCGTGCCGTCCGACAGGATGATATGACGGTCGTCGCGGGTCATCGCCCAGCCCTCACCGTCATAGCGGAAGCCGCCGAGTTGGCGGAAATCGGCGAGCGACCAGCGAAAGCCCCGCCCGCCGCGCCAGGTGACGCTGAGCAGCTGGTCCTTCCAGTCGACGATGCCCTCGCCGAACAGGCCGGGCGGCAGCGTGATCGATCGCAGCACCCGACCGCTGGCGAGATCGATCCGGCTGATCGTCGACCGGCCTTCGAGCCCGGTGCTCTCGTAGAGCACGCCGCGGTGGATCAGCAGCCCCTCGGTGAAGGCGGCCGGATCATGCGGCCAGGTCTTGACGACCTGTGCGGGGGTGACGGGCAGCGCGGACGAGGCGAGCGAGCCGCCCAACAGCAGGGCAAACGCCGCGAGCATCCTCGCAATGGCGGTGACGGCGGAGAAGCGAGCGGATTTCACCCGGACGCTATGCCAGCATGACGTCCCAGCGGCAACGCGCGCCGATCGCCCTCTTGTGCCGGATCGGCGCTCGCGCGAAGGTGTCGCAAATCATCCGGGGGATCTCTTGAAGACCATCGCCTTGCTCGCCGGCGCGCTGTCGCTGGCCGGCGCCCTGCAGGCTGCCCAGCCCGCTCCGGCCAGGCCGGCGCGCTCGCCTTATGCGCCACGACCGTTCGCACCGCCGGCGACGGGCAAGCTCACCATCTATCGCGGCGCGACGCTGATCGACGGACGCGGCGGGCCTGCGCTCAAGGACATGGCGGTCGTCGTCGATGGCGCGACCATCACCCAGATCTTCCCCGCCGCCCGGCTCGACACGATGCGCTTCGCCAATGTCGAGATCGTCGACGTGGGCGGTAAATTTCTGATCCCCGGACTGATCGACAGCCATCAGCATATGGCGACCCCGCCCAACCGCCCGCAGGCCCAGGCGCAGATGCGGCGCGATCTCTATGGCGGGATCACCGCGGTGCGCGACATGGCCGACGATCTGCGCGCGATCGCCGAATATGCCCGCGAGACCCAGACCGGCGAAGTCGCCGGCCCCGACATCTATTATGCCGCCCTGTTCGCGGGGCCCGATTTCTTCGACGATCCGCGGGTCGGCGCCGCCACCGAACTGGTCAAGCCGGGCACGGCGCCCTGGATGCAGGCGATCACCCCGCAGACCGATCTCAAGCACGCGATCGCCCGCGCCTCGGGCACCTCGGCGATCGCGCTGAAACTCTACGACAATCTCACCCCCGACCTGATCCGCGCGATCACCGCCGAGGCGCATGCCCAGGGGATGAAGGTGTGGGCACATGGCATGGTGTTCCCGACCCCACCGTCGGAAGTGATCGACGCCGGCGTCGATGTCGTCTCGCACACATGCTATCTCGCCTATCAGGTCTCGAACCCGCGCCCGGCGACCTACAAGGACCGGCGCCCGGTCGAGGCGGCGAAGCTCGAAAAGGGCGACGATCCGCAGATGGCGGCGCTGTTCCGCACAATGAAGGCACGCGGCGAAGTGCTCGACGCGACCGTCCGGGTCTATGCCGAATATGACAAGAGGCTCGCGGCGAAGCCCGAGATGAAGCCCCGCCCCTATTGCTCGGCCGCGGTCGCCGCCGCGCTCACCCGCCAGGCCTATCGGATCGGGGTCACCATCGTCACCGGCACCGACGGCGTGCCGCCGCGCGCCGAGCCCTGGCCGGCGCTCTACGACGAACTCGCGCTGCTGGTCGACAGGGTCGGGATGAAGCCCGCCGAGGTGATCCGCGCCGCCACGCTCGAAGGAGCCAGGGTGGTCGGTCAGGACGCGGCGATGGGATCGATCGAGCCCGGCAAGCTCGCCAATTTCCTGGTGCTCGACGCCGATCCGCTCGCGTCGATCGCCAATCTGAAGAGCCTGCGCTTCACCGTGAAGCGCGGCCACCGTTTCGATCGCGCCGATTATCGGCCGATCACTGCCGAGGAAATGCCAAGCGATGACTGACACCCTGTTTTCGCGGCGCGCGCTGATCGCCACCGGAGTCGCCGGGGCCGGTGCGGCACTGCTGCCCCGCGCCGGTTTCGCGCAGGAACAGGCGGGATCGATCAAGCCGTGGATCGTGATCAACGCACTCGGCGGCGTGTTCGACCCCAATTTCAAGGGCACCGCCAACGAGGCCGGCATCTCCCAAACGATGACGCTGTCGGCCAACGCCCGCGCGATCGCCGATGCGCGCGCCTCGGGGATGACCGCGGTCAATGTCACCCTGGGCTATGTCGCGGGCAAGGAGGAGCCGTTCGAGACGACGGTGCGCGAGATCGCCGCCTGGGACGCGCGGGTGCGCGCCTCGCCGGCCGATCTGACCAAGGTGCTGACCGCCGCCGATATCGTCGCGGCGAAGAAGAGCGACCGGATCGGCCTGATCTACGGTTTCCAGAACGGCGCGATGTTCGGAGACGCCTCTGTGCCCGGCAAGGGGGCAGATCGTGTCCGTGTCTTCGCCGATCTCGGCGTCCGCATCATGCAGCTCACCTATAATATCGCCAACCAGATCGGATCGGGCTGCCTGGTTCCCGACGACAAGGGGCTGACCGCGTTCGGCCGCGACGTGGTCGCGCAGATGGATGCCAGCCGGGTGATCGTCGATCTGTCGCACAGCGGCCGGCAGACCTGCCTCGACGCGGCGCGCGCGGCGAAGCGGCCGATCGCGATCTCGCACACCGGTTGCCGCGCGGTGACCGACCTGCCGCGCAACAAGACCGACGAGGAGCTGCGGCTGGTCGCCGAGCGCGGCGGTTTCGTCGGCATCTATTTCATGCCTTTCCTGGCCTTCGGCCGGCCGGCGACCGCCGCCGACGTCGTCCAGCATATCCTCCACGCGGTGAAGATCTGCGGCGAGGACCATGTCGGCATCGGCACCGACGGCGGCACCACCAGCTATGACGACATGCCCGCCTATATGGTTGAGCTGCGCAAGGAGAATGCCGCGCGCCGCGCCGCCGGGATCAGCGCGCCCGGCGAAGGCCCCGACACCAGCCCGTTCGTCATGGACCTGCGCGGCCCCGGCCAGTTCCAGAAGCTCGCCGACCTGCTCGCCGCCGCGGGCCTCAAGTCCGCGCAGATCGAGAAGATCCTCGGACGCAATTTCGTCGACTATGCGCGAACCGTCTGGGGCGGCTGAGGAGAGACATGATGGGAATGAAAGCGATCGCCCTGGCCCTGATCGGCCTCGCCATGACCTCGCCCGGCCTCGCGGCGGGCGTCCGCCATGTCCCGGGTCCGCCCGGCGCCCCCTTTTCGACCGCGACCGAGGTCGACGGCATCCTTTATCTCTCGGGCGAGGTCGGTGTCGGTGCCGACGGCAAGCTGGTCGACGGCTTCGAGGCGCAGTCGCGCCAGGTGATGGACAATATCGCCGCGACGCTAAACGCCGAGAAGCTCGGCATGGACGATGTCTTCAAATGCACGATCCTGCTCACCGACATGCGCCGCTGGGGCGATTTCAACACAATCTATGTCGGCTATTTCACACCCGGCCGCCTGCCGGCGCGCAGCGCGATCGGTGCGAACGGGTTGGCGATGGGCGCGCTGATCGAAGTGGAGTGCATGGCCAAGCGGTGAAGGGGGCGGCAAGCGCCCGCTCTTCGCGAGCCGGGTTTCAACCGCCCATCACCTGCCGCTGGATCGCCGCGACATTCTGCATCGTCATCACCGATCGGGCCAGGCCGATATAATATCGTTCGCCCGGATCGAGTTCGAGCGCGCGGTCGATCGCGGCGCGGGCGCCGTCGATGTCATTGCGCTGCATGGCGATCAGGCAGGCCTGGGCATGGGTATCGGCGCGATGCCCCCGCATTTCGACCACCTTCGGGCTCAGATCGGCCGCCCAGCGCAGATGCCCGCGATTGAGGCAGGCGGTGGCCAGCCAGAACAGATAATCCGACGACCGCGCCTTGTTCCTGCGCCAACGGGCGCCGAACTCCGGCCATCGGCCATGGCCGAGCACCTGGTCGACCACCGCTTCGAGATGGCCGATCTCCTGCAGGAAGAAACCGACCGGATGTCCCGCGAACGGTGCCCGCAATTCCGTGAATCGATCCCCCAGCAGCGACCGGTAGCGGGCGACGTGCATCCGGTCGGGATTGTGTGGATCATAAGCCAGGAAATAGCGGCAGTCGGGGCTCAGATGCGTGGCCGACATCATCGGCCGCGGATCACGCTTCGCCTCCCGACCCGCCGCCTGCATCAGGGCGATGTCTTCCTCCCACCGCCGGTCGCGCGAATCGGTGATCTCGAACAGCGGCGACAGCGCCAGCACCCGCGACAGGCCGAGCGCCCTGGAGAAGCGGATCGCGGCATAGCCGCCCATGCTGCTGCCATAGCCGACACGCGCGATATGGCGATCGGCGATGAAGCCCAGCGCCGTATCGATCCGCGCCAGATCCTGGTCGGTGAGATTGGCATACCAAGCGGACCGGTCGGTCTTGACCGCCACCACGTCGAAACCGAGCTCGAGCAGCTTCTGGGTGCCGAACCCCGGGCCGGCTAGCTCCTTGGCCGCGACCGCGCGATCATGCAGCCGCTCCGAAAAACTGACCGCGACCACACCCCGCGGCGCCGGCGCGCTGTGATAATCGACGCGCAGATCGGCCTTGTCGACGATCGTGACCGGGGATCCGGGCACCGCGCGGTGCAGCGGCGCCACGCCCCGCGGCACCCAGCGGCGCGGTCTCGCCACCGGATCGCCCTTGGCGGGCAGGCCGCGCAGCCCTTCGACGATATGCTCGGCCATCCGCAGATGGACCATCCGGTCATAAGGCGCGCGGTCGGGGCGATCGCCGCCGGCCAATATCTCGCTCTCGGCCGCGATCGCGTCGGCGAAGCGCGCGATCCCGACGAACGGCGGCAGCAGCATCGTTTCAATCAGCCAGTTATAATGGCGGATCCCGTCCGCACGGCTCAGGCGCCCCGCCCCATCGCGGACCCGCTCGTCGTCGAGCATGAGCATCAGCCGCGACCCGTCGGGAATGCGGCGAAAAATCTCCTCCAGCTCGGCGACGATGCGGGCATCGTCGGGGCCGGGCGCGGCGACGTAGCGTGACCGGATATGGCGACGGGTCGATCGCGCCAGATCGGCCCGTTCGGCCGGCAGCCCCGCCGCCTCGATATGCCGTTCCATCTCCTCGTCGCCGATGGTCGTCAGGTCGACCGGCGGAAATCCATCGATGTCGGCCGACAATTCCCAGCCCCACACCTTGTGCCGGTAGCGCCGCCCCCCCGACGCGTCATGCTGGCCGCCGAACAGGAACGCGGTCCCCTCGGGCACATCGTCGAAATAGCGGCTCGACAGGAGCTCGGGCGGCGCGTGCATCCCGCGTGCCTCGTCGTCGAAATGCGCAGCTTTGCGTTCGCAGGCCGACAGCAACAGGCCGCCGCCGTTCAGGTGAAACAGGCTCGCCCCGGCGCGGAAACTGCCGGTCACCGTCAGCCGTTCGGCCACATGCCGCAGATAATGCCCGATCGATGCCGCTTCGCTTCCGCCATGGATCCTGATTTCGGGCGCGATCCGATCGGCGCCGTCGGCCTCGGCCAGCCGGATCCAGTCGACCCGCGGACGCTTCGACAGGTCGATCAGCACCGGGGGCGCCACCTCGATCTGCGGACGCTGGAGCCGTTCGTAGAGCCAGGCTTCGACGAACATGCCGAGCACCCGGCGCGAAAAGCAGAAATGCCGCAGCACGCCGGGCGACGCGCCCCCTTCGGCATCGGGGCCGCCCTCGTCGAGCATGAAGAAGCCGACATGACCATAATCGCCATATCGGTCCGAGAGATGGACGAGCCCGCTGCGGCGCCCGCGACGTTCGATCTCGCCGCGCAGCGCCGCGCGGGCCTCGTCGCGGTCTTCGGGCAGGCGCTGCT
Organism: Rhizorhabdus sp. GW822-FHT03C02; assembly: GCF_058801765.1. Lineage (NCBI taxonomy): Bacteria > Pseudomonadati > Pseudomonadota > Alphaproteobacteria > Sphingomonadales > Rhizorhabdaceae > Rhizorhabdus > Rhizorhabdus sp. GW822-FHT03C02. Next base: position 107,650 of record NZ_JBXANN010000003.1, read on the forward strand.
TGGTGAAGTTGAGCTGGCCGGTGCGATTGATCAGATCGATCGCATGATCGAGACAAGCGAGTACGTCATGGTCGATCCGCACCCGGATATCGCTGCCGCGCAGAAAATCGACATTGCCCGCGCTCGACAGGCTGCGATCGGGCTGGCGCAGCTCGATCAGCTTGTAATGTTTCAGCCGGTTCAATTCCGGATCGGCCTGCCCCGCCAGCCGCGGGTCGCCGAGCATCGTCGGCAGGAAACCCGCATCGGCGACCTGGATGCCCGGCACCGCCAGCAGCGCCTCGGCGCGATTGCCGGGATGATCGTCGACGACCAGGAAATGCTCGGGGCGGAGCTGCAGCGCGTCGACCAGTTCGGCGAGGCGCGGCCCCTTGGCCGACCAGGAGATGCTCGGAAAGATGAAGAAATCGGCGATCTTCCGCTGGCGCAAAAGACCAAGCGCGGCCGCGGGATCGTTGCGCGCGCAGATCGAACTCATGATGCCGCGGCGGGCCAGTTCGATCACGATCTGATGATGCGCCCGCACATAGCCGATCCGGCCATCGTCGATGATCGATCCCTGCCAGAACAGATCGTCGAGATCCCAGATCACCAGCTTGACGGGTTCTGACAAGGCTAAGGGACTCCGACGATCACATCAAAGGGCCATGACCGCGGAATCGGCACTCCGCCCCCATATGCCCGCCGCGACAATGCCATGAAAAACTTTCCGGAATCGAGCCAATAGTGGCCGATACCGGATTCCGGCATGGCCCGTGCGGCGCCTGGATCATCGCCATTGACGCGCGCCGGCCCGTCGGCCAGCCTGTTCCCCTATGATCGAAGCGGAAGGGCTGGCGCATGTGCGACGAATATACCGAAGCCGATAATGCCGGCATCCTCTCCGACGGCCATCTGTCGCGCCGCGCCTTCGGGGCGCTCGCCGGGGTCGGCGGGCTGTCGCTGCTGATCCCGAGCCCCGCCAACGCACTGCCGACCAAGGGTCGCGACGTGCTGATCGACACCCCCGACGGCAAGGCCGACGCCTATTTCGTGGCGCCGGCCAAGGGCAAGCACCCGGCGGTGCTGATCTGGCCCGACATCATGAGCCTGCGTCCCGCCTTCCGCCAGATGGCCGATCGGCTGGCCGAATCCGGCTATGCCGTCCTCGTCGTCAATCTCTATTATCGCTCGCAAAAGGCGCCGGTGCTGGCGCCGGGCGAGAATTTCGCCCAGCCGCCGGTCCGCGAACGGCTGATGCCGCTCGCGCAAAAGGTCAATGCGACGACCAATGTCGTCGACGCCAAAGCGTTCATCGCCTTCATCGACGCCCAGCCCGAGGTCGATACCAAACGCGGCATGGCGACCACCGGCTATTGCATGGGCGGCCCGCTGACGATGCGCACCGCCGCCGCGGTCCCCGGCCGGATCAAGGCCGGCGCCTCCTTCCATGGCGGCGGCATCGCCACCGACAAGCCCGACAGCCCGCATCTGCTGGTTCCGCAGATGAAGGCCAGCTATTTGTTCGCGATCGCCGACAATGACGACCAGCGCGATCCCGAATCCAAGAACCGGCTGCGCGCGGCGTTCGATGCGGCCAAGCTCCCCGCCGAAATCGAGGTCTACAAGGGCGCGATGCACGGCTGGTGCCCGCCCGACAGCGCAGTCTACAATCCCGAACAGGCCGAGAAGGCCTGGGCGCGGATGCTGGAGTTGTTCAAGAAGAGCCTATGAGGCTCCTGCCACGTTGATATCCCCATTGCCGAGTATCGGCTTCGCATAGCCGTGCCGAGCGACCGCGATCATCGCGCGGCCGAGCCGGTCGGTCGAGGTCAACGCGGCCGGCGACAGGCGCCCGACGATCGCGGCGATCGGGCCCGTCACGCGGTAAATGGCGTCGATCCATCCGGTCTTCGATCGCGCGCCGTGCAGCGGCTGGATGAAGCCCGGACGAAAGGCAAAGACGGCCTTGAACGGCAGCGCGGCGACATCGCTTTCGGTGCGCGCCTTGACCCGCGCCCACATCTGCCGGCTGCCGGCATCAGTGCCCGCGCCCGAGACATAGATGAAGCTCATGTCCGGATTGACCGGTGCCAGCGTGCGCGCGATCGCCAGACCGAGTTCGTAGGTGGTGCGCGTATAGTCGGCCTCGCTCATCCCGAGCGACGACACGCCGAGGCAGAAGAAGCAGGCGTCGAAACCCGCAAGCTCGGCCTGGCGGTCGCCGATCGCGAACAAATCGGGCAGGACGACCTCGCCGAGCTTCGGATCGCTGCGCCCCGACGGCGCGCGGCCGACCGCGACAACCCGGTCGACGCCGGGATCGATCAGGCATTCGCGCAGCACGCCCTGCCCGACCATCCCGGTCGCCCCGAAGATCAGGATCTTCACGCCGCGCTCACTCGGGTTCGGCCGCCGAGATCAGCTTGACCTTGAAGACGAGGAAGCTGTTCGCGGGCAGCTTGTCGCGCGCGACCGATCCATAGCCATATTCGGGCGGCACATAGAAGGTCCAGTCGTCGCCCGGCCGCATCAGCTGGACCAGGATCTGCCAGGCCGGTATCAGCCGGTTGAGCGGGAAGGTCGCGGGCTCGCCGCGCTCGATCGAACTGTCGATCACGGTCCCGTCGAGCAGGGTCAGGCTATAGTCGACGGTGACGACGTCGCTGCGCTTGGCCAGCGCGCCGCCGGCGGGGCCCGAGGCGTTGACCGTATAGCTGAGCACCGGCAGCTTCACCTGGCCGACCGGCACCTTCGGCGCGGCCGGTGCCTTGGCCGCCTTCGGGGCCGCGAGCGCGGGCGTCGCGGCGGTCAGCAGGGCAAGTGCTGCAATCGGGTGAAGCAATTTCGGCATCGATGTCCTTTCGGGTCTGAACCATCGGACATGCCAGCTTTGCCGCGCGCCGCCAATGCTATGCGCGACCGGCCCAGCCCCGCATCCGCCGCACGACCTCGACCGCATCGTCGCGCGGCAGGCCGATCAGCGGCAAGGCGATCCGGACATCGCGCGCGCTGAACCAATGGGTAGGCGACCAGAAACGCCGCGTCAGACCGATCGCGAGTTGGACCGGACGCGCGCCGTCGAGCCCGACCGCGACGACATCATCCCATGTCAGCGGCCCGCGATACAGGCTCGGATGCAGCCAGAGCCCGGCCGCATCCGCGCGCAGCATCGGTTGCCGATCCCAGAGCCGCCAGCCGCTGGCAGCCGCCCGGCACCCTGCCCCGAACCCCGCCACCGCGAACATCGCGCGCAACCCGGTCGGCCCGACCAGATCGAGGAAAGCCGTGAACGCGTCGCGCCCGCGCACGGCATCGGGATCGAAGCCGGTGAAGCTGTAGAGGCTGAACAGGCAGGCCGCGCACAGCAGCCCGGTGGCGACCAGATAGACGATATCGGCCGTGCGGGACGCGGGCAGTTCGATCGTCGATGATGGGGCGGAGTTCATGCCGCCCTGATGCGGGATCGCCATGGCAGCGGCAAGCGCCTGTCTCAGACCCCCAGCCACAGGGCAGGTTTCCCGTCGCATAATCGACCTGCAGCACCCGCCGCCGCACCGGTGCCCGCGCCGCTTCCGACGCATGAAGGATCGGCGTCGCGTAAAGCCAGGCGTCGCCGGCCGCCGCAAGACAGGCGAACACCCCGCATCGCGCGACCGCATAGGTCATATCATCCTCGGCGACACGCCCGAGCCGGTGCGATCCCGGCGCGATCAGCAGCGGGGCGTTGTCGGCCGTCACCGGATCGAGATGCCGCCGCAGCGTCGTCACCCGTGCGAGCAGATCGAACGGCGGCGCGACATGGATCATCCCCGACTTGCGTGTCCACGGACCAAAACCCGCGACCTCGACCCGCGCGCGCACCGCAATCACCCGGTCCTGGTGCCAGGCGAGCGACCAGTTCGTCGCCGGCGTCTTGTCGAACAGGATCGCGCGCACCGGTTGCGGGCGTTCGCTCATCATCACCGCGGCCAGCGTGCCGACCGGGCCTTTGGCATCGAGTATCGGGCGAAGCGCCGGGACATCGAGCAGCCGGGTTCCGGCGCGGTCGGCCGGTACGCCGCCAGCGCATCGAGAAGGTCTCGCACCGTCGCCATGTCGATCGCCGCAGCGAAGCGCTGCGCACCGTCATGGACGAGATCGAGGGCGCGATCGATCGAGGCCGGGGCCGCGAACATTTCCCTGCCTAACCCGCGCGGGATAGCCCTTCAAGGGCGCGGCCGGACGGAATTACCCGGCGGCGAGGCCCCTGTTTACCCGATCGCTTTCATGGCTATGCTCGCGCCGGCGTTGGGGAACGCCAAAAGGGGGAGATCGATGAACTGGCGTGCCTTAGCCGCGATGTGCCTTGTTCCGGCCATGGTCGCCGCCGGTGCTCCGACGGTGCCTGCGGCCCCGCCCGCTTCGGTGCCCGCACCCGCGCATGGCCCCGTGCCCGCCAGCGTGTTCGCGGAGCGGCCGTCGGTGACGGCGCCCGAGCTGTCGCCGGACGGACGCCGGATCGCGGCGCGCGGCGTCGTCGACGATCGCCAGCGCCTGGCCGTGCTCGACCTCGAACATCCCGATGCCAAGCCGCAGGTGTTCGGCTTCGAGGAAGGGGCGATCAGCGACGTGAACTGGGCCGGCAATGGCCGCATCCTGGCGACGCTGACCGTCGGGACCTTCTTCGGTGTGCCGGTATCGCGGCTCTTCGCCCTCGATCTGACCACGAACGGCATCAAGCTGATGGACCCGAAGAGCCGGGGACTGTTCGGTGGCGAGGTGCTGTACATCGACCCCGAAGGGGCATGGGCGCTCGTTTCCAGCCAGGACTCGCTGCTCGAAACGCCCTCGGTGAAACGCGTCGACCTCACCACCGGCGTTGCGACCACGATCGAGAAATCGCGCCAGGACGTCTGGAACTGGTACGCCGACGATCATGGCGTGGTGCGCGCCGGAATCGCCTATAGCGGGCGTAAATGGACCGTCTGGTACCGGGCGAATCCCGCCGATCGGCTGGAGGCCGTCCGCGGCAAGCTTCCCAAGGAAGAAGAGGATAGTTCGATCGACTCGATGCGCTTCCTGTCGGGCGACCGGTCGGGCGTCATCGTCACCAACGGCCGTACCGGCCGGTTCGCGGTCTATAAATATGATTTCCGGACCGGCGAGATCGGCGAGCCGATCTACGAGAACCCCGAAGTCGACGTCAGCTCGATCATCGCCGACCCGATCACCGGTGCGGTGAGCGGGGTGCGCTATGAGGATGACCGCCGCCGCATCGCCTGGCTCGACCCCGACAAGAAGGCTTTGCAACAGCGCATGGAAAAGGCGTTGCCGGATGCCGAAATCGTGATCGTCGGGATGAGCCGGGACGAGAATCGGGTGTTGATCCGGTCCGGCGGCGCCGCGCGGCCGAACCTCTTCTATCTGTTCGATCGTTCGACGCGGCGGCTGACCCCGGTGCTTCAACCTTATGCCGTCCTTGGCGACACCCCGCTCGCGCCGGTCGATGCGGTCAGCTACACCGCACGCGATGGCCTCAGGATACCCGCCTATCTCACCCTTCCGACCGGCCGCCCCGCCCAGCGCCTGCCGCTGATCGTCATGCCGCATGGCGGCCCGTTCGAACGGGACAGCTGGGAATATGATCCCTGGGTGCAGTTTCTGGCCAGCCGCGGCTATGCCGTGCTGCAACCGCAATTCAGGGGCTCCACCGGCTATGGCCTCGACTTCGTCAAGAAGGGCTACGGCACCTGGGGGCGGCAGATGCAGGACGATCTCGACGATGGGCTCGACTGGCTCGTCGCCAGCGGCAAGGTCGATCCCCGGCGGGTGTGCATCATGGGGGCATCCTATGGCGGCTATGCCGCGCTCTGGGGGGCGATACGCAACCCCGAACGCTATCGCTGCGCGATCAGCCTTGCAGGGGTGTCCGACCTCGTTACCCAGATGCAATATAGCCGCGGCAGCTTCGAGGCACCGCGCTATTTCCGGCGCTGGCAGGACATCGTGAAGGGCGAAGGCGACAACGCCGCCACCCTCGCCAGCCTGTCGCCGATCAACCAGGCCGCGCGACTGAAGATCCCGCTGCTGATCGCTCAGGGCGAGAAGGACTATACCGTGCCCCCGGTCCAGGCCCGCAAGATGATCGAAGCGCTCAAGAAGAATCACATCGCGGTGGAGTCGGTGTTCTACCCCGACGAAGGACATGGCTTCGCCAAGGCGACCGATCTCGAGGATTTTCTGAAGCGGATAGACGCCTTTTTAGCCAAGCATAATCCCGCATGACCCGATCCTGGCCGGCAACGGGCAAGTAATGATCCTGCCCCTAGCGCCTTCCCGGTTGTAAAATCGTCGAATCCCGACTATAGGCCCCTTCCCTTGCCGGTCCGACGACCGGCATTTCGGAGAAGAGCATTGCTGGACCGCCTGAACCGGGGAATTTTGCCCCGCGGCGTCCGGTCCCTGCCCTAAAGCGCGCCCGTCGCGCTGCGGCCGGGATCGACCGACGCCGCAGCATCCCCATCGACATTGGAAGATTGTCCCGGTGACCGGCCGTGGCATGCCTCGTCGCATGCCGCCGCCCCGTCGCCGGGCGGGATACGGGTTATCATGGACGAATTTACGATTGTCCGGGGCATGCTGCTCCGGATCGGCCGCGGGGTTTCGCCCGCGGCACCGCTGGCGCACGCGATCATCGAATGGGCGACGCCGCATCTGAACTGGCTGACCGGGGTCGAGCCGGTCGGCGAGGCCGTACCCGCATGGGGCGAGCTGCTGGCCGCGGTCGCCGCCGCGCCGGTGCCGGTCGACACGCGCCCGCATGTGCTGGCGCTCGCCGAAGGTCTCGGCGACGTGATCGGTTTCGATAGCCTCGACAGGCTGCTGCTCGAACTGCTGGTCGCGTGCGACCGGCTGCCGCGGGTGACCGGGCTGGTCCAGGCGGCGAGCCGTCACGGCATCGACCTGCCCGCGCTGCTCGGCGCGCTGGCGATCGAGGCGAGCGGCGCGCTGCCGGTCGAGATCGGCGCCGACACCGGCCGCGCGGTGCGGTCGAGCCCGGTGCTGCGGCTGGGGCTGATCGACTTCGAGGTCAACCGGCGCGGCGATCTCGAGATCGACGTCAAATGGGCGCTGACCCGGCTGCTCGACCGCTCGCCCGCGGTCGGCGAGGCGATGGTCGATACGCTGCTCGGCGCGCGCCAGCCGGCACGGCTTGATCTCGCCGCGTTCGGCCATACGGCCGACACCGGCTTCCTCGTCCGGCTGCTCGGCGGCGCGCTCGCGACCCGCGCGATCGGCATCAACATCCTGATCCACGGCCCGGCCGGCACCGGCAAGACCGAACTGGCGCGCAGCCTGGCGGCGGCAGCCGGCGCGGTGCTGCACGCGGTGGGCGAGGTCGACGAGGACGGCACCGAGCCGAGCCGCTGGGACCGGGTCGGCGCGCTCCAGCTCGCCCAGCGCATCCTCGCCGACAAGGGCGGCGCGGTGCTGCTGTTCGACGAGATGGAGGATCTGATCGGCGACGCCGCGCCCAGCGACGGCGACTGGATGAGCCGGCGATCGGGCAGCAAGGTGTTCGTCAACCGGCTGCTCGAAGCCAATCCCGCGCCGGTGATCTGGACGACCAACGCGATCGGCAATGTCGACGATGCGATCCTGCGGCGGATGAGCTTCGTGCTCAAGCTCGACTTCCCCAGCCGCCGCACCGCGCACGACATGCTCGACCGGATCGCCGCCGACGAAGGCGTCGCCGCCGGAGATGGCCTGCGCCGGCTGGTCGATCTCGCGCCCGAGACCGCGACCGTGCTGCGGATCGCGACCCGCGCCGGCCGCCTCGCCGCCGAAAAGCCGGCCGGCGCCGGCGAGGCCGCGTGCGACGGCGGCACCCGTGCGGCCGAGGCGCTGGTGCGGGCGCTGCGCGGCGGCGAGCTGCCGTTCGGCCAGGACGAGCTGATCGATCTCGACCTGTTCGAAAGCGACGTAGCGCTGGCGCCGCTGATCGACCGGATCGCCCGGGGCAGCAGCCATGACGTCTCGCTGCTGCTCGCGGGACCGCCCGGCACCGGCAAGACCGCGCTCGCGCATCATCTGGCGCGTGCGCTCGATCGGCCGCTGCTGGTCAAGCGCGGGTCGGACCTGCTGTCGCGCTGGGTGGGCGGCACCGAGGCGGCGATCGCCGAGGCCTTTGCCGAGGCGCGCGGCAGCGGCGGGGTGCTGCTGTTCGACGAGGCGGACTCGCTGCTGTTCGATCGCGCCGACGCGCGCACCAGCTGGGAGGTCGGCCAGGTCAACGAACTGCTCACCTGGCTCGATCGTCACCCGCTGCCGGTGGTCGCGGCGACCAACCATGCCGCCAGGCTCGATCCGGCGACGCTGCGCCGCTTCGTGTTCAAGCTCGACCTCAAGCCGCTGGGGCCGGCGGCGGCGGCACGCGCCTTCGCGCGCTTCTTCCGGCTCGATCCGCCCGCCGGGCTGTCCGAGCTGCGCAACCTCACCCCGGGCGATTTCGCGGTGGTGGCGCGCCAGTTGCGCCATGCCCCCGCCGACGGTGCCCCCGCCATCCTCGGCCGGCTCCGCCGCGAGGCCGACGCCAAGCCCGGCGGCGCGACCCGGCTGGGCTTCGGCTAGATCGCCGTCTATGCTCCTGCCGCGCGGCGATCGGCCCGCGCGGCAGGAGAGGATGCGGCGATGACCGATTCGATCGACGACCGGATGATCGAGACGCCCGACGGCCCGATGAGCTGGGCCGAATGGAAGAAGAAGAATCCGATCCAGGTCCCGTCGCGGCGGACCAAGGGCAAGAAGCTGCCCAACAAGATCCCGATGCGCACCGAAAAATGATCAGCCGTGATCGTCCATGGCGATCGCGCCCCTGATCATCTGCACCCCGACCGCGATCGCCCAGATCGCCTGGGTCAGCACCAGCATGATCAGGCCGTGGACGTTCATCACCAGCATGCCCGCGATCAGCAGCGCGGCGGTGGCGAGGCCGAGCAGCATGCCGGCCAGGCCGATCGCCCGGCAGGCGCCGCGCAACGCGACCAGCATGACCGACCAGAGCAGGATCGCCCCCGAACCCGCGACCGCGGCTATCGTCGCCCAGCACCGGGCGATGCTGCCGATCGCGGCGAGCGCCGCACGCACCGGCTCGACCTGGTCCGGGGCCATCAGGGCATAGCGGCCGGCGAAGGCGGCGGCGGCAAAGCCGTTGATCACCGCCGCGCCCATCATCGCCATCGCCCCGAACGCATAAGCGACGATCGCCAGCGTGACGATCGGCCGGTCGAGCCCGAGCCGGCGCGACAGGCCGAGATGCCCGGCGACCAATATCAGTTCGAGCGCCATCAGCAGGCCGTGGACCCAGCCATTATAGCCCGCTCCCGCCGCCAGATGCGCGATCGTCTCGCCGATCGCATGGCCGCCGGGGCGCGGATGCGCCATCGACAGGATGATCGCCCCCGCCGATGCGAGCACGAGCAGCCAGCCGTAGAGCCGCGCATCGCCATCCTGTTCTTCCGTCTTCGTCGTCATCGATGATCTCCCGCATCGCTTGCCATCGTCGCGACTTAGCGAGAGAGTGATCGGCGTTGCTGGAAGAGGCCCGACCATTGCCCGATAGCGGACAAATCGATCCTGTTGTCCGGAAACCCATATCCGGACGCACCGATCCGATACGCACGGATCGGCGCGTCGAGCGCACGCGCGCGGCGTTGCTCCAGGCGTTCAACGGGCTGGTGACCCAGCGCCGTTATGGCACGATCCGCATCGCCGACATCGTCGAACGCGCCAATGTCGGCCGTTCGACCTTCTACGAACATTTCCGCACCCGCGACGACATATTGCTGGCGGCGATGGCACCGCTGTTCGCGCGGCTGTCGGAAGCAGTCGCCCCGCCCGAAGGGGCTCCGCCGCCACACGCGCTGATCGCGCATTTCTGGGACAAGCGCGCGCTCGCCCGGCTCATCCTGGCCCCACCGGTCGAACCGAAGCTGCGCCGCGCGCTGGCATCGGCGATCGAGGTGCGCCTGCCCATGACCGCCAATCCGGCGAAGCGACAGCTCGCGGCAACCGCGATCGCGGCGGGGCAGCTCGGCCTGCTCGGCGCCTGGACCCGGGGCGAGTTGTCCGCGACCACCGACGAGATCGCCGACATGATCCTGGCGATCGGACGGATCCGATGATGGGAGGCGAGGCATGGCCGAATTGAAGACCAAGGCGACCGCGATCGGTGTCGAGGATTTCCTCGCCGCCGCCCAGCCGCCGCAGCGCGCCGAGGAAGGGCGGATCGTCGCCGCGATGATGGCGCGGGTGACCGGCGAACCGGCAGTGATGTGGGGTCCGTCGATCATCGGCTTCGGCCGCTACCGCTACAAATATGACAGCGGCCGCGAGGGCGAGATGTGCCGGGTCGGCTTCTCGCCGCGCAAACCCCAGCTCGTCTTCTATCTCAAGCTCGGCACCGGCGCGCAGGAGGCATTGCTCGCGCGGCTCGGCAAGCACAGCATGGGCAAGGGCTGCCTCTATGTGAAGAAGCTCGCCGATGTCGACATGACGGTGCTCGAGGCGCTGGTCGCGGGCGCCTGGGCCGCGATGCGCGAGGCCTGGCCCGAGGGCTGAGCACCCCCGACAATCGGCGGCGTCTTCCTTGACGAAACGCCCGATCGCGCCCACATGGGAGGGACTGGCACTCTCCGCATGAGACTGCCAGATCGCAACTTGGCAGCGCTGGCTCCCGCTTGTGAAAGCGACGATTTCGTCGCGACCAGCGACGGGACAGCCGCGACCATGACATTCCGCCCCCTCCACGACCGCGTCCTCGTGCGCCGGCTCGAAGCGCCCACGAAAACCGCAGGCGGGATCATCATCCCCGACAACGCCAAGGAAAAGCCGCAGGAGGGCGAGATCGTCGCCGCCGGCACCGGCATCCGCGCCGAGGACGGCACGATCACCGCGCTGGACGTCAAGGCGGGCGACAAGATCCTGTTCGGCAAATGGTCGGGCACTGAGATCAAGATCGGCGGCGAAGATCTGCTGATCATGAAGGAAAGCGACGTTCTCGGCATCCTGAACTGACCTGAATTCCGCCTGCTTCCGTCGCCCTTGCCCGGGTGGCGGGAGAACGAGGTCCCGGCATGCGCCGGGATGACGAATCCAATCGAGGAATTCTCCCATGGCAGCCAAAGATGTCCGCTTTTCCCGTCACGCCCGCGAAGGCATCAGCCGCGGCGTCGACATCATCGCCGATGCGGTCAAGGTGACGCTCGGCCCCAAGGGCCGCAACGTCCTGATCGACAAGGGCTATGGCGCCCCGCGCATCACCAAGGACGGCGTCACCGTCGCCAAGGAGATCGAGCTCAAGGACAAGTTCGAGAATATGGGCGCGCAGATGCTGCGCGCGGTCGCGTCGAAGACCCACGACCATGCCGGCGACGGCACCACCACCGCGACCGTGCTCGCCCAGGCGATCGTCCGCGAGGGGATGAAGTCGGTCGCGGCCGGCATGAACCCGATGGACCTCAAGCGCGGTATCGACCTCGCGGTGATCAAGGTCGTCGAGGATCTCGCCGCCCGCTCGAAGCCGGTCGCCAACAATGACGAGATCGCCCAGGTCGGCATCGTCTCGGCCAATGGCGACGTCGTCGTCGGCCGCAAGATCGCCGAAGCGATGGAGAAGGTCGGCAAGGAAGGCGTGATCACGATCGAGGAAGCCAGCGGAGTCGAGTTCGAACTCGACGTCGTCGAGGGCATGCAGTTCGATCGCGGCTATCTGTCGCCTTACTTCATCACCGACGCCGAAAAGATGCTGGTCGAGCTCAATGATCCGCACATCCTGATCCACGAGAAGAAGCTCGGCAATCTCGCGCCGCTGCTGCCGGTGCTCGAGGCGGTGGTCCAGTCGGGCCGGCCGCTGCTGATCATCGCCGAGGATATCGAGGGCGAGGCGCTCGCGACCCTGGTGGTCAACAAGCTGCGCGGCGGGCTGAAGGTCGCCGCGGTCAAGGCGCCGGGCTTCGGCGATCGCCGCAAGGCGATGCTCGAGGATATCGCGATCCTGACCGGCGGCCAGACGATCTCCGAGGATCTCGGCATCAAGCTGGAGAATGTCACCCTCGACATGCTCGGCACCGCCAAGCGGGTGATGATCGACAAGGACAATACGACGATCATCGACGGCGCGGGTGCCGGCGACGCGATCAAGGGCCGGGTCGAGGCGATCCGGTCGCAGATCGAGAACACGACCAGCGACTATGACAAGGAGAAGCTCCAGGAGCGCCTTGCCAAGCTCGCCGGCGGCGTCGCGATCATCAAGGTCGGCGGCACCACCGAGGTCGAGGTCAAGGAACGCAAGGACCGTGTCGACGACGCGCTCCACGCGACCCGCGCCGCGGTCGAGGAAGGCGTCGTCCCCGGCGGCGGCACCGCGTTGCTCTACGCATCGCGCGCGCTCGACGACATGAAGGGGATCAACGACGATCAGACCCGCGGCATCGACATCGTCCGCAAGGCGCTGCAGGCGCCGCTGCGCCAGATCGCCGAGAATGCGGGCCATGACGGCGCGGTCGTCGCGGGGCGGCTGATCGGCGGCAACGACCAGAATCTCGGCTTCAACGCGCAGACCGAGCAATATGAGAATCTGGTCCAGTCGGGCGTCATCGATCCGACCAAGGTGGTGCGATCGGCGCTGCAGGACGCGGCCTCGGTCGCGGGCCTGCTGATCACCACCGAGGCGGCGGTCGCCGAACTTTCGGACGCGCCGGCGCCCAAGGTCTATGGTGGCGACGACTATTAAGCACCCGACATGACGACGGGGGCCGGCGCTCTTGCCGGCCCCCGACCGCATCGAAGGAACATCGATGAGCCTTCATGACCTGCTGGGGCTGCACAAGCCCGATCTGATGGCGAGCCGCTGGGACGAAGGCCGCTTCATGAGCCGCTGCGTCGCGTGCGGCCGGCCGATGATCAAGCCGCCCGGCGGGACATGGATCGTCTTCAAGCCGGAACGCCCATGACCGGTCCCCTGGCATGATCGAGGCGGCGATGACCGACCGGATCGCGCGCTGGCTCCACGCCGGCACCGACAACCTGCCCGGCGCGTGGGAAGCCGGCGCGCGGTTGCCCGACTTCGTCGCGCATTGGCGGGCCGATGCGCGGGCGCTGCTGACGCTGCTGCGCGACCCCAGCGACGACATGGTCGAGGCCGCGGGCGACTATGTCGATCGCACCGGCCGGGTCGCGGTCGACGGGGTCTGGACGGCGATGATCGACGCCGCATTGGGCGAAACCGCGCCGGCCTTCGCAAAATCCGACGATAAGCTGCCCAAAACCCACATTTTATGCTATGATTTGGAAAAACGCGCTTCCTCCGATAAGAGCGCGCCAGAAAACATCGACCGGCCCGCGCCGGATCCGACCAGAAGGCCAAGCATGACGAATATCGAAATCTATCGCGCCAACGCTGCTGCGCAGCGTGCGGCGGCTCTCGCGACCGACCTGCCCAACCGCAAGGCGATGCACGAGCGCTCGGCCGAAAGCTGGGAGGCGATGGCCGCCAGCGCCGCCGACACGATGGAACGCGCGAGCGTCAATGAGGCGGCGAAAGCCAAGCAGAACGGCGGCTGAGCCTTTCAGCCCCCGATACTACCGCATCTTGCAACCGCCGGGCGGCCTTGCCCGGCGGGCAAATGCCATTGAGGAACATGTGATGTCGCGAGTCCCCGTAAAGCCCTATCTGATCGCCAAGGACGAGGATGGGAATTTCCGCCTGACCGTGCGCACGACCCGGTACAATATGCAGAATTATCCGCTGGTCACCGCGGTCCTGCAGGACCAGGTCTTCAAGACCGCCACCGCCGCCCGTGCCTTCGCACGCGAGGAATTCGGCGCCGAAGCCGGTCAATACGCTTCGAAATAAACTCGGTCCACGCCGCGCCCGTCAGACGGGCGCGGCGGCCTTGCCCGGCAAATTCTTGGTCCGCGATCCGCGGCATTTATCCGAGCAATAAAGGACATTGGCCCAGTCGCGGGCCCATTTCTTGCGCCACATGAAAGTCCGTCCGCACAGCGCGCAGATTTTCGGCGGAATGACGATTTTCTTCTTTTCCATGGGCCGCCTTACGCCTCCCGGCGCGCTTTGACCATGGCACGATATCGCCGCTTCGTGCCGATATCGTGCGGCGCGAATCCCATCCTATGTTATACGGCCCGATCACCCGATCTTTCGCAGGCATCTCGTGACCGTGGGACGATAGCGCCCTCGCCTGCCGACGGGGGTGCGTATGAGCGACAGCGACGGAACGAGCTTCGGCCAGTGGCTGCTGGTCCAAACCGGCCGTTCGGGCTGGATCGGCGATCTCGCCAAGGCGGCCAAGGCCGATCGCAGCTTTCCCCGCGACAGCGACGCGGACGCGGTGCGCCACCATCTGAGCGGCAAGCAGGCCGACAGCGACATGCTCGAGGCGGTCGACGATGCCGAGCGGCTCTGGTCGCGGCTGGGCGGCGGCCGGCCATGATGGATCCGGTGCGCAGCCTCGAGGACGCCAATGTCCTGGCGCAGGCGATCGTCAACACGATCCCCGAGCCCTTCCTGGTGCTCGACGCCAAGCTGCGGGTGCGCGCCGCGAGCCGCGCCTTCTACGAGACCTTCAGGGTCAGCCCCGAAAGCACCCAGGGCCGGCTGCTCTATGCGCTGGGCGACGGCCAATGGGACATTCCCGCGCTGCGCACGCTGCTCGAGACGATCATCCCCGACAAGGTCGCGATGGACGGGTTCGAGGTCGAGCATGATTTTCCCGGGATCGGCCGGCGGACGATGCTGCTCAACGCCCGCAAGGTGCTGTACGAAACCAGCGAGGACATCACGATCCTGCTCGCCTTCCAGGACGTGACGATCCGCCGCGCGATCGAGATGGAGAAGGCGGAACTGCTCCGCCGGTCGGAGGAACTGCTCGCGCAGAAGCAGGTGCTGCTCGAGGAGATGCGCCACCGCGTCGCCAACAGCCTGCAGATCATCGCCAGCATCCTGATGCTCAAGGCGCGCGCGGTCTCGTCCGAGGAAACCCGGCTCCATCTCCAGGATGCGCATCAGCGGGTGATGTCGGTCGCCGCGGTCCAGCAGCATCTTCACGCCAGCACCGGGCTCGACCGGGTCAAGGTTCGCTCCTATCTCGAGAAGCTGTGCGCCGGCCTCGCCAGCTCGATGGTCGGCGAGAGCCAGCCGGTCATGATCGAGGTGACCTCCGACGAGGGCATGATCCTGTCCGACACCGCCGTCAGCCTGGGGCTAATCGTCACCGAACTCGTCATCAACGCGCTCAAATATGCGTTTGGCGACGCGAAGGCCGACGCCCGCATCCTCGTCAACTACGAGATCAACGATGCCGACTGGCGGCTGACCGTCTCCGACAATGGCGGCGGCAAGGCCAAGGCGGGCATCGCCAAAGGCGCCACCGGCCTCGGCACGACCCTGGTCAAGGCGCTCGCCAAGCAGCTCGACGCACGAATGGACGTGACCGACGGCGACGGCGGCTTCACGGTCGCGGTCACCCGCGCGAGCTTCGCCTCCCGGATTCCGCACGGAAGTTGAGGCCGGGCCGGGCGGCTCGACCCTGCCTAAACCCCGACCAGCCCCCGCGCCTTGAGCAGCGGCAGTTCGACCGGCGGTCGGCCGCGAAACGCCACGAAGGACTCCATCGGGTCGCGGCGATTGCCCTGCGCCAATATCTCGTCGCGGAACCGGCGCGCGGTGACCGGATCGAAGATGTCGCCGGCCTCGACGAACGCGTCATAGGCGTCGGCGTCGAGCACCTCCGACCACAAATAGCTGTAATAGGCCGCGGCATAGCCGCCGTCGAAGACATGGGTGAAATAGCCGATCCGGTGCCGCATCCCGATCGCCTCGGGCACCCCGAGCCGGTCGAGTTCGGCCGCGACGAACTTCGCCGGGTCGGCGGCCTCGACCGGGTTGCGGTGGAGCGCGAGGTCGATCAGCGCCGAGGCGGTGAATTCGACCGTGGCATAGCCCTGGCCGTAGATCTCGGCGCGCCCGATCGCCGCGATCAGATCGGCGGGCACCCCCATGCCGCCGAGCACCGCCGGATCGAGGATCCAATGCTCCATGAACTTGCTGGGGAATTCGACGAAGTCGCGCGCGACCGAGGTCCCCGACTGGCTCGGATAGACGACGTTCGACAGCAGCCCGTGGAGGACATGGCCGAATTCGTGGAACAGGGTCCGCGCCTCGTCGAGCGACAGCCGGGTCTCGGCGGGATCGGGCGCGCCGGCGAAGCTGGCGACCGCATAGACGATCGGGCGAACCACGCCGTCGAGCCGCTCCTGCACCCGCAGGCTGCCCATCCAGGCCCCGCCATGCTTTTCGGGCCGCGACAGATAGTCGGTGTAGAGCAGCCCCACCGTCGCGCCGTCGGCATCGACGATTTCCCAGGCCGCGACATCGTCATGATAGACCGGCAGGTCGGCACGCCGTCGGAAGCTCAGCCCATAGAGCCGCCCCGCCGCCGCGAACGCCGCCGCGCGCACCGCGTCGAGCCGGAGATGCTCGCGCAGGGCGACCCCGTCGAGCGCATAGCGCTCGCGCCGGATTCGCTCGGCATAATGGCGCCAGTCCCACGCGGCGAGGGCGAAGTCCGCGCCATCGGCATCGATCAGCGCCTGAAGTTCGGCGGCTTCCTCGGCGGCGCGACGCTTTGCCGGTTCCCACACCCGCAGCAGCAGCGCCTCGGCGGCCTCGGGGGTCGCGGCCATGCTGTCGTGGAGCTTGTAGGCGGCATAATCGGCATAGCCGAGCAGCCGCGCCCGCTCGTCGCGCAGTGCGAGGATCTCGGCGATCGCGGTCATATTGTCGTGCGCGCCGCCGTCGCAGCGCGCGGTGAAGGCGCGCCACACCATCTCGCGCAGGTCGCGCCGGGTCGAGAAGGTCAGGAACGCCTCATAATCGGTGCGATCGAGGGTGAAGAGATAGCGCCCCTTATGCCCCGCCCGATCGGCGCGCGCCGCCGCCGCCTCGACCACCGCCTCGGGCAGCCCGTCGAGATCCGAGGCGCCGAGCAGCATCTGCCAGGCATTGGTCGCCGCCATCACATTCTGGCCGAACCGCACCGACAACAGCCCCAGCCGCTGGTCGATCGCCGCGAGCCGCGCCTTGCCGTCGGGATCGAGCGCGGCGCCGCCGGCGACGAAGCCGTCATAGCTGCTTTCGACCAGCCGCCGCTGCTCGGGGCTCAGGCCGGCACGCACCGCATGGACCGCCGCCACCCGCGCGAACAGCGCGGGGTCCTGGCTGACCCGGGTGCCATGCTCGGTCAGCAGCGCCGACACCGGCGCCTCGATCGCGCGGATCGCATCGTCGGCCTGGGCCGAGGACAGCGACCAGAACAGCCGCCTTACCCGCGCGAGCGCGGCGCCCGACCGTTCGAGCGCGGCGAGACTGTTGTCGAAATCGGCCGGGGCCGGATCGCCGCCGATCGCCGCGAGCTCGCGCTCGCTTTCGGCGATCGCGGTGGCGAAGGCCGGCAGGAACTGGTCGGGATGGATGCGGTCGAACGGCGGCGCCCCCAGCGGCTCGGGCCAGTCGAACAGCAGCACATTGTTCGCATCGGCCTCAGGCGACATTCTCGACCTCCTCGGCGCGCACGAAGAAACTGGTGAGGATCGCCGGCCCGAACCCGGTGGTGAGCGCGGTGTCGGTGGCGTCGCGGCCCCGCGCCATCAGGATCCGGCCGATCCGCGGGCGATCGTGCCGCGCGTCGTAGGTGTACCAGTCGCCGTCGATATAGACGTCGAACCAGGCGCTGAAATCCATCGCGCCGTCGACCGGCACACCGATATCGCCGAGATAGCCGGTGCAATAGCGCGCCGGGATGTTCATGCAGCGGCACAGGGTCACCGCCAGATGCGCGAAATCGCGGCACACCCCCTGACGTTCCTGATAGGCGTTCCACGCGGTCTTGTCCGACCGGGCATGTTCATAGCCGAACTGGATATGGCGGTTGACGAAGGTGACGATCGCCTCGACCCGGTCGCGCGCCGAGCCGAGATGGCCGAACTGCGACCAGGCGACCTGCATCAGCCGGTCGGTCTCGCAATAGCGGCTGCCGAGCAGGAAGACGAGCAGATCGTCGGGCAGGTCCTCGACCGGCATCTGCGGTCCGTCGGGCGCACGCGCATCGGGCATGCCGTCATCCTCGATGATGAAGTCGGCCGACAGGGTGACGCCGCCGACCGGCACCGTCAACCGGGTGCAGATATTGCCGTAGGCGTCGACATAATCGTAGATCGGGATGTCGGGCGACGCCATGATCCGGTGCGCGGTCTTCAGGTCCTTGTTGCGCGACGGGTGGACGCTGAGCATCGCCAGCATCGCCGCCGGGGCTTCCGCGGTGAAATATATCTCATAGCCTGCGCGGATAAGCATGTGATCTGTTTCCCGATTAGCCGCCGCGGCGGCTGTTGATGGCACCGGTCTGCGCGGCGATGACGGACGGGTTGGCGGGGTCCTCCATGCGGACGTCGACCTCGACTTCCATGTCGATATAGCTGTTGGGAAAGCCGCTCCACGTCCCCGACAGCGGCAGCGCCTGATAGGGATCGCGCGCGATCGCGACCCGCACCAGCCCGCGATTGCCGACGATGCCGTTGGTCGGGTCGAACTCGACCCAGCCCGATCCGGGCAGGAAGATCCGCACCCAGGCATGGGTGCTGCCGCCGCCGACCCGGCCCTCGCCGCGCGACGGGTTGTAGACATAGCCCGACACGAACCGCGCCGCGAGGCCGAGCGCGCGCACCGCCTCGATCATCAGCACCGCGAAGTCGCGGCAGGTGCCCTGGCGCTTCTGCAGCGTCTCGATCGGGGTCTGGGTGCCCTTTTCGTGGCGTGCGACATAGGTGAAGTCGCGGCGGATCGCGGTCGCGAACTCGGTCAGCATCGCCAGCGTGTCGGTCGGCCCGTCGCCGCGCACGAAACCGCGCGCCCAATTGTCGACGATCCGGCCGGGGTCGAGATGGCCGCGCTCGATCGAGCGCAGCAGGTCGGGCATGTCCTCCGACGAATAAGTGAAAGGGAAGGTGCGCGCATAATCCTCGATCGCCACCTCGGATCCGGCGAGCGGCTCATGGTCGAGGCGGACGAGGCTGGCGACGCGCAGCATCGTCGCCCGCTTGTCGAACCGGGCGATCGCCACCGAATTGCCGAACACGTCGTGGAGCCAGCGCAGTTCGGCGGGTTCGGGCGAAATATCGAGGCTCGCCGCGATCAATCGCTGGTCATAGCTCTCGCGCGGGCGCACCATGATGCGATGCTCGCCGAACGACACCGGCTGGCGATAACGATATTGGGTGACATGACGGATCGTCAGCAAAGGCATTTCGGGGCGTTTTCCTGATGGCGACGCAACCCCCGGCCGGGCTGCTCGGCCCGGAAGATCCCGCACCTGTCATAGTCCTTAACATCGATCGGCCCTCGCCGTTCCTTTTAATCGGCGATCATGCAGGAAACGCAATCGCGGCGCGGCTGGGCACGCTCGGCCTGTCCGACGCCGACCGCGTGCGCCACATCACCTGCGACATCGGCGTGCGCGGCCTCGGCGAGGCGCTCGCGCGCCGGCTCGATTGCCCGTTCCTCCACCAGGCCTATTCGCGGCTGGTGATCGACTGCAACCGCGATCCGGCGTCGGACGAGGCCATCCCCGAGCGCTCCGACGGCACCGCCATCCCCGGCAATATCGGCATCGACGCGGCCGAACGCGCCGCGCGGATCGCTGGAATCTTCCAGCCCTATCAGGATGCGATCGCCGCCGAAATCGACCGGCGCACCGCCATCGGCCACCCGCCGATCCTGGTGTCGCTGCACAGCTTCACCCCCTCCCTGACGATGCAAGCCATGGGACGCGAGGCGCGGCCCTGGCATGTCGGCGTCCTCCACGGCTTCGGCCATTCCGGCTTCGCCAAGGCCGTCCTCGCCAGGCTACGTCGCGAGACCGACCTCGTCGTCGGCGACAACCAGCCCTACCGGATGGACGACACCGACTACACCGTCCCCCACCACGCCTTCGCCGCGGGCCTGCTCTATGTCGAACTCGAGATCCGCCAGGACCTGATCGCCGACCTTGCCGGGCAGATTCACTGGGCCGAGCTGCTGGCGACGGCGATGACCCAGGCGTAGATTTGAACGCGACCGCACCCACACCTCAACCGTCATACTGAACTTGTTTCAGCATCCACTCTTGATCTCGGGAACGGCCCCTTGCGACACGGTGGATGCTGAAACAAGTTCAGCATGACGGTGGATAAGTCATTTCAAAACCATCAAAAACTGTCCGCCCGCGCCAGATCCCAGTTGCGCTTGTAGAAGCCGTTCTCGGTCTGCCCCTCGATCAGCACATTGGGCTCGAGGAAGACGTGCAGCTCGGAGAATTGCCGCACCTCGGTCGAACTCACCCGGCGCACCAGATGATGCGGCCCGAGATCCGAGGGATGCGCGACGCCCGCCGCCGCCAGCATGTCGGACAGCGCATGCAGCGTGTTGGCGTGGAAATTCTTCACCCGTTCGGCCTTGTCGGGCACCACCAGCGCGCGCTGGCGAACCGGGTCCTGGGTGGCGACCCCGGTCGGGCAGCGATTGGTGTTGCACGACAGCGACTGGATGCAGCCGACCGCGAACATGAAGCCGCGCGCGGCGTTCGCCCAGTCGGCGCCGATCGCCAGCACGCTGGCGATGTCGAACGCGCTGACGATCCGCCCGGCGGCGCCGACCCTGATCCGGTCGCGGATCCCCGCCCCGGTCAGGACATTGTGGACGAACAACAGCCCCTCGCGCATCGGCACGCCGATATGGTCGCTGAACTCGACCGGGGCGGCGCCGGTGCCGCCCTCGGCGCCGTCGACGACGATGAAATCGGGATAGGTGCCGGTCGCGAGCATCGCCTTGACGATCCCCATGAACTCCCAGGGATGGCCGAGACACAGCTTGAAGCCGACCGGCTTGCCGCCCGACAGCTCGCGCAGCTGGGCGATGAACGCCATCATCTCGAGCGGGGTCGAAAAGGCGCTGTGGGTCGGCGGCGAGATGCAGTCCTTGCCCATCGGCACGCCGCGGGTCTCGGAGATTTCGGCGGTGACCTTCGCCGCCGGCAATATGCCGCCATGGCCGGGCTTGGCGCCCTGGCTCATCTTGATCTCGATCATCTTGACCTGATCGCTCTTCGCCTGCGCGGCGAAGCGATCGGGGTCGAAGCGGCCTTCGGCGTCGCGGCAGCCGAAATAGCCGCTGGCGATCTCCCAGACGATGTCGCCGCCAAATTCGCGATGATAGGGGCTGATGCTGCCCTCGCCGGTGTCATGGCTGAAACCGCCCATCTTCGCACCCTTGTTGAGCGCACGGATCGCATTGGCCGACAG
The DNA here is from genome assembly GCF_058801765.1 of Rhizorhabdus sp. GW822-FHT03C02. Taxonomy (NCBI): domain Bacteria; kingdom Pseudomonadati; phylum Pseudomonadota; class Alphaproteobacteria; order Sphingomonadales; family Rhizorhabdaceae; genus Rhizorhabdus; species Rhizorhabdus sp. GW822-FHT03C02. The sequence goes on from NZ_JBXANN010000003.1 coordinate 129,025, forward strand.
CGATCCGAAGCTCATCGCCGAGATGTTGAACACCGACGCCGAATAAGGCTGCCTGCACTGGTCCCCGCCGATCATGATCCGGAAGCCGGCCGGATCGGCGGCCGGGATCGGCCGGGTCGAATGGCCGATGAACTCGTAACCGTCGCGATAGACGTCGAGCAGCGTGCCGAACGGATGGTCGCCCGCCTGCCCCTTGGCGCGCTGATAGACCAGCGAGCGCTGCGAGCGCGAGAAGGGCGCGGCCTCCTCATCGGCCTCGAACAGATATTGGCGCAGTTCGGGGCGGATCATCTCGACGAACCAGCGGATATGGCCGATCACCGGGTAGTTGCGCTGGATCGAATGCTGCGGCTGGATCAGGTCGCGGATGCCGACCAGCACCAGCATCGCGAACAGCGCGAACGGCCAGAGCAGCCAGTGGTGGCGCGGCGCGAGTGCCAGCGCGACGCCCGCGATCAGGATGCACAGGATGAAGCTGGTGAAGCGGTTGAGGCGGATGGTCATGCGCAGATTCTTTCGCGGGGACGATGTCCTCCCGTGAAGACCCGGCAGCGACCGGGGTCAATCGCTGAGTTGGGTAGAAGCTCGAAAGCGGCGCGGCGAGAGGATAGGAAGCGCGCTCACCCAAGCCACGGAGAGCATATGCAGGTTGAACCACGGGCCGGATGCGGCGCCGCGATCGTCATCGACGGGCGCATCTTGCTGCTCGAACGGCTGCGCGAACCCGAGCCCGGCCATTGGGGGCTCCCCGGCGGCAAGATCGACCTGTTCGAGAAGGCGGCGGTCGCGATCCGGCGCGAGGTCGCCGAGGAGGTCGGGATCGACATCGTCCCCGACACATTGCTGTGCTTCGTCGACCAGATCGACCGCGCGGCGGGCACCCATTGGGTGGCGCCGGTCTATCTGATCGAGCGCGTCACCGGCACGCCCGTGAATGTCGAGCCCGAGAAACATGGCGGCCTTGCCTGGTTCGACCTCGACGCCCTGCCCGAACGGCTGACCACGCCGACGCTGGTCGCGGTGGCGGCGCTACGCAGGTTGCGGGAAGGCGCCGAACAGATCGGATGACGCGTTTTGGAATGTGTCGCATGACCGGCAAGGGGGGACGAGGCGGCCCCGCCCCATCTCCCCTGCCCTGCCCGTCAGGCCGCCAGCGCCGCGATCGTGCGAGCCGCACTGTCGAGCGCCGCGGTGCGATGCTCGGGGCCGGCGGCGACGCCCTCGGCGACGACGAATTCGGGGGCGATGCCGATGAAGCCGAACACCCCGGCGAGATAGGTTTCGAGATGCTCTAGCGCGGCGGCGGGCGCGCCGGCGCCGTAGAAATTGCCGCGGGTCACCGCGACGATCACCCGCTTGCCGCCGGCGAGGCCCTCGGGGCCGTTGGCGCCATAAGCAAAGGTCTTGCCGGCGACGAGGATGCGGTCGATCCACGCCTTGAGTTGGCTGGGGATGGTGAAATTATACATCGGCGCGCCGATCACGACGATGTCGGCGGCGAGGAATTCGTCGAGGGTCGCGGCGCTGGCGAGCGCGGCGGCCGAGCTGCCGGCGGGCAGCGCGTCGAGGTCGAGATGGCCGATCGGATCGGCGGCGAGATCGCGGTGGGTGACCGCGATCGACGGATCGCCCGCCTGCAGCCGGGCGACGATCGAGGCGGTGAGCCCGCGGCTGACCGAATTGTCGCCGAGGATGCTCGAGTCGAGATGGAGAAGCTTCATGGTCGGGCCTTTCGGGAGGGAGGTAGTCGGTATATATAAGATACCGAGGCGGGATATGTGACCGCCCCACCGGTCCGCAAGGAGGCACTATTTTGTTACCCGGGCACATCGATGTGACCATGGCCGTTCCCGATGGCGAGCGCTTCGAAGCGCCCGACGAGGCGCTGCCGCATCCGAACCATCAGGGCTGCCGCGCGATCGCCCCGGTGCTGGCGCGGATCGGCGACAAATGGAGCATATTGATCGTGATGATCCTGGCGCAGGGTCCGCGCCGGTTCAGCGAACTCAAGCGCCAGGTCGGCGGAATCTCGCAGCGGATGCTGACCCTGACCCTGCGCGGGCTCGAGCGCGACGGGCTGCTGACCCGCACGGTGACCCCGAGCATCCCGCCGCGGGTCGACTATGCGCTGACCGATCTCGGCCACTCGCTCAGGGTGCCGGTGATCGCGCTCGGCGAATGGGCGAGCGCGCACATCGACCAGATCCACAGTGCGCGGGCGACGTTCGACGAGCGCAGCGGCGAGGACCAGTAATCGAGCGATCGGCTGTCGGTCCGATCGCCACCGCGATATGGCCGAGGTCGTCGATGGCGGCTTGCGAACAGATCGCAACAGGTTCGTCGCGCGTCCATTCGCCGATCGTCCAATATTGCGCGATTTTCTGCGAGAAGCCGGTTTCCACTGTTCGGCTGGCAGCCGGTTCATGTCGTCGCCGATACAATCGCGGCGGCGCGCTTGTCATCCACCTAGGGGACAGGCGAAATGATCGAAAGCGCATATTAGGCTTCGATCATTAACCATAGTTGATCCGATCCCAGAATGACGCAAAATTTGATAGGCGAAGCGGGCAATAACCCCCCCTATGTTGCCGCACGCCGGATTTACGAATTCCGCCGCTGGCGCGACGCCCATTGTCCGGGACCTTATTTCGGCGAACCGGCCTGGGACATTTTGCTGCAGCTGTTCATCGGCGAGCAGGCCGACGGCGATCGCGACGCCGCGCGCAACCCGTTGATCCTGTTTCCCAATCTGTGGAAACGGGATATCGCGACGCTGGTCCATGACGACATCATCCGGGCCGTCAATGACACCGGTTCACCATCGGGATGGGGTTTCCAGCTGGCGCCGAAAGGCCGCGATTTCATGGAGCGGATCTTCCATCGCGACGTGCTGGCGCTGCTCGACAAGCCCTGTTGAGGGGTTGCCGAATCGGCATTGCGCCCCCTGCCCCGCGGTGACATGCTCGCAGCCTGAGTATCGGGCTGGGGGGCCTGCCGCGCGTGGAGTATGTGGCGCAGATCGATGCGATGCGGGGGGCGGACTCGGTGGCCGGGTTGCGCGTCGCGACCTTTGCCTTCGCCCAGGCCTTCGGCTTCCGCCGCGCCTTCTTCCTCAACCCGATCGCCAAGGATCCGCGCAGCGGCCGGACGCTGACCAGCTTCGGCTATAGCGACAGCTGGGCGCGCGCCTATCGCCGGTCGCTCTATCTGGTCGATCCGCTGCCCGAACTGGCGCTCGCGCAGTCGCAGCCGATGCGCTGGGGCGCGCTGCGCGACGACGATCGGCTGCCCGAAGCCGGCCGGCGCTATCTGCGGCTGATCGCCCGCTTCGGCATGGCCGACGGCATCGCGATCCCGACCTATGGCCCGGGGCTGCGCTGCGGGCTGATGGGAGTCGGCGACTGCCCGGATCTCGACAGTTTCAGCGCACGCAACCTGATGTTCCTGCAGATGGGGGTGCAGGTGTCCTATGCGCGCTATTGCGAACTGGTCGACGTCGCGCTGGAATCGGGGCCGCCGCTGTCGAACCGCGAGATCGACGTCCTCTACTGGATCGCGCAGGGCAAGAGCAACGCGGTGATCTCGGTGATCCTCGGCATCTCGAAACAGACCGTCGACACCTACACGCGGCGGATTTTCGCCAAGCTCGACGTCGCCGACCGCACCGCCGCGGCGGTGTCGGCGCTGCAGCGCGGGCTGTTCATCGCCGGCGCCGGCCAGCCGCGGCGCGAGGTGCCGGCCGAGATGAGGGTGGCGGGGTAACCTCCTCCGCACGGGTTTGACGATATCGCCTCGTCGGAAGGGAATGCCATGTTCGGCTGGTTCAGGAAGAAGCGCGCCCAGCAACTCCAGCCTGAAGTGAAATGGCGGGTCGTCATCGATGACGAGGCGATCTGTGTGACCGACGATCGTGGGGCCACCAGCCGGGTGACGAAAGCCGATCTGTCGGGCATCGCGATCGAGACCAACGACAGCGGGCCATGGGGCGCCGATTTGTGGTGGCTGTTCTTCGGCCCCGACGGCCATATCGCCTGCGCCTTTCCGGAAGGCGCGACCGGCGGGCAAGACGCGATCGATCATGTCATGACGCTGCCCGGCTTCGACCATGGCGAGATGACCCGGGCGATGCGATCGACCGACAACGCCGTCTTCGCCGTGTGGCGACCGACACCGGCCTGATCCGGCCTGGCAAGGTCGATGCGGCAACGGCCGGAACGCGATTGCCAAGGGGGATCGCGCCGCGCACATTCGGGGCGATGATGGGGGACCCCGATTTCGATCTCGCGACCGGGATCGCCGAAGCGGCGGCACAGCGCGGCTGGCGTGGTTTCGCGACCTATTTGTCGCTGCGCGCCGCCGGACGCCGCAAGGAAGCGATGCGCGCGCTCGATCCGTTCATCGACGACGCCGTCGGCTGGCCGTTCGACGACAGGCTGGCGCTGCTGCGCTGGACCATCGATCGGGTGAACCACCCGGCGCGCAACATGATCCTGCCGGGATCGCTGGTGCTCCGGCTGATCTCACCCACCGCCGCCGAATGGCTGTCGCACGAACCCGACAGCAGCGAAGCCAATTATGTCCATGCGCTGATCGGTCCGAGGGCTGCCGAGGGCGCGCCACGGCCGCTCGATTATCTGCGCCGTGCGGTCGCGCTGGACCCGGGCCATCGGCAAGCCCGCACGGCATTCATCGACCGGGTGCACGGGCTGGTCGAGAATGGCCAGCATGAGCTGCCCGACTTCGGCTATCTCGGCTGCCCGCGCGAGGACATCGAGGACCTGCTGGAGGCACTTCGCTTGCTGGCCGGGGCCGCGCGTCCGCTATGGCGCCCGGACATCGAAGCCCGGCTGGAAGCCCAGCTGGAAACCGCGCGCGCCTGGCTCGACTATGCGGCGGGCGATCGGGCGACCGACTTCAGGAGTTGGTGCGCCGCGCGCGGCGGGCCAGCGGCGATGCTGTAGCGGGACCAGATGGGCTTTGACCCGTCGCGCCCATGCGCGTGCTCGACGAACCGGGTCGATGCTCAGCGTTCGAACACCAGCAGCGTCGACGTCGCCGAGGCGCACAGCCGCCCTTCGCCGTCGAACAGCTTGGCCTCGGCGAACGCCGCCCGCCTGCCGAAGCTGAGCACCCGGCCTTCGCAGCGGACGGTGCCGCTGCGTTCGGTCAGCGCGCGATGATAGGCGATCTTGAGTTCGAGGGTGGTATAGCCCTGGGTCGCGCTCAGCTTCGAATGGACCGCGCAGCCGCAGGCGCTGTCGAGCAGGGTCGCGGCATAGCCGCCATGGACCGATCCGATCGGGTTGTAGACCGACAGGCCGGGCGCGCCGGTGAAGATCGCCAGCCCGTCGTCGATCTCGACCAGGTCGAAGTTCAGCGTGTCGGCGATCGGCGGGCGCTTGCCCGCGGCGATCAGCGCGCGCAGCTGGGCGAGGCCATCGAGGCCGGCGTCGTTGCCCTTGATCACGTCCATTGCTCTCTCCTCAGGCGGTTGTGGGGTGGAGATCGGGTTCCTCCCCCTCCGCCACCGGCCTGATCCGATACCAGATCGCGTAGAGCGCGGGGAGGAAGACGAGGGTCAGCGCGGTGCCGCCGATCGTGCCGCCGATCAGGGTGAAGGCGAGCGATCCCCAGAACACCGAGAAGGTCAGCGGGATGAACGCCAGCACCGCCGCCAGCGCGGTCAGGATCACCGGGCGGGCACGCTGGACGGTCGCCTCGACCACCGCGTGGAACGGATCGAGCCCGTCCTTCTCGTTCTGGTGGATCTGCCCGACCAGGATCAAAGTGTTGCGCATGATGATGCCGGCGAGCCCGATCAGCCCGAGGATCGCGTTGAACCCGAACGGCTGGTGGAAGATCAGCAGCGTCGGCACCACCCCGACCAGCGCCAGCGGCGCGGTCAGCAGCACCATCGCCATCGCCGACAGCGACCGCACCTGGAAGATGATCACCACCATCATCAGGATGATCATCAGCGGGAAGACGGCGGCGAGCGCGGCATTGGCCTTGCCGGCCTCCTCGAGCGCGGCCGACGTCTCGATCTTGTAGCCCGCGGGCAGCGAGGCGGTGATCGGCTCAAGCTGCTTGATCAGCTGGACCGAGACGTCGGGCGGCTGATACTCCTCACCGATGTCGCCGCGCACGGTGATCGTGGTGTAGCGGTCGCGGCGGCGCAGGATCGGATCCTCCATCCGCACCTCGGCCTTGCCGATCTGGTCGAGCGGCACGCGCTGCCCGGCCGCACCGACCAGGGTGAAGTCGTGGAGCCGCGCCGGATCGAGCCGGGCCGGATCGGCGCCAGCGGCGCCGGCGGCGCGCGCCACCACCTCGACCGAGCGGATATCCTCGCGGACCTGGGTGACGGGGACGCCGGTCAGCAGGAACTGGAGCTGTTCGGAGGCATCGTGCGAGCTCAGCCCGATCGCGCGCAGGCGATCCTGATCGAGCACGAAATGGACCGTCGGCACCCGCTCGCCCCAATCGGTGTTGACCTGGCGCATCGAACTGTTGGCAAGCATCGTCGTGCGCACCCGCTCGGCGATCGAGCGGACCTTGTCCTGGTCGGGCCCCATCACCCGGAACGCCACCGGGAAGGGCGAATAGGGACCGAACACGATCTGGGTCGCGCGGATCCGCGCCTCGGGGACGAAGCCCTGCGCCGCGACCTCGCGCACCCGGTGCTTGAGCGCTTCGCGCGCCTTGGGGTCGGCGGTCAGCACGACGATCTTGGCGAAGGACGGATCGGGCAGCTCGGGCGAGATCGCCAGGAAGAAACGCGGCGCGCCCTGGCCGATATAGGCGGTGACGATCTTCGCCTCGGGCTGCTTGCGCAACCACGCCTCGACCTTGGCGGTGGCGGCGCTGGTCGCCGCGATGCTGGTGCCCTCGGGCATCTGCACCTCGACCAGCACCTCGGGCCGGTCGGAGATCGGGAAGAATTGCTGCTTGACCAGCCCCATCGCGAACACCGCGACCAGGAAGGCGGCGACGGTGCCGATCATCACCTTCTTCTTGTTGGCGACGGTCCAGCCGATCAGGTCGCGCAGCTGGCGATAGCGCGGGGTGTCGTAGATCGCCTTGTGGCCGCCGGCGACCGGCTCGATCGCCGGGAGCAGCTTGACGCCGAGATAGGGGGTGAAGATCACCGCGACGAACCAGCTGGTGATCAGCGCGAAGCCGACCACCCAGAAGATGTTGCCGGCATATTCGCCCGCGCTCGACTTGGCGAAACCGACCGGCATCAGCCCGATCGTCGTCACCAGCGTCCCCGCGAGCATCGGCGCGGCGGTGTGGCCCCAGGCATAGGTTGCGGCGGCGATGCGGTCGCGGCCCTCCTCCATCTTCACCACCATCGTCTCGATGATGATGATCGCATCGTCGACGAGCAGCCCGAGCGAGAGGATCAGCGCGCCCAAAGTGATGCGATCGAAATCGCGCCCGGTCGCCAGCATGATCACGAACACGCCGGCGAGCGTCAGCGGCACCGCGAGCGCCACGACGATGCCGACCCGCCAGCCGAGGCTGATCAGGCTGACCGCGATCACCACCACCAAAGCGACGAAGAATTTCAGCATGAACTCGTCATAGGCTTCTTCGATGTTGACCGACTGATCGGTGATCTTGGTCAGCGACAGGCCGAGCGGCATCTCGGCGCCGATCATCGCGGCTTCCTTTTCGAGATCCTTGCCGAGCTGGAGCCCGTTATAGCGTTCCTTCATCACCACCCCGAGCACCAGCGTCGGTTCGCCCTGGTTGCGGATCAGGAAGGTCGCGGGATCCTCATAACCGCGCTTGACGGTGGCGATGTCGGACAGTTTGACGGTGCGGCCGCCGGCGACGATCGGGGTGTCGGCGATCTTGCCGAGATCGTCGAAGCCGCCGTCGAGCCGGACCTGGACCTGCGGGCCACTGGTGTCGATCGATCCCGCCGGGGTGATCGCATTCTGGGCGGCGAGCGCGGCGAAGATGTCGCGCGCCGACACGCCGAGCGTCGCGAGCCGTGCATAGGAGAATTCGACGAAGATCCGCTCGGGGCGCTCGCCGATGATGTTGACCTTCTTGACCCCGGCGACATGGAGCAGCCGCTGGCGGATCGTCTCGGCCTCGCGGACCAGCAGTCTTTGGGGCTCGCCCTTCGCCTTGAGCGCATAGAGCGCGAAGGTGACGTCGCCATATTCGTCGTTGACGAACGGGCCCTGGACTCCGCGCGGCAGCTTGGGCGCTTCGTCGCCGAGCTTCTTGCGCGCCTGGTAGAATTCGTCGGGCACCTCGGCGGGCGGGGTGCGGTCCTTCAGGGTGACGGTGGTGAAGGCAAGGCCCGGTCGGGTGAAGGTTTCGGCCCGGTCATACCATTTGAGCTCCTGCATCCGCTTTTCGAGCGGCTCGGCGACCTGGTCCTGCATTTCCTGCGCGGTGGCGCCGGGCCAGGTGGTGACGATCGTCATCGCCTTGATCGTGAAGCTCGGATCCTCGGCGCGGCCGAGGTTGAGGAAGGCGAACAGCCCGGCGAGCGAGATCGCGACGATCAGGAACAGCGTGACCGCGCGCTCGCGCACCGCCAGCGCGGAGAGGTTGAAGCCGCTCATCGTGCCGAACCGGTCGAGGCGGCGTTGGCCGAAGCCGGCGCATCGAGGCGGACCACCTCGCCTTCGTGGAGCAGATGCGCGCCGAGCGCGACGAAGCGCTCGCCGGCAGCAAGTCCGCCGCCGATCGTCGCATGTTCCTCGCCGATCGCGGCGAGCTTGACCGGGCGCCAATGGACCTGCGCCCCCTTGATCACCCAGACGCCGGGACCCTGCCCCTTGTCATAGACCGCGGCAAGCGGGATCTGCAGCGTCGCCGGCCCCTTGCTCTCGCCGACGGTCACGCTGACCGTCGCCCCCAGCGGCGCGCGAGCGGCGGCGCCTTCGAGGACATAGCGCGCCTGATAGGTGCGGGTGGCGGGATCGGCGGCGTTGGAGAGCTGGCGCAGCCGCGCACTGCTGGTGCCCGGCGCATCGAACAGGCTGGCGCGCGCGACCGATCCGATCGCCGGGCGCAGCGTCTCGGGCAGGTCGACCACCGCCTCGCGCGCGCCCGACCGGGCGAGCCGCACCACCGTCTGGCCGGCGGCGACGACCTGGCCGGGTTCGGCGAGGGTCTCGACGACGATGCCGTCGGCGTCGGCGCGCAGTACCGAATAGCCGGCCTCGTTCTGGGCGACCCCGGCCTGGGCGCGGGCGGCGGCGAGCTGGGCGCGGGCGGCATCGGCGGCGGCGCGCGCCTGGTCATAGGCCGAGGCCGACACCGCGCCGGCCGACACCAGGTCGCGGTACCGCGCCTCGTCGGCGGCGGTCTGCAGCGCGCGGGCGCGGGCGGCCTCGACCGCCCCGGCCTGGGCGACGGTGGCGAGCGCCAGGTCGGTGCGGTCGATCCGCATCAGCACCTGGCCGCGCCGCACCGCTTCGCCGGTGTCGACGAGCCGCTCGACGATCTTGCCGGCGACCCGGAAACCGAGATCGCTCTGCACCCGCGCCGAGACCACCCCGCTATAGGCGCGGGCATCGCCCTCGGCGAGTCCGGCGGTCGCCACCCGGACGAGCTGCGGGCCGGTGCGCGGATCAGCATCGGCCCGGCCGCAACCGGCAAGCGACAAGGCCATCAGGCTGACGGCGGACAGGGACAATAGGGTGGCGGGCAGGCGAGGCATCGGACGGTCTCCCGGAAGGGCTTGACCGTCCATTTGCATCGAGTGACCAATTTGTCAACTAGTCACGAACGGGATTTTGGTGTCGCACCGCTCAATCCCCAAACCCGTCATGCTGACGGAGGTCAGCATCCAGACGCGCCACGGTGAGGATGAATCGCGGCGCTGCGGCGGGAAGGGCCGCGTTGCGGATCTGGATCCTGACCTCCGTCAGGATGACGGCGGAAAGGTAGCCACCTCAAATTTTACGTGGATATGGCGGCCACGGCAGCGAGCATTTCGAGAACCAATAATATTTTCTTTAATCCGAATACCTTACTCCTACGGAGCCAAGCTCCGCAGCACCAGATTGGCCACCTCGATCTGCGCATCGGGCAGTGCGTCGAGATTATGCTGGAGCATCACCGGATGCATGAACGGCAGCATGACCTGGGCGATGCCGCGCACCACCTCGTCGAGCGGGGTCTTGCGCTCGAATTCGCCCGACTCGCGCCCCTCGATCACGATCGTCCGCAACAGCGCCGCGATCTTGTTGAGATAGGCGCGCGACGAGGCCCAGTCCTCGGTCGCCGACACCGCGGCGATGTCGTAGAGCTTGCGTTCCTCGAAGAAAAGCTCGGTGCTCTTTCCCGTCAATATCTTGAAAAGACGCCGGAATTTATCGGTTGCACTGGTCGCTTCGACCAGCGCCGCCTCGACCTCCTCAATGATCAGCGTGAGACAGCCGCTGCAGATCGCCTCGCCGATCGCCTGCTTCGAGTCGAAGAATTTGTAGATATAGCCTTTGGAAAAGCCGATCGCCTTGGCGAGATCCGACACCGTGGTCTTGCCATAGCCATAGAGCCCGAAATGCTCCTTGGCGGCGGCGACGATCTGGTCGCGCTTGTGGGTGTCGACCGGGCCGCGCAGGCCCGGGGCGGTTTCGGCGATGTCGTTCATGGCCTCGCTATAGCGCGCAGCGACTCGATTGACAACATGTGACTAGTTTGGTTATTGGTCACTCGTCATTCCGAGTGCTATTCCAAGCGAGGCCGCCATGCGCGCTATCATCGAATCCGTTCCCGTCCGCGCCACCGCGATGCTGCTCGCGGCGACCATGCTGGCAGGCTGTGCGGTCGGCCCCGACTATCGCCCCCCCGCCCTGTCGGCCCCCGCCGCCTTCGTCGGCAGCCCGGCGGTCGCCGAGCGCCAGCGCAGCCAGAGCGCCGACGCCGCGCGCTGGTGGGCGGGGTTCAACGATCCGGTGCTCAGCGACCTCGTCGACAGCGCGCTCGGCGAGAATCTCGACATCGCCCAGGCGGTCGCGCGCGTCACCCAGGCGCGCGCCGGGCTCGGCGCCGCCACCGCCGCGCTGCTGCCCTCCGCCAATATCAGCGGATCGGCCGCCACCACGCACCAGTCGCTCGAAACCCCGACCGGCCGCATCGCCCAGGCGAGCCCCGGCTTCCAGCGCAATGGCGAGCTGTACGAGGCCGATCTCGGCGCCTCCTGGGAGATCGACCTGTTCGGCGGCCTGCGCCGCGGGCGCGAGGCGGCGAACGCCGATTATCAGGCGTCCGAGGCCGGGGTCGCCGCTGCCCGGCTCGCGGTCGCCGCCCAGACCGCCGACACCTATATGCTGGTCCGCGGCCTCCAGGCGCGGCTCGCGGTCGCCAACGCCCAGGTCGACACCCAGCGCCGCCTCGTCGAGACGGTGCGGCTCCAATATGCCAAGGGGGTTGCCGCCGAACTCCAGCTCCGCCAGGCCGAAGGCGCGCTGGCGCAGGTCGAGGCGAGCGTGCCGCTGCTCGAAAACGGGCTCGACGTCGCGATGAACGCGCTCGACGTGCTGCTCGCCGCCCAGCCGGGCACCTATCGCGCACTGCTCGCCAAACCCGCGGCGATCCCGGTCGCCCCGGTGATCGCCGACACCGGCAGCCCGGCCGATCTGCTGCGCCGCCGCCCCGACCTGATCGTCGCCGAACGCAAGCTCGCCGCGTCGAACGCCCGGATCGGAGTCGCGGTCAGCGAATATTATCCCAAATTCTCGCTCGGCGGATTGCTCGGCACCGCGACGATGACCGCGGGCAACGTCTTCACCGGCGGCGCCACCCAGGCGCAGGGCGTGCTCGGGCTGCGCTGGCGGCTCTTCGATTTCGGCCGGGTCGATGCCGAGATCGCCCAGGCCAAGGGCGCCAACGCCGAGGCGCTCGCCGCCTACCGCCTCGCGGTGCTGCGCGCGTCGGAGGATGTCGAGAACGCCTTTTCGGCGCTGGTGAAGCGCGAGGCCCAGCAGGCGACGCTCGCGCGCGGCGAGACCGCGCTCGCCCGCGCCCAAAGCTCGTCGCTCGCCGCCTATAAAGGCGGGGTGGTCAGCCTGATCGAGGTGCTCGACGCCGACCGCCGCCTGCTCGACACCCGCGACGCCCGCGCCCAGGCGCAGACCGAGGCCGCCCGCGCCGCGGTCGCCTCGTTCCGCGCGCTCGGCGGCGGCTGGCAGGCGCCGGCGGCGCTGGCCAGCCAGGGCGACGGCGCCTTGGCCGCGCGCTGACAGGAGGACGATGATGGCCTATCCCGAAACCGGCCTGTGGCACCGCATCCTGCGGACGCTCGGCCTCTATGACGGGACGCTGAAGACCCCCGAGACCGCATGGCTCGCCGAACGCGTCGCCGCGCTCGAACGCGAGATCGCCGAGCGCGACCGGAACCGGACCACGCCGGTCGCGCCGCGGCACGACCGCCCATGATCCGGCTCCACGGCGCCCCGACCGGCAATTGCCTGCGCGTCGCGATCGCGCTCGAAGAGGCCGGGCTCGCTTATGCGCCTGTCCGGATCGACCTCCATGCCGGCGAGCACAAGGCGGCCGACCATCTGGCGCTCAATCCCGACGGCCGGGTGCCGGTGATCGTCGATGCGGACATGACCCCGCCGCTGTTGCTCACCCAGTCGAACGCGATCCTGTTCCACATCGACGCGCGCTGCCCCGACCGGCTGCTCCCCGTCGAACCCCGCGCCCGCGCGGTCGCGATCGAACATTATCTCGCGGTCGTCACCGACCTGATCGCGCCGAGCCACGCCGCGCTGCTGGTCCGCCGGATCGGCGAGACGAGCGCCGCCGACGCCCTCGACACCCGCTCGGCCGCCGGCTTCGCCACCGTCGAGCGCTATCTGACCGACTCCCCCTTCGTGTCGGGCGACCGCTTCGGCCTCGCCGACATCGCCGCGCTGACGCTGGCGCGCGCGAGCGAGACCCGGCTCGACTGGGCCGCCCTGCCCCGGCTCGACCGCTGGTTCGGCGAGATGCTCAAGCGGCCGAGCGTCGTGCGGGGTCTGAAGGCATTCGGGTAACTCTTTCTTTAACCCCTCCCTGTTCAGGGAGGGGTTGGGGTGGGTGGCGAAGCCAAGGGTTCGATACCCTTGGCATAGCTTGCGGAACATCCGCCTTCCGCGCAGCTTCAGCCGCCGACCTCCAGCCGATCGTCACCCGCCAGCGCCACGATCTCCGCCAACGCCCCCCGATAGACCGCCGCCGCCTGCGGATCGAAACAGACGAAGCTGATCCGTTCGAGCCCATGGCGCTCGCCGAGCAGCATCTCCACCACCGTGCCGATGGCGATCGGTGCCGCCTCCGCGATCGGGAATTTATATATGCCGGTCGAAATCGCGGGAAAGGCGATACTCTTGACCCTATGCCGTATCGCCAGCTGCATGCTCTCGCGATAGCAGCTCGCCAGCAGTTCGCGCTCGCCATATCCGCCACCGCGCCAGACCGGCCCGACGGTGTGGATGATATGCTTCGCCGTCAATCGATAGCCGCCGGTGATCTTCGCCTGGCCGGTCTTGCAGCCGCCGAGCAACCGGCATTCGTGCACCAGCTCCGGGCCCGCAGCGCGATGGATCGCCCCATCGACGCCGCCACCGCCGAGCAGGGACGAATTCGCGGCATTGACGATCGCCTCATGGTCGAGGCGGGTGATGTCGCCGACGAGGATGTCGAGCATGACGGATTCGGATTTCATCGATCCATCTTAGAGTATTTTCAAGTCAGGTGGAATCACCTGACGGCTCGGAAAATACGGAAAACAAAGACAATCTAGAGCAGAGAGCACCAAATCGGATCCATGGTAATTGCCCAAGGTCCGTCGCGCAAAGCCGCGCCAGCGCCCCCGGGTCAAGCGAGCGGCGGCACCACGATATCGTCAGGCGCCAGCCCCTCGTCATAACGCGCCTGCACCAGCGCATAAGCGCGCTCGATATGCGCGGTGAAGCGGTCGCAGTCGAACAGCGGCGTCGTCAGCCGGTTGCGGTCGAGCCGGGCGCGGACCTCGGCCAGCCGCTCGGGGTGGCGCGCGAGGTCGAGCGCCAGCGCCTCATAGGCTTCGGTGCTGTCGGTGACGAGGTCGGGCATGCCGACCGCGTGGAGGAGGCTGCCGGCGACGCGCGCGGCGAAGCTGTCGCCGAGTTTCGTGACCACCGGCAAGCCGGACCATAAGGCGTCGCTGGCGGTGGTGTGGGCGTTGCAGGCGAAGCTGTCGAGGAACAGGTCGGCGTGGCGCTGGCGCGCGAGATGCTCGGCGGCGGGCGCACGGTCGGCGAAGACCAGCCGGGCGGGGTCGATCCCGCGCGCGGCGGCTTCGGCGCGCAGATTGGCCTCGGCCCAGACATTGTCGCGCAGCAGCCAGAGCACGCTGTCCTCGACCTGCGCGAGCAGCCGCATCCAGATGTCATATTCGGCCGGGCCGATCTTGTAGCTGGCATTGAACGAGCAGAAGACGAAGCCCTGTTCGGGCAGGCCGAGCGCGGCGCGGGTCGGCACCGCGTCGGCGATCGCCCGCGAGCGGTCGTTGACCTGGTAACTGTCGGGCAGCGAAATCAGCTTTTCCGAAACATGCGCGCGCTTGTCGGCGGGGACCATCACCTTGTCGGCGATCATATAGTCGATGAAATCGGCGCCCATCGTCCCGGGATAGCCGAGAAAGGCGATCTGGATCGGCGCCGCGCGACAGGCGAAGATGTTCGGGCGGGCGCCATGGGTATAGCCCTTGAGGTCGATCGCGATGTCGACGCCGTGCGTACGCGCGAGTTCGGCAACCGCATCGTCGCCGAGGTCGCCGACATCGTGGAAATGGTCGACCGCGTCGATCAGCCGCTGGCGCATCGCGTCGTGACCGCCGCTGCGGAACGAGAAGGCATGGATCTCGAACCGCGCCTTGTCGTGCTTCTCGAACAGCTGCGCCATCAGGTGCATCGTCGCATGCTCCTGAAAGTCGGCCGAGAAATAGCCGATGACGATCCGGTCGCCGCGCACGGCTTTGCGCGGCAGCGCCGGCGAGGCCGCGGCATAATGAGTCCGCACCCAGTTCGCCGAGCGCCGCAGGTGACGCGCGCCATCGTCGTCGAGCGCGAGCATGCTGAACGGGCAGACCGCGTCGCCGGCCACCCCGAGGGCGGCGACATCGGCCGACGCCAGCGCGCCGTCCCAGCGGCACATCCGCGCCTCGGCGAACAGCAGCCGGCTGATCGCATGGACGAAGCCGGGCTTGAGCGCGATCGCCCGGGCATAATCGGCGGCGGCCTCGGGATAGAGCGCGAGATCGATCAGGACGTTGGCGCGGTTGAAATGGGTGTCGCCATGGTCCGGCCGGATCGCCAGCGCGCGGGTGAAGCTCGCCTGCGCCTCGTCGAGCATCCCCAGTTCCTGCAACGCGCTGCCGCGGTTCATCCAGGCGTCGGCATGGTCGGCGCGAAACCGGATCGCCCGGTCGAAGCTCTCGACCGCCGCCGCGAAATCGCGACGATCGCGCAGCGCGAGCGCGCGGTTGAAATGCGCGTCGACCAGGTTGGGAACGAGTTCGATCGCACGGGCATAGCTCGCCAGCGCCGCATCGGTCCGCTGCAACTGGTGGAGGATGATGCCGCGGTTGAGATGGGCGTCGGCCAGATCGCGATCGATCGCGATCGCGGCGTCGGCGCTGACCAGCGCCTCGTCGAGCCGGCCGAGATCGCGCAGCGCCCCGGCCCGGTTCGAATGCGCCGCGGCATAGGACGGATCGATCCCGATCGCGGCGTCATAGGCGGCGATCGCCTCGGCGCGGCGCCCCGCGGCGGCGTGGACCGCGCCGGCGAAATTGTGGAGGTCGCGCGCCTGCGGTCGCAGCATCAGCAGGAAACGGAGCTGCTCGATCGCCTCGTCGTACCGCCCCTCGCCATAGAGCGTCTGCACATGCTGGATGCGGCGCGCGAAAGCGCCCGAGGCCGGCGCCAGATAGATGTCGCGCAGGCCGCCCACCGCCTGACGATTGCTGGGAAAGCTCGCCAGCACCTCGCCATAGAGGCGCTCGGCCTCGTCATAATCGCCCTTGCGCGCCAGCGACTGGGCTTTGCGGAGATGCTGGTCGATCTTCATGCTGTCCGGGCGGCTGTGGTGGGTCGACCCGGTCATGGAGACATATGGTGAATCACCGGTTAATGCGGCGAACCGTCTCACGAAGCCGTTATCGCTTCGTCCGGGTCCCTGTCCGTCGGATCGCCAACGAGAGGTGCCACCATGTTGTTCGCCATATTGCTCCTGCAGGCCGCACAACCGGCGCCGGCAGCCGTTCCGCCCTCACCGCCGCCGCTCCATGGCGGCGGCCAGGAGATGATCTGCGCGATCGGCGGCGAGCGCTTCTCGACATGGCGGGCCTCGATGTACAGCACCTATGGCGAACGCCCCGACGGCAGGCCCTACAGCTACTTGCCGTTCCCCTTGCCGGTAGCCGAATGCCCGACCAACAAGCTGGTCATGTTCGATAGTTTCACCCCGGATGAGATCGCCAAACTGTCGCGGCTGATCGCGCAGCCAACCTATGCCCGGCTGGCTGCAACCGAACCGGCTCATTATCGTGCATCCTGGCTGGCGACCAAGCTGGGCAGACCCGAACCGCAGGCGCTCGAATGGCTTCTGGCCGCCATCTGGACGGTGACGCCGGGCCCGTTGTCCGGGCCGGAAACGCCCAGCGGCAAAGCCCTGCGCAATCGCTATCAGGGGGAGTTCGTAGCGCGCGTCAGGCGGCTTCCCGCCAGCACGAGCGCCGACGATCGCCTATGGCTCGACGCCCGTGCCGCGAATGCGTTGCGGCAGATGCGGCAATTCGGCGAGGCCGAAGATATGCGGCGAACGGCGATGGCCACCCTGGCATCGCAACCGGGCAAAGGCGGCTGGGGGAAATATCTCGCATCATTGGCGGCCGTGATCGCACGCAGGGACGACAGCCCCGAACCGCTCGACATGATTCCCGAGGCTCAGATCGCCTCCGCCTGTGCCGACCGGCAAATCGACAACGGCTTCGACAAGGCGATCTGCGCTAAGCCGGCAGTCGCCGCCCAGATCGGCCGGATCGAGGACGCCCGCAAACGGCTGGGTGCCCGGCAGCGCTAACCGCTGCACGCGCCGGTGTCATGGCCCGCGTGGAGCAGATGATCTGACGCAGGCAGATTTCATCCCGCCCTAAGTCTCGACCGGCACATGGAAATCGATCACCGCCCCTGGCCGGGTCGGCGCGAAGCGGCCGTCATAAAGTTCGAAATCGGGGCCCTCCGCGATCCGAAGCCCCGAGGCGGGGATCATCTCGCCCCAGATCCGCGCCATCGCCGCCTTGACCTGCGGATGGAGCGCCGATCCGTTGAGGGTGATGCGGAATATGGCATAGGTCGCCGCGTCGATATCCTTGCGGTCGAACCCGGCCGGCGGCACCGCGTCGGGCCGGATTCCGACCCCGGCCATATAGTCGAAGCTGCCGTCGCGGCGGTCGGCGCTCCACACCAGCCCATAGGTGTCCCAGCTGTCGACCTGCCCCTCGAACGGCAGCGCGCCGATCAGCCGCGACCAGAGCTGCGGGATATCGGCCTTGCTCGCCTCGTCGAAACGGCGCGCGGGACCGGCGATCGTAAAGCCGGGCAGCGTCACCAGATCGGGAAGCCGTTCGACCTGCACGGCGATGTCGGCGGGAGCGTCCATGGGATATTGTCCTTCGAGGGGGGTGACTGCGAAGCCCTGGCGGAAACGGCCGGGGGATATGCCGAAGATGCGCTTGAACGCGCGGGTGAAGGCTTCCTGCGAGTCGAAGCCGCAATCGAAACTGAGATCGATCAGCCGCAGCGCGGGATCGTCGATCAGCCGCCGCGCGCCCTTGACCAGCCGCCGGCCACGGACATGCGCCATCACGCTGCGCCCCATCCGCGCGGTGAACATCCGCGAGAATTGCCAGGGCGAGAAACCCGCCGCCCGGGCGATAAGATCGAGGGTGAGCGGCTCGTCGAGCCGGGTCTCGATCCAGGCGAGGATCGTGGCGAACGGGTCCGAAAGTGGCGGTGGAGCGGGCATGACGGGACTATGCCGTAGCGGTGAAACCCTGTCTTGATCGGTCTTGCGCGTTACAATCCTATACGATTTTCCGGCTTGGCTCCGGCCCGCACAGGACGTTATGCAATCGAATGTCCCGCAAGACCGTTACGTTGCTGCTCTATATCAGCCATAGCCTGCTCGATCCCGCCTCCGCCGATGCCGACATGCTCGCGCTCGTCCGCACCGCGATCGAGCGCAACCGCACGCTCGAGGTCACTGGCGCGCTGATCTTCACCGGCACCCGCTTCGCCCAGATCATTGAGGGGCCGGCGGCCGCGATCGAGGCGCTGATGACCAGCATCCACCGCGACCCGCGCCACCGCGATATCGACGTGATCGAGAATATCGAGCTGCCCGATCGACGGTTCGCGGGCTGGTCGCTGGCCTATTGGGGATCGACGACCTTCGTCGACGGGCTGATCGACGCGCTCGACCGGCCGGCGCCGAACGCCAGCCTGCGCGCCGGCCATGTCAGCCGGCTGACGCGGATGATCCGGCAGCTCGCCCTCGCCTTCGACGGCGAGCCGCTCGGACGAGTCTGACACCAGCCGTCGCCTGCTTCCCGGTCGGTCAGGCCAGGGTGCGCACGCCCGGCTCGCGATCCCAGTAACGCTTGCCCGCCGCGGGCACGAACGCCTTGCCGAGATCGGTGACGCCGTCGTCGGGTTCGACCCCGGCCTTGTCCAGCAGCGGCTTGGCATCGGGGGTATGGCCGATCGCCTTGAGATGGCCGAACGCATCCATCACGAACTGGACCGCCGCCGCCTCCTTGAGCAGAGCCGCGCAACCTTCCTTCGACAGCGCGATCGCGACCGCGTCGAACATCACCGACGGCGTGCCCGCGAGTTGGCCGTCGGCCTTGAGGATCGATCCGTCGGACATTTTAGCACCGCCGACCTTGGGCGCGACCAGCACCGGCCGGCCGCCGGCATCGCCGATCGCGCTGGTCAGCGCGTCGACAGCCTTGGCGTCGGAGCCGTCGGCAATCAGGATGCCGACCGAGCGCCCCTCGAGCGTGGCGAGATCGAGCGGGCCGTTGATCACCCGCAGCGCCGGCGACAGATCGAAATCCTGCACCTTGGCCGCGGTCGGCGACGCCTTGGGCAGGTCCATCGCCAGCCCGGCCGCGACCCGCTTGGCGAGGTCGGGATCGACGTTGACCAGGTTCGCCAGCATCCGGATGCGGACATGCTCGAGCCCGACCTTCGACAGCTCGAACACCAGCGCCGAGGCGAGATGCGCCTGCTCGGGCACGTCGAGCGACCGGAAGAACATCCGCGCCTGGCTATAATGGTCGGCAAAGCTTTCGGGGCGAATGCGCAGCTTGTCGCCCTGTTCGTCCTCGGTGGCGCGGCCGGGGACGCTCGCGAAGCCGGTCGCCGGGCATTCGCGCGGGCCGCCCTCCTCACCCGCCTGCGACAGGCTGTTCGGTTCGTAATTGGCGCGCCCCTTCGGCCGCAGCATCTGCATGTGGCCGTCGCGCTGGAAGTTCATCACCGGGCATTGCGGCGCGTTGATCGGGATCTGGTGGAAATTGGTCGATCCCAGCCGGCTCTTCTGGGTGTCGAGATAGGAAAAGAGCCGCCCCTGGAGCAGCGGATCGTTCGAGAAGTCGATGCCGGGGACGATGTTCGCCGGGCAATAGGCGACCTGTTCGGTCTCGGCGAAGAAATTGTCGGGCCAGCGGTCAAGAACCATCCGGCCGATGATGCGAACCGGCAGCACCTCCTCGGGGATGATCTTGGTCGGGTCGAGCACGTCATAGGGCAGGCTGTCGGCGAATTTTTCGTCGAACGCCTGGATGCCGAGTTCCCATTCGGGGAAGGCACCGCGGTCGATCGCCTCGAACAGGTCGCGGCGCTGGAAATCGGGATCGGCGCCGGCGATCTTGACCGCCTCGTCCCAGATCGTCGAGGCGACACCCTGTTTGGGCTTCCAGTGGAATTTGACGAAGGTCGATTTGCCCTTGGCGTTGACCAGCCGGAAGGTGTGGATGCCGAAGCCTTCCATCGTGCGCAGCGAGCGCGGGATGGTGCGGTCGGACATGGCCCACATGATCATATGGGTGGATTCGGGCATCAGCGAGATGAAGTCCCAGAAGGTATCATGGGCGCTCGCCGCCTGCGGATAGCCCTTGTCGGCCTCCATCTTCACCGAATGGATCAGGTCGGGGAATTTGATCGCGTCCTGGATGAAGAACACCGGGATATTGTTGCCGACCAGATCCCAATTGCCCTGCTGGGTGTAGAATTTGACCGCGAAGCCGCGGACGTCGCGTGGCGTGTCTACCGACCCGGCGCCGCCGGCAACGGTCGAGAAGCGCGTGAACAACGGGGTCTTCTTGCCCTTGGCCGAGAACAGATCGGCCTTGGTGAGGTCCGACAGATCCTCATAGCTCTCGAAATAGCCATGCGCGGCGGAACCGCGGGCATGGACGATCCGCTCTGGGATCCGCTCATGGTCGAAATGGAAGATCTTCTCGCGCAGCACGAAATCTTCGAGCAGCACCGGGCCGCGCGCGCCGGACTTCAGCTGGTTCTGGTTGTCCGAAACCGGAATGCCCTGGTTGGTGGTCAGCGTGTCGGCGGGGTCCCCCGCGGATTGCTGATGCGTCTCGCCGCCGGTGCCCTGCTGGGTGTCGAAGCTCTTGGTCGCCATCGGTCGCCTCCCTGAAAATCTGCCGACCGCTGAACCGGTGAGAGGGCGAAATGGGTCCGGCCAAACTGCTTGATCCATGTTGGGGTGGACGACCGCCCACCCCATGGAAATCACACCGCGGTCGTCGCGACGCGGGCGTGGCTGCCTTCCTCGCTCGGGTCGATCTTGCCGCCGAACAGCATCTTGACCTTGCCGGCGAGCGACATGTCCGATTCCCACAGTTCGGCATCGGCGATGTCGAAGCGCAGCAGCGCGAGATTGGGGTCGCTCTTGCCGCCCGGGAACCAGGCCTCGACCGGCTTCGACCAGAGCTTGTCGACCATCGCCGGATCGTCGACGACCCGCGCGCTGCCGGCGAGGCAGGCGAAATAGTCATGCCCCTTCGACACGAACTGCGCCATCACCCGGCCGCCGACGGCGAGACGGTTGTCGCGGCCGATGAAGAAGAACAACGTGTCGACCTGGTCCTTGTCGAGCTGTGCGGTCAGCGGCTCGCTATGGCCGCCGCCTTCGAGGCCGACCATGATGAACGGGCTGTCCTCCATCTTCTTCCAGAGATGCTGCTTGAGCTTGCCGGTATCGGTCATCCTGTCTCTCCATGTTGATTGGCATGTGGTTGATCGAAGGGGAGAACGATCGCCGGCAGCCGCGGTTGCGTCGTCCTGTGCGCACTCGGCGCCGCCCGGGCGTACCAATCGGTGACATTATTGCGATATATACCATGTTATACATTGATAAGGATGGAGATTTTCGGAAATTTTTGGCGACAATCGCGCCGCCCGGCGGCTATAGCTGCACCGACAACGCTGTCAGCACGTCCCCCTGCCCCGCTGGCGGCTTCAGCCCCTCATGGAGAACGAGATGTCCCACTCGCTCACCGTCAACGGCAAGACCCGCACGGTCGATGTCGACGACGATACCCCTTTGCTCTGGGTGATCCGCGACGAACTCGGCCTGACCGGTACCAAGTTCGGCTGCGGGGTCGCGATGTGCGGCGCCTGCACCGTTCATCTCGACGGCCAGCCGCTGCGCTCCTGCTCGATCCCGGTGTCGGCGGTGACGGGCGAGATCACCACGATCGAGGCGGTCGAGGGCCCCGAGGCCAAGGCGGTTCAGTCGGCCTGGATCGCCCGCGACGTGCCCCAGTGCGGCTATTGCCAGTCGGGCCAGATCATGAGCGCGGTGGCGCTGCTGCGCGAGAAGCCGGCGCCGACCGACGAGGATATCGACCTCGCCATGAACGGCAATATCTGCCGCTGCGCCACTTATGTCCGCATCCGCGCCGCGATCCACGACGCCGCCAAGACGCTGGGGAGCTGAGCCATGGGCATCCACGATATCAGCCTCTCGCGCCGCGACGCCCTGCTGGGTGCTGGCGCCTTCGTCATCGCGATCGCGCTGCCGGCCGGCGGGGTGAAGGCGCAGGGCGCGGGCAAGGCGCCGCCGCCGATCCACCCGAGCGCCTTCGTCCGGATCGGTGCCGACGACAGCGTGACGATCGTCAGCAAGCATATCGAATTCGGCCAGGGCCCCTATACCGGGCTCGCGACGATCCTCGCCGAGGAACTCGACGCCGACTGGGCGCAGGTCCGCGCGATCAGCGCGCCCGCCGATGCGAAACTCTACGCCAATCTCCAGCTCGGCATGCAGCTGACCGGCGGATCGTCGGCGATCGCCAACAGCTATGACCAGATGCGCCGCGCCGGGGCGATGGCGCGGGCGATGCTGGTCCAGGCCGCCGCGACCGCCTGGGGCGTGAAGCCCGGCGACGTGAAGGTCGCCAAGGGGGTGATCTCGAGCGGATCGCACAAGGCCGGCTTCGGCGAATTCGCGACGGCGGCGGCGAAACTGCCGATGCCGACCAACATCGTCCTGAAGGACCCCAAGGACTTCACCCTGATCGGCAAGGCCCAAGGTGTTCCCAAGCTGGACAGCGCCGACAAATCGACCGGCCGGACCATCTACACGATCGACGTCACCGCGCCGGGCATGCTCACCGTGCTGGTCGCGCGCTCGCCACGCTTCGGGGGCACGCTCAAGAGCTTCGACGCCGCCGAGGCGCTGAAGGTCAAGGGCGTGGTCGCGGTCAAGCAGGTGCCGACCGGGGTCGCGGTCTATGCCAAGGGCATGTGGCCGGCGATCAAGGGCCGCAAGGCGCTCAAGACCGTCTGGGACGACAGCAAGGCCGAGATGCGCGGCACCGAGGCGATGGCCGCAGCCTGGCTCGAACAGACGAAGACGCCGGGCCAGTCGCACGGCAGGAAGGGCGACGCCGCGGCGGCGATCGCGGCGGCCGGCGGCGATGTCGTCGAGGCCGACTATGTCTTCCCCTATCTCGCCCACGCGCCGATGGAGCCGCTCGACGGCTTCATCGTCTGGGACGGCACCACCGCCAAGGCGCGCTTCGGATCGCAGGCGCAGACCTTCGACCAGATGGCGATCGCCAGGGTCCTCGGCATCACCCCCGACAAGGTCGAGATCGAGACGCTCTATGCCGGCGGCAGTTTCGGCCGCCGCGCGCAGGGCGATGCCGAGCTCGCCGCCGAACTGGCGCAGGTCGCCAAGGCGATGCCGGTCGGCACCCCGGTCAAGCTGGTGCGCACCCGCGAGGACGACATCCATGGCGGCTATTACCGGCCGATGTTCGTCCATCGCTTCAAGGGCGCGGTGAAGGACGGCCAGATCGCCGGCTGGTCGAACACGATCATGGGCCAGAGCTTCATCCTCGGCAGCCCGCTCGCGCCGATGATGGCGCGCGACGGCAAGGACAGCATCATGTCCGAGGGCGCGTCCGACCTGCTGTACGAGATCGCCGACTTCAGCTGCGACGTCCATGTCGCGCCGTCGCCGGTGTCGACGCTGTGGTGGCGCTCGGTCGGCCATACCCATACCGGCTATGCGGTCGAATGTTTCGTCGACCAGCTGCTGGTCAAGGCGGGCCAGGATCCGGTCAAAGGCCGGCTCGCGCTGCTCGCGAAGAATCCGCGCGCGGCGGGCGTGCTCAAGGCGGTCGCCGAGCTGGCGCAATGGGACGGGCCCGCGGCGAAGAACGGCCGCGCGCGCGGGGTCGCGGTGGTCGAGAGCTTCGACACGCTGGTCGCGCAGATCGCCGAGGTGTCGCTGTCCGAAAGCGGCGAGCCCAAGGTCCACAAGGTGTGGTGCGCGGTCGACATCGGCGTCGTCGTCAACCCCGACGTGGTCAAGGCGCAGGTCGAAGGCGGGGTCGGCTTCGCGCTCGGCCATGCGCTTTATGCCGAAGTGCCGTTGGTCGACGGCCTGCCGGCGGTTTCCAACTTCAACGACTATCGATCGCTGAGGATCAACGAAATGCCCGAGGTGGAACTGGTGATCGTCCCGTCGACCGCAAAGCCGACCGGGATCGGCGAACCCGGCGTCCCGCCGCTCGCGCCCGCGATCGCCAATGCGCTCGCAGCACTCGGCCACCAGCGCCCGAGCCGCCTGCCGATGGTGCGGGCGGCATGAGCGCGCGTCTCATGCTCGCCGGCGCCGCGCTGATCGCGGCCGCCTCGATCGCCGCCGCCGCCAGCAGCGCGCCCGACAAGCCGGCGACGGCCCAGGCGCTGCCGACGACGCTCAAGCCGCTGGCGTCGTTCGCCTCGATCAAGGATCCCAAGGCGCGCAGCCTCGCGCTGTTCGGCGAGGTCGGCAAGGTGATCCAGAGCCCGCGCTGCCTCAACTGCCACCCGGCCGGCGACCGCCCGACCCAGACCAATGCGATGCGCCCGCACATGCCCTGGGTAGTGCGCGGCGACGGCGGCATCGGCGCGACCGGCCTGCGCTGCGCCACCTGCCACCACGACGCCAATTTCGATCCGGCCGGCGTCCCCGGCAACCCGAAATGGTCGCTCGCGCCGATCGAGATGGCCTGGCAGGGCAAGACGCTCGGCCAGATCTGCCGGCAGATCAAGGACCCGGCCCGCAACGGCGGCAAGGACATGCCCGCGCTGATCCATCATATGGCCGAGGACGAGCTGGTCGGCTGGGGCTGGCATCCGGGCGGCAAGCGCACCCCGGCGCCCGGCACCCAGAAGCAGTTCGGGGAATTGTTCAAGGCGTGGGCGGAGACTGGGGCGCAGTGCCCGGGCTAAAAATTACCCGTCGCTCCGGCGGAGGCCGGAGCCGCCCAAGGTAGGAACGCAACCACTCCAAGAGGCGCTTGCCTAAGCGGCGAGCTCCAATCTTGGGCGGCTCCGGCCTCCGCCGGAGCGACGGTTGTGGATAACGACGCTTGCCTCACTCGTGCCCGGGCGCCGTCATCGAGGGCGGGTCGCTCGCGGGGAAGCTCTCGTAGAGCGCCTCGTCGAGCAGATCGTCCTCATGCACGAAGCTCCGGTTCTTCGCGACGCTTTCTTCCATCCTGGCGAGTTGCTCGGGGGTCGCCGGCTGCTGATGCTCGGCCTTCCACTGGGCATACGGCATGCCATAGACCGCGTGGCGCGCGGTCGCCTGGTCGATCGCGCCGCCCGAGGCTTCGCTGACCCAGTCGGCGAGGCAGTTGCGGCAGAAGCCGACAAGCCCCATCAGATCGACATTCTGCGCATCGGTGCGGTGCCGGAGATGCGCGAGCAGCCGGCGAAAGGCCGCCGCCGCGATCTTGTCGTCGAGGATCGGTGTCGTCATCGGCTTGCTCCCTGGTGAATCGCCCGTCACCTAGCAAATGGGTGCGACGCGGCGAAAGCCAATATCATGCCGGTCCGGCACCTCGAAATCGTGGAGCATCCACAGCATCGAGGCCGTGGCCGATATCGGCCAGACCGAGCGCCATGCCTAGCAGGATCAGAACCGCGCCGATGGCGCCATTCACGGCGCGCAGGTGCGCCTGGACGAGCCCGCGGATCGACGGGCGTGACAGGAACATCGCCACCCCCGCGAACCAGATCATGTGCGACAGCGAGATGGCCACCCCATAGCCGAACTGCACGCCGAGCGGGGCGTCACGGCCGATGACCTGCGCATAAAGGCTGATGACGAACACCGACGTCTTGGGGTTGAGGCCATTGGTGAGCACGCCCGTCCACAACGACCTCGAACCGCCGCTTGCGCCGACGGCCGCTTCCTGGGTCACCGGCGCCGGCCTGGTCACCGCCATCGTCACGCCCAGCCAGATGAGATAGGCGGCGCCCGCCAGGCGAAGCAGGTCGAGCAGATGGGGAAACAACCGCTCGACGACGGCGAGGCCGAAAATGGCGTAGGCGATATGAAACCAGCAGGCCATTCCGATCCCGAGCGCCGCCATCATCCCCGCGCTTCGCCCTTCGACGAAGCTGACGCGCGAGACCATTGCGAAATCCGCACCGGGACTGACGACCGCCAGCCAGATGATGCCCAGGATGATCGGAAATTGCTGCATGACGATGGAACCACCTGTGAGAGGAGCGCTCTTCTCTCGCGGCGAACCTTGTTTGAAAATCGAATAGATCTCCGGCATATCGGTGAGGATATTTCACGGATTATCCGCCATGCGCCTTCCACCCCTGGGATCCCTTCGCGCCTTCGAGGCGACCGCCCGGCATGGCAGCCTCGTCGCGGCCGGACGCGAACTCCATGTCACCCATGGCGCGGTTTCGAAGCAGATACAGGCTTTGGAACATGATCTGGGCACCGTCCTGTTCGAGCGCCGCAATCGTGGCGTCCACCTGAACCGGTCCGGGCGTTGGCTGGCGGACCGCCTCAGACCGCTCTTCGCCGAACTCGACCGGACGATGCGCGATTTTCACGGCGCCGGCGCGGCATCGGGTCCGCTGACGATATCGTGCGAACCGACGCTCTGCCTGCGGATGCTGATTCCCGCGCTCGCGGATCTGGACGCGGCGACCGGCCTCAAGGTGCGGGTTCTGACGGCAGGAGGCGCGGTCGACTTTGCAAGCGACCATATCGACATCGCCATCCGCCGCAGCGACATCGCAGTGCCGCCGGGCGCCGACGCGGCGCCGCTGGCCGCCGAGCTCATGGGGCCGGTGCTGGCGCCAGGCCTGGCCAAAAGCGATCTCGCATCGTTGCCGCGCCTGCACAGCGAGACGCGCCCCGAGGCCTGGGCCACGTGGCAACGCCGTTCGGCCATGACTGCGGCGGGCCCGGATGTCCGCTACGAACATTTCTATCTCGCCCTGCAGGCCGCCGAAGCCGGTCACGGCGTGGCGATGGCGTCGGTGCACATGGTCGCCGATGCGCTGACCGCGGGACGGCTATGTGCCCCGTGGGGGTTCGCCCCCGACGGGACGAATTATCTGGCCGTCCGGCCGACCGATATCACCGATCGACGCTGCGACAGCTTCGTCGCATGGCTGGTGTCGCGCATGGCGATCGGCGTACGGATCGCAGGCACGGCGGAGTGACGGTCGAACGATGCCTATCCCGGGATCGCCGTCACGCCCGCTCGACGACCACCGGTTTGTGCACCGGCGCAGCATCATCAGCCTCGTTCGGCGCCGGTTTGAGCGGTCGCATTATCCACAAGGTCGCCATCGTCGCCACCGCCAGCACCACCGCGACGTCATAGCTGCCGAGGCCCGCCGAGACCCCGATAGCCCCGGTGATCCACAGGCTCGCGGCGGTGGCGGTCCCCTTGACCGACTGGCCTTGCTGGAGAATCGCGCCGCCGCCGAGAAAGCCGATCCCGGCGATCACCCCTTCGAGCACCCGCGCGATCGCCGCCGGATCATGCGCCATCATCGTCTCGACCGCCTGGACGAACCCGCAACTCGCCAGCGCGACCAGCGGAAATGTGCGGATTCCCGCACTTCGCTCTTCCTTCTCGCGATTCCAGCCGATCGGCAACGCCAGGACATAGGCGATCGTGAGTGCGATCAGATGGGGGACGATGTCGAAACCGGCGGGCATGTGGCGTTCCTCTCGCCAGGCGTAACGCCCGTGGATCGGAACGGTGCCGACACCAAAACCGATCATTCCCTCGGGCGCCCCGATTGAAAATCGCGGCCGCCGCGCTAGGCTTGGACACAGGGGGCAAACCGATGGGTCTGGGGCGTTTTTTCTCGAAATCGTTCATCGACGTGATCGACTGGAGCGACGAGCCCGGCACGCTCGCCTGGCGCTACCCGACCGCAGGCCATGCGATAAGCAACGGCGCGCAGCTGACGGTGCGCGAGGCGCAGGCCGCCGCCTTCATGAACGAGGGGCAGATGGCCGACATCTTCGGGCCAGGCCGCTACACGCTCGACACCGCGACGCTGCCGGTGCTGACCGCGCTCGCGCATTGGGACAAGGGCTTCCGATCGCCGTTCAAGTCCGATATCTGCTTCTTCGCGCTGCGCGAGCAGGTCGACCGGCGCTGGGGCACGCCGCAGCCGATCACCGTCGCCGATCGCGATTTCGGGCCGGTCCGGCTGCGCGCGCATGGCCGCTACAGTTTCACCATCGCCAACGTCGCGCTGTTCTGGACCGCGCTGGTCGGCAATCTCGATCGCTTCACCCTCGACGATATCGAACCGCATCTGCGCGGCGCGATCGCGACCGCGCTCGCCAGCCGGCTCGGCGGCGGCGCGATCGCCTTCGTCGATATGGCGGGCGACCAGCAGGCGATGTCGGCCGCGCTCGGCGCCGCGGTCGAGCCCGAGTTCGCCCGCTTCGGGCTGAGCCTCACCGGCTTCCTCGTCGAAAGCCTGACGCTGCCCGACGAGGTCCAGGCGGCGATCGACAAGGCGGCTGCCACCCGCGCGCTGGAGGGCGCCGCCCCGGCCGGGGATCCGATCGCGCTGATCGCCAAGCTGCACGGTCTGTTCCAGGCGGGCGCGATCAGCCAGGCCGAGTTCGACGCCAAGAAGGCGGCGCTGCTCGCACGGATCGGCTGACCTAATGACCGTCGCCCCCTGCCCCGCTTGCGGCGCCGAGCTGCGCTTCCGCTCGACGGGCCTGCCGGTCAAGGTCTGCGACTATTGCCGCAGCCTGGTGGTCCGCAGCGGCGAGGCCCTGACGGCGATCGGCACCGTCGCGACCGTTCCCGACGATGTCAGCCCGTTGCGGATCGGCACCCGCGGGCGCTTCGAGGATGTCGGATTCGAACTGATCGGGCGGGTGCGGTGGCGCTGGAGCGGCGGCGGCTGGAGCGACTGGGTCATGCTGTTCGACGACGGCGTTCAGGGATGGCTCGGCGAGGCGATGGGGCGGTACATGATATTGTTCGAACGCCCCGAAGCCGAACAGGGCCGTAAACTGATCGGACGGTTGAAGGATGGCGCGAGGGTCCCGACCGCGCGAAAGGCAAGCCTCGCCAATATCGAGTTCAGGGTGAGCGACGTCAAAAGGGCCGAATGCGTGGCCAGCGAAGGCGAACTGCCGTTCGCCACGCCCGCCGGCTTGCGGATGACCAGCGTCGATCTGTCGCGGCATGACGGACAATGCGCCAGCGTCCAGCGCGAAGAGCATCAGGAGCGTGCCGAGACTGCGGTTTATATCGGCCGCTACACGACGCTTGCCGAACTGCGTCCCAACGGCCTGCGCGCGATCGAAGGCTGGGCGATGCCGGACTTCACACAGTGAACGATCGATCGTCCGTCCCGGCCGTCAAGGCGCTGACCTGTCCGGCATGCGGCGGGGCGATCGAAATGCGCGCGGCTGGCCACACCGTCAGTCTGGCCTGCGGCCATTGCCACGCCGTCCTCGACATGACCCGCGGCGAGCCGAAGCTGCTCGCCAAGGCCGCGACGGCATTGTCCGCCCCCTGGCTGCCGCTGGGTTCGCGCGGCCGGCTCCAGGGCGTCGAGTGGGAGGCGATCGGCTATCTCGAACGCCGCAGTACCAACAGCAGCTGGTCCGAATATCTGCTATTCAACCCCTATCATGGCTATCGCTTCCTGGTCGACGACGGCCGCAGCTGGAGCATCGGCCGATCGCTCGATCGCACGCCGGCCAGCCAGGGCATCGGCTGGATCCTGCTGAATGGGCAGCGCTTCGACCAGTTCGACACGGCCTATCGCGCGACGGTGAGCTTCGTGGTCGGTGAATTCTATTGGCGGGCCGCGGTCGGCGAGACCGCGATGGTCCGCGATTTCGTGCGGCCGGGGACGATGATCAGCCGCGAGGAGAGCGACGGCGTCGGCGATGGTCATGGCGGCGACGAGGAGGGCGAGATCAGCTGGACCCGCGTCGACTTCCTGCCGCGCGGCACAGTCGAGGCGGCGTTCGGCTTCGCATCGCGCGGTCCGGGCAGCAGCACGCCATCGCCGCACGAGCCGTCGCCGTGGAAGGCGATGCAATGGCCGTCGGCGATCGTCGCGGCCCTCGCCGGCATCGGCCTGATCGTCGCCGCCAGCGTCGGCCCGTCGCACCAGCTCGTCTACACGAGCGATGTCGAGGTCCAGCTCGACGGGCCCGAAAAGACCTTCGTGATCGGCCCGTTCGATCTGCCCGACCGCTATGCGGGTATCGCCGTCCATGCCGAGGCGCAGGCGCTCGACAACAGCTGGGTCGATCTCGATTATGCGCTGGTCGATCGCCGTACCCAGCAAAGCTATGACGGCTCCGGCGTCGCCGAATATTATCATGGCGCCGACAGCGACGGATCGTGGAGCGAGGGCGACTCGCGTCCCGTCACCACCCTGTCGAGCGTTCCGGGCGGCGCCTATGAGCTGGTCGCCGACCTGTCGGCGCACAGCTGGACCAGCGGCAGCGCCTATCGGGCCGGCCCATCACCGACGACGCCGATCCCGGTCAGGATCACCGTCGAGCGCGGCACCAGCTTCATCGGCAATATCCTGCTCGCGCTGCTGCTGATCGCCGCGTGGCCGATCGCGCTGCTGGCGCTTCACGCCCGTTTCGAAAAGCGGCGCCTTTCGCAGGAGCCCGACGCATGAACCGCGGCACCCTGATCTATGCCTTATGGTGTATCGCCGTCGTGCTGACGTTCGGCGCGTCGGTGCAATATGGCTATTCGCCATTCGCCGACGGCGGGCGGACCTCGCTCGCCAGCAGCGGCCATGGCGGCGGCGGCGTCTTCATCCATTCCACCGGCCCCCACCACAAATAGATCGGAAAGGATCGATCGATGCTCAGCCTGCCCGTTCTGCTCGCCACCCTGGCCTATACCGGCTTCGGCCTCGTCATCTTCATCGTCGGCTTCCTGCTGTGGGACAAGCTGACCCCGGTCGATATGTGGAAGGAGATCTGCGAGAAGCAGAACAATGCGATCGCGATCCTCGCGGGATCGGTCGCGATCGCGATCGCGATCATCATCGGTTCGGCGATTCATGGCTGATCCCCCGGCGGCCGCCGGGGGCGCGGAGGACGGCACCGCCGCACTGTCGCGCTCGGCGCTCGCGCTGCTGGCATCGGCCTTCGTGGTGGCGACCTGCGGGCTCGTCTACGAGCTGCTGGCGGGCACCCTCGCCTCCTATCTGCTCGGCGACAGCGTCACCCAGTTCTCGACCGTCATCGGCACCTATCTGTTCGCGATGGGGATCGGGTCGTGGTGCTCGCGCTACGTGACCCGCGACGAACTGCGCGTGTTCGTCCGCGTCGAGATCATGATCGCGGCGGTCGGCGGCTTCTCGGCGGCGATCCTGTTCCTGCTGTTCGACCGGGTCGAGGATTTCCGGCTGCCGCTCTATGGCCTCGTCGTCGCGATCGGCGCGCTGGTCGGGCTCGAGATTCCGCTGCTGATGCGCATCCTCAAGGACCGGCTCGAATTCGGCGACCTAGTATCGAAGGTGCTGACCTTCGACTATGTCGGCGCGCTCGCCGCCTCGCTGCTGTTCCCGCTGGTGATGGTACCGCATCTCGGGCTGATCCGCACCGGGCTGTTCTTCGGCATCGCCAACGCCGCGGTCGCGCTGGCGCTGATCCTGATGCTGCCCAGGGCCGCACGCCTGAAGACCGAACTGGTCGCGGCGATCGTCGTGCTCACCGCCCTCGCCATCGGCATGATCGGCGCCGAGAAGCTGCAGCGCGCTTCGGAGAGCGCCGCTTATGGCGAACCGATCATCTACGCGACCCAGACCCCCTATCAGCGGATCGTGATCACCAAACGCCGCGACGACCTGCGGCTCTATCTCAACGGCAATCTGCAATTCTCGTCGCGCGACGAATATCGCTATCATGAGGCGCTGGTGCATCCGGCGCTGAGCCGGGTGGCGGCCTTGCGCGACGTGCTGGTGCTCGGCGGCGGCGACGGCCTCGCGGTGCGCGAGATCCTCAAATATCCCGGGGTGCGATCGGTGACGCTGGTCGATCTCGACCCGGCGATGACCCGGCTGTTCACCGACAGCCCGATCCTCGCCGGGCTCAACCGGCACGCCTTCCGATCGCCCAAGGTCCATGTCGTCAATGCCGACGCCTTCGTCTGGCTGCGCGCCAATCGCCGTGCCTTCGACGCGGTGCTGGTCGACTTTCCCGACCCGACCAATTTCTCGATCGGCAAGCTCTACACGGTGAGCTTCTATCGCGAGCTTGCCCGCGCGATGGCGCCCGGCGCGGTCGCCAGCGTCCAGAGCACCTCGCCGCTGGTGGCGCCACGCGCCTACTGGACGGTGTCGGCGACGCTCGAGGCCGCGGGCCTCGCGACCCGCGCCTATCATGCCTATGTGCCGAGCTTCGGCGAATGGGGCTTCGTGCTCGCCGCGCATGCCCCGATCGATCCGGTGCGGGGGGCCGGCCCGCTGCCGCCGGGGCTGCGTTTCCTGACCCCGGACAGCGAAAGGCTGGCCTTCTTCTTCGCCCCCGACATGGCGCGACGACCGGTGCCGGTGAACCGGCTCGACAACCAGGCGCTGGTGCGCGAGTTCGACCAGGAATGGTCGCAGGTCGAGGGATGAGCCGTCCCCTCTCGCGCCGGACCGTGATCGCCGGCGGCACCGCGGCGGGCGTCGCCGCGATCGGCGCGGGCGGGCTGGCGCTGCGGGCTTCGGCGGCGATGCCGGGCACGCTCGGCGGCGCCGATTTCCGCCGCGGCCACCGGCTGCGCGACGGCGGCTTCCCGCCGCCCACCGAACAGCGCCACACCCGCATCCTGATCGCCGGCGGCGGCATCGCCGGCCTGTCGGCGGGCTGGGCGCTCGCCGAGGCCGGCATGACCGATTTCCACCTGCTCGAACTCGAGGACCAGCCGGGCGGCAATGCGCGCTCGGGGCGCAATGCGATCTCGGCTTTTCCGCTCGGCGCGCATTATCTGCCGATCCCCAATGCCGAGGCGCGCGGCGTGCGCCATCTGCTCGAACGGCTGGGGATCATCACCGGCTGGCAGGACGGCAAGCCGGTCTTCGATCCCTATCAGATCGTCGCCGACCCCGACGAGCGGCTGCTGAGCCTCGGGCGCTGGCAGGACGGGCTGATCCCGGCAATCGGGCTGAGCGATGCCGACCGACACGATCTCGACGCCTTCTTCGCGGCGATGGCGGCCTATCGCGACCGGCGCGACGCGGGCGGCCGCCCGGCCTTCGCGATCCCGATGGAGCTGAGCGCGCGCGATCCCGACCTCGTCGCGCTCGACCGGCTGTCGTTCGCCGACTGGCTCGACCGGCAGGGCTGGCGGTCGCCGGTGCTGCGCGCGCATGTCCGCTATGCGTGCCGCGACGATTATGGCACCGAGCCCGATCAGGTCTCGGCCTGGGCCGGCATCCATTATTTCGCCGGTCGCCGCGGCGACGCCGCGAACGCCTCGACCGATGCGGTGCTGACCTGGCCCGAGGGCAACGGCCACCTCGCGGCGGCGCTGGCGGCGCGGATCGCCGGGCATGTCGAGGCCGCGCAGATCATATTCGCGGCGCGCATCGTCGACGGGCGCGCGATCGTCGACAGTTTCGATGTTAAGCGCAAAATGAGCATAAGCTGGCATTGCGACAGCGCGATCCTGGCGATGCCGCAGTTCGTCGCGGCGCATATCGCCCCCGACCAGGGCGCAAACCATGGCGCGGCCTTCGGATATGCCCCCTGGGTCGTAGCCAATATCAGCGTCGACCGGCTGCCCGCCGGCCCGGGCACCGCGCTCGCCTGGGACAATGTCTCGGCGACCAGCGCCTCGCTCGGCTATGTCGTCGCGACCCACCAGCGGCTCGACATGGTGCCCGGGCCGAGCGTGCTGACCTGGTATATGCCGCTGTCGACGATGGAGCCGGCGGCGGCGCGGCGGCTGATGCTCGACCGCAGCCTCGCCGACTGGCAGAGGCTGGTCGAGGCCGATCTGATCGCGACCAATCCCGATCTCGAGGGGGCGATCAGCCGGATCGATGTGTGGCGCTGGGGCCATGCGATGATCCGTCCCACGCCCGGCTTCATCTGGGGCGAAGCGCGGCAGCGGGCCACCGCGGCGGCACCGCCGATCTTCCACGCCCATTCGGACCTGAGCGGGCTGTCGATCTTCGAGGAAGCCCATTATCGCGGCACGATCGCCGCCGAACGGGCGATGGCCCATCTGGGAATAGACCATGTCTCGATCCTCCATGGCTGATCCGGCCGAAGCGACGCCGCCGCCGTTCACCGGCATCCACCGGCTGGTCGATCTGTTCGGCTGCACCGGCCTTGCCGATCTCGACCGGATCGAGCGGGCGCTGCGCGCGGCGGTGACCGTGTCGGGCGCGGCCCTGATCGACCTCAGGCTCCACCATTTCGGCCCGGGCCAGGGCGTCACCGGGGTCGCGCTGCTCGCGGAATCGCACATCTCGATCCACAGCTGGCCCGAACATGGCTATGCCGCGGCCGACATCTTCCTGTGCGGTCGCGGCCATGATCTCGACGGGGCGGTGGCGGCGCTGGTCGCGGGCCTCGGCGCGCAACGGCACGAAGTGACGTCGATCGCGCGGGGATATGGCGTGGCGGACGGTACGGCGCCGGCCGCTGAGACATCAGCCCGTTCGAATCGAGCATAGTCGAGATACGAACGGCAAACCAAGTAAACGATCAGTCTATCCCGCGACGCGGGTCCGAGCGGCGTCGCATTCGGCGGTGATCTGCTTGCGCAGCGACGGGCTGCTGAAATGCGCCTCGACGCCCTCGAACCGCTCGCTCTTCAACTGGCGGACGACTTCGCTCCAGTTGATGCACTTGCCGGTGCGGGCGATTTCGAAGGCCCGTTCGATGGTCGTCATTTGATTGGTCATGCGACGGGATATCGCGCAATCGCCGATCTTGCCAGACCCGCAGGCAAATTAGGTGATTATCCTGTGATATGCTCATAACCGATCACCAGCGGCGTCCGCGACGTGCGGGCCGGCAGGCGATCGAGCATGGCGGCGACGATCGTCGCCAGTTGCGCGCGGTGGCCTTCGAACAGATCGGCCGCCATGTCCGCCGACACCTCGCTGCGGTCCTTGCCGACCAGCGTCGCCAGCGCATCGCGGGTGGCGATGCAGTCGACCTGACCCGACGGAGTCTCGACGGTGAAGGCGATGCCGTCCTGCTCGCGCGACCAGGCGATGTCGGCGTCGACGATGCTGATGTCGGTCATGATGAGGGCCGTTCGAGGATGTCGCGCGGGATCAGGGTCAGCGCCTGCGACACCGCGTCGACGCAGCACCAGCAGGATACCGCCTCGACCAGCAGGTCGGTGCCGCGGCGGATCGCGATCGCATACCAGGCGCGGGCGCGCTTGACCGAGGTCAGCCGGACCTCGACCAGCAGCGCGTCGCCGGCAAAGGCGGGGCGGCGATAGTCGATCTCGTGACGGACCGCGACCCAGCGGAACGCATCGAATTCCGCCGGAGTGGCGAGGCCGCACCAATGGTCGTGCACGGCCTGCTCGATCCAGCGCAGATAGATGCTGTTGTTGACATGCCCCATATGATCGATGTCGGTCGCAGCGACCAGCACCGGCAGCACATGGGGGGCTTGCGGATGGCTGCGCAGCTCGGTCATCGCCGGGCGCCCGCCACCTGAATCCGGGTGCGGGGCCGGCAAGGCCCCGCTTTGTGGGTCAGCCGAGGATCTCGGCGACGATCCGGCGCAATTCGCTGCGCGACAGGACCGCGGCGCCAGGCGCCGACCTGGAATGGACGATAGAGGGATAAGCAACAGGCTTCGCAACGCGCGAGGCCGACGAACGATTCTTGATAATATTGTGCATTAAGATCCTTGCGCGCCGCATGGCGGCGCGCGTGTTTGAGAAATTGGCGGCCTGCGCTCAACGGCGCACGCCCCCTCGGCGCGGACCGGGGCCTGCGCCCGGGGTCCGCTCACGGTAGATGATCCGACCCTTGTCGAGGTCATACGGCGTCATTTCGACCTGGACCTTGTCGCCTACCACCGAGCGGATGCGGAAACGCCGCATCCGGCCCGCCGTATAGGCGATGATCCGGTGATCATTCTCGAGCAGGACGCGGAAGCGCCCGTCGGGAAGGATCTCGTCGATCATGCCGTCGAGGACCATGAGATCCTCTTTGGCCATCGGATCAGGCCGACGTCAGGTTGACGGCGGACTCGCGGCCGTTGCGGCCGGTCTCGAGTTCATAGCTGACCCGCTCGTCCTTGTTGAGCGTGCTCATGCCGGCGCGTTCGACCGCACTGATGTGGACGAACGCGTCGCCCGAGCCGTCTTCGTTGGAGATGAAGCCGTAGCCCTTGTCGATGTTGAAGAATTTGACGGTGCCGATCGGCATATAGTGCGTCCTTTCACGGATCGGGGTATCCGCGCGACAGCGTGTCGGCGGAGCCAGGCGGCGTGAAATGGAATGGTCTGCCTGAGGGCTTCAAATTCCGTCGCAGGCGACGTTAGCGCAACCGATATAGCGCAGGTGGCCGCGCTTTTCAATCTCGCTGTTGGTTTATCACTTGGACGGCGCTTTCGAACGACCTGTCTTTTTCTTGTTCCAGCCGCGAATTCGAGGCGGAATCAGGACCGCTCGATCAGGGTCCGGACCCGCTGCGACAGCGCCATGAAGGTGAAGGGTTTCGACAGCAATTCGACCCCCTCCTCGAGCCGGCCGGCCTGGGTGATCGCGTCGCGCGGATAGCCCGAGGTGTAGAGCACGCGCAGGTCGGGCTGGAGCGCGCGCGCGGCATCGACCAGCTCGCGGCCCGACATGATCGGCATGACGACGTCGGTCAGCAGCAGCGCGATCGGCTCGTCGCGGCGTTCGAGCAGGCGCAGCGCCGAGGATGGGTCATGCGCCTCGACGACGCGGTAGCCGAGCTCACGCAGCATCTCGACGGTGTAGCCGCGGACATCGTCGTCGTCCTCGACGACCAGGATCGTCTCGGTGGCACTGCCGAGCGCGGCATGTTCGTCGACATAGGCGGGCTCCTCGCCCGACGCGTCGAGCTGGGCGGGGAGATAGAGGTCGATGCGGGTGCCGCGGCCCGGCTCGGAATCGATCGACACCTTGCCGCCGCTCTGGTTGACGAAGCCATAGACCATCGACAGGCCCAGGCCGGTGCCCTTGCCGACATCCTTGGTGGTGAAGAAGGGATCGAACACCCGCGCGACCGTCTCGGGCGCCATGCCGGTACCGGTGTCGGCGACGCTGACCACGACATAATGGCCGGGAGCGATCCCGGCCGGCCCCGCCTCGCCCTTCGCGATCAGCAGATTGGCGGCGCGCACGCTCAGCCGACCGCCTTCCTCCATCGCATCGCGGGCATTGACCGCGAGGTTGAGGATCGCATTTTCGAGCTGGTGCGGGTCGACGTCGACGCTCCACAGATCGGGATCGGAGGCGATCTCGATCGCGATCGTCTCGTTGATCGTCCGGGTCAGCAGGTCTGACATTCCCGCGATCAGCCGGCCGATATGGGTCTGCTTGGGCGCGAGCGGCTGCTGGCGCGAGAAGGCGAGCAGCCGCTGGGTCAGCGCCGCGGCGCGCTCGGCCCCCTTCAGCGCATTTTCGAGCGAGCGCCGTGCGCGCTGGTCGATCGTCCCCGGCAGGCGGCGCGAGACGGTGTCGATATTGCCGATGATGATCGTCAGCAGATTGTTGAAGTCATGGGCGATGCCGCCGGTGAGCTGGCCGATCGCCTCCATCTTCTGGGCCTGGCGTAGCGCGTCCTCGGCCTGTTCGCGCACCGCGACCTCCTGCTGGACGCGGGTCTCGAGCGTGTCGGCCAATTCGCGCAAGGTGCGTTCGGCCTGTTTCGAGGCGGTGACGTCGTAGATCACCCCGACAAAGCGAAAGCCGGTACCGCCGTCGCGGACGATCTCGCCGCGCCGCGCGATCCAGCGCTCGGCGCCGTCGTCGCGGCGGACGATCCGGAACTCGCCCTGCATCGGCTCGATCGGCGAGGCGGCGCCATGATCGCCTTCGGGGATGATCGGATCGCTGCCAGCCGCGACGACGCCGTTGATCGTCCGCACCGGCAGCACCTTCGCCGGATGGAGCCCGAGCAGGGTACAGAATTGTTCGGACACCGACGCCGTCGCGAAGCCGTCGACATATTCGAAGGTGCCGACCCCGCCCGCGGTCTGGGCGATGCGCAGCCTTTCCTCGGTGCGCTTGCGCTCGGTGACGTCGATCAGCAGCCCGGTGAAATGTTCGGGCTGCTCGTCGGCGCCGAGCTGGCACTGGCCGCGGCCGTGCATCCACAGCACATTGCCGTCGGCGAGCACGACCCGATACTCCTTCGAGAACAGCTCGGCGCCCGCGAGCATCGCCGCCACCGCGATGCGGATGCGCGGGCGGTCGTCGGGATGGATCGCGGCGAAGAAGGATTTGACCGGAAGCCCCGCGCGGGCGGCGTCGGCATCGAAGCCGTAAAGATCGGCAAAGCCTTCGTCGACGAACAGCCGCTCGCGGGCGATGTCCCAGTCCCAGAAGCCGCTCGCGCCGGCGGCCGCGAACACCGCGCGCCGGCGGCCGTCGATATCGGGCGGCGGGACGGTCATCTCGGCGTCCCCGTCAGCCATCGTCGCCGACGACGCGTTCGATGAACTCGTCGAGCAGTTCCTTGAGGATGGTCAGCGCCGGCAGGTCCATCAGCATCGCGATATAGCCGCGAATGTCGCGCTTGCGGACCGCGAAGTCGATATAGAGGAACAGCACCAGCCCGTCGTCGGGCATGTCGTCGCTGATGTCGAACATCAGCGCGCCGTCGCCGCGCAGCACCTCGGGGATCGTCATCACCAGCGAGCGCTTGAGCATGTTGGCCATCGTCGCGAGGCAGGAGTTGAGGATGACGTTGCCGGTCTCGGCGAGCGCCTCATGCTCCAACTCGAGCACCTCCTCGGCGCTCAGTTCGTCGCCGGTGACCGCGCGGACCAGTTCGAGGCTGTTGGTTTCGGGAAAGATCAGCAGCGCGCGACCCGAAAAGGCGCCGCTGAAATCCTGGCGGATCGCGACGAGCTGAGCGATCTCGCGCTCGCTGATCAGCCGGGCGGCGCGGCGCTGGGTCACCACCTCGATCGAGGGGACCGACAGCGACACCTGGTCGCCGACCATCTTGCGCAGATTGGCGGCGGCGCGGCTGACGCCGATATTGACGATCTCGGTCAGGGCATCGCGCTCGAGCTCGCCGAGCGAGACGGTGTCGGGGATCATGCCTTCGATGCCCGCAGACGCAGCGCGGCTCCGGAAACGAAACCGCGAAGCCCCTCGACGGTCACCGGCTTGGGGACGAAGGTGGCGTTGATCGCGCGCGCGCCGGCGATGATCTCGTCCTGGATATTGGCGGTGATGATCGCCATCGGCAGGTCGGGATAGGCCGCGCGCAACTCGGTCGCGAGCTGGAGCCCGTCCTTTTCGACCATATTATAGTCGATCAGCGCGACATCGACCTGCTGTGCCGCCACCAGATCGAGCGCCTGCGCGGCTCCGCCGGCCTCGACCCGCGTCCAGTCGGGCTGAAGTTCGGCCAGGGCCTTGCCGGCGACGATCCGGGCAAGTTTGCTGTCGTCGACGATCATTACGGTGAGGGACATGCAGTGCTCCGAAGCGGCCGACCGGCCGAAATGTTCCGGGGAGTCATAAGATATTGATCGCGCCGCCGATAGGGGACGACTGAAGCCCCGACTGTGCCAGAGCGGGCAGGACGATATCGGCGAGCGGACCGGGCGCGGCGGGCGGAATCAGCACCGGCCGGAAGGCGAGCAGCAGTTGCACGACCGCACCATGCGCGCGGGTGCAGGCCCCCAGATCGACGACGTCGCCCGGATATTTTTGAAGCAGCGCGAGCAGCGGTTCGGCATCCTCGACCTCGCAGGCGCCCTCGAGCCGGATGCGTTCGCCATCGTGCCGGACGCTCATGCCGCAAGCCCCGGCAGGTCGAGCACCAGCAGCACGCCGCCGTCGCCAAGCAAGGTGGTCCCGGCGATGCCGGGGACATGGGCGAGCAACCCGCGCGGCGGCCGCACCGCCGCGTCGATCCGCTCGCGCAGCGCGCTGACCGTGACGCCGACCGCGTCGACGCCCTGCCCCATCACCAGCAATTTGGGCTCGGCTATGTCGGTGGCGTCATGATCGAGCAGCCGCGCGAGGCTGAGCAGCGGCAGGGTGCGGCCGCGGTGGACGCAGGCGCGCCCGCGACCGATCGCGAAGATCGCGGCCTCGTCGATGCTCGCCGTCTCGACGATATCGTCGAGCGGCACCCCGAAGCGGTCGCGGCCGACCTCGACCACCAGCAATTTGGTGGTGATCGCGTGGAGCGGCAGCACCAGCCGGACGGTGGTGCCGGCGCCGGGTTCGCTCGCCAGGTCGATGCGGCCGCCCATCCGGTCGATCGCGCTCTGCACCGCGTCCATCCCCACCCCGCGCCCCGACACGTCGGTCACCGCCGCCGCGGTCGAGAAGCCCGCGGCGAAGATCAGCCGCAGTGCGGCCTCGTCGTCGAGCGCGGCAGCGGCCTCGGCGTCGATCACCCCGCGGTCGACCGCGACCCGGCGGATATGGGCCGGATCGATACCCTTGCCGTCATCGGCGAGGGTGACGCGAACCTGGTCGCCGCTGCGGGCGATGTCGAGGCGGATCAGCCCCTGCGCGGGCTTGCCCGCGGAGAGACGATCGGCCGGCGGCTCGATACCATGGTCGATCGCGTTGCGGGCGAGGTGGAGCAGCGGCTCGAACAGCTCGTCGGCGATCCCCTTGTCGATCTGGGTCGCTTCGCCGGTCATCCTGAGCGCGACCTCGCGGCCGGTGGTGGCGGCGATCTCGCGCACCATCCGCGGCAGCCGGCGCAGCACCGGTGCGATCGACACCATCCGCACCGCGGCCACCGCGTCGCGCATGTCACCGACGACCCGGTCGAAATTGCCCTGGACCGCGCGGATCTGCGCGGCGAGCCCGGCATCGATCCGGTCGGCGCGTGCCGCGACCTGTGCCAGCGCATGGCCGGCGACGACGAGTTCGCCGACCGCATCGGCGAGCGCATCGATCCGCACGGCATCGACCCTGAGCGTGCGCACCACTGCGGCGGGTGCGTCGGCGGGCGCGGCGCGTGGCGCGGCGCCAGCGGCCTCGACCGCGACGATCGCCACTTGATCCGACACCAGCCGGAAGCTCGCGCGCACCGCGTCGATGGCTGCCGCCGACAGGCCCGTCAGGCGCAGATTGCAGCGAAAGGGTTCGATCGCCTCGGCTGCCGACCAGGGCTCGCGCGGCGTGATCGCGAACTGCAGCAAATCGGGCACCGCGACCGCGATCGCCACCGGGTCGTCGCCGCGGAAGAAGCAGTCGGGATCGGGATCGTAGCGAAAGGCGACCAGCGGCCCCGATGCCGGTTCGGCGAGCGCGCCGGTCAGCGCAAGCGTCCAGTCGGGTGCGGGTCCATCGGGGACCGCCACGACCGCGCCGCCGCCGGCCAGCCGGAAGACCAGCCTGGCGGCTTCGTCCTGCGCCGATGCGGGCAAGGCGCCCTGCCCCTCCATCGCCTCGACCCAGCGGTCGCTCTGGTCGATCGTGTCGACCAGCGCCGCTAGCCGGTCGGCGTCGAGCACGGCGCTGCCCGACCGTGCCTTGTCGAGCACGTCCTCGGCGGCGTGGAGCGCCTGGAGCGCAGGCGCCATGTCGAAGATCGCGACCGACCCCTTGAGGGTGTGGACCGCGCGAAACGCACTGTCGATCCGCTCGCGATCGTCCGGGCTATGCGCCAGCGCCGCCAGGTCGTCATGCGCCTGAACGATGAGATCGCGTGCCTCGATCAGGAATTGTTCGAGCAGTTCGTCCATCAGCGATGGATCTCAGCACTTAAGCCCCTCCCCTTCAGGGGAGGTTCGTCAGGTCGGGAGTGCCCCCGGCACTCCCTCAACCATGCCGGGGGCATGGTTGACCTGACGAAGGGGTGGGGTGCGACTGAAGCGGCTCGATGCCGCTGAAGGCGCTCTTGGTTCCAGCGTGGACGCTCGCTGCGCTCGCGCGCCACCTTCGTCAGGTAAACCATGCCCCCGGCATGGTTGAGGGAGTGCGGGTGCACTCCCGACCTGACGAACCCTCCCCTGAAGGGGAGGGGCTCATAAGCGGAAGGACGCGTGAACATCATCATAGCTACGGCCGACGATAGACGATCGCGTCGTCAAAGCGAGCGAGCTCGAAACGATCGCTGATCCGCGCCATCGATTCGGTGTGGCCGAGGCAGAGATAGCCGCCGGGGTTGAGCCGGTCGAACAGATGGTCGGCCGCCGCCAGCCGCGAGGCGTCGTCGAAATAGATCAGCAGGTTGCGGCAGAAAATCACGTCGAACCGCCCCATCGCCGCCATCGCCACCGGATCGATCAGGTTGACGGGCACGAACTGCACCGACTCGCGCAGATCGTCGATGATCTTGCGGCTATGGCCGCGGCGATGCTCGAAATAACGTTCGACGACGTCGTCGGGCAGCTTCGACAGCGCGCGCTCGCCATAGATGCCGGCCTTGGCCTGTTCGATCGCGGCGGTGTCGATGTCCGATCCGACGATCTCGAGATGATAGGCGTCGACCAGCGGCCAGTTTTCGAGCAGCCAGATCGCGATCGAATAAGGCTCCTCGCCGCTCGAACAGGGCATCGACCAGATCCGGATCAGGTCGCCGGGACGGCGGGTGCGGATCAGGTCGGGCAGGATCGACCGGCCGAGCGCCTGGAGTTGATGTTCCTCGCGGTAGAAATAGGTCTCGTTGATCGTAAACGCATTGATCAGCGCCTCGACTTCGGCGGGGTTGAACACCAGCCGCCCGAAATAGTCAGCAAAGGCGGCGGCACCGCTTTCGGCGATGCGTTGGGTGACCCGCCGCTCGATATAATAGCGCTTGTTCTCACCGAAGGTCATGCCGGTGCGCTGGTAGATGAAGTCGGTCAGCCGGCGCAGATCCTCGGCCGACAAGGGGGCGGTCGTGGCCGGACCGGCATCGACGCCGCTCAACGTCCGGCAACCAGATCGGTCAGGCGTCCGGCGATACGGTCGAGCCCGAGGACGAAATCGGCGCCGCCGGCCTTCACCAGCGCGCCGGGCATGCCCCACACCACGGCGCTTTCCTCGGCCTCGGCGATCGTGTGGCCGCCCAGGGTCCTCAATCGGGTCATCGCTTCGGCTCCGTCGGCCCCCATGCCGGTCATCAACACGCCAACGAGGCTCTCGGGTTCGATCAGATCGATCGCGCTCGCCACCATACGATCGACGCTGGGATGCCAGTGGAAGCGTGGATCGGAGGGCGCGGCCATCGCCACCAGCCCCGTCGGCCGGCGCGCGAGGATCAGATCGGCGTCGCCGCGGCCGACATAGGCATGCCCCGGCCGCAGCGACACCGGTGCCGACACCTCCTCGACCGCGATCGCGCAGATCCGGTCGAGCCGTTCGGCAAGCGCGCGGGTGAAGCTGGCGGGCATGTGCTGGGCGATGACGATCGGCCAGGGAAAGTCCGCGGCAAGCGGCGCGAGCAGCGCGTCGAGCGCGGGCGGGCCTCCGGTCGAGGTGCCGACCAGCACGACTCCCTCGCGCGCCGGCCTGGCGATACGCCGGACCGGGCGCGCGGGCGCCGGCGCCGACACGGGCGGCCGCGCGCCGCGCCGGCGAAGCCTTTCGCTCAAGCGATGGGTGCGCGAGAGCCGCGCCTGCGACGCGGCGCGCACCGTCTCGACCAGCGCCGGCGCGATCCGTTCGATCTCGATCGACACCGCCCCGCCAGGTTTCTCGACGAAATCGACCGCGCCAAGCGCGAGCGCCTCGAGGGTTTCGTTGGCCCCCTGCGCGGTCAGCGACGACACCATCACCACCGGAG
Source organism: Rhizorhabdus sp. GW822-FHT03C02 (assembly GCF_058801765.1). Lineage (NCBI taxonomy): Bacteria > Pseudomonadati > Pseudomonadota > Alphaproteobacteria > Sphingomonadales > Rhizorhabdaceae > Rhizorhabdus > Rhizorhabdus sp. GW822-FHT03C02. The sequence goes on from NZ_JBXANN010000003.1 coordinate 172,813, forward strand.
TCGGGCGCTCGACCATGATCCGGTCGAGGCAACCGAGCCCGTCAAGGCCAGGCATGTGGATGTCGAGGGTGACCACGTCGGGCGCGAAGGTACCGAGCTTTTCGAGCGCTTCGACGCCGTCGCGGGCAAGCTCGACGACGAAGTCGCCCTCGGCGGCGAAGATGCCGCCGAGCAGCCGCCGCATCAGCGGCGAATCATCGACGATCAGCAGCTTGATCACGAGTTGGTCGACACGTCCCCGGGCAGCATCGCCGCGAGCAGATCCTTTTCCGCACGGTCGAGCAATTCGCGCGGCTGAACGAGCAGCACCATTCGCTGTTCCGCACCGACGGTGGCGACCCGGTCGAAAATCCGCACCGCGCCGTCGCCGAGGTCGGGCGCGGCCTGGAGGTCGGCCTGGCCGACTCGGATCACGTCGGACACCGCATCGACGACGAACCCCGCCTGCATCTCGCCAAGGCTGACGATGATCACCCGCCGCCGCTGGCCGGCCCCGGCGGGCGCGTCGAAACGGCGGCGCTGGTCGATCACCGGGATCGCACGGCCGCGCAGGTTCATGATGCCCTCGACGAATTTGGGCGCGCGCGGCAGGCTGCCGAGACTGTCGGGCATGCGCACGACCTCGGCGACCGCCGCGACCGGCAGACCGAAATCGTCGCCGCCGATCCGGAAGAGGAGAAACTGCTCGGTTTTGCCCTGGTCCGCGCCTGCATCGTCCGCCGCGTCCGCCATCGCGTCATGCTCCTGTTGCCGGCCCTGCTCTTGTTGGTCGTCGGCGAGCCGGGCGACGAGATCGTCGCGCAGCAACTGGTTGGCCGCGAGCAGCGACACCAGCCGACGTCCGCCGTCGAGCCGGCACACCGCCTGGATACGCGCCTCGCCTGCACCGCGGGTCAGCACCGCCGGGATCATGTCGATCGCATCCTCGCCGACGCGCAGGATCGCATGGACCGCATCGACGACGAGACCGACCTTGTGGCGCCCGAGCCGGGCGACGACGACCCGCGGTGCCGTGGGTTGCGCGGTCGCGGGCAGCGACAGGAGATGGCGCAGCGACAGCAAGGGCAGCAGCGCGCCGCGATGCGCGGCGCTGCCGACCACCGCGTCGTCGGCCTGGGGCAGCAGCGCGATCCCTTCGGGCAGCCGGATCACCTCGTCGAGCTGGTCGAGCGGCAGCGCGAATTCCTGGCCGGCAACGGCGAAGGCGAGCAGGATGATCTGGTTGACCGCCACCATCCGCGCCTCGACCGTCGCCATGCGCGCCTGGCGCGGCTTGCGTGCCGTGGCGGCGACGAAACCGCGGTCGAGCAGGGCGGCGATATCGATCGGACGGGCGATCCGATCGCCGCCCTGCGCCTGGTCGCGGTCGATCAGCGCCGAGACCTCGTCGACGAGCAGGCCGACGCCCTCCCCGGCCCCCTGCGCATCGTCGAGGACGATCACCCGCTTGCCGGCGCCGGCGGGGCGATCGAGCAGGGTCGCCAGCGACACCACCGACAATATCTGCCCGCGCAGATTGCCGAGGCCCGCCAGCGCGCCTGGCGCATGCGGCACCCGCACCAGCGCGGGCGCGCGGATCACCTCACGCACCGCGTTCGCCGGGATCGCAAGCGTCTCCCCGGCGGCGCGGAAGCTCAGCAGCCGTTCGGATGGGGCGGAGGCCATCGCCGGTCCGATCAGCCGGCGTCGGTCTGCAACGCGTTGGCGAGCGAGGCGATCTCCTCGATCGCCGCCGCCAGATCCTCGGCGCTCTGCGCCTGCTGGCGCGCCGCGCTCGCCGCCTGGCGCGCCGCCGACGACGCCTCCTCGGCGACGCCGGCGATCTGCTCGGTGCCGCTGCGGATCTCGCGGACCGCCGCGAGGATCGCGTCGCTGCCCTGCAGGATCGCCGCGCTCGATTCGCTGGTGGTCGCCATGTCGGCGATGATCTGGGCGAAGCGCTCGACGACGACACGGTTACGGACGACCTCGATCTCCGAAGCGCTGGCGAGCTGGTCGAGGTCGCGGCGGACGGTGGCGATATCGTCCTGGATCGCGCGAACGACGTCGCGGGCGCGCTCGGCATTGGCGGCGCTGTCGCGGGCGAGCTTGCGGATATCGCCCGACACGGTCGCGAAGCCACGCCCGGCGTCGCCGGCGCGGGTCGCCTCGACCGAGCCGCTGACCGCGAGCATGTTGGTCTGGACCGCGACCAGCGACAGCGCGTCGATGATCTTCTCGATCCGGCGCGCGACCTCGTTGAGGCCGATCACCGCCGCCATTACCGCGCGCGCCTCGGCGAGCGCGCTGCCGACGCCGTCGACCAGCTTGCCGATCGTGTCCTGCCCTTCGACGATATAGGCCGTGACCGACGCCGCGCTCGCCACCGCCGCGCCGGCGCGGTCCTGGGCGACGGAGGCGGCCTTCTCGATCTGCGCCATCGCCGCATTGGCCTGGGTGGTCGCCGAGGCCTGGAGCTCGGCGCCGCGGCTGATCTGCTCGACTGCGACCAGTATCTCGCCGGCCGCGCCCGACAATTCCTGCACGGTCGCCGACAGTTCCTCGGCGGCGACGGCGACCTGCTCGGCCGACTCCTGGATATTGTCGCCGGACTGGAGCCGCTCGGTGAGCACCGCGAGTTCGTCGGCGGTCTGCTGGCTCTGGTCGAGCGACAGGCTCTGCTGCTGGACGCCCTGCTGGGCCTCGGCGGCGGCGGCCGACTGTTCCTCGGCGGCGGCGGCGACCTGTTCGGATCCGCGAATCGCCTCGCGCGCCGCGGCGTCGGCTTCGACCGCGACCAGCAATATGCTCTGCGCGCCCTCGGACAGCACCGCGAGATCGGCGCGGGCGGCGTCGAGCACCGCGATCACGCTGCGCCCCGCCGTAGCCTCGCCGGCGGCGGCCTCGGCGCTGGCGCGGATGCGATCGGCGATCAGGCGCACCTCGTCGACCACCTCGCGGGCGAGCCGCTGGACGTCGCTCGCACTCGTCTCCGACGTCTCGGCGAGCGCACGCACCTCGTCGGCGACGACCGCGAAGCCCTGGCCATGATCGCCGGCGCGCGCCGCCTCGATCGTCGCGTTGAGCGCGAGCAGGCTGGTCTGGTCGGAGATGTCGGCGACGATCCGGCTGATCTCGCCGATATCGTCGGCGCGGCGTTCGAGCGCGACGATCACCTCGACCGAGGCGAGCTGGCGGGCCGCGTTGAGTTCGATCGCGGCAATCGATCCGTCGATCTGGCTGTTGGTCTCGAGAAATGCCGCCTGGAGCAGTTCGGTCTGACGGCGCGACGCATCGGCGCGTTCGCGCGCGGCGGCGAATTCCGCGGTGAGCGAGCCGATCAGCCCGAGCGATTCCTGCGCGGCGCCGGCGGCCTCCTCGGCACCGGTCGAGATCTGGTCCATCGCGCGCTGCAACTCGGCCGCGGCGGTGGCGGCCTCGGTCAGCCCGCTCGCCAGTTCCTGCGAGGCGGCGCCGATCCGGCCGGCGAGCGTGTCCTTGCTCGGCGCGACCCGCGACCGGGCGGGTGCGCGGCTGCGCGCGGGCGCCTCGTCGGACGGTGCCGCGGGCTGGGCCTTGGGACGCGCGGCGAGCGAGGATTTCTTGACCAGGGCCATAGGGTTCGAAGCTTTCGAGCGAAGGATATGGTCAAGGCATAGATCAAGCCCGCGGGGTCTGCCAGCGGGGTGTTGGCGAGATCGGTCGCGAGCCTCTCCACGTCGTCACCCTGAACTTGTTTCAGGGTCCACCGTGACACAAGGGGACGCTCCCGAGCGGAAGAGTGGATCCTGAAACAAGTTCAGGATGACGAAAAAGGAAGGAGAAGGAAGAAGAGGATGAGTCCTTCACCCTTCCGCGGTGATCTGGCTGACCATCGCGCTCAGCTCGTCCTGGCGGAACGGCTTGGTGATGCGCGGCAGGTCGGCGGCGATCTCGTCGACCTCGGCATAGCCCGAGACGATCAGCACCGGCATCGCGTCGCCCTGCGCGCGCAGGGCGCGGGCGAGGTCGGCGCCCGAGCGGCCGGGCATCAGATGGTCGGTGACGAGGATGTCGGGGGCGAGGCCACCGTCGAGCAGGTCCTGCGCTTCCTCGGCCGATCCCGCCTCGACCACCTGGTAGCCGATCTCGCCGAGCATATGCGCGGTGCTCGCCCGCGCCGCCGGCTCGTCGTCGACGAGCAGCGCCACGCCCTCGCGTCGGAGGAGTGCGGGCACGTCGCGTGTCTCGACCGGGTTGGCCGACGCCGACGTCACCGGCAGCCACAGATGGATGCGGGTACCCTGCCCCGGCCGGCTGGAGATGCCGAGCGCGCCGCCGAGTTGGGCGGCCAGGCCGTGGACCATCGACAGGCCCAGGCCGGTGCCCTTGCCGACCCCCTTGGTCGAGAAGAAGGGCTCGATCGCGCGGGCGCGGGTGGCCTCGTCCATGCCCGTCCCGGTATCGGCAACCGACAGACGGATATAGGTGCCGTCGGACAGCCCGGCGGGACGGCGCGTTCCCGGCGGTTCGAGCTTGGCCGAGATGCGCAGCGTGCCGCCCGTCGGCATCGCGTCGCGGGCGTTGACCGCGAGATTGAGCACCGCCATTTCGAGCTGGTTGGGATCGGCCTGCGCCGAGGGAAGGTCGTCGGCCGCATCGACCTCGACCTGGATCTGCGGGCCGGTGGTCGAGGCGACCAGATCGGCCATGCCATGGACCAGCCGGGCGATGTCGACCGGCATCGGCTGGAGCGGCTGGCGGCGCGCGAAGGCGAGCAGCCGCTGGACCAGCACCCGGGCGCGTTCGGCCGACTGGACCGCCCCCTCGATCAGCCGCCGCTCGCGCGCGCTGCCGAGATCGCTGCGGTGGAGGATGTCGAGCGCGCCGACGATCGGGGTGAGCAGATTGTTGAAATCATGCGCGACCCCGCCGGTGAGCTGGCCCATCGCCTCGAGCTTCTGCGACTGGCGCAGCGCCTCCTCGGCCATGCGCCGGTCGGTGATGTCGACCGCCTCGGGCGCGAGCGAGATCACCCGGCTCTCGGCATCGCGCACCGGCCGCATCCCGAAATCGAAGATGCGCCGGCCGATCGGCAGGTCGACCTCGACCTCCTGCGCGACGGCCTCGCCGGCCGCGACCCGGCGCACCGCGGCGCGGACCAGATCGGGCAGCCCCGGGGTCGCGGCGAACCAGGGCGTCTCCCAGAAGGGGCGACCGACCACATCACCCAGCGTGGCCGCCGCGCCGTCGAGCGAGGCGCGGTTAGCGTCGAGCACGGTCCCGCCAGTGTCGAGCAGCAGCTGATACTGATAGTTGCTCTCGAAGATCGCCCGCATCCGCGCCTCGCCGATCCTCAACTGGGCGGTGCGCTCCTCGACCTGGCGTTCGAGCGAGCCGGCGAGGTTGCGCAGTTCCTCGAGCCGGGCGCGCGCCTCATATTGGCGGCGGCGCCCGCGCAGCGCCGCCTGGGCGAGGCTGACCAGGGTGGTCGGGTGGAACGGCCGTTCGAGAAAGGTGACGTTGTCGAGGATCTGGAGCTGGCGCGCGGCCTCGGGATTGCGTTCGAGCCCGCCGCCGGCGGTGGTCAGCAGGATGAAGGGGAAGTCGGACCATTCGGGCTGGGCGGCGATCCAGCGGCGCAGCGCATGCAGATCCGCCGAACGCACCGCCTCGGCGGTCAGGATCGCGAAACCGGCGCCCGCGGCGATCCCGCCGACCAGCGTCGCGATCGACGCGCAGGGCGAGGCCGCGATCCCGGCGCCACGCAGGATGCCGGCGGCGATCTCGGCATCGCGGCCGCGCGGCGCGAGAACCAGCGCGCGCTCGGAAAGGTCGGGGATCAAGCGACGATCGCGATCAGCTGGCCATGTCGAGCAGCTTGCCCGCATCGCCGATCAGGGTCGGCACCCCGCGCAGCACCCCCTGGAACGACACCAGCGGCTCGCCGAGGGTGAGCCCCTCGGCGCCGATCCGATATTCGCGTATGGTATGTTCGTGGGCGCCGGTGCGCTTCTTGACCACCGAGATCGCACGGCGGACCTGGCCGACCGCCTCGAAATAGCGCAGCAGGATCACCGTGTCGGCGAGATAGGTGACGTCGACCGGCGACTGCATGTCGCCGACCAGCCCATGCTGGGCGACGGTCAGGAAGGTGGTGGCGCCCTGGCGGTTCAGATATTGCAGCAGCTCGTGCATGTGGAGGACGAGCGCATTCTCCTCGGGCATCGCCGCCTGATAGCCGTTGAGGCTGTCGATGACGACGGTGCGCGCGCCATGGTCCTCGACGCACCGCCGGATCCGCGCCGACAATTCGCCGGGGGTGAGTTCGGCGGCATCGACCTGTTCGAGGGTGAGATGGCCCGAATCGACCATCGCCTGGAGGTCCATGCCGACGCCGAGCGCGCGATCGATCAGCAGCCCGAGTTCCTCGTCGAACACGAACATCGCCGCATGTTCGCCCTTGGCGACCGCGGCCGACACGAAGCTGAGCATCGCCAGCGACTTGCCGGTACCGGCGGGGCCCAGCACGAGCACGCTCGATCCGCGCTGGATACCGCCGCCGAGCAGCGCGTCGAGCGGCGCGTTGCCGGTGACGATGAGCTCGCGGGTGAAGCCGGTGCGATGCTCGGCGGAGATCAGCCGCGGGAAGACGCGGGCGCCGCCGGTTTCGATCACGAAATCATGATAACCGCCGCGGAATTTGCGGCCGCGATATTTGATCACGCGCAGCCGCCGCCGTTCGGGCCCATAATCGCGCGCCATCTCCTCGAGCGCGATCACGCCATGGGCGACACTGTGGACGGTCTTGTCGTTGGTCTCGCTGGTCTGGTCGTCGAGCATCAGCACGGTCGTGCTCTGGCTGGCGAAGAAATGCTTGAGCGACAGGATCTGGCGGCGGTAGCGCAGCGAACTCTGCGCGAGCAGCCGGATCTCGGACAGGCTGTCGAGCACGACCCGGTCGGGCCGGACCCGGTCGAAGGCGTCGAAGATCCGTTTGGTGGTCTCGCCGAGTTCGAGATCGGACGAATAGAGCAGGCTCTGCTGCTGTTCCTCGTCGAGCAGATTTTCGGGCGGCACCAGCTCGTAGATTGCGATCCCGTCGAGATCCCAGCCATGGCTGGCGGCGCTGGCGCGCAGTTCGTCCTCGGTCTCGGACAAGGTGATGTAGAGCACCTTCTCGCCCGCGTCGACACCGGTGCGCAGGAACTGCAGCGCGACCGTGGTCTTGCCGGTGCCCGGGCTCCCTTCGAGAAGGAAGACGCGCCCGCGGGCCAATCCCCCCGCGGTGACGTCGTCGAGTCCGGCGACGCCGGTGGGAACATATTCGGCAATCCTGTCGTGCATGCTTTCCGGCTCTCGCGCTTCGGGGTCGATCGCCGCTTTCAACCCGCCAGAGTTCCAACCGTTCCATGGCTGAAATGGTGCAGGGCTGCGCTTTTTTGGGGGTGTGGGACTCTCGATGCTTGCGAGCGACGGACCTGACGAAGGCGCAGATCAAGCTCGATGCCTGTCGAGGCTTTTGGCGCACCACGCCCCATCCCTCCTACCGTCACCCTGAACTTGTTTCAGGGTCCACGGTGCAGCTCGGGAACGGCCCCTTGCGACCCGGTGGACCCTGAAACAAGTTCAGGGTGACGAAGAAGAAAGAGAACCCCTCGATGCCCGCCACCAGCATCTTTCCCTCTGGCATATGGGTCGGTCTCGTCCCCCAAAGGTTGCGATTCATGGTTAAGACTTTTTAAGGATGTTCCCCCTAAAATCGTCTCCATGATCAGGATCGGCCTTTGCGGTTTGGGATATTGGGGGAAGAACCTCTTCCGTACCCTGTCGGGTAACCCCAATATCCAGCTCACCGCCGTCGCGGATGCCAAAGCGGAAACCCGCGAAAAGCTGGCGACTTCCCACCCCCATCTGAAACTCTTTGCGGATGCGATGGACCTCATCGCCGACCCGGAAATCGACGCGGTCATCATCGCGACGCCGGTGTCGTTCCATTACGCACAGGCCAGGGCCGCGCTCGATCGCGGCAAGCATGTGATGGTGGAAAAGCCGATGTGCACGACCAGCGCCGAGGCCGACGACCTGATCGCGCGGGCCGACCGCGCCGGGCTGACGCTGATGGCCGACCACACTTTCCTGTTCCATCCGGCGGTGCTCAAGCTCGGCGAGCTGGTCCGGTCGGGCGCGCTCGGCCAGATCAGCTATTTCGACTCGCAGCGGATCAATCTCGGGCTGTTCCAGCCCGACGTGAACGTGCTGTGGGACCTCGCCCCGCACGACCTGTCGATCATCGACTATCTGTTCGGCGAGGAGCCGGTCCATATCGAGGCGTCGGGCTATTGCCACGTCAATCCGGGCTTTCCGGACATCGCCTATCTGACCTTCCATTATCCCAATTCGATGGTCGCGCATCTCAACCTGAGCTGGATGTCGCCGGTCAAGGTCCGCCGCATCGCGGTGGGCGGCAGCGACAAGATGGTGGTGTGGGACGACATGAACCGCGAAGAGCCGCTCAAGATCTACGACAGCGGCATCACCACCCATCCCCGCCAGGATCGCGAGATCATCCTGCCGCAATATCGCATCGGATCGGTGACCTCGCCGCGCCTCGCCGGCAACGAGCCGCTGGTCGACGTGATCGAGCATTTCCGCCAGGTGATCCTCGGCCAGGCGGCACCCCGTTCCGACGGCCGCGTCGGTCGCCGGGTGCTGCGCACGATCGAACGCGCGCAGGCCGCGCTCGATCGCAGCCTGGCCCAGGTCCAGGCCGCGATGCCCGCCCCTTATCATGCCATAGCCGCGGAATGAGATCATGACCCTGGTGCCCGTGAACAGCCCCTATCCCAACAGCCTCGCCGGCAAGCGCATCCTGGTGACCGGCGGCGCCGGCTTCGTCGGATCGCATATCGTCGACCAGCTGATCGCCCATGACGCGGCGACGATCACCGTCGTCGACAATATGGTGCGCGGACGCCCCGCCAATCTCGCCACGGCGCTGCAGAGCGGCCGGGTCGACCTGATCGAGGGCGACATCCGCGACCAGCCGCGGATGGACGCGCTGGTCCGCGATGCCGATATCGTGTTCCACCAGGCGGCGCTGCGCATCACCCATTGCGCCGCCGAGCCGCGGCTCGCCTTCGACGTGATGGGCCGCGCGACCTTCGAGATCCTCGAAGCCTGCGTCACCCACAAGGTCGAGAAGGTCGTCGCCGCCTCGTCGGCGTCGATCTATGGCCTCGCTCCCGAATTCCCGACCACCGAGGCCGCGGCGCCCTATGCCGACCGCACCCTCTATGGCGGACTGAAGATGCTCAACGAGAGCCTGTTGCGGTCGTTCAACGACATGTTCGGGCTGAACTATGCGGCGCTGCGCTATTTCAACGTGTTCGGCCCGCGCATGGACATCCACGGCAAATATACCGAGGTGCTGATCCGCTGGATGGAGCGGATCGCCGAGGGCCTGCCGCCGCTGATCTTCGGCGACGGGCTGCAGACGATGGATTTCATCGACGTCCGCGACATCGCCCGTGCCAACATCGCCGCCGCGCTCGCGCCGGTGTCCGACCGGGTCTACAATGTCGCCTGGGGCACCGAGGTGTCGCTCAAGCAGCTCGCCGAGGCGCTGCTGGCGATCATGGGTCGCCCCGATCTGGGCATCGGATATCAGCCGGCGCGCGCGATCAACCCGGTCGAGCGCCGGCTCGCCGATATCAGCCGCGCCCGCGACGAACTGGGCTTCACCGCCACGATCACCCTCGAAGACGGCCTGCGCGACCTCGTCGCCTGGTGGCGCGGCGAGCGCGCGCTGGACCAGGTCGCCGCCTGATGATCCCGCTGATGAAGCCCGTCATGGGTCAGGAAGAGGCCGATGCGGTCACCGCGGTGATCGCCTCGGGCTGGCTGACCCAGGGGCCGCAGGTGCTGGCGTTCGAGGGCGAGTTCGCCGCGATGGCCGGTGCCGCGCACGCCTGTGCGGTGTCGAACTGCACCACCGCGCTGCACCTCGCGCTGCTCGCGGTCGGCGTGCAGCCGGGCGACGAGGTCATCACCGTCAGCCACAGCTTCATCGCCACCGCCAATGCGATCCATATGTGCGGCGCCGAGCCGGTGTTCGCCGATATCGAGGCCGACGGCTATAATATCGATCCCGCCGCGATCGAAGCGCTGATCACCCCGCGCACCCGCGCGATCCTGTGCGTCCACCAGGTCGGCATGCCGTGCGACCTGCCCGCGCTGGCCGCCATCGCCAGGGCGCATGGCCTGCGCCTCGTCGAGGATGCGGCCTGCGCGAGCGGCGCCGAGATCCTGGTCGACGGCACCTGGCAGCGGATCGGCAATCCGGTCGGCGACGTCGCCTGCTTCTCCTTCCATCCGCGCAAGATCCTGACCACCGGCGAAGGCGGCATGATCACCACCAACGACCCGGCGATCGACGCCAAATGCCGGCTGCTGCGCCAGCATGGCATGAGCCTGTCCGACCTCGCCCGCCATGCGTCGCGCACGGTGGTGGTCGAGACCTATGACGAGGCCGGCTTCAACTATCGCATGACCGACCTCCAGGCCTCGATCGGCCGCGTCCAGCTCACCCGGCTCGACGCGATCGTCGCCCGCCGCCAGCAGCTGGCCGCACGCTATGCCGAACTGCTCGGCGCCCTCCCCGGGGTCGCGGTGCCGCGGCAGCCGGACTGGGCGCGCTCGAACTGGCAGAGCTATACGATCGGGCTGCCTGGCGGCAGCGATCGCGAGCAGGTGATGCAGTCGATGCTCGACGCCGGCGTCTCGACCCGCCGCGCGGTGATGTCGAGCCATCTCGAAAAGCCCTGGGCGCATGCGCGCCACGGCGGGCTGGGCCGGTCCGAGGCGGTGAGCGCCACCCATGTCATCCTCCCGCTGTTCGACGCGATGACCGACGCCGAGCAGGTTGCGGTGGCCGACGCTCTGTCGCATGCCTTGTCGGAGACGCAGGTACAAAAGGCCGCCTGATGCCGATAGCCGACAATGTCGATCTCCACCCGGACGCGATCGTCTATCATCCCGACCTGGTGAATCTCTACGGCTGCCGCATCGGCGCGGGCACCCGCATCGGCACCTTCGTCGAGATCCAGTCCGACGTCGCGATCGGCGCCAACTGCAAGATCCAGTCGCACAGCTTCGTCTGTTCGGGGGTGACGATCGAGGACGAGGTGTTCGTCGGCCATGGCGTGATGTTCACCAACGACCTCCATCCGGCCGCCACCAATGAAGACGGCAGCCTGCAGGGCGCCGCCGACTGGGACTGCCGGCCGACCCGCATCGGCCGCCGCGCCTCGATCGGCAGCGGCGCCACCATCTTGCCGGTGACGATCGGCGAAGGCGCGCTCGTCGCCGCCGGCGCGGTGGTGACCCGCGACGTCCCCCCCTTTGCGATCGTCGCGGGCGTCCCCGCGAAGCTGATCGGCGACACACGAACCGCGAAAGGTGAACCCGCATGATCCAGCAGCCGATGGGAACGGTGCCGTTCGTCGATCTTTCCATCCAGTGGGACCAGATCCACGAGGAGGTCATGCCCGACCTCGAAAAGCTGTTCAAAGCCAATGCCTTCAGCCTCGGCCCCTGGGCAACCGCATTCGAGGCGCAGGTCGCCGACTATCTGGGCGTCAAGCATGCCGTCGTCGTCAGCAGCGGCAGCGCCGCGCTGCACGTCGCGACGATCGCCGCGGGCATCAAGCGCGGCGACAAGGTGCTGGTCCCCGCGCACACCTTCATCGGCACGATCTGGGGCCTGCTCTACGAAGGCGCGATCCCGGTCTTCTGCGATGTCGAGCCGGCGACCGGCAATATCGACCTCGCCGATGCCGAGCGGCGCATCGAAGAGGGGGTGACCGCGATCATCCCGGTGCATCTCTATGGTCAGCCGGCCGATCTCGCGGGTCTGACGGCGTTCGCCGAACGCCATGGCCTGACGATGATCGAGGATGTCGCGCAGGCGATCGGCGCCCGCTACCAGGGCAAGGCACTCGGCACCTTCGGATCGATGGGCTGTTTCAGCTTCTATCCCGGCAAGAATCTGGGCGGCGCCGGCGAAGGCGGCCTGGTCATCACCGATGACGACGACAAGGCCGCGCTGCTGCGATCCTTGCGCGATCACGGCCAGAGCCAGCGCTATGTCCATGAGCGGATCGGCTATAATTATCGGATGGACGGCATCCAGGCACTGGTGCTCGGCCACAAGCTCAAGCGGCTCGACGGCTGGACCGACCAGCGCCGCGCGATCGCCGCGCGCTATGCCGAGGCGCTGGCCGACACGCCGCTGCGCCTGCCGGCGATCGTCCATGGCGACCATGTCTATCATCTCTATGTCGTCCGCACCGACGACCGCGACGCGCTGCGCGCCCATCTCGACGCATGCGGGATCCAGACCGGACTCCATTATCCGGTGCCGCTCTACACCCAGCCCTGCCTCGCCGGCATCGCGGCACCGTCCGCCGAGGGTTTCCCGGTCACCGAGGACTGGGCGCATAACGGCCTGTCGCTGCCGATGTTCGCGGGGATGACGGCGCAGCAGCAGGACCGCGTGATCGATGCGGTCCGCGCCTATTTCGAAGGCGGCAAGGCATGACGACCGCCGCTCCAGGCACCCCGCGGGTGAAGATCCTGTGCGTGCGCGCCGGGCGCAACCCCGACAGCGCGCCGGTGCTCAACGCCGTCGTCGACGAGTGGATGCATGCGCTCGCGCTCCACTGCGACGTCGAGATGATCGAGCAGGATTTCGACCTGGTCGAGGTCTGCGAACGGGTGAAGCCCGATTTCCTGCTGTTCGATTCGATCCATTGGGGCCGCCGCCACCGGCTGACCATCGCCCATGCCGACGCCTTTCCCGATCTGCCGCGCGCACTGCTGCTCAACAATGATCCGCACGATCCGATGCGGCCGCTGATGATGGACACATTGGCCTATTACCGGATCGACACGATCTTCTGCACCGGCATCGAAGACCTCCAGCAGATGAACGAGCTGCGGCGCTTCAACTGTTTCGTGCTGCCCAAATTCGTCGATTCGGACATTTTCCGCGACTATGGCGAAGCCCGGTCGATCCCGCTGACCATCACCAGCGCGCACCTGTTCCCCAGCTATTATCCGTGGCGGGCGCAGGTGACCGCCGAGGTCCAGCATCTCATCCCCACCCTGCTCTACACCCATCCCGGTTACAGCAACGGCGCGCACAACCCGTTCGAAATCCGCGACGAGAGCTATGCGCGAATGCTGTCGCGCAGCCAGTTCTGCATCGCCGACACCACCCGGCTCGATTATGTCGTGCGCAAGCATCTCGAGATCCCGGCGGCGGGGTCGGTGCTGGTCTCCCCCGAGTCCGAAGCCCTGAAGGATTATGGCTTCGTCGACATGGAAAATTGCATCCTCGGCGCGGCCGGCCCGGCGCTCTATTCGAAGATCCGCGAAGTGGCGGGAGATCCCGAACGCTATGAGCGGATCCGGGCGGCCGGCCACAGGCTGGTCCATGACCGCTACACCCGCCGGGCCTGGACCCATATCCTCGACTGGTATGGCTGCCGCCGCGGCCTGAAGCCGGGCGAGATGGTCCAGCAGGACGGCGTGTTCGGCGATTTCCGCGCGGTGCCCGACCGCGCCCGGCCGATCGCCGGCTTCACCGTCCAGGACAATCCGATGGGGGTGAAGCTGCGCGCGGCGCGCGAGGCGCTGCTGAGCGGCACCAACATCCAGGCGGCGGTCGACGGCCTGCAGGAATCGATGAAGTGGATCGGCCATATCGCCGAGCCCTGGTTCCTGCTCGGGGTGATCGCCTTTTCGATCGGCGACCTCGAAAGCGCCGCCCAATGGCTCTCGCAGCGCAGCGTCGCCCAGAGCACCGAAGATCCCGCGCTCGGCCTGCTCGACCCGTGCGAGATCGCCTGGCTGATGCTCTACGCCTATTTCAGCGCCGATGAGGAATTGTTCGAGCAGATGTCGATCTCGGCGGAGGCGACGTCGCATGTCAGCATCCGCCGGATGCAATGGCTGATCGACGGCGGCCGGCCGGTCGCCGACCTTGCCGAAGCCGGACTTGCCGGACCGCTGCCCGGCGACTGCCTGTCGATCCACTGGCTGGGCGACGAGGATTTCGGGTCGTGGCTGGGGCTGATCCACCGGGTCCTCGCCGCGCGCGACCAGGCCGCGGCGCAGGCGGCGTAAGGCCGGATCATGGCAAAGGCCCGGTTCGTCCTGACCGGAGATGTCGACTGGGCGTCCGAGCATTGCATCGAGCGCTATGTCGACCATGCCGCCGCCCATGGCATCGTGCCGACCCTGTTCGTGACGCATCGATCGGCGGCGATCGAGCGCGCGGCGGCGGCGGGCAAGGTCGATCTGGGTATCCACCCCAATTTCCTCGCGGGCAGCAGCCATGGCGCGACCACCGAGGCGATCCTCGACCATGTGTTCGACCTGGTGCCCGAACCGGTAGCCTCGCGCAGCCATTGTTTTTCCGACGACAGCCATATCGCGGCCGCGCTCGCCCGGCGCGGGATCACCGTCGACAGCAATATCTGCTGCCATCTCCAGGAGGGGCTGCCGGCCCTCAACCACTGGAACGGGGTCAAAAGGCTGCCGGTGTTCTTCGAGGATGACGTCCACTGGGCGCAGGGGCACGGCTGGACGTTCGCCGACCATCGCGCCGCCTTCGCCAGCCCGGGCCTCAAGATCCTCAACTTCCACCCGTTCCTGTGGACGCTCAACGTGCCCGACGCCGGCTTCTATGCCGCGCACCGCGGCCACATCCCGACGCTGACCGGGGCGCAGGCCGGTGCGCTGCGCCACCGGGGGCCGGGCAGTGCGACCTTCCTCGACGATATCATCGGCTGGGTGCGCGAGACCGGCGGCGAATTTGTCAGCCTGGCGCAACTGTGCGAAAAAATATAAAGGAAAGGAACGCGATGCTGCTGTCGAAGATGCTGGCCGGATTGCCGGCCGAGGTCGTCCGCGATGTCGACGTCACCGGCTTCGGCCCGCTGAACATGGTGCGCGACGGGCTGCTGCGCTATTATGGCGATCCGCGCTTCGGCCATCAGCTGACCGCGCTGTCGGGCAGCCAGGCGATCCTCACCACGCCTGCGCTCGCGGACAATATTCCGGCCGGTTTCGGCGTGGCGCTGTGCGACAATCCCAAGGAGGTCTTCCTCAAGGCCTATCTGGCGCATGGCGAGGCGATCGAGGCCCCGCCCCCCTTTGCCAACGAGATCGATCCGAGCGCGCGCATCCATCCGCGCGCGGTGATCGGCGACCATAGCGTCCGCATCGGCGCCAACGCGCGGATCGGCGCCAACGCGGTCATCCACGAGCGGGTGACGATCGAGGCCGATGCCGCGATCGGCGCCAACAGCGTCGTCGGCGGCGACGGGTTCGAGGTCGGGGTGGTCGACGGGCTGCAGATCGCGGTGCCGCATTTCGGATCGGTGCTGATCCGGCGCGGCGCGGTGATCCAGACCAACTGCTCGATCGACTGGGGGCTCTATGGCGGCCGCACCGAGATCGGCGAGGGCACCGTCCTCGATAACCTCGTCCATGTCGCGCACAATGTCCTGATCGGGCGCAATTGCCAGCTGATCGCCTGCGCGTTCGTCGGCGGGTCGACGATCATCGAGGACGAAGTGCGGGTCGGGCCGAAGGCGTGCATATCGAACGGCCTGCGGATCGGCCGCGGCGCGCGCATCACCCTGGGATCGGTGGTGACCCGCAATGTCGAGGAAGGCGGCCATGTGACCGGCAACTTCGCCATCCCCCATGCCCAGTTCATGGACAATCTGCGCAAAGCGCGCGGTTAGACGAGGATCGAACGATGGCCGCTTCCCCGATCGACGATCTCGCAGCACTGCTCAAGCTCGACCGCACCGCGCTCGAGGCGGCGGTTCCCGATCTCGACGGGCTGCTCGCCGACGAGCGGCTGTCGACGCTGCTGCCGCTGATCGCAGCGGGGGCACAGCGCGAGCAGGCCTTTTCGAGCACCGACGCGGCGCTGCGCGCGCAGATATTGCAATATCATGCCGCCGAGCTGATGACCGACCGCGAGCGCGCGATCTTCCTCGGCCTGCCCGACGGCTGCCGCATCCGCGAGCGCGCCAAGATCCTCGCCCCCGAAAAGCTGGTGCTGGGCAAGAATGTGTGGATCGGCGAAGGCGCGATCCTCGACGCGCAGGGCGGCCTGACCATCGGCGACAGCTGCCAGATCGGGCTCGGCGTCATGATCTGGAGCCACAGCAGCCACCTCCAGGCCGTCCGCGGCGAGACCACGACCTCGCGCGACAGCATCGCCTACAAGCCGACCAGGATCGGCAGGAACTGCTTCATCGCCGGCCCTTCGGTGATCGCGGCCGGCGTCACCATCGGCGACGGCGCGATCATATCGCCGCTGACCTTCGTCGACCGCGACGTCGCCGACGGCGAACAGGTCAGCGGCCCGCGCTCGGTCAAGATGCTCGAACGCAAGCTCGCCACGCTCGAAAGGCGGCTGGCGGCGCTGGAGGCGCGAGGCTAACCGCGCCAGCGCATGGTGCACTTCGCCAAACTGTGATTTTCGCTGCACGCTGAAACCATCCGGCCTGGCCGGAAATTCGGTTGAAAAATACGGCAATGCCGTATATGCTTCATGGTGAGTCAGGCACCCGTCCACACGATCGTCGAAACGCCGGCATTTACCGCTCGGGCAAAGAAGATCGGGGTGAGCCAGACCGAACTGGCTTCGATTTAGGATAAATATGCGTCCGACCCGTCCTACGGAAAGGTGGTCCGACATACCGGTGGCCTTCGCAAAGGTAGGATCGGCAAGGATTCGACCGGCAAGAGTGGCGGCTATCGGATTTTCAGCTTCTATGCCGACGACGCCAATCCCGTGTTTCTGCTTTGGCTCATCGACAAGAGCGAGGACGCCACGCTGACCGACGCCCAGGAGAAAATGTTCAGGCAGGTCACGGCCGCATTGAAGGAGGCTTTGAAATGAAGAGCGAAAATTTCGACGGGATCATGGCCGGCCTCCAAGATGCGATCGCCTATGCCAAGGGCGATGGCTCGCGCGGGCGGATCGTCGCCGGGCCGGACGTCAAGGCGATCCGCCATGCCACCAAGCTGACGCAAGGCGCATTTGCCAAAGCCTATCGCATTCCGATCGGGACCATCCGGGATTGGGAGCAGAATCGCCGTCAGCCCGACGCACCGGCACGGGTTCTGCTTTCGCTGATCGAAGCCGACCCTGAAGCGGTACAGTCATTGATCGAGAAGGCCTGCGCCGCGGATATCGACATGCCGCGTCAACAGGATGCCTGATAGCCGATGCTGAGCAAGGCCGAACAGGCGAACGTCAATCTGGAGCAGGCGCGCGAGATGCGCGGCAGCGGCACGCCCTATCGCGAGATCGGGCGCGCGCTCGGCATCACCTCGAACCAGCTTGGGCATATCCGGCGCGCGCTGAAGCGCGAGAAGGGTGCGCGCACCCGGCTGCAATCTGCCAATCCGCAGGCGACTGATCGCGATCTGCGGGTGAGTTCGTCGACGCTGCCGCCCGGTCTGCGCCGCACGCTGGTCGCCGCGGGATACCGGACGCTGGGCGATCTCGCCGACCGGCTTGCCGATCCGCTCTTCCCCGGTTTCGAAACCCTGTCGGGCATCGGCGATCACAAGGCGCGGCTGGTGACGCGCCTGCTCGATCATTATGGCCTGGTCGCCGGTTCGGACGATCTGCAGGCCGAGATCGAACGTCTCTTCCCGGAATTCGCGGAGTTGCCGGAGCGGGGTTAGGCCACCGGCTCGACGAACCGCCAGCGCAGGGTTTCGCCGGCGTGGAACGGCACCACCGCCGTCGCGCCTTCGCCGATGACGTCCGGCGCGACCGTCTCGCTACGTTCGAGCGTCACCGAGCCCTCGTTGAGCGGCAGCCCGTAGAAGCAGGGGCCATGTTCGGAGGCGAAGCCCTCGAGCCGGTCGAGCGCGCCTTCCTCCTCGAACACCTGGACGTAGCTTTCGAGCGCGAACGGCGCGTTGAAGATGCCCGCGCAGCCGCACGCGGCCTCCTTGCGGCCGACCCCGTGCGGGGCGCTGTCGGTGCCGAGGAAGAATTTGGGCGAGCCCGAGACCGCCGCCGCCCGAACCGCCAGGCGGTGGCGTTCGCGCTTGGCGACCGGCAGGCAATAGGCATGCGGGCGGATGCCGCCGTCGAAGATCGCGTTGCGGTTGATGATCAGATGCTGCGGGGTGATCGTCGCAGCGACCTGCGGCCCGCTCGCCATCACGAAATCGACCGCCTCGGCGGTGGTGATATGTTCGAGCACGATCTTGAGATCGGGATAGTCGCGCACCAGCGGGGCCAGCACGGTTTCGACGAACACCGCCTCGCGATCGAAGATGTCGACGCTGCGGTCGGTCACCTCGCCATGGATCAGCAGCGGCATGCCGATCCGCTGCAGCGTTTCGAGCACCTCGGTCAGCGCGCGGATATCGGTCACGCCATGCGCCGAATTGGTGGTCGCGTGCGCGGGGTAGAGCTTGCACGCGGCGAACACCCCGGCTTCGTAGCCGCGGGCGATCTCGGCGGCGTCGGCGGCGTCGGTGAGATAGCAGACCATCAGCGGGGTGAAGTCGGCGCCGGCGGGCAGCGCCGCCAGGATACGCGCGCGATAGGCCTCGGCCGCGGCGACGGTCGTGACCGGCGGGGTCAGGTTGGGCATCACGATCGCGCGGGCGAACTGCCGCGCGGTGAAATTGGCCACCGCTTCGAGCATCGCGCCGTCGCGCAGATGCACATGCCAGTCGTCGGGGCGGCGGATGATGAGGCGTTCGGTCATGGCGCCGCCGTACCGCGCGCCTATCGCCGGCTCAAGGGGAGAGATGGCCGGCGGGCCATCCCGCTCACTCGGCGACGCGGTCATCGGGATCGCTCACGGTTGAAAGCATCTGCGGATAGGATTAAATCCTACGTCCGGAAGGAGCCGTGATGCGATCGACCCAGCAGTTCAGCGTGACGCTTCCGAACGAGATGGCGGACCAGGTGCGCGCCAGGGTCGCATCGGGAGAATATGCCAGCGAGAGCGAGGTCATCCGCGATGGCCTACGGGCGCTGCAGGCGCGCGACCGGGCCGTGGAAGACTGGCTGCGGAACGACGCCTTGGCGGCCTACGATGCCTATAAAGCCGATCCGCAGCGCGGCTTGTCGCTCGAAGACGTGAGGGCCGCGCTTGGTGCCCGCCACGAACGGGGCGCTGGACGCCGCTGAGCGTGGCCTACCCTATTGTCGTCACGCCCGAGGCCCGCGATCAGCTCGACACGATCTTCGATTATATTGCCGACATGGCCTCGCGCGATGTCGCGCGCCGCTTCACCGATGGAATCCTCGATCATCTGGCGCCGCTCGCCGACTATCCGCGCATCGGCACGCCACGTGACGACGTTCGCCCCGGATTGCGCACATTGTCCCATCGCCGCCGCGTAACGATCGCCTTCATGGTCGAAGATGCCGCCGTGGTCGTGATCGGCTTCTATTATGGTGGCCAGGATTTCGAGACGCTGTTGCGCGACGAACCGTCGTGACGCGCTGACCCGACTTCGCGCTAAAAGTGCACTGTCACCGAATTAAATATAATTCGGTGACAGATATAATTCGGTGACAGTGCACTTTTAGCGCCGCGACAGCGCCCGCGCGGTGTCGGCGATCAGCGCGCCGACCGTCTCGAACCGGTCCTGGCCGAAGCGCTCGCTGGGGCCGCTGACGCAGACCGCGCCGCAGGGGTGGCCGTCATAGTCGAGCAGCGCGCTGCCAAGGCTGGTGGTGCCGGGCTGGGTCTCGCGCTCGCTGATCGCATAGCCGCGATCGCGGGTGGCGGTGCACATCGCGAGCAGCGCCGCGTCGGGCTGGCGGCCGAGCAGTTCGGCCCGCTGATGCGGCGGCAGCAGTGCGAGGATCGCCCGGCCCGCCGCCGAGATCTCGGTCGCGATCACCGCGCCGAGCGGCGGGACGACGCGCAGCATGTCGGGGCTCTCGACCACCTCCGCCACCACCAGCCCGATCACGTCGGGGACGACCAGGATCGCGGTCTCGCCGCAGGCGTCGCGCAGCGCCTCGAGCGCCGGCCGCGCCCGCCGCCTGAGATCCTGGCGGTCGCCGCCGAACGCCTTGTCGGCGATCGCCAGGATTCGCGGGGCGACCTCCCACTGGCCGGGCCTGGAGCCGGCGCGCTGCACCCAGCCCTCTTCGGCGAGGGTGGCGATCGCGCGGTGCACCGCGCTCTTGTCGTCGTCCATCATCCGGGCGAGCGCGCGGGTGCCGATCGGCTGGTGGCCGGCCAGCGCCTCGAGCACCCTGAGCACACGCGCGCCGGTCTGGCTGGGCTTGGCCGTCATATCGCCTCCGAACGATGCGAAACTGTCTTATATAGAAAGACAATATGCCAACTGCCTCAGGCTATGTCCACCACAACCGGCGCGTAGCTTGTCATTTACTCGATAAATGATACGATGTAGTTTCCAATATGTACCATATTGCGAGACAATAGATTTGCAACGGGAGAGGAAAGCGGCGCGCGCGCACCTCGCCCATAGCGGCCTTCGAGGACGGTGATGACCAGGACACGCCACGCCCTGACCGGGGCCGACTATGAAGCCGAAAGCCCGGACTCGGTCCGGGTCGTAGACGGCGAGCGGTGGGGCCGGTTCGACCGCCATGGCGGCTGGATCGAGGGCGACATCATCCAGTGCGACACCCAGCTGTGCATCTGGCTGACCGGGCTGCTGATCGTCCAGTCACGAAACCCCGTTCCGGCTCCGCCCGTGACATCCAAAGGACATGACCGATGAGCGACCGCGACCCACCCGCCTTCCGGTGCAGCCGGGGCATTTCCTACCAGCAGGTGCTCGACCAGGACACCCGCCCGGTCCCTGACTATCTGCGGATCGACACCGCGGCGCATCTCGGCGATCACGACATCCCGGTCGATCGCTATATCGACCGCAGCTTCCACGAGCTCGAAAAGGAGAAGCTCTGGCCGAAGGTCTGGCAGATGGCGCTGCGCGAGGAGCGCATCCCCAATGTCGGCGATGCCGATGTCTATGACATCAACGAGATCTCGATCATCATCGTCCGGGTCGCGCCCGACAGCATCAAGGCCTATTACAACGCCTGCCTGCATATGGGCCGCGCGCTGATCGACCGGCCGTGCAAGGTCAGCGAGCTGCGCTGTCCCTATCATGGCTTCACCTGGCGCACCGACGGCCGGCTCAAGCATATTCCGAGCATGTGGGATTTCCCGCAGATCGACCCGCGCAAGTTCAACCTGCCCGAGGTCAAGGTGGCGACCTGGGGCGGCTTCGTGTTCATCAACATGGATCCCGACTGCGAGCCGCTCGAAACCTATCTCGGCGAGATGACCCGCCATTTCGAGAAATATCCGCTGAGCGATCGCTATGCGGCGGTCCATGTCACCAAGGTGCTGCGCTGCAACTGGAAGACCGCGCAGGAGGCCTATATGGACGCCTATCATGTCGTGGCGACCCATCCGCAGATCCTGACCAGCGCCGGCGACGACAACAGCCAGTATGACGTGTTCGGCAATTGCTCGCGGGCGATGACCGCGGCGGGGATCGCCAGCCCGCACCTCAACTGGACCCCGACCGAGAACGACATCGCCGCCAATGTCTACAAGCCGCGCGATTCATCGGGCGGTATCGAAGTCCCGCCCGGCATGACCTATCGCGAATATGGCGCGAGCGTCGGCCGCGAGGATCTGCGCAAGGTGATCGGCGACAAGGCCGACGCGCTTTGCGACGCCGAGGTGATGGACAGCTTCTATTATACGGTGTTCCCGAACTTCCATCCGTGGCTGTCGTACAATTATGTCGTCCAGACCTTCAAACCCTATGACGACCGCCACGACATGTGCACGATCGACCTGATCTATCTGCGGCCGTTCCAGGGCGATCGCCCGCCGCCGGCCAAGCGCACCTTCCTCACCGCCGACCAGAGCTTCCTCGAGGCCCCCGAACTCGGCGTCGCCGCAGCACTCCAGTGCCAGGACGAATTCAACGTCGAGAAGGTCCAGCGCGGCATGCACTCGCTGCGCAAGTCCAAGCCCGGGCTGACGATGGGGGTCTACCAGCACAGCCAGGCGCGGCATTTCCACAATATCTACGAGCGCTATCTGGGTCTTTGAAGGCTGCGCGGACGATGGCGTTCGACGCGGAGCATGGCTATCAGCCCGGGATCGGGAGAAAATCTTCCGCCCCCTTGCCAAAGGCGCCGCCATGTCCCTCACCAGCCTCCTCGTCCCGACCTACCGGCAGATGCTGGGCACGCTGTCGGCCTGGCTCGACAAGGCGCAGGCCCAGATGCCGGGCGAACAGGCCGAGGCGCTGCTGTCCGCCCGGCTCGCATCCGACATGTTCCCGCTGGCGACCCAGATCCGCTTTGCCTGCGTCCAGGCGCAGGAAGCCATATTCCGACTGAGGGGTGAGGATTTTCCGGCGTCGATCGGCGCGCTTCTCGACGAAGGCCGCAACGCCGGCGAGCATCCCGGGTCGATCGCCGATGCCCGGGCGCGGATCGCCGAGACGGTCGCGCTGCTCGACGCGCTGGCGCCCGATGCACTCGACGCCGATCCGAAGGCACCGATCGTCCATAGCCTGCCGATGGGCATGATCTTCGACCTGACCGCCGAGCAATATGCCCGCGACTGGACGCTGCCCCAATTCTATTTCCACCTGATGACCGCCTATGCGATCCTGCGCAACGCCGGCGTCGATCTCGGCAAGGCGGACTATGTCGCCCACATGTTCGCCTATCTGCGCCCCGGGACGATGCCGGGGCGCTAGTCCCGGATCGACGAGGTCCGAAAACAGCTAGTCGGCGCCGGGAGCGGCCCCCATGTCCATCCACATCGCTTCCCAGACATGGCCGTCCGGATCGGCGAGGTTGCGGTTGTACATGAAACCAAGATCCTGCCTGGGGTTGATGTCGGCGGTTCCGCCGTTCGCGGCGGCGGCGTCGTTCATCGCGTCGACCTCGTCGCGGCCGCTGCACGAGATGGCGAGCATCACCTCGCTCGAGCCGCTCGGCGGGATCGGCCGATCGGTGAAGGTCCGCCATTTGCCATGGGTCAACAGCATGACATGGATGACGTCGGTCAGCACCATGCAGGCGCTGGTCTCGTCGCTGAACTGCGGATTGTTCGTGAAGCCGATCGCTTCGTAGAATGCCCTGGACTTCGCCAGGTCGGTGATCGGCAGATTGACGAAAATCATCCTCGACATCGCATGCTCCCCTTCGTCGGCAGGAATCGCTACCAACGACCCACATCCATGCTATCCCTGAAAATATCTTTCCATCAAGATACTTTTCGTCGAGAGATTATCGCCTATGGACCGTGCCGAAGCCGCCGCCAGCCAATGGGCGCGTGAACGCCCCGAACTGCCGATGCTGCCGGTCGAGACCTTCGGCCGCCTGCTCGATGCGGCGGCCCGGGTGATCCGCGATCATATGAACCCGCTGCTGGCCGATGCCGGCCTGCAGGTGGGCGAGTTCGACGTGCTCACCCCGCTGCGACGCTCCGGGGAACCCTATAGCCTTTCGCCCACCCAGCTCTACGAGGCGGCCCTGATCTCGTCGGGCGGCATGACCGCACGCCTCGACCGGCTCGAACGCGCCGGACTGGTCGAGCGGCGCGCGGACCCGAACGACCGGCGCGGGCGGCAGATCGTCCTGACCGACCAGGGCCTGTCGGTGATCGACGACATGATCGGGCGCATGGTCGCGATGGAATCGCAGATGCTGTCGGTGCTGACCCCGACCGAACAGGTCCTGCTCAACGGCCTGCTCAAGAAGCTGCTCACCGGGCTCTAGAGTATTTTCAAGTCAGGTGGAATCACCTGACGGCTCGGAAAATACGGAAAACAAAGACAATTTAGAGCATGTCCTGATCAATCTGATCAGGACATGCTCTAGCGGCGGGCCTCCCAGCAAGAAAAACCGATGCCGCCCGAGGATCCGACATAGCGCGGCCCCTGCCCGCGCGATAGGCTTGGTCCGGGGTAACAGGCGGGGGAAGCGGGACAATGCTGAACAGGTTTTGGGTCGGCTGGATCGTCGTGCTGGCGGCGCTGCTGGCGCCCGCGACGGCGAACGCCACCCCCGATGGCTATACCCGCTATCTGATCGGCGACCGCCAGGCGCCCACGCCCGGCCAGCGCGGCGCAGGCTTGCTGCTGTCGGGCGGCGGCGAATGGGATATCGGCGCCTTTCGCTGGTTCGCGGCCAAGGCCGGCCATGGCCATATCGTCGTGCTGCGGGCGTCGCTGGGCCCCGAGATCGGCGAGGCGTTCATGACCAAAATCGGCGGCGTCGCCTCGGTCGAGACCTTCGTCTTCGACAGCCGCAAGGCGGCCTATGATCCGCGGATATTGTCCGCGGTCGAACAGGCCGACGGCATCTTCATCGCCGGCGGCGACCAGTCGCGCTATGTCCGTTTCTGGCAGGCGACGCCGCTGTCGGCGCTGCTCGACCGACTGGCCAAGGACCACCCGATCGGCGGCACCAGCGCCGGCCTCGCGATCATGGGCTGGACCGGCTATGGCGCGTTCGGCGACGGCATCGCCTCCCCGGAAGCGCTCGCCAACCCGGTCGGGCCCGAGGTCACCGTGGTCGGCGATTTCCTCCATTTGCCGCATATGCGTCGGATCTTCACCGACTCGCATTTCATGATCCGCGACCGCATGGGCCGCCTGATCGCGTTCCTCGCCAAGGTCCGCCAAGACAACGATAGTCAGGGCGGGGCGCGCCAGACCGTCGGACTGGGCATCGACGAGCGCGCCTCGCTGGTGGTCGAGGCCGATGGGCAAGCGCGGCTGATGGCGCCGGCGGGCACCTATGCCTGGCTGGTCGAACCGTCCGGCCAGCCGCAGCGCGCCCGGCTGGGCCGGCCGCTCGACTATGCCTCGGTGCGTATCACCGGCATCGGCCCGGCCAGCCGGTTCGACCTCGCCCGGCTCAAGGTCGGCGAACCAGCCTTTTCGGGGACCGCGCGGGTGAAGGACGGGCAGCTCTCGGGCGTGCCGGTGCCGCCTGCCGCCGGGTGACGGTCGCGCACCGACATCGGTCAGCCCCCACGATCGGCTGGCCCTCGTCCGCTCCCGGGAGACCGGCGGAGCCCCGCCTCACAGATAATCGGCAAGGACCAGGTCGAGTTTGCGTCGGCCCGCCGCGTCTTCGACACTGAGCGCCAGGCGGGTGCCGGCCGGCCCGAACATCTGCTCCACCAAAGCGCCGAAATCGACGTCGATCAGGCGATCGCCGGGCTTCAACCCCGCGCCTGCCGCCGGGCTGCCGGCGCCCACCACCGCAATCTTCGCATCCTTGCCGTCGCGATCGACCCACAGGCCCGCACGATTGTAGCGCTCGGGCTCGGCGGTCAGCCGGTTGCGCTTCAGATAGAGCGCCTGCTCGGCCGGTGCGGTCGCCATGTCGAACAGCTTCAGGATCGGGAGCCCGATGATCCCCTCGTCGAACAGGTCCCATTCGGGATGTTCGACGATCGCCAGCAATACGCCGTCGATCATCGCCCCGCCGAGGCCGAGCGCGGGCGCACGGACTAGGCGTGCCTTGCCGCCCTGCCCGGTCGGCGACCAGCGCGGCGCATCCCATATCCCGACCGCTTCGGCGGTCTTGCGGTAGATCTGCATCGCGCTCGGCCAGCCGGTGTCGACCCCGAAGCGGAAGGCCTTGCCGCCGAGCGTCGCGTCGGCCAGCAGGAACGACGATCCGTTGCGATTGCCATAGCTGACGATCGCCTTGTCGCTGCGGATCCATCCCGGCCGCTCGGGCGCGGCCTCGGGATAGATGCGCAGCTCGCGCGCCTCGAAATCGATCTCGCTATTGCCCGCGGTCAGCAGGCCCGCCGCCAGCGAGCCGACCGCGCCGTCGCGGAAATTCAGTTGCTCGACCCCGGCGAAGGCGGCGCTGGGCTGCCGCAGCTGCCCGCCGAACACGACATCGGTCGCCTCATAGATCGGATAGGGCTTGCGACCGATCTTGAGACGCAGCGGACTGAGGCCCAGCTTCCTGAGCTTCAACCGGTCGACCAGCGACTGCGCGATCAGACCGATCGTGCCGCCGGTGTCGAGCACGAACGGATAGGGGCCCTGTCCGGCGATCGAGCAATCGATCACCACCCGGCTTTGGGTCAGCGTGAGCGGGATACGCCACATCCTGGGCGCGGCGGGCTGCCCGCGCAGCGGCGTGGCGAGCGACATCGTCGCGCCAAGCCCAACCAGGAAACCGCGGCGACCGATGGTTGACATGACGCCTCCTCCAAAGATTTTCGGCGGATATCATAGCAAAGTGACGATCCTGTGCCGCATCGCATCGGCGCGAAGCACGCACGGCATGGCGCGCGAGGCGCAGCCCGGTCAGCGCTGCTTCTTGCTGATGGTCGCGGTGAAATCGGGGTCCTTCTTGGCGACCCAGTCGACGAACTTGCGCACATTGGGGTTCAGCAGCAGCCCTTCGACATCCATGCCATGGCGCTGCAGTTCGGAATTGGTGAAGTTGGCGATCACCGTCTGCTGGCAGATCGAATGCATCGGCACGACATCGCGCCCGCCCCGGCTCTTGGGCACCGGATGATGCCAGACGGTCGTCTTGCCCATCGGCCGCCCGCACAGCCAGCAGTTCACCACCGGCGCCGGCGCCTCCTCCTCGCGATCCAGGTCGCCATAGGGATCATGCTTGTTTCTGCGGGCCATGGATCTGCCTGAATTGCTGAATCTGCGTTGCCCACCTATAGCGATGCGATCGGCATTGCCACTACGGCATCGCCGATCCGGGCATTCGCGATCGCATCGGTCCATGGGCGATCTGGAGAATCGGCCCCATATTCCATGCGAGAGGAGCGAACCGCCAGCGGCATTATTCCAGCCCGGCCACATATATTTTATCCCGGCCCAAATTATTTCACCGAAATCAACATGCAAATTCGAAAATATTATTCCCTACATCGCGATATTTGTCCCAAAAAAATCGACATATTATAAATATAGTAAATAGTTCCATGGCTAATTTTCATCGCCCTGTTAGCGAGGCCATTCGAATATCGCGAATATCGCGATCGACGGTGAAATGGGGCAACCGATGAAATTTGCGGCACGAATTATCGCGGCTACGGCGCTGGCCTTTACCAGCGTGAGTTCAGCCAATGCGGCAGCGATTCTCGATCAGTCCAATGAGATCGTCAATAATTATCTGGGCTACGTCACGGTCGGGCAGTCATTCACGGCAGGCGCCAGCGGCACCTTGGCAAAGATATCGATGCTGACGCTCGACAGCTATAATGGCAGCTTCAACAGCGGCCCGGCGACGGTATCGATATTCGTCGGAAATACGCTGGCCACAGGCAGTCTCGTAGCAAGCGGTGTATTCAGCGCGCTCTATTCGTCCAATGCGATTTCCTATGATATTTCCAGCCTCGGCATTTCCGTCGCCTCAGGGACGCAATATACCTTCAACCTCGCCAGGACGAACGGCGGATATTATGCCGCCGCGCTCACGGGCAACAATGCTTACGCGGCGGGTAACGGATATGGAAATAATGGAGCCTTGTCCGGCGACATGGGATTCAGAACCTATGTCGATTCAACCGCGGTAAGCGCCGCGCCCGAACCCGCGACCTGGGCGATGATGATCGGTGGCCTGGCCATGGTGGGTGCCGCCATTCGCCGCAACCGCAGGGTGAATATCCGCTTCGCCTGATCGTCGCGCATCGGGCAAGGCCGCTCCGGCGAGCGCCCTTGCCCGATTGCCCTTCGAACAGGATCGGCCCTCCGCATAGCAGCGACCGAAGGCGATCACCCGCGGCCGAGCGAACGGCCGCGGGCTAATTGATTCAGACGTCCTGCACGGCGGACAACCGCCATGGCCCGTCGTCGGTGCGGCTGAACGTCCAGATTTCGGTGACCTGCACCGGGACGTTCGCGTCACCCGACACCAGCGCACCGGAGGCCCGGTCGCGCATCACGTCGATATTCTCGTAGCGCATCGCGATCGTCGCATAATCGGTGCGCCCCTCGTTCCACGCCTCGGCGACGTCCGCGTCGAGCAGCCGGGTGCCGGTGATCTCGTTGCGCTGGCCATTGGCGGCATTCTGGCCGAGTTCCTCGGCGAAATAGGACATGATCTCGGGCGTGGTATGCGTGCGCAGCGCGGCATAATCCTCGCGCCCGAAGCTGAGCTGCACATCGGCAAGCAGGCGTTCGAACGCCTCCTTGTCGCTTTGCTCGATCATGATGTCCTGCTGCGGCACCGCGGCGAATTCCGGCGCGCGCGCCGGTGCCGAACCACCGAAGCCCGATCCGCCGCCCGCGAACGGCCCCGCGAAGGGCTGTGCGGCAAAGGGCGAGCGGCCGCCGCCGAAGCCGGGCGCGGCACCGGCGGCCATCGCGGGCGCATAGCCTGCTCCGGCGGTGGCGGACCGCCTGCGGAACCACCGGATCGCGAACATCGCGAGGCCGACATTCTCCCGACGGCTACAGATAATAATCCTGCAAGATCGTCTGATTGGCCGCATATTGGGTGACATGCTGCGTCCAGGCCTCGCTGTTCGCCTGATCTATGTCGACGATCGCGCGCGTGCCGTTGTCATATTGATAATCATAGAAATCGACCCGCCCCTGATTATCGAAATATGTTGATATTCTCGACCAGGATTCGACATTGAATTGATCGAGATCGACGATAACCCGCGTTCCATCATCATATTGAATGTCGTAATAGTCGGTTCCGGCATAGCCTCCGACGGTTCCATAGGTCGAATATATGCTCCAAGTCTGCGTATTTCGCTGATCATAATCTATCAAAATACTGCGGTCGGAAAATATCTGCTGAAAATCAAGCTGCCCCAGAACGTCGTAATGGCTGTCTCTCGATTGGAATGGAGCGCCACTGTCATAATTCGTCTCCTGCGTGATACGGCCGCCCGTATCGTACCGGATATCCTTATATGTCTCTCGTCCCTGGCTATCGAACTGGGTCAACAGAAAAACCGTGTCGGTTATATTAGGTTGGTCCTGGGCGAGATTGACGGTGGTGCGCGTTCCATCGTCATTGCGATAGTCGTAGGCAGTGGCACGGCCCTGGCCATCGAAATTGGTGGTCAGGCTCGACCAACTCTCGCTGGCGGCTGCATCCAGGTCGACGATGGTGCGGGTGCCGTCGTCATTGTTGAAGTCATAGAAATCGGTCCGCCCCTGTGCGTCGAAATAGGTCAGCTTGGATGTCCAGCGCTCGCTGTTTGCCTGATCCACGTCGACAATGGTGCGGGTGCCGTCGTCATTGTTGAAGTCATAGAAATCGGTCCGCCCCTGTGCGTCGAAATAGGTGAGCTTGGATATCCAGCGCTCGCTGTTTGCCTGATCCACGTCGACGATGGTGCGGGTGCCGTCATCATTGTTCAGGTCGTAAAAATCGATGCGGCCCTGGGCATCATAATAGGTCAGCTGCGACGTCCACGCCTGGTTTCCGGCCTGATCGACATCGACGACGGTGCGGGTGCCGTTGTCGTTATAGACGTCATAATAATCGATGCGGCTCTGCGCATCGACATAGGTGATCTGCGTCGTATAGGCCTGCATATTGGACAGGTCGTAGTCGACGGCCATCCTGGTGCCGTTGTCGTAGGTAATATCCTGCCGGATCAGCTGCCAACCCTGCTGATAGATGTTCTGGATGTTCGACCAGCTGTTCCCACCGGTATCGGCAAGATTGAATTCCGCCCTCTCGAAGCCGTGTGCGGCCAGATCGAAACCGGTCGGCGGCGTGCCGTTGTTGACCACCAGCGTATCGGTACCCAGCCCGCCCAGCACATTGTCTGGGGTGTCGGCGCCGTCGTAAACGACCCGGTCATCGCCGGCCCCGGCATTGATGCTGTCGTTGCCAGCCCCCCCGTCGATCACATTGTTGCCGTCGTTGCCGGTGATCGCGTTCGCCAGGTCGTTGCCGGTGGCGTTGATCGATCCGAACCCCGTGAGGATCAAATTTTCGACATTGGCCGACAGGATATAGGTGACGCTGGCGCGTATGGTGTCGGTGCCCTCACCCGCCGCTTCGATCACGACATCGGACGTCGCGTCGACGACGAACATGTCGTCGCCGGCACCACCGATCAGCGTGTCGCCACCGGTGCCGCCATCCAGCATGTCGTCGCCGGCACCGCCATCCAGCACATCCGCGCCAGCCTGGCCATATATCACGTCATTGCCGGCATAGCCGTTCACGCGGTCGGCGAGCTCCGACATCGTGAAGATGTCGTTCCCCGAAAGAGCGGCAGTAAAGACGGCGATATCGTCGCCGGTCTGCTGCGTTTGCGCAGCATCGAACAAGGCGACCGCGTCGACACTGATACTCGCGACCGACCAATAAGGCCGGTCGGTCTGCCCGCTCCTTTCGACGATGAGGTTCACCGTCCCGCCGGTGGCCACGGCAGCCGCGCTGAAGGTAAAATTGGATCCCGCAACGAGCAATTCATCTGGGCTTCCGCCGATGTTCGCGATAGCTTCGTAGCCGTCCTGATAAGTAACCCCGTTGAATCTCAGATTGGCATTATCGAGAAAGGAGCCGCCCGCGCCGAAACGGACATAGCGGTTGAGGTCCAGCGCATCGATGTTGAACGCTACATTTGTCGCCGCTGTAAAAACTGCCACTGATCCATCTCCCTGGCGATAAGCTCGCGTACATTCAGAATGGCCGATCCGGTGTCAAGATCGCCCCGCCGCAGCGCTTTTGCGTCGACAGGTGCAAATCGCTTTACTTGCGAAACCCGGCGACAGCGTTGGCGGCACGAGGACTCGGGAGTCATCGACGATGATATCATCGCCGCCGCGGACTTGATCGGTGAGCGCATCGCGACAATCCGCGCGATCGCCTCTCATTCGGCGGCCTCTCATTCGGTGACAGTGCACTTTTAGCGAAAGCCGTCGCGTCGGGGCGCGGAACCAGGCGCGACATTCACCTGTCATTCCCAAGCCATCACCCGCGGCCGAACGAACGGCCGCGGGCTACCCGGTCAGACGTCCTGCACGGCGGACAACCGCCACGGCCCGTCGTCGGCGCGGCTGAACGTCCAGATCTCGGTGACCTGCACCGGGACGGTCGCATCGCCCGACACCAGAGCGCCGGTCGCCCGATCACGCATCACGTCGATATTCTCGTAGCGCATGGCGATCGTCGCATAGTCGGTGTGCCCCTCGCTCCAGGCCTCGGCGACGTCGGCGTCGAGCAGCCGGGTGCCGGTGATCTCGTTGCGCTGGCCGTTGGCGGCATTCTGGCCGAGCTCCTCGGCGAAGTAGGACATGATCTCGGGGGTCGTATGCGTGCGCAGCGCGGCATAATCCTCGCGCCCGAAGCTGAGTTGCACATCGGCGAGCAGCCGTTCGAACGCTTCCTTGTCGCTCTGCTCGATCATGATGTCCTGCTGCGGCACCGCGGCGAATTCCGGCGCGCGCGCCGGTGCGGAACCACCGAAGCCCGATCCGCCGCCCGCGAACGGCCCCGCGAAGGGCGCTGCGGCAAAGGGCGAGCGGCCGCCGCCGAAGCCGGGTGCGGCGCCGGCGGCCATCGCGGGCGCATAGCCTGCTCCGGCGGTGGTGGACCGCCTGCGGAACCACCGGATCGCGAACATCGCGAGGCCGGCGACGATCGCCACCTGCAGCAGCGCCATGATCAGGCCGCTGCCGCCGAGCGCACCGAAGCCGCCGCCCAGCAGCGCGGCGATCAGGCCACCGGCGATCAGACCGCCGATCAGGCCCCTGGCCATGCCACCGAACCGGCTCGCGGGCCGGTTCTGGGCGAACGCACCCGGCTGGCCTGGGCGCTGGCCCTGGGTCATCGTCCGCTGCACCGGCGCGACCGGGCGCGGGGTGAGCGCGGTCGGTGCGGGCGCGCTATAGGTGCGCGCGCCACGGCTGCCGAAACTGCTGCGGCCGCGCGCGTCGCCGGGCGCCGCCAGCATCGCCGACGCCGCGACGACCAGCGCGATCGCGCCGATGCGGCCATAATTCGAACGGGTCATAGTCACTCCTGTGCGGCGCCCGGTCCGAAACCGTCGCCAGATGATCGAAAAGGATCTGGAATCGGTCATGGCCGTCCGCATGACGCGGCGAGGCGGCCCCGCCGTCGCGATTGCGCGCTTCGGCAAGCCGCCGTGCAGCGCGGACGCTGTCCTGTGATGTGGCTCGGCATGCAGACCTCCTCGTTCCGTTTCGGATGGACGAGTGGCGCAATGGACAGGGTAAGGAACATCAACGACCTGCATCGAGCGCACTCGATGCGGTCCGACATCACGATCGCTTCACGATCGCCAGAGGGGCCCGGCCCGCATGTGATCTTTGTAAGGACGCCCAGTCACGAATTCAAGCGGCGCGACGAAGCGATACGCGCGCTCAGACCTCTTCGATCAACCAGCGACGTGCATCCCCGAGGGTCAGGAATATGCGCAGCTTCGGATGAACCAAGGTTCGTTCGGCTTGCGCCTTGTTGAGCTGGCTGCCGACGACGACCGCGGCGCGTCCGCTGGTCAGCGCCATGCCCGCGCGCATGATGTTGGCGAGCAGATCGGCGACATCGTTCGCCTGGACCGGGAATTCGAGCGATTCGACGATCACGTCGAAATCGTCCCGCACCGCTCTCGCGTCCCGTGCCTTCGATCCCACCTCCCTTGCAAGCGAAGCCACGTCGTCCGGGCTAAAGAACCCTTTGACTATGATGCACAGGCGGTTGGCGGGGCGATCATAAACTACCTGAAACATATGCCCCTGCGTCTACGGCCGGATATGGCCTGTAAAATCGCATTGCCTGATGGCCATGTTTCACGGTCTTCGCCAGCGATGATTGTCCTCGGGCCAACGTTCCGATCGCCCTACTCCGCATCGGCCTCCAGCGCCGCATCCGCGAAAGCCGGCAGCGCAAGCCGATGCGCGCCAAGCACCGGAATTGGCCAGCCAGCCGAGACCACATCGATCGCTTGTTCTCTCATTGGGAATTCGGCTATTTTCGATCACGATCGAACCGCATCGAACATCTCTTCCGGGAAAATCACGCCACAGGCTGTCTAGGTCAGCGGCGAGCGAGATAGAGGCAGTTGCAATGCTCCAGTCCGCGACCAAGGATGCCATGCGCAGATTTCTGATCGCTGCGGCAAGCTGCTTGCTCGCCGCCTGCGACCATCATGACGCGAGCGAGCGGCAAATCGTTGAAGCGGCGCTCAATGACGGGAATATATGGGCGGGCAAATGCGTCGCCTCGCATCTGCAACCGCGCGATAACCTTGCCCAGGACAGGGAAAATTGCAGGGAAGCCTATTGGCCTGCGCCGATCCCGAAAGGATTCGAGCAGCTCGATCGACCGGCTGCACCTGAGGAAAAAGGCCTCGATATCGAAGGGCGGCTGGGGCGGCTTGCCGTCAGCGTCGACGCGTCGCGATGCCTCGATGCGACGCGCCCCGTGATCGATCGCGACCGGGCCGTGGTCTCGGCGAGATATTTCGGCACGCGCTACAACTATTGGCTCGAGCGAAGGCAAGGCGCCTGGAACGTCAGGTCGGCCACGATCGACACATGCAGCCTTTGATCCTCGGCGCTATTGCGGCGACAGGATTTGGGTGCGGACGCTGATTGGCAATGATCACGATACCGGTCTGCCGGCCCCGCCTTCGTTCACATGAGCGGTTCCTGCGGTCACCCTGTAACCGCAATCCGACCACCTGCAACGCGCCTAATCGACGACGATCGCAGGATCGTCGATCGACACGAGAAGATCGCCGACACTCACGCACCATGCCCGTGCCAGCGTCTCGATCTCGGCGCGAGACACGAAGCCGCCGCGATCGATCGCAGCGAAGCGCGCGAACGGGATGCCGGTGAGCTTCGAGAGATTGCCGTTCGGCGAGCAGCATTGCGCCTGCCAGGCGTAAAACCAATGATCGCCGGTGCCTATCATCCGCGCGACCGGATGCGCC
This sequence comes from Rhizorhabdus sp. GW822-FHT03C02, assembly GCF_058801765.1. Lineage (NCBI taxonomy): Bacteria > Pseudomonadati > Pseudomonadota > Alphaproteobacteria > Sphingomonadales > Rhizorhabdaceae > Rhizorhabdus > Rhizorhabdus sp. GW822-FHT03C02. The sequence goes on from NZ_JBXANN010000003.1 coordinate 206,796, forward strand.
GGCGTGAACCGCGTCAATTCCTGCGCGATCGATAATTCCTGCGCGATCGATCGCTCCCCCTTGCGACGCATCGACACTCGCCCCTGAGGGAGAACAAATTTGGAACATCGCGAGCGGCTTGGCAGGCGATTCCCGGCTATGCGTCCGGCCAGGCCTGGGAGCGATGACCGCGAGCCAGTGAGAATCGCCGATTGGCCGGTTTGATGTTCTGACAGGCACATTGCTCGATACCGTCGACGGAAATATTTAGTGCATTTAGTAAATTGGCACCGCAATCCCGTTCGAAATAGGGTAAAATTGGGCGCTTCGAACAGAAGCCCCTCAACTTACTGCTACGTTACCGACAGTCGAATTTAGGGGCTGTTGCGTGCGTCACCGTAACTCGAGAATTGCCAAAGGGCGACAATATTCAAATTAACGGGCGTTTCCGAGCGAGTGCTCTAAGCAGGTGATATCAAAACGGGTTACCGATTGACCATCGATTTTTTTTCCTCATAAACTCTCGTTAGACAAGATTTATGATTATGGAGAATGTTTTGGCCATCGAACCACTAACCCTCTCCGGAACTGCCGCCGGAGCAGTCGGAAAAGCCATTGACGGCCTCGGAGTGGCATTAGCAAAACAAATTGGCCGAGTAACAAAACCGATCGTTGATCGCGCTGTCGTAGATCTAGGTATCGGCTTTCGAAGTTACCTCGATGCATCCTATAATCGATGCCGGTTTTTCAAAACAATCCTCAATCAATCCCAACCATTAGACGTATTATCCCATTATGTGCACAATACTTTATCTTGCGGCGATAGAAAAATATCCGACGTTAGATTGATAGAAGAATTGAATACATTAAAATATGTGGTTGTCAGCGGATTGGCCGGAAGCGGCAAAAGCATGTTCATGAAATATCTAACGATGTGCAAATTTGAACAAAACATTGGCGGAATCCCCCTATTCATCGAACTTCGTCAAATAAATAGCATATCTCAAAAAGATCTTCTTGAATTTGTTAGAGCACAGTGCATAGCTAGCGGGCACAATGTGAGCATAGATCAATTTAAACTAGCATTATCATCAGGCGCTTTTTGCTTGATACTTGATGGCTTTGATGAACTACATTATGAATTCAGAGATTTAATATCATCTCAAATAATGGACATTTCTAGAAAATATCCAGACGTCTCCATTATTATATCTAGTCGGCACGATGACAGATTTGGCGGATGGTCTTCTTTTTACGTATTTAGTGTAAATAGCCTTTCAAAATCTCAAACTTTACAACTTATCGAAACTTTCGAATACGACACGGGAGTAAAAAATAGATTTTACAAAGAAGTAAAATCTCGCCTGTATGATTCTCATACAAGTTTTCTGTCATCCCCATTGCTAACTACAATTATGCTTCTTACATATGAAGAATTTGCTGAAATTCCTGTCAAAATGCATGCGTTTTATGGCCAAGCATTTGACACCTTGTTCCAAAAACACGATGCATCAAAGGAACAATATCAGCGCAGAATGAGGACTGGACTTAGCAAAGATGATTTCAAAGCAACATTTGCCGCATTTTGCGCGATGAGTTATTTAAATCAACAATTCTCCTTCGAGCCATCCGATTTATCTGAAACTGCGGATAGCGCGGTAAAATATGTCAAACAATCAAGAACAGACATAATTAAACCAATAACGGCATCGCAACTCATTACAGATCTGAAGGAATCTGTTTGCCTATTGCAGCAAGATGGCCTAGAAACAGCTTTTGTTCACCGGTCGTTTCAGGAATATTTTGCGGCTCTTTTTGCCACATCGTTGCACGGCGATAAACTAAAACGGGTTTTAGATAAATGCGCCTTGCGATTTGGAGATTCCGTAATTCGAATGGCCCTCGACATGGCTCGCGAAAATGTTGAGCAAGAATGGGTAATACCCACCACAAATTACCTAGAAGATACGCTATATTATTCAGATAAGCCAAATACCACTACAGACAAATTAAAAATCATATTTAATTCAATTTCCGTTCGCGGCGACGACATGCGAATCATACCATCTTATCAAGGTATAAATATGGAAATTTTAGGAAGAGTAGAAACGCTGCATTACATGTACCCGGATGAAGTGGGAGCAGTGCATCTACTCATGACAATGAGAGCAGGGCTAGAAGATAGTTTCAATAAGATTATTAGAAAAGAAAATAAGGGAAAAGCAAATTATGAAATTTTTAAGCAAGTAAAATCTTCAAACAAGCACAATTACAATTTCGAATTAGACATGGATGTAAACAATGACTGGTGGTTAGACGAAATTGGTTTGACTGATTTTTTCTCTAAAATGCAAATCGGCTTTGGTATTATACGTCGAGATATTGCTGCCAGAGCACGAAAGCAAAAAGTTATACTGGATGATTTTTTATAATCCCAATATACACACACGCTTATCGGTATATTCCCCCCTACTCCGCGTCCGCCTGCGCCTCCGGCGCCGCATCCGCAAAAGCCGGCAGCGCCAGGCACGCCGCCTCGATCTCCGTAAACCTTGGCCAGTCCACCCGCGCCCCGAACCTTCGCGCATTGACCAGCTGCGCGACCAGGCAGATGTCCGCAAGCGTCGGCGCATCGCCGAAGCAGAATGGCCCTGCCCGGTCAGTGATCAGCCGCGAGCACGCCTCCAGCCCGTCATCGATCACGTCGCGCGCCCAGCCGCTCACCACTTCCTCGTCATGCCCCAGCGCACGCAGCCGGCCGAGGATCTTGAGGTTCTGGATCGGGTGGATGTCGCACGCGATGACCTGGGCGAAGGCGCGGACATGCGCGCGCTCGATCGGATCGGCGGGCAACAGCGCCGGTTCGGGGTGGATCTCGTCGAGATAGTCGCAGATCGCCAGGCTCTGGGTCAGCACCGTGCCGTCGTCGGTCTCGAGCGCGGGGATCAGCCCCTGCGGGTTGAGCGCGAGGAAGGCGGGCGCGCGCTGCTCGCCCTTGCGGAGATGGTGGAAGGCATCGTCATAGGCGATGCCTTTCAGGTTGAGCGCGATCCGCACCCGATAGGAGGCGGTCGATCGATAATAGCCGTGCAGGATCATCGCGCGCCTCCTCCGCTCATCCTTGCGCCGGCGGCCCGACCTTGATCGTCAGATCGCTGAGCCCGGCGATGTCGACGACGATCTCGTCGCCCGGCACCACCGGCCCGACCCCGGACGGGGTGCCGGTGTAGATCAGGTCGCCCGGCTCCAGCCGGTAGCCGCGCGAGACATAGGCGATCACCTCCTCGACCGGCCAGATCATGTCGGAGAGATCGCCGTCCTGACGCAGGGTACCATTGACGCTCAATCGGACCGGCCCCGCGGCGAGCGCGCCGACCTCGGCGATCGGGTGGATCAGCCCGAGCGGCGCCGACTGCTCGACATTCTTGGCGATGTCCCAGGGGCGCCCCTGCTCGCGCGCCTCCGACTGGAGATCGCGGCGGGTCATGTCGAGCCCAGCGGCATAGCCGAAGACATGGTCGAGCGCGTCGGCGGGGGCGATCGCCCGGCCGCCCTTGCCGATCGCGACGACCAGTTCGCCCTCATAATGGAAATTGGCGGTGAGCGGCGGATAGGCGATCGTCGTGCCGGTCGGCACCACCGCCTCGGCCCATTTGGTGAAATAGAACGGCGGCTCGCGATCGGCGTCGCCGCCCATCTCGCGGGCATGGGCGGCATAGTTGCGGCCGATGCAGAAGATGCGGCGCACCGGAAACTGCCGGCCGTCGCTCACCGGCGCGAGCACCGTCGGCAGCGGATCGAAAACGAGGCTCAACGGCGAAACTCCTTCTGACGGGCGAAGCGGGGCACCGGCGCGGCGGGCTTGGCGGCGCGGACGATGCAGCGGAAACCGATATGGCTGGTCGCGCTGTCGACCGGCTGGGCGTGGCGCGCCGCCGGGCGATAGCGCTGGCAATAGTTGGGCGCGCACAGATGCGATCCGCCCTTCAATACCTTGCGGCCGATCGGCACATGAAGCTGGGCGGGATCGAGGCTTTCGCGCTTCGATCCGCCGCGCGGGTTGGCGGGCACGCAGCAGGACCCCTTCCCTTTGGCTTTGTCCTTCGGCTCGATCCGCGGCTGGCCATACCAGTCGCTGGTCCATTCCCAGACATTGCCGATCATGTCGAACAGGCCATGGCCGTTCGCCGGATAGATCCTGACCGGCGAGGTCCGCTCATAGCCGTCGTCGAGGGTGTTGGCGAAGGGGAAGGCCCCCTGCCATGTGTTCGCCATCATCGTGCCGCCCGGCGAAAGCTCGTCGCCCCAGGCATAATCGGCGCCGTCGAGCCCGCCGCGCGCGGCATATTCCCATTCGGCCTCGGTCGGCAGGTCCTTGCCCGCCCAGCGCGCATAGGCCTGCGCATCCTCATAGGCGACATGGACCACCGGATGATCGTCGAGCCCGTCGAGATCGCTGTCCGGTCCGGTCGGGTGGCGCCAGTCGGCGCCCAGCGCGAAGTCCCACCAATGCCAATGCTCGCGAAGATCGACCGGGCCCGCGGTGCGGCGGAACACCAGCGAGCCGGGATGCGCGAGTTCGAGCGCCAGGCCCGGATAATCCCGCGGATCGGGGGCGATCTCGGCGATGGTGCGGTGGCCGGTGGCGGTGACGAAGCGGGCGAAGTCGCGGTTGGTGACCGGGACCGGATCGATCCAGAAGCCGTCGACCCGCACCCGGCGGACCGGCGCCTCCTCGGGGTAGAAACGCTCCGACCCCATCGCAAATTCGCCGCCGTCGATGCGGATCATGCCGCGGGTGACGTCGCGGTCGCCAGGCGCCAACTCGTTCATGTCATCGCCCTAACGCCGGATGCCGGCGACGAAAAGCATGTTCATCCGCGCACGGCGCCCGTTCCCGCCCTTGGCCCGGCGAACTTGTTCTCGCGGCGTCGGCCGAGCATCACCCCGCGTTCGAGGCGCGCGCACAGGGCGGTGTAATAATCGGTGAGGAAGCCGAGATCGTCGCCGTCATAAGCGAGCCCGGCCTTGCGCCGAATCGTCGCCGCCACCGCCTCGATCGCGTCGGGCCGGCCGCCGCGCAGCACATCCTCGAGGGTCTGAAGCTCATAGACGCCGTAAAGGTCGAGCGCGGCGTCGGTGAAGCGCCGGCGCTCGGCGGCGGGTGCTGCGGTAAGGTCGGCGCCGAGCGTGCCGCGGCTGGTGCGCACTACCCAGGTGCCGCCGATCAGGTCGCCGATCCGCAGCCGATCGCGGTTGGTCAGCGGGAAGAACAGGAAGATGAAGCTCCAGGCGAGCGCGAACAGGATCAGGAAGGCATCGGCGGCGCCCTCGGCCGCCTGGAAGCCGAGGAAGGACAACGGCAGGAAAATCTCGATCTCGCGCATCGCGTTGCGCGCGAGCACCGCGCCGCCGGTCAGCCGCGCACCGTCGCGGGCGATCACCCGCAGCCCCATGATCCGCTTGCCCGGGGTCGCGCCGCGCCCGCTCATCTCGAACAGCGCGAACCAGCCGTTGCGCAGGACGAAGAAGCCGATCAGCCACAGCGCGACCAGCAGTTCGGTGCGGCTCGCCTGCGAAATATAGACGATGATCAGGGTCGCGACGATCAGCAGGATCAGCATGAACAGCGCGTCGAGCATGAAGGCGGCCGCGCGAACCCCGGCGCCGCCGAGTTCGAGCCGCAGGTCGACCCCCTCGGGGGTGACGAAGCTGCGCCGCAGGCTGGGCGGCGGACGATCGCGCCGGGCGGCGCGCCATTCAGCGAACCGGCGGAACATCGTGCCTCCGCGGCAGATAGAAATAGAGCAGCCAGCCGGCGAGCATTGCCAATCCGACCAGATAGCGGGTGCCGTCGCCGGTGACGGTCTGCCGCCCGATCCCCTCCAGCAGCCCCGCCACCGACAGCATCACCACGGTGCCCGCCATCGCCACCGCCGCCTGGCGGCCGGCGGCGACCGCGGCGTCGGTCCGCGCGGCACGGCCCGGAAAGGCGATCGACAGGCCGATGCGGAATCCCGCCGCACCCGACACTATGATCGCAAAGATCTCGGTCGTGCCATGGATGATCAGCCAGCCGCCGAGTTCGAACCCCAGCCCCTTCGCGGCGAAGACCGCCAGGAAGGCGCCGAGCATCAGGCCGTTATAGAGGATCAGCAGCGCGGTCGGCACCGCGAAGGCGAAGCCGAGCGCGAAGGCGAAGATCGCGATCTGGGCATTATGGGTGAACAGCGACGCCGCGAAGGTCATCAGCATCGTGTCCCCCTCCTTGCTATGGCCATAGAGGGTCGCCTTGAGATCGGCCGCGCTCGCGGTTGGATTGCGGCCGTCGCTGAGCGCGTCGGGGATGATGCTGTAGAACCAGGACGGATCGTGGCGGACGAGCAGGAAGGCGGCGACCGCGCTGAGCAGGGTCAGCAGCAGCGCCACCAGCGTCTCGCGCCAGATCGCCTGGACCGCGAGCGCCCAGCCGCGCGCGAAGAATTCGCCGAGCTGGCGCGCTGCGCTGGTCGGGACGCCGTAGATCTGGAAATAGGCGCGGGTGCAGAGCTGTTCGAGATAATGGACCAGCGCGCGGTCGAGCGAGGTCTCGCGCGCGACCGACAGCGACGACAGCGCCGACCGGTAGAGCAAGGGCAGCCGCAGCAGATCGTCCTCGGTCAGCGCCCGCACCGACAGCCGCTCGATCCGGGCGACCAGCGTGTCGAGCGCCTGCCATTCGGCCTCGTGCGCGGCGCGGAAGCGGCTGGCGTTGACCATGACTGCGGGGGCGGAAGATTCCACTGCCATCAGATCCTCCCCGAAGCGCAGCTTTGGGGAGGGGCGCAGTGCGCGCCATGCCGGGGGCATGGCAAAGCGCGAAGCCGGCTGCGGAGCAGCCGCGGGCGAAGCGGTGGAGGGGTGCTCCGACAACAAAACCACCGCGGCTGTTGACGTTCCGCACGACCCCTCCACCAGCTTCGCTGGTCCCCCTCCCCACGCTGCGCGCAGGGAGGATCTTGGCAGCGACACCGTCAGTGCCCCGGAGGACGTAGTCTGTGCCATCCCCTCAACCCGCCCCATAAACCGGCTTCGCCACACCGCGCCCGGCGACCAGCGCCTCGACGATAGCCCCGACCTCGCCCGCGTCCAGCCGGCGCCCGGCGTCGGCCGAGGTCGGTCCGTCGGTCCACCCCTCGGCGATCCGGATCGTCCCGCCGAACGGCTCGAAGACCTGCCCCGTCACACCGCGCGACGCCTCGCTCGCCAGCCACGCCACCAAAGGCGCGGTGTTCTCGGGCGCATAGGGATCGAACGCCGCGCCTTCGGCGCTCGTCATCGTGTCGGCGAAGGCGGTCATCGTCATCCGGGTGCGGGCATTGGGGGCGAGCGCGTTGGCGGTGATGCCGTAGCGGGCGAGCTCGGCCGCCTGCACCAGCGTCAGCGTCGCGATCCCGCCCTTGGCGGCCGAATAGGCGCTCTGGCCGATGCTGCCCTGCAGGCCGGCGCCCGACGAGGTGTTGACGATCCGCGCGTCGACCGGGGAGCCGGCCTTCTGCTGCGCGCGCCAATAATCGACCGCATGGCGGCTGGTGCAGAAATGGCCGCGCAGATGGACGCGGGTGACCGCATCCCATTCCTCCGGCGTGCACGACACGAACATCCGGTCGCGCACGAAGCCGGCATTGTTGACCACCGCATGGAGCGTGCCGAACGCCTCGACCGCGGCGGCGACCAGCGCGCGGGTCTGCTCCCAGTCGGCGACGTCGGCGGTGTTGGCGATCGCCTCGCCGCCCGCGGCGCGAATCTCCTCGACCACCTGCTCGGCGGCGCCCAGCGTCTCGCCGGCCTCGCCATGGGTGCCGACTCCCAGATCGTTGACCACCACCTTCGCGCCCTCGGCGGCGAGGCCCAGCGCATAGGCACGGCCGAGGCCGCCGCCGGCGCCGGTCACGATCACCACCCGGCCTTCACAGATCCCCGCCATCAATCCTGCCTCTCGCTCGTTCTCTGTTCGCGCAGTGCCGCGACCGTGCCGCTCAGCCGCACCGGGATCGCCTCGGACCGCAGCCGCCGCCGGTCGGGCTCGACCGCGGTCAGCGGCGCGGTCTCGACGAAGTCCCCCAGCGCCTCGCGCGCCAGCCGTTGATATTCGCCGTGGCCGTCGTTGCGCCACGTCACCTGCTGCGGCTCGAAGGTCCGCACCACCTTGGCCGGGTTGCCCGCGACCAGGCTGCGCGGCGGGGTGACGGTGTCCGACTTCACCAGCGCCAGCGCCGCGACCAGATTCTCCGCACCGATATCGGCATGGTCGAGCACCACCGCGTTCATGCCGACCAGCGCATTCGCGCCGATCCGCGCGCCATGGATGATCGCGCCATGCCCGATCGTCGCCCCGCGCCCGATCACGGTGTCGCCGTCAGCCGAGGCATGGACCGTCACATTGTCCTGAATGCTGCTGTCGCCCTCGACCAGGATCCGCCCGAAATCGCCGCGCAGCGACGCGCCGGGCGCGATGAAACAGCCCGGCCCTATGATCACGTCGCCGATCAGGCTGGCGAGCGGATGGACATAGCTCGCCGGGTCGACCACCGGCACGATCCCTTGATAGGCATAGCAGGGCATCGGGGTGCTCCTTCGCATCTTGAAGCCCCTCCCTTTCAAGGGAGGGGTTTGGGGGTGGGTCGCGAGCGTAGCGAGCGTCCGCGATCGAACCGAAAGCGACCTCAGCGGCGTCGAGCCGCTTCGGTCGCCACCCACCCCAACCCCTCCCTTGAAAGGGAGGGGCTTAGAAGAAGAGGGGAGGCAACCACCCATCCCCCTCACAACCGCTCGATGATCGTGACATTCGCCAGCCCGCCACCCTCGCACATCGTCTGCATCCCGTAGCGCCCGCTGGTCCGCTCGAGCTCGTAGAGCAACGTCGTCATCAGCTTCGCGCCCGTCGCCCCCAGCGGATGGCCGAGCGCGATCGCGCCGCCATTGACGTTGACGCGCGACAGGTCGGCGTCGAGGTCCTTCGCCCAGGCGAGCACGACGCTGGCGAAGGCCTCGTTGATCTCGATCAGGTCGATGTCGGAGAGGCTGAGGCCCGTCTTCGCCAGTGCATGGCGGGTCGCCGGGATCGGCGCGGTCAGCATCAGGATCGGGCTGTCGCCGCGCACCGTCAGATGGTGGATGCGCGCGCGCGGTTTCAGGCCATGGTCCTTGACCGCCTGCTCGCTGGCGAGCAGCAGTGCGGCGGCGCCATCGGCGATCTGGCTCGATATGCCCGCGGTGATGATCCCGCCCTCGCGCACCGTCTTCAGCCCGGCGAGCCCCTCGATCGTCGTGCCGCGGCGCACCGTCTCGTCCATCGCGAAGCCGCCGACCGGCACGATCTGGCTGTCGAAGCGGCCGCCGTCGATCGCCCGTTCGGCGCGCGCATTGGACTCGGCGCCGAACGCCTCCATGTCCTGCCGGCTGATCCCCCATTCGGTGGCGATCCGCTCGGCGGCGTAGATCTGGTTGACCTCCTCGTCGCCATAGCGCGCCTTCCAGGCGGGCGAGTTGGCGAACGGGGTCTCGTGACCATAGGTCTGCCCCGCATACATCGCCGCCGAGATCGGGATCGCGTTCATGTTCTGGACGCCGCCGGCGATCACCAGGTCCTGCGTGCCCGACAATATCCCCTGCGCGGCGAAGTGGATCGCCTGTTGCGACGATCCGCACTGGCGGTCGATCGTCACCCCCGGCACCGCCTCGGGATAGCCCGCCGCCAGCCAGCAGCTCCGCCCGATATTGCCAGCCTGCGGACCGACCGCGTCGACGCAGCCCCACACGACATCGTCGACCGCCGACGGATCGATGCCGGTGCGCTCGACGATGCGGGTGATCGGGATCGCCCCCAGATCGGCCGGGTGCCAGCCGGCGAGGCTGCCCTTCTTGCGGCCGGTCGGGGTGCGGATCGCGTCGATGATATAGGCTTCAGCCATGGTGCAGCTCGCTTTCGAAAAGTCGGTCGGGGCCGATCGCCATGCCGCGGCCGATCACCGCGGCTTCGATCCGGCGGAGATGGAAGGCGCGGTCGCCCCAGGCACCGGCCAGCGCCCAGGCGCGCTTCATCCAGAAATGCAGGTCGACCTCATAGGTATAGCCCATCGCGCCATGGACCTGGATCGCGGTCTCCGCCGCCAGCATCGCCGCGTCGGTGGCGGCGATCTTGGCATGGCTGATCGCGGCCGATGCGCGGGCATGGCCGTGCCCGGCGGCATAGGCCGCGCGCCACAGCGTCGGGCGCGCGAATTCGATCTTCACCGCCACCGTCGCCAGATGATGCTTGATCGCCTGGAAGCCGCCGATCTTCTGCCCGAACTGTTCGCGGGTGTTCGCATAGTCGGTCGCCTGCGCGAGCATCGCCTCGGCTCCGCCGACCAGCTGCGCCGCCGCGATCAACGCGGCGCGGTCGAGCAGGCGGTCGTCGGCCGCGCAGGGCAGGGGGGCGAACAGCCGCCGCAGCGGATCGATCCCGGCGATCGGCGCGGTGACGCCAACGGTCGAAGCGCCTGCTTCTTCCTTACTCCGTTCGTTTCGAGCGTAGTCGAGAAACGCATCGGTGGTGGAGCGTGGTTCGCTGCGCGACCCACGCTCGACTTCGCTCGACACGAACGGATTTGGGGTGGCTGCTATGGACTCCACCATCGTCGCCTCACCGCCCGCATAAAGCAGGTCGGCCTGGTCGAGATCGGCGATCCACGGATTGACCGGATGGCCAAGCGCGACCCGAAGCGTCCCCGCGGCGATCCGTGCCTGCTGTTCGGGCGCGAGCAGTGGCGCGGCCACCAAAGCGCTATCGGCGATCGGCTCGGACACATTGAAGCGCCCCAGTTCGACCGCGACCAGCGCCGCCTCGACCAACCCGAGTCCGAGCCCGCCCTCGGCCTCGCCGACCAGCAGCCCGCCCAGGCCCATCGCGATCAGCCCGTCCCACACCGCCGGGTCGGGCCGCCGTTCGGCGTCGCGCCGGCGCAAGACCTCGGGGCCGTGCTCGCCGGCCAGATAGTCGCGCACCGCGTCGCGCAGGTCGCGCTGTTCGTCGGTCAGGCGGAAGTCCATGCCCGATCCCCTCAGCGCGGCAGGCCGAGCAGCCGCTCGGCGATGATGTTGCGCTGGATCTCGTTCGATCCGGCGTAGATCGGCCCGGACAGCGAAAAGATATAGCCGTCCTGCCAGATGTTCGGGCCGCCGCCGGGCAGATCGGCCAGTTCGGCATGCGCGCCGAGCAGGCTCATCGCCGCACGGTGCGCGGCGCGGTCCATCTCCGACCAGAAGATCTTGTTGAGGCTCGCCTCGGCGCCGATATGGCCGCCGGCGATCACCGTCGAGGCGACCGCATAGGTGTTGAGCGCATAGGCCTCGGCATCCATCCACGCCTGCAGCACCGCCTCATGCGCGCCCGGCGATGCGGTGTCGGCATGCGCGCGGTAAAGCTCGACCAGCCGCGTCGCCATCGCCTGGAAGCGCGCCGGCGACCGCAGCATCAGCCCGCGCTCGAATCCCGCGGTCGCCATCGCCACGTTCCAGCCTTCGCCTTCGCCGGCGATGCGGTTGGCAACGGGGACGCGGACCTCGTCGAAGAATATCTCGGCGAAGCCGGTCTCGCCGTGGAGCTGGCGGATCGGCCGGATCGTCACCCCCGGGCTGTCGAGCGGCAGCAGGATGAACGACAGCCCCTTGTGGCGCTTGCTGCCTTCCTCGGTCCGGAACAGGCCGAAGCACCAGTCGGCGAACGCCGCCCGGCTCGACCAGGTCTTCTGGCCCGAGATGACATAATCGTCGCCGTCTCGCACCGCGCGGCTGCGGATCGCCGCCATGTCCGATCCGGCATTGGGTTCGGACCAGGCCTGCGCCCACATCAGCTCGCCCTTCGCCATCGGTGTCAGGAAGCGGGCCTTCTGTTCGTCGGTGCCATATTCCATGATCGTCGGGCCGAGCAGGAAGATGCCGTTCTGGTTCGCGCGCAGCGGCGCACCGCTGCGCCAATATTCCTCCTCGAAGATCAGCCAGCGGATCAGGTCGAGCCCCCGCCCGCCATAGGCCTCGGGCCAGGTGACCATGCCCCAGTTGCCCGCCGCGAGCGTGCGTTCCCAGCCGACATGCTGGTCGAAGCCGGCCTTGCCCTCGAGCGTCGCCAGCGGTGCCGCCGGCACATGCGCGGCCATCCAGGCGCGGACCTCGGCGCGGAACGCCTGTTGTTCGGGGGTGTAGCGCAGGTCCATGTCAGAAGGTCGCCGGTTTTCCGGTCTCGACGAAGGCGTCGCGCGCGCGCTGGCTGTCCTCGTGCATATACATTTCGAGGGTGAAGCCCTGTTCCCAGCGATAGCCGCGATCGACGTCGCGTGGTTCGAGCCCGTTGAGCGCCTCCTTGGCGATCACCAGCGCCTTGCGGCTCTTCGAGGCGATGATCGCGCTGAACGCGCGCGCCTCGTCGGCCAGCGCCTCGCGCGGCACCACCTTCTCGACCGCGCCCAGCCGGTAGGCCTCGGCGGCGGGGATGTTGCCGCCGGTGAAGAAGGCGGCGCGGACCTTGTGGAGCGGCAGCATCCGCGACAGATGGCTGGCGCCGCCCATCGCCCCGCGATCGACCTCGGGCAGCGAGAAATAGGCGTCGTCGGCGGCGATGATCGTGTCGGACGCGCCGCAGATGCCGATCCCGCCGCCGATCACGAATTTGTGGACCGCGACCACCACCGGCACCTCGCAATCGCGGATCGCCTTGAAGGTCAGGTAATTGCCGCGGTTGAGCAGGGTGATGCGGTCGGGATGCGCCTGCATCTCCTTGATGTCGACCCCGCCGCAGAAGCCGCGGCCCTCGGCGCGGATCAGCACGACGTTGACCTCGGGGTTGGCGCCGGCCGACCGCACGATCTCGGGGATGCTCAGCCAGGTCTCGCTGTCGAACGCGTTGACCGGCGGCACGTCGAAGACGATCTCGGCGATGCGATCCTGGATATGGGTGGTGATCGGCATCAATCGGCTCCGTGCAGGGTGGGGGACGGGGCGATCGCCGCCAGCCGCGCGCGGGCTTGCGCGACGATGCCCTCGATCAGCTCGGCGCAGCCCGGCAGGTCGTCGATCGCGCCGGCGACCAGCCCGGTCGCCATCAGCCCGCCATCGGCGTCGCCCGACACCACCGCGCGCTGGATCAGCATCGGCGCCGCGGCCGCCAGCATCGCCTGCGGCAGGCTGAGCCCGCCATGGCTGGTCATGCCCTTCGCCGCGCGGAACAGCTCGGCATAGCTCGCGCCGGTCTGCCGCTTCATCTGCAGCCCGCTCTCGATCGCACGCCGCCACAGGCCGATCCCGGTCGACCGTTCGATCCGGTCGAGCGCGCGGTTGCGGATCATCCGTTGCGGCAGCCCGTCGACCTTGGTCGAGACATGGATGTCGTCGGTGCCCGCCTTGACGTAGCGCGCCTTGATCCCCTCGGGCGGCGCCGCCTCGCGGGTCATCAGGAAGCGCGTGCCCATCGCGATCCCCGCCGCGCCATAAGCGAGCGCGGCGGCAAGGCCGCGCCCGTCGGAGAAGCCGCCCGCGGCGACCACCGGCACGTCGACCGCGTCGAGCACCTGCGGCAGCAGCACCGTCGTCGCGACCGACCCGGTATGGCCGCCGCCTTCGCCGCCCTGGACGGTGACGATGTCGACCCCGAGCTTGACCATCTTCTGGGCATGTTTGACCGCGCCGACGGTCGGCATGCAGAGGATGCCGGCCTTCCTGAACCGCTCGATCATCTTCGCGTCGGGCCCGCGGCCGAAGCTCACCGCGCGGACCTGCGCGGCATTGTCGATGATGATGTCGACGATCTCGGATGCGCCCGGCTGGAACGAGTGGAAATTGACCCCGAACGGCTTCGTCGTCCCGCGCCGGACCGCGGCGATCGCGGCGCGCGCCTCGGCCGGGGTCATCACCGCGGCGGCGAGGAAGCCGAACGCGCCGGCCTCGCTGGTGGCGATCACCAGCGGCGCGGTCGCGACCCAGCCCATCGCGGTCTGGACGATCGGATAGCGGCAGCCGAGCAGCCGGGTCAGCGGGGTATCGAGCGCGGAGGCGAGCGGATCGGGCATGATCAGCGCGTCACGATCACGCTCGAACCATGGCCGAACAGCCCCTGGTTGGCGGTGATGCCGACCCTGGCGCCCTCGACCTGGCGTTCGCCGGCCTGGCCGCGCAGCTGCCAGGCGAGCTCGCACACCTGCGCGAGCGCCTGCGCGGGGACGGCCTCGCCGAAGCAGGCCAGGCCACCCGACGGATTGACCGGCAGCCGTCCGCCGATCCGGGTCGCGCCCTCGCGCAGCATCGCCGCGGCGTCGCCGCGCGCGCACAGCCGCAGATCCTCCATCCAGTCGAGCTCGAGCGCGGTCGACAGGTCGTAGACCTCGGCGACCGACACGTCCTCGGGGCCGATCCCGGCCTCCTCATAGGCCTTCATCGGCAGCGCCGCGCGGAAGCTGTGGGCATCGGCGGCGACCGCGCTGTCGGTGGCGAGGTCGGGCATCTCGATCACCGCCGAGGCGAAGGTCGGGGTGACCGTCGAGATCGCCGCGATCCGCGGCGCGTCGGCCTTGCCGATCCGGCGCGCATAATCGAGGCTGCACACGATCAGCGCGGCGCCGCCGTCCGAGGTCGCGCAGATGTCCATCAGCCGCAGCGGATCGGCGACCATCGCCGACGCCGCGACATCCTCGGCGGTGAACGCCTTGCGATAGCGCGCCTTGGGGTTGGTCAGGCCGTGGGCGGCATTCTTGACCTTCACCGCGGCGAAATCGGCCTGGGCGTCGCCGTACATCTCCATCCGCCGCCGCGCATAGAGCGCGAAATAGGTCGGGTTGGTGATCCCGACCCGGAAGCGCACCCAGTCGGGATCGTCGGGACGGTGGCCCTTGGCGGGGGCAAGGAAACCCTTGGGGGTGGTGTCGGCGCCGATCACCAGCGCGACCTCGGCCTGGCCGGCGAGGATCTTGGCGCGCGCCGCCGCCAGCGCCTGCGATCCGCTCGCGCAGGCGGCATAGCTGGTGTTGACCTCGGCGCCCTGCCAGCCGAGCGCCTGCGCGAAGGTCGCGCCGGCGACATAGCCCGGATAGCCGCAGCGCATCGTCGCCGCACCCGACACGAAGCGCACATCGCGCCAGGCGATCCCGGCATCGGCGAGCGCCTCCTGCGCGGCGGCGACGCCATAGTCGACGAAGCGCCGGCCCCATTTGCCCCAGGGGTGCATGCCGACGCCGATGATCGCGATCTCGCCGCTCATGCCCGGTCCTCCAGCGGCTTCCATTTCCACACGAGCTTGCCCGCGGGGTCCTCGGCATCGGCGATCGTCTCGACCACCAGCTCCATCGCCAGCCCGGCATGGAGCCGGTCGACCCCGACCCCGGTGACGACCTGCCCCAGCACGATCATCTTCTCCTTGGCCAGCTCGACCGCGGCGATCGCATAGGGCTCGAACGGCTCGGCCGCGACATAGGGTTCGGGCGGCTTGTAGCAGGCGTTGGTGAACGACCAGAGCGTGCCGGTCCGCGACAGCTCGACCGTCTCGAACTGGCTGCTGTCGCAGTCGGGGTTGCGGCAGACGCTCTCGATCTTCGGGAAATAATAGCTGCCGCAGGCGCTGCACTGCGACCCGATCAGATGCGGCGCGTCGCCGGTGGTGAACCAGCCGTCGAGCACGGGCTGGGCGGCGGATGGAGTGGCCGCGCTCATGCCCGCCGCCCCGCCGGATTGTCCTTGAACACCGACGCGCGCATGTCCTTCGGGTCGAGCGCGGCGATCACCGCCAGCGCGGCTTCGTCGGGGGCCGGGGTCTCGCTAAGATCGTCGGGGCGGATCAGCGCGAAGCCGGTCGCGGCCTGGACCTCGTCGAAGCTGACCCCGGGGTGGAGCGAGCGCACCCGCACCGCATGGTTGGGGCCTTCGAAATCCATCACGCACAGATCGGTGACGATCCGCCGGATATCGACCGCGTCGTTGTTCATGCCGGGCTGCCAGCGTGCCGGATTATAGCCGACCCCGCCGACGATATCGACCTCGCCCTCGACGAACACCCGCTTCGAATGATTGGGGACGAACATCGAATTGATATGGTTGGCGCTGTTGCCGGGCAGGCCGCGCATGCCGAGCATCGCGATCTTGGGCTGGGCATAGGGGCCGACCCCCGACAGGTTGGTCTGGCCGAACCGGTCGATCTGCAGCGGGCCGATCATCACATGGCGGCGGCCCGACCAGACGATATCGAACACCCGCGCATAGGACATATAGCCCGACAGCGGCGGCGGCGCCGCGCGCGGCCCCAGCGGGATCGGATCCTCGACGAGGAACGCCTCGCCGTCGGTCATCATCAGCTCGGGGCTGTGGGTCAGCTTGGCGAGCCCGGCGCCGAGCCGCGGCAGCGTGCCGATGCCCGAGGCGAGGATCTCGCCATTGCCGCGGAACGCATCGGCGCAGGCGGCGATCACCAGTTCGGCGAGGGTGAAGTCCTGGGTCATGATATCCTCAAAACACCGGCAGCGGCAGCGCGCCGATCGTGGCGGCGCCGCCCATGCGATCGATGTAGCCGGCCTCGTCGTCGCCGATGACGTCGCGGCGATAGGCGTCCCAGCCGCCGGGCTCGTTGGCGGCCGCGGCGTAGGCCTTCATCGCCTTGTAGTCCCAGCCATGGTGCGGCGGGTTGGTGGTCGGATGCGCGCCGAAGCGGGTCGCGATCACCCCGGTGACGAAGCAGCGCTCATAGAGGCTGTCGCGTGCGGTCGCGGCATCGAGGTCGAGCCGGTCGACCACCTCGTCGGCGCTGACGAAGCAGCGGTCGGCGGCGCGGGCGAAATGCTCGTCGAAGAACGGATCGGGGCCCTGGGTCAGCGTATTGCCCAGCCGGTCGGCCCTGGTCGCGTGGAGCAGCGCGACGTCGAGCTTGAGCGCGGGCATCGCCAGCAGCACCTCGCCATCGTCATAGGGCGAGGTCACCGTGCGGAAATCGGGATTGGCGGCGAGCACGTCGGAGCCAAGGCCCGTGCGGGTCGGCAGGAACGGCACCCGCATCGCCGCGGCGCGCAGGCCCCATTGCAGCAGCCCCTCGTCGAGCTCGCGCGCCTCGAACGATCCGCTCTGCCGCGCCTGGCGGAAGAAGGGATCGGCCGGGATCGCGTCCATCGACACGAAGCCGTAGATCAAGGTGCGGATCTTGCCCGCCGCCAGCAGCATGCCGATCTCGGGCCCGCCATAGGCGACCACGGTCAGGTCCTTGAGGTCGCTGCGCAGGATCGCGCGGACCAGCGCCATCGGCTTGCGGCGCGGCCCCCAGCCGCCGATGCCGATCGTCATCCCGTCGCGCAGCGTCGCGACCATCGCCTCGGCGGTCAGCCGCTTGTCGAATGTCGGTATCACGGGTGCATTCACTGGCCGAAATCCCATTTGTGACCCCAGAGATCCTCCTTGATCGTGAAGGTCGGGGTGAAGCTGGACCAGTCGGGAAAGCGTTCGCCGTCGCAGCCATATTCGATGTCGAATCCGCTCGGGGTGCGGACATAGAAGCTCAGCATCTTGTCGTTGGTGTGCCGGCCGATCGTCGCCGAGATATGCGCGCCGGCCGCCAGCGCCCGGTCATAGGCCAGCCCGACATCGTCGATCGTCGGCACCTCGACCATCGTGTGGATCAGCCCGGTCGGTGCCGGAAATTCGCCGACCGCGACCGTGTGGTGGCGCGGGCCGGTGGCGTGCATGAAGCTCATCCCCAGCCCCTGTTCGGGGCCGCCGGGGAAATGGACGCGCATCTCGTCGCTGTCGCCGAAGCCGAGCAGATCCTTGTAGAAGGCGCGGGTCTCGGCATAGGCGCTGGTCGGCAGCACGACATGGCCGAAGCCCATCTCGCCGGTGACGAAGCCGGGCACCCCGACCGGCGACACGAACGGCGTCCCCGCGACGGTGTTGCCCCAGCACAGCTCGATGCCGTTGCCCGCGGGATCGGCGAAGCCGGCAAAGGCGCGGACATGGCGCTCGGCACAGGCCGCGGCGTCGCCCTCGCGCACCACGACCCCGCTGCCGCGCACCCGGTCGAGCACCGCGCGGTAATCGGCCTCGCTCGCACATTCGAGCCCCGCGCACAGATAATGGTCGGTGTCGCCCTGCTCGATGCGGAAGCGCCATGGCCGCGCGTCGATCCGTACCAGCAACCGTCCGTCTTCGTTGCGCGTGGTCGCGCCGATCACCGTCTCGGCGAACGCGGTCCACGCCGAAAGATCGCGTGCCTGAACGCGGATATAGGCGAGCGATCTTACCGCCATGGCCTGTCGTCCTCCCCTGAAAACCTCTTTGCTTTGCCCCATCCGTCTATCGGGCGCTTCGCGGCGTTTCAAGCGCTATACGTGAAAAAATCTGCAATCTGATACGCACATCGTTATTGAAATGCCAAATATGCCGCATGTCGCGAAGCGATAGCCGCTTTGATCCCTTGCGCTGGCCGGGGTTCGCCGGATAGAGTCGGCGCGACACGAAACATCCGGCGCGTGGGGTTCGCGCAGCCGGAGAGGGGAGGGCAGCGATATGGCCGATGGCGACGCCACGATCCGGATCGACGATCTCGCGCACCCGCGTCTGACCGCGGCGCAGCGCGCGGCGATCGCCGCCGCGCCGCCGGTGACCTTCACCGTCGAGGCGGTGCTCGGCGCCGCCCGCGCCGCCACCGGCCTCGCCGATTTCGGCGCCGATGATTTCCGCGATCGGCTTACGGTCTGGCTGCGCAGTTTCGAGGAGGATCAGGGGCTCGGCCCGCTCGGCCGCGCGACCCTGTTCGGCGAATGCGTACGCTATGCCATCACCCGGCTACGCATGTGCGACATCTGGACGCGCGATCCCGCCATCGCGCGGGTCGCGATCGACCGGCCGATCATGGTCGCCGGGCTGCCGCGATCGGGCACCACCCATCTCGTCAACATCCTCGCCGCCGATCCGCGGCTGCGCTCGACGCCCTTGTGGGAGACGATGGAGCCGATCCCCGGCCCCGACGATATCGGCGATCCCGACCCGCGCTATGTGCGCACCCGCGCAATGTGGGGCGGGTTCGAGGCGCTGTTGCCGCTGATGCCGGCGATGCACGAGATGGACCCCGACCATGTCCATGAGGATATCGAGTTCCAGGGGCCCGATTTCTCCTCCTACCTCCCCGAATGGCTGAGCCGCCCCACGCGCTGGCGCGACTATTATGCCGCGCATGACCAGACCCCGCATTATGCCTATGCGAAGCGGGTGATGCAGGCGCTGACCCCCAAGTCCGGGCCGGGGCGTTGGCTGGTGAAGTCGCCGCCGCACATGGAGAATCTGCCGGCGCTGATGGCGATCCACCCGACCGCGATCGTGCCGGTCACCCACCGCGATCCGGTCGCGGTGCTCCAGTCGGCGATCACGATGATCGCTTATGGAGACCGCATCCGCCGCAGCCATATCGATCTCGCCGCGCTCGCCGATTACTGGATCGATCGCATCGAGCGGCTGCTGCGCGCCTGCGTGCGCGACCGCGCGGTGGTGCCCGCAAGCCAGTCGATCGACATCCTCTTCCACGACTATATGGCCGACCAGAAGGCGACCATCGCCCGGGTTTACGCGCTTGCCGATCTCGAGCTGACCCCGGCGGTCGCGGCGCGGATCGACGCCTTCCTCGCCGCCAACCCGCGCGGCCGGCTCGGCCGGGTCGTCTATGATCTGCAGGGCGATTTCGGGGTCGATATCGGCGCGCTGCGCGAACGTTTCGCATTTTACTATGACCGCTTCCCGGTCCGCCGCGAGCCCGTCCTGGGAGAACGGACATGAATGACGCCCTCGATGCCGCCAAGGCCGGCCGGCTGCTCTCGGGCCGCGCCTGGGACGATTATTGCGAGACCGTCCGCCGCGCCGGCCATATGGTCGAGCTGTTCGGCGACGCGGCCGACGCGCTCGACCGGGCCGAATGGTATCGCTTCGTCACCCGGCTGATGCGCAACGGCTTCGAACGCTTCGTCGAGAATTGCGAGCCCGAACGGCCGCGGCTGCGCGACGCGCCGTGGCGCCAGGCAATCAACTTCCAGTCGCCCGACCAGGACCATCTCCTCGCCGAGTTCGTCGACGGCAGCCATGATTATCGCATCACCGGCAACCGCGGGACGATCCCCTATTTCGTGATGGCGTCGTGGCGCGCGCCGCAGCCCGCCGAGATCGGCGCGCGCGACTGGGCCGAAGCCGGGGTGGATGGGCTCGCCACGTTCGATCCGGCGACGCTCACCACCACCGGTTTCCTGCAGAGCGATGCGATCCATTTCGACGCCGACGGCCGGTTCGAGGTGATCGTCAGCCGCGAGCGGCCCGCGGACGGGCGCGACTGGCTACCGATCTCGGGCGACTGCGTCGGCCTGCTGGTCCGCACCGTCTATCATCTGCGCGAGGAGACGATCGCGCCTTCCATGCGGATCGAGCGCTGCGACGGCGCCGTCCCGCGGCCGATCCGCCCCGCCGACATGGCCGATGCGATCGCCAAGGCCGGCCAGGTCGTGCTCGGCTATGCCGAGCTGGTGCGCCGCTGGTGGCAGGACAATCTCGCGCGCCGCCCCAACCGCATCCGCTTCAGCCGCGCGGTCTATCTGTCGAACGGCGGCGTCCCCGATCGCCACCACGGCTTCGGCACCTGGGACTGCGCGCCCGACGAGGCGCTGGTGATCCGCTTCACCCCCGTCGCGTGCGATTACTGGATCTTCCAGCTCTGCAACATCTGGCAGGAAAATCTCGACAATTATGAGGAAGGCGGCGGCCATGTGCAGAAATACCGCGCCCGCCACGAACCCGACGGATCGGTGCTGATCGTCGTCGCCGCGCAGGATCCCGGCATCGGCGGCAACCGCATCGACCCCGACGGCCACCGCCATGGCGGGATGAGCCTGCGCTTCATCAAGACCGCCGGCGACCCGCCGCCGGTGACGCTCCACCGGCTGCCGGTCGCGGCGCTGCGGTCGCGCGGGCTGGCGGCGCTCGCCGATGTCGCGCCGATCGTCAGCGGCGAAATCACCGACTGAGGGGGATGGTTTGCGCCAAATCTTACCGTCGCCCCGGCCTTGTGCCGGGGTCCATGGCTCTCTCCCCGGAGGCCACCGTCGATGGCTGGGCGTGGTGGCGCGAACGGGGCGATGTTCGAGAGCTTCCCGCCCGACGCACCAGCCATGGACCCCGGCACAAGGCCGGGGCGACGGGGTTGGGTCGGGGCTCATCGGGGCGGCTCAGGCTGGTGGTCGAGGTCTGACCCGCACGCAGACCGAACCGAAATGCGAATGCAGCAGGACAAGGGAACCGAGATGAGCTGGACCGATCTGGACTATGACTTCGCCGGCACCCGCGTGCTCGTCACCGGCGGCACCAGCGGTCTCGGCGCCGCGATCGCCGCCGCCTATCGCGATGCGGGCGCGCGGGTGACGATCACCGGCACCCGTGCCGACGCCGCCGACTATGACGCCGACCTGTCGGGCTATCGCTATCTCGCGCTCGACGTCGAACGCGCCGATCAGGTCGATGCGGTCGCCGCCGCGCAGGACGATCTCGATATCCTCATCAACAATGCCGGGCTCGCGCTCGCCTCGACCGGGCTCGACGAATATGATCCGGCGATCTTCGACCGCTCGCTGGCGATGCATTTGTCGGCCGCCTACCGGATGGCGCATGGCTGCCGCGCCGCGCTCGCGCGCAGCACCCGGCCGGGCGGCGCGTCGGTGGTCGGCATCGCCTCGATGACCTCCTATTTCGGGATCGAACTGATCCCCGGCTATGGCGCCGCCAAGACCGGGCTGGTCGGGCTGACCCGGGTGCTCGCGGTCGCCTGGGCGGCGCAGCGCATCCGCGTCAACGCGGTCGCCGCCGGGCTCACCCGCAGCGCGATGACCGCGGGCACCTTCGACCAGCCCGACTGGACCCGGCCGACCCTCGACCGCACCCCGCTCGGCCGGCTCGGCGAGCCGGTCGACATCGCCGGGCCGGTGCTGTTCCTGACCAGTTCGGCGGCGAGCTGGATCACCGGCCAGGTGCTGCCGGTCGACGGCGGTTTCACGGTGGCGGGCTGATGGCGCGCACCCTGGTGCTCGCCGCCGGCACGGTGCAGGCGACGCCGTTCCTCGACCGGCTGCTGCCCGCGCGCGCCGCCGGCTTCGACGCGGTGTCGATCTTCGCGAGCGACTATGAGGCGGTGACCGCGACCGGCATCGATGCCGCCGAACTGCGCCTGCGCGTCGCCGACGCCGGATTGGCGATCACCGAGGTCGAGATCGTCGGCAACTGGCTGCCCGGCGCGCGCCACAAGCCCGGCATGCCGGCCTGGCTGATCGCGCTGCTCGATCGCATGACCCCCGAGCGGGTGATCGCCATCGCCGCCGCGGTCGGCGCGCGCGGCATCACCATCGGCGAGATGTTCGGGATCGATGTCGATGTCGACCGCGGGGCCGAGGCGTTCGCCAGTGTCTGCGCGCGCGCCGCCGACCACGGCCTCACCGTCGCGCTCGAATATATTCCGACCGGCGGCATCGCCAATCTCGACCAGGCCTCGGCGATCGTCGATCGCGCCGGCGCCGCCAATGGCGGGCTGCTGGTCGACGCCTGGCATTTCTTCCGCAGCGGTTCGCGCCTCGACCAACTCGCCGCGCTGCCGGGTCATGCGATCGCCAGCATCCAGCTCTGCGACGCGCCCGCCATCGCCGAGGCCGATCTCGACCATGCGATGGTCCACGACCGGCTGTTGCCGGGCGAGGGCGCGCTCGATCTGCAGGGCTTGTTGGCCGCGCTCGCCGGCACCGGTACCGATGCGCCGATCGCGATCGAGGTGTTTTCCGATGCGCTGGCGGCGCTGCCGATCGACGAGATCGCCCGGCGCTGCGCCACCAGCGTCCACGACCTTCTGCTGGAGAATGCGCGATGATCGACCCCAAACCCGGCGCGGTCGTCGTCGGCACCGGCTTCGGCTTGTTCACCCATGTCCGCGCGCTGCGCGAGGCGGGGTTCGAGGTGCGCGCGATCGTCGGCCGCGATCGCGCGCGCACCGCGGCGCGCGCCGCGCCGCTCGGCATCCCGCTCGCCACCGACAGCCTCGCCGAGGCGCTCGCCGATCCGGCGACCGTGCTGGTGACCGTCGCGACCCCGCCGCACGCCCATTACCCGGTGGTGATGGAGGCGATCGCCGCTGGCCGCCATATCGTCTGCGAGAAACCGTTCGCGCGCGACCTGCCCCAGGCGCGCGCGATGCGCGCCGCCGCCGAACGCGCCGGCATCGTCCATATGCTCGGCGCCGAGTTCCGCTTCGAATCGGCGCAGGCGCTGCTGCGCCGCATCGTCCAGGACGGGCTGATCGGCGCCCCGCGCCAGTTCCTGCGCATCCACCACCAGCCCGGCCTCCAGGACCCCGCCGAGGCGCTGAGCGACTGGTGGGAGGATGCCGCGCAGGGCGGCGGCTTCCTCGGCGCCTTCGGTACCCATATGATCGACCAGATATTGTCGACGATCGGTCCGGTCGCCCGGATCTCGGCGGTGTTGCAGACCCTCGCCCCCGGCCGGCCGCACATGACCGCCGACGACAGCTACAGCGTCCAGATGCTGTGCGAAAACGGTGCCACCGCGCTGATCGTCGCCGCGCTTGCCGCACCCGGTCCGCTGGTGATGACCACCAAGATCGTCGGCAGCGCCGGCGGCGCCTGGATCCAGAGTGGCGCCGTCTTCGGCGAGCCCGAGCAGGTGTGGGTCGATGATGGCGGCGGTCCGCGTCCGATCGCGATGCCCGCCGATCTCATATACCCGCCGCCGACCCCGTTCCCGGTCGCCGAGCTGATCCAGACCGAGCAGGATCGCTGGCACACGATGGGCATCGACGTCGCCCCTTATGCCCGGCTGTTCGGCGAGATGCGCCGGCGCATCGCCGGCGAGGCGATCGTCGCGCGCGAAGTCGCCGGCGACTTTGGCGATGCCGCGCGCGGCCAGGCGGTGCTCGACGCCGCGCGCCTGTCCGCGGCCGAGCGGCGCTGGGTTGATGTCGAGCCGGTTTGACCATTTTGAAATACGCATGATGCGTTGTTAATCTCACAGATTGACGATATGCGTAAAAATATCATCCTGTAAGTGAGGTAATGTGCTTCCCGAGCCCGCAACCCTTGGCGCCCTGATCGACGCGGCCGCGGCCCGCTGGCCCGACCGCGTCGCGCTGCAGGAGGAGGATGGCCGTCGCCTCGATTTCGCCGCCCTGCGCGATGCAGTGCGCGCGGTGTCGCGCAGGCTGCTCGCGACCGGCGCCCGCAAGGGCGATCGCTTCGCGATCTGGGCGCCCAACAGTGGCGCCTGGGCGATCGTCGCCGCCGGCGCGATGCAGATCGGGCTGGTGCTGGTGCCGCTCAACACCCGCTTCAAGGGGCAGGAGACCGCCGATATCCTGCGCCGCGCCGCGGTGAGCCGGCTGTTCACGATTCGCGGTTTCCTCGGCATCGACTATGCGGCGATGCTCGATGGTCATGATCTGCCGGCGCTGGGCGAGATCGTCTATCTCGACGCGCTCGCCGACTGGATCGGCGACGCCGGCCAGGGCGATGACGCCGCGCTCGACGCCGCGATCGCCACGGTCGCGCCCGACGATGTCGCCGACATCTTGTTCACCTCGGGCACCACCGGTTCGCCCAAGGGGGCGATGAGCCTGCACAGCCAGAATCTGCGCAGCTTCGACGCGTGGAGCGACGCGGTCGGGCTGGTCGAGGGCGACCGCTATCTGATCGTGAACCCCTTCTTCCACAGCTTCGGCTACAAGGCGGGCTGGCTCGCCTGCCTGCTGCGCGGCGCGACCGCGCTGCCGGTGGCGAGCTTCGACGCCGCCACGGTGCTCGCCCGGATCGCGGCCGATCGCATCACCGTGCTGCCGGGGCCGCCGACGATCTTCCAGTCGCTGCTCGACGCGCCCGGCCGCGACGCGCACGACCTGTCGACGCTGCGGCTGGCGGTGACCGGCGCGGCGAGCGTGCCCGCGTCGCTGCTGCGGCGGATGCACGACGAGCTCGGCATCCCCGACGTGCTCACCGCCTACGGCCTCACCGAAAGCTGCGGGGTGGTCAGCGCCACCCATGCCGGCGATCCGGTCGAACTGGTCGCTGCGAGCTGCGGCACCCCGATCCCCGGGGTCGAGGTGCGGCTGGTCGATGCGGCCGGCGCCGACGTCGCGCCGGGGATGCCCGGCGAACTGCTGGTGCGCGGCTTCAACGTGATGAAGGCCTATCTCGACGATCCGGCGGCGACCGCCGAGGCGATCGACCGCGACGGCTGGCTGCGCACCGGCGACATCGCCACAAGCGACGCCCGCGGCTATCTGCGCATCACCGACCGCGCCAAGGACATGTTCATCTGCGGCGGCTTCAACTGCTACCCCGCCGAGATCGAGGCGCGGCTGCTCGATCATCCCGACGTCGCCCGGGTCGCGGTCGTCGGCCGTCCCGATCCGCGGATGGGCGAGGTCGGCCACGCCGTGATCGTTCCGACCGCGCAGGCTTCGCGCGACACTGCCGCGCTGCTGCGCTGGTGCCGCGACGCGATGGCCAACTACAAGGCCCCGCGCACCGTGGAGTGGGTCGACGCCCTGCCGACCAACGCCGCGGGCAAGGTCCAGCGGTTTCTGTTGAGGTAGGCGAAACAAAAAGCCCCTCCCTTTCAAGGGAGGGGTTGGGGGTGGGTGGCGAGCGCAGCGAGCTTCCCGAAGGTTCGGCGAGAGTTACACCAGGGGCATCGAGCCCCTGGTTCCGCGACCCACCCCAACCCCTCCCTTTCAGGGAGGGGCTAGAAAGATTACGCCACCACCTTCACCGCCCCGCGCTTGTCGACCACCGTATGCCGCCCGTTCACCCGCTTCTGGAAATCCCCCGCCTGCGCGATCGGGTTGTAGAATTGGCGGTACCAGATCCGGCATTTGTCGGTCGGCCCGTCGCCGCGCACCATCAGCGGCGCGAAGCACGGCTTCTTGTGCGCCCAGATCTCGAAATCCTGCGCGAACGCCTCGACCGAGGCCTGCTGATAGGCGCGCGCCATCGGTATGTCGGCGTCGGTCGCTTGGCGGCCCATGTCGACCATCAGCGCGTGCCAGACATGGATCTTGCCGTCCTCGACCGGGGTGTGGGCGATCAGCATATGGGTCGGGAAGCTGCCGCGCATCGACGATTGCAGGATCGCCGGCCCGGTATACCAGGTGTCGAGCTCGAGCAGCCCTTCGCCCTCCTGGACGAGGGTGCGGTGGCCCGCGCCGAACATCTGCCACTGCACATGGTCGTCGAACTCGTTGTAGAAATATTCGATGTCGCGCGATCCGTGGATCGGCACGAAATGGGCGAAGTCGGTCATATTGTCGACGACCTCGATCGGATGCTGCGGCAGTTCGCCAAGATCGTCGATCGCCCATCGCACCCAGTTCACATTGTCCCACGCCTCGAAGGCCGGCAGCGGATGGTCGGGTTCGTTGCCCTCGACATCGTGCCACATCCAGATGATCCCGGCGCGCTCGACCACCGGCCAGGTCTTGATGAACGCCGCCTTGGGCGGCTTCTGGTCGCTATAGGGGATCTGGTTGCAGCGGCCGTCGGGCCCGAACCGCCAGCCATGGAAGGGGCAGCGGATCGACTCGCCCTCGATCCGCTCATTGTCGCGGACGATGTACGAGGTCTCGTTGCGGCCGAGATGCGCGCCCATATGCGGGCAATAGGCGTCGACGAGATGCGGCGTCCCCGACTCGCCGCGATAGAGCACCATGTCCTGCGCGAAGAAGCGCAGCGGCATCGGCGTCGTGCCGAGCTTGGCGGCGTCGGCGATCATATGCCATCCGCGTGCGAAAACATGCTCGCCCAGTCGATAATCGGCGGTCTGCGCCATCTGCTGCTCTCCGGTCCGGGCGGTCATGCGCCGCCGATTGCTGCAGCCGTCATAGCATGTTCGAAGATGCTGGAGCGTGCACTCCTCCTGTGCAATATTGCACGGCATGGCGATCGAGTGGGACGATGTCCGGGTGTTCCAGTCGGCGGTGCGCGCCGGCGACTACAGCAACGCCGCGCGCAAGCTCGACATGGACCGCACCACCGTCGGTCGCCGCTTCGCCCGGCTCGAACGCGCCACCGGTCGCGCCTTGTGGGAACAGACCGCCGACGGCTATCGCCCGACCGAGGCCGGCCGCGCGGTGATCCGCGCCGCCGCGGCGATGGAGCGGGCGATGGCGCGCCTCGCCGGCGATCTCGCCGATGCCGGTGCGGCGGTCGCCGGGCCGGTGCGGGTCGCGGGCACCGCCGGGATCGGCGCGGTGCTGTTGCCGGCGATGACCGATTTCCTCGCCCGTCACCCGGCGGTTGCGATCGAGCTGGTCGGGGCGCGCGACGCGATCGCCGCGGTCCAGCAGCGCCACGCCGATATCGGTTTCGCGATCGCGCGCAGCAAGCCGCGCGACCTCGCCGGCACCCGGCTGTGCGGCTTCGGCCATCGCCTCTATGCCCGCGCCGGTGCCGCCTCGGACCGCCCGATCGGCTGGGGCCATGCGATGATGCTCGCCAACCCCCAGCCCTGGGCGCGGCTCAACGCCCTGCCGCCCGACCGGCGCGGGCTCGAGGTCGACGGCGTCGCGGCGATGCACGCGGCCGTCCGCGCCGGCCTCGGCCGCGCCTGGCTGTGGGACGCGCTCGGCGATGGCGACCCGCTGCTGCAGCCGCTGCCCGACGCGGCCCCGGCAGCGGCCGACGCCGCGCTCTGGGTGATCCACCGCAGCGACTTCGAGGTCGAACCCGCGGTCGCCGCGCTGCGCGACGCCGCGCCGGCGATCGTCGAAGCGGTCATGCGGGGAGGGGCGGCTTAGGCCTGGCCTGGGCGAACGGCCGGGGCTGGTTGTCCGGCGACGCCTCGATGTCGGACAGCCTCCCGGCAGGCGCGTCGATCTAAATCCGGAGCATCTTCATTTTCGCGACCGGATCTCCTCGGCGCGACGCTCGCATGCTTCGGCCAAGCGGACGAAGGACTCTTCGATGGTGCCGCCGATGCCGGCATGTTTGCCGTCGCTTCGGATCCGTTTCATCATCTGTTTGGCGGTGCGGCGATAGCGCTTTGCATCACGCAAAAGCGCATCGGTGTCGTTCGTGTCGATGATGATTTCCTCATTCTCGAACCGGATCGGCACCTCGACCATGGAAGCTTGTCCCGTTGCGATCTGTCGATCGGGCATGAGGAGCACATTGGCATCCGCGTCGAATGGCAGCAATCGGAATGCGCCGTACAATTCCGGAAAGTCTACCGATCGCGTCGGGATAATAGGGTTAATGACGATCGGTAGCGCGATCGCCCGACGCCATAAAAAAGAAAATTCGTTGCGGGCAAGACGAACCGCGCGGCATGTGAACCGTTGTATCGTTACAGCCTGCGATCGGGTGATCTGGTTCACCGACTATTTACAATTGCGGTTCGATTGGCAGTTGTGCGCGTCTCACATGCTGAACATGAAATATTATTCATCTGGAATTCACGAGACATCGCGTTTACAGCGACCTAGTGGGGGGTCGCAAATTTTAACAAGGGTCTGATTGAATGATTGAAGATAATGAACTGGTTGCCATCACCGCTGACATCGTTGCCGCCCATGTCAGCAACAACAGCGTTGCGCTGAGCGATGTTCCCACGCTGATCGCCAATGTCCATGCCGCGCTCGCCGGCCTCGGCACCCCGGCCGTCGAGCCGGTCGCGATCCAGGAACCCGCGGTGTCGATCCGCTCGTCGATCAAGAACGACTATATCGTCTGCCTCGAGGACGGTAAGAAGCTCAAGATGCTCAAGCGTCACCTGATGACCCATTATCAGATGACCCCCGACCAGTATCGCGCCAAGTGGAAGCTGCCCGCCGACTATCCGATGGTCGCCCCGGCCTATGCCGCGACCCGCAAGGAACTCGCGCTCAAGATCGGCCTCGGCCGCAAGCCCGGCACCAAGGTCGCCCCGGCCAAGGCCGCTCCCAAGCCGCGCGCCAAGGCCGCCATCGCCGCCGAGTGATCGCCAGGCGCTGTCGAACGAAGAAGCCGGGTTCACGCCCGGCTTTTTTGTGTCCGGCGTTAAATGCAGGGACATGGCGTAATTGAGCAGCGTTTGGCACGCTGCGACACGGGCCATCGATAGCGATTAACAGCAAGTCGCGCCTGGCTATTTCTCCGCCTCCGTTGAAGAAATGCACAGGCGGCTGAAGGAGTCTGCAAGGCTCGCTAACCCGCCGCTCGATTCATTGCCTCCGATCGGCGCGCTCGATAGTCTGCCGGGAGAGAGCTATTGGGGGCTCTTGAGAGGCGGGGCATTCTGATGTGGAGCGTTGGGCCTTTCTGCTGCCGCTGAGTGCGGCGCTCGTCACCGTTGCTGTTCCCGAGCCCGCTCGCGCGGCCGATACGCTGTCGGTTTCGCTCAAGGCCGGCGGCTTGGCCGATGCCTTGCGCGAACTGTCGCTGATCAGCGGCACCGGCATCCTCTTTTCACCGGACGTGGTCGGCAACCGTCGGAGCCCTCATGTCGTCGGGAGGATGCGCCTCGACAGCGCGATCGCACAGCTGCTCGCGGGGACCGGACTCGATTTTCGGCGCACCGGCGCCGGCACGATCGTCATTTTCGCGGTTCCGGAAGCGGAAGCCGGGCCGGCGATCCCCGAGATCCTCGTTGTCGGCCAACGGACGCAGAATGTCGACATCCGCCGCGGCGAAATGGACATCCAGCCTTACCAGGTCGTGACGGCGCGAGATATCGCATCGTCACCGGCCGACACGGTCGACCAGTTCCTCCGCACCCGGCTGCCGAGCAATGCCACGTCGCTGCCGCCCTCCCAGGTTCCGAACGCCGACGTCGCCAGCAATCGTTCGGAGGTGGATCTGCACGGCCTCGGCGCGGGGCAGACCCTCATATTGGTCGATGGCGCCAGGATGCCGGCCATTCCCGTGCAGGGGCGGACGCTCTTCCATCAGCCCGATCTCAACGGCTTGCCGCTCATGGCGATCGACCGGGTCGAGAGCCTGACCGCGACCGCCGGCGGAATCTACGGGCCCAGCGCGACCGGCGGCGTCGTCAACGTCGTTCTCAAGCGCGACTATCGCGGCGCCGATCTCAGCGTAAATTACGGACTGACGGCGCGAGGTGATGCGCCGCTCCGGCGTATCGAGGGCCGGATCGGCTTCACCCCGGATCAGGGGCGCACCGATGCGATGATCATCTTTTCGCGATCCGACGCCCATGGGCTCGCGATCGGAGCGCGCAACTATCTGCCTGCGGTACGGGCGATCGAGGCCGGGCGCGACCCGGTCGGGTCGATCCAGAACATTCCGCTGAACGGCATCGTCATTCAAAGCTTTTACCCCGGCAACCTGTCGCTGAAGCCGGCGTTCGGTGGCGCCAGTCTCGGATCGGCGTTCACCTTTCTGCCGATCGGCTATGCCGGCGTCGCCAGTGACGCGGGGGCATCGCTCGCTGCAAACGCCGGCAAATTGCCCCTCGAGCTTTCGCCCGACAATAATGGGACCGGCCGGTCGCTCGTCAGCCACACCGAGGTCACATCGCTGTTGGCGAACGTTCGCCACCGCATCTCCGACGATGTCGAAGCTTTTGTCGATCTCATCGCCTATCAGAACGACAGCCGCGCCGACGACTTCGTCAATCTACCGTCGGTTCAGCTGATCGCGCCCGACGCGCCGACCAATCCGTTTCGCCAGCCGCTGATGGTCTCGATCCCATATCCCGGCTTCGAGTCCGTGGCGATAAACCGGCTCCGCACCTTCCGCTTGTCTGCGGGCCTCATCTGGGAACTGCCGCGCCGGTGGCGGGCGGAGGCGAGCTACAGCCTGGGACGCGTCCGCAATGCCGTCACGCGGCGCGGCTCCATGCTCAACTATGATTTCGAAGCGGCGATCCGGGGCGGGGTCGCGGGCGCTGGCGCCGAACCGGTGCCCAACCCGTTCGGCGCGTGGGAAAGCTACGTCGCGGCCTTGCAGGCGTACAAGGCGCCGAACTTCCTCCGTTTCGTCCTGCGCAATCGGTTCGACGATGCCAATGTGCGTCTCGCGGGGCCGCTTCTGGCCACCGATGCGGGACCGGTCTCGCTGTCGCTTCTGGCGGAACATCGCCGCGAGAATGTACCGGCGAGCGATCATCTCACCTCCATGGTCGGCAAGGACCGTCTCTCGACCTTCCCCCCATGGCAGCAATCGGTGTCCTCTCTATATGGCGAGGTGCGCGCGCCGCTCCTGACGCGCGACAGCGGGGCGTTGCCGCTACGCGGCCTCGAGCTGCAGCTTGCCCTGCGCTTCGACGACATCGGGTCGCGCGTGCCCGACCGCACGAGCACCGGCTTCAGCGGCAGCTGGTCCAAGGCGCGCCACACCGCGCTGGCCTATACGGCCGGTCTGCGCTTCTTCCCCGCGGCGCATGTGATGGCGCGCGCAAGCATCGCCACCGGCGCGCTTCCTCCGGTGCCCGACCTGCTGGTGTCGCAAAGCACGCAGTTCGGGCCCGGCGGAGTCGCCGATCCCAGGCGCGGTGGCCGGATCGTCGGCAGCGAAGGCCGGCTGGAGCTGCTCTACCTCGGATCTCCGAGCCTGCG
Source organism: Rhizorhabdus sp. GW822-FHT03C02 (assembly GCF_058801765.1). Taxonomy (NCBI): domain Bacteria; kingdom Pseudomonadati; phylum Pseudomonadota; class Alphaproteobacteria; order Sphingomonadales; family Rhizorhabdaceae; genus Rhizorhabdus; species Rhizorhabdus sp. GW822-FHT03C02. The sequence continues at coordinate 238,393 of NZ_JBXANN010000003.1, forward strand.
CCCCGAGACGGCGCGGTCCTTGTCCGTCGGCCTCGTGCTGAACCCGGAGGGCGGCAGCCGTCCGCGCCTGTCGGTCGACTATACCCATATCGCCAAACGCAACGAGATCAGCACCGTCCATCAGTTGGACGTCGCCTATTTCATCGCGCATGAAAGCGACCTTCCCGGTCGCATCACCCGAGCGCCACTGACGGCTGCGGACATGGCCGCCGGTTTCACGGCCGGCATCATAACCCGCGTCGATACGACGCCGCTCAATATCGGCCGTACCACGCTGGACGCGGTCGACGTCAAGGTCGACTCGAGCTTCGCCATGGGCAGCGACCTGCTGCGCCTTTATGGCGGAATGACATGGCAGCCGCGCCTCCGGCGAAGCACGTCGCCCGAAATCGCCGCTGTCGACTATGTCGGCTTTGGCGATGGACCACTCGCATGGCGCGGCAATATCGGCGCCGATTGGTCGCACGGCAGACTGACGCTCGGCGCGAACGGCCAATATTATCATCGCTATCGGGCGGTCGATGCCGAGCGATCTGCCGGCCGTGCGGATCTCGATCTGGCCGGGGTCCGCATTCCCGCCCAATTCTATGTCGACATCACCGCCGCCTATCGGGTGCGCTTGCCTGCCATCACCGCGTTGCGCGCGCTCGATCTCCGCTTCGGCATCGCCAATCTGTTCGACTGCGCGCCGCCGATCGTGACCGAAAACAGTTCCGGATACAGCTATTATGCAGACCCAAGAGGCCGGCGGTTCGAAGCTACGATCAGCGCGCATTTCTGATGGGTGTAGGACGTGCTAAATGCGGGGCCACTATACCTAATTAAACGGCGCCTGGCATGATGTGGGATTGCCAGCGATGCCCCCGAGTTTGATGGCCGCCCGCCACACAGCGTCAATTCCCATAGCCGATGAGGCGCGAACCCCGATTGGTCTTCTCGACGGGAAACTTGCCCAACGGTTCGAGCAAAGGCTCGATGTCGACTTCGACTTCCAGCCACTCGATCGATCGCAGTTCGGTGGGGCCAAATTCGATCGTGTCCATATATGCCAAGGGGCACATCAAGCTCGGTGGGAAGAACATCCGTTTCGGTTCGTCGACGTCGATGAATTTGACCCACATTTCGCCAATGCCGGGATTTGCCCCTGAGATTGCGCGAAATGCCTTGCGCCATTTGGTGTCGGACATGAACGCAGCGGAGAAGCGCGCCCTGGCCAAACGGCCTGCGATATCGGGATCGAGCTGATCTGGTGGGCGCATCCCGCAAGCATGGCGGGCACCGGAAACGCCTGCAATCTGAAACATTCAAGGAGATTAAGGCGACAACCATATTCCGCCGCCTCCGCTGTAAAGGGCGGCACACCTCGCCAAGCTCAATTACACCATGTACCTGAATTAGAAGCCGGTGCTGGCTCTCTCTTCGATCTTCCGATCGGTGTGCGGATCGTAGCAGGCGAGATAGGAAGCGCCGCCATCCGCGCGGTTTGAGCGAAGTTCGACGCAGTTTCGATCGCTCAGCCGCATCACGATGGGGAAGGTAGGGCTTTCCTGGGGGAAGATGGCCCGGGCATCTTTCCGCGCCATCTCCACCAACATCCTGTCCTCGGGACGAACAAAAAGCCGTGCGTCCCGCATGCGTATCGCGGCGATCGCCAACGCCGAGAGCAAAAGCAGCGCCGAGCCGCCCATGACGATCCGATGGGATATTCGCATGGCGGCAATCTGGCCGCCACGCCCGATGTCCGCAACCAGTCGAAGCGGCTCCGCTAAGAATTAGAGCATTTTCAAGTCGGGTGGAATCACCTGACGGCTCGGAAAATGCGGAAAACAAAGGCAATTTAGAGCATGTCCTGATCAATCTCATCAGGACATGCTCCAGGACCGCGCTACTCCGCCGCCTCCGCCGTAAACGGCAGGCACACCTCGTCGAACCCAAGCACATGCGCGACCCGCCCGAGCCCGACCCACGCCGCGACGCAATTGGCGAGGTCGGCGATCTCGGCGTCCGCATAAGCGCCGCGCATCCGTGTCCAGAAAGCCTCGTCGCCCGCCAGCGCCTTGGGCTCGATCCCGAAGCGCTCGGCGAATTCGATCGCCAGCGCCTCGCGCGGGCTGAACAGGGTCGCGGTCCGCCATTCGTTCACCGCGGCGTAGAAGGCCTCGTCGGGCGCCGGGCCGTTGTCGGCGACGGTGCCGCGGGTGCCGCTGCCCGAGAACATCCCACCCAGATCGCGCGCGGCGCGGAAGCGCTGGCAGATCACGCAGCCGTTGATCTCGGCGGTGCGCGCGCGGGCGCCCTCGAACTCGCGCAGCGACAGCCGCGAATGCTGGTAGACCGCCTTCGAGAAGGCGGCGCCCGCGCTCATGATCTCGGGGGCGAGCTGTTCGGTGGCATAGCCATAAGGATCGTGGCCGCGTGTCGTCGGAACATCGATGCGCATATCTCTCTCCTGTCGTTTTTATGAGCGGTAGAAATGTCCTGCCTCGAGCGTCGGCGACGCTGGCCAATAGGTCTCGCCCTGCTCGGCGCGAAACTGGCCGACGCGCGCCGCGACCGCGGCGAGGCCCAGGCTTTCGGCCCACCATAAGGGGCCCCCGAGATGGCGCGGAAAGCCGATACCGTTGACCATCGCCACGTCGATCTCGTGCGGCCGCGCGACGATCCCCTCGTCGATCAGCCGCGCGCCCTCGTTGACCATCGCGAACAGCAGCCGGTCGTGGATCTCTGCGTCGCCGATCGTCCGGCGCACGATCTTGTGGCTATCGCCATGCGCGGCGACCAGTGCCTCGATCGCCGGATCGGGCCGGGCCTTGCCATCCTCGCCATAGGCATACCAGCCCGCACCGCTGCGCCGACCGAGCCGGCCCGCCGCGAACAGCTGGTCGACGAAGTCGGCGCGCCGCTCGCGAGGGGTCAGCCGGTCGGCGCGGGCCTGGCGCGCGGCATGCTGGACGTCGATCCCGGCGAGGTCGCCGAGCGCGAACGGCCCCATCGGAAAGCCGAAATCGACCAGTACCCGGTCGATCGCCCACGGCGTCGCCCCTTCCTCGAGCAGGAAATAGGCCTCGCGCGATCGCTTGGCGAGCAGCCGGTTGACGATGAACCCGTCGCACACCCCGCTGACCACCCCGACCTTGCCGAGCCGCGCGGCGAGCGCCATCGCGGTCGCGACCACATCGGGCGCGGTCGCCGCCCCGCGCACGCACTCGATCAGCTTCATCACATCGGCGGGGTTGAAGAAATGGAGCCCGCAGACATCGGCCGGGTGGCCCGATGCGGCGGCGAGCGCGTCGATGTCGAGATAGGAGGTGTTGCTCGCGAGGATCGCGCCGGGTTTCGCGATCCGGCCGAGCGCCGTGAACAGTTCCAGCTTCTCGGCGGGTGCCTCGCGGATCGATTCGACGATCAGATCGGCCTCGGCCGCTGCGGCCATATCGTCCGACCAGCGCAGCCGCGCCATGCGTGCGGCGCGCGCCGCCGGGCTGAGCTGGCCGCGCGTCTCGGCCTGGCCCCACGCCTTGTCGATCGCGGCCTGCGCCTTGGCGAGGCCGGCCGCGTCGCGCGCGATCGCGACCACCTCTAGCTCGGCGCTCGCCAGCGCGGTGACGATGCCGCGGCCCATCGTTCCCAGCCCGATCACCGCGACCCGCGCGACCGGCCGGACCGGCGTCGCCGGATCGATCCCCGGCGGGTGGGCGACGATATGCTCGGCCCGGGCGATATGCGTAAGGGCGCGCGCCTGCGCCGACCCCGCGGCCTCGCGCGCCAGCCGATCCTCCTCGGCAAGCGCGGCGTCGAGGTCATGGCCGAGCCCGAACCGGATCGCCGCGATCGCCAGCAACGGCGCCGACTGTCCGCGCTGGCGCTTGCGCGCGCCCTGCTCGGCGGCGTCGATCAAGGCGGGGTCGGCGGCCGGTGCGGGAAGGTCGCGCGCGCGCCGTGGCGGATGGTCGCCGGCGGCGATCTCCGCGGCGAAGGCCGTCGCCGCGCGGTCGATCGCGCCTTCGGCGATGCGATCGATCAACCCGGCCGCCAGCGCCTCGCCGGCACCGACCGGCTTGCCTTCGACCGCGAGCTTGAGGGCGAGCGCCAGCCCGGCGAGGCGCGGCAGCCGCGCCGTGCCGCCGGTTCCGGCGATGCGGCCGACCCGGATCTCGGGAAAGCCGTGCCGCACATCGGTGCCGGCGATCCGTGCATGGCAAGCGAGCGCGAGCTGGAGATCGCCGGCGCGCGTCGGCCCCGGCAGCGCGGCGATCACCGGCCGGTCCGACCCCTCGATCCGGCCGATGAGCGCGGCCAGGCCGGGGGCCGTGCCGTCCTCCTCGGCTTCGATCGCGCCATCATCCCCGGCCTCGTCGGCGATTAGGATCGCCAGCCCCGCCAGGGCGCCATCGGCGGCGAAGCGATCGAGCGCGGCGGCGAGGGTGGTCCGTGCGGCGGCGGTCGCGGCCGGCGCGGCGAGCTGGACGGTGGCGATCAGGCCGGTCCGCTGGAGGGTGGCGACGTCTGTCATACCTAAGGTCTAGCAGTCATGATGCGCCATTGTCCACGATGGGTCATGCGTATAGCGATATATAGATGCAATTATTTGCGCATAATGCGTTTTCAGGGAGTCGATATTCTATGCATGATGGTGGTGTTCGCGAGCGGATGATCGATGTCGGGCGCTATCGCCTGCGCGCGGTCGAGGCGGGCGAGGGGCCGCTCATCCTGATGGTCCACGGCTTTCCCGGGCTCGCCTGGTCGTGGCGGCACCAGATGGCGCCGCTGGCGGCGGCGGGTTGGCGCGCGGTGGCGATCGACTGCCTCGGCTATGGCGGCAGCGACCGCCCGATCGATCCCGCCGATTATGCCGCCGACCGCGTCCAGGCCTATCTGCTCGGCGTCCTCGACCATTATCGCGCCGATCGCGCGGTGGTGGTCGGGCAGGATTTCGGCGCGCAATATGCGTGGAACCTCGCGGTGCGCGCGCCCGATCGGGTGCGCGGCCTCGTCGCCACCATCCCCTATGACTATGATCTCGCCGGCCGGGCGATGCTCGGCAGTGCCGCGCGGCTGGCGCCGGGCGAACCCGCGCCGCCGATCATGGCCTTCCCCGATCATCCGCCGAGCGCGCGCTTCGCGGCGATGGCGGCCGAGCATTTCGTCCATTTCCATTATTTCCAGACGGTGGGGCCGGCCGATCGCGAACTGGGCGGGGCGCTTGCCGACTATCTGCGGCGCAGCTTCCACGCGCTCAGCGCCGCGGGCGATCTCTGGGCGTGGAAGACGGTGCCGTCCGAGGGGAGCGGCTATCTCGATGCGCTGCCCGAGGCGCCGCCTTTGCCCTGGCCCTGGCTCGACGAGGCCGAATTCGCGACCTTCGTCGCCGGCTACGACCATGCCGATCCGCTGCGGCGGATGATCGGCGGCCTCAACAGCTATCGCACCGCCGATCGCAACTGGACGATCGGCCGCGATTGGGCTGATGCCGACGTCACCGTGCCGACCCTGTTCGTCCATGGCGACCGCGATCCGTCCTTCGCCTTCTTCCCCGAATGGCGCGAGCGCATGGCGGCGCGGGTGCCGGGTTTGCGCGACATCGTCGCGATCGCGGGGGCGGGGCATCTCGTCCAGCAGGAGAAGCCCGCAGCGTTCAACGCCGCGCTGCTCGGCTTCCTCGACGGCCTGCGCTGAATGCGGCTCGCCGGTCATCTCGGCGTCCGCGCCCCCGACGCGCCTTTGCTGCGCCATATCGCGGGCTCGGCCGATCCGGTCGCGCAGATCGCGCTGTTCGCCGGGCTCGGTTTCGCCGGCGCCGCCGACAACCATCTGGTGCTGCGTCCCGCCGCCGAGCAGGCGCGGATCGGCGCGGCGTTGCGCGACCATGGCTTGGCGATGGGATCGTTCGTCCATGATCCGCTCGGCTGGAACCTGCCGCGCTGGTCGGCCACCGATGCCGAGGGCCGTCACGCGCTCGCCGCAGCGCTCGACATCAGCCTCGCCGCGGCGGTGCGGAGCGGCGGCACCCGGATCAATATCGTCACCGGCCGCGATCCCACGGTCGATGCCGATCGGCAGCGCGGGGCGATGGCCGCCAATCTCCGCGCGGCGGGCGACCGCGCCGCGGCGGCCGGCGTGCTGCTGTGCGTCGAACCGACCCACCCCGCCTTCGCGCCGGGCCTGCTGATCGAACGCTGGCCGGATGCGCTCGCGCTGGTCCGCGCGGTCGATCATCCCGCGGTGATGCTCAACCTCGACCTCGGCCATGTCGCGCTCCACGGCGACGACGGCGTCGCGGCGATCCTCGCGTGCGCGCCCTGGATCGGCATGGTCCAGATCGCCGACGTCCCCGGCCGGGTCGAACCGGGTGCGGGGCGCCTCGACTGGCGCGCGCTGGGCGCGGCGCTCGACCGGGTCGGCTATGACGGGCTGGTCGAGCTCGAGTTCGAGCCCGCCGAACCGGGCGAGGCCGGCGAGCGGGCGATGCTGGCGCGGCTGGTGGGGCTGGGGATGTTGGGAGTTTGACTTGATCCTCCCTGCGCGTAGCGCGGGGAGGGGGACCATCCGCAGGATGGTGGAGGGGTCATGCAGAACCTCAACGCATGCGATGGCATTGCTGTCGGAGAACCCCTCCACCAGCTTCGCTGGTCCCCCTCCCCAAAGCTGCGCTTCAGGGAGGATTTCGATGGCTCTCGCCCCTAAAACGCAAACCCCACATCCACCCCGTAAGTCGCCGGATCGCCATAGGAAATCGCCTGGCTCGAATAGCCGGTGATGATCGATCCCGATCCGATCACGAACCCCGGATAGCGCTTGTCGAGGATGTTCTTCCCCCACAGCGCGACCGAGATCGACCGGCCTTCGCCGCGGTCGATGCGGTAGCTCAGGCGGGCGTCGACCAGCGTATAGCTGTCGTTGACCGGCGCATCGCGGCCGAACGGCACCGACGGGCCGTCGCCGGCGGTGGTGAACACCTTGTCCTTCCAGGTATAGTCGGCATGCGCGGTCAGCTTGCCCGGGCCGATCTCGCCGATCTCCCAGTCGGCCGACAGCCGCACGCTGTTCTTCGGGGTGAACGGCAGTTCGAAATAGCCGCTGATGTCCTGGCCGACCCGGGTCGGGGTCGCCGGATTGACGACCGGATCGAAGATCGATCCCGCCGGCGCCAGCACGTCGGTGATCTTCGAGGTGGTATAGGCGTAGCTCGCCTGCAAGGTCAGCCCGGTCACCGGCACCGCGGTGATGTCGGCCTCGAGCCCCTTCACCGTCGCCCGTCCGACATTGAACGTGTCCGACAGCGAGGCGTCCTGCGCATCGGCTGAGATGTCGAGCTGGAGGTCCTTATACTTGGCGTAGAAGCCGGCGAGGTTCACCCGCAGCCGCCGGTCGAACAGGTCGCTCTTCACCCCGAGTTCGTAGCTCGTCACCGATTCCGGGCCGACGGTGCGGGTGAAGGTCGGCGAGGCCTCGTTCGATCCGCCCGCCTTGTAGCCGGTGACGACCTTGGCATAGACCGAGACATTCTCGACCGGCCGCACGCTGGCGGTGAACGAGGGGTTGAACTTGCTGTTCGACACATGGGTCGCGCCGACCACGCTGCCGAGCGGGATCGAGGCACCGGCGCCGTTGAAGCGGCGTGCCACCAGCGGCGATGTCTGGCCGACGAAGAAGGTGCTGGTGCGGACGCGGTCGGCATCGCGGTCGTCCTTGGTGTAGCGCCCGCCGATCGTCAGATCGAGTTTGCCGTCGGCAAAGGCCGGGGTCCACGTCACCTGGCCATACGCCGCCTTCGAGGTCGACTTCGCCGCGGTGAAGCGGTCGACCATCGCGAGCTGTCCCGGCATGCCGGTGCCGATGTCGGCGGCGAGCGTGTGGTTGGCCTTCTCGCGGAAATAATAGAGGCCGAGCACATATTTGATCGAATCGCCGACATCGCCGATCGCCTGGAATTCCTGGGTGTAGGTCTTCGACCGGACATCGTCGAACGCCCAGAACGGCACCAGGAACGCCTCGACATAGTCCTGGTAGGTCTTCACCTTGATGTGGCGGTAGGACGACAGCGATCGCAGCGTCAGCGCGTCGCTCGCCCGATATTCCGCCGCCAGCATGTGCCCGTCCGACTTGACCGTGCTGTAGGGCAGGTAGACCGGCCGATAGGCATGCTCGACATCGGCGGTGTAGCCGGGGTTGAGCAGCGGCGCGAACGGGCTTTCGGTGATGTAACGCACCGGGGTGGTGCGCTGGTCGCTATAGTCGCCGGCATAGTCGACGGTGACGTCGGCGCTCGGCGTCCAGCGCACCGCCCCGCGCACCGCATATTTGCGGTCGGCCTGGAAATCATGCGCGTCCGGGGTCGATCCGGTGCTGCGGGCATTCTCGGCCCAGCCGTCGCGGTTGCTGTAGAGCCCGGTCAGCTTGACCTTGATGTTGGCGAATTCGTCGAGGTTGAGGTTGGCCAGCGCGCGGCGATAGCCGAGATTGCCGGCCGAAAGCAGGCCGGTGATCCCGAACTCGCCGCTCGGCTTGCGGCTGATGATGTTGACCGCGCCGCCGGTGGTGTTGCGGCCGTAAAGCGTCCCCTGCGGCCCGCGCAGCACCTCGACCCGCTCGACATCAGCCAGGTCGAAGGTCGATGCCTGCGGCCGCGACTGATAGATGCCGTCGACATAGAGGCCGACGCCGCCATCCTTGGTGATGATGTTCGGATCGCCGATCCCCTGGCCGCGCATGAACAGCACCAGTGTCGTCGTCGAGCTTGGATAGGGCGCGAAATAGAGGCTGGGCGAGGCCTGGACCACCCCGGTCAGGCTGGTGATCCCCGACGCCTCGAGCGCCGACGAGGTCAGCGCGGTGATCGCGATCGGGGTCCGCTGGAGATTCTCGGCGCGGCGCTGCGCGGTGACGACGATCTCTTCCACACCTGCGGTCGGTTCGTCGGCGGCGGCCTGCGGTGTGGCTTGCGGCACTGCCTGCGCCCAGGCCGTTCCCGCGCATAGCGCCATCGCTCCCGATCCCGCCAGCGCGCGACCGATCCTGCGTCCGATGTTCAAGGCACCCTCCCTCTATGGCTTATTATGCGCGCAGTGATGCATGTTTTATCCGAACATTGCAATATATGCGTAATGTATTGATCATTCTGTTACGCATGAGGGCAATGGCGACGCGAGCGATTCGCGCGCCGCCCTTGGGAGGGGATATGGCGAGGACCTTGTTCGGGCCGATCGATCAGATCGGCTATGTGGTGACCGATCTCGACGCGGCGGTCGCCGGTCGCATGTCGGGGCTCGGGATCGGGCCCTGGACGATCTTTCGCGGCTCGACGCTGACCGGTCAATATCGCGGCCAGCCGGCCGATGTGACGATCGACGTCGCGCTCGCCTATCAGGGCGGCGTCCAGATCGAACTGATCGCGCAGCGCAGCAGCGGTCCGTCACCCTATCTCGGAGAGACCGGGCCGAAGTGCGGCGCCCATCACATCGCCTGGCTGGTCGACGATCTCGATACCGGCATCGCCGCGGCTGCCGAGCGCGGGCTGAAGGCGATCTTCGTCGCGGGCAACGATGCGGTGCGGGTCGCCTATCTCGAACATCCCGCCGAGCCCGATATCCTCTACGAACTGATCGAGGGCGCGGACATGCGCGCGATGATCGACGCCGGCATCGCCGCGACCGCCGGCTGGGACGGCAGCGATCCGATCGTCGAGATCGCCATGGCGGGGGCGGCGTGATGGCGCGGACGATCCCCGACAGCGCCGACTATGTCGTGATCGGCGCGGGCTCGGCCGGCTGCGTGCTCGCCAACCGGCTGAGCGCCGACCCCCGCCACCGGGTGGTGGTGCTCGAGGCGGGCGGGCGCAATGCCGGGCTGCTCACCACCATGCCGGCGGGACTCGCGACGCTGATGCGCGGGCCGAACCCGAGCAACTGGGCGTTCGAATCCGAACCGGTCGATGCGCTCGGCGGGCGGCGCATGTTCGTGCCGCGCGGCAAGGGCTGGGGCGGATCCTCGGCGATCAACGGCATGCTCTATGTCCGCGGCAATGCCGCCGATTTCGACCAGTGGCGGCAGATGGGGCTGACCGGCTGGGGCTATGACGATGTCCTGCCCTATTTCCGTCGGTCGGAGAACGGCCCCGCCGGACTCGACCCGGCCTATCATGGCGCCGACGGTCCGCTGCCGGTCCGGTTCGGGCCGTCGCGCGATCCGATCTACCGCGCCTTCATCGAAGCGGGGGTCGCGGCGGGCTATCCCGAAAATCCCGATTTCAACGGCGCGACCCAGGACGGGGTCGGGCCCTATCAGGTCAATATCGAGGGCGGCCGCCGCGCCGGTGCGCGCCGCGCCTTCCTGCTGCCCGCGCTCGATCGCCCGAACCTCGCCGTCGCCACCGATATCCAGGTCACCCGGATCGTCGTCGAGCAGGGCCGCGCGGTCGCGGTCGACTATGTCCGGGGCAAGGACCGCACCCCCGGCCGGATCGCGGTGGCGAGTGAGGTCGTGCTGAGCGCCGGTACGATGCAGTCGCCGCAGATCCTCAACCTGTCGGGGATCGGCGACCCCGACCGGCTGCGCGGGCACGGCATCGCGCCGGTCGCGGCGCTGCCGGGGGTCGGGCGCAACCTCCAGGACCATGTCGACGTCGCGGTCACCTACCGCTCGCGTCTGCCTCTGCTGTGGTCGCGCACCAAGGGCTATAAGGCGGCGCTGATCGGCTTGCGCTATCTGCTGCGCCGCGACGGGCTCGGCGCCTCCAATTCGCTCGAGGCCGGCGGCTTCATCCGCAGCCGGCCCGAACTCGACCGCCCCGATCTCCAGATCCAGTTCATTCCCGGCGCGATGGTCAACCATGGCCAGAAGGGGATGCAGCCGTTCGACGGCTTCTCGGTCGACATGATCGCGCTGCATCCGGAAAGCCGCGGCGAGGTGCTGCTGCGCTCGGCCGACCCGTTCGCCGCGCCGATGATCCACCCCAACCATCTCGCCACCCCGGGCGACCTGGCGACGCTGCGCGCGGCGGTCCGGATCGCGCGGTCGATCGGCGCACAGCCCGCGCTCGCCCCCTGGCGGATCGCCGAGGACGAACCCGGCCCCGACATCGCCGACGACGCCGCGCTCGACCGCTGGCTGTGCGCCCATGCCGCGACGATCTTCCACCCGGTCGGCACCTGCCGGATGGGCGGGCAGGGCGATGTCGAGGCGGTCGTCGATGCGACCCTCAAAGTCCGCGGCATCGCTGGCCTGCGCGTCGCCGACGCCTCGGTGATGCCGACGATCGTCAGCGGCAACACCAATGCCGCGACGATGATGATCGCCGAGAAGGCGGCGGATCTGATCCTGGATGGCGCGTGAGCGGCAGGTGTCGCGGCTAACATCCTCCCCATTGCAGCATTTGCGGAAACCGTGATGAACTTCGATCACGATATCATCGGCATCGTAAGGCGCGCGCAGGGTTGGTTCGGTCTTGAGCGGCGCTCGGTCGCTAGCTTCTCGGGAGATCATAGACCCGCACGACGAGGTCGTCCCGTTCAGCATCCAAGGTCACTTCCAGTGCCTTGTTCACAAGATCACCGTCGAGTACCGCAAGCCTTTCCAGCGCCACGCCGAACAACTCCTTCTGCAGTTCGAGATCCATGCCGACGGGGCCGTTGAGGCAGATGAGGCCGGCGTGAATGTCGAGACCACTGTAGAGCCCTTTCGCTCCCGGAGCGTTGGCAGGCCCGCGAAAGTCGATGGAGTTCTTCGTGACCAGCGTGAAGTCGCCGGCAAGCAGGATCGGGATCAGATCCCAATCCTTGGTGCCGAAAAGCTTGCGCCGCCTTACGCTCGCAGATCCCGTATACCCGCAATCGATCGCCATCTGCGTCAGCTCGTCGCTCAGGCATTCGTCGATAAAGAGGTTCACCCTCGACGCGCCACGCGATCTTCCGAGATCAATGCTGCACTATCCAGCAGTGGCCGCGCAGATGGCCGACCTACGAGGGGATTGGCCCGCGCATAGAGGACTGCCAACTCCAGATGTTCGGGCTTCAGGCCGGTGTAGGCCGACACTATCCGCTCGGCGGGAATACCTGCCGCGACCGATGCTGCAACATCGTGGACGGGGATGCGGGTGCCCTTGATCACGGCCGTTCCACCCAGCGTGTCGGCTGATATGGTCACGACGTTCCGCGCAGCGCTGAAGCGGTCCCAGCGCTCACGAGTCATCAGTAGGAACGGTTTCAGGTCGATGTGAAGATACTCGTCGCGCACAAGGCACTTGGAGGCGAGCGAAATCCAGTGCTTGCCCGGCGGCTCCTCGGCGACCCGTTCCCCGACCGCCTTGATCGCGAACCTACGTTCCTCTGCGGTCAGGCGATTGGCGCTCCCGTGATAGAACGCGATATAGAGACAGCCTTCCGCCAAGACTGCGCGCCTGGCGCCACGTCGGACGAGACGATCGGGCAATATACCGCGATCGATCGCATGATTGACATCGCGGAGTTCGACGCCCGAAACCACAGCTGCCTCGGAGGGTTTGAGCATCTCGGCCAGATCAGTCATGACGCTCATCCTCGAAACTCATCCCATGAGTGGGAAGATATATCTGGCGCCAATGATTTTCAAGCTATGCCGCTGTCCGCCGGCTGGCTTCGATCGCGCGACCATCCGCCCGCGATGGGAGGCTTTTCAAGCCGTCTGCACGTCGAACGCGAACCACGCGCTCATGCCATGGTCATAGAGCTGCACCTGCCGATCGGTCACGGTGACCGAAAAGGCGCCCGACGAACTCCGGTCATAGCCCTTGGCGGTGGTGCCATCGATCTCGAGCGAGACGAACGCCTTGTCCGCGGCATCGTACAGCTCGGGCAGGGTGCCGCCGAACTTCGCCGACCGGTGGCCGTCAAACCCCTGCAGATGTTCGCCGCGCGCCTCCGCGGCGATCCGCAGATGCCGCCCGGCGGCGTGGTCATAGATCCCCGCGACTTTCTTGCCGATGATGAAGGCGTGGGCGGCGGCGGCGACCATGGCGCGGGTGTGCGGAGACATGCCGCTCCCTGCCGCCCCCGCGCCGCGAACGCAAGCGGTCTATCGCAGTGAATTCAATGCCTCGCATCCGGCGTCGCCTTCGCGCTCGTCGGTCAGGCGGCTTCCCAAGGATTCAGCACCGGGACGCCCATCGGTGCGAAATCGGCGATGTTGCGGGTGACCAGGGTGAGGCCGTGGACGAGCGCGGTGGCGGCGATCAGGGCATCGTAAACCGGACGCGGATCGGGGACATGCAAGGCGGCGCATCGCCGGGCGATCGCCGCATCGATCGGCAGGATGCGGTTCGCATAGCGCGGCATAAGATCGCCATCGAACCATCGCCTGATCTCGCTTCCCTGTCGCGGATCGCGTCGTTCCAGCATCATTATGCCACGTTCGAGTTCGAGGATCGTCGCGGCTGACAGGGATGCTGCCTCCAGCGGGGCGGCGCTGGCCCATGCCAGCAGCGCCCGATCGGCGCGGTCCGGACGACGCAATCCCGAAACGACATTGGTGTCGAGCAGGATCACCAATCGATATCGCGCGGTTCGTAAAGCTCACGAGACCTTGGCGGCTCGAAGTCGAAATCACCGCTTGAACCGGTCTGGGCGATCGATTCGAGGATGCTCATTCCCTTGCTGGAAAGCCGGTTATATTCCTCGATACTGAGCAGCACATGCGCCGGTCTGCCGCGATCGGTGATGAAGACCGGCCCGCGTGCGGCCTTACGCTTTGCGCCGCTCGCATCCTGATTGAACTCGCGGCTCGTTATGGTGGACATCTCCATGCGCGCCTCCATGTAGAGATATATCTACATATGGTCTTTGCGCAGCTTCGGCAAGCCGCGCAATCCCAGGGACACTATACTTCATTCACGATCGAAGCGGTCGGGGACGAGCGCCGATCGTTCCTCGCGGGAAATAGATATGGTGTCCCCGCGTTACAGCGCGAAGCTGGGCTCGGTCCGGTCGATGATCATCCGGTGGCGGCGTTCGAGCATCGGGTCGAGCGCCTCGGGTTGCGGGACGATCCAGTAATCGCCGCGCGCGATCGCGTCGAACACCGCCGCGGCGAAGGGTTCGGGGTCCATGCCGTGCGCGGTGATCATCCCGCGCAGTTCGCCGACGAACTGCGCGGTCGCCGGGTGGATCGCGGCCGCGCCGAACGGATCGTCGAAGATCGCCGAGCGCACCGGGCCGGGGGCGAGCAGGCTGACCGCGATCGGCGCGCCGATCATGTCGAGTTCGCCCTTGAGCGACTCGGTCAGCGCCACCACCGCGAATTTGGTCGCGCTATAGGGGCCCATCAGCGGGCTCGGACCGAAGCCGCCGACCGAGGCGGTGTTGACGATCCGCGCCGGCGTCCCCGCCGCCAGCATGCGCGGCACGAAGGCGCGCACGCCGTTGAGGACCCCGCCGATATTGACCGCGAGCGAGGCATCCCAGCGCGCCGGCTCGATCTCCCAGGTCAGTCCGGTCGCCATGATCCCGGCATTGTTGAACAGCAGGTCGACGCTGCCGAGCTGCGCATAGGCCTGCTCGGCGAGCCGGGCGACCGCCGCCGCGTCGGTGACGTCGGTCGGCACCGCGATCGCATCGGGCAGCGCCCCGGCCGCCTCGGCGAGCGCCTTCGCGTCGCGATCGGCGAGCATCAGCCGCATGCCCCGCCGCGCCGCCTCGCGCGCCAGCCCCAGGCCGATGCCGCTGGCGGCGCCGGTGATGACCGCGCCTTTCCCGGTGAAATCCATAATGCTTTGTCCCGTTTCAGGGTCGGTCGACATTCGGCACAGCCCGAGTGAATGTCGATCGGCCCTAGTAGGTGAGCTTGAATTCGAGCGATACCCGACGCGGCTCGCTGTAGAATTTGCCGCCGAAGCCGAGCGAGCCGAAGTCGATGCCGTAGAGCACCTGGTCCTCGTTGAGCAGATTCTCGCCGTTGAGCGCGATCTCGGCATGGGCGCGGCTGCCCAGCGCGATGTCGGTGAGCGCCAGCCGGGCGTCGACGGTGTTGGTCGCCTGCGAATCCACCTGATGCTGATAGGGGTTCACCGCGTCGTTCGGGTAGAAATAGACATGGCTGCGATAGGAATAGGACACCCGCGCCTGGAGCTGGCCGACATTGGCGATGTCGAAATCATATTCGGCGGCGATGTTCGAATTGAACTTGGCGACATTGGGGAAGCGCGCGCTGTCGGCGATGTCGCTGATCATGTTGGTGTTCGGATTGACGAACAGGAACTGCTTGTACTTGGGATCGGTGTAACCGAGCGACCCCGACAGGGTGAGGCCATGCACCGGCAGCACCGTCACCTCGAGTTCGACCCCTTTGAAGTCGGCCTTGCCGGCATTGACCAGCAGGGTCGAGGCGCCGCCGCTGCCGGCGGCGAACTGCGGCACCTGGAGATCGTCATATTTGCTGTAGAAGGCCGCGGCGTTGATCCGCAGATGCCGGTCGAGCAGGTCGAGCTTGGCGCCCGCCTCGTACGAGACCAGCTTTTCCGGATCGAAAGAGTTGAGTTCGCTCGCGCGCGGATTGAAACCGCCCGACTTGTAGCCGGTCGAGACCTTGGCATAGCCCAGCGCATTGTCGGTGAACTGATAGCTGAGCGATCCGAGGAACGAGGTGTTGTGGAACTTCACCTTGCCGCGCGGCGGGCCGACCACGGTCGAGACCCCGAACTGGCTGTTCTGCAGGAAGATCGCCTTGCGATCCTCGGTGTAGCGGATGCCACCGGTCACCTCGAGACGCTTGTCGAGCGCCTCGGGCTTCCAGCTCAGCTGGCCGAAGCCGGCGGCCGATTTCGAGGTCTGGCTGTATTTGGCCTCGGGCGCCAGGTTGATGCCGAGATAGAAGGGCGCCGCGGTGGTGCCGGCGTTGAGGATGAAGGTCAGGTTCTGGCGATTGTCCTCGGACACCTTCTCGCGGAAATAATAGCCGCCGAGCACATAGCTGAAGTCGCCGAACGATCCGAGCGCCTGCACCTCCTGCGAATATTGGGTCTGGTTCTGCGGGGCGTTGACCCCGTTATAGGGGGTGACCGACTGGACCGTGACCGCCCCCGTCGCCGGGTTGAGCACCAGCCCCTTGAGGTCGCCCTGGCCGCTCAGCCCCAGCACATTGTCGAGGTGGAGCTTGCGATAGCCGCTGATCGACTTGAGCGTCAGCGCCGGCGAGAATTCATAGGCGAAGGTGAGGTTGTGACCCTGGCTCACCGTCTTCGACGTGTAGCGGCCGGGGCTGCCGCCCTGCTGCTGCCCCGATTTAAGCCGGGTGTCGGCGCCGACGAACTGGAGCGGGGCGCCGCCGAGCGCGGCCGAATTGCCATAATAGGCCCGCGCCGCGTCGCTCAGCGCGACCGTCTGGAAGAAGCCCGGCGCACCGGTGCGGTTGTCGTAATCATAGGCGTAGGAGACCTGGAACGCGTCGAAATCGCCGCGCAGCGCCGCGGTCATCGCATCGACGTTGAGCGAGCCCGGATCCTTGCTCGACTTGGTCAGGCTGTTGTCGAAATAGCCGTCGCGCTGGCGATGATAATAGCTGAACGCTGCCGAGATCGGGGTGTCGCCGAACTGGCCGGTGTCGACCCGCAGCCGCCCGAACCAGTTGTTGCGGGTGCCGTAGCCGCCCTTGGCGGTGAGGCCGAACACATCCTCGGGCTTGCGCGAGACGAGCTGGATCGCGCCGCCGGTGGTGTTGCGCCCGAACAGGGTGCCCTGCGGCCCGCGCAGCACCTCGATCCGCTCGAGGTCGACCAGGTCGAAGATCGATCCGGCGCTGCGCGCGACATAGACGCCGTCGAGATAGATGCCGACCGCGGTGTCGAGCCCGAGCGAGGGATCGGTCTGGCCGATGCCGCGAATGTTGATCGACGCCGCCGACAGCGACGAGCTTTGCTGGCTGATCACCAGGTTCGGCGCGACCTGCGCGACCTTCTCGACCGACTGGACGTTGAGCTTTTCGAGCGCCGTGTTGTTGAGCGCGGTGATCGAGATCGGGGTCTTCTGCAGCGATTCCGACTGGCGCCGTGCGGTGACGACGATGTCCTGGATACCGTCTTCGGCGCCACCGGCCGATGCTGCGGGCGCAGCCGGTTCGGCCGGCGCGGTCTGCGCATGGACGCCGGATGCAAGCGCTGACATGATAGCCGCCGATGCGAGAAAGCGAGCCTTGCCGAGCAACATTTTATATCCCCTCGAAATTTCCCGGATCAGGCGCCCGGTTGCGATATTGTGAACGCATAGAAACCGGAATCGGCGATCGTCAAGCTAAATTGCGTAATGATATCGATTATGATATACGCATTCCGTTATTATTGCTCTGAAATTTGCTGAATCTGGAACGGTTTCGCCATCATGCGTAATCGATAAAACAACATATTACGCAAAACGTAGGTTGCTCTGGCTTCCGTAAAAGCCGTGCGCTAGGATCGCGCATCGTTCGCGACAGACGAACCAGGAGAGACCCTATGGCCCCGACCATCGCCGATGCGGAGCTGCGTACCGATCGCGCGCGCGTCCATGTCTATACCTATCGCTATGAGACGCCGTCGCATCACACCCGCTCGCCGGGCGCCGACGTGCTGGCGCTGTTTCCCGATCAGGCGCGCGGCGCCGCCGGCTTCTACCGCGCCGGCGGGGTCACCAGCCGGCTCTGTCCGCTCGGCGGGCTGATGATCGTGCCGGCGGGCACCTCGATCAGCGCGATGGGCCCCGGCGGCGAGCGGCGGCTGGCGGTGTGCACGATGGCGGACGGGCTGCTGCCGCGCGATTTCGACCGGCACGACCGGCGCCATCTGGCGATGTGCGGCGATATCCGCGACGCCCATATCCGCGGAACGATGCAGCGCATGGCCGCCGAGGCGACCCGGCCCGGCTTTGCCGCCGACGTGCTGATCGACGGCCTCGCGCAGGCGCTCCAGGTCGATCTCGCGCGCTATTTCGCGATGGCCGGCCGGCGCGAGCCGGGCAGCCGCGGCACGCTCGCGCCCTGGCAGCTCCGCCGGCTCGAAGATCATGTCCAGGCCGCCGATAGCGGGCGCATCCGCATCGCCGATCTCGCGGCGGTCGCCGAGGTCAGCCCGAGCCACCTCGCGCGCACCTTCAAGAAGAGCACCGGCCGCACCGTCCACCAGTTCATCGAGGAGGTGCGACTGGTCCGCGCCCGCACCCTGCTCGGCAACACCAGCCTGCCGCTCAAGCAGATCGCCGCCCAGCTCGGCTTCGCGACCCCGAGCAGCTTCACCCTCGCCTTCCGCCGCGCGACCGGAACCACCCCCGGCCGTTTCCGCAGCGAGATGGCGGGGATCGCCTGAGGCGTGCGGGAAGGGCGGGGCGGTTGATGACGCGATCCGGACAGCGATGCGCCGATCGGAACATCCGCGACAAGCGCGGCTCCGCCGGGCGGCATCTATGACATGATCGGGAAAGGGAGGGGAATGGCAGGCGAACGCGTGATCAGGATCGGCGGAGGATCGGCCTATTTTGCCGACAGCACGCTCGGCGTGCCGCAGCTGCTGGCGGCCGGCGGGCTCGACTATCTGATATTCGACTATCTCGCCGAGGCGAGCATGGGGATGCTCGGCCGGATGCGGCAGGCCGATCCGCAGGCGAGCTATCCCCCCGATTTCCTGACCGTCCATGTCGGCCCGCATCTCCACGAGATCGCGCGGCAGGGGATCAAGGTGGTCGCCAATGCCGGCGCGCTCGATCCGCGCGCGCTGGCCCGGGCGCTCGAGGCGCGGATCGCCGCCGAGGGGCTGTCGCTCAAGGTCGCCGCGGTTACCGGCGACGACCTGCTGCCCCGGCTCGACGACCTGCGCGAACGCGGCCTGCGGGACATGTTCACCGGCGCGGCTTTCCCCGACGAGGTGATCACCTGCAACGCCTATCTCGGCGGCTTCCCGATCGCCGAGGCGCTGGCGCGCGGCGCCGACATCGTCGTCACCGGCCGGGTCGTCGACAGCGCGATCATCCTCGGCCCGCTGATCCACGAGTTCGGCTGGACCGCGGGCGACATCGACCTGCTCGCCGCGGGCACGCTCGCCGGCCATCTCCTCGAATGCAGCACCCAGATCACCGGCGGCACCTTCACCGACTGG
This sequence comes from Rhizorhabdus sp. GW822-FHT03C02, assembly GCF_058801765.1. Taxonomy (NCBI): domain Bacteria; kingdom Pseudomonadati; phylum Pseudomonadota; class Alphaproteobacteria; order Sphingomonadales; family Rhizorhabdaceae; genus Rhizorhabdus; species Rhizorhabdus sp. GW822-FHT03C02. The sequence continues at coordinate 257,477 of NZ_JBXANN010000003.1, forward strand.
CGCGCGGTCGAGGGCTGGGAGACGATCGGCTTCCCGATCGGCGAATGCCATGCCGACGGCAGCGTCGTGATCACCAAGCCCGAGGGCAGCGGTGGTCTCGTATCGGTCGGCACCGTCGCCGAGCAGCTGCTCTACGAGGTCAGCGATCCGTCCGACTATATCGTCGCCGACGTCTCGTGCGACTTCAGCGGGGTGCGGCTCGAACAACAGGGGCCGAACCGGGTCCATGTCAGCGGCGCGAAGGGGCGGCCGCCGACGCCGTTCCTCAAGGCGAGCGTCACTTATGGCGCCGGCTGGCGGGCGACCGGTTACCAGCCGATCATCGGTGAGGAGGCCGGCGCCAAGGCACGCCGCCAGGGCGCGGCCTTGATCGCGCGGGCCCGCAGCCTGCTGCGCGCGCGCAACCTGGCCGACTTCACCGACACCGCGGTCAGCGTGATCGGCGAGGAGGCGAGCTTCGGCGCGCACGCCCGGACGACCGGCGCGCGCGAGGTGATATTGAAGATGTGCGCCGACCACCCGACCCCGGAAGGGGCAGGGCTGTTCGCGCGCGAGCAGGCATCGGGCATCACCACCATGTCGGTCGGCACCGCGATCAACATCGCCACCAGCGTGCTGCCGCTGACCGGCATCTTCGCCTTCCTGATCCCGCGCGACGAGGTGCCGGCGACGGTCTGGATGGCGGGCGAGAGCTGGGACGTTTCTTCGGGCACCGGCCGCGCCACCGATCCCGCGCGCCCGGCGGCGCCAGCACCGCCGGAGCCGGATGAGGCGCTGGTCCCGGTCGACCTGATCCGGCTCGCCTGGGCGCGCAGCGGCGACAAGGGGGCGCTGTTCAACGTTGCGGTGATCGCGCGCGATCCGGCCTTCCTGCCGTGGATCGCGGCGGCGATGACCCCCGGGACCGTCGCGGACTGGTACGCGCATCTCGGGCAGGGCGGCGTGCTGCCCAAGGTCGACCGCTTCCACGTCCCCGGCCTGTCGGCGCTCAACTTCGTCGTCCACGACGCGCTCGACGGCGGCATATTGCGCGGCCGCGGGCTCGACCCCGCCGCGAAGGGCATGGCGCAGATGATCATGCGCTTTCCCGTGCCGCTCCCCGCAGCCCTCGCCGCGCAGGCGGCCCCCGATCCCATGGAGACCCGGCCATGAACGATTATAGCTATCTGATGAAGGGCATCGTGCCGCTCTCGACCCAGAGCAGCACGCTGGTCAGCTCGTCGCGTTACCTCGACGATCCGCGGCTGCGCGACTGGGTGGCGACCCATATGCTCCGCCGCAACGGCCCCGACGTGCCGACCCCGTCGGACTCGATCCAGCTCGTGATGATCATGCGCGAGATCCAGGACATCGACCATATCAACGCGCTGATCGCCGAGGAGCGCAGCCGCAATCCCGCGCTCGACGCCTGGTTTGCGGCACGTTTTTCGTCGAGCTTCAGCCGCGACGATCTCGCGCGCTATGCGCCCGACACGGTCGGCGGGATCTTCTACCGCCAGCTCGTCGACAACGACCTGCAGGTCGACATCGTCCCCAAATTCACGCCGCGCAACGACTATGAATATTTCCAGCTCCGATCGGGCCAGGTCCATGATCTCGAACATATCCTCGGCGGCGGCGGGTTCGATTTCATCGGCGAGCTGGTGCCCTATTATATGCGGCTGACCAACCTGTTCGTGCATCTCAGCCCCGAGCTGGCCGGCGAGCTGTCGGCCTTCTCGATCCTCGGTTCGACCCGGATCATCACCCGCGCGGTGCTCCATTATCCGCAGACCTGGCTGACGGTGATGGAGACGATCGAGCGCGGCGCCAGGGTCGGGCGCGAGTCCGATCCGATCTACATGATGCGCTACGAGGATGTGTTCGACATGACCCCCGACGCCGCCCGCGCGCATCTCGGCATCCGCGGCGCGCGCCTGGTCGATACCTCCGAGGCCTCTGCGCTGTGGTCGTGATGAAGGCGCCTTCGATCCGCGAGCATGCGGGTGCCGGCGGGCTGCGGCTGGTCGCGACCCACCAGGGCCCCGATGATGGCGCGCCGGTGCTGCTGCTCCATGGCGGCGGCCAGGCACGCGGGTCGTGGGCGGCGTCGGGGGCGGCGCTGGCGCAGGCGGGCTATCGCACGATCGCGCTCGACCTGCGCGGCCATGGCGACAGCGACTGGTCGGACGACGGCCGCTACACGCTCGACGCCTTCGCCGACGATCTGCGCGCGGTGGCGGCGACCCTCGACCGGCCGCCGGTGCTGGTCGGCGCCTCGCTCGGCGGGCTCGCGTCGCTGCTCGCGGTCGGCGAGGCGCCGGCGGTCGAGGCGGCGGCGGTGGTACTGGTCGACATCGTGCCGTGGATGGAGCCGCGCGGTGGCGAGCAGGTGGTCGGCTTCATGCGCGGCACCTCGCGCGGCTTCGACACGCTCGAGGCGGCGGCCGACGCGATCGCCGACTATCTGCCGCATCGTCCGCGGCCCGAGCGGCTCGACGGGCTCGCGCGCAATATGCGCCGCAAGGCCGACGATCGCTGGTACTGGCACTGGGACCCCGCCTTCGTCGCGCCGCAGGACGGCTGGGACATGGACGAGATCAACCGGCGGCTGTCCGCCGCGGCGCGGGCGATCCGGGCGCCGCTGATGCTGGTGCACGGCACCGCCAGCGAGATCGTCTCGGCCGAGGGCGCCGCGCGCTTCCGGACGATGCTGCCCGACGCGGAGATCGTGCCGATCGCCGGCGCGCATCATATGCTGGTCGGTGACGACAATGACGCCTTCCTCGCCGGTATTCTGCCGTTTCTCGATCGCGCCGCCGCGCGGGTCGCGGCATGAGCGGCTTCGTCGTCCCCTCGCGCGAGGAATCGATGCAGCGGCTGATGCGCGGCTACACCCGCGTCGCCGGCTTCGCGCGCGATCGCGCCTACACCACCGCCGACAGGCTCGAGGAGCGCGCGGTCGATGCCGCCGACCGGCCGTTCATCCTGTTCGAGGATCAGGCGATTTCCTATGCGGCGATGAACGCGCGCGCCAACCGGGTCGCGCATGCCGCGCTGGCCGCCGGGATCGGCCGGGGCGACGTCGTCGCGCTGCTGATGCTCAACCGCCCCGAATTCGTCATGGTCTGGCTGGGCCTCGCCAAGATCGGCGCGATCACCGCTTTGCTCAACACCAGCGCGACCGGCGAGGTGCTGGTCCATGCCCTCGGCCAGGTCGGCGCCAAGGGGCTGATTATCGGCTCCGAGCTCGCCGGCACCGTCGCGGCGATGCCGCGCGAGCGGCTGCCCGACCTGCTGTTCGAACAGTCGGAGACCGGCGCCGACCGGTCGGGCGAGGACTGGCGCGATCTCGACGCGGCGATGGCCGCGGCCTCCGACGCCAATCCCGATCCGGCCGGCCGCGCGGGGATCGTCATGGCCGACCCGCTCTATCTGATCTTCACCTCGGGGACGACCGGGCTGCCGAAGGCGGCGCGGATGAGCCATATGCGCTTCCTCAACGCCGGCGAGATGATGGCCGGGCTGATGGAATTCGGCGCTGACGACGTCATCTATTGCGTGCTGCCGCTCTATCATGGCGCCGGCGGGATGGTGGTGCCGTCGGTGGCGCTGGCGACCGGGCGGCCGTTCGTGCTGCGCCGCAAATTCAGCCGCTCGGGCTTCTGGGAGGATGTGCGCCGCCACCGCATCACCGCGGCTTATTATATCGGCGAGATCGTCCGCTATCTGCTCGCGACCCCGCCCGCGCCCGGCGACCGCGACCACAGCCTGCGGGTGATGACCGGCGCCGGCCTCAAGCCCGATGTCTGGGCGGCGTTCATGGCGCGCTTCGGGGTGAGCAACATCATCGAGGGGCTCGGGTCGACCGAAGCCAATTACGGGATCACCAACGCCGACAACCGGATCGGGTCGGTCGGTCGGCTGCCTTATCCGCAGGCGACCAATATCCGCATCCTCAAATATGACGTCGAGCGCGGCGAGCATGTCCGCGACGCCGGCGGCCGCCATGTCGAGGCCCGCCCGCACGAGGTCGGCGAGATCGTCGCCGAGGTGCTCGACGGCACCGGGGTCGGCGGCTTTTTCGAAGGCTATACCTCGGCCGAGGCGACCGAGGCCAAGCTCATCCGCGACCTGTTCGCGCCCGGCGACCGCTGGTTCCGCTCGGGCGACCTCGTTCGCTTCGACGAGGATGATTATTTCTTCTTCGTCGACCGGGTCGGCGACACCTTCCGCTGGAAGAGCGAGAATGTCTCGACCGCCGAGGTCGAGACGATCTTGTCGGGTTTTGCCGGCCCGTCGGTGATCAACGTCTATGGCGTCGCGGTGCCGGGAACCGAAGGGCGGGCGGGGATGGTCGCGCTGACCTATCCCGACGGCGCCGCCTTCGATCCAGCCGGTTTCTACCGTTTCGCGCAGGGGCATCTCGCCGCTTATGCGGTGCCCCTGTTCGTGCGGCTGGCGCGCGTCGCCGACATGACCGGGACCTTCAAGCTGCGCAAGGTCGAGTCCCAGCGCGAGGGCTACGACCCGGCCGCGACCGGCGGCGATCCCTTGTTCGTCGCCGACCCCGAGGCGGGCACCTACGTCCCGCTCACCCCGGCCGCGCTCGCCCGGTTGAATATCGCGCCGTTCGAAGGAGTTGCCGCACATGCACGTTGATTTCACGGCGGCGCAGAAAACGCTGCGTGCGGAATTCCGCACATATCTGGAAAATCTGATGACGCCCGAGGTCCGCGCGGCGACGGTCGATGCCGAAAGCGGCCCGGCTTACAAGGCGGTGATCCAGCAGATGGGGCGCGACGGCTGGCTGACGCCGGGCTGGCCGGTCGCCTATGGCGGGCGCGGGCTCGACCCGCTGACCCAGAAGATATTGCTCGAGGAACTGGTGCTCGCCGAGGCGCCGTTCCCGTTCGTGACGGTCAACACCGTCGGCCCGGCGCTGATGCGGCTCGGCACCGACGCGCAGAAAAGCGCGATCCTGCCGCGGATCGCCAGCGGCGACCTGATCTTTGCGATCGGCTATTCGGAGCCGTCGGCCGGCACCGACCTCGCCTCGCTGAAGACCCGCGCGGTGCGCGACGGCGACGCCTATGTCGTCAACGGCCAGAAGATCTTCACCAGCGGCGCCGAGGGTGCCGACTATATCTTCCTGGCAGTCCGAACCGATCCCGATGCCCCCCCGCACAAGGGCATCACCATATTGATGATGGACACCAGCCTGCCCGGCTTCTCGGTGTCGCCGATCTGGACGGTCGGCGGCTTCCGCACCAACGTCACCTATTATGAGGATGTCCGCATCCCCGCCGACATGGTGATCGGCGAGGTCAATGGCGGCTGGCGGCTGATCGCCGAGCAGCTCAACCATGAACGCATCGGCCTCGCCGCGCTGACCTATAGCGGCAATGGCTGCTTCGATCAGGTCGTCGAGTGGGCGCGCGGGATCGAGGCCGGCGGGGGCGGCCGGCTGATCGACGTGCCCTGGGTCCAGAGCGCTCTCGGCGAGGCCTATGCGCTGCTCCGCGCGATCGGGGTGATGGGCAACCGGGTCGCCGCTGAGGTCGCCCAGGGATCGACCCGCGCCGATCTCGCCAGCGGGCTCAAGGTCTTCGGGACCGAGGGGATGATCAGGGTGATGCGGCTGCTGCTCGACATATTGGGCCCGGTCGGGCTGATCCGCGACGGATCGCCGGGCGCGGCGCTGCGCGGCCGGATCGAGCGCGAATATCGCAAATGCCAGATCAACACCTTCGGCGGCGGCACCGCCGAGGTGCTGCGCGACATGGTCGCGCAGGTCGGACTCGGCATGCCCCGGGGAGCCCGCTGATGGAGGGCCTTCTGGAGCAGGCCCGCGCCTGGGTCGGCAAACCGGCGAGCGCGCCCGCGGTCGCGCGCGACGCGGTCAACCTGCCGATGATCCGCCGCTGGTGCGAGGCGATGGGCGAGACCAACCCGATATATGTCGACGAGGATGCCGCGCGCGCCGCGGGCCATCCTGGGATCGTAGCACCACCGGCGATGCTCGACGTCTGGGCGATGCCGCCGTTCCGGCCCGGCGGGCGCAGCCCCGAGGAGGGGATGGCGGTGCTCGGCCTGTTCGACGCGGCCGGTTACACCGGCGTGGTCGCGACCAATGTGAAGCAGGACTATGCGCGCTATCTGAAGATCGGCGACATCGTCACCTCGAGCCCGAGCGTCGCCGATGTCTCCGACGAGAAGCGCACCGGGCTTGGCATCGGCCATTTCGTCACGCTCAGCTATGCGTTCACGAACCAGGATGGTGAGGCGCTCGGGCGGATGACCTTCCGGGTGCTCAAGTTCAGGCCGAACCTCGCCCAGCCCAAGGCGGCGGCCGAGCCGGCGGGCGACGCCCCGGCCTTCGCGCATCCGCGGCCGGCGATTACCCATGACAACGCCTTCTTCTGGGAGGGGCTCGCCCAGCGCAAGCTGCTGTTCCAGTCGTTCGGCGGGCGGTTGCGCCATCCGCCCGGACCGATGGACCCGGTGACCGGCACGCTCGATTTCGCGATCGTCGAGGCGAGCGGGCGCGGCAAAATCCACAGCTTCGTGATCATCCACCAGCCGCGCATGCCGGGCTTCGCCTATCCGCTGCCGGTGGTGCTGGTCGAGCTGGTCGAAGGGGTGCGGATCGTCGCCAACATGATCGACGCCGACCCCGCCGAAGTCGCGATCGGTCGCGCGGTGACCGTCGATTATGTCGAGGTCGAGCCGGGCTATGTACTGCCGGCGTTCCGGTTGGTGCGGGCGTGATGCGGGTTTGGCGGACCGAGATCCTCCCTGCGCGAAGCGTGGGGAGGGGGACCGCTCGCAGAGCGGTGGAGGGGTTTTCCCGACCTCGCACCGCAGGGTTTCGGTGATGTCCCGCACAACCCCTCCACCGCCCTGCGGGCGGTCCCCCTCCCCAAAGCTGCGCTTCAGGGAGGATCTTCGTCCCATCTTCCCCGATCCCGCTCTCATCCAAGGATAGTCGATGGATTTCACCCTGACCGACGACCAGCGCGAGTTGCGCGATCTGGCGGCGCGCATTTTCGACGATGCGGTGAGCGACGAGAGTTTGCGCAACTTCGCCGCGGGCGATGCGCCCTATGACGCCGCGCTCTGGTCGACGTTGGCCGAGGCCGGGCTGCTCGGGCTGGCCTTGTCGGAGGAAGCCGGCGGGCTCGGGCTCGGAATGGTCGAGCTCGGGCTGCTGCTCGAGGAGCAGGGGCGCACGCTCGCGCCGATCCCGCTCACCGCGAGCATCGCGCTCGGCGCGGTGACGATCGACCGGCACGGCAGCGCCGCGCAGAAAGCGGCGTGGCTCAAGCGGGTGATCGCCGGCGAGGCGATCCTGACCGCGGCGATCGAGGAGGTCGGCGGGGTCGATCCGGCGGTCCCGGCGACGCGGGCCGAGGCCGACGGCAATGGCTGGCGGCTGACCGGGGCGAAGCCGGCGGTGCCCTATGGCGCGCAGGCGGCGGCGATATTGGTGACCGCGATGACCGCGAACGGCCCCGCGCTGTTCCTCGTCGATCCGGCCGGGCCGGGGGTCCGCATCGAGGCGCAGCGGTCGACCAGCGGCGAGCCGCAGGCGCTCGTCACCCTCGACGGCGCGATCCTGCCCGGTGACGCGCTGGTCGGCAGCGTCGAGCATGGCGCGGCGATCGTCGCCGATCTGGTCGACCGCGGGCAGGTCGCGCTGGCGCAGCGGCAGGTCGGGGTCGCCGCCGAGGCGCTGCGGCGCACCGCCGACTATGCGAGCGGGCGAATCCAGTTCGGCAAGCCGCTCGGATCGTTCCAGGCGGTGCAGCAACGCGCCGCCGACGCCTTCATCGACGTCGAGGCGATGCGGTCGACCGCTTTGCTCGCGGCGTGGCAGCTCGATCAGGGCGCGGTCCAGCCGGCCGATATCGCCACCGCCAAATATTGGGCGGCGATCGGCGGCCACCGCGTCGTCCACACCGCCCAGCATCTCCATGGCGGGATGGGCGCGGACGTCAGCTACCCGATCCACCGCTTCTTCCTGGTCGCGACCCAGATCGGCGAGGCGCTGGGCGGGGCCGCGCCGATGGCGGCGCGGATCGGCCGGGAGGTCGCGGCGGGTACCGCGGCGCCCCTCGCGTGAAGGATTATTCGATGTTCTTCGACCAGATATCACCGGGGCAGGCGCTGCCCGAACTCGCCATCCCGATCACCGCCGGCGCGATCGTCGCCGGGGCGATCGCGACCAATGATTTCGAGAATGTCCACCACGACAAGGCCGCCGCGCAGGCGACCGGGGTGCCCGACATCTTCATGAACATCCTGACCACCAACGGGCTGGTCCAGCGCTATGTCAGCGACTGGTGCGGCCCGGCGGGGCGGATCGCCGGGGTCGAGATCAAGCTGGGTGCGCCCAATTTCGTCGGCGACATAATGCGGCTGACCGGAAGCGTCGTCCGGCAGGAGGGGCGGCGGGTCGAGGTCGCGGTCAGCGGCCGCAACGCGATCGGCGAGCATGTCACGGCGACGATCGTCCTGGATTTTGACAGTCCCGATTCCGGAGATGTCCAATGACCGACGGCCTGTCAGGCAAGGCTGCGATCGTCGGCATCGGCGCCACCGAATTCTCTAAGAACAGCGGCCGGTCCGAACTGCGGCTCGCGGTCGAGGCGATCAGCGCGGCGCTCGACGATGCCGGGATCGACCGTGACGAGGTCGACGGGCTGTGCACCTATACGATGGACAATAATCCCGAGATCGAGGTGTTCCGCAACATCGGCGGTCGCCAGCTCAAATTCTTCAGCCGCATCCATTATGGCGGCGGCGCGGCGTGCGCGCCGGTGATGCAGGCGGCGATGGCGGTCGCGACCGGGGTCGCCGAGGTGGTGGTCTGCTACCGCGCGATGAACGAGCGCTCGCAATATCGGTTCGGCACCGGCTACACCCCGCCGCCGGTGCCCAACGCCGAATCCGCCCATTATGGCTATTATGTCCCGTTCGGGCTGGTTTCCCCCGCGTCGTGGGTGGCGATGGCGGCGCAGCGCTACATGTACGAGACCGGGGCGACCTCGGAGGATTTCGGCCGGGTCTCGGTCGCCTGCCGCCGCCATGCCGCGAACAACCCCAAGGCGTGGTTCTACCAGCAGCCGATCAGCCTCGACGATCATCAGGCGTCGCGCTGGATCGTCGAGCCGCTCCACCTGCTCGACTGTTGCCAGGAATCGGACGGCGCCCAGGCGATCGTCGTCACCAGCGCCGCGCGCGCGGCCAGGCTGCGCCAGCCGCCGGCGATCATCCGCGCCGCGGCGCAGGGCGCCGCCGACGACCAGCAGATGATGACGAGCTATTACCGCCCCGATATCGGCCGGCTGTCCGAAATGGACCTGGTCGCCGAGCAGCTCTACGCGCAGGCCGGCATCGGCCCCGACGCGATCCGCACCGCGACGCTCTACGACCATTTCTCGCCGTTCGTGCTGCCCCAGCTGGAGGCGTTCGGCTTTGCGGGACGCGGGCAGGCGAAGGAATTCGTGCGCGAGGGGAGCCTGGAGATTGGCGGGCGGCTGCCGGTCAACACCAATGGCGGGCAGTTGGGCGAGGCTTATATCCACGGCATGAACGGGATCGCCGAGGGGGTGCGCCAGGTGCGCGGGACCTCGGTCAACCAGGTACCCGGCGATGGGCTGGTGCTGGTGACCGCGGGGACGGGGGTGCCGACCAGCGGGCTGATCCTCGGAGGGGCGTGATGGTGGGCTTTGGGATCCTCCCCATCGCAGATGGGGAGGGGGACCACCCAAAGGGTGGTGGAGGGGTCTTCCAACCGCAGAGCCATCGCGATCGTCGACGTTCTGCACCACCCCTCCACCACCCTGCGGGTGGTCCCCCTCCCCGAAGCTGCGCTTCAGGGAGGATCTGCTGGACTCAGAAGGTGCGGCGGTGGCTCTAATGCCTTCCACCCTCGGCCACCGCCTGTTGCTCGTCGCGCTGATGCTCGGTTCCGCGACCACCGCGCTCGTCCTCGTGGTGCTCGTGCCCGTGCTGCCGATGCTCGCGGCGTCGTTCGGCGGCGGGGCGGCGGGGGCGGCGCTGGCGCAGTCGGTGATGACCGCGCCGGCGCTGGGGCTGATCGCGGGCGGGCTGATCAGCGCGGCGGCGATCAAGGGGCTCGGGGCGTATCGGCTGCTGCTGCTCGGGCTCGCGCTCTATGGGCTGACCGGATCGGCGGGGCTGTGGCTGTCGGGGGCGCCGGCATTGCTCGGCGCGCGCTTCCTGCTCGGGATCAGCGCGTCGTTCGTCGGGATCGCGGCGACCGCGCTGATCGCCGCGCTCTATTCGCCCGAGCCGCGCGCACGGCTGCTCGGTTTCAAGGGCGCGCTCGGATCGGTCGGCGGGGTGCTCGGCATATTGATCGGCGGCGAGCTCGGATCGATCGGCGGCTGGCGGCTGCCGTTCGCGGTCTATCTGATCGGCTGGCTGCTGCTCGGCTTCGTGCTCGCGGGGCGCCGGGTCGAGGTGGCCGCGCCGGTCGCGGCGCCACGGCCGGCGGCGGCCGGCGGGCTGCTCGCGCTGTGGCCCTTCTACCTGATGATCGTCGCGTTCGGCATCGTGCTGATGATGACCAACACCCAATTGTCGTTCCTGCTCGCCGAGATCGGGGTGCGCGCGCCGTCGGCGGTCGGGCGGATCGCGGTGATGGCGTCGGTCGGCGCGGTCGCGGGCGGGCTGAGCTATGGCGCGGTGCGGCGGCGGCTGTCGTCGAGCGTCTGCTTCGCGCTGATCTTCGCAATCTGGACGATCGGGCTCGCGACCCTTGGCTTCGCGCGCGACGCGCTGACCGCGACGATCGGCTGCCTGGTGTGCGGTTGCGCGGCCGGGCTGTTCCTGCCGCACATGGTGACGACGCTGGCCGGGGCGGCCGCCGACGATGTCCGCGACCGGGCGATCGCGATGTTCTATTCGGCGGTGTTCCTCGGCGACTTCCTCAACCCGCTGCTGGTCGAGCCGCTCAGCGAGCAGTTGACGAGGCATGGCGCGTTCCGGGCGGTGGCGGGGTTCACCGGCGCGGCGATGGTGGTGGCGCTGGCAAGGCGGTTCGCGGGGCGGGGGTGAGGGACGGGTCGGGGTGTTTTCCCATTCCGACGCGCCATTGATGGAAGATATGTACCGTCGCCCTGGCCTTGTGCCGGGGGCCATGGCTCTCGCCCCGAATGCGACCGCATATCGTCAGGTGCGATTGCGCTGGTGGCACGATGTTCGGGGCTTCCCGCTTGCCGCACCAGCCATGGACCCCGGCACAAGCCCGGGGCGACGATGGGAGGATCGCCTTGTATCAGGAGCGCCCCTCACCCCAGCACCGCCTGCGGCGTGCTGCGGAAGCTGATCGCGAGGCGGTTATAGCTGTTCATCAGGCCGATCGCGACGGTCAGGTCGACGAGCTGCTTCTCGTCGAACACCGCGCGGGCGGCGGCATAGGCACTGTCGGGGACGGCGGTGGCGGCGACCAGGGTGACGCTTTCGGCCCAGGCGAGCGCGGCGCGTTCCTGGTCGCTGAACAGGCTGCCAGCCTCCGGCCATGCCTGCACCAGCGCCAGTTTCTCGAAGGTCACGCCCTTCTTGATGAGATCGCGGGTGTGCAGGTCGAGGCAATAGGCGCAATTGTTGATCTGCGAGACGCGCAGATAGACGAGGTCGACCAGTTCGGCGGGCAGGCCGCTCTGCACGACATAGCCATAGACGCCGCCGAGCGCCTTCGCCGCGGCGGGGGCGATCCGGGTGTAATCTAGTCTCTGGGTCATGGCTCCGGTCCTCTGATCTTATTTGACGACAGTGGTGAGCACCTTGTCGTCGGAATCGACGACGAAGACCGCGAGCAGCTTGGCCGGCTCGGTCTGGCTGGCGTTGCGGCTGATCGAATGGTTGGCGGCGGGCGGCTCGGACCAGCTTTCGCCGGCATGGTAGATGCGGGTCTCGCCGTCGTTGACCTTCGATTCGATCGCGCCCGAGACGACATAGGCATAGATGAACGCCGATTTCGCATGGGTGTGCGGCCGCGACGCCGCGCCGGGGGCATAGTTCACCTCGACGGCGATCAGCGACTTGCCGGGGATATTGGGAATGGCCTGTTCGAAGTTCGGTTTCACCGTTCCGGCGAGGGCGTCATGCGCCAGGGCGGGTGCCGAGATGGCGACGGCAAGTGCGGCGCAGGCGGATATGAGCGTGGTGCGGATGGGCATGGTCTGTCTCCTCGAGGCAGGAAATGCGCTTCTTTTGGGTCAGGAAAAAGCACCAAGAACGACAAGAAATCCTGTACTACGGCCGCATGACCGATCGACTGCATCTCGAACTCGACCGCACCGCGAAGCTCTCGTTGGCGGAGCAGATCCGCAAGGGGATAAGCAGCGCGATCGAGGCCGGCGTGCTGCAACCCGGCGCGCGGCTGCCGTCATGGCAGGATCTCGCCGCGCAGCTCGGGGTCGCGCGAGGCACGGTGCGCGCCGCCTATGAGAAGCTCGCCGCCGCCCAGCTGATCGAGGCGTCGCGGGCGACCGGAACCCGCGTCGCGCCGCGCCCCCGCGCGGCGATGGCGGGCGAGCCGCCGGCGGACGCGGGGTCGTTCATGGCGACCTATCGCGAGATGACGCGCGGGCCGGCGCTGTTCCAGATGGGGGTGCCCGCGACCGAGACCTTTCCGGCGACGCTGCTCGCCCGCATTCGCGCGCATGCGGTGCGCGCCGAGGCGACCGCGCCGCCGCTCTATCCCGATCCGCGCGGCGAACTCGCGCTGCGGCGGGAGATTGCCGGCTATCTGGCGGTCGCCCGCGGCATCGACTGTTCGCCGTCGCAGATCATCGTCACCGCGGGCTTCGCCGCCGGGCTGGGGGTGGCGCTCGGTGCGCTCGGGCTGGGCGGGCAAAGCGCCTGGGTCGAAAATCCGGGCTTTCCCTGGTCGCGCAAGGGGCTCGAACTCGCCGGCCTGACGATCGCGCCGATCCCGGTCGACGCCGACGGCATCGATATCGACCATGGCCTGCGCCACCACCCCGACGCCCGGCTGGTGATGGTGACCCCGGGACAGCAGGCGCCGCTGGGCGCGACCCTGTCGCTCGAGCGGCGGCTACGCCTGCTCGCCTGGGCCGCCGCCAACCGGGCGTGGGTGATCGAGGACGATTATCTGAGCGAACTGCAACTGGCGGGCCGGGCGGCGCCGGCGTTGGCATCGCTCGACCGCGACGGGCGCGTCATCCATATCGGATCGTTCAGCAAGACGATCAGCCCGACCGTGCGGCTGGGTTTCGTGGTCGCGCCGGTGGAGCTGGTCGCCCGCTTCGGCGAGGTGGCGGGCTGTCTCGCGCCGTCGCCCGGTCCGGCGGTGCAGTTCGCGATCGCCGAATTCCTGCGCGAGGGCCACTATATGCGGCATCTGCGGCGCACCAAGCGGGCCTATGCCGCCAAGCGGCAGGCGCTGCTCGAATGGCTCCAGGCGTCAGTCGGCGCCGATCGGATCAGCGCGACCGGGCTGGCGGTGCTGCTGAAACTGCCGGAAGGGGCGTCGGACGTCGCGGTGGTGCGCGAACTGTCGATGGCGGGCATGTCGCCGTCGCCGTTGTCGGCCTGGTATGTGTCGCCCGACGATGCCCGATCCGGGCTGCTGCTCGGGGTGGCGACCGCGCCGGCGCGGGGGCTGGCGCGATCGTGCGAGCGGCTGGTCGAGGTGATCCGGCGGGCGGGCTGATCGCCGGCATTGCGGGCGTTTCGACCCTGGCGATCGGGCCTATGCCTCGCCGCCATGCGACGGAGTGTCGCACGCCGCGTCGAAACCCCGCGCCAGTTCGGCGAGGCTGACCGCACCGAGCCGTGCGACCAGCAGCGCCTCGGCGTCGCGCAGCGCATCCTCGACCGCGGCGTTGACGACCTTCTCGACCGCGCAGTCGCTATTGGCCGGCTCGTTGCCGATCGCGAAGATGCGCGGGCCGCCGACCGCGCGGTGGACGTCGAGCAGCGACACGGTCTCGAGATCGGCGGCGATCGCCCAGCCGCCGCCATGTCCCTTTTCCGAGCGGACATAGCCGGCGTCGCGCAGGCCCGCCATCGTCCGGCGGACCACCACAGGGTTGGTGCCGATCATATGGGCGATCGTCTCGGAGGTCATCGGGCCGTTATGCCGCGCCATGTGGAGCAGGACGTGGAGCATCCGGGAGAGGCGGCTGTCGTTACGCACCGCGCGATCCTTCGCAGGACGGCCGGGATTGGCAAGAGCTCGATATCACGATACTCATAAAGTTACGTGATTCGGGGGGTGATGTGATGCCGGTTGAATATGAAGACCCCGTCCATTGGGACAAGGCCGCCCAGCATTATGAGGCGACCGCGCACCCCTTCACCGCGCGCTTCGCCGAGGCGGCGCTGGCCCGGGTGACGCTGACCCCCGACATGCAGGTGCTCGATGTCGCCGCGGGCACCGGTGCGCTCGCGCTGGCGGCGGCGCGGACCGGCGCGCGGGTGCTCGCGACCGACTTCTCGCCCGGGATGGTCGCGCGCATCGCCGCCGCGGGCCTGCCCAATGTCGAGGCGCGGGTCATGGACGGGCAGGCGCTCGACCTGCCCGATGGCGGCTTCGACGCGGTGTTCTCGATCTTCGGGGCGATCATGTTCCCCGACTGGCGCAAAGGCCTGGCCGAGATGGCGCGGGTGACCCGCTCCGGCGGGGTCGGCGTGGTCGCGACCTGGCAGGACCGGGGTGCGGCGACCTTCCTGCTGCTCGGCCAGATCCGGCAGAAGCTGTTCCCCGGGCGCGATGGCATGACGATGCCCGAGGCGGTCAAGGCGCTGAGCGATCCCGCGGATTTCGCGCGCGAGCTGATTGCCGCGGGCTATCGCGATCCGCGGATCGAGGCGGTGACGCATGACTATGCGCTCGACGTCGCGGCGCTGGCGGAGCCCGATACGCTGTTCGGGATGTCGCCGGACTGGACCAGCCTCGATGCGGAGGAGAAGGCGGCGGTCGTGGCCGAGGTCCGGGCGATGGCGGGGGGCAGGGCGGTGTTGGGGGTGCCGTCGACGGCGTTGATTGGGGTGGCGGTGAGGTGAGGTGATGCGTCGAGCGATGCTGCCGGGCACCTAAGCCCCTCTGCGAGTTAGCGATAGTAACCTCATGGCCGAGACTACAGGCTCGGGGCGTTCCAGCCCAGAATACGGCCCGACAGGGCAACGCTCGAAATTGCTATCTGCACAGTCGAAATAAATTCGCCTCAGATCGACCCAATGGGATATGCTGCCATGACAACCTCGAATGTTGGATAACTAGAACAATCTCTTGGGAGGGGTCTTGGCCGAGTTCGAAGCGCGATCGCTGCATCTTCATACCCTGGACTCCTTGCTGTCCGACCTTGTTAGCGGACGCGCGATCGTCGTCGGAGACAATGAACTCTACACCCTCACCAATGATCGCACTCGAAGCGCGCTAGATTGGTATCGCAAGCGAGGTGAGGCGAACTGGGGTGCGGCCGTGTCTGCACCTCATGCCGAGAACTTAGTTGATGCCATTCAAGGGGAGCCGATCGAACTTGAAGCTCTTCCAGCCCGTCCATCCAATGCAAATGCGAGACGACTGACGTTAAAAAAGCTGGAAGCCCATCGGTTCGCCGGCCTTCATAAATTTGGGACGCCTTCTAACCCGCCGGATAATTACATCCACGAATTCTCGCGAGACTTTACGTTATTCGAGGGAAGAAACGGATCGGGGAAAACCTCGCTCGCGAACGCGATCATCTGGGTGCTTACCGGAGAGCTTCTGCGTGCCCAGCGCGAACCGGAGTCCGCAAAAGTCGAATTTGAATGCAAGGTAGGCCCAGCGGAACCGGGCGCTGAAGCTACGATGCATCGTATTACTCCGGTGACGCCGTTGCCCGACGCGCAGAGCCATCGACCAGATAGAGATTTCGTCCATGCCGACACATGGGTGGAGCTTACTTTCGTTGATGAAACTGGCACCGAGTTGCCACCCATCCGGCGAACGCAATCCAGGTCGACCCAAGGCCGATTGAACGAAGTTCCGCCAGATTTGTCACTGCTCGGTTTGGACCCGATTGCGGTTCGCATCGGCACGGTTATGCCGGGGCTGTTGTCCGTCATCCGCGTAGGGGGCGAATCGGAGTTGGGTCGGTCTGTCGGCGAATTGACGGGGCTCGCTTCTCTGATCGATCTCGCCAACCATGCTCGTCGGGCAAAACAGAAGATCGATAAGGATTTCGTCAGGGCGAAGACCGGTGAGCTTGAGGGGCTTGATCGAAATTATGAGACCGCTCGATCGGACTTAGCCAAGGCACTCGAAGATCAGCCCGAACTCGCTCTTCCACACGCTATCCCGTCCCCGTCAAATGACAAATCTATTGAGAAAGCAATAGCAGAAGCCGTCAGTCATTTCGAAGCGGCCAAGGCAAAAGCGTTCGAAGCCGCCCAAGCAATCCTCGGTGAGCAGTTCGATCCGAGCGACCGGAAGCGCCAAACCGAACTCGAACAGAATATCAGCGTCGCGTTGGACGAGCTGGAGCGTCTCAATTCGCTGCCGTCGTTCTCGCGCTTGAGGGGCCTTGGCGCGCTTACCGTTGAGGAACTTAGCACGGCGAAAGGCACGCTTGAGAGTATTTTGCGGGACGCCAAGGTTCTCGCTGAACTTGATGCTGACCCGTCGTCTGCGGCGAGGGTGCGGCTGTACGCGCATATCGCGTCTTGGCTTGCGGATCATCCCGATCCGAACCGTGATGATGACTTATGCGTTGTGTGCGGCCACTCCGTAGGAGAAGCGATCGATCCTGTAAGCGGTAATCCTGTCGGGCGGCATCTTCACGATGCGCGGGGTAACGCGACGTTGCTCGCCCAGACATTGGCTCGGTGGGCCAAGGCGGCGCATGCTGAGTTAGTAAAGAGTCTTCCTCCGGCGTTGCAGTCCGAGCTCTCGCAAGAGCTTCCTGGCCACCCTTGCGACCTCGTTCGTAGGGCGATTCTGGATGAGCTGTTTGGGGCAAGGGCATTTAAGGGCGTTCTCGGCGCGTTGCGTTCTGAAACCGCCGCCTCTTTGGAAAAAGCGGTTGAAGGGCGGGCGGAACTTGCGGTGGCGCGGGAATTCTCCTTACCCGCGCATTGCGAAGATTTGTCAAACGCGCTCCAGAAACTTGATGTTGCGCTACGCTTCGCAAAGTGGCGGCAGGAGAGCGGATCGTTTGTGCGCGATCTTGCCCAGAGCATATTAGGAAAACGTCCCAAAGAAGGCGAGCCCAACGAGACGGATACTCTCACCGGAAAGTTTCTCCAGCTCGACGCTATCGTGCGGCAGGCGACGCCAATTACCAACGCTATCGAATTCTGCGGCCGGCTCAAACGGCACCTCGAATCAAGGCGAACCTGCGAAAAGCGGTTAGCCGAATACGCCATCGCGTCCGAGGCGATTGGAAATCTGCTTGAGCTGGGTACGCTGGCTGACAAGCAGATAGATCAGCTTCGGAACAAGCTCAGTGAGAAGGCGGTCGCTTGGCGAGAGCGCATTTATCTAGGAGCATTTCCGAGTACCGCTCATCGCCTCGTGGGCACGGCGATGGGCCGGAAGGGCGAGATCGACCTCTTTGTAGAGAGCGATGGTGTATCTGCCCCTGCGCAACATGTAGTGAACGCCTCAGCCCTACGCGCAAGCTTGGTCGGGTTCTACCTAGCCTTCTGGGAACACGTCATCGCTGAGCGCGGCGGGCTTCGGACGTTGATCCTAGACGACGCGCAGGAGTTGCTTGATGATGAAAATCGCCAACGACTGGCAAGCGGTCTAGCGAGCCTCACAGGCACAGCCCAGCTCATCTTGACGTCCTACGACCCGAGGTTCGCGAGCTTTGTCATCCGCGCGCCCGGTCTGGGAGGCATCAAACACTTCTCTGTCCAACCGGCGACAATCCTTCAACCGGTTATCAGGACAACCCCATCGCATTCCCAGATTGCGCGCAGGCGCGACCTTTTCGACGCGGATCGGAATCAGGAAGAGCCCGCACGCGATTTCGCGGATGGATGCAGGGTGTATTTGGAAGCAATGCTGGGCGATCTGTTCGACGACCCGGCGCATTCGACGTGGGCTCGGCAAAATCCTCATCCCACGCTCGCGAGTTTCGTGACGCGGCTGCGCCCTCTGGTAAAGGTAAACCCTAAAGGTATGTTTGCCGCCAACGTGTTCATGCGCTTTGTGGATCATCCATCGCTCGCTGATAACTCGCCGGTGCTTCAGTTGATGAACAAGGCGCATCACGGTCAGCGCCATGAAATCCGGGCGGCCGACGTTGACCAGTGCACGGCCGATCTCTCTTTCTTGGTTGAGCAGGTTGAAAAGCTTTTCGAAGAATGCTGTCGTTGGCGCGAGCGTGACGCGCTCCCGCAAGCTACCGAAGGCGTAGTTTCGCCATTTCCGCTGCAATCCATGCGTCCGCCTGAGCGCGACTTTTTGATATGCCCAGATCTCGCCGCCTTCACGCATGAGACGGTGGGAGAATCGCAAGAGGCCCCTGACGTTCTCGACCGCAAGATTTTTGATGGAAAATCGGCTTTCTACCTGCGCCGCGACAATTTCGGCTTCGCCGCTCCGCAGGGCGCGGTTGCGATCGTTGAATCCGATCCTGCGCCCGTTGATGATCGCCGGCTCGTTATCGCGCGCCGAGAACAGGCGATCTACGCGCGCCGCGTTTTAAGATCGCAAGGTAGCGACATCGTAGGCCTTACCGCTGAGATTCCCGATCCACGGGTAAGAAGCCCGAAGACGATCTTCGTCGAAGAGGCCAACGTCGAGCTGCACCGGGTGATTGGGGTCATTTTTGACCACAGCATTCAAGTGGGTCCCGGCGGCGACGAAGCGATAGAAGTAGATGCCTCAGAGGCGATCGAGCGTATCGAGATCGCTTTCCGGGTTGTGGATGAAAGCGCGGTGCCGCTTGCGCTCGAAAAGCAGGTCGTTCTTGGCGGACCGACGATCCCATTGGACCAGTTGTCCAGCAACGTCGGCGCGCTGGCGGCGATTTCGCTGGAGGACGGATCGAGCGTGTTCAAGCGCATCGGCGCGGCATTACCCGCCGCGTTATCGCATCTGCGGCAATTCGAGAGCATTGGCGGGCTGGGCTTCTCCCAGATTTTCGCCGTTGGTCGCGAACAGCCCGGAATGAGGCAGGTTCAGCAAGTGCGCCGAATTGTCGGGGTGTTGTACAACGCTTAGCGGAGCGGCGCACCGACGGTATCCAATCGGCGACGGTTGGTCGAAGTCCAGCAGCCACAGGTCGGGCCGCATAAAAACGCCCGATTGTTGAACGATGGGGTTCGGGGAGAGCAGAAATCTCTCCGATAGCACTGATCCGGTTCAATGCCGGAAAGTGCGCCCGCTTGCCGCTATCGACCTCGGACTTCTTCACCCACTCGCTCAGCGTGTATGCCGAGCAGCTTCCCGGCTATCGACACCATCGCGGCCCAGCGCGAAGCATGCTCGCCTTCGTGTTCCATCACCATCTGCACCGCGCGGGCACGAACCTCAGGCGAAAATTTGTTCGTTGTCTTGCTCATACAGGCTCCACCTTCTCAGGAGTTGGAGCCTCCGGCAAACGCGGGGCGGTTCACTGCGCCAGCAACATCCACCACCTCACCCACCAATAAACCCCGCCAGCTCATCCGGCGTGCCCATCGGAAACGCCTCCTTCAAAAACTCGAGAAACGCCGACACCCGCGCGCTCAGCAGACGCCGCGACGGGTAGAGGGTCCATAGCGCGATCTCGGAGCCGTCGATGTCGCCCCAGTGGACGAGGAGGCCGGCGGCGAGGTCGTGGCTCACCAGCGAGATCGGCAGGCTGGTCGCGCCGACGCCGGCGCGGGCGGCGTCGCGGACCATGATCAGCGACGACAGGCTGAGGACCGGATCGATCGCGATGCGTGAGCGTCCGGCCGCCGACGACGGCTTCAGGCGCCAGGCGGCGGCCCCGTCGCCCGTGCCGCGCACGACCGCGGGGACCGGGGTATCGCCGGTCGGTCTCGGAAAGTCGGGGGTGGCGACGACGACGAGCCGGTCGCGCAGGAAGATCCGGCCGACGAGGCTGTCGTGCGGGTCGGGGTTGACCCGGATCACCACGTCATAGCCTTCCTCGATCATGTCGACGGGGCGGTCTTCGGTGGTGACCTCGAGCCGGACCTCGGGATATTTGAGCGCGAAGCCGGCGGCGAGTTTGCCCATCACGGTCTGCGAGAAGAGCAGGGGCGCGCTGATCCGCAGCCGGCCGCGCGGCCGGTCGCCGCCGGCGCCGATCGCGGCGACGGTCTCGTCGAGTTCGGTGAGCAGCGCGCCGGCGCGTTCGTAGAGGGTGCGGCCTTCCTCGGTGAGTTTGAGCATGTGCGATCCGCGATCGAACAGGCGCAGCGCGAGCCCGGCCTCGAGTTCGGCGACGCGGCGCGACAGGGTCGCCTTGGGGCGGCCGGCGGCGCGGGCGGCGCGGCCGAAACCGCCATGGCGGGCGACAAGGGTGAAGTCGGCAAGCGCGAGCAGGTCCATATGTTCCATCACCGAGACGTTGTGTCCCAATATAGCGTCTATTGGATCATCTGTGGATCGCTCATTTGGGAGATGCCCTTTGGCACAAACCCAGGAGTGACCCCCATGACCATCCTCGTTACCGGCGCCACCGGCACGGTCGGCCGCCATGTCATCGATCAACTCGTCGGCCGCGGCGCCGACGTGCGCGCGCTCGTTCGCGATCCCGCCAAGGCGGCCGGCTTTCCGGCGGGCGTTGCGGTCGCGCAGGGCGACCTGCTCGACGTCGACGCGCTGCGCGCCGCGCTTTCGGGCGTTTCGACGCTGTTCCTGCTCAACGCGGTGGTGCCCGACGAATTCACCCAGGCGCTGGTCGCGCTCAACCTCGCCCGCGAGGCCGGCATCGAACGCATCGTCTATCTGTCGGTGATCCACAGCGACCTTTATGTGAACGTGCCGCACTTCGCCGGCAAATATGGCGTCGAGCGGATGATCGAGGCGATGGGCGTCGGCGCGACGATCCTGCGCCCGGCCTATTTCATGCACAACGACCTGACCATCAGGGACGTGGTGACCGGGCATGGCGTCTATCCGATGCCGATCGGCGGCAAGGGCCTCGCGATGATCGACGCGCGCGACATCGGCGAGATCGCGGCGATCGCGCTGCTCCGCCATGAGCAGGCGGCGGCGCCGCTGCCGTTCGAGCGGATCAACCTGGTCGGCCCCGACACGCTCACCGGACGCGATGTCGCGGCGATCTGGAGCGACGTGCTGGGGCGGCCGATCGCCTATCCCGGCGACGACAGCGCCGGGTTCGAACAGAACCTCCGGCAGGTCATGCCGGGCTGGATGGCCTATGACATGCGGCTGATGGCCGAGCGCTTCCTGGGCGACGGCATGCTCCCCGAGGCCGGCGACGACGCGCGGTTGACCGCGCTGCTGGGGCGGCCGCTGCGCGCCTATCGCGACTTCGCCGCCGAGGCGGTCGCCGCGGTCTGAGCGGCGCGCGCCACCATGCGATCGGAAGGGCGGCGGGATGCCGATATCTGGCCGCCCGCCGCGCTTCCGATCGTTGGGGCGAGGCCAAAATGGCGATTCCGGAAAACGACTCACCTTGAATAATGTGTAAGAATCGATCTAGAAAAGATCGATAAAAGATTCGGAGGGGTGAGTCGTGATTAAATCATATGCTCAGGCTGGGCAGGATGCCTATATAAATTTCCTGCTTTTGCGCCAAAAATTCATTCCGCGAGACACGGATTATACGGGATTCTACGTAGATGTTGGCTGTGCTCAGCCGGTGACGTCATCGAATACCTTCAGTTTCTACGAAAGAAACTGGCATGGACTCTGCATAGATGCGAACCCGGACAATAAAGGCGCGTTCGTCGAGAAGCGTCCGCGCGACATTTATGTCACCAGCGGAATCAGCAACGAGGCCGGAAATCTGCCGTTTCACGTCTTCTCGAATCCGCAGCACAACACGTTCGACGGAACGCGGATGTCGAAGGGGACCTATCTCAAGACGATCGACGTCCCGATCCGGCCGCTCAAGGATGTGCTCGGCGAAGCGCTGCCCGCGGGCCAGACGATCGACTTCATGTCGATCGACGTCGAGAATTATGAACTGAAGGCGGTCCAGGGGATGGACTTCAGCGTCCACCGCCCGAAGATCGTCGTTCTCGAGGCGCTGTCGCCGCTGGCGACGATCGCCGAACATCCGGTGACGCGGCATATGAAGGGCGCGGGCTATGCGCTGATCGCGCATACCGGGCATGATTCATTCTTCGCGCTGAAGCGGGCGTAATTCGCCTTCGACGGATTGGGTGCGGTCGCAATGCGGCCGGCGCGATCGAATATTGGCAGTCATTGCGGCTGTGTTCGCATAAGCGCCGACTTATTGGGCGATTTTCGTTCTTCTACGTCGCCCCGCACGCGTTGCGGAGTCCATGGCTATTGTCTCGCTCGTCACCGCCGGAGATCGAAGGCAGCCTTTCCCGTTCTTCCTCCTCCAGTCACGGCGCCCGGCGCACCAGCCATGGACCCCGGCACAAGGCCGGGGCGACGGGTTTATGGTAGCGAGCATGGGAGCTGTTCCGGGGCGACGGTCAGTGCTTGAGAAGCCCGTGCCCTAAACATCTCGCTCCATGGGCAAGTCTTCCAGTGCCTGCGTCCAGGGGTGCTGGCGTTCCTCATAGACCGCGACGCGCGGTGGCGGGAAGCTCGGGTCGGCGAAGGCGCCGATCGCGACCGCGAGGAAGTCCGGCAGGGCGTCCATCTCCCAATAGACGATCGCCGCGCAGGTCGGGCAGAAATGGAAGGTGGCGGTCGAGCCGCTATCGCCGCGGCGGCTCCACTGCGCCGAATGGCCGGCGATGGCGACATGGTCGCGCGGAAAGCGGGCCTGGGCGGCAAAGACGCTGCCGGTGCGCTTCTGGCATTCGAGGCAGTGGCAGATCGAGATGCGGACGGGCTCGCCCTCGCAGGTCAGGCGAAGCTGTCCGCAACTGCAGGAGGCCGATCGGGTCGTCATGTCCCCAGTCTAAGGCCGGCGCGATCGCAGCGGAAGCCGGTTTCGGCGCCATGGTGCGCGCCTAGTCCGAACGGACAATGCGCGCGGTCGGCCGCGCGCCTAGCGATGGCGGGACGCCGACCAGATCGGTGCATGTCGTCGATGAGGAGATGGGATATGTCGGTTGGGTCGTCGGAAATGCTGCGGTCGCCGGTCGCGCCGTCGGGCCCACTGGTGGCGGATAGCCAGGAGGCGGTGACCGCGGCACTCAAGCTCGCGCTGCGGCGGCTTGCCAAGGCGGTGGTGGTGATCACCGTGCGTCATGAAGGGCAGCGTTATGCGATGGCGGCGACCGCGGTCGATGCGCTGTCGATGGAGCCGCCGTCGCTGCTCGCCTGCGTCAACCGCAGCGCGTCGATCCACCCGGCGATGGCCGAGGCCAGCCATTTCGCGATCAACATCCTGGCGCGCGAGCATGAGCCGATCTCGCTCCATTGCGGCGGGCTGAGCAAGGGCGAGGCGCGGTTCGAGGTCGGCGCGTGGGACGATGAGGGGGTGGTGCCGGTGCTCGCCGATGCCCAGGCGGCGATCGTCTGCCGCGCCGATGCGCGGTTCGATTATGGCACGCACAGCATCTTCGTCGGGGTGGCCGAGGCGGTGCGGACCCATGGCGAGGTCAATCCGCTGGTCTATGTCGATGGGCGCTATACGGGGTCGGTGCTGGGGTGAGGCTGGGTGCGGTTGGGCGGGGACGGGGGTGCGCGGGGCGTCTCGACTTCGCTCGACGCGAACGGTTTGGAGGCTTTTGGATCCTCCCTACGCGAAGCGTGGGGAGGGGGACCGCGTAGCGGTGGAGGGGTTCTTCGATCCGCGAGCGGACGTTTGACGAACGCAGAAACCCCTCCACCATCCTGCGGATGGTTCCCCTCCCCATCTGCGATGGGGAGGATCTAAGGTTATACGCCGATCCGCGTCTCGACCTGGTGCCACGCGGTTTCGGCCATCGCGCGGGCGCGGCGGCCGGCGGTGAGGGCGGTGGGGTTGGAGGCGTTGCCGGCGAGCGCGCGCTTGAGGACGCCCTGGCGGATGCAGGCGACGCGGAACATGCTGTAGGCCATCGCATATTCCCATTCGGCGGGATCGATCGGGTCGCGCCCCGCATGGCGCAAATAGGCGGCGATGTGGGCGGCCTCGTCGGGGATGCCGAGCGGGGCGAGGTCGGTATCGGCGAGGCCGTTGAAGGTCTCGCGCGGCAGCCGCCAGCCCATCAGATGATAAGCGAGATCGGCGAGCGGATGGCCGATCGTCGACAGCTCCCAGTCGAGCACCGCGGCGACGCGGCGGCGGTCGGGATCGACGATCAGATTGTCGATGCGATAGTCGCCATGGACCAGGGCGACCTGTTCGCCGGCGGGAATGTGCGCGGGGAGCCAGGCGATCAGATGCTCCATCGCCGCGATCGGTTCGGTCTCGGTCGCGCGATATTGTCTGGTCCAGCGGGCGATCTGGCGGGCATAATAATTGCCGGGGCGGCCGAAGTCGGCGAGCCCGGTGTGGGCGAGGTCGACCGCGTGGATCGCGGCGATCGATCGCGCGATATCGGCGTAGATGGCGGCGCGGGCATCGCGGGCGAGCCCCGGGAGCAGCGGGTCGTGGAAGCTTTGCCCCGCGACATGGTCCATCATGAAGAAGATCGTGCCGATCACGTTCTCGTCGGTGCAGAGGATGTGGCAGCGCGGCACCGGGACCGTGCCCGCCCCGGACTCGGCCGACGCCAGCGCCGACATCACCCGATATTCGCGGTCGACCGCATGCGCCGAGGGCAGCAGCTCGCCCGGCGGCTTCTTGCGGACGACGAAGCGCGGGTGGCCGTCGACGAGGATCGCGAAGGTCGGGTTCGACTGGC
Source organism: Rhizorhabdus sp. GW822-FHT03C02 (assembly GCF_058801765.1). NCBI lineage: Bacteria > Pseudomonadati > Pseudomonadota > Alphaproteobacteria > Sphingomonadales > Rhizorhabdaceae > Rhizorhabdus > Rhizorhabdus sp. GW822-FHT03C02. The sequence goes on from NZ_JBXANN010000003.1 coordinate 282,386, forward strand.
CGACCGCGAAGCGCTCAATGGTCAAGGCGCCTTCGATGGGCGTTCCGTCGATACCGGCGATGTTGGCGCGCAGCCAGGCGGTCAGCCGGTCGGGATCGAACGCCAGCGGCGCCGGCGCGGCGATCATGCCGAGGCCGGGACGGTCAGCACCACCTTGCCGGTCGCCTGGCGGTCCATCACCCGGCCGAGCGCCTCGACCGCGTCGGCGAGCGCGAAGGTCTCCGAGACATAGGGTTTGACCCGGCCGTCGCGCAGATAGCCGAACAGGTCGGCCATGTTGGCGGCATGATGATCGGGGTCGGCCTGGACCGCGTCGCCCCAATAGACGCCGAGCAGATCGGCGTTCTTGAGCAGCAGCAGGTTGGGCGGGAAGGCCGGCATCGGGCCCGAGGCGAAGCCGACCACCAGATGGCGCCCCTGCCAGCCGAGGGTGCGATAGGCGGCCTCGGCGAGCGCGCCGCCGACCGGATCATAGACGACGTCGATGCCCTTGCCGCCGATAAGCGCGAGGACCTGCTCGCGCAGGGTGCCGTCGGCATAGTCGATCAGATCGTCGGCGCCGTGCGCTTTGGCCAGCGCGAGCTTCTCCGCGCTCGAGGCGGCGGCGATCACCCGCGCGCCGAGCGCCTTGCCGAGCTCGACCGCGGCGAGGCCGACCCCGCCGCCGGCGCCGAGCACCAGCAGGGTCTCGCCGGCGCGCAGGCGGGCGCGGTCCTTGAGCGCGAACCAGGACGTGCCATAGGTGATCAGGAAGCCGGCGGCGGAGACCAGATCGATGCCGCCGTCGGCGGCGGCGACTGGATCGATGCCGTCGCCGATCGCGAAGACATGGTCGGCGGGCGCAGTGACGGTCTCGGCATAGCCGCCCAGCCGGCAGAAGGCGGCGACCGGATCGCCGACCGCAAAGCCGGTGACGCCCGCGCCGAGCGCGGCGACGGTGCCCGACACCTCGCTGCCCGGGGTGAAGGGGAAGGGCGGCTTGGTCTGATATTTGCCCTGGACCATCAGCCCGTCGAGGAAGTTGATCCCCGCCGCGGCGACCGCGATCGCGACCTCGCCCGGGCCGGGCTGCGGCGGGTCGATATCTTCGAGGCGGAGGTCGGTGATCGGCGCGAACGCGTGACAGACGATGGCCTTCATGTGGCGCTCTCTCCCGGATTTTTTCGGTGGTGATCTCACACTCTTCTTCGTCATCCTGATGAAAATCAGGATCCAGAAGCGCAGCGTCGCGGCAGGAAGCGCGACGTTGCGGCTCTGGATCCCAAATCAAGTTTGGGATGACGAAGAAGGAAAGAGCATATTGCGAATATCGTCGCAAGGCGGGCTGCAGCGGAAATTCGCGGTTCTTTGCAGCCTGCGTAGCTAGTGGACGAATAGATTACGCATTTCGCGAATCCACCTTGCGACTCTCCCGGCCTTGGGCTAGCAGGGCGACAGCGCAGCGCGGCACGCCCGTGACATGCGCAGGGCCACAAGCGCCGAGGGATTTCCGAAACGGATATCTGTGGGAGAGGCGAAATGTCAGATATGTTGATTCGCAACGGGACCGTCGTCGACGGCACCGGGGCCAAGGCGTTCCGTGCCGATGTGCGCGTCGCCGGCGGGCGCATCGCCGAGGTGGGGCAGGGGCTCGCGCCGCAGGGCGGCGAAGAGGTTTTCGATGCGGCGGGCTGCTATGTCACCCCGGGCTTCATCGAGGGGCACACCCATTATGACGCGACGATGTGGTGGCAGCCCGATCTCGATCCGCTGCCCGGCTATGGCGCGACGACGATCATCGTCGGCAATTGCGGCTTCACCGCGGCGCCCCTGTCCGACGATAAGGCGGCGCAGTTCGAAATGGCGAAGATCTTCTCCTTCTTCGAGGATATCCCGCTCGAGCCGTTCCTGAAGCATGTGCCGTGGGACTGGCGCAGCTATTCCGAATATAAGGCGTCGGTGAAGCGCAACATCAAGCTGCCGACCAACATGGCGGGCTTTGTCGGGCATATCGCGATCCGGATGGCGGTGATGGGGCTCGACGCGTGGAAGCGCGCCTCGACCCCCGACGAGATCGTCAAGATGGCGGCGTTCCTCGACGATGCGCTGGGCGCGGGCGCGCTGGGGCTGTCGACCAACCTGCTCGATCATGATGGCGAGAACCGCAAGATCCCGACGCTGGTCGCCGAGGATGACGAGTTCGCGGCGCTGTTCGACGTGCTCGAGCGCTATCCGAACAGCAGCTTCCAGTGCATCATCGACGTCGCGCTGATGCGTGACACCGGACCCGAGCAGACCGACCGGATCGCCAAGCTGCTGAAGGGGCGCAACATCCGCATCCAGCTGACCGGCGGAATCCCGACCTCGGCCTATCAGCATTATCAGCTCCAGCCGATGCGCGACCGGGTGGCGCAGATGCGCGCCGACGGGATCGACGTGTGGCCGGGCTATGGCCATGTCCCGCTGACCGGGCAGTTGAGCCTCTACAAGTCGCTGATCTTCGCCCAGTCGAACGACTATGTCTGGCACGAGGTGGTGCTGGCCGACGGCGAGGAGGCCAAGGCCAAGCTGCTGCGCGATCCCGAATGGCGGGCGCGGGCGCGGGTGAGCTGGGATACCCAGACCTATCCGCAGTCGCCGATGAGCAATCCGCAACTGCTGCTGCTGACCAAGCTCGGGTCGGACAATGGCACCGGGCCGTTCGGGGTGACGCTGCTCGACTATGCCGCCGAACTGGGGCTGCACCGGTCGGACGCGATGGCCGAGTGGCTGCTCGCCAACGGGGTGCTGTCGACGGTGCGGATGGCGCCGATGGAGATGGCCGACAATGTCGTCGTCGAGATGGTGCGCGATCCCAAATCGGTCGGCAACATCACCGACGCCGGGGCGCATCTGCAGATGCTGTGCGGCGGCGGCGAGAATGTCGTCTACCTCACCAAATATGTCCGCGACCAGAAGCTGATCACGCTCGAAGAGGCGATCCACACGATGACCGGCAAGCTCGCCGGCCATTTCCACCTGACCGACATCGGCGAGATCAAGCCCGGCAAGCGCGCCGACATCGTCGTGTTCGACTTCGACGAGATCCAGCAGTTCGACATGGAAAAGGTCTATGACGTCACCGACGGCAAGGGCGGCATCACCTGGCGCTATACCCGCCCGGCGGCGCCGATGAAGCTGACGATGGTCAATGGCGAGGCGACCTTCCGCGACGGGGCCTATACCGGCAACAAGCCGGGGGATTTCCTGGAGCCGGCGGCGGCCGAGGCCGCGGTGGCGATCGCCGCGGAGTAGGGGGGGGCGGGTCTTCTTCTGAAGCCTTCTCCCGCTCTTCGCGGGAGAAGGTTTGGATGAGGGTCTTCTTCTGCTTTCCTTTTCATGCAGAACGGCAAGAGCAGAAGAAGAAGACCCTCACCCAGCCTCTCCCGCGAAAAGCGGGAGAGGGGCAAGAAGAAGCGGCTTCACTTTAGGCGCTTTCCCCTCCTCCAGACATGCGAAGGGCCGCGCCATCGCTGGCGCGGCCCTTCCATTGTCAGCCGTCCTTGGGGTCGGGCTGCACCCGGTCCGTCATGGCGCGATCGATCGCGCCGGGACCGGCCGGCCGTTCAGGCCCGCGCTCCGGGGGAGCGGATCGAGCCATCATGACGTGCCGCGGACGGCGTGGGACAATGAGACATTCGACCACCTCCTTTCATCTTGTTGACGATATTGGAAATATGGGGCGCGTCGCGGCGAATCCAAGAGGGGGACGTGCGGCGCCGGTCCCCGGGATTGCACGCTCGACAAAGCGGTCGGGGATCGGCGATGTGTGTCTATCCTCGGGGGTGATCGCATATGGGTTTCGGCAGGACGCGCGCGCTGGCCCTGGCCGGTCTGGTTCCGCTGCTGCTCGGGGCCGCGCCGGCCGGGCACCAGCTTCGCTATCAGGGACTGTGCGAGGCCTCGGCGGCGGCGGTGGTCGACGCGCGGCATTTCGCGGTGGCGAGCGACGATCTCGAGCAGTTGCTGATCTACGAACGCGGCCATCCGGGGCCGGTCGGGCGGCTGACGGTGCCCGACGTGTCGGACATCGAGGCGGCGGCGCGGATCGGCGACACGATCTTCTGGCTGACCTCGCATTCGCTGAGCAAGATGGGCGAGGACAAGCCCAGGCGGCGGCAGTTGTTCGCGACGAAGGTGGTGGGATCGCGGCTGGAATTGGTCGGCACCCGCTTTCGCGATCTGCGCGCCGTGCTGGCAAGGCTGGCGCATGTCGACGAGAAGCTGCTGGCGCGCCGGCTCAATATCGAGGGGCTGGCGGCGGCGCCCGACGGCAGCCTGCTGATCGGGCTGCGCCGGCAGCTCGCCGACGGCAAGGCGCAGGTCGTGCGGATCGCCGACCCGTTCGCGCTGGTCGGGCTTCCCTCGCGCAAGACCGCGCCAAGCGCGTGGCTGACGCCGCTGCCGCTGGGCGGCCGCGGCATCCGCAGCATCGAACGGGCCGGGGACGGCGCGCATCGCTATCTGATCGCGGCGGGCGGGCCCGATGACGACGGGGTGGCGCCCAAGCTGTTCTGGTGGGACGGCGCGCAGCGGCTCGCCGACGGGCCGCACCCCGATCTGCGCGGGATGGCGCCCGAGGCGCTGATCATGTGGGGCGACGGCAGCGGCCAGCTGATCGGTGACAATGAGGACCAATGCAGCGACAAAAGGCGCGGCGCGCATTGGTATCCGAGCGTCGATTTCGCGATCGGGTGACGGGATAAAGCGGGAGTCGCCGAGCATCCACTTCAGATCCTCCCCAAAGCACAGCTTTGGGGAGGGGGACCATCCGAAGGATGGTGGAGGGGGTTCTTCGTTAGCCAAGCGCGCCGCCTGTGGATCGCAAAACCCCTCCACCGCTCTGCGAGCGGTCCCCCTCCCCATCTGCGATGGGGAGGATCAAAGGCGAAGCGCTGCAGTAATCCCGGCCCGCTCAAAGCAAAGCTGCTGACGGCAAAGGATAATCCATCTCGATTATCACTACCGGATCAATAGAGAATTGACGCGACATCTTTGGAGAGATCGGGATGAGCGACTTGGAAGAAGGCCGGGATCTGCGGGCGCGCCGGCGCGGAATCGATTTTCCGCGGCAGATCGACGAGGTCGTCGAGGGGCTGCGGCAGGCGCGAGCCGACTGGCGCGCGGGGCATGCGCGCAACGCCGAGCAGGGGGTCTATTTCCCGTCGCGTCCGGCGCTCGCCCGGATCAGCCGCGAGCTCGGGGTCGCGCTGTTCCCGCTGCGGCTGGGGCCGCCCGAGCTGACCCCGGCCAACGAAAATGCCTATATCGCCGCGACGCTCGAATCGACGCTGTCGCAGCTCGGCGCGCAGATCCGGCTCGAGCTCGGCTATCATGATCCGGAGAGCGACCATAAGGCGATCGCGGTCGAGGTCGACCGCATCCTCGGCCTGTTCGCCGCCGGGCTGCCCGAGCTGCGCCGCCGGCTCGATCGCGACGTCGAGGCGGGCTATGCCGCGGATCCGGCCGCGCGCAGCGTCGACGAGGTGCTGCTCGCTTATCCTTCGCTGACCGCGGTCATCCACCACCGCATCGCCCACGCCATCTACCGGCTCGGCGCGCCGCTGGTCGCGCGGGTGATTGCCGAGATCGCGCATGAAAAGACCGGGATCGACATCCATCCGGGGGCGACGATCGGCCGCAGCTTCTTCATCGACCATGGCACCGGGGTGGTGATCGGCGAGACCAGCATCATCGGCGACCGGGTGCGGCTCTACCAGGGGGTCACGCTGGGCGGCGACCCGGAGGTGCCGGGCGGCGAGGGCGGCTGGACCCGGCCGCGCCACCCGATCATCGAGGACGACGTCATCGTCTACGCCAATGCCAGCATCATCGGCCGGGTGACGATCGGTGCGCGGTCGCGGATCGGCGGCAATGTCTGGGTGCGGCAGGACGTGCCCGCCGACAGCTTCGTCGAGGCGCCGTCGCCGCTGGTAAGGTATATCGGGTTTCGCCCCGAAGCCGCGCATTGAGGGGGGCGAGGTCTCTCCCTCGTCATTCCGGGCTTGACCCGGAATCTCTCTGCCTTCCGTCGCCGAACGAAGGGAAGTGAGATCCCGGATCAAGTCCGGGATGACGGAGCAAGGAGCGGACCTTACCGCCCGAACGAGGGGTCGAACGCGTCCTCGAGGGTGCGCGTCGTGGTGATCGCGCCGGCGGCGGCGAAGTGGTGGAGGACTTGGCGTTCCCCGGCGATCACCCGGGCGTCGATCGGCACCGGCATCAGTTTCTGCCGCGAGGTGACGTAGCGGGCGACGTCGATCGGGATGCCGGTGTCCTTGACCAGCGCGTCGGCATAGAGATCGGGGTGGAGCTTGGCCCAGCGATAGGCGTTGCCGAGCCGGACGACGAAATCCTGGAGCTGCGGGCGCTTGGCGGCGATCGCCGATTCGCTGGCGGCCTGGAAGGCCTGGCCGGTGACGAGGCCGTTGGCGTCGGCGAGGATGCGGGCATGGTCCTTGACCACCGCGGTCGCGACATAGGTGGTCCAGGTGCACCACGCGTCGACCGCGCCCGAATTGAACGCGGCCTTGGCGTCGCCCGGGGGCAGGAAGCTGATCGTGACGTCGGTCGGCTTGAGGCCCGCCTTTTCGAGGAAGCGCAGCAGGCTGTAATGGCCGACCGAGATCCGGCCGGTGGCGATCTTCTTGCCCTTGAGGTCGGCCAGCGTGCGGATCGGCGAATCCGCGCGGATGAGGATCGCATTGAGCGCGCCGTCGGAGCCGCTCTGCGCGACCGACACCACCTTGATCGGCGCGCCCGCGGCATAAGCGAACAGGAAGGGCGCGTCGCCGACGGTGCCGACGTCGACCGCGTCGGCCGAGATCGCCTCGAGCAGATTTTGCGCGGCGGGGAATTCGGACCATTCGATCCGGTAGGGCAACTTGTCGAGCACCCCCGATGCGGTGAGCAGCGCCTTGGTGCTGCCGCGCTGGCTGCCGACCCGCAGCACCGGGCGGGCGTCGGCGGCGGGGCGGTTGAGCAGCCAGGCGCCGAGCACCACCGACAGCAGCAGCGCGGCGAGGCCGATGACGAGCCAGAGCCGGATCCGGGGCGGTGTTTGAAGAGCGTCGGTCATTCGGCGGCGATCCGCGCCGATGGCCCGGCGGCGACCGCGGCGCGCAGCGCCGGCAGCAGGTTGCGGCCATAATCGATCGCATCCTCGAGCGGGTCGAAGCCGCGGAACAGGAATTTGCTGATCCCGATTGCGTGATAATCGAGCAGCGAGTCGACGACCTGGTCGGGGGTGCCGACCAGCGAGGTCGAATTGCCCTGGGCGCCGGTCAGCCCGGCGATCTCGGTCCACAGCCTTTTGTCGTGGACCTTGCCGCGGGCGGCGGCGTCGCGCAGCCGGGCCGATCCTTCGGAGGTCTTCTGGACGCCGCGATAGGGGCTGGAATCGCGGGTCGCGTGCAGCGCGCGCGCGGTTTCGAGGATATGTTCGGCGCGCGACCAGGCCTCGGCCTCGGTCCGGCCGAGGATCGGCCGCAGCGACATCGAGAAGCGGATATGGTCCTCGCGGCCATGCGGCTTGGCGGCGGCGCGGACCCGGCCGACGATCTCGGCGGCCTGTTCGAGGGTCTCGCCATACATCGCATAGACGTCGGCATGTTTGGCGCCGGTCTGGATCGCCGCCTCGGACGAACCGCCGAAGAAGACCGGGATATGCGGCTTCTGCAGCGGCTTGACCCCGAGATGGTCGGCGAATTTGTAGAACTCGCCGTCATGGTCGAACGGTGTCTCGCTGGTCCAGGCGCGCTTGAGCACCGATATATATTCGTCGGTGCGCCGGTAGCGGTCGTCCTTGGCGAGCCAGTCGCCGTCGCGGCGCTGTTCGGGGTCCGAGCCGCCCGAGATGATGTGGACCGCGAGGCGCCCGTCGCTGAAATGGTCGAGGGTCGCGAGCTGGCGCGCGGCGACGGTCGGCACGATCACCCCGGGGCGGTGGGCGAGCAGGAATTTGAGGCGGCGGGTCTTCTGCGCGGCGTAGGCGGCGATCTGGAAGCCGTCGGGCTGGCCGCTCGAATAGCCGATCAGCACCCGGTCGAAGCCGCCATATTCATGCGCCTGCGCCAGCGCGTCGACATAGGCACGGTCGATCAGCCCGGTGGTCGGGGCGTGGGTTTCGGAGGCATATTGGGTCGAGATCAGGCCGAGGATCTCGAGGTCGGGGGCGGCTGCGGTCATGAGTGCGGCTCCTGATGGAGGAACGGCGGCCGACGCGCGGCCGCCGGGTCGAGGGATCAGAATTGCGTGATCAGAATTTCAGGCGGAGGGTGGCGCCGTAATAACGCGGGTCGCCGACCACGCCGCCATAGCTGTAGGCGGTCGCCTGATCGACCGAAGCGTTGGTGAAATAGAGCTTGTTGAACAGGTTGCGGCCCCAGACCTTGAAGTCCCACACGCCCTTCGCATCGCGGATGCCGATATAGGCGTTCACCAGGCCGTAGGCCGGGATCAGGCTGTAGGGATCGTCGTTGAGCGCACCATAGCTGCTGCTGCGGTGGCTGTAATCGCCGCCGAAATAGGTTTCGGTGTCGAAGCCATAAGCCTTGCCGGTGGCGAAGCCATATTCGGCCGAGGCGTTGTAGACGAATTTCGACACGCCGGCGACGCGCTTGCCGCTGAGATCGCACACCCCGACATTGGCGGCGGTGCGGTCGAGATAGGGGCAGGAGCCGTTGATGTAGGACCGGAAATGGGCGTCGTTATAGGTCGCCGCCGCGGTCAGCCGCAGCCCGTCGATCGGGGTGGCGCGGGCGTCGACCTCGACCCCCTGGGTGCGCACGGTGCCGACATTGGTGATGTAGCTGCGCAGCACCGTCGCACCGTTGATCGTGGTGATGACGTTCTGGTTCGCCTGATAATCCTTGTCGTTCGAGCGGAACAGCGCGGCGTTGAAGGTCAGGCGGTTGTCGAACAGATCGGTCTTCAGGCCGATTTCGAACGCGTCGACGATCTCGGGCTTGAAGGTCTGCGGGGCGGGGCCGCTGGCGAGCTGTACCGGGGCGGCGAGGTTGATGCCCGCCGATTTGAAGCCGCGCGAATAGCCGGCATAGACGTTGATCTCGTTCGTGACCTTGTAGAGCGCGTTGATCGTGCCCGACACCTTCCCGCCCTTGGCCGAGGCGTTGTAGCTGTTCGAGATCGGGTAGCTGCTGTTGCGCTGGTTGACGATCGTCGTGCGCTGCGCCGCGGTCAGCGACGCGAAGATCGGGTCGGTGATCGGGATGCCGTCGACCTGATAGGCGTTGTAATAGCCCGAGCGCTTTTCATAGGTGTAGCGCGCGCCGCCATTGATATCGAGGCGGTCGGTCGCGTGCCAGGTGGCGTTGACGAAGCCCGAATAGCTGCGGGTGCGCGCGAGATAGAGACCGCGCTGGCCGACGCCGTTCAGCGCCTCACTGGGGAAGGCCGCGCCGAGCAGATATTTGGCGGCGTCGGGGCCGAAGGCGTTGTACGGGATCTCGCGGTTGCGCTGCCAGAAATAATAGAGGCCGGCGGTATATTCGAGCGCCTGGCCGCTGGGCGAGGCGATCCGCAATTCCTGGCTGAACTGGCGCTGGAAGGTCGGCAGGTTGCTGGCGGTGGTGATCGCGGCGCCGAGGCGATCGCCGTCGAGCGACGGGGTCCAGTCCCAGAAGCGATAGCCGGTGACCGAGGTCAGAGTGTGGTCGCCGAGCTTCTGGTCGAGCTGGAGCGAGACGCCGCCGGTCTTCATGTCGACGGTGAAGGGGGTGTCGAGATCGGTCAGCCGCGCGCCGGGATCGATCGGCAGCGGGGTGTAGCCGGCATCGCGGGCGCGGTCGTAAAAGTCGCGGGCGACGCCGACGCTGCCGTCGCTGCGCAGCTTGGGCAGGACGCCGCGGGTGAGCTGGAAGCCCGAATATTGGTGCTGATAATTGTAGTCGCCGATCAGCCGCGCCTTGAACGACTCCTCGGGGGTGCGATAGGCGATCTCGCCGCGGACCGCCTCGTTGTGATAATCCTGCCAGTCGGCCTTGAACTTGGTGTTGTAGATGGTGCCGTCGCGATCGGACTTGATGCCGGCGAGGCGGACCGCGAAGCCGGTGTCGCCGATCGGCGCCGACACCGCGACCTTGATCTGGCTGAAGCTGTAATTGCCGTAGCTGAGCTCGCCGCTCGCCTCGGGGGTGTAGGAGGCGGGGTTGGTGTTGACCTCGATCACCCCGGCGACGGTGTTCTTGCCGAACAGCGTGCCCTGGGGCCCGCGCAGCACGTTGACGCTGGCGACGTCGAACACGTCGAACACCGCGATCGACGGCCGGGCATTGTAGACGCCGTTGACATAGACGCCGACGCCCGGCTCGATCCCGCTGTTGACGGTGCCGGCGGTGGTGCCGAGGCCGCGGATCTGGATGGTGATGTTGCGCGGGTTGAAGCCGAGGATCGACAGGCTGGGGACCTGCGCCTGGATCTGGCGGATGCTGAAATTGCCCGACGCCTCGAGCTGGCGCGCGGTGACTGCGGTGACCGCGATCGGCACGCGCTGGAGATTTTCGGCGCGGTGACGCGCGGTGACGGTGATCTCCTCGAGACCCTGGACATCGCCGCCGGCATCGGCGGCGGGGGTCGTGTCGGCGGGTGCGGCATCGGCATCCGCGGTTTCGGCGGCAGACAGGGCGTGGAAGGGAAGCAGGCTGGCGGAGCAGGCGAGCAGGGCCGGGATGAAGACGCGACGAGAAAGCCCATGCGAACGGGTCGTGAAGAACATTGAAATCCCCTTACGTGATGCAAGGGGTATGGGAGCGGTATCCTAATGGATAAACATAGAGTTTCTATGAAAGCGCGAAGCTTTCATCCTGTTTATAGTTTGTGATATCCGGATGAGGATTTTTCATATTGGTGGAAATTATAGATATATGAGGAAAGTAAATAGATTGAGACTGTAATTGATATGTTTTCGTCACCCTGGAATTGTTCTGGGGTCCACTGCGCCGGTGGTGTCCAGCGTCGCGGATGTTGCGCGCGTGGCCCGGTGGACCCCGGAACAAGTCCGGGGTGACGGGTTGGGGAGGCTCCATTGTAGAACGAAACCGGGAGGTGTGAACGCCGCAGCCCCTTACAACCCCGGCAGGTCGAGCCCGAACCTGTCCGCGCAGGCGATCGCGTCGTCATAGCCGGCGTCGGCGTGGCGCATCACGCCGGTGGCGGGGTCGTTCCACAGCACCCGTTCGAGCCGCGCCGCGGCCTCGGCGGTGCCGTCGGCGACGATCACCATGCCGGCATGCTGCGAGAAGCCCATGCCGACCCCGCCGCCATGGTGGAGCGACACCCAGGTCGCGCCGCTCGCGGTGTTGAGCAAGGCGTTGAGCAGCGGCCAGTCGCCGACCGCGTCGGAGCCGTCGCGCATCGCCTCGGTCTCGCGGTTCGGGCTGGCGACCGATCCCGAATCGAGATGGTCGCGGCCGATCACCACCGGCGCCTTGAGCTCGCCGCGCGCGACCATCTCGTTGAAGGCGAGGCCGAGCCGGTGGCGGTCGCCGAGGCCGACCCAGCAGATCCGCGCCGGCAGCCCCTGGAAATGGATGCGCTCGCGCGCCATGCCGAGCCAGCGGTGGAGGGCGGCGTTGTCGGGGAGCAGTTCCTTCACCTTGGCGTCGGTCCTGTAGATATCCTCGGGATCGCCCGACAGCGCGACCCAGCGGAATGGGCCGATCCCGCGGCAGAACAGGGGACGGATATAAGCGGGGACGAAGCCGGGGAAGGCGAAGGCGTCGGCGACGCCCGCGTCCTTGGCGACCTGGCGGATATTGTTGCCATAATCGACGGTGGGGACGCCGGCCGCCTGGAAATCGAGCATCGCCCGGACATGGACCGCCATCGATGCCTTGGCGGCGTCGGACACCGCCTTCGGATCGCGTTCGCGGGCTTCGAACCACTGGTCGAGGGTCCAGCCGATCGGCAGATAGCCGTTGACCGGGTCGTGCGCCGAGGTCTGGTCGGTCAGCAGGTCGGGGCGGATGCCGCGGCGGAACATCTCGGGTAGCAGCTCGGCGGCGTTGCCGAGCAGCCCGACCGACACCGGCTTGCCGTCGGCCTTTGCCCGATCGAGGATCGCCATCGCCTCGTCGATCGTGTCGGCCTTCGCGTCGAGATAGCCGGTGGCGAGCCGCATCGCGATCCGGCTCGGCTGGCATTCGATCGCGACGCACGAGGCGCCCGCCATCACGCTCGCCAGCGGCTGCGCGCCGCCCATGCCGCCGAGCCCCGCGGTCAGCAGCCAGCGGCCGCCCAGATCGCCGGCGTAATGCTGGCGGCCCATCTCGACGAAGGTCTCGTAGGTGCCCTGAACGATGCCCTGGCTGCCGATATAGATCCACGAACCCGCGGTCATCTGGCCGTACATCATCAGGCCCTTGCGATCGAGCTCGGCGAAATGCTCCCAGTTCGCCCAGTGCGGCACGAGGTTCGAATTGGCGAGAAGCACCCGCGGCGCGTCGCGGTGGGTGCGGAATATCCCGACCGGCTTGCCCGACTGGATCAGCAGGGTCTGGTCGTCGTCGAGCCGGCGCAGCGCCGCTGTGATCCGGTCATAGCTTTCCCAGTCGCGCGCGGCGCGGCCGATCCCGCCATAGACCACCAGCTCGTGCGGATTCTCGGCGACCGCGGGATCGAGATTGTTCATCAGCATCCGCAGCGGCGCCTCGGTCAGCCAGCTTTTCGCCGACAGCGCGGTGCCGGTCGCGGCGTGGATCGTGCGGCTATTGTCGAGACGGGTCATGCGGAGCCTTTCGCGAAGCGGGTGGCGGCGGCGAGGATCGCGGCGAGATCGGCGCGCAACGGAGCCGCGCGCGCGGCGTCCCAGGCGGGCGGCCAGTTGGTGTCGTCGGGCGCGCCCGCGGGTTCGTCGAGATAGGCGCGCATCGCGATTTCCATCTGGATCGCGTGGACCCCGTCCCGTGGCCGGCCATAATGGCGGGTGGTCCAGCCGCCGCGGAAGCGGCCGTTCAGCACATGGCTGCGCCCCGCGCAGGCGCCGAGCACCGCGCTGGCCAGCGCGGGATCGCAGGTCGCGCCATGGTCGGTGCCGATGTTGAGTTCGGGCAGTTCGCCGTCGAACAGCCGCGGCACCCGGCTGCGGATCGAATGGCAGTCATAGACGACGATGCGCGGGTGGAGCGCGCGCAGCCGATCGATCTCGGCCTGGAGCGCGGCATGATAGGGATCGAACCAGGCGGCGCGCCGCGCGGCGATGTCGGGGGCCTCGCCGGCGCGGTAGAGCGGCTCGCCGTCGAAGGTCTCGGTCGGGCACAGGCCGGTGGTCGCCTGGCCCGGATAGAGCGACGCGCCCGACGGATCGCGGTTGCAGTCGACCAGGCTGCGCGACGTGCCGGTGCGGATCAGGGTGGCGTCGGCGAGCCCGCGGTAGAGATCGAAGATATGCCAGTCGGCATCGCGGATCGCCCACCAGCGCGACCGGAACTGCGCCGCGTCGTCGCCGAGTGCGGTGCCGCCGTGCGGAAAGGCGAGGATCAGGGGCGCATCGTTGCGCTCGACATGGAGCCAGCTCATGGTTCGAGCCCGGGCAGCGGGCCGGCCGCGTCGAGCAGCTCGGGGGCGCGGACCAGCGCGATCGCCGCGGCCATGTCGGGGGCCATATGGCGGTCGTCGACCAGATGCGGCACCCGCGCGCGCAGCAGCGCCCGCACCGCCTCGACCGGCGCGCTCGACAGCAACGGCGCGTGGAAGTCGCAGCCCTGCGCGCCCGCCAGCAGCTCGATGCCGAGGATCGCATCGACATTGGCGGCCATGTCGAGCAGCCGCCGGCTGCCATGCCCCGCCATCGACACATGATCCTCCTGATTGGCCGAGGTCGGGATCGAATCGACGCTCGCCGGCATCGCCCGCTGCTTGTTCTCGCTGACCAGCGCGGCGGCGGTGACCTGGGGGATCATGAAGCCCGAATTGAGCCCCGGGCGCGGGGTGAGGAAGGCGGGCAGGCCCGACAGCGCCGGATCGACCAGCATCGCGATTCGCCGCTCGGCGAGGCTGCCGATCTCGCACAGCGCCATCGCGATCATGTCGGCGGCGAAGGCAACCGGCTCGGCGTGGAAATTGCCGCCCGACAGCGCCTCGTCGGTGTCGGCGAAGATCAGCGGATTGTCGCTGACGCCGTTCGCCTCGGTCACCAGGGTCGTCGCCGCCTGGCGGAGCATGTCGAGGATCGCGCCCATCACCTGCGGCTGGCAGCGCAGGCAATAGGGATCCTGGACGCGCAGGTCGTCCTGGCGGTGCGAGGCGCGGATCGCCGAGCCTTCCATCAGCCCGCGCAGCGCCGCGGCGGTCTCGATCTGGCCGCGATGGCCGCGCAGCGCGTGGATGCGCGGATCGAACGGCGCGTCGGTGCCCTTGGCCGCCTCGGTCGACAGGATGCCGGTGACGAGCGCGGCGCGGTAGAGCCGCTCGGCCTCGAACAGCCCGGTCAGCGCATAGGCGCAGGAGAATTGGGTGCCGTTGAGCAGCGCCAGCCCTTCCTTGGGGCCTAGCTCGAGCGGTTCGAGCCCCGCCGCCGCCAGCGCCTGCGCCGCCGGATAGATCCGGCCTTCGACGCAGATCTCGCCGACCCCGATCATCGCCGCGGTCATATGCGCGAGCGGCGCCAGGTCGCCCGAGGCGCCGACCGATCCCTGGCAGGGCACCACCGGGATCAGCCCGCGATCGATCATCGCCGTTAGCAGCGCGATCGTAGCCGGCCGGACCCCCGACGCGCCATGGACGAGGCTGGCGAGCTTGAGCACCATCATCAGCCGGGTGACCGCGACCGGCATCGGCGCGCCGACGCCGGCGGCATGGCTCAGCACGATGTTGCGCTGGAGGGTGGCGAGATCCTCGGCCTCGATGCGGACGCTGGCGAGTTTGCCGAACCCGGTGTTGATCCCGTAGACCGGCTCGCCGCGCGCGAGGATCCGCTCGACCGCGGCGGCGCTGGCGGCCACGCGGCGGCCATGATCGGGGTCGAGCGCGACCGCGGCGCCCCGGTGGATGCTGCGCCATCCGGCATAGTCGACCTTGCCGGGGACCAGGGTGATCATCTCAGGCGGCTCCGTCGTCATCGTCGTTCCACACCAAGGGGAACAGGGGATCGTCCATCGGCGCGCCGGCGGGCAACCGGTCGGCGAGGCCGGGAAATTCGGGCGAGGTCGTCCAGCCGCGCGGGGCATGGCGGGCATCGTCGCCGAGATAGCGCACCGAGAAGACCCGCCGCTGCCGGCGCGCGCCGCCCGAACTGTGCAGCGCGAGCATGTGGAAGGCGATCGCGTCGCCGGGCTCGACCGGCCAGCCGATGATCGGATGTGCGGCGCGGTCGGCGTCGATATCGGGGAGGTCGGCGAGCGCACCCTCGGGGAACCAGTGCGCTTGCCCAGTCATGAACGACCGCGGCATCAGCCACGGCCCGAGATGCGATCCGGCGACGAAGTCGAGGCTGCTCGCGCGGTCGACCGGGTCGACCGGAATCCAGAAGCTGACATTCTGGCGGCCCGCGACATTGTAATAAGGCTGGTCCTGGTGCCACGGGGTCGGCTGGCGGGTGCCGGCGGCCTTGGTCAGCATATGGTCATGGTAGAGCCGCACCGTCCGGCTCTGCATCAGCCCGGCGGCGATCCGCGGCAGCGCGGAGCAGCAGATGATCGCGCGATAGGCGGGATTGGCCTGCCAGGTGCAGAAATCCTCGACGAACAGGCCGGGATCGCCGGCGGGGCTGGCGATCTTGGCGCGGTCGCTCGGGCGCGCCAGATTGGCGTCGATGCCCTGCCGCAGCCGATCGACCTCGGCCGGGGTCAGCACCCCCTTGAGCAGCACCGCGCCGTCGCGCGCGAAATCGGCGACAGGATCGGTCATGCGCCGCGCCACACCCGCGCGGACAGGCCGTTCTGGCCGATCCGATAGACCAGCTCGGCGGGGTCGGCGACGTCCCAGATCGCGAGGTCGCACGCCTTGCCGGGCTCGAGGCTGCCGATGTCGGCCTGCAGCCCGAGCGCGCGGGCGGCGTTGACGGTGACCCCGCGCAGCGCCTCGGCGACGGTCAGGCCGAACAGGGTCGCGGCCATGTTGAGCATCAGCAGCAGCGAGGTCACGGGCGAGGTGCCGGGGTTGCAGTCGGTCGCGATCGCGATCGGCACGCGGCGATCGCGCAGCAGCGCGACCGGCGGACGCCGGGTCTCGCGCATGAAATAATAGGCGCCGGGCAGCAGCACTGCGACCGTGCCGGCGGCGGCCATCGCCCGCACATCGGCCTCGTCGGCATGTTCGAGATGGTCGGCCGAGAGCGCGCCGTGTCGCGCGGCGAGGCTGGCACCATGGAGCGCGGAGAGCTGCTCGGCGTGGAGCTTGACCGGCAGGCCGGCGGCGGCCGCCGCCTCGAACACCCGTTCGGTCTGCGCGGGCGAAAAGCCGATCCCCTCGCAAAAGGCGTCGACCGCATCGGCGAGGCCCTGCGCGGCCGGGATCATCTCGCGGCAGACCAGATCGACATAGGCATCGGCGTCGCCGGCATATTCGGGCGGCAGCGCATGCGCGCCGAGCAGGGTCGTGGCGACACCGACCGGCCGCGCCGTGCCGAGCGAACGCGCGGCGCGCAGCATCTTGAGCTCGTCGGCGACGGTCAGGCCATAGCCCGATTTGATCTCGACCGTCGTCACCCCTTCGGCGATCAGCGCGTCGAGCCGGGGCAGCGCAGTCGCGACCAGCTCGGCCTCGGTCGCGGCGCGGGTGGCGCGCATCGTCGAGAGGATGCCGCCGCCGGCGCGGGCGATATCCTCATAGCTGGCGCCGTCGAGCCGCATCGCCCATTCGTTCGCGCGGCTGTCGGCATGGACGAGATGGGTGTGACAGTCGATCAGCCCGGGGGTGATCCAGCGCCCGCCACAGTCGATCGTCTCGCCTGCTGCGGGTGCATCGGCGGCCGGGCCGGCAAAGGCGATCCGCCCGCCCTGCGCCGCGATCGCGCCATGTTCGACGACGCCCAGCCCGTCACCGGTCATCGTCGCGAGTCGGGCATTGGTCCAGAGGCGATCCATGGCGCCGAGTGTTGCGCCTTGTCGTCATTATGTCTAGACATAATATGCATAGACAGAGGACGGAGACGATGATGCGGCATCTCTGGTTCGAACAGGCCCTGCTGCCCGGCGGCTGGGCGCGGGGGGTGCGGATCGGCATCGATGCGATGGCGATCGCATCGGTCGAAACCGGCGCCGCCCGCCTGCCGGGCGACGAGCGCCACGGCGCCGCGCTGCCGGGCCTGTGCAATGTTCACAGCCATGGCTTCCAGCGCGGCATGGCCGGACTGTCCGAACGGCGCGGGCGGCCCGACGACGATTTCTGGAGCTGGCGCGAGATCATGTACCGCTTCCTCGACCGGCTGACCCCCGACGATATCGCCGCGATCACCGCCCAGGCCTATGTCGAGATGCTCGAATCGGGTTTCACCCGGGTCGGCGAATTCCATTATCTCCACCATCAGGCTGACGGGTCGCCCTATGCCGATCGCGGCGAGACCGCGGGGGCGATCGTCGCCGCGGCCGAGGCGACCGGCATCGGGCTGACGCTGCTGCCGGTGTTCTACGCGCATGGCGATTTCGGCGGCGCGGCGCCGTCGCCTGGGCAGCGGCGCTTCCTGTCGGACATCGACGGCTTCGCGGCGCTGGTCGACAGCAGCCGGGCGAAGCTGTCGGGGGACATGCGGCTGGGGATCGCCCCGCATTCGCTGCGCGCGGTGACCCCCGCGCAGCTGCGCGCGATCATGCCGCTCGCCGCGGGCGGTCCGCTCCACATCCATGCCGCCGAGCAGATTCGCGAGGTCGAGGCGTGCCTCGCGTGGAGCGGCGCGCGGCCGGTCGAATGGCTGCTCGACAATGTCGCGGTCGATGCCCGCTGGTGCCTGATCCACGCCACCCATCTGACCGGCGACGAAGCCGACCGGCTGGCGGCGAGCGGGGCGGTGGCGGGGCTGTGCCCGGTGACCGAGGCCAATCTGGGCGACGGCATCTTCCCGGCCGAACGCTACCTCGCCGCCGGCGGACGGATCGGGATGGGAACCGATTCGAACATCCTCGTCGACGCCCCGGCCGAACTGCGCGCGCTCGAATATTCGCAGCGCCTCGCCGCGCGCCGCCGGGCGCTGCTCGCCGACGACGCCCATCCGTCGGTCGGCGAGCACATCTTCACCGCGGCGCTGGCCGGCGGCGCGCAGGCGTTGGGGGGGAAGGCGGGCCTCGCGGTCGGAATGCCGGCCGATATCGTCTCGCTCGATCTCGATCGCCCGGCGATGGCCGGCGCGACCGCGGACACGATGCTCGACCGCTGGATCTTCGCCGGCGGCGGGGTCGACGGCGTGTGGCGGGCGGGGCGCAAGCTGGTCGAGGGCGGCCGCCATGTCGCGGCGGCCGGGGTTGCCGACCGCTATCGCCATCGCCTATCCGCGCTGCTGGCATGACCCTGGAACAGCGTATTCGCGGCGATATCGAGGCGCGCATCCAGTCGGGCGAATGGCGGCCCGGCGACCGCATCCCGTTCGAACATGAACTGGTCGAAACCTATGGCTGCGCCCGCGCCACCGTCAGCAAGGCGCTTGAGGGGCTGGCGCGCGCCGGGCTGATCGAACGGCGGCGCAAGGCGGGATCGTTCGTCGCCCACCCGCCGGTCCATTCGGCGGTGCTCGACGTCCCCGACCTGCCGCAGCTCGTCCGCGAACGCGGCGAGGCCTATCGCTGGGATCTGGGCACCCGCAAGCCCTTGTCGGGCGCGGCGATCCCGGCCGAAAGCGGTATGAACGGCCCTGCCTTGCTGGTCGAGGGAATCCACTGGGCGGCGGCCGAGCCGATCTGCTTCGAGACCAGGCTGATCGCGCTCGATGCGGTCGCCGATGCCGCGCAGGAAGGCTTCGTCGAGACCCCGCCCGGCACCTGGCTGCTCCAGAAGACCCCCTGGACCCGCGCGCGCCACCATATCCGCGCGGTGCCCGCCGGCCGGGCGGCGGCGAAGAAGCTGCTCGTCCCCGCCGGCACCGCCTGCCTGCAGATCCAGCGCTGGACCTGGCGGGCCGACCTGCCGGTGACGATGGTGACCCAGATCTTCCCCGGCGAGCGCTACGACCTGGTCGCCGAGTTCAAGCCGGGGAGCTGACTGCGGATCCGCAGACTTCCGCCAATATGGGGCCAATATGGGGGATGTGCCGGCTTTCCCGGTTCCGGCGGTCGCGGTAAGGAACATGGTGCGTCTCGGCGGGGGCCCGGCGCATCGGGGGAAGGCATGGCCGAGCCGGTACGTCTGCTGATCTGGGATCTCGACGACAGCTTCTGGACCGGGACGCTGTCCGAAGGTGGCATCGTCTGGCGCGACGAGACCGCGCGGATCGTGATCGAGCTGGCGCGGCGCGGGATCATGAGCAGCATCTGTTCGAATAACGATCCCGCCGCGGTCGAGGCGGTGCTGCGCGACCATGGCCTGTGGGACCATTTCATATTCCCGAGCATCGCCTGGACCGCCAAGGCGCCGCGGCTCGCGGCGATCCTCGATCGGTGCCAGCTTCGCGCGGCGACCGCGGCCTTCGTCGACGACAATATCGCCAATCTCAACGAGGCCGGCTATTATCTGCCCGACCTGCAATTGATCGATGCGACGGCGGTGTCCGGCCTGCTCGACGACCCGCGCTTCGCCGGCAAGCCCGATCCCGATTGCGAGCGGCTGGCCCAGTATAAGCTGCTGGAGCGCCGCGACGTCGCGCAGGTGCGGAGTTCCGGCAGCGCCACCGACTTCCTGCGCGCCAGCCATATCCGGGTCCGGCTCGATCAGAATGTCGAGGCCGATCTCGACCGGGCGATCGAACTGCTCAACCGGACCAACCAGCTCAACTATACGAAACGGCGTCTCCCCGAGGATCGGGACGAGGCGCGCCGCATTCTCGGCGAACGGCTCGCCCATCACGAGATCAGCGCCGCGCTGGTCCATGTCGGCGACGATCATGGCGACTATGGCATCTGCGGGCTGCTGATCATGCGCACCGCTTCGTCAGACCGGCATCTGCTCGATTATTGCTTCAGCTGCCGGATTCTCGGCATGGGGGTGGAAAGCTGGCTCTACGACCGGCTCGGCCGGCCGTGGATCGAGGAGGTCGGGCCGGTCGCGGCCGCACTGGGGCCGGCGGGCTCGGTCGACTGGATCGGCGAGGATGACGGTAGCGTTGCGGCACGGGCGGCGGCGCAACCCGGCATCGGCACGGTGATCCTGCGCGGCGGCTGCGATATCATGCCCCTCGCTTATTATTTCGAATCCTGTTCGCGGCGGGTCGTCGGCGAATTCAACCTGCTGCGCGACGGCATGGAGATCAGGCGCGACCATCTCGCCAATCTGCGGCTCGCGCTCGACGGCGTCGATGCCCGGACGATGGCGGCGCTCGACCGGCTCGGCTATCGGCCGGAGGATTTCCGCACCGCGCTGGCCGATATCGGCCCCGAGGTCGATGCGGTGATCCTGAGCCTGGCGATCGACGCCGCGGTGCCGGTCCATCGCCACCGCATGCTCGGCTTCCGCACCCCGGTCCTGCCCCCCGCGACGCCGTCGCCGGTGCAGGCCGAACTCGCCACATATTATCGGCAGGAAGGCCTCGGCCATCAGGCGTTCGTCGACGATCTGACGGTCGCGCTGCGGCGTGTCCCGGCGACCGCGCGGCTGTTCGTCGTCGGCATCAACGATCGTCCGCGCGGCTGGGCGCCCGGCGCGCCGCTGCTGCGCGTCGAGGCCGAGATGAACGGCTGGATCCGCGAGGCGCTCGCGCCGTTTCCGCACGCCATGTTCGTCGATCCGCGACAATTCGTCGAAGATGAGGCCGAGATCGCCGCCGACCATGCCGGCCATTTCAACCGGCTCGTCTATCATCGCATGTTCGAACATATCGCCGGACAGATCCGGGCGCCTGGCGGCGGCGGTCCCGACCCGTCATGGTCGCTGATCCTGCCCGATTTCGACGAAGACGCGGATATGTCTATCCCATAGCCGCGCTGCGCAGCGCCGGGGAAGCCGCGATGTCCGTCCCCGCCTTGGCCGGCAACGCCTGCAGCAGTGCGGTGATCTGATCGGCCATGCGCTTGTAGGCCATGCGCTCATAATGGTTGCCGCCGACCAATATCTCGGCCTCGTCCTCGATCGCCCGTGCGAAGGACGCGATGCCGACGAAGGGCGGCAGATCGAGCATTTCGATCAGCCGGTTATAGTGATGGACCCATGGCGCGTGGCGGAGAACGCCGTCTTCGTACCGGGTCCGGTCGTCGTCGAGCATCAGCACGAGCCGCGAACCGGGTGGAATGCGGCGGAAAATCTCCGTCATGGCGGTGATGACCTCCACGTCGGTCGGGCCGGGCACGCTGCGGTAGATCGATCTGACATGGCGCGCGGTCGCCTCTGCGATCCCGCCCGCCTCGGCGGTCAGGCCGGCGCTTTCGATATGACCTGCCAGTTCCCCACCGCTGATCCCGGTGAGATCGACCGGCGGGAAGCCATTGATTTCGAGCCTGACTTCCCAGCCATGTATCTTGTGGCGATAGCGATGCGGACCGGGCGCGTCATATTGTCCGCCGAACACGAAAGCCGCGCCGGCGGGAGCGTCGTCAAAAAATCGGCTGGCCAGCAGCTCGGGCGGGACCGCCAGCGCTTCGGCTTCGCGATCGAACAATGCGCCGCGGCGATCGCAGGCTGACAGCAGCAGCGATGCGCCGTTCAGCCGGAAGAAGCTGGACCCGGCGTGGAAATTGCCGGTGACGACGAGCCTGTCTGCGACATGGGTCAGATAATGGCCGATCGACGCGGATTCGCAGCCGCCATGGACCCGGATCTCGGGCGCGACATGGGCCGATATGCGATCGCCGGCGCGGTCGGTGGCGATCGCGATCCAGTCGACCGGCATCTGCTTCGAAAGATCGATCAGGACCGGCGCGGCGATGTCGATGTTCGGGCGCTGCAGCCGATCGTAGAGCCAGCTCTCGACATACATGCCCAGCACCCGGCACGAGAAGCAGAAGTGGATCAGCCGCTGGGAAAGCCGATGCCGCGTGGGATCCACGACGCCGTTTTCGAGCATGAAGAAGCCGACGAAGCCATAGTCGCCATAGCGGTCGGAGACATGGACCAGCCCGCTCTGCCGCCAGCGATCGTCGACGTCCTCGCGCAACCGGGCGCGGGCGGCTTTGTCGTCTTCGGGCAATCTTCGCTTGGTGAAGTTGAGCTGGTTGGTGCGGTTCACCAGTTCGACCGCGCGGTCGAGATGTGCGAGGACGTCATATTCGATGCGGACACGAATGTCGCTCTGGCGCAGGAAGTCGAGATTCGATCCCGCGGTCCTGCCGCGGTCGACGTTGCGCGCCTCCAGCAACTTATATTGCTTCAGCCGGGTGAATTCGGGGTCGGGCTTGCCGATGAAGCGCGGATCGTCGAGCATCTGCGCCGTGAACGTCTCGTCGGCCAGCTGAAGTCCCGGCGCCGCCATCGCCGCCTCGGCGCGGTTGCCGTGATGATCGTCGATGAACAATATATTTTCCGGCCGCAATTGCGCGACCCTGATCAGATCGGTGATGCGCGGGCCCTTCGGCGCCCACGAGATGCTCGGGAAGATGAAGAACTGCGCGATGCCCTGCTGTTGCAGGATCTTTAGCGCGGTCGCGGCGTCGTTGCGCGAGCAGATCGAGCTCATGATCCCGCGCCGGGCCAGCGCGATCACCAGGTCATGATGGGCCTTCACATAGATGATGCGGGGATGGTCGACGATCGTGCCACGCCAGAATGTCTCATCGAGATCCCAGATCACGAGTTTGACGGGTTCGACCACGGGATGGTTCCAGTGCGCGTGTTGGTCGCCGCGTCGGCCCCATCCGGGCGGCTGACGCGCAGTTTATGGCGATAAGGGGCGATGCACAATGGAGGATGCAAATAGATCGCATCGACGCGATGGATGATATGATGGGCTGGAACCAAATCATATCGAACTCATCGCAATATTGTCGACGGACATGTGTCTTGCTCGTCGCGCGGTTGGGGCGCTATTCGTTCGGACGGCCTGCCGATCAGGTCGCGGCATAGTTGTCTGCGGGCAAGTGCTGCGATCTTGTCGGCAAGTTCGGGACGACGATAAGGGTTTGAGAAAACGATATCATTCTGGCCGAGTGGTAACGCCGTCAGAATGTATCGCATGGCTATAGGAGGTGGGTGAACCCGACAGAGGTGTGGGGGCGCCATTGGCCCCCCGTTTCAGCGTTGCGCGGGTTCGGCCGCGCGGGGATCGATCATGATCCGCATCACCCGCAACTGGAGCGCCTCCATCGCCTGCTGGCGCTCGGCCTGGGCGGCGGCGTCGAGCGGTGCCTCCTTGAGGTCGTCGAGGGCGACGCCGCGCAGTTGTGCGACCTCGCGCTCGAGCCGGTCGATGCGCTGGTTCGACGCCGACAACTCGACGAGCAGGGCGAGCGCGATCGCGAGCACCTGCTCGGCCTCGGCATTGTCGAGGCTGGCGGGACGCGAACCGCGTCCGCTGGCGATCACCGCGGAAATGGCGTCGGTGGCGCTGGTCATGCGATGCTATCCGCTTTGGTGCCGCTGATCACATACCAGCGGTTGATGTTGCTGACCGCCTCGGCGGCATGTTCGCGGACCCGATCGGCGGCGAAGCCGGCCGCAGCCATGTCGGCGATCAGGTCGGCATCGTTATAGGTCTTCCAGAACAGCTCGCCGTTGAAATCGGTGTCCCAGTTCTTCTCGACCTTGTGGACTTCGGTCGGCGCGAAGCGGGTGTCGACGTCCTGGAAGATGACGACCCCGCCCGGGCGGACGACGCGCAGCGCCTCGGCCATCGCCCGGCGGCGTTTGTCGGCGCCGATCTCGTGGAGCATGTTGTGCGAGACGACGAGGTCGAAATGATCGTCGGCAAAGCCGAGATCGGCGGCGTCCATCTGGTGGAAATGGACCGGCACGCCCAGCGCCTCGGCGCGGCCATGGGCGTAGCGCAGCATGCCCGCGCCGATGTCGATCGCGTGGACCTCGGCCGCGGGGAAATGATCGGCATAGGCGGCCGACGCCGCGCCGGCCGAGCAGCCGAGTTCGAGGATGCGCAGCGGCACGAGCTCGGGGAAGCTCTCGTCGAGCAGCTTGAAGATCACCCCGGCCTTGCTGTCGCTTTTGCCGGCGCCCTGGCCGAACGAGAAGACATTGCCGCCGGTCTCGTAGAAGGCGCCCGCGACGATGTCGTCGGGGCTGTCGTCGCGGGCATAGCCGCCCGGCTGGAGATGGACGTCGGTGCCGGCGATCTCGGGCGAGGGGGCATAGGCCGGATCGAGGTGGAGCGAACCCTTGCGGTCGGGCGCCTCGGCGAGCGCGCGGGCGGCGGCCTGCATCCGGTCGCGGTCGCGGAAGATCGGCTCGCCGACCGACACCCAGATCATCTCCTGCGCGGCGCGGTTGGCGGCGCTCCACATCCGGTAGCCGGTCGATTCGAACAGGGCGTCGCGGATATCGTCGGGCGACTGCGGCTGGCGGCCATGGCGCGCGGCGAAGGCGGGGGCGCCTTCGGTCTCGAAGCGGCGGACATTGTCCGCGCGCACCCGGGCGTTGAGCAGCTTGCGCAGGCTCACCACCGCGCGCTGCCGGCTCAGTTCCTCCTCGGTCGCCTGCGGCAGCAGCGGATGCTGGACGTCGCGAACCCTCATATGCGTGCCTCCTCGATGAATTCGACCCGTTCGCCGGCCGCACCGATCAGGGTGCAGGCCAGCCGGCCCTCATAGCCGATGCCGTCGCGCCGCGCGGGTGGGCGGATCGCCCGGTCCGCGACCAGACCGATATCGACGATCTCGATGCTCGCCATCGCGCAGCCTGGCGGCAATTCGCCGGGCGCGTGAGGGCGGGGCCCCGCGACCAGCCCGGGGCCGGTCGGATATTCGTCGAATTCGAACAGATAGCCATGGTCGCGCAGGCCGGCGGTGGTCATCCGGATCGTGTCGTCGGGGCCGAGCCCCTGCGCGTTCTGCACCAGAGCGATCTTGCTGTCGCGCAAGGGGCGGCGCTTGAGGTCGAACGGCGCGCAATACCATTCGCGCAGCGCGTCGAAATCGCCGCCGGCAACGACCAGGATGAAGGTCCGGTCGATCAGCGAGCGCGGGCTGGGCAGGATCGAGGTGGCGCGGTCGCCGCTCTCCATCGTGAAATAGAGGCATTCGCCCGCCGGGCCCTCGGCCTGCATCGCGACGATCGAGGGCATGAACTGCAGCGGCCTGGGTTCGGCGAGGATGCGGAAGGCCGATCCGCGCAGCCGGTCGTGCACCGCATGGACGTCGTCGACGATGATCTCGAACGCGGCCCAGCCGAAGGTGGTGAGCGCGCGGTAGCCGGGGATGCCGGTGATCTGCACCGCGCGGATATAATCCTGCGACGCGCCTTCGGTGCTCATCACGATATAGGGACGGCCCGCGACCTGCGGCGCCCCCCAGTCGGCGGCCTGGTCGGCATCGACGAGCCCGCGCTCGCGGACATGATAGCCGAGCGTGTCGCAATAGCTGCGCTCGACGATGGCGAGATCGGGCGCGCCGACCGTCGCGAAACGGAATCGGGTCAGCCGCGGGTCGCCGTGCGAGGTCCAGTCGTTCATCTGCGATCCCTGTTCATGGCGACAGATTAGCAGCAATTACTCTTATATCTATATCAAATCGATCGGCTGTGGCAGAAGGCGTCCATGGCCGGTTTTCCGACAGTCGAGATGCCCGTTCGGACGATGTGCGCGGATGGGTTGCGGCGGTCGCCTTTGCGCGGTCGCTTCACCCCCCACGTCGTCGCCCCGGCCTTGTGCCGGGGTCCATGGCTCTCGCCCCGGGGACCAGCATCGATGGCTGGGCACGGTTGCGCAGACGTCGCCACGATCGGGGGCTTCCCGCCTGACGCACCAGCCATGGACCCCGGCACAAGGCCGGGGCGACGGCTTAAGGTAGCGCCTGCCGGGCCATGCCGGGCTGTGCCGGACGCCCGTCGCGCCTTCCCGAACAGGCGCTCAGGCGCGCGCGCTGTGGAGGTCGAGCTTGATCTGGTAGCGGTCGGGCCGGAACTGAGCGAGGACATGCTGGACCGGGCGCTTGTCGACATCCATCACGGTGCGGCTGACCCGCAGGATCGGCGAGCCGATATCGACCCCGAGCAGGGTCGCGAGCGGACCGTCGGCGAGCGAGGCCGAGATCGTCTGGGTGGCGGCGCCGATATGGACGCCTTCCTGTTCGAGCAGGCTGAGCATCGGGGTCGAGCGCAGCGAGGTGCGGTTCATCGCGCCGGCGAGGTCGGCGGGGACATAGCTGACGAGGTAGCTCAGCGGCAGGTCGTCCAGCCAGCGCACGCGGGTGACCCGCAGCACCGGGGTGCCCGGATCGATGTGGAGCGCCTCGGTGATCGGTGCGCGCGCAGGCACGGTCTCGAGCTCGAGGATCTTGACCTGGGTCTTGCGGCCGAAGGTGATCAGCGATTCGATCGCCTGTTCGATGCTGCCTTCGATCGGCTTGGCCGGCGACTGGTAGATGACATGGCTGCCGACCCGGCGCTTGCGCTCGACCAGCCCGGTGTCGGCGAGTTCGGCGAGCGCGCGGCGCGCGGTGATCCGCGACACCCCGAACTGTTCGGACAATTCCTCCTCGGTCGGCATGCGCGATCCGAAGCCACGGCTGCCGCTGTGGATCTCCTCGCGCAGCTGCAGGAAGATCTGATGATAGAGCGGGGTCGCCTGCGCCCGGTCGACCGGCTGGCCCGCTTCGCTGCGCTTGCTCAAATCGGCTCCCCTCGCCCGGCGCCCCATGCGCCCGCCCGTCTCTTAACCACGCCCTCATCCTCAGGAGAAGTAGCATGATCACCAAATATGCGCTGACCGCCGTCGAGCTCGACGCGATCCTCGCCGCCGCCCGCGCCAAGGCCGCCGAGATCGGCCTCGCCGCGTCGATCGCGATCGTCGACGATGGCGGCCATGTCTTCCGGGTCGAGCGCGGCGACGGCGCCGGGGTGATGACCCCGACGGTCGCGCTCGCCAAGGCCCGCACCGCCGCGCTGATGCGCGCGCCGAGCGGCGCGCTGACCGCGCGGCTCAAGGACGAGCCCGAACTGCTGCGGCTGACCGATTACCTGCCGATGCCGGGCGGCCTGCCGATCCGCTATGAGAATGCGTGCATCGGCGGGATCGGGATTTCGGGCGGCAAGCCGGAGCAGGACATCGCGATCGCCGAGGCGGGGCTGGCGGCGATCTGAAGATTCTCCCCATCGAAGATGGGGAGGGGGACCGCGAAGCGGTGGAGGGGTTTGCGCAACGTCGATAGTGCCCACGGCTGCTCCGCAGCCGGCTTCGCGCTTTCGCCATGCCCCCGGCATGGCGACGCACTCCGCCCCCTCCACCAGCTTCGCTGGTCCCCCTCCCCAAAACCTGCGGTTTCAGGGAGGATCCAGAAAGGATCAGTGCATCTCTTCCCCACCGGACACGTTCATCGCCTCGCCGGTGATGTAGCGCGCCTGGCCCGAGCACAGGAAGGCGGTGGCGTTGGCGGTGTCCTCGGGGGTGCCGACCCGGCCGAGCGGGATGCGGCCGCGCATCGCGTCCATATATTCGTCGAGGGTCTGGCCGCGCATCTTGGCCATATATTCGTTCTGCCAGGATCCCAGGCCAGTGGTGACATGGTTGGGGCAGACCGCGTTGACGGTGATCTGCTGCGGGCCCATCTCGATCGCGACCGAGCGGGTGAGGCCGACGATGCCGTGCTTCGAGGCGATATAGGAGGAGGTCAGCGCCGATCCCGATTTCGACCCGCGGCTGCCGATCGACACCACCCGGCCGCGGCCCCAGTTCGGGATTTCGTCCTGGGTCAGCATCTGGCGGATCGCATGCTTCATCGCGAAGAAGGCGCCGCGCAGGTTCACGTCGAGCACGGTGTCCCACATCTCCTGGGTCTGGTCGACGAACGGGCCGAACAGGAAGCCGACCCCGGCATTGTTGACGAGGATGTCGAGCTTGCCGAAGGTCGCCACCGCATGGCCGACCAGCGCCTCGACCTCGGCCTCGACCCGCATATCGGCGGTGAAGCTGGTGATGTTGGGATGGATCGCGCGCAGTTCCTCGGCGATCTGTTCGAGTTCGGACGCCTGACCGACGCCATGTTCGGGCGCCATCGCCCCCTTGGTCGCGCCGAGATCGTGCAGGACGATATGCGCGCCATCCTCGGCCAGCTTGCGCGCGATCGCCGCGCCCAGCCCGCCATGGCGCCCGGCGCCGGTGATGATCGCCACCTTGCCGTCGAGGTCGGAATACATTGCGAGATCTCCTGCTTTGAGCTTCTTAAAGCCCCTCCCTTTCAAGGGAGGGGTTGGGGTGGGTCGCGAGCGCAGCGAGCGTCCGCGCTGGAACCAAGAGCGTCCTCAGCGGCATCGAGCCGCTTCGGCCGCGGACCCACCCCCAACCCCTCCCTTGAAAGGGAGGGGCTTAAACTGGGGGTAGGGCATCACATCACAACGCCATCGCGGCACGATAGCCCTCGCCGGTCGCGGTCAGCACGGTGCGCGGGGCGTAGGCGTCGCCGATCGCGCGCACGTCGATCCCGGCCGCGCGCAGCGGTGCCGCCAGCGCGTCGTCGGGGATGCGGGCGGTGGCGTAGGTGAACAGGGCGACGTCGGCGATCACCGCCTCGCGCCCGTTATAGACATTCGCATAGGCGACCTCGCCCTCCTCGAACCGCGAGCTGGCGAGCGGGCGGACCGAGGTGACGATCTCGATCCCCTTGCGGTAGAGCCGCGCATAGACGCCCTGGCGGGTGACGAGCGCCTCGTCGCTGGCGAGCCGTTCGCGTTCGGTCAGCACCACCACCCGGTCGAAGCGCCCGGCGAGCAGTTCGGCGGCGGCATAGGTGAAGGCGCCATGGTCGGCGTCGTGGATCACCGCGGTGCCCGGCTGGCGCGCGGTCAGCCGGGCGAGGCCGGCGACCGCTTCGCGCAGATCGGGGAAGAAGCCCTCGCCGCGATATTCGGCCGGCAGATAATCGGGCCAGGCCGGGGTCGATCCGGTCGCGAGCACGACATGGTCGGGCGCGAGCGCGACGATGTCGTCGGCGGTCGCGCGTTCGCCCCAGCGGAAGGTCGCGCCGGCGCGTTCGGCGGCGAGCCGCTGATAATCGTAGATGCTGCTCAGATTCTCGCCGCCGGGCAGCAGCGCATGGAGCCGGGTCTTGCCGCCGGCCTCGTCCGAGGCGCCGAAGACGGTGACATGATGGCCGCGCGCGGCGGCGACCCAGGCAGCCTCCATCCCGGCGATCCCGGCGCCGACCACGACGATGCGCTTCGCCGCGTCGGCGGGGGCGGGGCGCCAGTCGGCCTCGTCGGGCAGGCCGACCCGCGGGTTGTTGTCGCACATCAGCCCGCGGCCGATATTGATCATGTGCCAGCAGGTGTTGCACGACACGCAGTAGCGGATCTGCGCCTCGCGGCCCTGTTCGGCCTTGATCCCCCAGGCGGGGTCGGTGACCAGCGGCCGGCCGAGCATCACCAGGTCGGCGAGCCCGTCGCGGACGATCCGCTCGCCCTCGTTCGGATCGGTGATCAGCCCGAGCGCGCCGATCGGCACCCCCGGCGCGGCGCGGCCGAGCGCGGCGATGCGATCGACATAGGGCGTGCGCGGCCCGTGCAGGTCGGGGAGATGCTCGTAGAGCGTGTCGCCATGCGCGCCCCAGCACCAGGTGAGATAATCGACCGCGCCGGTGGCATGGACCAGCCGGGTGATGGCCTCGGCCTGATCGAGGTCGATGCCGCCGTCCATGCCGTCCTCGGCGGGCAGCTTGACCCCGATGATGAAGCCCGCGCCGCAGGTCGCGCGCAGCGCCGCGATCAGCCGGGTGAGCAGCCGCGCGCGGCCGGCGAGGTCGCCGCCATATTCGTCCTCGCGGACGTTCGACCGCGCGGCGAGGAACTGATGGAAGAGGTGGCCATGGCCGGCCGAGATCTCGACCCCGGCGAAACCCTCGGCCTGGAGCCTGGCGGCCGAGGTCGCGAATTCGTCGATCATCCGCGCGATCGCGTCGGCCGACAGCGCGTGCGGCACCGTCCAGCTCAGATCGTCGGGGAGCGCGGAGGGGCCGAAGGCCGAAGGGTTGCGGAAGCCCGAGCGGAAGCCGCGGCCATTATCCTGGATCTGGCCGAGCATCAGCCCGCCGGCTTCGCCGACCGCATCGGCCCAGCGCGCCAGTTCGCCGTCATTGATCCCCGAGAGCACCGCGGGGCGGGTCGGCAGCGTCTGCCATCCGAGCATCGCCATCGGTTCGGTCACCAGCAGCGCCGCGCCGCCGCGGGCGCGGTTGACATAATAGTCGATCAGCCGCGGCGTGACCCGGCCGCCCGCGGCATAATGGGTCGACATCGAGGCATGGACGATGCGGTTGCGCAGGGTGCGGGTGCCGATCCTGGTCGGCGAGAAGAGATGCGGATAGGCGGTCATGTCGGATCGCGGTCAGGCCGCTGCATGCATCCGCATGACGCGCTGGAAATAGGCGTTGCGCCACGCGACCCGCTCGGCCTCGACATCGGCATTGGCGCGATAGGCCTCGATCTCGGCGCGCGACACGCTGCCGTTCGCGTCGAGCAGCCGCTCGACCGTGTCGAGCCGCTCGCGGACCACCGCGACCTCGGTCATCAGTTCGAGCATGAAGGTCATCATCTGGTCGATCGCGGGATCGTCGAAGAAATGCGGACGCCGGCCCTTGCTGGTGCGGGGCAGCTTGACCTGGTCGGGGCTGGGAAGCTCGTCCATCGATGTCGTCCTGGTGACCTGAAAAGGAAGCGGCGGAGAGCATCTCTGCTCCCCGCCGCCGGATATTGGCAAATCAGAAGTCGTAGCGCGCGCGCACCGTCCAGCGGCCCGGCTCGTTGAGATAGGGGTAGATCAGGTAGGAGGCGACGAACCTTTTGTCGAAGCAGTTGGTGCAGTCCGCCGACAGCGTCCAGCCCATGTCGCCATTCTTCAGCGACAGGCCGGCGTTGATCAGGCTGTGCGCCTTCTGATAGCCGCGCACGTCGTTCTGCGCCGACGGCCAGCTGCCGTCGGTATAGGCCCAGGCGACCGACGGGGTCAGGCGGAACGCGCCGAACTCGGCGGTGTAGTTGGCGCCCAGCGTCGAGTTGAAAGGCGCGACCCGCGACGGCTTGGCGATGTCGCCGCTGGCGGTGACGATGCCCTGGTTGCAGTTGGTGGTCACCGCGACCTTCGCCTTGCAGTTGGCGGCCTGGACGAGCACCGACGGATCGATGTTCTTGAAGCGCGCATGCTGGAGGCCCGCGGTCCAGTAGATGTTGAGGCCGTGGACCGGGGCGATCGTCACCTCGGATTCGAGGCCATAGTTGCGCAGGTCGGCGAAGTTGCGGGTGACGTAGATGATCTGGCCGGGGACCAGCGGATTCTCGCGGCCCGCGGGCAGCTGATTGTCCATGTCGTTGAAGTAGAAGCCGGTCAGGTTGACGCGCAGCTTGCGTTCGAACCATTCCGAACGCAGCCCGGATTCGAACGACCAGATCGTCTCGCGCTTGAACGGGAAGACGCCGGCGGCATTATAGGCGCGCGACACCCAGCCGCCCGACTTGAAGCCCTTGGTCGCCGACGCGAACACCGACACCGCAGGGGCGAGCTTGTAGTCGATCGCGAAACGCGGGGTCCAGACATTGGACGTCTGGGTGACCGGCAGGCCCGCGGCGATGATGTTGATCGTGTTGAACGGCTGGTTGATGCCGACCGAGGGCAGCGGCGTCGGATTGGCCGAGAAGGCGATGTCCTTGAACTCATGGGTGAAGCGGATGCCCGCGGTCAGGGTCAGCGCCTCGACCGGCTTGTAGTCGCCCTGGAAATAGGCGGCATAGGCGTCGGTGTTGTTGTCCATCGTCCGGTCGGCCGAAAGGGTCGGCACGCCGGCTGCGGTGATGCCGACATTGGCGAAGTTGGTCTTGTTGTCCTCGCGGATATAATAAAGCCCGCCGGTATAGGTCAGCTTGCCGTCGAACGCCTTGCCGTTGGCCTTGATCTCCTGGCTGAACTGGCCGTGCCAGCTGTCGTTGGCCAGCACCGACGTGCTGCCCGCGACCGCGGTCACGATATCGGCCGGATAGGTGAAGACCGTCGTCGCGCTGTTCAGGCTCATCGCGCTGTCGGTCAGATATTCGTTATAGATGTGGCGATAGCCGGTGATGAAGTTGAAGGTCAGGTCGTCGGTGGCCTGGACCTGCAGGTTCGAGGTGAACGACCAGGTCTTGGCGACGTTGCCGAGCTTGTTGTCGGCGAGGCCCGGCGACAGATATTGGCGGCCGCCGCTGACCGAGGCGAAGGTCTGCTGAACGGTCTGGTCCTGGCGCAGGCGGGTGTAGCTCACCCGCTGCTTGGTTGCCGGATCGTAGAAGTTCGGGAAGTTGGCGTAGCTCTGATAATTGACGTCGGCGGTGCCGTCCCAGGTGACGCTGTCGGAGAACACCCCGCGCAGCGCGCCGCGGGCGCCATAGCTCTTCTCGCCGTTCAGCCGCTCGCCGGTGACCCGGTTATGCACATAGCCGTCATCCTTGACATAATAGCCCTGGACCTTGCTGAACAGGATGTCGGAAACCAGCGGGATGTCGATCGATCCGCGCGCCGACTTGCGGTCGTAGCGGCCATAGCCGACCTCGCCGAAGCCGCCGAGCTCGGTGCCGGGCTTCTTCATGATCACGTTGATCGCGCCGCCGGTGGTGTTGCGGCCGAACAAGGTGCCCTGGGGGCCGCGCAGAACCTCGATCCGCTCGACGTCGAACAGCGAGAAATTGTTGGCGCTCTGCCGCGACATATAGACTTCGTCGACATAGGTGCCGACCGGCAGATCGAAGGTCGAGATCGTCTCGTTGTTGTTGAGGCCGCGCATCGAATAGCTGTTGGCGGTGCCGACCGAGGTGTTGTTGTGGCCGATCAGGTTGGGCACATAGCTCAGCAGGTCGATCGTCCGCGTGATCTGGCGGGTCTGGATGTCCTGGGCCGAGAAGGCGCTGATCGCCAGCGGCACGTCCTGCAGCTTCTGCTCGCGGCGCTGCGCGGTGACGACGATCTCGCCGACGCCTTCGCCGCTGCCGGCGGCGTCGCTGCTGGCGCTGGTTGCTGGGGTCTCCTGGGCGGAGGCGGCGGTCGCCACCATCATCGCGGTGAGGCTGAGCCCCGCGACCATACCGAATTTCAGCGTCTTCATCTCGTATCCCTTTCGAACTCGTGTCTTGTCGACACTGTCACCCGACCCACCTGCGGTTTGCAGGCAAAGTCCCACCCCGCTCCGTCGCACGTGTCGCCGGAGATACCTGAACGATGCGTTTTTTATTTGTTATATGTATATGACATATAGGCGAACGAGTCGCCAACTATTATTTGCTTCGGACCCCTATATGCGCCTGTTCCGGCGCCTATCGCCGTAGCTGTGGCCCAACTGCAACAATCAGCCGTCATAGCCCGGCCGGGCGATCGCCCGGGCCAGCCAGCCGGCGACCCGCGCATGCCCCGACAGGTCGATCTTCGCCGCCTTGGTCAGCGCCGCGATCGTCGCGACGTTGATGTCGGCGACCGAGAAGGCGGGGCCCGTCAGCCAGACCTTGCCGTCGAGCGCGCGGTCGAGCACCGCGAGCGGTGCCTGGAGCGCCTGTTCGGCGGCATCGGCGGCGGCGGCGTCGCGATCGGCCTCGGGCTTGATCACCCGGTCGAACAGGCAGACGGTGATGTGCTTTTCGAGCTCGTTGAGCGCCCAGAAGGTCCATTGCCACACCCGCGCCTCATCCTCGACGCTGGTCGGGTAGAGGGTGCCGCTGCCATATTTCTTGGCGAGATAGAGGCTCTGCGCGAAGGATTCGAACAGGGTCAGCCCGCCGTCGACCAGCGCCGGCACCTTGCCGTTGGGGTTGATCGCCAGATAGTCGGGCTGCTTGATCGCGCCCGGTGCCGGCTCGATATTCTCGACCGCGAGGCCGAGTTCGCGCGCGACCCATAACGGGCGGCGGGCGCGCGATCCGGGGCGGCCATAGATGGTGATCGTCATGTGTTTATGTCGTCCTTTCGGGCGGATGCCGGCCGGTCGGCGCGGCCGAGAAAATCGAGGATCGGCGCCGCCCACTCGTCGGGGCGCTCGAACACCATGCCGGCGCCGCCGGGCAGTTCGGCATAGGCCCAGCCCGGGCGGCGCGCGGTCAGCAGCCGCCCCATCGGGAACAGCCGGTCGGTGTGGCTCGAAATCACCAGCGCCGGGCAGGCGATCCGGTCGAGATCGGCCTCGAGGTCATAGGCCGGGGCGGCGCGGTGGCCGTCCTCCTTCCACGGACCGTTGGCGAAATAGGCGACGATGCCGACATGGATCGTCTCGTCGCTCCACGCCGGATCGGCGATCCGCCGCACCGTCGCCCAGCGATCGGTGAAGTGGCTGCCGTCGGGCTTGATCTCCTGAAGGTCGCTCAGCGACGCGCTGCGCGCCGCGCGCTGCTCGGCGGTGTAATAGGGCATGTTGTCGGTGGCGATCGCGACGACCTTGTCGGGATGCGCTGCCGCCAATCGGGCCGCGACCAGTGCGCCGCCATGATGGCCGATCGCGACCACCGGGCCGGGGGCGAGCGCTTCGATCACCGCGGCGACGGTGTCGGCATAGAGTTCGACACTGGCCTCGCCTGCCGGCGGATCGGACATGCCATGGCCGGGCAGATCGGGGACGATCACGTCATGGCCGGCGGCGACCAGCACCGGCACCGCGCGGCGATACTGGATCGATCCCCATGGCGCCTGGTGGATCAGCACGATCGGCGGGCCTTCGCCCGACCGGCGATAATGGACCTGGCCGCACGGCCCCTCGACATAGCCCCGGCGCTCGCCGGGCAGGATGTTGACCGGAGGCAGCATCAATGGGCTCCTACTGGAAGCGTCTGGCCGAGCAGCCGGCCGAAGGTCATCGCCGGGGTGACCATCATCCCGCCGCACGCCGCCTGGCCCATCGTCTGGCTCGATCCGAGCAGTTCGCCCGCGGCATAGAGATTGGCGACCACCCCGCCATCCTCGCGCAGCACCCGCAGTTGCTCGTCGACCGCCAGCCCGACCGCGCTCGACACCGCGCTGCCCTGCATGCGGATCGCGTAGTAGGGGCCGGTGGCGATCGGCGCCGGCTTGTGGGCCCGGCCGAAAAAGTCATGGCCGGTCTCGACGCCATAATTATAGCCCGCGACCGCCCGGGCGAGTCCGTCGGCATCGATCCCGGCGGCTTCGGCGAGGTCGGCGAGGGTGGCGGCGCTCGCAAAGGCGGGGCCGTCCCCGGCGAAGGCCGCGACCAGTTGTTCGCGGCTCCAGCCGACGACGATCGGCGGCGCCTGGTCGAGGATCGCCTGGTCGAAGACGATCCAGTAGCGCCGGTCGGGCTGGTGGAGCAGCGCCATCTCGCGCGCATCGACGCTGTCGATATCCTCGCGGATGAAGCGCTGGCCCGCGGCGTTGACGTAGATCTCCCAGGGCTGGCGCCGTTCGGGGAAGGTCTCGACCGTGCCGAGCGCGCGCGCCGGGAAGCTGTCGCTGCCGTAGAGCGTGCCGAAATTGTTGAAGACATTCTCATGACCGCGCAGATAGCCGCCGACCGACTGGCCGAGCGTCAGCCCGGCGCCGCGCGAAAAAGGGTAGGGCGCGGCATTGTAGAGCGGATAGCCGTTCAGCGCGGCGAACATTTCGGGATGGGCGGCATAGCCGCCGCAGCTCAGCACCACGCTGCCGCCGTCATAATCATGCTCGACCCCGTCGGCATCGCGCGCGGTCACCCCGATCACCGCGCCGGTGGCATCGGTGCGCAGCGCGATCACCTCATGCCCCAGCCGCAGGTCGATCGCGCCCTGCGCGGCGAGATCCTCGACGATCGGCACCAGCACGTCCTTGACGCTGATCCCGCCCTTGGCGCCCCAATAATAGCGTTTCTCGCGATAGGGCTCATGGCCGAAGCCCTTGACCGGGTGGTCGGGCAGCGGCTCGAAGCCGCGCTCCATCAGCCAGTCGAAGGTGGCGGCGGCATTGTCGATCGCGCGGCGGGCGAGCCCCTGGTTGATCGTGCCGCGGCTGATCCGGACGACATCCTCGAAATGGGCGTCGGCGCTGTCGTCGATTCCCTGCTCGCGCTGCAGTCGGGTGCCGGCCGCGCTCATCTGCCCGGTCGCGACCCACAGGGTGCCGCCGAGCTGCGGCGCATGATCGATCAGCAGCACCCGCGCGCCGCGCTCGGCGGCGAAGATCGATGCCGGCAGGCCGGCCGATCCGCCGCCCACCACGATGATATCCCACATGATGCGACCTATCGTTCTAATATTTGGAACAACGTTCTAGATTCAACGCTAACCTTCGACTTGGGCGAGCGTCAAGCGTTAATCTCGATAGCGGTTTGGACAGGGGCGGCCCGCGCAAAGCGCCCGTAAAATCGGGACTATGCCCGCTTTTCGCGATTGACTCGGCCGGCCGATCGGGCGACGCTGTTTTATAGAACACTGTTCTAATATATGATACGAAAGGCCAGGACGATGCGAAAGCTGATGATTGCCGGTATCGCGGCACTCGCGCTGTCACCCGTGGCGGCGCGCGCCGAAGACGCCGCACCGCCGCCTTCGGCGCGTGCCGGACGCTGCATGCCGCCGGCGATCGGCGATTCGCATTGGGACGGGCTGGGGGTGCTCAAGGGCGGCAAGGGCTATGCGCCGACGCCGATGGGGCAGGTCCACTACCGGCTGATGGGGCCGGCCAAGGGGCCGGTCGTCCTGCTGATCCACCAGACCCCTTGGTCGCTGGTCGAATTCGCCGACATCCAGCCCTGCCTGGCCGCGCGCGGCATCCGCACGCTGGCGGTCGACACCCCCGGCTATGGCATGTCCGACGCCCCCGACGGCAAGCCGAGCATCCAGGCCTATGCCGACAATATCGTGCCGGTGCTCGACTATCTGAAGATCCGAAAGGTGGTGGTCGCAGGCCACCACACCGGCGCCTCGGTCGCCGCCGCGCTCGCCGCGCGCCATGCCGACCGGGTGACCGGGGTGATCCTCCACGGCGCGCCCAATTACAACGATGCCGAGCGCGCCCAGCGGTTGGCGCTGCCCGAGCCCGACCTGACCCTCAAGCCCGACGGCAGCCATCTCAGCAATTACTATGCGAAGCTGTTCCGTGCCCAGGGCGCCAGCCCGCGCAACCTGGTGACGATCAACTGGTCGACCCTCAACATCTTCCTCGCCGGAGCGTCCGACGTCGCCCATGCGGCGGTCTACAACAACGACATGGCCTCGGACCTCAAGCGCATCGCGGTGCCGCTGCTGGTCCTGTCCGATGGCGCCGACGCGCTCAACGCGATCGACAAGCGCACCGGATCGATGAAGCCCAATTTTCGCTACCAGCTCTTCTCCGATGGATCGGCGCATGGCCTGATCGTCGAGCCCGAGCGCTGGTCGGAGATCGTCGCGGGGTTCGTGCGCGAGGTCGAAGGGAAGAAGTGAGCTCGATCGGCACAGAATAGCCGTCATCCCGGCGGAGGCCGGGATCTCAGGAGGCAAGAGCGCAGCCTATCCGCAAAAGCTCCGGCATTTGCCGGAACGGCGATTGGTGGATGGGCGCCCGAGAGTTGCCCGGATAACGAGGGACCCGAATATCGGTTCGTCGCGGGGGAGGGGGCGGCACCCGGCCCGGCGCTGCCGCGCCGGTCGGATGCCGCCGTTGACGTCGGAAGAGCGGGATTTGTTCGCCTAATAGACGACGACCGCGCGGCCGACGACTTCGTTGTGGCGGACCTTGTCGATATATTCGTTGATCTGGTCGAATCGTATCGTCTCGATCGTATGGCGGACCTTGCCCTCGGCGGCGAGCGCCAGCACCTCCATCAGGTCGGCATTGTTGCCCCAGAAGGAGCCGTGGAAGGTCTGCTCGCCCGACACGCGCGGGAACAGCGGGATGTCGATGCGGTCGCCGATGAAGCCGACATCCGAATAATGGCCGCCGATCGCGAGCAGGGCGAAGCCCAGCTGCATCATCTCGGGCGCGCCGGCGCAATCGATGATCGCATCGAGCTTGGCCTGGCCGGTCGCCTGCTTGATCTCCTTGCCGATGTCGGCCGCGGACTTGCCCTTGATGTCGATCGCATGGTCCGCGCCATAATCGATCGCGACCGCGAGCTTGTCGGGATTGCGCGCGAACGCGACGACGGTGGCGCCGGCGCCGAGCAGCTTGGCATATTGCACGGCATAGGCGCCGAGCCCACCGATGCCGAACACGCCGATCACCCGGTCGGGGCCCAGCCCGCCGGCGTCGCGGATCTTCTTGATGCCGCGATAGGGGGTCAGTCCGGCGTCGGTGAGCGGTGCGAGCTGCGCGAACTGGAGATGCTTCGGCACCTTGATCACATAGCGGGCGGGCACCGGGATATATTCGCCGAACCCGCCATAGGTCCCGAAGCCGGGCCAGCGGACATTGGGGCAGATCTGGGTGTTGCCTTCCTGGCAATGCTTGCAGATCCCGTCGCCCCAGCCGGGCGAGACGACGACATGGTCGCCCTCTTCGAAGCCGGCCGCCTTCGGCACGAGGCTGCCCATCGCATGGATCGTCCCGGTGATCTCATGGCCGGGGATGACCGGCGGCGGGATGTCGGCATAGCCCTGGAAGAAGCCGTCGTTGAGCAGGACGTCGGACCGGCACATGCCGCAGGCCGCGACCTTCACCAGGACCTCGTCGGCCTGGATGTCGGGGATCGGAATGTCCTCGATCACGAGCGGCTTCTTATATTCGAGGATGCGGGCAGCCTTCACGATATGTCTCCTTCTGCGCATGGTCGATGGCGGTGGAGGCATGGGTTGCCGGCATGCGGTAGCGCCGTGGCATCCGGTCCTCGATTGTCCCGAAGGATCGGTGACGGCCGGACCGCGAACAATCGGAGATCGCGAACCAGTCTTGTGCGAAATCGCCTTATTGCCAGCCGGTGTCCTTCACGCGATCGTCACCCGTGCCGCGTCGCCCGCGCTATCGTACGCCGCCAACGATCCGCCGCCGGCGTTCGGCGGCGCATCTGTGAATTCAAATCCATGATGCTGGGATCGGCGGCCGGCTTCCGCGCATGCGGCGCCGGGCGTATCCCGGTACCCGACGCCGGACGATCGGTCCGGGAACAGATGCAATGGAAAGGTCCCTATCATGGCCCATGACACTATCCTGCCCGGCAAGCTCGGCTTCGGCGCCGCGCCGCTCGGCAACATGTTCCGCGCGATTCCCGAGGAGGAAGCGCTCGCGACGGTCGAGGCCGCCTGGAACGACGGCATCCGCTATTATGACAATGCGCCCTTCTACGGCGCCGGCCTCGCCGAGATCCGCATGGGCCGCGCGCTCGCCGGCAAGCCGCGTGGCGATTATGCGATCAGCACCAAGGTCGGCCGGGTCGTGCTCGACGAGATCGACGAGAGCCCGCGCGACAATGGCGAGAAGGGCGACGTGTTCGCGCATGGCCGCCCCAACAAGGTGATCAACGACTATAGCGAGGACGCGACCTATCGTTCGATCGAGGGCAGCCTGAAGCGGCTCGGCACCGACCATATCGACATCGCCTTCGTCCACGACGTCGCCCAGGATTTCTACGGCGACGAATGGCTCGACATCTTCGAGAGTGCCCGCAAGGGGGCGTTCCGCGCGCTCGACCGGATGCGCGACGAGGGCGTGATCAAGGCGTGGGGGCTCGGCGTCAACAAGGTCGAACCGATCGAACTGCTGCTCGATCTCGAGGCGCCGCGGCCCGACCTGTTCCTGCTCGCGGGCCGCTACACGCTGCTCGACCATGGCCGCGCGCTGCAGCGGGTGATGCCGCTGGTCGCCGAGCGCGGACTCGGGATCGTCGTCGGCGGGCCGTATAGTTCGGGCGCGCTCGTCGGCGGGCCGAACTTCGAATATGCGCCCGCGACCCCGGCGATCCTGGCGAAGGTCGCGGCGATCAAGGCGATCGCCGACCGCCATGGCATCAGCGTCAAGGCCGCCGGCCTCCAGTTCGCGCTCGCCAATCCCGCGGTCGCGGCGGTGATCCCGGGGGCGAGCCGGCCGGGCCGGATCGCCGAGGACCGCGCGGCGCTCGCCGAGCGGATCCCCGCCGGTTTCTGGCGCGAGCTGCGCGCGGCAGGGCTGGTCGATCCGGCCGCCCCGCTTCCCATCATCGACTGACCCCAGGGCCAGTCGCAACCGCACGCGACGGCCGAAGCCTGCGCTTCGGCCGGAGGGACCCGCGCGCCCGCATCCCGGCGCATCATGGCAGGAAAGGAGAAAGACCATGGGTGAACATGAATCGAACGATGCGACGGGCCTCGGCCGCCGCGAGATGCTGTTGACCGCCGGCGCCGCGATGGTCGCCGGGATCGCCGCCGCCGGTCCGGCGCGGGCCGCCGCGACCCCGGGAACCGACACGATGTCGGCCGCCGCCCGCAACCGCGCGCCGCTCGGCGCGCGCCTGCAGGGGGTGCAGCATTTCGGGCTGACCGTGCAGAATATGGAACGCGCCTATGAGTTCTATACCGAGGTGCTCGGCGGCACCGAGGTGTTCCGCCATGGCGATTTCCAGGGCGATCCGGTCCAGAACACCCTGCTCGCCGACCAGGAGATCCGCGCCAACGAACTCCATGTCGATCCGCAGACGATCGGCGTGCCCAATCTGCGCGACGGCGACCAGCGGCTCGACGTGCGCTTTATCCAGTTCGACAATGTCGTGATCGAGCTGCTCCAGTATCGCAATGCCGACGAGCCGATGGGCAGCGCCAACAGCTTCGCGCCGCCGGTGCAGAATATGAGCCCGGCCTTCCCGCGGATGATGCACATCTGCTTCCACATCCGCGACGATGTCGACTTCAACCATTTCATCACCGATCTCGAGGCCGAATCCGCCCGGCGCGGCATGACCCAGGTGCGCGCCAACCGCATCATCCGGGTCCGCTCGGAGGCCGAGCGCAAGGCGGCGCCCGAGAACACCAACACCAACAAGGTCACCCAGGCGCCGTCGGACGGCTGGGAGCTGATCTACTGCAAGGGCCCCGAGGGCGAGCAGCTCGAATTCGTCAAGGCGATCGGCCCGGTCAAACAGCGCTTCGCCAATGCCCTCGCCACCCGCCAGCGGACGCAGGCCGCCCCCCGCTGACCGGATCGGGGCGGGGCGTCGCGCCCGCCCCGGCCGCATCGACCCAGGAGACTCTCCATGCGCATCATCGCCCTGTTTCTCGCCGCCGCCGGAATGGTCGCGGCCGCCGCGCAGGCCGCCCCGGTCGCGGCCCAGCCGGCCACCGGCATCCGCTACGCCGACATTCCCGACGGCGCCTATTCGATCGTCGCCCAGGTCCGCGCCAGGCCCGGCAAGGAGGCCGAACTGCGCGACGCCACCCTGCCGCTGATCGCGCTGGTGCGCGGCGACCCCAAGAATCTCGTTTATTTCCTCCAGGAGGATCGCGCGGCGCCGGGCCATTTCATCTTCTTCGAGGTCTTCGCGACGAAGGAGGATTTCGAGGCGCACAACGCGATGCCCTACGTCACAGACTGGTTCGCCCGGCTGCCGGCGCTCGCCGATGGCGGCGTCGAGGTGATGCGGATGGAGGTGCTGGGGAAGGGGCGGCGCTGACGCGTCGCGCGGCCGGAGCGAGCCCCGACGCTCCGGCCGCGTGCCTCATCCTTCGAGGAGGAAGTGCTGCATCCGCGGCACCATATAGTCGAGGAAGGCCCGCACCCGCGCCGGCAGGAACTGCGCGCCGCGGAACAGCGCGTGGACCTCGTCGGCCATGCCGATATCGGCATCGGCCAGGATCTCGACCAGCTCGCCGCGGGCGATCGGCTGGCGCAGATGATAGTCGGCGGCGCGGACGATGCCGACCCCGGCGATCGCCATCCGGCGCAGCGTGTCGCCATTATTGGCGAGCAGCGACCCGCTGAGCATCCGCTCGACGATGCGGCCGCCGCCCTCGCGCATCGGCCAGACCGGCATCGCGCGGCGGAAATTGAAGCCCAGGCAATTATGGTGGGCGAGTTCCTCCGGGGTCCGCGGCGTGCCGTGGGCGGCCAGATAGGCGGGCGACGCGGCGATCCGGCGCCTCGTCTCGCCGATCCGCCGCGCCATCAGGTTGGAATCGGCGAGCTTGCCGACCCGGATCGCGACATCGGTGCGGTCGAGATAGAGGTCGGCGACCTCGTCCGACAGCGACAGGTCGACGACGATCCGCGGATAGGCCGCGAGGAAGCCGGGCAGGTTCGGTTCGAGCGCCGCCGTGCCGAAGGTGACCGACGAGGTGACGCGGATCATCCCCTCCACTTCGCTGCTGCCCTGCGCGATCTGCTGCTCGGTCTCGTCGAGTTGGGCGAGCAGCGCCTGGCTGCGCTCATAGTAGAACTGCCCCTCGCCGGTAAGCGCGAGCCGGCGGGTCGACCGCTCGATCAGGCGCACGCCGAGCCGCGCCTCGAGCCGGGCGATCAGCTTCGACACCGTCGACGGGGTCATCAGCATCAGCCGCGCCGCCTCGGAAAAGCTGCCCGCCTCCACCACCCGTACGAAGACCATCATCTCGCCCGCGCGATTGTCCATGCCCCACCTGTGAAAATGCTTCCCGTATCGGCGGCGAGCGTAACGAAATAGGGGGGCGAAGTCGCGCCGTCCGCGAAGCGGGCGGTCAAGCGGCAGGTGTCCGCGTCCGCTGGTGCGGAATCATATATGGTTCGAACATGGATGTGCGGCCGGACGAACATATCCGCCCGGCCGGCACATCGGCGATCGTGGCCGTCAGGCCGCCTTGTCGTCTGCCAGCGCCCGGCGGCCGATGCTCGCGGCGAAGAGCGGGGTCTCGCGGCGATTATGATCGCCGCCGGCCGCCTGGCGCGCCGCGGCGGCATCCTCATAGCTGATGCCGTGCGCGGCGATGAAGTCCATGAAGACGTCGGTCGGATGCGCGGTGACGCTGTTGGTATAGCGGGTGCGGCCGCCTTCGATGCTCTCGGCGCGCAGTTCCCAGATGACATTGACCTGGGTCCGGCCGGCGGCGGTGAAGACGTCGGAGATCGAGTTCATCCGGCAATAGGTCGCGGTCGCTTCTTCCGCGACATAATGCTGGACGATCAGCCCGGTGCCGATCATCTCGACATTGATCATCATCCGCTGGCCGTCGTCGGACAGCGTGTTGCCGCAGGATATATGATCGGGCGCGCAGCAGCGCTGATATTCCGCCTCGGGCAGGTTGAACAGCCAGTCGGCGATGTCGATCCGCGCGATCGGGACGTCGATGTCGGCCGAATAGGCGGAGGACGACAGGATCGTGTCGGTCAGGACCTTCATGGTGCATGTTCCCTTCGAATATGGGGGGCGATCCGGCCATCGTTCGACGGCCGGAGGATAAGGATCCATCGCATCGGCGCCGTTGCGAGGGGCGGCCATGACGTCACGCCATGGCCGCCTGTGCCTGATATCGGCAGGATGCTGCCGTCTCCCAGCCATACCTAGGTTTGCCATGGGGTCGCCTGGCCCCGGATCGGGGCTGGGCGCGCGGCGAGAGGGAGACCGCTAAGCGGCGCGGGGCCGCCTTCTATCCGAGCTGGATACGGCTGCCGACGACGGTCCGGAAGACCCGGTCGGGCATCTGGGCGATGGCCGGCGCGATGAACGCCTCGCCGGTGCAATGGCCCGGAAAAATGAAGTCGGGATCGAGCGCGCGCAGCATCGCCAGCGTCTCGAGCGCCTGGGCCGGGGTCTGGGGCGGGACCAGATGGAAGCCGCCCATCACCGCATGGACCTTGTCAACGCCCGACGCCGCCCGCGCGGCGAGCACGGTGTTGACGATGCCGCGATGGCTGCACGACCCGATCACGACCAGGCCCTTGCCCTTCAGATGGAAGGCGGTGCCGAGTTCGTGGACGGCGTCGTCGACGAAGAAATCGAGATCGCGCCGGTCGGCGTCGAGCCCCTCGCGCCGGCATCCCTGGCCCGGCAGCATCGCGGTCGGGACCTTGGGGTGCTCGGCCGACACGAGCGGAATCCGGCCGGTGGTGAAGGCCGCGCCGGCCACCGTTTGCGGTGTCGGCGCGACCCGCAGTTCGATTCCCGCCGCGATCAGGTCGGGCTTTTCGAGTTCGCCGAAGCCGGCGCCGTCGGGGGCGATGCCGCGCAGCCGCGCGCAAAAGGCTTCCTCGCCGCCGACATAGAGCGGGGTGCCCCGGCGGACATGGCCGAGCAGTGCCGCCAGCCCGCCGAAATGGTCATAATGGCCATGGCTCAGGACCATCGCCTCGATCGACGCCGGATCGACGTTGAGCAACGCCATGTTCGAGGCGAGCGCCTCGGGCGTATAGCCGAAATCGATCAGCAGCCGGTGCTTCGCACCACCGGTCGTCGCGTCGCAGAGCGCCGAATAACCCCATTCGCCGCGCAGCGTCGCCCGGTACGATCCGCTGACGCGCGCCGGCGGCAGCAGTTTCAGCCCGGGGCGTTCGACTGGGGTCGCGAAGCTCGACACCGTTCCGTCGGCGAGGATCATGATCTCGAGCCGGTCGACCTCGGGCACGA
The DNA here is from genome assembly GCF_058801765.1 of Rhizorhabdus sp. GW822-FHT03C02. NCBI lineage: Bacteria > Pseudomonadati > Pseudomonadota > Alphaproteobacteria > Sphingomonadales > Rhizorhabdaceae > Rhizorhabdus > Rhizorhabdus sp. GW822-FHT03C02. The sequence continues at coordinate 326,998 of NZ_JBXANN010000003.1, forward strand.
CGAGCGCGGCTGCCGACAGGCGCCAGGGCAGCGCGGCGGCGAGTCCGCCGGCGATGATCGACCTGCGTGATATCATGGCATATTCCCTTCGGCGCATCCTCGCTCAATCGGAATGCCCCGCCAAGATCTATACGGCGAGGGGAGGGGCAGGGTTTCGGCAGCGCCGATCCGTCGGCTTTTCCTACCTTAAACTCCGATCCACCGCATATTATCGAGCGTCAACTGGCGGCGTTGTCCCTGGCCAGACGACTTCGAGGCGCGAGCGGGCGATGCGCCATTCGCCGTCGATCCGCCGATACGCATCGGCATAAAGTCCGAGCAGCAGCAGCGGATTGGGGTCGGGCTTCGACGCGGTTTCGAAATCGAGGAGATAGCAGCGGCCCTCCGCGGTATCGGGACCGGTGATCCTGATCCAGTGGTTGGCGATGGCGTGGAGGAAGGGATAGCGCCCCACATCGTCGCGATCATAATGGGCGAACGCGGCGGTGAGTCCCGCGCGAATCGCATCGATTCCGCGCATGATCCCGACGGTCACCTCCACCGTCGCGTCGGGCGCGAAGACCCGATCGAGCGCGTCGATATCGTTGCCGTCGAGGTGGTGCGAATAGAGGATCCGCAGATCGCGGATCGCCTCCCTGTCGAGAAGCGCCTGAAGCCGGTCGGCCATGTCGGATGTCCCTGGAACAGACGGTCTAGTTGTGCCGAGCGTCGGCGGCAGAGGCGCCGTAAGTCGGATAGTCGATATATCCCCTGGCGCCGCTGTCGCCGTAGAAGGTCGCCCGGTCGGGAATCGCGAGTGGCCAGCCATTCTTCATCCGATCGACCAGGTCGGGATTGGCGATGAACGGGCGGCCGATCGCGACGAGGCCCAGTTCGCCGGATTCGAGCGCGCGCGTGCCGCTGGCCATGTCGAAGCCCCCCGCCGCGATCAGCGTACCGCGGTAGATCCTGCCGAAGGCGGACGCGAAGCCGTCCGGAATCTTTTCCGCGCCGATCGTCAGCTGGTCGCTGAGATGGACATAAGCGAGCGTCCGCGCCTGAAGCTCGGCGGCAAGCGCCAACCATGTTTCGCCCTCGTCGGCATAAGGCGCCATGTCGAAGAGCCGCCCGAATGGCGAGATGCGCACGCCGACACGGTTGCCGCCGATCTCGGCGCCGACCGCGTCGAGCGTCTCGAGCAGAAACCGCAGCCGATTTGCGATCGAGCCGCCATAAGGATCGGAGCGGTCGTTGAGCGCGCCGCTGATGAATTGTTCGAACAGATAGCCGTTCGCGCCATGCACCTCGACACCGTCGAAGCCGGCGTCGATCGCGAGCCGCGCCGCCTTGACGAAGTCCTGCGTCACCCGGCGGACTTCGTCGGTCGCCAGCGCGCGCGGCGTGCTCGTGGGTACCATGCCGGGCTGGCCGGTGTCGTCATGGGCATAAGCGCGCGCGGTCGGCGCGCGCTCCGCGGTCGGCCCGACCGGCGCACCCCGATCGGGTTGAAGCGACACGTGCGATACGCGCCCGACATGCCAGAGCTGTGCGAAGATCCGCCCGCCTTCGGCATGGACCGCATCGGTCACGCGACGCCAGCCCGCGGCCTGCGCCTGATTGTAGAGGCCGGGGTTGAACAGATAGCCGCGGCCTTCGATCGAAACCGGCGCACCTTCGCTGACGATGAGGCCGGCACCGGCGCGCTGGCGATAATATTCGACCGTCATGTCGTCGGGAATGTCGTGGAGCGCGCGGGCGCGGGTCATCGGCGCCATCACGATGCGATTGGCGAGGCCGAGACCGGCAAGGTCATAGGGTTCGAACAGGATGCTCATGGCGATGTCCTTCGGGTGATGCGGCGGGCAACGGTGGTCGGCGAGATCGGCCGCTCCTGCACTCGATCATCTAAGTGCTCGCGCCTCGAGCGATAATCGCCTTGCGATGACGATGACTTCGTCCCACAGGTTCGGAATGATCGGGCAGGAGCGGTTCAGCGGCATCGTCGAATTCGTCGAGACCCAGCGTGCCGGCAGTTTCACGGCGGCTGCGGCGGTGCTGGGCGTCAGCGGCTCGGCCGTCGGCAAGAGCGTGTCGCGGCTCGAGGCGAGGCTCGGGATCAAGCTGCTTCACCGGACGACGCGGCAACTGACGCTGACGGCCGAGGGCGCCGCCTATCTCGAGACCTGCCTGCGGATACTCGACGATCTGGACGGGGTGGAGACAGGGCTGGCGTCCGGTCGCAACGACCCGGTGGGAAAAGTCCGTCTCGATCTGCCCGCGGCGTTCGGGCGCCGTCACATCATGCCGACGCTGCTAGGGTTGTCGGACCGATATAGCCGGCTCGACCTCGCGGTGATGTTCACCGAGCGGACGGTCGATATCATCGCCGAGGGCGTCGATCTCGCGGTTCGGATCGGGATGCTCGGCGACGACGCCGGGCTGATGGCGAAACGCCTGGGCGTGCAAAGGCTCGTGATCTGTGCGTCGCCCGGCTATCTGGCCCGGCACGGCGCGCCGCGGTCGGCGGACGAACTGGCCATGCGCGACTGCATCATCGGCTGGCGCCGGGTGCCGCGGCCAGCCTGGCTGCTGAAGGACGCGTCCGGCCGCTCCACCCGACGCGAGGTGCGCGTCCGCCACGAATTCAGCGACGGCGAGGCGATGGTCGAGGCCACGCTGGCCGGCGGGGGGCTATGCCAGTTGCCCACCTGGCTGATCGCCGGTCACCTCGCGTCGGGCGCGCTGGTCCCGGTTCTCGAAGAATGGGCCGGTGCGGAAATGCCGATCCACGCGGTCTGGCCACGATCCCGCTATATGCAACCCAAGCTGCGGATCGTGATCGACGCGCTGGCCGTGGCCGCGCTTGCGGAGGGATCGGGTTTCAGGCCCTGAACGGTGCGAGCGCATGGTCCCGATACGAAATGTCGGTCGTCATCCGGGCGGGATCGGCCCCAGGCTTTCGTCACAGCGCGTTGTCGAGCCCCGCCGCATGCTTGGCGGCGATATAGCCGAAGGTCATCGACGGGCCGATGCTGGCGCCGGCGCCCGGATAGACATTGCCCATCACCGACGCGGTGGTGACCCCGGTCGCGTAGAGCCGCTCGATCACGCCGCCCTGCGCGTCGACCACCCGGGCCTTGGCGTCGGTGACGACGCCGCCATAGGTGCTGACGTCGCCGGGGACGACGGGGACCGCGTAGAACGGCCCTTTCTCGATCGATCCGATCGAGCTGCGTTCCGAATAGGGATCGCCGACGAAGCCGCAATTGTCATAGGCGCGCTCGCCGCGGTGGAAGTCCTCGTCGACGCCCTTGGCGACGAAGCCGTTCCAGCGCGCGACGGTCGCCGACAGCCGCGCCGGATCGACTGCGATCGCCTTGGCGAGGCCCTCGATCGTGTCGGCCTTGTGCAGATAGCCCGCCTCGATCCAGCCGGCCGGGATCGTCTTGTCGATGAACTTGCCGGCGACCGGGTAGAGCTCGACATATTGCCGGTCGAGGATCGCCCAGCTCGGGACCGCCGGCGCCGCGGCTTCGCGCTTGAGCATATTCTCGCAATAGAGCTCGTAGCTGCCGCCCTCGTTCATATAACGCTCGCCGGTGCGGTCGACGAGGATCGCGTGCGGCTTGGCGGTCAGCGTCTGCGCGCCCGGCATGACATAATCCTTGTCCGAGCCGGGGGTGGGGGTGAGCTGATAGCCGACCATCTGGTCCATCTGCGCCAGCGTGCCGCCGATCCGTTCGAGCTCGCGGTGCATCTCGCCGGTGTCGCCTTCGGGGGTCTGCGACCACTCGGCGCGCGATCCCGGGATATAGCGGTCGCGCATCGCCTGGTTGTGGGCAAAGCCGCCGGCATTGACGAGAACGCCGAGCCGCGCGCCGATCCGCCACGGCTTGCCGCCTTTGACCGTGGCCACCCCGGTCGCGGTGCCGTCCTCGACGACGATCTCGTTCACCGGCGTGTTGATCCGGACGTCGACCCCGGCGGCGATCGCCGCCTTGAGCAGCCGCCCCTGCAGCGCGGCGCCGGCGGTGGTATATTTGCGCCCCAGCAGCAGGTCGCGGATCGTCCGAAGCGCGATCCGCGCCATCAGCTTGCGCGAGCCCTTGTTGGTCCGCGGATGGCCTTGCGCCTGCATCCCTTCGAACAGGGTGACGTTGAACTCGGCGAAGCCGAGGCGCAGCGTGTCGCGCAGCGCGCCGAGTTGCTTGCGGTCGAACGGCTTGGCGACGACCGTGCGCGATGTTTTGCAGCCGCCGGGCAGCTCGTCATAATAATCGGGCCAGAAGGTCGCGCCGCGCTGCAGCTCGATCCCCTGGTCGACGAGGAAGTCGATCGCGCGGGGGCCTTCGGTCAGATAGGCGAGTCGTTTCTCGCGCGAGGTTCCCGGCGCGGGCTTGCCGTCGAGGTCCTGCAGCGCGTCGAGATAGGCCATGCCGGCATCGACGCTGTCCTGCTCGCCATCGGCCAGCATGAAGCGGTTGGCGGGAATCCACATCACCCCGCCCGATTTGGCGGTGGTGCCGCCGATATATTCGGTCTTTTCGAGGATCGTAACCGATTTGCCGGCCTGCCGCATCACCAGCGCCGAACTGAACGACCCCGCGCCGCTGCCGACCACGACCCAGTCGACCATCTCGTCAAATTCCGCCAATGTGCCTCTCCCTGGGTCTTTCGCCCGATGTCGATCGGACGATGCCGGCATCGAAGCGCCACCGTGCCAGTTCCGGGAGCGGATGTGAATTTACCCGCCATGGCGAAAACGCTGGGGCGATGCAGTGGCGGTAATATTGAAGCTTCGGCGGTTTGGGGGAACAAGCGGCGTGTGGCATGCACACATCTGGTCGGGCCAAGCCGGATCCTCCCCATCGCAGATGGGGAGGGGGACCAGCGAAGCTGGTGGAGGGGTGGTGCAGAACCTCGCCGGTTGCGATGGCGCTGAGGTCGGAAAGCCCCTCCACCGCTACGCGGTCCCCCTCCCCAAACCTACGCTACGGTTTAGGGAGGATCTGCAAGGCTCAACCCGACGCGGACATCCGGTAGCGTAGGCGGGTGGGGCTTAGATAAGCCCCAACCTCACGCCACCAGCCGCTCTTTCGCGGCGACGATCTGGCGTGCCGACGCGCCCAGTTCGCGCGAGGCTTCGGCGGCGGCGGCGCGGACCTGGGCGATCAGGGTCGCGGCATTGTCGTCGGTGTAGCGCGCCAGCGGCAGGGTCAGGCCCATCGCGGCTATGATCTGGTCGTCGGGGCCCCAGACCGGGGCGGCGACGCCGCCGACCGAGACCTCCCATTCGCCGCGGTTGATCGCGATGCCCGAAGCGCGCACCTCCTCGACCGCCGCGACCAGCGCGTCGGGTTCGACGATCGTGCGCGGGGTATAATAGCGCAGCGCGCGCGACAGCGTCTCCTGCAGCGCGGTCGGGTGATAGGCGAGGAAGATCTTGCCGGTCGCCGAGCAATGGGCGGGCGCGCGCTCGCCGATCTCGGAGAAGGCGCGCACCGAATGGACGCCTTCGGCCTTGTCGACATAGATCACGTCGGGGCCTTCGGAGATGGCGAGGTGCACCGTCTCGAGGGTCGCGCGCGCCAGCCGGTCCATGATCGGCCGGATCGCGCGGCGCAGGTCGAGCCGCTCGATCACCTTGGCGCCCTGCTGCCAGATCTTGAGCGTCGCCGCATAGCGGCCATTGGCGGCGCCGACATAGCCCAGCGCGACGAAGGTTTGCAGATAGCGGTGGATGTTGCTCTTGGTCAGCCCGAGCTGCCGCGCCAGTTCGGTGACGCCCATCGGCTCCGGTGCGGCGATCAGCGCCTCGAGCACCGACATGCCCTTGATGATCGTCTTGTCCATCACATCCCCATCGCGGAGCCGGGCCATAGCCGGGCCGGCTCCAACCATTTTTCGTTCATATCATCGCCCGGCCGCCGCCTGTCGGCGTCGCCCCGGACGCCGTCAGGCGGCGGCCGGTTCCCGGTCGAGCGCGGTCTCGAGATCGTGGACCGCCATGCGATAATATTTCAGCCCGAGCGCGCTTATGATGATCGCCGGAACGCCCAGCAATAGCACATAGAAGCTCAGCACGACGCCGATCATTTTCGGGTCGCCGGTGAAATCGGTCGCGGCGCCGATGATCGGCGGCCCGATCAGCGGCCCGATCAGCGAGATGAACACGTTGAAGATCGCCATCGACTGGGTGCGGATCTCGCCCGGGGTGATCAGCGCCATCGACGCGGGGCCGCCGGCGGTCGCCACCGACTTGCCGATGAAGGCGATGAACATGAACACCACCGCGATCTCGGCGCTGGGCATCACCGGATAGAGCGCGCTTGCCGGCACGCAGATCAGCAGGCCGAGGATCAGCACCCGCATCGATCCGTCGGTGCGGCCGACCGCGAGCTTCTTCTGCGCCCAGACCGCCAGCGCGGTGCCGATCGGCCCGGCGGTGAAGTAGAACAGCCCGGTGACGAAGCCGGTCTCGGCGACGCCCCAGCCCCACAGCCGGGAGAACAGCGGGACGTTCCACAGCGTCAGCGCCGACAGCGCGAAGTTGCAGGTCGATCCGATGATCAGCCCGCCGAAACCACGCCAGCGCGCGATCATGTAGCGGAAGGCGTAGCGGCCGTCCTGGTCGGGCGAGGTCCGCTCGAGCCGCCTGGGCTCGTCGACGGTGAGCATCAGGCCGGCGAAGATGAAGCCGGGAATGCCGACCAGAACGAAAGTCGCCTGCCAGGGGGCCAGCGTGCCGAAGATCGGCCAGTCGACATGGCCGAGGCCCTGGAGCCAGTGAACGACCACGCCGCCGATCAGGAAGGCGAGGCCCGCGCCCAGATAAGGCCCGGCCATGTAGACGCTGATCGCGCGCGGCCTCTCCTTGCGGTTGAAATAGTCGCTGATGATCGAGACCGAGCAGGGGCTGACCACCGCTTCGCCGAGGCCGAGGCCGAGCCGCATCAGGAACAAGGGCAGGAAGGTCGCGACCAGTCCGCTGCTCGCGGTCATCGTGCACCAGATCAGGATGCCGGCGAACAGCAGATATTTGCGGTTCGAGCGGTCGGCATACCAGCCGAGCGGGATCGCCACGAGCACATGGAAGGTCGAGAAGGCGGGGCCGAGCAGCAGCCCGACCTCGAAGTCGCTCAGCTTCATCGCCGCCTTGATCGGTTCGACCAGCAGGCTGAGGATGAACCGGTCGAAATAGGACAGGATGAAGATCAGCAGCAGCAATATGACGACATACCAGCGGTATGCGGCGCTATTCTTGTCGAGCATGTCGTCATGGCCCCTTATGGCCGGCGTCCGGATCTTCCCGTGGCGCCGTGCCGGAAATGTCGAAATCGATCCCGCCGGCGATCAGCGCGGCTTGCGGCTGCCGAACACGTACCAGCCGCCCTTGCCGTGGCGCGGCCGGCCGGGCTCGTCCCAGGCGAAGGCCGCCGCACGATCGGGATAGGCGCCGATATCGGGCAGGATATGCGCGAAGCCGGCGTCGCGATCGAACCCGGCATCGGCCATCAGCGCGATCGGATCCTGGTCGCGAAAGGCGGTATAGGCCGGCTCGTTGTTGTTGCGCGTGTCCCAGTTCCAGAAATAATTCTCCCACGCATCGACCAGGTCGTGCGCGGGCAGTTCCTGGTGGACCATCAGCCCGCCGGGCTTGAGCAGCCGGTGGCATTCGGCGAGCACCTTCTTCGTCGCCCAGACCGGGATCTCGTGGAAGAAGAAGCTCGAGACGATCAGGTCGAAATGGCCGTCGGGAAAGTCGGTCCGTTCGGCATTTTGCTGGCTGAACTGGATCGGGATGCCCTCATGTTCGGCGACGGCATGGCCGTAACGCAGCAGCGGCGCGCCGACGTCGATGCCATGCGCCTCGACCCCCGGAAAGGCCTGGACATAGGGCATCAGATTCTTGCCCGAGGTGGTGCCGAGATCGAGCATCCGCGCGGGCGCGACGTCGGGAAAGGCGTGCTTGATCCAGCGGCTGACGACGCGGGCGACCCCGCCCCAGCTGCGATGGCTCTGCTGCGCGGTGAACACCCGCGATCCCAGGCTGACGACCGCGCCCTGGGCGACGTCGTCGGCGGTATATTCGCTGTGGAAACAGCCCGGGGTCAGGTGGACATCGAGATTGGTGACATAGGCCGGCACCTCGAACCCTGGATCGAGCCGCAGCGATCCGCCGGCCGGGCTGCGCTGCGCGGCGTCGCGGGCGATCCCGACCAGTTCGGGCAGCGCGCGTTCGACCTCGGGCTGGACCGAGAGGAAGCACATCTCCTGCGCATTGTAGCGCAGCGTCGAATAGAAGCGGTAGCTGTTCTCGCCCGTCATCGCCTTGTCGATGTCGCGCCAGCGGGCCGCGGGGCCGCCATGGCGCGGCGCCACCCGCTCGCGATAATCGGTCTCGAGCGCGCCGACGAAATCCTGGATCGCGTGACGGCGCAGCGTGCTGCAGAATTTCTGGCGGGCGATCTCGTCATGGGTCGGCCGCGTCACCGATTCGATGTCGGCCACCGGCGGCTCCGCAAAATCGCTGTTGCTGCTGTCGGCCATCGGCTGCGCCATGATCGGATTCCCTGCCTTCGTTCTGGCCATGTCCGGCCCGGTCCAATATTCAGAACATTGTTCCGAATCGGAGGCTATCACTCCATCCGCCTTCCAGCAATGGGCCTGCGAGGCCCGCCGGCAACAAAGCGTCCGCCCCGGCTCGTGCGGATCGGCGTCGCGCAAAATTCGCTTGCGTGGACCAAATTACTATTAGAAGTAGTACAAATGAATTTCCGGTCGCGGAGGGCATTTGGTGGCGGTTGATGCGGAGATTATCGTCGTCGGGGCGGGGCCGGTCGGTCTGACCGCGGCGCTGCTGCTCGGCCGCCGCGGCATCCCGTTCGTGCTGATCGCGTCGGAGCCGGTGCTGGCGACCGACCTGCGCGCCTCGACCTTCCATCCGCCGACGCTCGATCTGCTCGATATGCTCGGGCTGGCCGAACCGCTGATCGCGCAGGGGCTGCGCAGCCCGACCTGGCAGGTGCGGATGCACGAGACCGGCGAGCGCGCCGAGTTCGATCTGGCCGCGATCGCCGGCGACACCAACCATCCCTTCCGGCTCCAGTGCGAACAATCGAAGCTGTGCGCGCTGCTGCTCGACCGGATCCGCGCCGAAGGGCAGGGGCGGCTGCTGCTCGGCCTCAGGGTCGATGCGGTGCGCCAGGACGATGACGGCGTCGAAGTGGTCGCGCGGCCGGTCGACGGCCCCGACGATGCCGATCCGCAGGTCTTTCGCGGCCGTTTCCTGATCGGCGCCGACGGATCGCGCAGCGTCGTGCGCCGCGACGCCGGCATCGCCTTCGAAGGCAAGACCTATCCCGAGACGACGATCCTCGCGACCACCCTGTTCCCGTTCCACGATCATCTGCCGGGCCTGTCCAACGTCAACTATGTCTGGAAGCAGGGCGGCACCTTCAGCCTGCTCCGGCTGCCGCATCTGTGGCGCTGCAGCCTCTATCCCGACCATGACGAGACGATCGAGGACGGGCTGCGCCCCGAGAGCATCACCCGCAAGCTCGACCAGATTGCGCCCAATCCGGCCGGGCACAGCGTCATCGACACCCGCGCCTATCGCATCCACATGCGGATCGCCGACGATTATCGCGCGGGCCGGATCCTGCTCGCGGGCGATGCCGCGCATGTGAACTCGCCGTCGGGCGGGATGGGGATGAACGGCGGCGTCCATGACGCGTTCGAACTGGTCGCGACGCTGGCCGAGGTGCTCGACGGCGCGCCGATCGAGACGCTCGACCGCTATACCCGCCGCCGCCGGCCGATCGCCGAGCAGGAGGTGCTGGCGCAGGCCGACCGCAACCGCGCGCGGATGCAGGAACGCGACCAGGACCGGCGGCGCGAGACGCTGGCGGCGCTGCAGAAGACCGCGGGCGACCCGGTCGCGGCGCGCGAGCACCTGCTGCGCAGTTCGATGATCGCGGGCCTGCGCCGCGCCGCGGAGATCGCATGATCGCGGGGCGGATCCAGCGGGGGGGCTATGATTATGGCCGCGCCGGCCGGATCGGCATCGGCACGCCGCAGGCCAATCCGACCGTCGAGACCGAATTTTCGATCCTGGTGCCGCCCGCGGCGAGCCTCACCACCGTCCGCCTGACCAGCCGCGCGGCGGCGCCGGCCGATCGGCTCCGCGACTATCTGCTGCGGCTGCCCGAGCATCTCGAAAGCTTCGACAGCTTCCGCCCCGACCTGTTCGGCTTCGCCTGCACCGCCTCCTCCTATCTGGTCGCTCCGGCCGAGGAACGCACGGTGCTGGGCTATTGCGAGGCGCGGTTCGGCTTCCCGATCATCACCGCGGCCGATGCGATCGCCTGGACCCTCAACCGGATCGGCGCGCGCCGGATCGCGCTGGTGTCGCCCTATCCGGCGGCGCTGGCCGACGCGGCCCAGGCCTATTGGACCGGGCGCGGCTTCGCGCTGGTCGAAACCGGGCAGGCGGGGCAACTCGCCCCCGATGCCGATACCCGCGGCATCTACGATCTCGGCAGCGCCGACGCCGCCGCGGCGCTCGGCCGGATCGACCTGTCGGCGATCGACGCGATCCTGCTCAGCGGCACCGGCATGCCGTCGCTGCCGCTGATCGCCGCCGCCCCGATCGACCTGCCGATCCTGTCGTCGAACCTCTGTCTCGCTGCGGTGATCTGCGACCGGCTCGGGCTCGGCGATCCGATCGATCCGCTATCCTCGCCCGGCCTCGCCTGGCGCGACCGCTGCCGCGCCGCCACCGCGCCCTTTTTCAGGAGTCCCACATGACCGAGTTGATGACCGCCTTGATCGATGGTGAGGTGATCGGCACCGGCGACGCGCCGATCGAGGTGATCAACCCGGCCGACGACAGCCTGATCGTCGAACTGCCCGAGGCCGATGGCGCCACCGTCGACCGCGCGGTCGCGGCCGCCCGGCGCAGCTTCGACGAGGGCGTCTGGCGGACGATGCCGGTCGACAAGCGCCAGGCGGTGCTGCGGCGCTGCGCCGAACTGATCGACGCCGCCGCCGACGAACTCGCCGACATCGAATGTTCGAACACCGGCCTGCCGCTGTCGCAGATCCGCGGCCGCTCGGTGCTGCGCGCCGGCGACAATTTCCGCTTCTTCGCCGACTATATCGGCCAGAGCGTCGGCCAGCTCTACGAGCAGAATCCCGATTATCTGACGATGGTGCGGCGTGAGCCGGTTGGCGTCGCCGCGCTGATCAGCCCGTGGAACTCGCCGATCGCGCTCGGTTCGATGAAGATCGCCTCGTCGATCGCCTTCGGCAACAGCTGCATCCTCAAACCCTCCGAACAGGCGCCGCTCGGCATCAGCCGGCTGGTGGCGATCCTGCGCGACGCGGGGATTCCCGACGGCGTCGTCAACCTCGTCAACGGCCGCGGCGCCACCGCCGGCGACCGGCTGATCCGCAATCCCGGGGTCGACGTCGTCACCTTCACCGGTGGCACCCCGACCGGGCGGGTGATCATGCGCACCGCGGGCGAACTGCTCAAGCCCGCCACCGTCGAGCTCGGCGGCAAGTCGGCCAACATCATCTTCGACGATGCCGATTTCGAACAGGCGGTCGACGGCGCGCTGCTCGGCATCTTCACCAACAACGGCCAGCAATGCCTCGCCGGATCGCGCATCCTCGTCCAGCGCGGCATCGCCGACCGCTTCATCGAGGCGTTCGTCGAGCGCGCGCGCAAGATCCGGGTCGGCGACCCGCGCGATCCCGCGACCGAGATCGGGCCTTTGGTGTCGCAACGCCATATGCAGCATGTGCTCAGCTTCGTCCCCGGCGCCGGGGAGAGCGGCGAAAAGCTGCTGACCGGCGGCCGCCGCGCGCCGGCGTTCGACAAGGGCTGCTATGTCGAACCGACGATCGTCCTCGCCGGATCGAACGATGCGCGGGTCTGCCAGGAGGAGATTTTCGGCCCGTTCGCGGCACTGGTCGTGTTCGACACCGACGAGGAGGCTTACCGCCTCGCCAATGCCAGCCGGTTCGGACTGGTCTCCTATGTCTGGTCGCAGAGCATCGCCCGGATCATGGCAGCGCAGGAACGGATCGAGGCGGGCATCGTCTGGTGCAACACCCCGATGATGCGCGAACTGCGCGCGCCGTTCGGCGGCTACAAGGAATCGGGGGTCGGCGCCGATGGCGGTGCGGCCTGCGAGGCCTTCTACACGCGGCAGAAGGCGATCTCGATCCCGCGCCGTCCGATCGTGCTGCGGAAGCTCGGGGTTTGACCCGGCCGGGGCCGTCATGGCGGCCCTGGCTGGCCGTCCTGCTGCTGTTCCTCGCCCAGGCGCTGTCGCATCTCGACCGCTTCCTGCCGAGCCTGCTGATCAAGCCGATCAAGGCGAGCCTGGATCTCAGCGACTTCCAGGTTGGGCTGCTGCTCGGGCCGGCCTTCGCGCTATTCTATGCGACGATGGCGATCCCGGCGGGCTATCTCGCCGATCGCTACAGCCGCCGCAAACTGCTCGCCGGCGCGATCGCGATCTGGTGCGCGATGACGATGCTTGCCGGCTTCGCCGATCATTTCGGCATGTTGTTCGTGTCGCGGCTGGGCGTCGGGCTCGGCGAGGCCGCGGTGACGCCGTGCGCGCTGTCGCTGATCAGCGACTATTTCGACCGGCCGCGGCGGCCGCGCGCGATCGCGCTGATGATGGCGGGCACCACCTTCGGATCGGCGATGGCCTTTCTCGGCGGCGGGCCGCTGGTCGCCTGGATCGCCACGCTGCCGCCGATCGCGCTGCCGCTGATCGGCGGGGTCGAACATTGGCAGGCGGTGTTCCTGATCGCCGGCCCGCCGGGGTTCCTGCTCGCCGCGCTGATGCTGCTGATCCGCGAGCCGGCCCGGTCCGAGACGATCGGCGGCGCGATCGGCGCCGATGCCCATCATCATGTGCCGCTGGCGGCGGCGATCGGCTTCATGGCGCGGCGCTGGCGCGCGTTCGGGCCGCTGGTCGTCGGCAATGCCGGATCGCTGACCCTGGGCACGCTCAGCCTGTGGAACGTCGCCTTGTTCGAGCGGAGCTGGAGCTGGGACGTCGGCCGGTTCGGGCTGGCGGCGGGGCTGATCTATCTGTCGGTCGGTGCGATCGGCTATACGCTCGCGGGCTGGCTGTGCAGCCGCGCGCTCAAGGCCGGGCACAAGGACGGTACGCTGCGCGCCTTCCTGATCGGCATCTGCATCGTCGTGCCCGCCACCATCCTCTATCCGCTCGCGCCGAGCGCGCCCTGGGCGCTGGTCGGGTTCGCGCTGTTCCTGCTCGGCCAGTGCATCTGCGGCACCGCCGGCCCGGCGTCGTTGACGATGCTGACCTCGAGCGACGTCCGCTCGACCGCGACCGCGCTCTATTTCGTGATCCTCAGCCTGACCAGCCTGGTGCTCGGCCCCTTGCCGGTCGGCTTCATGGTCGATCGCTTCGGCGACCCGGCGATGCTGCGTTATGCGATGGCGATCGAGGCGGCGCTGATCGGCATCCCGGCGATCCTGATCGTCTGGCGCGGCTTCGGCGGCTATCGCCGCGGCGTGATCGAGGTCGAAGGGCTGATCGCCCTCTCCGCAACAAGGGAAGCCTCCAGCCATGACGACTGACCTGCGCCGCCGGCTCGGCGGTATCCGCGCGGTCACCTATTCGGTGCCCGACATCGCCGCGATCGAGCGCGCTTATGGCGGCGTGCTCGACTATCGCGTCGTCGACCGCGGCACCGTCGCCGCCGATCGCGCCGCCTTCTGGGGCGCGCCCGCGGCTGCCGGCCGCCGCTATGTCGCGCTCGAACCCGCGGGCGGCGAGGCGGTGGCGCTGCGCTTCGTCGAGACCCCGCACCACGAGCCCTGGCGCGCGCTCACCACCCATGGCTGGAACGCGACCGAGATCATCGTCGAGGATGTGAACCTGCTCGCCGAACGGATCGCGGATTCGCCGTTCCGCCGCATCGGCGGGCCGCGCCCGCTCACCAACTATCCGAAGATCAGCGCGATGCAGGTGATCGGCCCGGCCGGCGAATGCGTCTATCTGACCCATGCCCCGCCCGGCTGCGGGATGGACCTGGGACCCGCGCGCGGTTTCGTCGGCCGGGTGTTCTCGGTGGTCGCCGGCGGCCCCGACATCCACGCGATGAACGCGGCCTATGCGGCGTCGTTCGACAATGTCGTGCGCCCGCCCAAGCCGACCCCGATCGGCATCATCAACGAGGCCAATGGCCTGCCCGCCGACCACAAGACCGATCTCGGGCTGGTCGAGCTCGAATGGGGCACGGTGCTCGAACTCGACGGCTATGCCCCGGCGATGACCCCGCGCCCGACCCGCGACGGCGACCTGCCGCCGGGTATGGCGATTGTGACGTTGGACGTGCGCGCGATGGGAGCGGGTTATATGCCGGATGCGCATAAGCCGCTGCCGCTGTCGGCGGGGCCGGACGCGGCGCTGAGGATGTGGCGTGGGGCGGCTGGGGAGTTGATCGAACTGGCTGCGACGGACCTTTAGCGCGCGATGATCCGAGGCCGTCTTCCCCAATTTAAGCCCCTCCCTTTTAAGGGAGGGGTTGGGGTGGGTCGCGAGCGCAGCGAGCGTCTACGCTGGAACCGAAGCGACTTCAGCGGCATCGAGCCGCCTCAGTCGCCACCCACCCCAACCCCTCCCTTGAAAGGGAGGGGGCTTTAAATGTGGAGTCCCCATCCCATGACCCTCGACCAACAGATCGCCGATTTCGTCGCGGACTATGTCCGCCGCTGGAACGCCTATGACGTGCCCGGGCTGCGCGCGATGTGGGACGAGCGCGAGCCGGTTCCGATCTATGTCGCCGAGGAGTCCGAGCCGATGATCGGCTGGCCGGCGATCGAGGCCTATTGGGGAATCGACCGCAGCAAGTCCGACCGGCTGCTCACCTATGACCGGCTGACGGTGCGCGCCGCCTCGGACGATATCGCGATCGCCTTCTACCATATGCGCTGGAACGTCTTCATCCCCGGCAACCGCCTCTATCCGCGCCCGTTCGGTGGCGCGGTGCGGGTCAGCGCGACCTTGCGCCGGCGCGAGGATGACTGGCGGCTGTTCCATTATATCGAGGCGCCGCTCGCCGCGCTGATCCAGATGCGCCAGGCGTCCGAGGCGATGGTCGATCCGCTGCTCCACGAGCGGATCGCGCAAAAACAGGCCTGATCGCATGGTCTCGCCGATCGACCGCGCCTTCGTCCGGCTGCCCGAGGGGCTCGTCCATCTCCGCCGGATCGACGGCGTGCCGGACGCGCGCCCGCTGGTGATGCTCCACGCCTCGCCGGGTTCGTCGCGCGGGATCGCGCCGCTGGTCGAGGCGCTCGGCGCGCGGCCGGGGGCGCCGACGCTGATCGCGCCCGACATGCCCGGCAATGGCGATTCGGATGCCTTCGTTCCCGACGCGGCCGATATCGGCTGGTATGCACAGGCGCTGGTGCGGCTGCTCGACCGGATGGGGATCGGCGAGTTCGATCTCTACGGCACCCATACCGGCGCGCGGATCGCGGTCGAGGCGGCGGCGTCATGCCCCGACCGGGTCGGCCGGCTGATCCTCGACGGGCTGACCGACTATCCGCCGGCGATGCGCGACCTGCTGCTGCGCGACTATGCGCCCGAGATGGTGCCCGACGATCATGGCGGACATCTGATCTGGGCGTTCCATTATATCCGCGACCAGTCGCTCCATTTCCCGCATTTCCTGCGCGACCCCGCCCACCGGCTGATGACCCGCGCGGTGCCGCCGGCGGCCGATCTCCACGCCGCCACCCTCGAACTGCTCAAGGGGCTGACCTCCTATCACAAGGCCTATCGGGCGGCGTTCCGCTATGACGCCGCGGCGCGGCTGGCCGATGTGCGGGGGCCGGCGATGCTGCTGCTCGCCGACGGCGAACTGCCCGATCTGCGCGCCGCGACCGCCGGTCTGGCGGCACGCCTGGCCGACGGCCGGGTCGAACCGGTCGGCCGGACCCCGGCCGAGAAAGCGGACGCGATCGCGCGCTTTCTGGGGTTCGTCGGGTAGCGGGCGAGCGCTGACCGATCCTCCCTGAGCCGCAGGCTCGGGGAGGATCTGGACGCCGGCGGCCTGCTCGGCTTGCGATCAGACCCCCGCCGCGTCGACGATCGCGTCGCCGCGCGCGAACCAGGTGCCGGGGCGGGCGGCGAGTTCGGCGAGCAGCCGCTCGAACGCGCCGATCCGGTAGGGCAGGCCCATGATATAAGGGGTGATGTTGAGCGGCAGCATCCGCCCGCCGAACCGCGCGCTCTCGCCCTCGAGCAGGTCATAGGCGTCGGTCATCTGTTCGACATAGGAGTCGACGCCATGCTGCTGGTTGACCAGGATCTGCCGGTCGGACAGCTCATGGTTGAGCGGCAGGTTGACCAGGTCGCCGGCGGTCGTCGCGAAGCGATAGGGGAGTTCGTCGTTCACCCAGTCGCACATATAGTCGATGCCGGCCTCGACCAGCAGCCGCGGCGTGTTGAAAGACTGCGACCGCGCGATCGAGTGCCAGCCGCGCGGGCGGGTGCCGGCGATTTTTTCGAGCGTGTCGATCGAGCGCAGGATCAGGTCGCGCTCGGCTGCCTCGTCGAGGCCGCTGGCGATGGTGCCGTTCATGTCGGTCGAATGGGCGACGATTTCGTGGCCGCCTGCGACGATGTCCGCGATCACGCTCGGATAGCGTTCGGCGATAGCGCTGTTGACCGCGACCGAGACGGTCGCGCCGACCTTCGCGAAGGCGTCGAGCAGCCGGTAGAAGCCGACCCGGGTGCCATATTCGCGCGCGGTATAATGGCGATAGTCGGGATAGGGGGTCTGCATATGGCCCGGCGCGCGGAACGGCTTGTCGCCGGGCACGATCGGAAACCATTCGAGATTGACCAGCGTCCACACCGCGACGCTTTTGCCGTCGGGCCAGGCGATCGGCGAACGATCGAAGATGTTCGACCAGGGATAGAAATCATGGTCCATCCCGTGCCGGCGCATCGGATAGTCGAGATAGGCGGGGTCGAGCGCCATCAGCGGGCCTCCGTCGCATAGCGGGCCGCATCGGCGACCGCGGCGTCATAATCATGGGCGAGGAAATGGTCGGCGATGTCGCCCGAGCGGGTGATCCAGGCGCGGCCATCGGCGGCGATGTGGCGCAGCACCTCCTCGAACGGTCCGATCCGGTGCGGCTGGCCGACCAGATAGGCGTGGAGCGGAATGCACATCACCGTGCCCGAAGTCTCGCCTTCCTCGGCAAGCCGCTCATATTGGCGGATCAGCGTCTCGGCATAGTCGCGCGGCGACATGTTGTAGACCGAGAAGCCATAATGGTCGTTGACCTCGAGGCTGTACGGCATCGACACCAGCCGCCCTTGCGCGACATGGACCGGCCCGGGCTGGTCGTCATGATAGAGGTCGCAGGTGTAGGTCAGCCCATATTCGGCGATCAGGTCGAGCGTGCGCGGGGTGTGGGTCAGCGCCGGGGCGAGCCAGCCCTTGATCGTCTGGCCGGTCGCCTCGCGCACCGTGCGGATCGAATCCTCGATCAGCGCGCGCTCCTGCGCCTCGTCCATCCCGTAGGAATAGCGGGTGTTGTAGGCGCCATGGCTGAAGAATTCCCAGCCGAGCGCGTTGACCTGTTCGACGATCTCGGGATGGTGCTGGCACATCGCGATCGACAGCGACACCGATCCCTTGAAGCCGTGGCGCTCCATCGCATCGGCGAGCCGCTGATGCCCGACGCGGTTGCCATAGTCGCGGTGGCTGTAGCCGACGACGTCGGGATGCGGCTTGGTCCAGGCCTTGCGCTGCGGGTTGGCGGGCGGATCGAGTTCGTAAAATTCGATATTGGGCGACACCCACACCGCGACGCGCTTGCCGTCGGGCCAGGCGATCTTCGCACGGTCGCGATAGGGCCGGAATTCGTAGAGGCCGGGATCGCCTTCACCCTCGCGCATCAACGCGCCTCCAGCCAGTCGATCACCGCCTGGACCGGCTCGACATCGGCATATTTGAGCTGGAGGTCGGTCAGATTGGCGAAATGATAGCTTTCATGCTTGTCGGCGCAGGTCTCGATCGGAACGATCGCGCGGAAGCCATAAGCCAGCGCGTCGACCGCGGTCGCGCGCACGCAGCCCGAGGTGCTGCCGCCGGTGACGATCACGGTGTCGACCTTGTGCCAGCGCAGATAGGAGTTCAGCGGGGTCTCGAAAAAGGCCGACGGCATCCGCTTGGTGTAGACGAGGTCGTTCGCATCGATCTCGCAGCGCGGATCGAATTTGTGTCGCTCGCTGTCATATTTGATGTTCTGCAGCGAATCCTCGGTGTTGGTGCGGGTGCCCCATACCCCGGCGTCGCCGGCGTCGTCCTTATAGGCGACATGGCTCCAGATCACCGGCATGCCCTTGGCACGCGCGAGCCGCGAGATGTCGTTGACGTAACCGATCTGGTTGGGATCGGTCTCATAGGCGGTCTTGAACATATCGATGCGGGTATAGGCCTGCTGGAAGTCGACATTGACGATCGCGAGCTTCTCGCCGAAGCCGAACTTCTTGCGCGCCGGATTGGCCATGACCTCTTCGAACAGCTGACGCGCGGTCTTGTCCTCCCGCACCATCTTCGTTCCGACGATCGTCATGCTACCTCCTTGATCGGCTGCCCGTGGGCGCCGTTGAAACCGAGCGGAAGCCCCGCATCGGGAATGAAACCGTAAAGCGGCTCGCCGGGCAACGCCTCGGCCAGGATCGACCGCACCGCGTTCAGCCGGTCGATGTCGATGCCGGTGCGCAGCCCCATCGCCTCGAGCATGAACACCAGATCCTCGGTGACGATATTGCCCGAGGCGCCGGGCGCGAACGGGCAGCCGCCGAGGCCGCCCAGCGAGCTGTCGAGCGTGGTCAGCCCGCATTCGATCGCCATCAGCGCATTGGCGAGGCCGAGGCCGCGGGTGTTGTGAAGATGGATGCCGGTCAGCGCGTCGCGCCCGACGACGCCGTGGACCAGCGCGATCAGCCGCTTGACCGCGGCCGGATCGGCATAGCCGGTGGTGTCCGACAGGCCGACCTCGTTGCAGCCCGCGGCCATCAGCCCCTCGGCGAGCCGCGCGATCTGCGCGTCGGGGATCGCACCTTCGAGAGTGCAGCCGAACGCGGTCGACAGGCTGCCTTCGAAATGCGGGCGGCGCTCGGCCGGCAGCGCGGCGATCATCGCGCCGATCGCCTTCGCCTCGTCGAGCACCTGGACATGGGTGCGGCGCAGATTGCGCAGCGAATGGGTCTCCGATACCGACAAAGGCAGGGTGATCTTGTGCGCGCCGGCGGCGATCGCCGCCTCGGCGCCGCGGGCGTTGGGTACCAGCACCGCCACGGTCAGGTCGGGGATCGTCAGCGCATGCGCGACGACCTCGGCGGTGTCGGCGAGCTGGGGCAGCAGCTTGGCGGGAACGAAGCTGCCGACCTCGATCTCGCGGACGCCGGCGGCGGCCTCGGCGCTGATCCAGGCCTTCTTCGCCGCCAGCGGCATGATCGCCGATATGCTCTGCAGCCCGTCGCGCGGGCCGACCTCGCTGACGAGTATGGCGATGTCGTCGCTGGCGCTCACGCTGGCTTCACCCTTTCGACTCCGGTTGCGTTATTTGTCATAGGTCTATATCAAATAAGCGACGCCGTTCAAGGCGTGACAGCAAATTCGGGATAGAGATGGACCAGGACGCCCTACCGCTTGCCGGCCTGAAAGTCGTTGAATTCACACATATGGTGATGGGCCCCGCGGTCGGAGTCATCCTCGGCGACCTGGGCGCCGAAGTGGTCAAGGTCGAGCCGGTCGGCGGCGACCAGACCCGCCGGCTGCTCGGTTCTGGGGCGGGTTATTTCCCGATGTTCAACCGCAACAAGCGCAGCATCTGCCTCGACCTCAAGAGCGCCGAGGGGATCGAGGTCGCGCGCCGGCTCGCCGCCGAGGCCGACATCGTCATCGAGAATTTCCGGCCCGGCACGCTCGCCAAGCTCGGCCTGTCCTACGAGACGCTCGCCAAGACCAATCCCGGGCTGATCTATTGCTCGGCCAAGGGCTTCCTCGCGGGACCCTATGAGCAGCGCACCGCGCTCGACGAGGTCACCCAGATGATGGGCGGGCTTGCCTATATGACCGGGCCGCCGGGGCGGCCGCTGCGCGCCGGATCGTCGGTGATCGACATCACCGGCGGCATGTTCGGGGTGATCGGCATCCTCGCCGCGGTCGAGCGCCGCCACCGCACCGGCAAGGGTGGCGAGGTGCGCTGCTCGCTCTACGAGACCACCGCCTTCCTGGTCGGCCAGCACATGGCGCAGCAGGCGGTGACCGGCAAGCCGGCCGGGCCGATGCCGGTCCGGGTCTCGGCCTGGGCGATCTACGACGTGTTCGACACGCTCAACGCCGACGAGCAATTGTTCGTCGGGGTGGTCAGCGACGGCCAGTGGCTGACCTTCTGCGAGGCGTTCGGTTTCGACGATCTCGGTGCCGATCCCGATCTGCGCGCCAACAACCAGCGCGTGCTCCAGCGCGAGGCGATCCTGCCGCGGGTGCGCGCGCTGTTCGCGACGCTCGACCGCGCCATGCTGGTCGGGACGCTCGAGCGGATCGGCCTGCCGTTCGCGCCGATCATGCGCCCCGACGAGCTGTTCGACGATCCGCATCTCAATGCCGGCGGGCTGCTTGACCTGACCCTGCCCGACGGGCGGCCGACCCGGCTGCCGGGACTGCCGGTCGAGATCGACGGCGAGCGACTCGACCTGGTCCGCGACATTCCGCAGATCGGCGCCGACAGCGACGCGCTGCTCGCCGAGCTCGGCTATTCGGACGGCGAAGTCGCCGCCCTGCGCCAGGGCGGGTGCGTGGCCTGACATGGGCGAGACGCTTTTCCAGAAATTGTGGGACATGCATGCGATCGCCGATCTCGGCGACGGCATGGGGCTGATCGCGATCGACCGGGTGCTGCTCCACGAGCGCACCGGCGGGGTCGCGCTCGAAAGCCTGCGCGAGGCCGGCAGGACCGTGTTCGCGCCCGAACAGGCGTTCGTGACGATGGATCATATCGTCGACACGCTGCCCGGCCGCGGTGACCGCACGACGATGCCGACCGGCACCCAGTTCATCACCACCACCCGCCGCGCCGCCAATGAAGCGGGGCTGACCCTGTTCGACATCGGCGATCCGCGTCAGGGCATCGTCCATGTCGTCTCGCCCGAACAGGCGATCGTGCTGCCCGGGCTGACGCTGGTCTGCCCCGACAGCCATACCTGCAGCCAGGGTGCGCTCGGCGCGCTCGCCTGGGGAATCGGATCGACCGAGGCCGAGCATGCGCTGGCGACAACGACGCTACGGGTGCGCAAACCGAAGACGATGCGGATCCGCATCGAGGGTAGGCTCGGCATCGGCGTCACCGCCAAGGATCTCGCGCTCCATATCGTCGCCCGGCTGGGGGCTGCCGGTGGCGACGGCCATATGATCGAATATGCCGGCAGTGCCGTGCGCGCACTCGACATCGAGGCGCGGCTGACCCTGTGCAACATGGCGACCGAGCTGTCGGCCTTCTCGGCGATCATCGCCCCCGACGGGCTGACCTTCGATTATCTCGCCGGCCGCAGCTACGCGCCCAGGGATGCCGGCTGGACCGCCGCGGTCGAGGCGTGGAGCAGGTTGCGATCGGACGACGATGCCTGTTTCGACGCCGAACATGTCATCGATGCCGCCGAGGTCGCGCCGATGGTGAGCTGGGGGACCAGTCCGCAACAGGCGGTACCGCTGGGCAGCGTCGTGCCGGCCTATGCACCCGACGCGCACGGCACCCCGGCGGCGCATGCCCGCGCGCTCGACTATATGGGCTTGCATGAAGGCCAGCCGCTCGACGCGCTGCCGATCGATGGCGCCTTCATCGGATCGTGCACCAATGCGCGGATCAGCGACCTGCGGCGCGCGGCGGCGGTGCTCAAGGGGCAGCGGGTCGCCGACCATGTCCGCGCGATCGCGGTGCCCGGGTCGACCGTGGTCAAGGCGCAGGCCGAGGCCGAAGGGCTCGACCGCATCTTCCTCGACGCGGGCTTCGAATGGCGCGAGGCGGGCTGTTCGATGTGCTTCTTCGCCGGCGGCGAGAGCTTCGGTCACCGCCAGCGGGTGATCAGCTCGACCAACCGCAATTTCGAAAGCCGCCAGGGCCCCGAGACGCGATCGCATCTCGCCTCGCCCGAGACTGTCGCCGCGTCCGCCATTGCCGGCGCGATCAGCGATCCGCGCAAATTGGAGCCCGTTGCCCGATGATCCCGCTCGACCGCATTACCTCGGTCGCGGTGCCGCTGCTGCGCGACAATGTCGACACCGACGCGATCATCCCCTCGCGCGAGATGAAGGCGGTGTCGAAGAAGGGGCTCGCCGACGGGCTGTTCGCCGGCTGGCGCTACCGCACGATCGGCGGCCGCGACGCCGATCCCGACTTCGTGCTCAACCAGCCGGCCTATGCCGGCGCGCAGATCCTGCTCGGCGGCGCCAATTTCGGCTGCGGGTCGAGCCGCGAACATGCCGCCTGGGCGCTCGCCGAATATGGCTTCCGGGTGGTGGTCGCCGCCGGCTTCAACCCGATCTTCCGCGGCAACTGCATCCGCAACGGCATCGCCCCGGTCGAACTGCCCGCCGACGCGATCGCCGAGATCGCCGCGGCGGGGCAGCCGGTGACCTGCGATCTGGTCGCGGAGCGGCTGTCGATCGCCGACGGGCGCCACTGGCCGATCATCCTCGAGGACGAAGCGCGCGAGATGCTGATCGGCGGGCTCGACGCGATCGACCTGACCCTCAAGCGCCGCGACGAGATCATCGCCTTTCGCGCGCGCGATCGGCGCGCGCGGCCCTGGGTCTATCTCTGATATCCGATCCCGGTGCGCTTGGCTCATCGGGATCGGGTAATCAGCCCGTGCGGCGCTTGAGCCTATCGATCGAGGATGCGTCAGCATCTTCGAGATCGCGCATGACGCTCATTTTATCGACGCATCGATCCGTTCCAGCATCTCGGCCAGCCAGATGGCCTGCGGATCGTCCCGCTGGCCGCGCGCTCTGGCGAGCTGGCGCGCGACGATCAGATGGGCTTCGCTCCGGCCATATTCGGCGATCAGATCCGCCGCCTCCTGTTCACGGGTGAAGGCGCGGGGAGGTTTCGAATGGCGCGATGCGGCGGCATAGCCCATCTGCTGTTCGCGCAGCTCCACCGTGGGGGCGGGCGAATCTTCGAAACGGATCATATCTGCTGGGCGCGCGCCGCCGCGCGGTTTTCTGAAGCTACTCATAGATACGCATACTCTTGTCGGTTCTGCTTCCGAGACGTCGCCGGCAGCGATCGCCCGCAAGGCAGATGCGACCGAAACGAACCCATTTCGGCAAAGCGCGGATGATCCGCCGACGGGAAGGGCGTCCGGCCCATTCCGGTGCGATCGGTAAAATCGCATGGTAGGGCACAGCCGGTGCGGATTGCCGCGATGCGTGCCGTCTACGGTCCATGCCCAACATCCAGCGATCGGATATCATCATGACCCTGTCGTCATCACCGAAGCCTCGCGACGGATCCGATCATGGGGCCGAGGCCGACCGGACATCCCGCGGAACGGATGGCGCGCTGTCGGGGATGTTCGGTAGGTTGCTGATATGGTCGATGCGCAACGCCGCACATCCCGGCCGGGCATGATCGACAGGGTTGGAGATATGCGGCATCGTCGCGGCTGCGGCGAGGGGGGCAGGGCCACATCCGCGAAGGTGACGGCGAGAATCGCTGCCGGCTGACGGTGGCAGCCTGCCGCCGGCTAGATGCTGCGCCGCGATAACAGCGCGGCTGCGCTGCGGGAATAGAGCAGCGTGAAATCATCGGGCGCGCGCCCTGCGATGCGTCGGCCGGGGCTGCGGGCCGGATCGCGGTCGGCGTCGATCCGCGGCGGCGAACGGTCGACCGCGTCGCGGTCTCGCTTGCAGACGTCGATATTGCTCATCGGGTGGGTCGTTCCATGACGGGTCAAATGCCGGGTTCGCCGGCCATCGTTACGCAGAAGCCACAGGACATCGTGTCATGTCGATATACGGTGGATGCGTAGCGAGAGTTGCAGTGATGCGAATTTCGGTAAGTGCATCAGTCCATGATTGCATATTTTGCAATCTTGTTAGCGCTAACCGCAATTGCAATCGTTCATGCTGCGATGCACAAGGATCGGGCCTTTCAGGCATCCTCTCCTAAAACTTTCAAAGGGCCGATCCTCCGGGATCGGCCCTCTTTTTTGTTTGTGGCACCGGCAGATTCCGGCGGACACCCTGTCGCGTCAGTGCGCCGCAACCACGAAGCGGCTGTTGTCGGCGACCTGGGTGCCGGCATTCGCCAGCGCCAGCTCGACCTGCGGCATCGCCTTGGCGACCGCGACGCGGGCGCAGCGATTTTCCTGGACCTTGGCCTCGAGCGAGGCGGTGCCATCGACCGCGCACACCGCCTTGGCGGCATGGTTGACGCGGGTCCTGAGCGCCGCCTGGCCGCTCGCGCTCGCCAGGTTGAGATCGGCATAGCTGACCGTGCGGGTGGGGAGCGTGGCCGCCGAGGCGGGGACGGCGATCGCGATGTTGACGAAGGCGGCGGCGACGGCGGCGGTGGCGACGAAAAACTTGTTCATGGTCATTCTCCAAAATCATGCGGGCGGCGGCCCGGTGAAACATGCTGTTCGCGGGGTCCGATGATCGGCTGTCCTCCGCGGCTGAGCTGTCTCTAGGCCGGTCGAATCGTCCGGGCATGCGCGCTTCGACCGAAGGCGCGTTCGGCTCCACCAGCCGCCAGGTCGGGCGACGAACGACAGGGTGCGATCGACGAACGGCAGGCGCCTGGACATTTGCTGCCGGTGGACTGGAGGGAGCCGGTGGTTCGGGCTATGATTCGGCCATGGCGCGCAGCGATCAGACCGAAATCCGCATGCGGATCGTCATCGACCGGCCGGTGACCGGCGTGCGCCATAGCTTGCAGGGCAAGGATGACGGGCCGCTCGATCCCAAGACATCGCTGGCCGGCGAGCCGCTGGCGTTCGATTTTCCGGTCCGCATCGCGGCCGGCCCCAAATTTTTCGGCGATCAGGTGCGGCGCGAGGGGCCGGTGCGCCGCTTCGTCTATATCCGGATCGGGCAGATGGCGGGCGATCCCGCATCGCCCTGGACCCGGCGGATGAAGATCGACATCCACGATATCCCGCAGGATCTGCTCGACCGCGCGGCCGGGGGCGGCGGCGTGCTCGAACTCCGCGTCGACGGCACCGGCAAGGACGGCACGCCCGCCTGCGCGACCCTGCCGGTGACGTCGCGAAAGATCCTATAGAGCATTTTCAAGTCAGGTGGAATCACCTGACGGCTCGGAAAATGCGGAAAACAAAGACAATTTAGAGCATGTCCTGATCAATCTGATCGGGACATGCTCTAACGCGGCTTGCGCGCGGCGGACGGTCAGGATGGCGCTTTCCGGAGCGGTTCGACGATCGCCGCGACATCATGTCCGCCTTCGCCGGCCCGGTCGGCCTCGACGAAGCGTTCGCGGGCGGCGCGTGCGAGCGACGAGGCGATCCCGACGCCGGCCATCGCTTGCGCCGCATAGCCGAGATCCTTCGCCATCAGCGGCACCAGGAAATGCGGATCATAGGCACGATCGAGCATGCGGCGGCTGACCGCCTTGACCAGCGGGCTGCCGGGGGCGCCATCGGCGAGCACCGACACCGCCTGTTCGATGTCGAGACCCTTTTTTTCGAGCATCGCCACCGCTTCCGCCAATCCGGCGACCTGCAGGCCGCACAGGAAATTGTTCGCCAGCTTGACGATCGCGCCGCTGCCGACCGGGCCGAGGTGCAGGATCGCGCCGGCCATCGCCTCGAGCGCCGGTCGCGCCGCGTCGAGGGTGTCGGCCTCGCCGCCGACCAGGAAGCGCAGCGCGCCGCTGGCGGCCTGGTCGCGGCTGCCGGTGACCGGCGCCTCGAGGAAGCGCAGGCCGCGCGCCTCGGCCTCGCCGGCGAGGGTCGCGATCCAGTCGACGGTCAGGGTGCTCGATTCGATCGCGATCGCGCCCGGCGCCATCGCCGCCATCGCACCGTCCGGGCCGGTCCATGCGCCGCGCGACGCATCGTCGTCGGCGAGCATGGCGATGACGATCGCGGCATCCTGCGCGGCGTCGGCCGGCGTGGCGGCGACGCGGGCGCCCTGCTCGGCGAAGGGGGCCGCGCGGGCCGGGCTGCGGTTCCACACCGCCACCTCATGCCCGGCCGCCAGCAATTGCCGGGCCATGCCGCCGCCCATCAGCCCGAGCCCGAGCACCGCCACCTTCATCACCGTCATCCGATCACCTTGAACCGCGCGAGGGCCGCTTCGTCGATCTCGAGCCCGAGGCCCGGCAGATCGTCGTCGAGGTCGATAGTGCCGCCCTCGGCCTGCGGTTCGCCCTTGAAGATATACCAGAACAGCTCGTTGCCGACCTCGACGTCGACCATCGGGAAATATTCGGCGATCGGCGAATTCAGGCTGGCCATCACCACATGATAATTGTGCATCTGCCCGGCGTGGGGGACGACCGGGATCGAATAGGCCTCGGCGAGCGCCTGGATCTTGCGCGCCGCGGTGATGCCGCCGACCCGGTTGGTGTCGAACTGGAAATAGTCGAGCGCCTTGGCCTCGATCATCTGGCGAAAGCCATAGCTGGTGAACTCATGCTCGCCCGCGGCGATCGGGGTCGTGCCGAAGCGGCGCAGCTCGCGATAGCCGTTGATGTCGTCGGGGATGATCGCCTCCTCGAGCCAGCGCAGGTTGAACGGTTCGATCAGCCGCATCATCCGCTTCGCATAATCGAGGCTCCAGCCCATATAGGCGTCGGCCATGATGTCGATCTCGTCGCCGACGGTTTCGCGCACGGTGCGGATCAGTTCGACATTGCGCGCCATGCCCTCGGCGCCGTCGATCGGCCCCCAGCCGAAGCGCAGCTTCATCGCCTTGTAGCCCTGCGCCTTGTAGCGCGCGGCCTCGGTCGCGAGCTCGTCGAGCGGGATCGAATAGAGCCGGCTGGCATAGACCGGGATCTTCGCCTTGGTGCGGCCGCCGAGCAGCTTGAACACCGGCTGTTTCGCGGCCTTGCCCATCAGATCCCACAAGGCGATGTCGAGCGCCGAGATCGCGACCAGCGCCACCCCCTTGCGGCCGAACGCCATCGTCTTGCGGTACATGTGCTGCCACAGGAACTCGCTGTCCCACGGATCCTGGCCGATCAGCAGCGGCGCCAGATAGAGGTCGATCATCTGCTTGGTCACCAGCGGCGCCAGCGCGGCATTGCCGATCCCGACCAGCCCGGCGTCGGTGAAGATCTCGACGATCAGCCAGCCATGGAAGGTGAAGGTACCCATCGTCTCGCGGGTCAGCAGCGGCGAGACCAGGTCCATCGGGTTGGTGCAGAAATGCGGCGGCAGCGGCACGGTCTCGCCTTCCCACTGGACGACGCGGGTGCGGATTTCGGTGATCTTCAAGACAGGACCTTTCCTGGGAAATCGAGGGACGAGATGCGGGGGATGGCAAGGCAGATCAGCGCGAAGGCGATCAGATGGAGGGTGGCGGCGGCGACCAGCACCGGGGTGTAGCCAAGCCCGGCGTCGAGCGCCCAGCCGGCGGCCTGGCCCATGACGATGCCGCCGAACGCGCCGCCGAGCCCGACCAGCCCGGCCAGCCGGCCGAGCGCGGCGCGCGGTGCCAGGTCGGTCGGCAGCGTCATCACCAAGGTCGACCAGCTCTGCTGCCCGAAAAAGGCAAGGCTGAAGAGCGCGATCACGACCGCGACCGAGCCGGCC
This sequence comes from Rhizorhabdus sp. GW822-FHT03C02, assembly GCF_058801765.1. Classification (NCBI taxonomy): domain Bacteria; kingdom Pseudomonadati; phylum Pseudomonadota; class Alphaproteobacteria; order Sphingomonadales; family Rhizorhabdaceae; genus Rhizorhabdus; species Rhizorhabdus sp. GW822-FHT03C02. The sequence continues at coordinate 354,849 of NZ_JBXANN010000003.1, forward strand.
GACGGCACCAGCATCACCCAGGGCATGCAGGCGGCGCTCAGCCCCAGCGCGATCTTGCGCGCGGCGTTGACCGACCGGCCCGACGACAGCAGCCGGCTCGACAGCCAGCCGCCGCACAGGCTGCCGACGCCCGACGCGGCATAGGGAATCCAGCCGATCGTCGCCGCCTGCTTGAGGTCGAAGCCATGCGCTTCGAACAGATATTTGGGCAGCCAGAACAGGTAGAAATACCAGGCGCCGTCGCTGAGGAACTTGGCGCCGACCACCCCGCGCACCTCGCGGCGGGCGAGCAGCTGGGCGATGGTCGGCGCCGGACCCGATGCCGAGGCCGAGGCGATGGCTTCCGCGGGATCGGCGGGGGGCAGCCGGTAGGTCGCGAACCACCAGAGCGACCACAGCAGGCCGAAGCCGCCGGTGACGAAGAACACCCAGCGCCAGCTCGCCAGCCCGAACCAGTCGCCATAAGTGAGGATCGCGGCGATCAACGGTGGCGCGATCACCGCGCCGATCGCGGTGCCGGCATTGACCAGCCCCATCGCCGCGGCGCGGTGGCGTGGCGCGAACCATTCGGCGATCGCGCGGGTGGCGGCGGGAAAGCCGCCGCCTTCGCCCATGCCGAGCAGCAGCCGGCTGGCCACCAGCGCGACGATGCCGCCGGCGATGCCATGGCTGGCGCAGGCGAGCGACCAGAAGATCATGATCGCCAGGAAGCCGCGCCGCGTGCCGATCCGGTCGAGCAGCCAGCCGCCGCCCAGATACATCAGCCCATAGGTCGCCAGGAACGCCGAATCGAGAAACGCCTTGGTCTGGTTGCCGATCGGGATGTCGGCCTCGATATGCTTGATCGCCCAGGGCAGGGTCTGGCGATCGAGATAGCTGATCGCGACCGCGACGGTGATCGTCACCGCGACCGTCCAGCGGGCGGCATGGAGGCGCGGGGCCATGTCCGGCGCCGCCGTCACCGCGGATCGAGCATGATCAGCGCGACGCCCTGCCGCGCGAGCCGGACGTCGATCGTCGCACCGCCCTTCGCGCGGGCGACGCCGACGCTCTCGGCCTGCATGCGCGACGCCGCCTCGAGCGCGGCATATTGGGTCGCGTCGGGCGACTGCGGCGATCCCATCGCCTGCCAGGCGGTGAAGGCGTTCGCATGCTGCGGATCGACCCGCCACAGCGTCGCCGCCGCCGGAACCCGGCGCAGGCCGGTCAGGCTGATGCGGATCTGCGCGTCGGGGCCGGCGACATCGTCGTCATGATAATGCCAGACCAGCAGCGCCAGCCTGCCGTCGGCGGTGCGGGTGGCGATCGTGCCGATATCGGCATCGCCCTGGACGCCGTCGGCGATGAGTTTGTCGAGCGGCACCTGCGCGCTGCTCGTGCTCGCCAGCCTCTCCTCGCCGAGCTGGGCGAACAGGCGAAACACGTTGAGCACCGGCAGGTCGACGCCGTTGGTGGCGAGCTGGCGATAGCCGGCGAACCAGGGCTGGTCCTCGAACTCGAACGACCAGGACACCACCCCTTCGAGATTGACCTTGCGCTTCTCGGCGAGCTCCCAGATCCGCGCGAAGCTGGCGGCGGTGTAGCTCGAATACATGGTGCCGTTGCGATAGGCGTTTTGCGGGCCCGGGCAGGCGGCGCAGCCCTCGGGATCGCTCTCGCCGATCACCACCGGCTTGGTGGCGAGGCTCGGGATCGACAGGACCTTGGTGAAGCCGCCGTCGGTCTCGCGCAGATGGGTGGCGATCCCCATCCGGACATGGCCGTCGACGAAGCTCGGCCGGCCCTTGGCGTGAAACGACAGGAAATCGGTCGGGGTGCCGGTCTCGCCGGTGGCGTAGTTGCGGCCCGACGACACATGCTTGAGGAAGCCGTCCATGAAGCTGCCGCCGGGGCCGGCGACGTCGGGCCCGCCGACCCGCGCGGTCGGCAGCGCGCGGCGGACGCCGGCGATCGCATAATCGTGGAGCTTGTAGAATTCCTCCGGCGTGCCCTGCCAGTAGAAGGTCGAATTGGGCTCGTTCCAGACCTCGAAATACCAGCGCTCGACCTCGGCGCGGCCATAGCGCTCGATATTGTGGAGGGTCCATTGATAGACCAGTTCGCCCCATTGGGCGTAGTCCTTGGGCGGATAGGTCCAGCCGGTGGCGATCAGCTTGTAATCGAAGCCCGGGCGCCAGCTGTGCTGATAGGGCATCCCCGCCGGCGCGCTCGACATCGCCTCGGGCGTGAAGCCGATCTGCAGATAGGGACGGATGCCGCGCGCCAGATAGGTGTCGATGATGCCGTCGACGACCTTCCAGTCATAGACCGGCTTGCCGTCTTTCGTCTCGGCATAAGCGTTGGTGCTGCCCCATTTGAACGCCGAGGTGCCGTCGCCGCTGCTCAGCAGGTTGTGCGCGCGGAAATAGACCTGCCCCGATTTGAGCGCGCCGAGTTCGACCAGCAGCTTGCGGCCGTCCTTCATCGTCGCATAGTTCGGCTCGTCGGCGCCGAAGAAGCGCCACACCGGCGGCAATTTGCCGGTGGGCCGATCGACCTGGACGCCGATCGCCACCGGCCGCGTCGTATCGGTCTGCGCCTGCACGGGCAGCGCGGCGAGCGCCGCAAGCATCGCGATCGCTTGGCTGATCTTCATCGAACATCCTCTCGGAACAGGGGAAAAGCGCGCCGTCACAGCCGGGCCCGGAAGCCCAGCGCAAAGGTCCGGGTGTAGAGGACGGTGTCGCGCGGATACAGCGTCGGGTCGTTGAACGAGGTCTGGTAGATGTTCTTCAGCACGTTGGTCGCGTCGAACACCACGGTGAATTTGGGGTTGATCTCATAGGAGAAGGACAGGTCGAGATTGCGGATTTGGCCGTTGGTGATGAAGTTGGGATTGACCCCGGTGAAATGCAGACCGGCATTATATTTGTCGCGCCAGACATAGGAGGCGCGCCCCGAAAAGCCGCTCTTCTCGTAGATCAGGGTGGCGGTCGCCGAATATTTCGAGACGTTCTGGAACGGGATGTCGAGATAGCCGGTGACCCCGGGCAGCGGCGACAGCGCCTTGTTCCTGCCGTCGATATAGGTGCCGTTGGCGCTGATCCCGAAACCGTCGAGCAGGCCCGGCAGCCCCTTGGGGAACAGGGTGAAACCGCCCTCGATCCCCTGCAGCCGGCCCGATCCCGAATTTTCCGGCCGGGTGATCTGGTAGACGCCGTTGTTGGCGCCGAGATAATCGATGGTGAAATTGCTGGTGACCGACTGGATGAAGCCGGTGACGTCGCGGCGGAAGATCGTCGCGGTGATCGAGCTCGACCGGTCGATATACCATTCGACCGACAGGTCATAATTGTTCGACCGCACCGGCTGCAGCTCGGCATTGCCGCTGCTGCCCGATCCGAACGGCTGCTGGCCGGGGATCGGCGGGGTCAGCGTCAGCGCGGGGTTGAGCTGGGCGAAGCTCGGCCGGGTGATCGTCTTGCTCGCCGCCGCACGCAGGAACAGCCGGTCGGTCAGCTTGTAGCGCAACGCGAGGCTGGGCAGCACGTCGGTGCCATGGTTGCTGATCGTCACCGGCGATGCCGCGCCGCGCAGCACCAGGAAGGCGTTTGAGGTGATGTCGGTCTTGATGACCCGCACGCCGATCTGCCCGTCGAGCCGACCGACCTCGATATTGCCCTGGACATAGCCGGCGTAATTCTTCTCGCCGATGTCGAAATGCTGGGTGTCCTGGAAGGCGGGATCGGCGGCGGCGAGCCCGAAGATCTGGCGCAGCGCGCCGATCCGGTCGAGCAGATAGTCGGTCGCCGGCGTTGCCCATTGGCTGGCATAGGGGCGCACGCCATCGTAGAAATCGCCGGGCGTCGTCGTCATCAACCCGACGATGCCGTTCGCCTTGATGCTGTAGCATTGCACCGCGCCGGTGGCCGAGCAGTTGACCGTCTGGGTGAACGAGTTCGACCGGGCGCTGCGCTTGCTGAGCCGCGCGCCGGCATCGATGCCCGAGAAGATCAGGAAGGGCGCCTGGTAGGAGACGTCGCCGCGCCACGTCTTCTCGGTGCCCGCGCCGACCGTCCGGGTGGTCGACAGCCGCGACAGATAATAGCGGTTGCGATCGGCGATATCGTCGTTGGGCAAAGTGAAATGCGGGGTGCCGCTGCCGTCGTTGAACACCGCATCGGTGCGCGAGGCGATGAAATCGACGTCGAGATTGTTGGCGATGTCGGTCGCGGTCGATCGTGTATAGGCGATCTCGCTCGACGCCTTCCAGTCGCCGGCCTTCCAGTCGCCGCCGAACGCGCCCTGCCAGCGATTGGCACGGTTGCTATAGGCCTGGCCGAACTGGGCGACGCGACCGCCGGCGATGCTGAGCGACTGGACCAGCTTGGTGTCGTCGACGAACTTGATCGGCGACAGCAAAGTACCGTTCATCGAGGTGAAGTTCTGGTTGCCGTTGCCGCGGTCGCGATAGCCGTAGAACAGGCCGTCGGCATGGAAGGTGAGGCGATCGTCGGGCGCCCATTGCAGCGTCGTGTTGACCGCGGGGCGGGTGCGCTTGCCGATCCGGTCGAATGCGCCGATCACGTCGGTGCGGAAAACCTTGGGATCGGTCGCGGCGGTGCCGCGCGGGTCGAGCGGGACGCCGGGGGTGTAGGGCGCGCGTGAATTATCGAGATTATAGCCGAAATAGCCGCCGCTGAAGATCGTCTCGTCGCGATAGCGGGTCTGGTGATAGGAGGCGCTGATCAGCGCGCCGAACTCGCCGATCCCGGTCGACCAGCGATTGCTGAGCAGCGCGCTGGCATAGGGATCGATCTTGTCGGGCTGCTCGCTATAGACCTCGCGCCCCGCCACCGCGAATTCGAGCCCCTTGAAATCGAACGGCCGGCGGGTGCGGACGTTGATCAGCCCGGCGATGCCGCCTTCGAGCTGGTCGGCCGAACGCGACTTGTAGACGTCGACCCCGGAGACCAGGTCGGCCGGAACGTCGGCCAGCGACAGCGAGCGCCCGGTGGTGCTGAAGATGTTGCGGCCGTTGATCAGCGTGACCACGTCGGGCAGGCCGCGGATCAGCACGGTCGCGGACTCGCCGCGCGCGCGGGGCGACACCTGGATGCCGGGGACGCGCTGGAGCGCCTCGACGACATTATTGTCGGGCAGCTTGCCGATATCCTCGGCGATCACCGAATCCACCAGCTGCTGCGCGTTGCGCTTGACGCTCTGCGCCGAGGACAGGCTGGCGCGCATACCGGTGACGATGATCGCCTCGGCCTCCGGCTCGGCCGCCGCCGGCTGTTCGGCCGGCGCCGCGCCCTGCGCGGCTTCGGCGGCATGGGCCGCCGCGCCCTGCACCATGGCGAACGCCAAAGCCGACATTCCCAGCAGATTCACATCCCGTCTCATGCTCGATCCCCTCCGACTCGTTTTTATTTCTCGTACTAGATGACGGACGATATCGCGCCATTCAAGCGGAAATTTCTGGCTGCTCGGATGATTGATGAATTTTTGCGGATTTATTCTCATACCAATTATCGCCGATATGCCCGCAAGTGGCTTGACGCGAGCGCAGAGACGGCGGAGCAAAGCGCGATGAGCGAGCCAGACGATCACCCGCTATCGCGCCCTGCGAGCAAGACCTCCCGGGCGGTGCACGACCGCATCGCCCATGATCTGGGGGTGGCGATCGTCGGCGGGCAGCATCAGCCCGGCGACATCCTGCCGGGCGAGGAGCGCTACAGCGCCGAACAGGGCGTGTCGCGAACCGCCTATCGCGAGGCGATCCGGGTGCTTTCGGCCAAGGGGCTGGTCCATAGCCGGACCAAGAGCGGCACCCGCATCAACGAGCGGCTGCTGTGGAACATGCTCGATCTCGACATCCTCGCCTGGACGTTCGAGGCCGGGCCGACCCCGGCGTTCATCCGTGACATCTTCGAACTGCGGATCGTCGTCGAGCCCGCGGCGGCGCAGTTCGCGGCGCTGCGCCGCGACGCGCAGGATATTTCGCGGATGGGGCATGCGCTCGAGGAAATGCGACGCTTCGGCCTGCAGACCCCGGAAGGACGCGCCGCCGACCAGGCGTTCCACCGGCTGATCCTGCTGGCCACGCGCAACGAATCGCTGATCACCCTGTCGACCTCGGTCGCGGCGGTGGTAGCCTGGACCACGCGGTTCGCGCGCGACGAACGCCAGGAATCGCGCGACCCGATGCCCGACCATGACGCGGTGTTCGATGCGATCATGCGCGGCGACGACGAACTGGCGCGCCAGAAGATGCTCGCGCTCATCCGCAACGCGTCGCGCGACGCCGGCATGCTTTAGCGGCGAGGCCTATCCATTTCTCATACCAGAGTCGACCGCTCGCCCGGGGGCGGCACTGCACGTGCCTCATTCCCGAAAGGGCAGGGATCACCTCAGAACGGCAACCACTTCGATTCCTTGGTGATGTTCATATAGCCGACATTGACCCCGAGCCGCCAGCCGACGCCGAGGCGGATCGGGATCAGCACGACGTCGCCGCGGCGCAGATAGGAGGCGGTGAAGCCGCCGACGACATAGGCAGTGCCTTCGGCCTGCGGGAAGCGGTGGAAGACATCGGCGCTGTCGTAGAGATTATAGACGAGCACGAAGCTCTTCGACCCGTTGGCGCCGAGATCGAAGCCCACCGACGGCCCGGTCCAGAAGATCGGCATCTGCCCCTCGACCTTATGGAACAGCGTGCCCGAGCCATAGCGCAGGCCGACCACCAGCGCGCCGCTGACCTCGCGGCCGGCGATATAGGCGTTGGGGCGGCCCTGATCCTTGAGGATTTTCTCGATCATCTTGGCGAGCCCCTCGGCACCCTTGCCGAACACGCCCTCGGCCGCCGACACGACATCGTCCTGCGCATAGGTGCCGTTCTGCGCGGCGTCGGCCGCCTGGGCGCGGGTGCTAACCGGCGGGGTGGGCTGGTCGGCGACCTGCGCGGCCGCGGCGTCGGTCGAGTTGGCGGGGGCAGGGGCCGATTCGGTCGCGGGCGCGCGCGGCGCGACCCGGGTGCCGTAATTGGCCTCGCTCGCCGGCACCGGCGCGAGGTCGCTTGCCGTGTTCGGATCGACCGTCTGCACCTGCGCGGAGGCGATGCCGGTCCAGCCGATCGCCAGCACGACCGCGCCGAAAAGCCCCAAATTGCCCCGCATCACCCAGTCTCCGCCCATGATTTCCGATATTCCGCCCCTGATTAACCGCGCTTTGCCTGTCGCTGCAATGAACGGCCATCCGATTTTCGTCGGAACCATGCACTGGTCCGTTGATCAGCGCCCCGCTCCTCGCTATAGCCCGCGCTCTGCCTTCCCGGAGACGTGGGTGAGTGGCTGAAACCAGCGGTTTGCTAAACCGCCGTACCGAGCTATCGGTACCGAGGGTTCGAATCCCTCCGTCTCCGCCAAAACGGCCGCCGCCGGCGGTCGCCGCAGGCCAGGAAACCTTGATTTTCCAGCGTTTTTTGCTATAGTTTCTGCATATCCGGCCACGCGAGTTCGCCATCGTTCACGATCGAATGTGGTATCCCGTGTGGCACGGAGGTTCGAAACTGTGGCATCGAGAAGCTATGCTGACGGACGCACGCCTCAAGGCGGCCAAGCCTCGCGCAAAGCCGTACAAACTGGCTGATTCTGGCCGCCTATATGCGCTTGTCTCGCCAGCCGGCGGTCGTCATTGGCGCATGAACTATCATTACGGGAAGAACGCAAAAGGCGCGCCAGCTGAGAAAACGTTGAGTTTCGGCTCCTACCCAGCAATCTCGCTCGCCGAAGCCCGGAAAATGCGAGACGCGGCAAAAGCCTGCCTGGAGCATGGCAAGGACCCTGCGGTGGAGAAACGAATCGCGGCAAGGGCTCAGGTCATTGCAAACGAAAATACGCTCCAACTCGTGTGCGATGCCTGGTTCGAGTTGAACAGTGGATGGTCGCTCGAGAAATTACGCGAGTGGCGTACCGCCCACCGTGGCAAGCTTAACCCTAATCATGCGCCACATTGGACCGTCGACCCGCACGGTCGTTGGTCTAACCAGCACGGTATCGACGTCATCACTTCTCTCGAACGGGACATCTATCCGGCAATTGGTAACCTGCCGATCAGCACGATTAGAGCGTCGACGATCCTCAACGCACTGCGGGCCGTCGAACGTCGAGGCGCGATCGAAACCGCGCATCGCCTTCGACAGCGGATGGAGGCGGTCTTTGCCTACGGCATCGCTGCCGAAATTTGCGACAGCAACCCGGCTGCAGGCTTGGGTGCCGCGCTGAGGGAAGTGCCTCGCTCCAAAAAGCAGCCGTCGATCATCGATCGCCTCGAGACCCAGGACCAACGGATCGCGGCTGTCAGGCAGTTGTTGATCGACTGCCTTGCCGAGCGCACGCGGGCGATCACGAAGTTTGCGCTCATCGTGCTGGCGCTGACGAACGTGCGCCCGGGCGAACTGGCCGGCGCCGAGTGGTGCGAGTTCGACTTGGATGCGCACGAGCCATATTGGCGCATTCCCGCGGCGCGAATGAAGGGCGAGAAGAAGCGCAAGGCCGATGAACTGGCCGATCACTTTGTACCGCTGGCCTGGCAAACCGTGGAGGTTCTTCGAGTCGCCATGCGCCTTACCGGGCGTTTCCGGCTATGCTTCCCGAGCGAGCGGCACGTCCACAAGCAGATGTCGGAAAACACGTTACGCGAGTTGCTCATCAGGGCCGGTTATTATCAACGGCATGTGCCACACGGTTTCCGCGCCGCCTTTTCAACGACAATGAACGAGCGGCCTGCTGAACTCAGGCTCGAAGGGGATCGGGATGTGATCGACCTCATGCTCGCGCATACCCCGGAGCAGAAATCCGGATCCGAAAGTGCCTACAATCGGGCGGTCCACATGCCGAGACGCCGAGAACTGGCGCAAGAATGGGCGGACATGATCTATTCGGATTTTTGGCCGGCTGAAATCTACCTCGATCAGCCTATTCGCTGGGCCGCCACTGGGCCGGGAAAGCCGAGGTAGAAGTTTGCCACAGCGATGACAGTCAGTTCGCTATTATCTCTGCGTAGCGACCCAGTCGCGCACTTCCCTTTCGCTCCACCGGGAAGCACACCCGCCGGGCTTGAAGCGCCGCGGAAAGCCGTTCTCTCGCTCCAAGCGGTATATCATCGTCTTTCCGAGACCGACGATGGCTTTGACCTCGTCGAGCTTGAGGAGGCGGTCACCTTCGAAAATCGCTGCCATCTTTTACCCCATAGGAGCACAATCAGCTCGTGAACGAAGCGCACGGCACGTGCGGAACGAAGAGGCCCTGATGATAAATCGTGGGCGGCTGATACAGAAGTGCCGTCTTGGCGCATGGAGAAGAACCACAGCGCAATCCCATCGCCGAGGCTTAAAAAGAAACTGCGGAGCGGGAGGGATTCGTAGGCTGACGCCTACCGACCTGATCCCAAAGCAAATCCCAACCGAGACTTGGGCCTTCCCACATCTCTTCCCACGCCCGACCCGACATACATCGGATCGACTGGATTTATAGTATGATCGACGGGTGATCGTGTGTCCAGAGATGTCCATCCGCGTGCGCTTACGGCCTGACCGGGGGGCATCTCGCGGCTAAGTTCATCCGCTCGCCAACTTCGCACTCCCAACGGACGCCATCGCACGCGATTCTGTGCGCTCGCAGGGCGAGCAACTCCGCCCCAAAGAGCGCGGCGCAGATTTGAGGGTTAATTTTTGACTGGTTTGGGCTGACGCGGCGTGCGCTTTGATGCTGCGACCGGCGCGGCAGCTGCAGCGGCCTTCGTTTGCCGACCCTTCTGGCCCAACCCGATCTTGTGCGCCATTTCACGGCGCGCGATCGAATAGTTCTCGGCGACCATCGGATAATCCGCCTTGAGATTATAGCGCTGGCGATATTCCTCAGGACTCAATCCATGAGTTGAAAGATGGCGGCGCAAGGTCTTATAGGGCTTGCCGTCGATGAGCGAAACGATGTGATCCTTTGACGCGAGCGATTTACGCACCGTCACAGCTGGCGCGAAATCTTCGACAGGTGCCACCTCGCTCGGCGCTTCGGCGTAGACAGATGACACGCCTGCCAATTCGTTAATCGTCGCATGCATCGTGCGCAGGAAGGCGGGCACATCTTCAGCGACGACGCGATTGTTCTGATTACCAAGCCAAGCGATCGTAAGTTCAGTCGCGAGCTCTACCGCGTTCAAAGTGGCTTCGTCCGTCATGAGGGCTCCTGATGTTCCGGGGGCACTGAGCAGCGCCATTACTCGGCATTACCATTGGCAGGTCATTATACTTCGCCGCGGCCGAAGCAAGTGGCCGTTCTGGATCAAGCACCCTACCATCCCCGCTGGCGCCAGGGCACCCGCGTGTTCATCAGCGCCGCTTGGTTCGGGACTGTGAATCGTGCGTCGTGATCCGCAGTGACGTCATCTCGCTCAAGGCGCCACCCTAGGTGGAGCGCCAAGCTTGAACGAAGCTACCTTCGGGCCGATATCGACCAGACATCGCCGTTCTTTCTGGTGACTTGAACGTCCGGAAATGACAATAGCGGCCGAACTAGCTTCATAAAGCTGTGAGACGGCAAGCGACCGACACCCGGTCGCTCCCGGATGGGGCATCGAAGGACCGCTCCCCATACCGGGCAATGCGCGTCCAGAGAAATAAAAGCCGACAGAATGCATCTCAACCGTTTGGCTTTCTACCAAGCCACCAAAACCGGGACCTCCATTTGTCTGATATGCCACGATCAAAGTTATCCAGACCTCTGATAATAACGTATATTGGTCCCGCATATAGAACGATCCAGGGAAGCAAGTCACGGCTCGGCTCGGCATTGAAATGGGCCAGTGCCAAAAGTCCGACGAAAATTTCGATCGCGCCATAAAACCATCTGCAACACTTTCGAAGATAAAACAGCCCAACAGAGAGCATGATACCAAATGTTAGCATCCATCTTCCGTGGGAGGTTGTGAACTGCCATAAGGCGCTGATCTCCGGGAACTGAATGACCGTCCAGAGTGCCAAACCTGCAAGAGCATACGAGGCTATTACAAATGGGAGAATAACCAATAGCCTCGCGACGGAACCTGCTATGGAGTTAGACTTCCTGTTAAACCACTCGCTCGGAAAAAGAAAAATCACAAGAGCGAGGCCGAAAATTGCGTATTCAAATCTGTCATCCATGATCACCGACCCTGTCTCGTATCGATTTATAACGCTATCTTAGCAGCTACTTTCCTATCGCCAACAGGTGTGAGTGCTTCGCTTGCTGTTTGGTCGGCAGCATAATCATCGGGCCTGCTGATCGGCGACTTAGGACGGTCTACGAACGGAGGCCCGGACCGCCGCGTCAGCTCAACCGCATGGTCGATCAAGTCTGCTGCCGGACATATGGCCGGCGAGCGTCGGAAGTTCCGCTATACGCAGTTCAAGGCGGATGTGGTGCAGCACCTCAGGACCCGCTTCGGCAGCGGCGTCACGCCGGGAAAGAAGGCGGTGTATGTGCCGGGCTCCGGCGGCTGGCGCGACTGCGACGTTCTGCCATGTGCCGAGCTGCGCCGCTATACGCGGTTCAAGAGCCATTCGGATCGGTCGTTCGAGACCGGCATCTGCTTCTGGACTCCGGACGGCACGCGCATCATCAACTCTCCGAAGCAGCATTCCGCAAACGCGACGGCCAAACATCAGGCGACGGCGAGCTGGTTCAAGCCGGTGGTGCGCATCCTCAGGGACATGCGCAACCGCATTGCCGACCAAGGCTATCTGACGGTCGGGTCGGCGCCATCCTATTTCCTGGAAGGGATGCTCTACAACGTCCCGAATGGAAATTTCGGGCGGAGCTATCAGGACACGATGGCGAACGCGATCGACTGCTGGTCGCCTGCGACCGATCGAGCCTGCTATGCGCGAACGAGCCTTATTACCTGTGCCATCCGACGTCGCCGGTGACGTGGCGCGCCGAGCAGCTTCAAGCCTATCTCGATGCGGTGAAGCGGTTCTGGCACGATTGGTAAGGTGCGCGACGCCGGCTCGGGCTCGCGCATGGTGCTGGAGTGCCACGTCGAGCCCGTGGCGCCGCCTGGACCGGTAGGGCCGAGCCTCCTCCCGCTTCTTTCGAGAAGCTGGTTATGACGTTGAGCAAGCTGCAAGTGTCGATCATAAGCGAGTTGGGGATGAAAGGCGGTCTGATCGAGGGGCTGCCGGTCCGGCCTGGCGTGGACAATGAAACGGTGGAGCAGGCGATCGGGTGGCTGGTCAAGCGCAGGTATGTGACCGTGGTCAGCACACCCAATCAGAACAGCTATTTGGGCAAGGACGTCGGCGATCTGCGGCTGCTGCCGTTCGGCGTCGGGTATCTCAGGACGCTGCGATAGCGTAGGCCTGCGGAGGAATATGCGATGAGCGAGAGCGAACCGGAGCGGAGCTACACCAACGGGCTCTTTATTTCACAGGAGGGCAAGGGCATCCCTTATTGGGGAGATGGCGTGCTGCGCGACGATGGCGATGCCAATTACGGGTTCAAGAACTTGAAGGGGCATCCCGAGCGCCTGGCCGCAATCCCCGAGCTGCAACGAGACGAGGCATTACGGGATTGCGTGACGCTGCTGAACGAGGCGGGTTCGGCGTTCGGCACGATCGGTTGTGTCAGCGCGCCCGTCACCGATCCGCAAGGGCATAGGGTTTCGGGCTATATCGAGTTCGCTTTCGATTCTGCGGAGCAGATCGCCGACGCCGGCAACTATTTTCCGGCCTTCTTCCACTTTGATGCCGCCTTGAACCGGGTCAAGTTCGACGACAAGGTTCACTTCCATTGGGAGCTGATGGGTGCGACGTTCCGACACACAGATTCACCCGGCTTCACCATGACGGTGACGGTGAACACGGGCTGGTATGAGACGGCAGAGAATGCCGGCATCGCCTGGGCGAACGGCATCGATTTCCTCGCCGGCTTCCTGCGTCATATCCCGTCGGCGGGGGGCGCACCGATCTTCGTCGACGCCTGATCCTCGACGAGCTTGCTGCGGCGTTCGAGCGTGATGGCGGTCTCGCCGGCGCGATAGCGGGCCATTGCCTCGACGCGTGCCTCGTCGGCGGCTGTCTCGAGTTGCGCCATCTGGGCGGGCGTCAATGTCGCATCCTTGCCGCACGCGTCGCATGTCCGGGCTGCGCGCACGTCCGCGAACGCGATGTCGATTCGCTCTCCGCAATCGCAGGTGATGCCGATTGGCTGAAAGGTGATGGTCGGCTCGAACTCGGCCTCTGACAGGGGCATAGGCGGGGCTCGGCTTCGGCCAAGCCCCATTGCTGGGGTATAATGCATGATCGCACTTTATGACCGCGTCTAGCCACAGCGGATCATCGACCTTCATCGAATCACCGACGTCTACGCATCGCGGAAAAGCGATGATTCTCCGGATGTCCGGCGCGTCGAAATTGGCGGCGATGCGGAGATCGAACTTGATCGCGCATGAAATGGACCGCCTCATGGCGCGCGCCGTCCAGTTGCTGCCGCCGAGTCAGGGACCGCAATCGTCTAAGCGGCTTTTGATCCCGCCGATTGCCGGGGTGGCTGTGTCGGGATATGCCGCCGTTATCCGCCAAGGGTGGTCGCCGACCCTGCCGTCGATGCTGGCGAAGACGAGGGGCTATTGTCGTGCTTCCCCTCGGTCCACGCCGACCACCGCTGCGGCGAGTTCTTCTCCGAAGCTCAGTCCATGGGAACCTGCTGAGATGCGCCCGCTCTTCGATCTCGATCTCGTCGCCGCCTGGGACGCCTATGAAGCGGCCCGACTAGGACAGGCCCGCATGGAGCGTGAAGGTGTTCCGTCGGCTGCGATGATGGCGAAGGGATTGGAGGCGGGCGCACTGCATAGGGAGTTCTTGGCTTTGTCGTATCGACCCTCAAACCGCGGTCGGCCGCGGCTGATCGAGTGCGCCCGCGGTGAATAGCGAGCAAGGCTCCGACAAAGCGCTAACCCTTATTCATGCGAGCGAGAATTTGCTTCTCGCCTCATCGATGGCCTCGGACATCAGTGCATCCGGTGAATGCAGGCGAGCCTCCCAATTTTCGCCATCTGGTCCGGCCTTCTTCCATCTCAATATGGTCGGATGCAACACCATGCCGGTAAAACTCGGTCCCGCGGCGAGCATTTTATATCGAGCGGCCAGCCAGTCGCTTAGCTCGGCCTCAGTCTTAACTTCTCTCGACATTATGGAGCGCTCCGGATGTGTGGGTGTGCATATGTCGGATCGGGTCGCGCAAGACGCAAGCACCGCCGACGCGCTGATGAGGCCGATTAGCTATGTCTGACCCTATGGAAGATTTGATCGAGCAGGCCCTGATCGCCGGTGGCATCCGCTATCAAAGGGAGGGGAGAATAAAAGGCGCCAAGCTCCCGCTCGACTTCTACCTTCCCGATCTCGATCTCCACATTGAGGTAAAGCGCTTCCACAGCGAGCGCATCGCCGGTCAAATGGCGCGCGCACCAAATGTGATTGCCGTTCAAGGCGAGGCCAGCATTCGCTTTCTTGCGGCCTTACTTTCTAGCGGACGCGTGAAATGAGCGTGGCGCAGATCTGCCTCGCGGTCGCGTTCCACGACGTTGACGGCCCGATCCACTGCGCGAGCGGCGAGAAGATCCGGCTGCAGGTAATCGGCGCCCTCGAGACGGACGGTCGCGCCCGCCCGGGTCAGCCGTCGATTATGGGCGATCCATGGGCGCAGCGTCGCAGCATGGCGCGCGTGATGGGCGCGACGGTCGCGCGCGAGGACATGGATAAGACCGGCCGGCCGCATCTGTCGGGCCAGGCATGGTTGGCGAAACCCGTACGCCTCGTCTGCACGCCGACTGGCAAGAGCCACAAGCGGATCACATTGTGATTTTCGAGGATACCGGCCAGCGCTACGACGAAGATCAGGCCGGACGTATCTTTCGCAGGATCCGCGATGCCGCCGGGCTACCGAAAAAGATGACGCTAACCAGCTATCGCCATGGCTGCGCGACCGAGGTGGGCGATGCCGGCGTCTATGACATCCGGCCGGTATCAGGCCATAAGACGCTGCAATAGACCGCGACCTATTACAAGGCGACTAAGGCAAAGGCCCGCTCGGCAGGCGGGCGCAAGCGAGCTTACATAAACGCTAGTTGAGCGTACTCAGCCCCAGAACCTTTGCAGCTATGAGTGCGTGAACCTTCGAACGCGCCTCACTAACGTTGCCTTTTGCTAGAGTAACAAAATCGATCGCGTTGCTTAGATTATCGTTCGCGATGCTCCTATGAACATCTTTCAACTCGAAAGGTATGGGTGTGCCGGAAGATACAAAGATCTTAGCCGCCGAAATTGCCTTCTCGGCATCTTCAATGATCAGATCGACATGCCGAGGGTTGATCTCTGTATGAAACGTGTCCCCAGGCGTCGAGTTTAGTACAAATCCTGCGGCCGCGATCAGGGCTTCGTCTACCCCGATCATTCCGAAATTCTTCTTCTGAAACATCCACCATGATGCTGCGAGGGAATACGGGTCCTCGTCATCTTCGAGCCGGTAAAGCGACACATCCTTCGAGTCCGCCGGCGGAAGAAACGCACGAAGAGCGAACAATGGAACAGGCTTACCATCGATCCAGTTCATCATAGCACTCCGCCATGCGCTCGCGTCGTCCACAAATCGGACGAGTAGCGTCACGAGTTGGCCGACCGAAGAGCAGACTGCATGATCACCTTAGCGATGCGGTTGGTTTCTCGCTCGACTATCGCTGGCAAGAGTGCGGTTGCCCTGCTCGCGTCTGCTGCTGAGAGCGCTCTAGCTGCCGCGGCTCTAATCGTTACGGACGGGGAACCCAAGGCTCGCGCGGCAGCATCGGCAACCGCTTCAGATGCCTGTCCGTAATCAGCTGCGGTGTCGAACAACTCCCCCCAAACATCGGCCTCATCATCAGCCCTATATGCCGCAAAAATCCCATCATCGAAGATCGAGGACGCCGGCTCCTGCTCGGGGACGTTACCGATTTCCGATATTATCGAGCGAATGACGGATCTGACTTGGTCTAGCCCAGCCTCAAGCGTTTCGATGCGCACTTCGACGGGGGGCACGCGGCTTGTGCGGCTGGTGCTGTTCGAGAGAATTTCGGCGATAGACGCACCCTGGCTCTCCGCGAAGATCTTTGCGAACGACGGTGCTAACGAAACTGATGGTGCGAAAGGAAACGGCCCATCACAGCTCAAATAGCCGGCAGGGATGGTCACGCTCGACCCAAACATTAGATCACCAAGTATCTTCACGCGAGGAGTTAAAGACAGTGATTCGTCCGTTCCCGATCCGAATCCGGTGCGGGTTTTCGCGAAACTGCCTAGCCCGCTGATCCCAGCCGTCCAAGGGTATGTCTGCTCGGTATCTTTTAAGCTATTCATACGACTTCGAGCCCCCGCCCCACCGATGATTTCGTCTGATCTACAAGATACGCGAAGCTCGCGTCCAGATTTGTCCTATCCACAGGCGTGCGAATCACGGAATTGAAGTCCAGCGTCTGAATTGCTGCCCAATGACTTTTTGCGCCTAAATGCTCATGGGGAGGGAGGGGGGAAAGCACATACTCGGTAACTTCCCACTTGAAAATCCTGTTGAAGACAACTCTAAAATCGCTTTCGCGTGGCCTATTCACTTGGTACACCACTTCGGTGACGCCATCAGCGATATACAACCGGTCAAACACCGAGCTAAGCGAACTGATCGCCTCATTGCCGTCGTCAAAAGAGTTCCCAGCCGTCGACACCATAGCCACTCGATTGATATTAAGCTCTTTCGAAAAGCCCAGAAAGAGTGGCCCATAGGTAGCGACCGCCCAGTTTAGGTCGATGGGGTCCGGAGCCATCTTCCCAACGGTGCTTGGCTTGGCGATCGTAAGATCGAGCCGATCGGGCTGAACATTAATTTGGATTTGGCATTCGCTATGGACCGAACTTGAGATGGTCGCCCCCGGTCCAGCCTGCTGAAAATTTACGACGTCAGCGCCGGGAATCTGCTGCGCATACGTCAGGGCACTCCCCGACGTAATCGGCGAGGTCAGATACACAGACATCTGCAGCGATTGGACCTGCACAAGCGACTCCTCAGCCGGTGATGTTGCGTTTCGCAGCTGAATTTTCAACGATTATCGTAAAGCAATCGTAATGGGATGTCGCAATGCCGCGAGGCATGGCGTTCGGAAGCGCCCGGGATTGCTTGGTGGGCTCGATGGGATTCGAACCCATGACCTACAGATTAAAAGTCAGCCGGCCAATCGATGAATGTCCGTTCCGACGCGTATGCGCTAGCTAGCTCAGCGTCAACGGAGCGGAGACAAGGCGCCGCAAGCTGTCCATGCTGACTAGGGTAGAGGACCCGATCTTCACCGTCTGGATCTCGCCAGCCTTGATTAGCTCGTAGAGCTTCGACCTGCCAATCCCAGTGATCCGACATGCCTCGGGAATCCGGACGGTCAGCGGGGCCATCATTGGAGCGGTCTCCGCCGTCATGTGCCGAGCAGTCATTGCTTCGTCTCCGGTTCGAGCTTCCGCGCCAGCCTGCGTCCGACCAGATCGATCAGCGCATCATAGCGTGAGCGGCCCAGCCGCGCCGTCTCCGGATCGAACGGCGGCTGATGCGCGACCATCGTCAGCTGATGCTGGATGAACACACCAAGCGTCTCGGCGAGCAACCGGTTCTGCTGTTCGATCCGGTCGAGCACGCGTGCCAGCCGATCGAGTCTCGAACCGAACCTCTGGTCCAGCTCATTGGCCCCCTGCCGCTCCAGCCAGGCAGTCAGCGCATCGGTGAGGATCGCGGTCTTCGACGTGCCCGGCTTGCCGGAAAGCTGTTCGAGCTTCTCCGACAGCGCATCGGGCAGATAGAATTGGTGACGGATCTTGTCGGTCTTCATGCCGCCAAGGATGCTGGTTCGGAGACACGGTCGCCAGTGCGTTTAGGACGCAGGCTGGCGCACCTCGCGGCTCAGGAAATGCCGAGCCCGCGTCCACGCCCGATCGTCCAGCTGACATCGTCACCGCGCATGATGCCGCCGACATCCTTCCCGATCTGCCGCTCGAGCACCGGCTTCCACGGCAGCAGCGAGAACTCCCGGCTCTTCTCGATCAGCGCAAAGCGCCGGTCGCCGACTTGAACCGCCCGCGCCAGCCGACCTTCGACCCGCTCCCCCTTGCGGGCCTCGGCGAAGTCGAGCCCGAGTTCCTGGCTGAGTTGCCCGGCGACGCGCAGCAGCTCGCGCCGCTGCAGCGTCGACACCAGATTGGCGGGATAGCGCACCCGATCGCCAACCTGTTCGGCAAGCTGCTGCTCGATCAGCCATTGCTGCCTGAGCGAGAGCGCGGCGCGGGTTTCCGCGCCGAAGCCGCGCTCGAGCGGCACCGGACTGGCGCTGGTCAGCTCACGGTCCAGCCAGGTCGCGCCGTCATGCGCCGCGAGCCGGTCGAGCGGCTGATGGCTCAACGCCTCGATGACGACAGGAGCCCGGTCGGCGAGGTTGCGCTCATGCGTCTGCGCGATGGTGAGATGGTCAGGGGCTATGATCCAGGTCCCATCGGGTTCCCGGGCGACACCGCCGGTTTCCTTGCGGATCGCCTCAAGCCGACGGACATGCGCATGGGCGAAGTCCTCATTCGCCGATGGGTCATGCTCGAGGTGGATATCGACACTGTATCGCCCGCCATGGGCGGCGGCGATCTCGGCGACGGTGCGGTCGGCCTCACGGATCGCGATCGGCCGCGGGGTGAGGCTGACGATCATGCCCTCGCGGATCGGATCGGACGGTGCCAGTCCGATCTCGGCGTAATGGCTGCGACCATCGACGCCATCGACGATCAGATAATGATGATCGCGATGCTCGTCGGACAAGCCGCGCGCTGCGACCCGGCCGATGATCGGCACCGCGGTGCCACCGGCCGGATCGAACACCGCATAGTCGGTGGGCGACACGTCGCGTCCGTGGGGGCGCATCTGCTCGTGCAAGGTGGCGATGATGTCGCCGCGTTTGCCCATCGCCCTGAGAGTGGGTTCGAGCTGCGGATCGAGGCGCCAGCGGCCCTTACGCTCCTCGACCGCGAGTTGCATCCGTCCGAGCGCCTGCAGCCGACCAGCGCGCAGCGACTGCTCGATGCCGTCTAGATTGGCAGGCGACACCAACCCTTCGGCGTCGATCGCCGTGATCAACCGGCGATCGATCGAGGTGAAGCGCTCCTGGGTCATCTCGCGGTTCTGCGCGGTCATGATTTCGAGGTCGGTGCGCGGTCCGAGGTCGAGGTTGACGATCTCGGTCGCGCGCATGCGAAATCCCTGGCTCATATATTCGCGGGCGATGATCAGATCCTTGCCCCGGTCATCGACGCCGCGCAGCAGGATATGGGTGTGGGGATGGCCGGTGTTGAAATGGTCGATCGCGACCCAGTCGAGCTTCGTTCCCAGATCCTGCTCGGCCTGCGCCATCAGCCGGCGGACCATCGGTTTGAGATCCTCATATTCGGCACCGTCCTCGGCGGCGACGATGAAGCGGAACTGGTGGCGGTCGCCCTGGCCGCGTTCGAGGAGCGCCTTGCCATCGGCGATGTCGGCATCGCGCCCGTAGAGCGCGCCGCGCTCGCCCTCGCGGGTGGTGCCGTCGCGTTGCAGATAGCGAAGATGCGCGACCGCCCCCCGGGCACCGGTGCCGGCAAGCTTGACGATCCGCGCCTTGACCACGACCCGGCGGGCGCGCCGGCCGGCGAAGCGATCGGACGATCCCAGCACCCGCCCGAGCCCGGCGCCGCGACCGATGCGGCTGCCGTCGAAACGGCGGGTGCGCGACCGGCCGGCGCCGCCTGCCAGATTGGTCGCCTTGCGCACCCGACCGACGAACGACTGCCCGCCGCTCTTATCGCCGACGAACCCCAGCCACAGCTCGAAATCGTCATCGCCTGCCATCGCATGATCCTCATCATCGCCCGCAAGGCCGGCAATGAGGGAAGCACGGGATCGGCCTTCAAGGGCCTCCACCAAAAGGCCCGGAATCCGGGCCTTAGCTCATCTCATGGAGGCGTGGTCTCGGCCATGCCTCCACAGAAGAAGACGTGCAGACAGCGTTTCCGGGCCTTGCGGAGGCACGGCTTTATCTTGCCTTACCTGCCCCTCCCTCGCTTCACCGCAGCCCAAACAGCCATGGACGGATATGGACGCCATCCGCCCGTCGCCACATTCTGCCGCTGATCCGCACCAATTCGCGAAAACCCCGCCAATTTCTGCCGACAGGGCGCCACGAAATGCCGGCGAGAAAAAGAGATGGCCACGCAGAGCGCGGCCGAATTCCATCAGCGGAGACGAAGATCAGGATGGGGATGTGGGCAGCGAAATCCGCGAAGCTGACCTGCTCAGGCGGCTTTGGCGAGCGTCTCGATCCGCTCCAGACACAGCTCGCGGATAATCGTCGTGAGCAGCTCGACCCGCTCTCCAAGCCACGCCAATTCCTCGTCGGTGATGCGATATTGGCGGGAGTATCGCGCCTTCACATAGGCGGCGCGAAGCAGGTCGTAGCAGCGCCGCTCGAACTTGTTTTCTCCCGGCCAGACCGCCTTCAACCGGGGTTCAAGCTGCTCGGTTTGCGACCGCAATCGGTTCAGATTGTGCGTCTTCGGGCTATACAAAGTGCGGACCAAAAGCAGGCAATGATAGAGCCGCTCGGTCGCTTGATGGAGATCAAAAGCGGCTATCTTGGGCGCACCATCGACAACCGCATGTTGGTACTGCCGGTAAAATTGACCGGCTCCTTCGATCCAATCTTCGTAATATTCCCGCGTCTCCTTTAGCGCCTGCTCGCGCGACAAGGGTTCGGGTTTCGCGAATGGATGGCCCGCCTCCGAGAGCAGTGAGATGCCGTCCCGAACAATGTCGATGAAGAAATAGCGCCCGAGCCGCAGCTTCTCGTTCACATCGTCGAGGGTATGGTAAATCAGGCTGACCGGGGTGCGCAGATGGGCCCCTTCGGACAGCGCATCGAGCAGCCGATCCTCGGTCTTGAGCCAGAATTCGGGCACGTCGGTGAGGTCGTCATGATCGACGACGACGAGGATGTCGTAGTCGGAGAAATAGCGCCCGACCGGGTCTTCGACCCAGTCGCCGCGCGCATACGACCCGAACAAAATGATCTTGAGCAGTCGCCCGTTGGCAAGGCGTTCGGCTTTCTTACCGGCAATCGCCTCGGCGAAACCGTCGCGGATCAGCTGCACCACGAAATCGAGTTCGCGGCGCTTGCCTTCGGGCAGTTCGACATCCTTGGCGGTGATCGGCCTCATGGACCAAGAATCGCCCGATAGCGCCGGATTGCCAAGATAATTCGACGAACCGATGCCAAACCGGCTGGCCTTGTGACTTGGCTCACGGCTAGGGCCGCGCCGCCCAGCCATGACCGGTGGTCGGCAATGGCCCGGCGGCTCTGGTCGATGAAATGAGCCAAATTGCGATGCCAGTAACCGCATCCGGGATCGTTATGTGCTCCTGCAACTCGACATGCACGATGCCGTGCTGCGGTCGGGCAATGCCCGCGTCTTGCGACCTCTCGCGCAGGGCCATTCCGATGGTCTCGCGGAATTCCGAAAGATCGTCGATTTGCAGAAAGCAGCATGAACGTGTCCTTATTGCATTAATACGAAATTCCGCATGTCGTGAGGACACCCAATTCCAAATGAGCCTAACGTACTGAAATCAATATAATGACAGAACTGATCCTATTGAGAATTTCGTCCTGCTATGTAACGATAAACGCGCACGTTTGGCTCTGGCGTGATTCGCCCCTTGAAGATATGATAAAGGTCAGTCGGTTTAGGAAACTCCTATGCTTAGGAGTGAAATTTCGTTGGAGATAGAAAATGAGCGGTAGCGGTGATGTTATTGCTGAGGATCTTCGAGGAATTTTAGGCGAAATACGAGCATTCGCAATCCGCGAGACCAATGCCGCAGCACTGTCAAAGCTTTACCGGAATGGATGGGTGCCAGCCAAGGGCCAGTCGCTCCCACGGAGCGATTTTAGCGAACTTGCCGATGCCCTGGGAGAGGCTTGGGGCACGGCGGACAATGCTGCCGAATTCCTGCTTCCGGACCTGCGCGGGCTATTTATGCGAGGTTATGGAGGCAACGGAGGATACGATTCCGATCGTGGCGATCGCTATTCGGACAAGAAGGGAGCGACCGGCAACCGGGTAGGATCAATGCAGGGCGATGCTTTCCAGCAGCATCGCCACCTGCCCGGTGATCACCAGCATGAAATTCGGCAGACAAGCTACACGGGAAAGAGTGGCCAAGGAATAGGTCCTTATCCGCAGGGTGGCGGCGCAAAATTGCAGACAGGTGACAATTATGGCTTCATTGGGGAGCCGGTGAATTCAAGCGATGCCGCGGCGGGTGAGGTACGCTTCAAAAGCGAAACGCGGCCGAAGAATGTCTATGTTTACTATTTCATCTTCGTCGGGCGGGACTGTACCGGAAATCAAGCAGCGCTTGCCGATCTACCGTAACAGTAAGACAAAAGACCACAGTGAGCGGGCGAGGGATCATGATATTCGCTTCGTGACCAAGTGGGGGAGGTGGATGAAACGACATCACGTGAAGTTCTGAGTCTTTTGGCGATCCAACTCGACGATACAAGCGGCGACTGCCCTCAATTCAAGACGTCCAAGCACAATCGTCCGAGGCTACCGACCGCAGTTTTGATCGCATGACCTCGACGAAATGTTCCTGCGCTATCTTTTCGGTGTGCGGATGCGTCGCACGAGCGATCGTTGCATCAGCCGATCTCGCCTGGCTTCTACGCCCCCCGTATCAGTCGTTCGGCTGCCTACCGCCCGCGACGATCGCCGTCCCCTAGTCGACTTGGTAATTGGTTCAGATCGCCAGCCGGGTGGGCGAAGGCTGGCGGCTTCCGAGCGAGCCAGGCGCGCCGCCGACATTGGAAGAGGCCCGCCACCCGAAGGCGGCGGGCCGTCCGGCGTCAGTCGGCCGGATTCCAGATGATCGCATAGCTGTCGTCGTCGCCCTGGCCGGCGGCGCGGCCGAGATTGGCGTAGAGCGTGCGCGGACCCAGTTCGGGGGCGGCGAGCGAGAGGCGGACATATTCCTGGCCCGACAGATCGCCGGTGCGGATCCAGCCACCGCCCAGTTCGACATTGCCGGCGCGGACCCGATAGTCGGGCTGCTCGCCGGTCTTGCCGCGAATGGGGATGATCTCGATTTCGGCGCGGACCGAGAGGGTGGTGAGGACGCCCTTGAAGCTGCCGTTCGCCTGCTTCTGGACATAACCGATTGCGGACATCGTAAGTCTCCTTGCATTGCCGCCCGCGAACCATTTCCGGGCGATGGGCCGACCGTCGGGCCGGGACCAGCGGGCCGGCGAACCGTCAGGCCGGAGCGCCAGCGCAGGACCGGAGAACGCCGCTTATTTGGAGCGCAGCGGCCGCGAGGAGGCCGCGCAGCGGATGGGGAAATAAGCGGCGGGCGATGGTTTCGCCGGTCCGCGACCGGCCCAGGTCAAGCGCCGAGGAGCCGGACAGGTTCGGGGGCTATGCTCCTGGAGACGCATGGATCGCGCGGCTTATGTCGGGAACTACCGAGGCGAGGTTCAACGATCCAGACGATCTCTCGCATCGCTCCAAATCGCATCTCACCCGGACCGCCCTGCCGGCGGGCGAATGGCGACAATCCAGTCCGGATCGGAGAGAATGGCTATCGCGCGATCAGCGCCGTGCTACCGTGATGCCATGACATTCTGGCTCGTACATCTCGACTATGCATGGCAGATGCTCGAACGCCACCGCCTCGACGCCACAGACGAATGGGACGCGTGGGAAAAGCTATCGGCGTTCGGAATAGGCCATCATGTCGAGCTGTTCCTCGACGGACAGCGGCTTGCAAGCATCGTCGACGGGAAGGTCGTCGCCGAGGAGGATTGCCAGATTTCCACACCGCGAGACGAATGAGGCGGGTGCGGTCCGGCGCAAGCTTGCACCATGATGGATAACCGCGCGCCGCGCCCGCCAGGGCGCGGCGCGCGGCCACAAATCCCCTTCCGGAGACCAGGGGAAAAGCGGGGCGACCGCAGCCGCCCCGCCCTCGGATCAGGCGGCCAGCACCGCCGGGCCCGCTTGCCCCTCGCCCGCCTGCGATACAGCGCCCGCGTCGGCAGCACCTTCGGCGGCACTATCGGAAACGCAGGCGGCGAGCGCCGCCTGCGCCCGCGCATGGGCCGCGACCGGCCCCACTCCGCCGCGCGCGGTGTAGGCGCCGGGCGCGAAACGCATCCAGCGCGGCACCCAGCCAATGACCTTCGCGCGCCCGCCGTCACCGGCGAGATGGGCGCGGACGATCGCCTTCAGCGCCTTGCCCTTCTCCCTCGCGTTGGCGGTCGCGACCATCTCGCCCGCGACCTCGCCGACGACCGCGAGCAGCAGCTCGCGGTCGCGCAGCTGCTCGAACAGCGCATCGTCGGCGCTCCACCACCTTGCCATGTCGGTGCCGAGATGCTGCCCCAGCGCCTCGACGATCGGGCTGCCGCTGGCCAGCGTCTCGCCGACGACGATCGCCAGCACCGCCATGACATCGGCATCGGGCAGCGCCACCAGCCGCGCGAAGACCGCCGGCAGCGCATCCCAGCCGGGCGCGCCGACGACGGTCTCGCCGTCGTCGCCGAGCCCGAGCAGCGCCAGCGCATGGCGACGATGACCGTCGAACGCCGCCTCGGCCGCACTTCCTTCGACGCTGTCGGCGATCGCATCGGGCGCGCGGCGACGGTCGGGGCCGACCTGCCACAGCGGCGATCCACAGATCGCATGCGCGACCAGCAGGCGCAGCGCGAGCCCCGGATGGTCGACCAGTTCGGCCCGCACCGCCGCATGGCGGTGGAGATCGACATAGGTGCCGAGCGTCGCGGTCAGTTCGGGCCGCGACGGCCTGGGCGCGCCGCCGTCCGGTTCGCCCGTCTCGCCCTTGGCGAGACGCCGCGCTTCCTTGGCCGTTAGATAGCCTTCATGGAAGATCACCTCGCCGCTGCTGCGGACATCGACATAGACATGTCCGCCCTTGCGTTTGGCGGTCTTCACATAGTCCCACGCCGCGAATTGTGCCGACGGCGGCACGATCACGACATCGCGCCACCCGGCTTCGAGATATTCGGCGCGACGCGCCGCGATCGCCGCGTCCTGCGCGGTCCAGAAGCGGTCGGCATTGGCGAACCAGCCATCCTCGCCGAACAGGTCGGCGACGATCGCACCGTCATAGGTGGTAATGTCGAACAGCGCATGTTTGACCGCAATCGACTGGCCGCCGAACAGCCATGCCTTGAGCTGCGCGCCGGCCGGCGCATGGTCGTCGGGGGCGTCGAACAAGGCCAGCCACGCCTTTTGCTGGCTCTTGCTCGCCATGGTGAGATGGCGGACGGTGGCGACGTTGATCGCCTCGCGGCGGTACAGGTCGCGGATGCGCGGCAACAGATTGCCGAGCGCCAGCGTCCGGGTCACCATCAGCTCGGGCAGGCCGAAGGTCAGGGCGATATCCTCGGGGGTCCGCCCCTCCTTCACCAGCCGGGTGAAGCTCTCCCAGCGGGTCACCTCGTCGGGGTCGAGCCGCTGGAAATTCTCCAGCATCGACGCTTCGAGCGCTGCGGCATCGTCGCCCGCCTCGATGATCGCGCAGGGCATCGGCTCGGGGCATTCGACCTCGGAGGCGACCAGTTTCGCGGTTTCCCAGCGCCGCCGCCCGGCGATCACCTCGAACCGACCAGCCGCCGCGACAGCACCGTCCCCCGTCCCATCGTCGGGCGGATCGGCCGGGCGGACGAGGATCGGCACGAGGATGCCGCGCCGACGCACCGACGGCAGCAGGTCGGATATGTCGGGGGCCCTGCGACCGCCGCGCATATTGGTCTTGCTCGATATGATCCTGTCGAGCGGGATGAAGTCGAGTTTCATGTGTCTGCTCCTTGTGAGCGCCGGTCGCGTCGGTCTTTCCGGGGCGGCGCGACCGGCCTGGGATGCGGCGAAACGCGCCGCGCGTCAGCCGCCCGCCCCGGCCCCGATCGGGACCGGTTCGAACGGAAGCTCGGGATCAAGGCGGGGCACGGCCCGCAACGCCGCCTCGGCAGCGACGATCGACCCGGTCTGCCGGGCCAGCGCGCACCAGCGCGACAGCGGATGCGGGGTCGCGAAACACAGGTCGATCTCGACGCCGTGGCGGCAGGGAAATTCGGCCTCCATCAAAGCGGCGAGGCTGAACGACCCGCAGGCGGGCAGGCCCATCCCCCCGTCGGTGAGCCCGAACAGCGTATCGCCGTCACGACCGATCTCGGTCGCCAGCCATGTCGCGACCCCGACCGGCGCACAGAATTTGACCAAGGGCAGCGGATCGGGGGCGGGACGCCCGCGCCGCGCGGCAGCGGCGCGCATGACCGCATTGCCGCGCAGCCGGGCGCAGAGTTCGGGGCGCAGCAACATCATGCCATCGCCTCCCGTGCCGCCATGGCAATCCTGTCGGATCGAATGGGCACGCCAGACCCGGCGTCCCCCTGTTCCCGGTCGCGTGCTGCGAAGGTCGAACCCATCGTTCGTCTCCCCGCCTGCCCAAAGCCACAGGGCCTCCCCGGAAAGCGGGGGTGGGCGGCGAGACAGCCCGCAAAGGCCCGCGCACAGCGGAAAGCGGCACCCGCAGGGGCGCAACGCAGAGGAGCAGCCGGGCGCAGCCCGGCTTGCCGCGGGCCGCGGCGGGCCTAGCAGGGCGCGCCGGCCAGACCCGCGCCTCCGGGAGGGCCCCACCGACAACGCCGCCGCGCGAGCGGCGACCGCGTCAGGGATGGCGCGCCCGCGCCGGCCCCGCGCCAGCGATCGTCGCCCGACCGGGACGAGACCCGCATCACGGGGCTCGGTGGCGCAGCCATCAAGCGCGATCGCGCCGAAGGCGCGAGGCGCCAGGCCTGGTCCCCGCCACGTTCGGCAGGCCGGAACGGCAGCATTGGACGCCCGCCGAACCCAAGAAGACGTCACCGACAGCGCCAAACCGCCAACAACAAAGTCCATAATGGAGACAAATTCGATCGTGCTCGTCGATATCCGGCCCGAAAAACCGCGCTTTGGGCCATCGCCGTCGATCGTCACGGCCTCGAAACTAAAGCAAATCCCGGAAAACCAGGCTTTCGTTTGCCGCCGAACCCACGCTATGCACCGCAAATTCTGATGGGGGCATCAGCCAAATGTTGAACTTGTTGGGACACGGCAATCTGCTGCGTCCGTCGATTGCATGACGTCCGTACCGGAAGATCTCGATACCACGCTGTCCGCGTTCGTGCTGCTGGCGAAGTTCCTGGGGGTGCCGGCCGATGCCGCCCA
Source organism: Rhizorhabdus sp. GW822-FHT03C02 (assembly GCF_058801765.1). NCBI lineage: Bacteria > Pseudomonadati > Pseudomonadota > Alphaproteobacteria > Sphingomonadales > Rhizorhabdaceae > Rhizorhabdus > Rhizorhabdus sp. GW822-FHT03C02. Next base: position 382,231 of record NZ_JBXANN010000003.1, read on the forward strand.
GCTCATCCATGCGCGCGGCCGCGGCGACGCGCCGTTCACGCTCGAGGAACTGGTGCGCGCAGCGAAGGGGCTCGGCCTCGTCGCGCGGGTAAAGCCGGTCGCGCCGGCGGCGATGCGCGACCTGCCGCTGCCGGCGATCGCCGAGGCGACTGACGGCGGCGCCGTCATCCTGTTGAAGTTCGGCGAGGGCGAGCAGGCCGGCCAGGTGCTGGTGCAGCGGCCCGACGATGCGGGTCCGCAGGTGATGGCGGCCGACGCCTTCGCGGCGATGGCCTCGGGGCGTGTGCTGCTCATGACCACCCGTGAACGGATCGCCGGGGTCGCCCGGCCGTTCGACATCAGCTGGTTCATCCCCGCGCTCGTCAAATATCGCCGCGCGTTGCGCGATGTGCTGGTCGGTTCCTTCTTCCTCCAGCTGATGGGGCTGGTGTCGCCGATCTTCTTCCAGCTGGTCATCGACAAGGTGCTCGTCCACCATTCGATGTCGACCCTCGACGTGCTGGCGATCGGCCTGGCGGTGGTGCTGATCTGGGAAACCCTGCTGTCGGGCTTGCGCAACTGGCTGTTCGCGCACACCACCAACCGGGTCGATGCCGAACTCAGCGCGCGGCTGTTCCGCCACCTGCTCGCGCTGCCCCTGAGCTATTTCGAGGCGCGCCGGGTCGGCGACAGCGTCGCGCGGGTGCGCGAGCTCGAACGGATCCGCGAATTCCTGACCTCGAACGCGGTCACCGTGGTGATCGACCTGTTCTTCACGATCGTCTTCTTCGCGGTGATGCTGCTCTATAGCGTCAAGCTGACGATGATCGTGCTGCTGTCGATCCCGCTCTATGTCGCGATCTCGGTGCTGATCACCCCGACCCTGCGCGCCCGCCTCGACGAGAAATTCGCCCGCGGCGCCGAAAACCAGGCCTTCCTCGTCGAAACCGTCACCGGCATCGGGACGCTGAAGGCAATGGCGGTCGAACCGCGGATGCGCGACCAGTGGGAACGCCAGTTCGCGGGCTACACCACCACCGGCTTCCGCGTCACCTCGCTCGCCAATATCGGCAACCACCTGATCCAGATCGTATCGAAGCTGACGACGGTGGCGATCCTCTATTGGGGCGCCAAGGCGGTGATCGCCGGCGATCTGACCGTCGGCGCGCTGGTCGCCTTCAACATGCTGTCGGGGCGGGTCGCTTCGCCGATCCTGCGGCTATCGCAGCTCTGGCAGGATTTCCAGCAGGTCCGCATCTCGATCGACCGGCTCGGCGACGTCCTCAACGCGGTGCCCGAGCCCGAACATAATCCCGGCCGGGCTGCGCTGCCCCCGGTCAAGGGCCGCATCCGCTTCGACAAGGTCCGCTTCCGCTACCGGCCCGATGCCTCGGAGGCGCTGCGCGGGGTCGAGCTCGACGTCGACGCCGGAGAGATTTTGGGGATCGTCGGCCCGTCGGGATCGGGCAAGTCGACCCTGACCAAGCTGGTCCAGCGCCTCTATGTCCCCGAACAGGGGCGGGTGCTGGTCGACGGCGTAGATCTCGCGCTGGTCGACCCGGCCTGGCTGCGGCGCCAGATCGGCGTGGTGCTGCAGGAGAATATTCTGTTCAACCGGTCGGTGCGGGAGAATATCGCGCTCGCCGATCCGACCTTGTCGATGGAGCGGGTAATCGCCGCCTCCGAGCTCGCCGGCGCCCATGATTTCATCCTCGCGCTGCCGCAGGGCTATGACACGATCATCGACGAACGCGGCGCCAACCTGTCGGGTGGCCAGCGTCAGCGCATCGCGATCGCCCGCGCGCTGATCGGCGATCCGCGCATCCTGATCCTCGACGAGGCGACCTCGGCGCTCGATGCCGAAAGCGAGGAGGTGATCCAGGCCAATCTTCGGCGGATCTCGTTCGGGCGCACCGTGCTGATCATCGCCCATCGCCTGTCGGCGGTGCGCCAGTGCCACCGCATCATCACCGTCGAGGCTGGCGAAATCACCGAAGCCGGCGACCACCAGTCACTGCTGCGCGCCGGTGGGCGCTATGCCGACCTCCACCGCCGCCAGATGGGGGGCGTTGCCTGATGCTCGCCGAGCGTTTTCCGACGATGGCGCGGCATCTCGACGTGCTGCGCACCGCCTGGAGCCTCGAGAACGAGGCCGAGAAGAGCCGCCGCGCGGTCTCCGACACCCAGTTCCTCCCCGCCGCGCTCGAGATCATGGAGAGCCCGCCCAGCCCGGGCCTGCGGATTCTGCTGCTCAGTCTGTGCGGCCTGTTCGCGCTCGCCTTGCTCTGGTCGCTGATCGGCAAGCTCGACGTGGTCGCGGTCGCCACCGGCAAGATCGTGCCCTCGGGCAGCGTCAAGCTGATCCAGCCGATCGAGATCGGCGTGGTTCGCGCGATCCATGTCCGCGAGGGCCAGCATGTCCGCAAGGGCCAGCTGCTCGTCGAACTCGACCCGACGATCAGCGGCGCCGAGGAGGACCAGGCGAGCCAGGGCCTGCTGACCGCGCGGGTGACCGAGGCGCGCAACGCCGTCTTCCTCGCCCATCTCGCCGGCCGGGATGCGCCGTTCGTGGCGCCGCCGGGCATCACCGCCGAAACCGTCGCGGTCCAGCGCCAGCTGATCGCTGCCGGCATCGCTGCCTATGAAGCCAAGAAGGCCGGGCTGGTCGAGCAGCGCGCGGGCGCCCGCGCCGAGCTGGCCTCGGCGGCGGCCGAGATTGCCAAGCTCGAACAGACGCTGCCGCTGGTCGACGAACAGCTCGCGGCGCGGCGTGACCTCGCCAGCCGCGGCCATTTCTCGAAGCTGCGGCTGCTCGAATATGAACAGCTCCGGATCGAGCATCTGCGCAACATCGACGTCCAGCGGGCGACCGCGGCCAAGGCGCGGGCGTCGATCGCCAATATCGACAGCCAGATGGCCGAGCTGCGCCAGGGCTTCGCCAGCGACGCCGCCAGCGAACTTTCCAAGGCCGGCGACGATGCCAGCCTGCGCGCCTCCGAACTGCGCAAGTCGTCGCAGCGCAAGATCTTCCAGCTGCTGCGCAGCCCGGTCGACGGCACCGTCCAGCAACTCACCGTCCACACCATCGGCGGCGTCGTCCAGCCAGCCCAGGCGCTGATGATCATAGTCCCCAGTGACAGCGCGATCGAAGTCGAAGCGCAATTGCTGAACCGCGACGTGGGATTCATCCGAAATGGACAGACCGTCCGACTCAAGCTTGAGGCTTTTCCTTTCACCGATTACGGTCTGATCCGGGGGCATGTGATGGACATCAGTCGCGACGCCGTGAACGACGAGAAGCGCGGGCTGCTCTACAACGCCCGCATCCGCCTCGATTCCCGCGTCATGCACCTGCCCGGCCGCGATATCCCGCTCGGCCCGGGCATGGCGGTCCAGGCCGAGATCAAGACCGGCGAACGTCGGATCATCCAATATCTGTTAAGTCCGATTGCGACCGCAGTCGATGAGGCAGGGAGAGAGCGGTGATATTTTTCATTAATCGCCACGGTCATTTGAAAAAGTGGCCTCATCTTCTGCTACTGGCGTTTCTTCTTCCGGGGTGTCTTGGTCGAGCCGATAGCCCGATCAACGCTATCCCTAGTCGTGCCGGAATGATTGTTTATCCCGCTGACACAGGAAGTAGAAATGAAACGGCGAGAGGGATTAGAGCCGCCCCCCCCAAAGCGCATGTGACTGCGCGTGATTTATTCAGAGCGATAGCGCCATTTAATAATATCGCGCGCTATTCATGTAAAAATGTCCGTATCTCAAGTTTGTCACCTTTATTCATATATAATGGCGGAATTGATGGTAGAAAATGTGTGGAAGATATTTTTCTAGATGATGATCTACGAAGGAGTGGATCGGATACGTTAGAAGAAAAATATTTCAAAATATTGATTGACATGTCTCATCAGCGAGATTTTTGTCGGCCGGGAGGCGATTCTGCTCTTGAGTCTCTTCAGGAAAATCTAGTGCAGGCCACGATTTCGAGGGGGCTTTGGAGTCAATATTGCGGAAATATTAGCGATGCGATTAATTATTTCGGTGAAGCATATGAGCGTGGCGGAACATTTATCTCCATGAGGCTGTCTCTTCTTGTAAATTCACCGAAATTTCGGATAAAATAGGCGGATAAAATGGTACATTATTCTGTCAGCGCAGATCGAAAATTCCTTGTCCCGGACTCTGCCGGATTTGTGACAATCAAGCTAGGTACTGCGACTGGTGGGGTAGATTTAGATAAGTTTGCGGCGAGCCTAACGAAGATTTCTTCTCTGTCTTCAATTGCAGCAGAGAGGCTTCAGAAATATGCCGGTGAAGGTATCGAGCTGATAGGTGTTACTCGCGCCACAGTCTCTGCATTTGGTTATGCTGACTCATCGGTGTATCTCGATGGCTTTTCGCCATTTATAAAACCGTTCCAAGATGATCCAAGTCGAACATATGAAATAAAAGCATTTTTGAATTTTAATCAAGCTGCCTCGCCGCAGGGCATTGATTATGACAGCATGGCAATAGATTTTCTTCATGAGGGAGTAAATCATCCGCAGTATGGGAAGCATATCTGGGACAGATTTCCTGCTAATTTTCAAACTGTATTGACTGATCCGGTTTATCTAAATTCGTTTCAGATTGAGAGTCAAGCCGGCCGTCAGATTGGAATTTTTCGTTCAACGCTGCCATATCTTCAGTCTGTTAATTCCAGCATTAAGCTAAATGACGCTTTTATTTCAGAGTCTGGCGCCAGAAGTCTGATCCGCTTCGGGCATCCGGAATGGACCGAAGGACAAATTCAAGGGGCGCTCGATAACGCGCATGGCGTATTCTCGCAGGACGCTGGAAGGACTACTTGGATCGTAACAGACGATCAATTTCTTGAGGCCCGAGCGAGGATTCAGCAAAAGTCACTCGAGACTTCGTATAATCGGAGGCATGTTGATAAAGCGAACGCTCCGCAGAACGTCAGAATCATTCGAGAGGATGCGCTATCTGCAGCGCACTATATCGGGGAAGTCGCCGGGGCAATTGTCAATATTGACGGTGCCTTACTTGGTTCGGCGTTCGGTACGGCCCTTGGTAGGCGCTTGACTGACAATCCATTTGGCCAAGTGGTTGCTTCCGGATCTCTGAGTGTAATCCTTGGAGCGATGGGTGAATTCATCGATGGCGATATCCTTGGCGGGCATGTTTCGACTAATTTTTTCCAGCGAGACGCCGCTGGAAAAATTATTGGCATCAACGCCAATATCGATCAAATTCTTCTTAATAATATAGAAAACGCCGGAGTTGGCGCCTTTTCATCTTTCGTTGCTGCTGAAATATTTTCCTCTTTAGGGATTGGTGGAATTCCGGGAGAGCTTGGCGCAAGTATTGGTGGGTCTGTCCTAACTCAAATTATACTCAATATACCCAATGTAGGTGTTCCATATCAGGTGGACCTGGGAGCCGGTCCCGTCACGAAGACAGGCAGTCTTTTCGACAACATAAATGCGGCATCGCTAGCCGTGGTTGTCGGAAGTTATTTTGGCTCCAAGCTCGCCACGGAAGTGCACTCGTTTAACAGCGTCGGTGGGCAACTCGGGTCGCTCGCCGGTTCGATCTATGGGGGGTTCGCGGGGGCGGCTGCGCTCGGTAGCATAGCTGCGAGTGCCGGTTTTGCCAATGCAGCGGCTTTTGCGCTCGTACATCCGCTTGCGGCGGTGGCTGTTGTCGCTGCGATCGTTTTTGTCGATACAATTTTGGGTGGTTTGGTTGGTTCGCTCTTTGGGGGGACGCCGCGATCGGGCGCGGATGTAAGCTGGGATGATGCGCAAGGAAGATTCGCGGTAACAGGAGCATACGCGAAAAAAGGCGGCAGCATGGCGGCCGCCACTCAGATCGCCGGTGCAGCCGCCAACGCCTTCAATTCCATTTTGGACGTTAGTGGCGCTCATCTGGCTGATCCGGCTGGTGTCGTGTCAGGAAATTACGGCATGCGGTCGACAGATTTTGTCTATCGCCCGGAATCATCATCATCCAAAGATAGTATAACAGCGCGTTTTAGCGGACGGGACGGTGCGGACAGGCTTCTTAATTTTGGGGTATATGTCGGTCTTAATGACATAATAAATCGCTTGTCGGGTGGTAATATTATAATCAAGCGGGCTGTGTCTGGACTTGTCGGAATCGCGGGTGGGCAAATTAACCCTGACGGAACCGGATCGGCTGGGCAGTTCACACTAGATGGCCTGGCTGGTGATATCGAGATTGCCAAAGATTACGATACATATATAAATAATCGTGAAGTAATAGATTATTTAATTGCAGATAATCCCCAATCGGAGTTCGCCGCAGGCTGGTTAGTGACCTTGGCACGGGCTGTCGAGCTGAAGCTCGACAGGCGCAATGCGACTGATTGGAATGGGGGATTTCAAACATTTCTTGACGAAATATATGATGGCCTTGCCGGCGGTGCCGCAGCGCCCGCCTCAATCGTTCGCGCTTCAATCTCACCGCTGGACGGTGGACGAACATGGTCCTTGACCGACGTGGAAACGGGAGAGCCGATCGGTAATCTGGGGGATACAATCGATGTCCGTTCATATTCGATCATAGATGATCCCACCTCGAGCACCATTGATATCCGGTCTGGGCGATATAACGGTCAGATTATCAACACGGCTGCGGCGATCCATTCTGGCGATCAAGGTGCCACTGTTCATGGGTCCAATCTTGGAGATAATATTTTCGGGGGAGCTGGCGCAGATACACTCTATGGGGGGAAGCTTGATGATTGGATCTTCGGTAACGGCGGAGATGACGTGCTCTACGCGGGGGGCGCTGAGCCGGGCACAGTTGGCGGCAACGGCAACTATCTCGATGGCGGCGCCGGTAACGATACGCTGAGTGGCCGAGAAGGTTCGGATTGGCTTGAGGGTGGTGCCGGCGACGACACGCTGATCGGCGGCGGGGGGGATGACATTCTCGCTGGTGGTGCCGGCAGCAACGATCTGCGTGGCGGAAGTGGCAGCGATCAATATCTGCTGAGACTGGGCGACGGCATCAGCATCGTCACTGAGGACGCCGCTGGAGCCCCCGTTGGTCCGGATGATCAGGTGGCCGCGCGTCTGACCGGCCTTGCCACCGGTACGGTTCGCAAGGACTGGCTTGGCACGTCCGCTGGAACGGAGGCTTCGGGTGCGATCCTCGGTGGCGAGGATGCGGTCGTGCTGGGCGTGGGTATCGATATCGGCGATATCCGATTGCAGCGTTCGGGTGACGACCTTTTCGTGCAGGTGATGCAGACCGTCGCCGACGTCGAAACCTTTTCCGGGGCACAGCTGACCCTCAAGAACTGGTTCAACAACCCGTTCAAACGCATCGAATGGCTCAAGTTCGCCGACGGCAATGAGATCCAGATCGGCAATTTCGCGAGTTTCCTGGTGGGGGGCTCGGGCGACGATGTCCTGATCGGCACGAACGGCAGGGACTTCGTTTATGGCGGGGCTGGCGGCGATCTCGTCCTGCCACGCGGTGGCGACGATGTCGCGAACGGTGGATCTGGCGACGACGAGGTCGAGGCCGGATGGGGCAACGACATCGTCATAGGCGGGACAGGCAACGATGTCCTGATCGGCGGTAGGGGGAATGACACGATCAGCGGCGATGCCGGTGACGATCGGATTTACGGCAGTGCCGACAACGACAAGCTGAGCGGTGGTCGCGGCGCCGACTTCGTCGTCGGCGGCAAGGGCGACGACGTTTTCAAATTCTCGCGCGGTGATGGCCGCGACACGGTCATGGACGACTATGCCGATTATTGGGTCACGGTCTGGCAGAGCGGTTGGATTGGTGGGACCGTCGTGGAGAATGCCGTCACCGGCGAAGTGACGCTCAACGGCAAGCTCATTTACAAGAATTTCGGCACGGCGCTCGATCCTAATTTTCGGTTTGTGGGTCCCTATGACTGGGACGCCCAGACCGGGATTCTCAGATATTTCAACCCGCCGGAAAATGCCGTCAGCCTGGCCAGCGACGAGCAATATGATGATGATCGGATCGAGTTCGCCCCCGATATTCGCATCCAGGACATCATCCTCGAAAAGTCCGCAGATGGTCGCGACCTGTCGCTGGTGATCTCGAGCGAGAACGCCGAATTGTCGAGCGCCGCCTCGGCGTTGGACCGCATCACGATCAAGGACTGGTACCGGACCCCCGGACAGATTGAGAAGCTTGTCTTCTATCAGACGGGTGCGCTCGATATCGCCAATGGGGCGATCAACCTCATCACCGGGACCGACCAGTCCGAGGAGGTCAAGGGCACCGGGCTTGCCGATTGGGCGACCGGCGGCGCCGGCGACGACGTCATGACCGGCGAAGGCGGCAACGACATATTGAACGGCAACAGCGGCAGCGACACGATCAGCGGCGGCGACGGCGACGACATCATTTACGGCGGCGCCGGCGACGATATCCTGAATGGCGGACTGGGCGCCGACACGCTGATTGGTGGCGATGGCGAAAACACCGCATCCTATGCCGGCGCGGCGAACGCGACACGCGCCTATCTGGGCGCGGCCAATGTCAATACCGGTCATGCTCTGGGCGACAGCTATTCGGGAATCCAGAATCTCACCGGAAGCGATTATAACGACGAACTCGGAGGCGATGAGGGCGATAACGTCCTGACCGGCGGCTTGCTCACCGACAAGCTCCGGGGCGGCGCCGGTAGCGACACCTATGTCTGGTCGCTCAACGATGGCGCCGACACGATCGAGGAAGGTGCGTTCATCGTTGAGGAGGCGGTCGCACCGGCCGCATCCTCGGCAACCGTCCTCAAGGACGGTTTCGACAATGTCACATGGGAAGCGACGACCACAAAGCAACCGGGCAGCGACACGCTCTTTTATTGGCGCCTCACCGTTCGCACCGACAGCGACGAGATCATCTACGATTACGACAAATATACGCCGGTCTATACGCCAGGAACGCGGCCGCCCGAGCCCAAGCCCGGATCCTATATCCTGACAAACGCCGCCACGGGTGAGTCCAACTGGAAAGGTGGCTTCGGCCGGATCAGCACCCAGCAGGTGATGAGGGCCAGGTTCGATCCGTCTGCCAATGGCGGAGACAAGGATGCGATCGAGGTCAACGCGCTCAAGTCGCTGAGCGACATCCAACTGCTCGTGAGCGGCACCGACCTGATCGTCCGCTTCGACCCCACCAACGCCCAGGTCACGGTCAAGGGGCAACTCGATGCGGCCCAGCTGAATAACAAGGTCGAATATCTTCAACTCCTCGATGGCTTCCGGGTTGCGTTGGACGGCAGCATCATCTGGGGAGCCAACAACGGCGCATTGCAGTCCGGTACGGATGGAAATGACCTGATGTTCGCCTATGGCCGCCCGAACCAGGCGTTCGTCGGCAAATTGTCGGGCGGAGCCGGCGACGATGTTCTGGTCGGCTATGGTGGTGCCGATCAGCTCGACGGCGGCGATGGCGACGATGTGCTCGAAGGCGGCGCAGGCGCCGATATCCTCAATGGGGGGGGCAACAGCGCGATCGTCTGGTCGACGACCAACAGCGAAGATACCAAACTCGCCAAGGGAGACACTGTCCGTTATGTCGGATCGACGGTGGCGGTCCAGGTCGATCTGTCCGATGGCGCCGTCGAGCATGGCGGCGATGCCGAGGGCGATACGCTTATCGGGATCGAACATGTCGTTGGCTCCCAGGCGGGGGGCGACACGCTACGCGGCAATGCCGACAATAACCGGCTGATCGGATTGGGTGGCGACGACTATCTCTACGGATATGCGGGCGACGACGTCCTCATCGGCGACGATGGCAACGACCATCTGTACGGCGGCGATGGTGCGGACGGAATCTCGGGAGGAGAAGGCAAGGATTATATTTTCGGAGAGGCCGGCAATGATGTCCTCGACGGCGGCGGCGGCGACGACGAGATCAGCGGCGGCGACGGCGATGACAGCCTTACCGCGGGCGACGGTGACGACATCGTTCATGCCGGCGATGGCGCCGATAAATTGATCGGCGGCGCGGGTAACGATGAGCTGTGGGGCGATGCGGGCAACGACACCATCGATGGCGGAGCCGGTAGCGACAAACTCAATGGCGGCCTTGGCAACGATTCCTATGTGCTGACCGCCGTCTCGGGTAGCGACGAACTCGTCGATGTCGATGGCGTCAACGTTATCAATGCGGTCGGGCTGACCCGTGACCAGATCAGTTTCGCGCGCGATGCCAACGGCCATGACCTGGTGATCGCGATCGTGGGGACGGCGACGCAGCTCCGGGTCAAGAATCTGTTCGATGCCGGCGGCGGGCAGATTCACGCCATCAATGCCGGGAACTTCACCCTGTATCTCGACGACGCCGATACGCTCAGTGCGATCCAGAGCTCCGCCGCGCCGATGGCCGACGCCTATTGGCATGCGGCCGGCAAAGCCGCGCCGACTGCGCCCCCGACGCCCCGGCTCCTAAGCGGATATGAGGACACGCCACTCCAGATTGATGGTGCCTGGGGCATTGTGGATCACGACCATAATGTCGTGAGCTATGCGGTGAAGGCCGGCGCCGGTCCGCAGCGTGGCACGCTGACGGTCGTCGACGCCGCCGCTGGAAAATTCCTCTACACCCCCGGTGCGGACCTCAACGGTACCGACAGCTTCACGATCATAGCCACCGATGCCGACGGCCAGTCGGTCGAGCGCACAGCGACTGTCGCGATCGCACCGGTCAACGACGCACCGCGGAACATCCGGATTTTGGATAACACGCTCTTGCAGGTGACCGAGCATGTCACTGGCGACGCCAATCCAAACTATGGCTTTATCGGCTATGTCACCGCGACCGATCCGGAAAACAATGCTATAGAATATGCGCTGGAGCCCGGCGGGGATGCCGGCGGACGCTTCTCGATCACATCGGCGGGACAGGTCAAAGTCGAGGCGCCGCTGCTGATCGATCGCGAGGTCAACCCGACTCATCAGATCCTCGTGCGGGCCATCGACACGAGTGATCCGTCCCGCCAGACTTACTCTGTCTCTGCCATAACGATCACGGTATTGAACAAAAACGAGGTGCCGTACGCACCGCGGCGCACGGACGCGGAGCTCACCTTGTCCGAATATATCGGCAACAACCCGCATACGGCCGGCAAGACAGTCGCGAGCTTCGACCTGACCGATACCGATGGTGATACCAATCTGACGCTTGAGTTGGTGGACAACCCGTTCGGTCTTTTCGTTATTTCGGGCAACGAGGTCCGCCTCAAGGACGATGTCAGTTTCGAGACGCTGGTAGGTCTCGGTTTCGAGGTCGACACTTCTGACCGCGATCGCGATACTGACTATCTCTCCGAAATCACGCTAACGGGATCGGTTCGGGCCAAAGACGGCGCCCTCTACTCGGTCGATGCGACGTCCTTTTCCGTGCGTATCGAGGACGTCAACGAGCGCCCCGCCATGTTCAGCCCTGTCTCGCTGATCGGAACCAACCCGATCACCGAGCGGGATCACCCGCTGGTAGGGGACGTCCTCGACGAGATCGCGATAGCGACGGTCAGCACCACCGATCCCGATCTGCCCACAGAACGCTCCGGACAGATCAATTATATCGTCCAGGAGGTGCGGGGTACCGTTCCGGTCACCAGTTCGCGTTTCGCCGTCGTAAACGGCGAAATTCGCCTGCTCCAGGGCAAGGCGCTCGACTTTGAAACCGACGGGCCCACGATCCGTTTGCAAGTAAAGGCCGTCGACGGCCTGCTTGCCCCGCTCGCCCAATCCCGGACATCCGGCACCATCGACATAAACATCCGCAATATCAACGAGGCGCCGACCGCGACCATTGGCCAGCGGCGCACGACGCTCGCAGAAGTGACCTCGACGCCGCTCGCCGACCGTTATGTCGCGCGGTTCACATTGGACGATCCCGATAAAAGCACGCCGACATTGCGCTTCACGGCCGATGGCAATCCCTACGGGCTGTTCACGATCAACGGCAACACCGTCGAGTTTCTGACCGACCCGGATTTCGAGACCCTATACGGGTCGCATGCGCCGTTGGTCGATCTCGATAATGACGGGTTGCTAGAGGTGCAGTTCGACGTCACCGTCGAGGCCTTTGACGGGCTTCTTACGTCCGCGCCTATTCAGACTTCGATCCGCGTCGAGGATGTCAACGAAGCACCGACCAATATCCTCCTCGCGGCAGAGGTGGACGGTATCGTCGAACGCGACCGTGTTCGACCGGGTACGGCGCGACCCGCCATCCTGCTCGGAACGCTTTCCACCGTCGATGCGGATATCTCCGGTCTCGCGGTGAACAACTACAGCTATTCGGTGACGGATAGCCGTTTTCAGATCATCGGCGATACGCTTTGGCTCCGCCAGGACGCCAGCATCGACTATGAAGCAGGTGCAACCGTCAGTGTCGCGGTCAAGGCGACCGACGCGATGCCGAACCCCAAGACCAAAACCGTGGTTATGAGCTTCTCCGTCATCAACCAGGATGATTATCTGGGCGGGACCGATGATGGCAATAATCTGGTCGGCCAGGCCAACCGCGATTACATCGAAGGGTTCGCGGGCAACGACAGTCTCGATGGCGGAGCGGGCGACGACACGCTGCTCGGCGGCACCGGCGGCGATACCCTGTCTGGGTCGGCGGGCAATGACGAGCTTCGTGGCGCCGAGGGCAATGACGTCCTCTATGGCGGCGACGGGGCCGATCAACTGTTCGGCGATGCCGAGAATGACATCCTCTATGGTGGCGATGGCGCCGACGCCTTTCATGGCGGCGACGGTTACGACAAGGTCTTTTTCGCCAAGCTCAACGCCACGACCAACGCAACGGTCGGCGTCGTCGTCGATATGCTCGATCCGCTGGGCGGAGTGGGCCTCGCTTATGGCGATACCTATGACAGCATCGAGCAGGTGGCGGGCACGGACTTTGCTGACGTCATTCGCGGCAGCAATGGCGACGAGATGATTCTGGGCGGCCTTGGCAACGACGTCATCGAAGGGCGTGCCGGAGCCGACACGCTGTTCGGGGAAGCCGGCAATGACGAGATATCCGGGGGCGACGGTAATGACTTCATCGTCGGGGACGCCGGTACGTCCAATCCAGGCCTCGTCGGCAACGATATCCTGCACGGGAATGCGGGCCACGATACCCTGCAGGGCTGGGCGGGCGACGATTATCTTTATGGCGACGACGGCAATGATCTGCTGATCGGCGGTGCGGGCAACGACACGCTCGACGGCGGACTGGGGAACGACACCTATGTCGTTGGCCGGAACAGCGGTTCCGACACGATCAACAACTTCGATCCCACCGGCAATGACATCGACGTCATCGGGTTCCAGGATGATGGTGTGCAAATTGACGCAGCGGAACTCTGGTTCGAGCAGATCGGCGTTGACCTGAAGATCAGCGTGATCGGCGGCGGCTCCGCGACGATCGTCAACTGGTACGGAATCACCGACGTCTATACGCGCAGCAACTACAAGATCGACTTCCTGCTCGCCTCGAGCCGTTCGACCAAAATGGTCAACATCGAAGGGCTGACAGAGTATATGAAGGGCTTCGCCAAGCCGCAAACCGCATCGGAACTGGCGACGCTGAACGCCAACAACAGTTACAAGACCAACTGGCAGCAATTTTGGGGAAACAACCTGGCCCCGATCATCGATCCGGTGCCAAATTTCCAGATCGACGAAGACGGGCAGATCTCAGCGACGATCCGCGTCAGGGACGACATTACCGTGCCCACTGGCATCACCGTCACTCCCACGGTGTCGTCCGGCGCGGCGCTCTTCGAGGACGCGGTACGCGACATCACTGTCAGTCAGGCTCTGGACGACGATGGCTATCGCACACTGACCATTAAGCCCAGGGCCGGAGCGAGCGGCGTCGCCACGATCAAATTGACCGCTCGCGATGCGGCCGGCGTGTATTCATCGCAGGAGTTCAACGTGACGATCGCGGCGGTGCCGGATGCACCGACGATCAGCCAGTTCGCGGCGTCGCCTGGCAATTCGGGAACCGCCATCCCGCTCGCGTTGAACGTCGAGTTCACCGACAATGACGGGTCGGAGACCCATGATATCGTCATCAGCGGTGTATTACCCGGCGTCAGCCTGAGCGCGGGCTATGTCAGCGACGGCAAATGGCACCTTACGCAAGCGCAGACTGTCGGGCTGACACTGACCGCACCGGTTGGATGGGGCACCGACCTTGATCTCAAGGTCATTGCCTACGCCCAGGAGGGCGGGCTGACGGCAGCTTCAAGCGAAGCGGTGGCGAGGATCGTGATCAACGGTGCTCCGACCGGGGTGTCGTTGACGGGCACCGTCGACGAGAACAAGCCCAACCTCTATCAATTCGGGCAGCTCACCGGCACCGATCCCGACGGTCCGAACGAGGTCCTGCGTTATCAGTTGCTCGACGATGCCGGGGGGCGCTTTACGCTCAGCGTCGACGGCAAACTGTCGATCGCCGATGCCACCAAGATCGATTTCGAGAAAAATGGTACGCACCAGATAACGGTGCGCGTGTTGGACAGCGCCAATCTCTACGTGGATAAGATCCTGACCGTTACGGTGAACAACGTCAACGAACCAAATCGTTTCGCCGGAGCCTATTCCAAGACCGTCGACGAAAACGTCACCGGTCCGATCATAACCGTCGCGGCATCGGATGACGATCTTCCGAGCCATGAATTTGGCCGGCAGCAATATTATTTCGTCAACAACGGGGCTTTGAGCTCGGTCTCCAGTGACGGGCTATTTTCAATCGGGATCAGCGACGGTCAGGTTCGATCGGTCGGCACGCTCAACTATGAAGGCCTGGGCGCCAACACCGCCCGAACCTATACGGTCGCTGCGGTCGATAACGGTAACCGCGCAGGCGCGAGCAATCGAACCGAGACGTCGCTTCAGTTCATTGTAAACAACGTCAACGAGCTAAATTCGCTTCCGCAGTACAGCAGTTTTTGGATCGACGAGAACAAGCCTTATGGTAGTTCTGTCGGTACGGTCACCGCGGGCGATGGCGATAGCGCCTATGATCCCTTCGGCCAGCAGGTCTACCGTTTCAGCAACGGCAGCGGCCATGCCGACGATCCGAACCTGTCCTGGGATGGCCGCTATTACCTCAATGCGACGACCGGTGAGATCACCGCTTATTCCGTGCCGAATGCCGAAGATCCCGATCCGACGCGCCAGTATTGGATCACGGCGACAGACAACAAAGGCGCAAACGGGAACCAGGCGGCAACGCTTGCGACGATTACGGTCAACAATCTGAACGAGCGGCCGACGATATCCGGGACCAATGCGATCTATCTCGACGAAACCGGGCTGGGCGCGAATCCGGCAAACCCCGGCATCGTGGTGGCCACCTTCGTACTCGCCGATCCAGACAAGACGACGCCGACCATGGCTTTCGCGCCCGACCAGCCAGACGCGCCGGGAAATTTCGCCAATATCTTTACAATCGACGGTGCGAATCTACGACTTTCTTCGTCGGCCAACTTCGACTTCGAAACCTACCGGGCCGCCGGCTATGGCGTCTATAATTGGGACGGCAATCCGGGGCTCGAGGTGCATGTCGGTTGGGCGCGCCTCATTGCGAAGGATGCCCTGACCAGTTCCGAGAATGAAATCTGGGTCAACCTGTTCATTCGCGATGTCAACGATGCGCCGGCCAAACCAGTGCTTCAGACATCGAACATCTTCAAGGAAACCTTCGCCGGCCAGACGCATGTCGGGCGAACGCAGGCAATTTTCTCGCTCACTGATGCCGACGAGGGGGATTCGGCGAGCCTGGTGATCCTGGAGGGGAATTCGAACGGCTGGTTCAAGGCCGTCGGCAACCAGATCGTCGTCGACACCGCCAACTGGACCGCGGACTGGATCCGCGGCAACAAGGGGCAGTGGGGCTTAGGAGCGGATTTCGATCTTGATCGTGATAATAACGGTTTGAAGGAGATCAAGGTCGCCACTCTCACCGTGGCGGCGGTCGACAAGTTCGGCGCGCAGTCGGGCTCGTACCAATATGAAGTTTATATCGAGGATGTGAACGAAGCGCCCGTCTTTACCGCGTCTACTCTCACTGTGAGTCTGACCGAGAACGCCGGCGCGTCGACCTCTGTCGGCACGATTGGGGCGTGGGATGATGGCTCGGCGTCGCTGCTCAGATATCGCTTCGACAATGGGTTGACGGTCACGGCCGATCAAAGGTTCGTGATAAACGAGTTGAGCGGCGCCGTCGCAGTCTACGGGGGGGCGCAGATCGATTACGAGACCGCACCCAATCACCGGTACCAATATGGAGTCACGGTTCAGGATCTCGGTACCGGGGGCGTGACGGTCGGCGGAACGCTGACCATCAATCTTCAGGACGTGAATGAACCGCATACCCTCGTGAATAGGTCGATTTCGGTCCCCGAACCTCTGGAAGCTCTGGGTCCCAACGCCGTGATCGCCAACCTCTCGACCGAAATGCTGCGGGACCCCGAGGGACAGGCGATGACCTGGCGGTTTGCCGGTGGCAGCCTGACCAGTGGTCCATGGCAGATCAACGGGCTCGGCCAACTGCGGATGCGCGATCCGGTCGACTATGAGACCGGGCCACGAGCCTATGATCTTGCGGTAGAGGCGGTGGATCCATCGAACGGGGCGTTTGTCGCCTCCGGTACCTTCCACATCGATATTACGAACGTGAACGAAAATCCGGCGCCGACCGTCGATGACACCGATATCCATTACAGCCAGGTCGCTCAAAATGGCTGGTCGCTGGGTTATATCGTCCATCACGATCCAGACATCGGCGACTTGATCACCTATCGAGTGGTGTCGGTGGGCAATTCCGACCTGGGGTCGCGACCGATCGACGCCTATGAAGTGACGCCAGATGGCCAGATCATGGTCCGATACAATGCCGGCAACAATAACCGATATGTGGATTCGGTCGTGATTGAGGTAAAGGATAGGGCTGGGGCGACCGCATATATCTATTTGAACATAACCTATGGCGAGGGTACCTCGGGGCCAATCCCGCCGATCGTGCTGGATCTCGACGGCGATGGTATCGAATTGGTCGACCTCGCCTCGTCGACCGCGAGCTACGACATGAATGGTGACGGCATCGCCGACCGTACCGGCTGGGTTGGTTCCGATGACGCAATCCTCGCTCTTGATCGTAACGGCAACGGTACCATCGATGGGCCGGACGAGATTTCCTTCATTGGCGACGTCGATGGCGCGGTTTCGGATCTTGAGGGACTGCGCAGCTTCGACAGCGACGGCGACGGCTTCCTCGATGCCGACGATGCCCGCTTTGGCGAATTCCGCCTGTGGCGGGATCTCAATCAGGACGGGGTGAGCCAGAGCAGCGAACTGTTTGGGCTGTCCGATCTCGGCGTCGCAGCGCTCAACCTGCAACTGAATCTGACCGGCGAAGACGATGGTCGCGAAGGCAATCTGGTCTATGCCACGTCGCAATTCTTACGTTCGGACGGTAGCAGCGGTGTGCTGGGTGACGTGATTCTGCAATATGAGCCGTCGGGCAACCCACTTGCCGCGCCGATCATCGTCAACTGGAATGGCGACGACATCGACTATGTCCGGCTCGGCGCGAGCTCGGTCCGCTATGACATGAATGGTGATGGCACGGCCGATCGGACGAGTTGGATCCAGTCCGGGGACGCCTTCCTGGCGATCGACCGCAATGAAAACGGCCTGATCGACGATATCAGCGAGATCAGCTTCCTTGCCGACAAGCCCGGCGCGCGGACCGATCTCGAGGGGCTGTCGGGCTTGGATAGTAATGGCGACGGGGTGCTGACCACCGCCGACGCCCGTTACGCCGAGTTGTTGCTGTGGTTCGACCGGAACGGAAATGGCGTCACCGATACCGGCGAGTTGCAGAGTCTAGCGCAAGCCGGGATCACGGCCATCGATCTGACCGGCGATGGTGTCGCCGAGGCCGCGGACCAGGACGGCACCACCATCTACAACCATATCGGCCTGACCAAGCTCGACGGCACCACCGTCAGCGCCGTCGACATCGCGATGGCCTATCGGCCTAGCGCGCTCGCCGGCGACGCGGCGGCCGGTGCGGCGCCGATCACTTCCGGCGCCTTCGCGATGCAGACCAGTCATCTCGATCGCAAGGCCGGGAAATATCGGGTCGAGGCGCGCAGCGGCTCGCTATACCTGACCCGCATGGGGCAGGGGACTTTCGATCCCTCGGCCGGTCAGATCTCGCCGGCGACGATCCTGACCTTCGCGAACCGGCAGGTCGGCATGCTGGCGCCGGTCATCCTCGATCTCGACGGTGACGGTGTCGAGATGCGGTCGGCGAAGAAGAGCGGCGCCCGCTTCGACATGGACGGAGACGGCATCGTCGACGATACCGGTTGGGTCGGCAGGGGCGACGGGTTGCTCGTCATCGATCGCAACGGCGACGGCCTGATCACCGACGCCGCCGAACTCTCCTTCCTCGGCGAGAAGGCCGGGGTGCGGTCCGATCTCGACGCGTTGTCGGCGCTCGACTCGAACAAGGACGGCAAGATCAGCGCCGACGACAAGCGCTTCGGAGAGCTAAAGGTCTGGATCGACGCCAACGACAATGGCGTGAGCGACGCCGGTGAACTCAAGGGCCTAGGCGAGCTCGACATCGCCAGCATCTCGCTCAAGGAGACCACGATCGACCGCGCGGTGAAGCCGGGTAAGAATGTGCTGCTCGGCACGAGCAGCTTCACCCGCGGCGACGGCACCACCGGCTCCGTCGGTGACGCGGTGCTGGCCTTCACCCCGAGCAGCGGCACCCAGGTCGCCAGCGCTGGCTCGGCGGCGCAGCTCGCGGCGATGCGGGCGGCGACCGAGAAGCCGGTCGATGCCGGCGACGCGGGCATCGTCGACGATCAGCGCATCGCCCAGATGGTGCAGGCGATGGCGAGCTTCGGCGCGACCGGCGCGATCGACGAAATGCTTGCAAACAAGACCCCAGCCGATACCCGTTACGACTGGCTGACCGCTTCGGCGGCATGAGGAACGACATGACCGAAACGAAATCGGGCGCCGCACCGGCGCCCACCATTAGCCATATCCTGGGTGAAATGACGTGGCTACTCAGCCAGTCGCCACTGCATCGTGGGTTGACGCTCGCTGATCTCGAATGGCTGGTCATGCCGGCGATCATCCATCGCCAATTCTATGTCTTCCGCGATGGCGAGCAGACGATCGGGCTGGCGCTTTGGGCGCTGTGCGGGGATGCGGCGGAAGCCAAGCTCGAGGCCGGCATTCTCGAGCCCGCCCATCATTTGACTCTCGATGACTGGAAATCGGGCGACCACGTCTGGCTGGTGGACCTGATCGCTCCGTTTGCCAATGCCGCGAACAAGCAGCGCGAGATCATGATCGCCGATCTGATCTCCGGGCCGCTGGCAGGTAAGGCATTTTCCTTCCACCAGACCGATCCGCAGACTGGCGTTCGGTCGGTTCAGCAGATCGAGGCCGATGCTGGCGAGAAGCTCAAGGCAGCTATAGCTGCGGCGGTGAAAGGGGGAAGTTGACCCTCTTCGGTCAAAAAAACATTTATCTCAGTTGTGGCATTAACTGTGGCATCTCGGGCGAGAACGGAATTGGATTAGCTAAATTACAGATGGTTAAATCGATATTGTGATTTCCTCCGTCTCCGCCAGCAACGCGCTGGACCTCAAGAAAATCTCGAATTTACAGACCCTTGCGAGGGCAAATCCGGGCGCCAGGGCAGCGCCTCCCGGTGACCTGCCGATCGATCCTGGCGGTGCGCGTCGCAAACCAAAGCCGCAATGGGCGTCGAACTTGTCGTGAAGCTCTCGAGGATGGGCGTGAAATATGCCCCAGCCGCGGCGGGCCGCCTCAGGCTTGTGTCGGCAACCCGATCAGGCTGATCTGCCGGCCATAGCCCGGCTCGCCCTTGTGGGTCGCGCGGCGGAAGCTGAAGAAGCGGTCGGGCTGGGCATAGGTGTCCTCGCCCAGTGCGACGATCCGGGTCAGCCCGGCGATCGCGAGGCGGTGGGCGACATAGGCCTCGATGTCGAACTGCTGATGGCCGGCGCGCCTGGCCAGCGAGAAGAAGCGCTCATTGGCGGGATCGTCCTCCTCGAAGCGCCGGGCGAAGCCGTCGTCGACCTCGTAGCTGGCGCGGGCGATGCATGGGCCGATCGCGGCGACGATCCGGTCGCGCTGCGCACCCAGCGCCTCCATCGCGGCGATCGTGCGGTCGGTGACGCCGGTCAGCGCGCCCTTCCAGCCGGCATGTGCCGCCCCGACCACCCCGGCTTCGCGATCGGCGAACAGCACCGGCACGCAATCCGCCGTGAGGATGCCGAGCAGCAGCCCCGGCCGGTCGGTGACCAGCGCGTCGGCGTGCGGGCGGGCATCGTCGGCAAAGGCCTCGGTCACCGTCACCGCGTCGGGAGAATGGACCTGGTGGAGGGTGACGAGCCGATAGCCCGGTGCCACCGCTTCGGTCGCGCGGCGGCGATTTTCGAGGATCGCCGCGCGGTCGTCGTCCGATCCCAGCCCGACGTTGAGACCGGCATGGATGCCGGTCGACACCCCGCCTTCGCGGCCGAGAAAGCCATGGGGGAGCGGGGAGAGCAGCGGGATGTGGATCGCGGGGACGGTCATCGCGGCGTGATAGCCGTCCGCGGCGGGCGGGCGAAGCCCCAATCTGCGGTCAGGCCTGGAAGCCAGCCGGAGCCGGCCAGTCGCGGGCGACCGCGGCGAGGGCGCGGAACAGGGTGCCCATCTGCTCCTCGCTGGTCAGCCGCTGGTGCGCGGCGGCGATCTCCTCGACCCGCTCGGGATAGCGGCGGCCAAGTGCCGCGGCGCGCGCGGCGATCCCCATCGTGCCGAGAAAGAAGCTCTGGCTGACCGGTCCATGGACCCGCGCGCCGCCCTGGCGGAGCGCCTTGCCCAGCGCGGTAAAATCGACATGCGCGGTCAGGTCGTTCCGACCCGGATGGCTGAACACATCGGCATAGGCGTGCGCGTTGAGCGCCTGGAGCGTGTCGCCCGCGTCATAATCCTCATGGCCATAATCGATCGCCAGCATCGCGCCGCCCTGCCGGGCGATCCGCCGCGCCAGCGCCTCGGCGATCGCGAGCCCGACCGGCGAGGTCTCGAAGATGCTGCCCGCGATCGCGTCGTGCAGCCGCTCGGGCACCCGATCCTCGGCGGGGGCGGCGCCGGGAACCGAGGCGAAGCCGTCATAGCCATGGGTCACGCAGCGCTCGCGCCAGCCCGAATAGGTCATCACATATTGGCGATAGGGCAGCGCGTCGAAAAATTCGTTGGCGGCGATCAGCAGCGGCAGGTCCGCCGGCAGGGTCTCGATCCCGTCATGCCAGGTTGCGTGCGGCACCCGTTCGGCCTGGAGCCCGCGCAGGATCGGGCTGGTCTCGACGAAATGGACCGGCGGTTCGAGCCCCTGGCTCGCCATCGCCCTGAGCGCGTCGGCGGCCAGCGTGCCGCGGCCCGGGCCCAGCTCGACATAGGCGATCGCCGGCTGGCCGGCGCGATGCCACAGATCGGCGATCCAGATGCCGACCAGCTCGCCGAACATCTGGCTGATCTCGGGCGAGGTGATGAAGTCGCCCTTCACCCCGAACGGATCATGCGCGGCGTAATAATGGCCGTTGGCCGCGTCCATATAATCGGCGACCGGGATCGGCCCGTCGGCGGCGATGCGGGCGATCAGGCGTTCCGCGAGCTCTTCAGCACTCTCCATCGGCGTGCGCATAGCATGTCATGACAGGAACTTGGTTAACGCGCTCATTCGGGCGCGACCGAGACCAACGTGCGCTTGCCCGAGGTCGCGATCAGATAGGCGCCGCCGATCAGCATCGGCACGGTCAGCGTCTGGCCCATCGTCAGCCCCCAGCTCAGCGTGCCGAGCTGCTGGTCGGGCTCGCGAAAAAATTCGATGATGAAGCGCGACACGCCGTAGAAGAACAGGAACAGCCCGACCAGCCGGCCTGGCTTGTTGCGGGCATCGGTCTTCCAGAAGGCGAAGGCCAGGATCAGCCCGAGCACGATCCCCTCGAGCCCCGCCTCGTAAAGCTGGCTGGGATGGCGCGGCAGCGCGTCGGGGGCATTGGGGAAGATCACCGCCCAGGCGACGTCGGTCGGCCGGCCCCACAGCTCGCCATTGATGAAATTGGCGATGCGGCCGAAGAACAGCCCGAACGGCACGCAGCAGGCGATATAATCGTGGACGCGCAGCCAGGAGAGGTGGTTCTTGCGCGCGAGCAGGAAGATCCCGATCGACACGCCGAGCGCGCCGCCATGGAAGGACATGCCGCCCTCCCACAATTTCAGCACGTCGAGCGGGTGGCGCATGATCTCGGGCTGGTAGAACAGCACATAGGCCAGCCGCCCGCCAAGGAGGATGCCGAGGGTCGCGTAGAACACGAAATCATCGGCATGGCGCCGCGCCATCGGCGGGTTGGGCTGGGCGAGCAGGCGCAGCAGATACCACCAGCCGAGCGTGATCCCGGCGATATAGGCGAGCGAATACCAGCGGATCGCCAGCGGCCCGAGCTGGAGCGCGATCGGATCGAGCCCGAGGTCGGTGAAGTGGATCGCCGATGCAGCATCGGCCAGGACGGGCAGGATCAAGTTGGGGGTTCCCCGCTGAGGTGGTGCGGGTTCAATAGCGGGCGCGGCGGGGAGGGGGAAGGGCGGTTACGGAGCACCGCCCTCAACCGTCGTGCCAGCGCAGGCTGGCATCCATGTCTCTATTCCCGAGCGTTGCCGTCGATGGCGGGCGCAACGTCATATCGGCGATACCGCGCATAGTCCGGCGACAGCCTTTGACGCACCAGACATGGATCCCAGCCTGCGCTGGGATGACGTGGTGAGGAGGTTACAGCAGGGCCTCGATATCCTTGCGGATCGCCTTGGGCGGGGTGGTCGGCGCATAGCGGTCGACGACCTTGCCGTCGCGGTCGACCAGGAATTTGGTGAAGTTCCACTTGATCCCCTCGCTGCCGAGCAGGCCCTTCGCCTCATGCTTGAGCCAGGCATAGAGCGGCGCGGTCGCCGGGCCGTTGACGTCGATCTTGGCGAACATCGGGAATTTGACGTCGTAGCTCAGCCGACAGAAGCTGGCGATCTCGGCGGCGTCGCCGGGCTCCTGCGCGCCGAATTGGTTGCACGGGAAGCCGAGGACGACGAGTCCGCGGTCGGACAGTTCCTCGTGGAGCGTCTCCAGCCCTTCATATTGCGGGGTGAAGCCGCATTTGCTGGCGGTGTTGACGATCAGCAGCACCTTGCCGCGATAGATGTCGAGGCCGACCTCCTGTCCGTCGATCGTCGTCGCGCTGAAATCATAGATGTCGGCCATGCATCCTCCCGATCCGTCTTTCCGGACTTGATCCGGAAGCTCTTTTGCCTTGGCCTGTGCGAAACAGGAAGCGAGATCCCGGATCACGTCCGGGATGACGAAAGATTTCAGCGCTTGAGATCGACGACCCGGGCGCGCTCCTCCGGCGGGATCAGCCCTTCGAGCACCATCCAGAAGCCCGCGACCGATCCCTGCCCGGCCTGGGCATAGGCCGACGACAGCCGCTCGCGCAGCGATTCGAACAGCTCGGCCTCGAGCGCTTCGCCGGCGGCGGTGACCCGCAGCAGCCGCTGGCGCCGGTCCTCGCGCCCCGGACGGGTCTCGATCAGCCCGCGGTCGGTCAGTTCGTTGAGCACGCGGCCGAGCGATTGCTTGGTGATGCCGAGCACCTTCAGCAATTCGCTGACGGTGATGTCGGGCTGGCGGGCGACGAAATAGAGCGAGCGGTGATGCGCACGGCCGAGCCCCTGTGCGGCCAGCCCCTCGTCGATCCCGCGATAGAGGTGGCTATAGCCGAAATAGAGCAGCTCGATCCCGCGCCGGATCTCGGGCTCGCGCAGGAACAGCGGGGAGGCGCCGCGAAACGGCTCGGGTGAATTTTGGACAGCCATATTGACCTATTTTCTCATCGGGGCTAATCGGCGTTTTGTAAGATTCGTACGTGTGGAACTGAAAATGGCTAATGAAAATACTTATGATGACCGCGATGGTTTCATCTGGCTCGACGGGAAACTCGTGCCTTGGCGCGACGCCAATGTCCATATTCTCACCCATGCGCTCCATTATGCCTCGTCGGTGTTCGAAGGCGTGCGCGCCTATGACGGCCATATCTTCGAACTGAGCTGGCATTCGCAGCGACTGCGCAATTCGGCGTCGATGCTCGGTTTCGACCTGCCCTGGTCGGTCGAGGAGATCGACGCGGCCTGCATCGCAACGATGAAGGCGAACAATCTGACCGACGCCTATGTCCGCCCGGTGGCGTGGCGCGGGTCGGAACAGATGGGCGTTTCGGCGCAGAAGACCAAACCGCATATGGCGATCGCCGCCTGGTATTGGGGCACCTATCTCGATCCTGGGGCGAGCGGGCTGAGGCTCGACATCGCGCCGTGGCGCCGTCCGGCCCCCTATACCGCGCCGGTCCAGGCCAAGGCGGCGGGTCTCTACATGATCGCGACGATGTCGAAACATCATGCCGAGGGGCGCGGCTATCAGGACGCTTTGATGTTCGACTATCGCGGCCAGGTCGCCGAGGCGACCGGGGCCAATGCCTTCTTCGTCAAGGACGGCGTGCTCCACACCCCGACCCCCGAATGTTTCCTCGACGGCATTACCCGCCAGACCGTGATCAAGCTGGCGAAGCGCCGCGGGATCGAGGTGGTCGAACGTGCGATCTGGCCCGAGGAACTCGAGGGGTTCGAGCAGTTCTTCCTTACCGGCAGCGCCGCCGAGATCGTGCCGGTCGGATCGGCAGGCCCATGGAATTTCGCGGTCGGCGACCTGACCCGCCAGCTCCGGAAGGATTATGGCGACCTGGTGCGGGGCCGGCTGAACGACGCGGTCTGAATTTTTGATGCAGCTTTGCTGAGCGGGCTGGTGCCGCAACGGTTCAGCTTTGCTGAACCCAAAAAAAAGCGCGGGAGATACCCGCGCTCATGCGAACCGATCATGGGACCCTCGTCTGCCGGGACGATCCGTGCGGATCAGTCCCGGCAGCGCGGGGTGCGGCGCATCAGCGCGAAGCCAGCACGGTGGCGGACTTGGCGGCGAGCTGCGCCTTGGCGTCGGCGACGATCTGCTGGCGGCAAACCGCATTGGCGATCGGTGCCTGGCCGGTGTTGCACAGCTTGTCGGCGACGCGGTGCAGGCGGGCGTCGAACTGGGCGGAGCCGTTGGCCGATGCGAGGTCGAGGTCGGCATAGCGGACCGTTTCGGCGCGCAGCGGAGCGGCCATCGAGATCGACACGAAGCTGGCGACCAGGGCGGCGACAGCGGCGACGGGGTGCTGGTAGTTCATGATGATATTCCCTTCTTCACTTGGCAGTTGCTAGATGCAGATTACTTTGCATGGGTCGTGCCAATTGAAAAAAGTCAGCAAAATCAATGATCGTTCATAAAAAAGGGTGAATAAATTTACTGATAGTGGGTGAATTTCGCCAACCGCATGGTGAAATTCACCATATCGGATCAGGCACCTTCGGAATTTTTGATGCGCCGGCGGATCAAGCGCCAACCCGCTATCGCCAAGCCGGCCACCACGGCCCAAGGCAGCAGGGTTGCCACCAGCAGCAACAGCATGCCCAAACTCTGTGCGAAGAAGCTTCCAAGCGACCCTATCGAATCGCCCAACGTCGCGAAGAAACCGGTGCCGGGGAGGCCGCCGGCCGATTGGTAGCTCAGGTCGAAGGCGGACATGGCGACGCGACCCCGTGCATCGGCAAGCCATGATTGTGCCGCATCGATTTCCTCCTGCACGTCCGCCACGCCCCGCTCGGCCGCGACCAGATCGGCGACCGGGCCCTTGCGGGTCTGGAGCAACTCCATCAGCCGGGCGGCGAGCGCCTGCTTGGCGCGCAGTCGCGCTTCGGTATCGACGATCTGTTTCGACAGATCCTCGGCTTCGATGCTGCTGTCGCTCTGGCTGCCGCCCGCGGCCACCGCGGATCGCGAGAGCGTCGCCGCGAACGAACGTGCGATCCCGGCATCGACCGCCAGCTTGAGCGAGGCGGCGGCCGATTTGCCCGCGGTGCGACGTTCCATGCCGAGGACGTGGCAGCGGCCGGGCCCCAGCCGGTCGCACAGCGCGATGTGGCGGTCGATCGTCGCCGCCACCGCATCCGCCGGCAGGTCGAACGCATAATGATAGGTATAGGCGATCTGCGGGATCGAGACTTTCAGGTTCCCGTCCGCTTTTTTGGCATTCGCGGCGGCCGCCGTGGCGTCGGCCATCGGCGCGGCTTGTTCGCCGGCTTCCTCGTGCTTGCTGCATCCGGTCAGCGTCAGCGCCAATGCAAGCGTCGCCGCCATCGTCGTCATGGGCTTCATCGATTACCCCCTGGGCGTTTTCGACGTCAATGTTTCGGGCTTTCGGCGAGCCGGGTCAGTTCGAGGAACTCCTGGCGACGATAGTCGGTCTGGGCGCCGGCCAGCGTGCGGGCGTCGGCCATGGTGAAGCCGCCGAGATATTTGTCGTCGCGCAGGATCTGGCCATAAGCGGCGACCGCGGCGGCGAAGGCCTGCTCGCCGGCGGGGGCGGGCGATCGGGCGAGGCCGGCCGCGGAGACCGCGGTCTCGATCAGCTTCGAACTCTCCTCGCCCGGCAATTTATAGCGCAGCTTGAGCCAGGCGAGCTCGCCGCCGCCCGATCCCTTCGCGGTCCTGGCATTGGCCGGATAATGCCGCTCGGGCAGCCAGCCCGCGGCGCCGGCAGGGACGATCTCGTAGAGCGCGGTCACCTGGTGGCCGGCGCCGATATCGCCGGCATCGACCTTGTCGTTGGCGAAATCCTCCTCGGCGAGCGCGCGGTTCTCATAGCCGATCAGCCGATATTGCGAGACCGTCGCCGGGTTGAACTCGACCTGGATCTTCACATCCTTGGCGATCGTGAACAAGGTCGCCGACAGTTCGTCGTCGAGCACTTTTCGCGCCTCCGAGGCGCCGTCGATATAGGCATAGTTGCCGTTCCCGACGTCGGCGATCTTCTCCATCATCGATTCATTGTAATTGCCGCGGCCAAAGCCGAGCGTGGTCAAAGTGATGCCGTCGTCGCGGTTACGTTTGACCAGTGCCTCGAGCCCGTCGTCGGAGGTGGTGCCGACATTGAAGTCGCCGTCGGTCGCCAGGATCACCCGGTTGATGCCGCCTTCGATCCGGTTGGCGCGGGCGGTCTCGTAAGCCAGCGCGATCCCCTGGCCGCCGGCGGTCGATCCGCCGGCATCGAGGCAGGCGAGCGCCTGGCGGATGAAGGCGGGCTTGGAGGTCGGCGCGAGCACCAGCCCCGCGGCGCCGGCGTAGACGACGATCGAGACCTTGTCCTGCGGCCGCATCCGATCGGCGAGCAGCCCGAGCGCGTTTTTCACCAGAGGCAGCTTGTCGGGCTCGTCCATCGACCCCGATACGTCGATCAGGAACACCAGATTGGCGGGTGGTCGTCCTCCGGCATCGACGTCGTAGCCGCGCAGGCCGATCCGCAGCAACCGGCTGTCCTTGTTCCACGGCGTCGCCGACAGCTCGGTCGATACGCTGAACGGGCGGCTGCGATCGCGCGGCGCCGGATAGGCATAGCGAAAATAGTTGAGCAGTTCCTCGGTGCGGACCGCACCGGCCGGTGGACGTTCGCCGTCGTGAAGGAAGCGCCGGACATTGGCATAGGCGCCGGTGTCGACGTCGACCGAGAAGGTCGAGACCGGCGCCTCGGCGACCGCCCGGATGCCGGCGACCGCCTCGGCGGCATAGCGATCGCCCTCGGCGCGCGGGCCCGTCACGGCCGCTGGGGCGATCGGCATGGCGCTGCTTTGCACCGGCGCGGCATTGCGTCGCGCCGTGACGATCATGTCGCCACCCGATCCCTGCATGGGAGGGGGAGGCGGGGGTGGCGGGGGCGGCGGCGGAGCCATCAGCGGAAGCGGCGCGATCACCGCGGGAGGCGCGGTTGGAACCGAGACGATGGGCGGGGCCATCCGATAGGCGCGGCGCCCGCGGCGGGCATCGCCTTCCGGTCGTCCATCGATCGAGCATAATACCGGCGAAACCGGTTTCGCCGCGGCGAGTGGAGGTGTCGCGCCTGTCGGTGCTGCGAGCAACGCCCCGATCGTCAGCCAGGCCAGCGGTCCGCGCATCAGAGCTCTCCACCATATGCCGCGGCGCGATGATCGCCGGGTCCGGGGATGGGATAATCGGACGGCCGGGCCGCGCACAAGCAGCACGCGCGCCCGATTGATCCAGGATGGAGCGATCTGCCGGCGGCTTGTCCGCGATCCCGAAGATGCTGGCCCGAAGATGCTGAAGCCTTCGGGATGGATTTGCTCAAGCGCCGAACGGTGTCATTTGAACAGGCCGCCCAATATGCCCCGCATCAGCTGTCCGGCGATGCCGCTCGATCCGCGCCGGCTGCTCCCGCCGAACACCGCGCGGCCGAGCTCGTTGGCGACCTGCCGGCCGACCGACGAGGCGGCGGCGCTGGTCGCCGAGCGGATCGCGCGGTCGATCGCGGTCGGCTTGGCGGCCTCGCGCGCGGCAGCGGCCTGGGCGCGGGCCGCTTCCTTCAGCTCGGCCTCGCGCTGCTTCGCCTCGATCTTGGCCTGTTCGGCGGCGGCCTTGTCGGCGGCGGCCTGCGCCTTGCTCGCCTCGGCGGCGGCCGACGCGGCGGTCGCGCGCGCCGCCAGGATCTCCTCGGCGGACTCGCGGTCGATCGCCTCGTCATATTTGCCCGCGACCGGAGAGATCGACACCAGCAGCGCGCGCTCCTTCGCATCGACCGGGCCGAGCCGCGAGCGCGGCGGCGCGATCAGGCTGCGCTGGACGATGCCGGGCGATCCATCCTCCTGGAGCAGCGATACCAGCGCCTCGCCGGTCCGCAATTCGGTGATCGCGGCGACGACGTCGAGATCGGGGTTGACCCGGAAGGTGTCGGCGGCGGCCT
This sequence comes from Rhizorhabdus sp. GW822-FHT03C02, assembly GCF_058801765.1. NCBI lineage: Bacteria > Pseudomonadati > Pseudomonadota > Alphaproteobacteria > Sphingomonadales > Rhizorhabdaceae > Rhizorhabdus > Rhizorhabdus sp. GW822-FHT03C02. Next base: position 411,254 of record NZ_JBXANN010000003.1, read on the forward strand.
CGATCGCCTTCTGGTCGCGCGGGGTGAAGGCGCGCAGCGCGTGCTGGACCCGGTTGCCGAGCTGGGCCGCGACATCGTCGGGAATGTCGATCGGGTTCTGGGTGACGAAATAGACCCCGACCCCCTTCGAGCGGATCAGCCGCACCACCTGTTCGATCTTGTCGGCGAGCGCCTTGGGGGCGTCGTCGAACAGCAGATGCGCCTCGTCGAAGAAGAAAACGAGCTTGGGTTTGTCGGGGTCGCCGACCTCGGGGAGCGTCTGGAACAGTTCGGACAACAGCCACAGCAGGAAGGTCGCGTAGAGCTTGGGGCTCTGCATCAGCCGGTCGGCGGCGAGGATGTTGACGGTGCCGCGGCCCTGGTCGTCGACGCTCAGGAAGTCGTGGATGTCGAGCGCGGGCTCGCCGAAGAAATGGGCGCCGCCCTGGCTGTCGAGCTGGAGCAGCTGGCGCTGGATCGCGCCGACGCTGGCCTTGGTGACATTGCCATATCGGGCCGACAGCGCCTCGGCATTCTGCGCGCAATATGCGAGCATCGCCTGGAGATCGCCGAGGTCGAGCAGCAGCAGCCCCTCTTCGTCGGCAAGCCGGAAGGCGATGCTGAGGATGCCCTCCTGCACCTCGTTCAATCCCATCAGCCGGGCGAGCAGCAGCGGCCCCATCTCGCTGACGGTGGTGCGGATCGGGTGGCCCTGCTCGCCGTACAGATCCCAGAAGATCGCCGGATTGTCGCCCCAGACGAAATCGGCGACGCCGATCTCGGCGGCGCGCGCGACGAGCTTGTCGGCGTTCTTCGCGGTCGGCGATCCCGCCATCGCGATCCCCGACAGGTCGCCCTTCACATCGGCGAGAAACACCGGGACGCCGAGCTTCGAGAAGCTCTCGGCAATGCCTTGCAGGGTCACGGTCTTGCCGGTGCCGGTCGCGCCTGCGATCAGCCCGTGGCGATTGGCGCGGCGCAGGTTGAGATATTGCGGCGCGGTGCCGCCTTCGCCTGCACCGATGAAGATGCCATTTTCGTCCGCCACCCAAGCCTCCGTCACATTGATGATGGGGGTTTAGCGAAGGCTTTATTCGGGCGCCATCGGTGTCACGCGGCCCCGGCGCCAGGTGGCGATCGCATAGATCAGCAGCCCGCCCCAGATGAAGGCGAACGCGACCATGTGGATCGGCAGCAGCGGCTCGCCATAGAAGATCGCGCAGGCGAGCTGGAGCGTCGGCGCCAGATATTGCAGCAGCCCGAGATCGGCATAGCGGATGCGCTTGGCGGCGGCGGCGAACAGCAGCAGCGGGGTCGCGGTGACCAGCCCGCTCGACGCGATCAGCCAAAGCGGCGGGCTGCCCGGTGGCGGCAGCAGGCTGCCGTGGAACAGCAGCCAGCCGAGCGCGAGCGGCATCAGCAGCAGCGTCTCGACCAGCAGCCCCTCGAGCGAGTCGACCGGCGCCATCTTGCGCACCAGCCCGTAGAAGGCGAAGGTCAGCGCGAGCGCCAGCGACACCAGCGGCAATGCCTGCTGCCAGATCGCGAGCGTGGCGACCCCGACCGCCGCCAGGGCGATCGCGGCGAGCTCGGTCTGGCCGAGCCGTTCGCGCAGCACCACCATGCCGAGCAGCACATTGACCAGCGGGTTGATGAAATAGCCCAGACTCGCATCGAGGACATGCCCCGAATTGACCGCATGGATATAGATCAGCCAGTTGGCGCCGATCAGCGCCGCCGACAGGCACAGCGTGGCGATCAGCCACGGCCGGCGGACCACCGCCATGAACTGCCCGCCGCGCTTCCAGGCGATCGCGATCGCCAGCAGCAACAGCAGCGACCACAGGATCCGATAGGCGAGAATATCGACCGCCCCCAGCGGCCGCAGCAGCTTCAGGAAGATCGGCAGCAGCCCCCATATCGCATAAGCGGCGACGCCCATGGCGATGCCGGCGCGGGTCGGGGAAAGGGGCATGGGCTCGGGCTTTTTCTTGCCCCTCCCTGTTCAGGGAGGGGTAGGGGGTGGGTGGCGTAGCCGGAGGCTCGATGCCTCCGGCGTAGCTTTTGCGGGAGGTTGGGGACGCTCGCTGCGCTCGCGACCCACCCCAACCCCTCCCTTGAAAGGGAGGGGCTCATAAGGTCAAACCTCCTCCCGCCGGAAACAGTCCTTCGCATGGTCGTCGACCATCCCCACCGCCTGCATCCAGGCGTGGACGATCACCGGCCCGCAAAATTTGAAGCCCTTCGCCTTGAGCGCCTTCGACATCGCCTCGGACGCCGGGGTGCTCGCGGCGATGGTGACGCCGTCGCCCTTGTGCGGCCGGCCGCCGGCGAGATTCCAGGCGAAGGTCGCGAAATCCTCGCCGGCGTCGCGCATCGCCAGAAAGATCTTCGCGCCGCCGATCGTCGCCTCGATCTTGGCGCGGGCGCGGATGATGCCGGGATCGGCCATCAGCGCTTCGACCTTCGCTTCGTCATAGGCGGCGACCTTGACCGGGTCGAAGCCGTCGAACGCCCGGCGGAATCCCTCGCGCCGCTTGAGGATGATCGACCAGGACAGCCCCGCCTGGAAGCCCTCGAGCATCAGCATTTCCCACAGCGTCCGGCTGTCGCGGATCGGCACGCCCCATTCGGTGTCGTGATAGGCCGCCATCAACGGATCGCTGTTGGCCCAGCGGCAGCGGACCGGATCAGTCACGATCCGGGGCTCCGGGCGGGAAGAACGGGCGGTACGGCCGCGCCTCGTCGACGCAGCGCGCGATCGACGGGCGGGCGAGCAGACGCGCACGATAGGCGCTGGCGTGCGGCAGGTCCTCGCCGATCGGCCGGATCCAGTCGGCGTAGAACAGCGCGGGCGCGGCGGCGAGATCGGCCATGGTGAAGCCGTCGCCGACCGCCCATTCGCGGTCCTGCATCCGCGCGTCGAGCCAGCGATAGGCCAAATCGAGCGTGGCATGGCCCCGATCGACCCCGGTCGGATCCTTCTGTTCGGGGGGCATCATCGCGTCGGCGACATGCTTCTGCATCGGCGTCATGACATAATTGTCGAAGAAGCGGTCGAGCATCCGCACCTCGGCGGCGGCCACCGGATCGTCGGGGATCAGCGCGACCGGCCCCGGATGGTGGAGCGCGAGATGCTCGATGATCGAGGTCGCCTCGAAGATGGTGCGATCGCCGTCGACCAGCACCGGAAAACGCCTGAGCGACCAGACCTCCCCCAGTTCGGCGAAGGCCGCCTCATCGTCGAGCACGCGATAGTCGAAGGCGATGCCGTTCTCGTAGAAGGCGGCGATCGCCTTCTGGCAGTAAGAGGAGAAAGCGTGCGCGAAGAGCTTCATGCGGCGACTCCGGGAGGGACGCTGCGACTTCTGCCCGTCCGCGGTTTCGCGCGCAAAGAAAAAGGGCCGGTGGAGCGATGCTCGCACCGGCCCTGATGGCGGTCAGATAAGGACGATCAGGCCTTGCAGCTCAGCGTGCCCTTGCCCGGTGCGGTCAGGTCGATCGTCGCGGCGTCGCTGCTGATCGCATAGCCTGCAGCCTTGTACGGCTTGCCGGCGGCTTCGGCGGTCAGCACGGTCGGCGAACCGGCCTTGTCGGTCTTGTAGGTCGCAGTGTTGTTGTTGAAGAAGTCGATATAGACGACGCTGTTGTCCTTGCAGCGATAGGTGCGGCTGGCGGTCACCATCGGCGGCAGTTCGACCTTGGCGGCCGCGTTGAGCGCCTCCTTCTGGTCGTCGGGCGGGCCGGCGACGATCGTCTCGGGCTTCGAGTCGCACGCCGAAAGAGCAAGGGAAGCGCCGAAAAGCGCGGCTGCGGTGATGATGCGGGTTTTGATGAGCATAGCGCCGATACTCATCCGATTCTGTGTGCAGTGCGTCAAGGCTGTTGCGCGTTAAAATACCCGTTACAGCGCCGTTTTTGGGGGATTTGCGACGAAATCACGCTGCATTGAGAAAGAATGACAGCGCTTGCCACCGCTCGGCCTTCACGGTGAAGGGCAGGGTATAGGCCGGGCTGCTCGACGGCAGGTCGACCAGCGCCGGCGCCGAAATCGCACCGAGCTGCCGCCGGCCGATGCGCGCCGCGGTACCGCCGTTGAACCCGATCGCGCGCAGCTTCGGCAGCGACGCGACCAGTGTCGGCAGGTCGTTGGCGCGATGCTCGCGGATCGCGCCGTCGAGGCTGCCAGGCCGGATCGCGTCGGCGACGACATCCCACAGCCCGACCCGTGCCGCGCGCAGCGTCGCCAGCCGCGCCTCATAGTCCATCGCGTGGAGATCGCAGCCGATCGCGCCGCCGACCAGCCGCCAGAACTGGTTCTGCGGATGGGCATAATAGCGCGCGGCCTTCAGCGACGCCTCGCCTGGAAGACTGCCGAGCAGCAGCAGGCGGGTGTCGGCATCGACGACCGGAGGGAAGCTGGCCTTGCGCATCGCCGCGACATGGCGGCGCGGGGCGATCGGTGCAAGGGGAGGCGATCCGGGAAATCCGGGACCGCCTCCGGGAAAACCAGCGAGATCGTCCGAAGACGGGATCACGCGGTCTTGTCGATCAGCAGCGCGGTCTGGCTGCTGCTCGAGGACGCCGACGCGCCATAGCTGTCGTCGCTCGCGAGACTCTGGCGCAGCTTCTCGATCAGTGCGGTCAGCGCGTCGAGCTTGGTCGAGATGCTGTCGGTCGATCCGGTCGCCGAGACGCTGTCGTCATCGTCGTCGCCCGACGGCGGCGGGGGCGGCGGGCCACCGGCCGAGCCCGGACCGCCGGGACCGCCCGGGCCCTGTGCTTGATCGGGGGCGTTGGCGCCGAACATATCCTTGAGCTCGGCCGCCTGGTCGTCGGTGAGCTTGCCGTCCTTGACCTCCTGGTCGATCAGCCCGTCGATCTTGGTCTTCATCGCCGACGGGTCGGGCCGGGTGCCCGAGGTCGAGCCCGATGCCGACGAGGACAGCGCCTTGTCGATATCGTCGAGCGCGCCCGACAGCGCCGTCTCGTCGGTCTTGCTGATCGTTCCCGCCTGGGTCGCCGCTTCGAGCCGGGCGTTCATCCGCGCCCGGGGAGATTGCATTGCCGCCTGAGCGGAGAAGCCGCTTGAAATCGTCGTCATGTCCTGCCCTTTCGAATTCGGACCAATCCGATGGCCACCGGCATTCGATATGACAAACATGGTTAATCTGAAGTTAAATGAAAAATATCTCTGAGAATATCTTAAATAATATTTGAAAATAAGATATTAAACTGGGCGATGTTTCCCAGTTTTATTTATAAGGCGCGTTTGTAACAGGCGTTTTGCGGAATTTGCTACAAAACTGAAATGTTCGGGATTTTTCGGGTGTATGCGATCGACCTGCGCGGCACTGCCGCAAGACGGCAGGCTCGATGGCGGCGATGCGGCCGCGATAGGCTACGAGCCGGACAAGAGAAGCTTGCTTGTCGGGCGCACCCCCGCTCGGCTATCGCTGCGCCATGGCAATCGACAGTTTCGCGCAGAACGCGCTCGCCCTGATCGGCAACACCCCGCTCGTGCGGCTCAAGGGCGCGAGCGACGCGACCGGCTGCGAGATCCTCGCCAAGTGCGAGTTCATGAATCCCGGCGCCTCGGTCAAGGACCGCGCGGCGCTGGCGATCGTCACCGACGCCGAGGAGCGCGGGCTGCTCCAGCCGGGCGGGGTGATCGTCGAGGGCACCGCCGGCAACACCGGTATCGGCCTGGCGCTGGTCGGCAATGCCCGCGGCTATCGCACGATCATCGTCATGACCGACACCCAGAGCCGCGAGAAGCAGGACACGCTGCGCGCGCTCGGGGCCGAACTGGTGCTGGTGCCGCCGACCGCTTATTCGAACCCCGCCCATTATGTGCACACCTCGCGCCGGATCGCCGAGGACACGCCGGGCGCGCTATGGGCCAACCAGTTCGACAACACCGCTAACCGGCTCGCGCATATCCGCACCACCGCGCCCGAGATCTGGGCGCAGACCGGCGGCAAGGTCGACGGCTTCACCTGTGCGGCAGGCACCGGCGGCACGATCGCCGGGGTCGGGCTGGGTCTCAAGGAGTTCAACCCCGACGTCACCATCGCGCTGACCGATCCCTATGGCGCCGCCCTCTACAGCTATTTCGCGACCGGCGAACTGAAAGCCGAGGGCAACAGCGTCGCCGAGGGGATCGGCCAGAGCCGGATCACCGCGAATCTCGACGGCGCGCCGATCGACACCCAGTTCCGCGTCTCCGACGAGGAGGGGCTCGAACAGGTCTATGCGTTGCTCGAACATGAAGGGCTGTGCGTCGGCCTGTCGTCGGGGATCAACGTCGCCGGCGCGATCCGCCTCGCGCGGCAGATGGGGCCCGGCCACACGATCGTGACGATCCTGTGCGACAGCGGGATGCGCTACCTGTCGTCGCTGTTCAACAAGGAGTGGCTGGCGGCCAAGGGGCTGCCGGTACCGGCATTCCTGACCCGCGGGGAATGAGGTTCGGCGGATAACCCCGCACCCTCTGCCGTTCGTGTCGAGCGCAGTCGAGACACGTTTCGCGACGTTGCGTGGGGTGTCTCGACTGCGCTCGACACGAACGGTCGGGGTTTTGGTTACCCCGGATAGCGTTCCACCAGCGCCTTCAACCGCCCGCTGATCTCCACCGGCAGGGCGAAGCCCTCCTTGTGATAGTCCTGCGTGCCGGCGATGCGGCGCTCGATCAGCGTGTCGTGCATGTCGCCCATCAGCCCGTTGATCGCCGCGAGCGCGCGCGACATCCGGAAGGACTGCTCGGTCGGCGCGATCGTGCGCAGGCTGTCGTAGAACGACACCTGGCGGCTGATGATCTTGCGGGTGGCGTGGAATTCGTGGCCGGTGACCTGCTCCTTGGCCAGCACGCCGCGGAGGGTGACGACCTGGCGTTCGACATAGCGCCGGAACGACGCGGTGTCGGTGGGCGTGAAATTGTCAATCTCGCGCGTCAGCAGCGTCTGCGGCAGCCGGCTGAGGAAGCCGTGCGCCAGCGCGACCTCGCGCTTCACCGCGCGCGCCTCGCCATTTTTGAACGCATCCTGGAGGTGGCCCATCGCGGTCGTCATCCAGTCGAGGATCACCGGATAGCGGTGCTTCGCGCCATAGAGCGCATAAGCGAAGCGCAGATGCTTGAACTTGGCGCGGGCATATTTGAAGCGCAGCCGGTCGGCGGGGCTCAGATCATGGTCGCGGCCGAGCAGCCGGGTCAGTTCGACCAGTTCGGCATGATCGACACCGGTCTTCCACAATTGGCGGCAGATCCGGAAACAGTCGAGCAGCTGCTCCTCGTCATGGTCGAGGGTGATGCGGTCGGGCAGGTCGGTGACCGGGTCGAGCACGTCGTCGATCAGCACCGCTTCGAACAGGGCCTCGCACTGCGCGTCGCTGAACCGCTTCGCATCGAGCGCGCGTGCGTCGAGGGTTCGCTTGCCCGTCTGTCCCGGGCGAGCGGTCGGGGGCGCCAGCGCGGCGGGGAAGGCGAGGCCATCGGTGGCGGCGCGGCGGCTATAGGGCGAGGGTTGCGGCAGGTCGTGGCCGAACGGAAATTCGATCTTCATGCTGACAAGACGTCGCTGCGCGAGCCGACCCGTCATGAATATTTCAGATGTGCAATATCTCGTTACAAGCCGCGATCAGGCGGCGCCTTCGCTCCGCGCGTAACAGGCGGCCAGCGCCGTCAGCCGGTCGCGAATCTCGGCGGGCAGCGGGAAGTTCTGCTTGTGATAATCGAGCGTGCCGGCGATCCGCCGCTGGATCAGCTCGTCGTGCATCGCCCCCATCAGCCCGTTGATCGCGGCGAGCGCGCGCGACATCCGGTAGGCCTCTTCGGACGGGGCGATCGTGCGCAGACTGTCGTAGAAGGAGACCTGGCGGCTGACGATCTTGCGGGTCTCGTGAAATTCATGGCCGGTCATCCGGTCGCGGGCCAGCACGCTGCGCAGGATCGCCACCTGGCGTGCGACATAGGCGCGGAACGATCGCGATCCGCCCGGCCGGAAATGGTCGACCTCGCGCCGCAGCAGCGCCTGCGCCGGCGCGCTCAGGAAAGCGCGCGCGATCATCACCTCGCGCCCGATCGCGCCGACATGACCATTTTTGAACGCGTCCTGGAGATGCCCCATCGCCGTCGTCATCCAGTCGAGGATGGTCGGATAGCGATGCTTCGCGCCGTAGAGCGCGAAGGCGAAGCGCAGATGCTTGAACCGGGCGCGGACATATTTGAAGCGCAGCCGCTCGGCCTCGTCGAGGTCATGGTCGCGGCCGATCCGGCGGGTCAGCGCGCGCAGCTCGTCGCGGTCGACCCCGGTCTTCCACAATTGGCGGCAGATCCGGAAACAGTCGAGCAGATGGTCCGGGTCATGGTCGAGGGTGATCGTCTCGGGCAGGTCGGTGACCGGGTCGACGACGTCGTTGACCAGCACCGCCGCGAACAGCGCTTCGCATTGCGCGTCGCTGAAGCGCTTCGCGTCGAGCATCGCGGCGTCGAGAACGGGAGCGTCAGGGGGAATGGGGGCGTCAGGCATGGAGGATATCGAGCGCGGGGGCGTCGAGGATCATGCCACGGCCTGTACCCCCACCAATGCATGCTGTCGATAGATGGCGCGGCGGCGATAGCTCGCCAGCACCGGCGCCAGCATGAACCCCGCCAGCGCCAGCGTGCCGAGCAGATAGGCGATCCCCGCGCCGGTCAGCCCGAAGCGATGAGTGAGCACCGCGAGCAGGCCGATATAGACCGCGGCCGCCGCGAGCTGCGCGACCAGCGAGGCGCGCTGGCGCCCGACCATGTAGAGCAAGGATTCGAGCGGGAAGCTCGCCATCGAGATCATCAGCGACCAGGTCATCAGCTGCAGCAGGTCGAACGACGCCAGATATTTGCGGCCGAACACGAAACCGATGACCGGCTTGCCGCCGACCATGATCAGCAGCGCGACCGCAATCCCGATCAGCCCGGCGATCGCCCCGACCCTGAGGCCCAGCCGCCAGGGCTGTTTGGTGGCGGGATCGAGCCGCATGATCTCCGGATAGAAGCCGCGGCTGAGCAGTTCGGCGGGCTTGCTGGTCGAATCGAGCAGGGTGCTGGCGATCTTGTAGAGCCCGGCCGCGACCGGGCCCAATATGCTGGCGACCACCAGATTGCTGATCGGTCCCCAGGCGGCATAGAGCGAATGGGCGATGTTGGTGGTCCACACGAACCCCCAGGCCTCGGGCAGCCGCCGCGCGGTGCCGAATAGCCCGGGGCGCAGCGCGTCGAGCATGCCCCGCCGGCGCAGTTCGCGCGCGGCATACCACCACAGCAGCAGGTCGGCGCCGAGATCGGCGACATACCAGGTGACGACGAAGCCGGTGAAGCCGAGATGGCCGAAATAGGAGATCGCGGCGCCGCCCGCGCGCAGCACCGGGGTCGCGAGCTGCTGCACCCCGATCAGGTCGAACCGGTCGAGCAGGCGCAGCACCCCGGTCGCGGTCGCCGCCGACATCGTCGGCACCAGCGTGCAATAGACCAGGGCCAGCCAATAATCCTCGCCGGTCAGGCCGAACCATCCGGAGAGCCACGGCAGCGCCGCCATCGCCCCGACCATGCCGACCAGGCCGCTGACGATGTCGAGCCCGAAGGCGAAGCGGATCGTGTCGCGCACGAAGGCGTCGTCGCCGCGGTGGAGCGCCGGGGCGGCGTAGCGGATGATGAACTGCCAGGTCTGGAACTTGACGATCGCGCCGGCGCCGGTGGCGTAGGTGTGGATCACCATCAATATGCCGAACAGCAGCGGGGTCAGGCCATGGCCGGCCCAGGCGAGCGCGGCGAGGCTCAGCGGCGCGCCGAGCAGCTTGGCCGATCCGAGATAGCTGGCGTTGCGCAGGACGGCGCGGAACACGCCGTCCGCGAACCAGCGCCTCATCGGCCTGCCGCCGCCTCGGGCGAGGGGCCGCCATCGGCCCAGATCGCGGCACCCAGCGTGGTGGTGATCGCGGCCTTGGCCTGGCGCAGCACCTCGTCGAGCGGCAGGGTCGCGTCGATATCGACGATCGGGGCGCCCTCGAAGGTGAGGCGCGGCACATCCTCGACCTTGGTCTTCAGCGAGGAGGGGCGGTGATCGGGCTTGCGCGCGAGCGCGGTCGCCAGATCGACGTTGAGCCGGATCACCAGCGTCGGCCGATAGGCGACCATCCATTCATATTGGCGGCGCTCGCGCCGGGCGAGGAAGCGGGCGATCGCATTGTCGCCATGCGCCGCCTTGGCAAGGCCCAGCCCGTCCATCGGCCCCGGCACGCCGAGCTGGGGAAAACGATCGGCGAGGATCGCGATGCCGCGCGCGCGGATCGTCAGCATCCGCCGGAACCGCCGCACCCGCCGCATCGAGAAGAGATAGATGATCAGCGCGGTGAAGGCGCCGGGCCCCTTCTTCTCGCGCGCGCCCTCGGCCTTGGTGCTGATCGTCTTGTCGAGCCGCTGGCCGACGATCGGCCAGCGCGCGATCGCGCGGCCGATATTGCCGGTCTGCTTGCCGAGATGGCACATTTCGGTCGGCCGCCGCTCGCGCATCCACGCCAGCAAGGCTTCGCCGACGGTCGATTTGCCCGATCCGTCCGATCCAACGATCGCGATCAGCGGCGCCTGGTCTTGGGCAATGGTCATCGGCGCCTATTGATGCTTGTGCGATCGAATTACCAGAGGCGACGCGAAGGATCGCGCCGTCTTGGGTCAGGCGGCGCGCACCATCCGGTGGCCGGCGTCGCCGATCACCCGCCGGGTGATGTCGAGCGCTTTCGCACGAACCTCTTCATAGGGCCGGCGGCTGTCGAGATCGACGATGAAGGCATCGTTGAAGCGCAGCAGCGGGGTCACCGCGACCTTGCGCGCCAGCAGGTCAGGCTTGTGGTCGGGCTTGCGGGCATGCGCGGTCTCGACGTCGATGTTCAGCCGGATCACGACGTCGGGCAGGTGGCTCGCCATCTCCAGATAAAGGTCGCGCTCGCGCGCCGCGAGCCAGGCGACCAGCCGGCTGCCCGCGCGCGCCGCCGACAGGCCGGGGCCGTCATAGAAGCCCGCGACCTCGGTCTGCGGATAGCGATCGGTGATCACGCTGATCCCGCGTGCGCGCAACGCCATCATCTTGCGGAAGCGGCGGCGGCGCAGCAGCGACAGGCCGAACACCACCAGCGCGGTCGGGAGCCCCGGGATCTTCGCGTCCTTGGTGCGGGTCTGGGTGGCCTTCTTGACCAGCTTGCGCTCGATCGCGGGGCCGATCAGCGGCCAATGCTTGATCCGTTCGCCGAGATCGCCGGTGCCGAGCCCCAGATAGCAGGTCTCGATCGGGCCGTCCTTGCTCAGTTCGATCCGCATGTCGGCCGACAGGGTCGACTTGCCCGATCCGTCGCAGCCGATGATCGCGATCAGCGGCGCCAGGCCCCTGTCCGACTCGCTGTTGTCCGACACGCCGCTACCCGGCATATCGTGGCGGAGCTGGCGCATTCCATGAGGCAGGTCATGGCCGAGGAGGAAATCGATCTTCATATTGCCATGACGTCGTAGCAGAAACAAAACCGTCATAAAAATTACATAACTTTAATTTTTCCTGCGGGTCTGCGTTCAGCGCGGCGTCATGATGGCGGTAGCCCTGTCGTGGATGCGGCCGCGCGATCGCGGGCCTGTCAGCGCCGTTTCGGCCGCTCGCTCTTCACGCCCAGCACCGATCCGAACCTGGCCCAGGGAACCGGGGCATTGGCGGGGGCTTCACCGAGCAGCTTGTGCCAGGCGGCGTCGGCGGCGCGCTTGCGCAGCGCGAGGTAGACGATCTCGAGTTGCCACAGGTCGAGCGCGGCGAGGCCGGCATCGTTCCATTCGAACCGCTCGACCTGATCGCCCTGCCACTCGCCGACCTTCATCGCGACCAGATTCGGCGCGAGCGCGAAGTCGGGCGCGCGACCCTTGATCGCGTCTATCAGCATCTCGCGGTCGACGGTGAGTGAACTCATGCATCCTTCCCAAACCGCCATCCTACAGGCTCGATCGCCCGCGGCAAACGCTTGCATAGGAGATAGGGATAGGGTGGCGATATTGCATCGGGCCATATTGCCTCGGGATTGCGTCCCGTTATCGCCCGTGCTGGCGCCGCGCGTGCATCGGCTATAATCGATGGCCATGACCGCAAGACCCGTCGTCCTGATCGCCCAGCCGCACCTCGCGCCGCTGATCGCGGCACTGTCGCCCTCCTATGAGGCGCTGCCGCTGTGGGAAGCGGCGGGGGAGGCGCGGCGGGCGGAGGCGCGCGCGATCGTCACCGCCGGCGAATATCGGCTCGATCCCGCGCGGCTCGCGGCGATGCCCGATCTCGGGCTGATCGCCTGCTTCACCGTCGGCTATGACGGGGTCGATCTCGACTGGGCGCGAGCGCGCGGCATCCAGGTCGGCCATGCGCTCCACGCCAATGACGAGGATGTCGCCGACCATGTCATCGGGCTGATCCTCGCCCAGCGCCGCCGGATCGTCGACGGCGACCGCGCGGTGCGCGGCGGCGGCTGGGTCCGCGGCGCCAAGACGATCACCCGGTCGCTCGGCGGCGCGCGGATCGGTATCGTCGGTCTCGGCAGCATCGGCGTCGCGGTCGCGCGCCGGGCGGAGGCGATGCGGATGCGGGTCGGCTGGTGGGGGCCGAATCCCCGGCCCGACGCCGCGTGGCCGCGCGCCGACAGCCTGCTCGCGCTGGCGGCGGAAAGCGACATCCTCGTCGTCGCGGCGCGCGCGCATGCCGGCAATGCGGGGCTGATCTCGGCGGCGGTGATCGATGCGCTGGGGCCCGACGGTCTGCTCGTCAACGTCGCCCGCGGCCAGCTCGTCGACGAGGACGCGCTGATCGCGGCGCTGCAGGGCGGCCGCCTCGGCGGCGCCGCGCTCGACGTCTTCGCCGAGGAGCCGACCCCGGCCGATCGCTGGGAGTGCATCCCCAACCTCGTCCTCACCCCGCACACCGCCGGCGCGACCGACCAGGCGGTGGCGATGATGACCGGCATGCTGCGCGCCAATCTCGCCGCCTTCTTCGCCGGCGAGCCGCTGCCGACGCCGGTGGAATAGGGGCGCGAAGTACGCGGACTGATTCGACAGTCGCTAAGCTGGGATGAATTGCACCCTTCCTCGTCACCCCGGAACAGGTCCGGGGTGACGAAGAAAGGAAGAAAACGCGCCTTAAGTTAGCGCCCGTGGGAAGCCGCGGCAGGCAGATGGCGCGCCATCCGCACTTCGAGCAGGCGGATCAGCGCAGGATCCATGAAATCATAATCGTCGGGAATGTCGAGGCAGACCACCCGCTTGCCGCCGAGCCAGCGGCGGAAGCGCTTCTGTAGCTTGCTGCGGTGGGTCTTCTCCATCACGACGATCATGTCCGCCCAGGCGACCAGTTCGGACGTCAGCGGATTCTCGGCGTCGTGATTGGTGCCCGCCGACGACACTTCGATATCGTCGCGCTTCGCGAAGATCTGCTCGGCGGTCGGGCTGCGCAGCCGGTTCTGGCTGCAGACGAACAGGACGGTTTTCAGCGGCGATCCTCCATGCGTCCACCTATGGCGCAACAATGTCCCCGACAAGCCGCGCCGCACTGCAACAAAATTTGCGCAATACGTCATCGTCCCCTTGCGCGGCGCCGGGAAAACGGGCCTTCTGCGATCCCTTCGCCGGGGAGTTTCATGCCGACCGATCCGCTCGATCTCGAGGAATTGCGCCGTCTCTACGCCGGATCGGGCGGGGCCGACATCTATGATCCGCATTTCCGCGAGGTGGCGGGGCTCAACTTCAAGGATGGCGACAAGCGCCGCTGGCCGTTCGCGCAGCCCTCGACCCTGCTCGACGCGCCCTATATCGTCGGCGGGCTCGATCCGGCGACCCTCGAAAATCTCGACGTTGCGCTGATCGGGGTCCCGATGGACCTGGGCGTCACCAACCGTCCGGGCGCGCGCTACGGCCCGCGTGCGGTGCGTGGGGTCGATCGCATCGGTCCTTATGAACATGCGCTGCGGGTCGCGCCGATGGGCAGGCTCAAGGTCGCCGATGTCGGCGACGTGCCGATGCAGAGCCGCTACGATCTCGCTTTGTGCCATGCCGACATCGAGGATTGCTACCGGATGATCGGGGCAACCCGCGCGGTGCCGCTGTCGGTCGGCGGCGATCATTCGATCACCGGATCGATCATGAAGGGGCTGGCGGCGTCGCGCGGGCCGATGGGGATGGTCCATTTCGACGCGCATTGCGACACCGGCGGCATCTATGAGGGATCGAAATTCCACCATGGCGCACCGTTCCGCGAGGCGGTGCTGGCCGGCGTGCTCGACCCGAAGCGCTCGATCCAGATCGGCATCCGCGGTGGCGCCGAATATCTGTGGGAATTCTCCTTCGCCTCGGGGATGACCGTCATCCACGCCGAGGAGGTCGCCGAGATGGGCATGGCGGCGGTGGTCGCCAAAGCGCTCGAGGTGGTCGGCGATGGCCCGACCTATGTCACCTTCGACGTCGACGGGCTCGATCCGGTCTATGCCCCCGGCACCGGCACCCCCGAAATCGGCGGGCTGTCGACCCGCGAGGCGCTGCAGCTGCTGCGCGGGCTGGCCGGGATCGACATCATCGGCGGCGACGTCGTCGAGGTCGCGCCCGAATATGATCCGACCACGCTGACCGCGCAGGCCGCGGCGCAGATGCTGTTCCAGCTGCTCTGCCTGGTCCAGCTCAGGCGATGAGCGCAGCCGGCGCGCCCAAAGCCGGTCGCGAACCTGGCCCCGAACCGGCCCTGCGCCGCGGGATCACCGGCCCCGGTTATTTCGCGCTCGGCTTCGGCACCATCGTCGGATCGGCCTGGATGGTGCTGATGGGCGATTGGGTCGGCCCGGCCGGACCGGGCGGGGCGGTGCTCGCCTTCATGGGCATGACCCTGCTGATGATCCCGGTCGCCGCGGCCTATGCCGAAATGGTCGCGCGGGTGCCGCATGCCGGCTGCGAATTCGTCTTCGTCGAGCGCGCGATCGGGCCGTGGACCGGCTTCACCACCGGCTGGTTCCTCACTCTCTATTTTATCGGCATCACCGCGTTCGAGGGGCTGGCCTTGTCCTGGTTCCTCGAAAATCTGGTGCCGGCTTGGGGCGGGATGACCCCGCTCTATACCCTGCTCGGCAAGCCGGTGACCGCGCTCGACCTCGGTGTCGGGCTGGCCGGCGCGCTGTTCATGACCGGGCTCAACATGTCGGGGGCGACGATCGCGGTCGGTTTCCAGAAGATCGTCACCTTCGCCTTTCTCACGGCCTCGGCGCTGCTGGTGGTGTTCGGCTTCGCCCGGGGCGATCCGGCGAACTGGCAGCCCTTGTTCGATTCGACCCAGCATCGCTCCTTCGCCAGCGGTATGTTCGTGATGCTGGCGGCGGCGGGGATGTGGCTGTCTGGCTTCCAGACCGCGGCCTCGGCGATCGAGGAGCGCGCGCCGGGCACCTCGCTGCGCACCGTCGCGCGGGCGATGATGGTCTCGGTCGCGGTCGCGGCGATCTTCTACAGCCTGATCATCCTCGCCTCGTCGTCGCTGCTGCCGTGGAAGGAACTGACCAGCGGCGCGCTGCCGGTCGCCGCCGCCTTCGACCATGCGCTCGCCGGCGGCCTCGCGACCAAGGCGATCATCCTCGTGGCGATGGCGTCGCTGATCAAGACCTGGAACGCGATGCATCTGAGCGCGACCCGGGTGATCCTCGCCGAGGCGCGCGCCGGCTTCCTGCCCGCCGGCCTCGCCCATATCGACGCCCGCACCGGTGCGCCGAGGCGCGCGGCGCTGCTCGTCGGCATCTTCACCTGTATCGGCGTGGTCGCCGGCCGCGGCGCGATCGGCCCGATCATCTCGATGGGGACGATGTGCACCACCAGCATCGCCGCGCTGGCGCTGGTCGCGCTGATGCGGCTGCGCGCGGCGGACAGGGAGGGGGCGCCGCGCCCGGCTTTCGTCCTCGCCGGCGGCAAGCCGGTGCTGCTCGCAATCACCTTGGGCGCCACGGTGGTGGCGATCGCCGCGGTCACCACCCCGTTCGGCGTCACCCCGGGCATCCCGACCGAGATCTGGCTGATGCTCGGCTGGATCGTCCTCGGCGTGGCGCTGGTCGCGGTGCAGCGGCTCGTGGCGGGCATCGGCCGGTCGGTGCCGGTGGTCGCGGTGGGTGAGGGCTAGCTTGCTTCGGTCGATGGAAATGATTGTGCAGACCGTTCAGATGCGGATAGCCCACGAACAAGCCCAGGCGCTCAGCCCCAGATAAATCACCACGACCAACCAGAATTGGACCGGCCGTTCGCTTCGGCGAGGGTCCATTTTTGGATTGCCCGCGGGCATTCCCGTACGAATCGAGCGCCAGGCGAGCCAAAGCCAGAAGACGGTTCCCAAACTTCCGATCGCGATTCTAACGGCGTTTCCCAATTTGGTTCTCCGTCACCTTCGTAAGTCACGATGACGGAGGGCCGATTGAATCACAACGCGTTCGATGGCGACCCGCGAACTGGATTGAGCCGGAAACGGGAGCGGTTTGCGAAAACTCAACATGCTCTCGCCAGCGCCTCCAGCCGCGCCAGCATTTCGGGCCGCACCGGAATCCCCTCGCGCATCGCGCGGTCGCGCGCCGCGAAGCGGCGGTCGCCCGGCATCCGCTCCTGCCCGGCATCGTGCAGCGCCGCGACGAGCGTCTCGACCCGCGCCACGAACCCCGCTGCCGATCCCCCACGCGCCGGATCGATCAGGATCAGCGTCTCGCCGGTGCACGGCGTCTGCGCGCCCGGATGGCCCGACCAGTCGACCTCGTGCGAGAACAGCCCGCCGGTCAGCGCCGCGCCCATGATCTCGATCATCATCGCGATCGCCGCCCCCTTGTGGCCGCCGAACGCCAGCAGCGCGCCACCGTCGAGCACCGCCTTCGGGTCGGTGGCCGGCCGCCCGTCGCGGTCGACGCCCGCACCCGGCGGCAGTTCATGGCCTTCGCGCGCGGCGATCTGGACGTCGCCATGCGCCATCACGCTCACCGCCTGGTCGAACACGACGATTCTGCCGCCGGCGCGCGGGGCGGCGAAGGCGAGCGGATTGGTGCCGTAGATCGGTCGCACCGCCCCCTGCGGCACCACCACCGCCATGCTGTTGACCATCGCCAGCGCGACCAGCCCCTGCTCGGCGAAGGGCTCGACGTCGGGCCACAGCGCCGCGAAATGATGCGAGCGGCGGATCGCGACGACGCAGGCGCCGGTCGCGCGGGCCTTCGCGACCGCCAGCGGCGCCGCCAGCGCCAGCGCCGGCTGGGCGAAGCCGTTGGCGGCATCGACCCGCAGGAAGGACGCACCGGCATCCTCGACCACCGGCACCGCGCGCCCGTCGACCCAGCCGCTCTTGAGCGTCGAGACATAACCCGCGACCCGGAACAGCCCATGGCTGGCGGCGCCGTCGCGCTCGGCGCCCGCACAATTGCGCGCGAGGATCGCCGCGACCTCGGCCGAGGTGCCGTGCGCCACGAATATCCGCTCCAGCAGCGCGACCAATGCGTCGAAGCCGATGCTGTCCATAAATCCCCATCGTCGCCCGGCGAGCCCGAATCGGTGCGCCCGGATGCCGGCCGCTATGGCATGTCCGGGGCGAAAAGCGTCTCGCCTATTCGAGGCGGAGCCGCTGGTAGCTGGCATCGTCGGGACAGCGCCGGCCGAGGTCGATGCGCTGGCCGAGCAGACCCCGGTCCCAGTCGGCCGAATCGGGATATTGGCGGAACCAGTCGGTGAGCACGAGCCGCTCGGCGATCCGCCATTCGTCGCCGCGCCGTTCGAACCGGTCGATATAGCGGCCCGATCCGATCACGTCCGCCTTGCGGCCGTCGATCGTCACCCGGTGATAGCCGTGAAAATAGCTTTCGACATCGGCGGTGGGCCCGCGGATCGTCATCAGCACATTGCCGATCAGGTGCATCGTCTGATCCATCGCACGCATGATCGGGAAGGCCCAGGCGATGAACGCCTCGACATCGCCGGTGAAGTCGAGATGGGTGTCGATCGCGTCGGGCCAATAGGCGCTGCGCAGCATGTCGGCATCGATCCGATCGATCCCGCGCGCATAGCGATAGAGACAGTCGCGGATCGCCTCGCGATCCGCCAGTTCGGCGACGATCTGGGTCAGTCTGGCCATGGCGCCTCTCCCGGGACCGGACGAGTGTCCGGCCGGGCAGGGCGTGGGTCAAATCATCGCTGGGGCCGATCAAGCCGGATGGCGATCAGCGGCAAATGGCCCTCTCCCTGGGAGAGGGCGGGGCACCTCAGGCCGTCAGCGCCAGCACTCGATCGTGATGCTGGCGAGTTCGGGATCGTCCCAGCCCTGGGTCGCCGCCTGCTTCGCCGCGTCGCGCGCCGCCAGCCAGGTGCGGGCGAGGCCGGTCATGCCGGCTTCGTTGCCGAAGATGCCGCCCTGCGCATGATAGGCTTCGGTCGCCTTGCAGGCATCGATGCCGGCGCGGTCGAACACCCGGCGGGCCGCGGCCTTGGCACGGGTCTCGGCCAAGGTGGGGTCGAGGGGGCAACCATAGAGCCAGTCGATACCGACGTGATAAGTCATCGTGCCATTCCACAAACAACAGGCTGAGCCCAGTCCTGCTTCTCTTGGCGCCATACCGGTTAATTTTTGGTGCCCGCGCATTGACGATCTTCTGCCGGCGGCGCCGTTACGTCATTCGCCCCATTGCCATCGCCCGCCCGGCAACGCAGACCTTTGCGATGATCAGATGGCCGCTCCCGCTCTCGCTGCTCCTGCTCGGTTTCGCGCTGGCGGCGCGGGGCGAGGCGGGGCACGCCGTCACGCCCGCGGCCTGGGATGCCGCCGGTGCGGCCCATTATCTCGATACCCGCATGGCGTGGTGGCGCGGCTGGCCCAAGGCGCAGCGCGACCATGGCACCGTCTGCGTGTCGTGCCACACCGCGCTGCCGGTCGCGCTCGCCCGTCCCGCGCTGCGCGGCGAACTGGGTAAACCCGATATCAGCGATGCCGAGCGGCAGATGCTGGGCGACGTCGCCAAGCGGGTATGGATGTGGAAGGAGGTCGAGCCCTTCTACACCGACCAGAAGGTCGGCCTGCTCAAGAGCAGCGAGTCGCGCAGCGTCGAGGCCGTGCTCAACGCGCTGATCCTTGTTTCGCGCGATACGGGCGGATTAGGGGGCGAATTCGGTGCCCGCACGGGGCATCTCGGCCCCGACACCCGGCAGGCCTTCGCCAATATGTGGCCGCTGCAGATGCAGGTCGGCGATCTCAAGGGCGGCTTTCCGTGGCTGACCTTCAAGCTCGAGCCCTGGGAGTCGGTGACCGCGACCTATTGGGGGGCGACCCTCGCCGCGCTCGCGGTCGCCCGCGCGCCCGACGATTATGCCGCCAACCCCGACATCCAAGACCATGTCGCCGCGCTGCGCGCCTATCTGCGCGGCGGCGTGGCGTCGCAGTCCCTGTTCACCCGCGCGCTGATCCTCTGGGCCGATGCCGATCTCCACGGCGTCATCGAACCCGCCCAGCGCCAGGCGGTCATCGACGAACTGGTCAAGGTGCAGGGCGCCGACGGCGGCTGGAGCCTGACCCGGCTGTCGAACTGGCAGCGCATCGACGGCTCGAAGCTCGACGATGAAGGCGACGGCATGGCCACCGCCTTGATCACGCTGATCCTCGAAGATGCCGGCCTGCCGGTCGGCGCGCCGCCGATCAAGGCCGCGCGCCGCTGGATCGCGGCGCATCAGGACCGCGCGACCGGCAGCATACCGGCCAGGTCGATCAACAAGGATCGCGATCCCAAGGCCGACGCCTATCTGTTCATGACCGATGCCGCGACCGGCTATGCGGCCCTGGCGATGATGAAGCGCTAGAGCATTTTCAAGTCGGGTGGAATCACCTGACGGCTCGGAAAATGCGGAAAACAAAGACAATTTAGAGCATGTCCTGATCAATCTGATCAGCACATGCTCTAGCACGGACGAAAAAATCCTGTGGAGGTAGGGACCTGGCTGCAGGCGCACGGTAATCGATGTGAATATCGGCACGGCCCCGCAACATGCGCAAAATATACAATTCGGTAAGTTGCCGATTGTACGGCCGCCGTTTAATGATCGACCGATGTATGTGCTTGTGCGTTCTCGACCATCGGCTGAATTCAGGGTATCGTGTTGACCGCACGGCGGGCGCTTGGACAGCTTCGCGACTGGTTCGACATGCGGGCCGGACCGGATGTCGTCATCGCCCAACATGCCGAGCTCAAGCGCCAGGTGCCGCTGCTCTACGCGCTGCTGCTGCTGAACGCCGCGGCGGTCACCTATACCCATTGGCATCTGGCCCCGAAATGGCTGACGATGGGGTTCAACGGTCTGCTCGTTGCGGTCTGCCTCTACCGCGCGACCCGCTGGTGGCGCACCGAGGATGCCGCCCCTGCCGATGCCGACCGCGCCCGCCACGAGCTGCGCCGCACGACCCTGTTCGCCGGCCTGATCGGCTTCGCCTTCGTCAGCTGGTCGCTGCTGCTCAACCGCTATGGCGGCGCGATCGAACGCGGCCATGTCGCCTTCTTCATCGGCATCACCGTGATCGGCTGCACCTTCTGCCTGGTCAATCTCCCCCAGGCGGCGCTGGTGCTGACGGTGGCGGTGACCTTGCCCTATCTCGGCTATTATCTGGTGCTGGGCGATCATGTCCTCATCGCGACGGCGCTCAACATCGCGCTGGTGACCGCGGTCATGATGCGGGTGCTGCTGACCAGCTTCACCCGGTTCGAAGGGCTGATCAACTCGCGGGCGATCCTCGCCGAAAAGCAGCGCGAAGCGGAACTGCTGGGGGCGGAAAACGCCCAGCTCGCGCATACCGACGTGCTGACCGGCCTGCCCAACCGCCGCCATTTCTTCGGCGAACTCGACCGCGGCATCCATGACGCGCGTGAGGCCGGCCGGCGGATCGCGGTCGGCGTCGTCGATCTCGACCGGTTCAAGCCGGTCAACGACACCTATGGCCATGTCATCGGCGACCGGCTGCTGTTCGAGGTCGGGCGGCGGATCGGCGCGTTCGCCAATGACGACGTCGTGCTGGCCCGGCTCGGCGGCGACGAGTTCGGCATGCTGCTCACCCGCGATATCGACGTCGCCTGCGACATCGGCCAGGCGATCTGCGACGCGCTGGCGCTGCCCTTCCATATCGAGGGGCATCGCATCGTCATCGGCGCCTCGGCCGGGGTCGCGGTCTTCCCCGATGCCGGCATCACCGTCCATGAGCTGTTCGACCGGTCCGACTATGCGCTCTACCATGTCAAATCGCGCCAGCGCGGCCGCTGCGCCTTGTTCTCGCTCGAACATGAAACGATGATCCGCTCCGAACGCGCGGTCGAGGCCGCGCTGCAGGCGGCCGATCTCGATGCCGAACTCCATGTCCAGTATGAGCTGATCCTGTCCACCGCGACCCGTGAGGTGATCGCGGTCGAGGCGCTCGGCCGCTGGACCAGCCCGGTGGTCGGGGTCGTTGGCCCCGATCGTTTCATCACCACCGCCGAACGGCTGGGTTTCATCCACGCCATCACCCTGACCCTGTTCGGCAAGGCGCTCGCCGATTTCGCGCAGATGCCCGCGACGATCGGCCTGTCGTTCAACCTGTCGGCGCACGACATCACTTCGCCCGAGACGACCGCGCGGCTGATCGGGCAAATCGCCGAGGCCGGGATCGATCCGGAGCGGATCACCTTCGAGCTGACCGAGACCGCGGTGATGCGCGACTTCGACGCGGCGGTCGAGGGGATAAGGGCGCTGCGCGCGCTCGGCACCCGCATCGCCCTCGACGATTTCGGCATGGGCTATTCGAGCCTCGGCTATCTCCAGCGGCTGCCGCTCGACAAGGTCAAGGTCGACCGCAGCTTCATCGCCGACATGGACGAAGCCGCGGCGCGCAACATCCTGACCGCCATATTGGGGTTGTGCCGCACCCTCGGACTCGACTGCATCATCGAAGGGGTGGAGACCGAGACCCAGCTTCGGTCGCTGGCTCAGTTCGGCTATCGGATGGCGCAGGGCCATCTATTCGCCCGCCCGATGAAGCTCAGCGGCCTGCTGGCCTGGCTGCGCCGCCAACGCGAGGAGCAGGCGGGCTTGCGGCTGGCCGGATCGAGCTGAGCGCCGGGCAAAAGAACTGCCGGTCGACGGGTGCGAACGGCGCCTCGGGTCGACATATTTCGGGGACGCCGCACCAATCCCTCCACCCGTCGCAAATCCTACCCCATTGACCTTATGCCCTCGGTACCCGACATTAGGCGCATGCGGTCGTCGATGGCCTCTTCTATGTATTTGCCAGTTTTCGGGGTCGCTTAAGCGTGGATCGCCGTCACGCCCGCCAGGGCCAAAGGGACGAGACCCTGATGCAACGCGTCCGTATCGGTATCACCGGTCTTTCTGTCGTTTTCCTGATCGTGCTGCTTGCCGCGGCGGTCGTCGGATTCCGCCAGAAGGATGTCGCCGGCGAGATGGGCAATCTCGCCGGCGGCAACAACGAGGCGGCCTTCGAGCAGCCCAAGGATCCGCTCGCCGAACTCGGCGTCGCCCCCGGCAATCCACAGGCCGACAGCCCGACTCGGACCCCCGCCACCCGCCCCTGATTCCGGTCCGGGCGCGCCGCTGCGCGCTCCCGCCCGGCAAACCCGTTTCGCATTTGGCGGAACGGGCTTTTTGCGGTAGAGAACGTTCCGCGAACATCGTGGCGAACGTGATCAAAGGCACACAGCCGGTCCCGCCCGCCACACATGCTGCTCCCCAGACTTATCCACAGGCCCGTTCACATGAAAATGCCCGGAATCCCGTCAGGAATCTTCCCCCGCGCCGGGCCGGGGGTGTGGCGTCGTGGTTACAATCCACAGGGAGTGGTATGAAAACCCAGGCCAAACCATGAAAAACCATTGATCTGCGTTGGCAACCCAGATACTTCCAGCTGATGCAATGGAGCTGGAAGACTCGCGTGGCGTCGTGACGCCCCCGGCCTGATCCAAACAGGATCTGGCAGCGCGATAATCCTCGTTCCTGAACGGGGTAATGGCGTTGGCGTCGGGCGGAGCGGTCTTCAATGACGTGCATATCAATGGCGTCGACCTTAAGGGTCGCGTGTCATTGCCTGCCGCATTCCGCCAGACGATCGATATCCGCGTCGCCAATGGCGATGTCGCCGCCGGCCTCGAAAAGACGCTGCGCATGGTCAAGCACAAGGAGCAGGCCTGCATCGAGGTGTCCGATGCCCGCCAGATCTCCGACGACGACAAGATCCTGCGCGGCCGCGCCGAACATATGGCGCAGCAGACCGGCGAATATCCCGAGGACGTGCTCGAGCGGCTCGAGGCGATCGCCTATCCCCGGCTCAAGGATGTCAGCTTCGACGCCGCCGGCCGGATGTTGCTGCCCTCGGGGCTGCGCGAGCGGCTCAAGATCGGCAGCGAGGCGGTGTTCGTCGGCATGGGCCGCAAGTTCCAGATCTGGAACCCCGATGCGCTGCGCGCCGCGCGCGGCGACGACGAGGATCTGATGCAGGATCTCGACGACCTGCTCGCCAAGCGGGGAGGGGGCAAGGAATGACCGCCGTTCCCGCTCCGGCCCCTGCCGCGCCGCACATCCCCGTCCTCCTCGACGAGGTGCTCGCCGGTCTCGACCCCAAGCCCGGCGAAACCCATGTCGACGGCACCTTCGGCGCGGGCGGCTATACCCGCGCGATCCTCGCCACCGGCGCGCGGGTCTTCGCCTTCGATCGCGATCCCGATGCGATCGCCGAGGGGCGGGCGATCGAGGCCGAGTTCGACGGCCTCACGCTGGTTCCCGAGCGCTTCTCGCGGCTGGCCGAGGCGCTGGCCGAGCGCGGCATCGACCAGGTCGACGGGGTTACCCTCGACATCGGCGTGTCGTCGATGATGCTCGACCGCGCCGAACGCGGCTTCTCCTTCCAGGCCGACGGTCCGCTCGACATGCGGATGGAGCAGGCCGGGATGACCGCCGCCGACTTCGTCAACGAGGCTGACGAGGAAGCGATCGCCAACGTCCTCTACGAACTGGGCGACGAGCCGCGCTCGCGCCGGGTCGCGCGGGCGATCGTCGCGGCGCGTCCGCTCAGCCGCACCACCGAACTGGCCGATGTCGTGCGCCGCGCGCTCGGCCATCGGCCGCACGAGAAGAAGGATCCGGCGACCCGGACCTTCCAGGCGATCCGGATCCACCTCAATGCCGAGCTCGACGAGCTCGAACAGGGTCTGGCCGCCGCCGAGAAGATGCTCCGCCCGGGGGGGCGGATCGCCGTCGTGTCCTTCCATTCGATGGAAGATCGTATTGTGAAGCGTTTCTTGCGTGAGCGTAGCGGCGGGACACCCGCCGGATCCCGTCATCTACCCGATGCGCGTGGAGGCGGGGGGGAACCGCATCCCAGCTTCGAGGCGGTCGCCAAGCCTGTTCGCGCAGGCGAGGCCGAGCTCGCCCGAAACCCCCGGTCCCGTTCGGCGACGCTGCGCGTCGCCCGCAGGACCTCCGCTTCGCCGTGGAACCCCGCACAGACGGGCAGCAAAGGACGTCAGGGATGATCGCAACCCGCTTCAGGTCGGTGGTTTGGACAGGCGGCATCTGCGTCGCGGCCTTGTCCTTCTACATGGTGTCGCAGACCGTCGCCGCCAAACGCGCCGAACTCGCCACGGTCGAGCGCCAGATCGGCGCCACCCAGCGCGAGATCGCCTCGCTCGAGACCGAGATCGGCACCCGTGCCGGCATGGCCCAGATCGAGAACTGGAACCAGCGCGTCTATGGCCTGCAGGCCCCGGGCGCCGGCCAGTTCGTCAATTCGTCGACCCAGCTGATCGCGATGGTTCAGCCCGCGCCGCAGCCGCTCGACCCCGCGCAGGTCTCGCCGCGCGAGGCGGTCCGTCTCGCCAGCCTCGAATCGGCGCCGGCCGCTTCCAGCCCTGCCCAGGACCGTTCGATGCCGCCGCCCCCGCCGCGGCTCGCCGAGGCCAGTCCGCCACCGGCCCCGCAGCCGGCCGTCGCGCCGGCCCAGCCGATGTTGCGCCAGGCCTCTTATGTGCAGGCGCGGCCGCAGGCGCTCGCGCCCGTCGATTCGGCGATCCACACGGCGTCGCTGACGACCGCGCCGATCGCGCTCAAGCCGGCAATCGTGAAGCCGGCGACGCCCGCCGTGGTCAAGGCGCCGACGGTCAAGGCACCGACCGTCAAGGCATCGGCGAAGGCTGAAGCCGCCACCGATCGCAAGGCGCTCGACAGGGTCGCGTCCGCCGCCAGCCCGGCGAAGATGCCGCTCAGGCTGGCGTCGCTCGACGGCGGCATGATCACCCAGGCGGTCGCGCCGAAGCCGGCGGCGAAGGCCGTGGCGAAACCCGCCAAGGCGACGGGCAAGGCCAAGTCGGCTTCGCTCGACGACGCCTGGCTGGCCGGCATCCCCGGCGCCGGCAGCCCGTCGCGCAAGGCGCGCCCGTGAACATAGCGGTTCCCCACACCGCTCTTCCCGTTTCTTCCTCGCGCGCCCTGATCAAGACGGGCGAGAGCGTCAGGATCGGCACGGGCGGCCGCACCAGCCCCACCGTCGAGACCGCGCAGCATCGGTTGATGGTGCTGATGCTGATCTTCGCGCTGATCACCGCGATCATCGGCGCGCGGCTCGTCTATCTGGCGATCGTCGGCCCGCCCGAGCGCGTCGTGCGCACCGCCGCCTTCGGCCCGCGCGGCGACATCGTCGACCGCAACGGCGTCGTCCTCGCCTCGACGATCCGCGCCTGGTCGATCGGCATCTTCCCGAAGAAGATCATCGGCGATCGCGCGCTGCTCGCCCGCCAGCTCGCCGGCATCCTCCACGGCAAGACCGAAGCCGAGCTGCGGCAGATCCTGTTCAGCAAGAAGGGCTTCGTCTATCTCGAGCGCAACGCGGTGCCGGGGACGGTGTCGGCGGTCAACGCGCTCGGCGAACCCGCGATCCAGCTGGGGCGCGAGCCCGAGCGCTTCTACCCGCAGGGCAATCTCGCCGCGCAGGTGATCGGCTATCTCGATCTCGACGGCCATACCCCGGTGTCGGGGATGGAGGCCTATCTCAACAAGCAGCTCACCACCGGTGGGGCCAATGGCGGCGCGCCGGGTCAGCCGGTCGCACTGTCGATCGACAGCCGCATCCAGGCGGCGATGGATTCGGCGCTCTATGCGCAGATGGTCAAGCATAGCGCGGTCGGCGCGGCCGGCATCGTCCTCGACGTCCACACCGGCGAGGTGCTGGCGATGTCGTCGCTGCCCAGCTTCAACCCCAATGCCCCCGGCATGGCGCCGGTCAGCTTCGACGAGCGCCAGCCCGATGCGCGCTTCAACCGCGCGATCAAGTCGGTGTTCGAACTCGGCTCGACCTTCAAGATGATCACCGTCGCCAATGCGATCGAACATGGCGTGATCACCGACATGGCGCACCGCTACGACGCGACCGCGCCGCTTCAGGTCGGCGGTTTCAGGATCCGCGACGATCATCCGCAGAATCGCTGGCTGACCGTGCCCGAGATTCTGATCCACTCGTCGAACATCGGCACCGCGCGGATCGCCGACGAACTTGGGCAGGAGCGGACCTCGGCCTTCTTCCGCCAGCTCGGCTTCGACCGGCCGGTCGATATCGAGCTGCGCGGCGCCGCCAAGCCGATCTGGCCGGGCTTCTGGGCGCGTACCACGGTGATGACCACCGCTTATGGCCATGGCATCGCGGTGACCCCGCTCCACCTCGCCAATGCCTATGCGGCGCTGGTCAATGGCGGCATCTACCGCGACGCGACGATGCTCAAGCGCGCGCCGAACCAGGTGCCCCAGGGCCGTCGGATCATCTCGGAGGCGACCAGCGCGCGGATGCGCCAGATGATGCGGCTGGTGGTGACGATGGGCACCGGCAAGGCCGCCGACGTTCCCGGTCTCAGGGTCGGCGGCAAGACCGGCACCGCCGAAAAGAACCTCCATGGCCGCTATATCCACGACTCGCTGCTGGTGACCTTCGCCGCGGTCTTCCCGATGGACAATCCGCGGTATGTGCTGATCGGCACCCTCGACGAACCGCACGGCACCAAGGACACCTATGGTTTCCGCACCGCGGCCTGGACGGTCGCGCCGGCGATCAAGAAGGTCATCGCGCGGATGGGCCCGCTGCTCGGGATCATCCCGGAGGCCAATCGCGACATCGACGTTTCCGACCTCACCCCTTATATCCAGCAAGAGAAAAATGCGGCTGAAGCACCTGATTGACCGCGCGATCCCCGCGGACGCCGATGCCCAGGTCACCGGCTTC
Source organism: Rhizorhabdus sp. GW822-FHT03C02 (assembly GCF_058801765.1). NCBI lineage: Bacteria > Pseudomonadati > Pseudomonadota > Alphaproteobacteria > Sphingomonadales > Rhizorhabdaceae > Rhizorhabdus > Rhizorhabdus sp. GW822-FHT03C02. Next base: position 438,556 of record NZ_JBXANN010000003.1, read on the forward strand.
GCGATCGATCACCGCAAAGTGGCGCCGGGCACCGTGTTCGGCGCCTTTCGCGGTGCGCGCTTCAACGGCGAGGATTATATATCCGACGCTATAAAATCGGGTGCGGTCGCGATCGTCACCGGACCGGGCGTGGCGGTCGAAGGCGCGCTCCACATCGTCGACGACGAACCGCGCCGCGCCTTCGCGCAGATGGCCGCGCGCTTCTTCGCGCCGTTCCCCGACACCTCGATCGCCGTCACCGGCACCAACGGCAAGACCTCGATCGTCGAACTGACCCGCCAGCTCTGGCGGATGGCGGGTTTCCACGCCGCGTCGATCGGAACCCTCGGGGTCACCACTGCCGACGACCAGGTCTCGACCGGGCTCACCACCCCCGACATCGTCACCTTCCTGTCGAACATGGCGGGCCTGCGGATGGAGGGGGTCAGCCACGCCGCGTTTGAGGCGTCGAGCCACGGCCTGTCGCAATATCGCACCGAGGGGCTGCCGGTTCGCGCCGGCGCCTTCACCAACCTCACCCGCGACCATCTCGACTATCATGGCACGATGGAGGCCTATTTCGAGGCGAAGATGCGGCTGTTCGCCGATGTGATCGCGGAAGACGGCACCGCGGTGGTGTGGGCCGACGATCCGCTGTCCGACGACGTTATCGCGATCGCGAAGGGCAGGGGGCTCAAGGTGATCTCGGTCGGGACGAAGGGCGAGACCTTCCGCCTCGTCGAGCGTACCCCGACCCAGCTCGGCCAGACCCTGATCGTCGAAGCCGGCGGCAAGCGCGTCACCGTCAAGCTGCCGCTGATCGGCGCCTATCAGGCCGCCAACGCGCTGGTCGCCGCCGGTCTCGTGGTCGCGACCGGCGGGCATGAGGATGTGACCTTCGCCAATCTCCAGCGGGTGGCGCCGGTGCGCGGCCGGCTCGAACGCGCGGCGATCACCCGCGCCGGCGCGCCGGTCTATGTCGACTATGCCCATACCCCCGACGGGCTCGAGGCGGCGATCGCGGCGCTGCGCCCGCATACCAGGGAGCGGCTGATCGTCGTGTTCGGGGCCGGCGGCGACCGCGACACCGGCAAGCGCCCGCAAATGGGCGAGATCGCGGTGCGGCTCGCCGACCATGTCATCGTCACCGACGACAATCCGCGCAGCGAGAATCCTGCCGCGATCCGCGCCGAGGTGCTCGCCGGCGCCCCCGGCGCGATCGACATCGGCGGCCGCCGCGAGGCGATCGCCGCCGGTATCGCCGCCGCGGGCCCGGGCGACATCGTCCTGATCGCCGGCAAGGGCCATGAACAGGGCCAGATCATCGGCGCCGGCGAGACCCTGCGGGTGCTGCCGTTCGACGACGTGACCGTGGCGCGGGAGTGCGCGGCATGAGGGGGCTCTTCTCAATCCTCCCCATCGAAGATGGGGAGGGGGACCACCCGCAGGGTGGTGGAGGGGTGGTGCAGGACCGCGAGGTCGGAAGACCCCTCCACCATGCTTCGCATGGTCCCCCTCCCCACGCTTCGCGCAGGGAGGATTTCAAGCATTTCACCGGGGCGGGGACCTTAGGAAGGGAGTGCACCGCATGACCCAGACCCAGCCGCTCTGGACCGCGTTCGACGTCGCCGCCGCGGTCGATGGCGAGGTGCACGGGGCGTTCAACGCCTCGGGCGTCGCGTTCGATTCGCGTGAGGTCGGCCCCGGCGACCTGTTCGTCGCGCTGACCGGCGAGACCACCGACGGCCATCGCTTCCTCGACAAGGCGTTCGCCGCCGGCGCCGCCGGCGCGATCGTGTCGGACGCGTGTGGCGGTCCGCATGTCCGCGTCGCCGATACGACCGCCGCGCTCGACGCGCTCGGCCTCGCCGCGCGCAAGCGGATGGGCGGCAAGGTGATCGGGGTGACCGGGTCGGTCGGCAAGACCGGGGTCAAGGAGGCGCTGTTCGCCTGCCTCGACCGCGCCTGGCCGGGCGAGGTCCATCGCTCGGTCAAGAGCTACAACAATCATACCGGGGTGCCGCTCAGCCTCGCGCGGATGCCCGCCTCGACCCGGGTCGGCATCTTCGAAATGGGGATGAACCATGCCGGCGAACTGTCGAAGCTGACCGCGCTGGTCCGTCCGCATGTCGCGATCGTCACCGCGATCGCCCCCGCGCACAGCGCGTATTTCGCCGACGAAGGCGAGATCGCCGACGCCAAGGGCGAGATTTTCGAGGGGCTCGAGCCCGGCGGCATCGCGATCATCCCCTATGACAGCCCGCACCGCGACCGGCTGATCGCATCGGCGCGGCCGTTCGCGGCGAAGATCGTCACCTTCGGCACCGCCGAGGCGGCGGACATCTCGCTGCAGGACGTGATGCCGATGCCGAACGGCACCCTCGTCTCGCTGGTGCTGCCCGATGCCGAGATCACCTTCACCATCGCCCCGCCGGGCGAGCACTGGATCTCGAACGCGATGGCGGTGATCGCCGCGGTGTGGGCGGTCGGCGGCGATATCGCCGCGGCCGGCCTCGCCTTCGCCGAGATGCCGGGATTGCCCGGCCGCGGCCAGCGCACCAAAGTCCCGGTCGGAGCCGGCGAGCTGCTGGTGATCGACGAGAGCTACAATGCCAATCCCGCGTCGATGGCGGCGACGATCGCGATGCTCGGCGCCGAGAAGGCCGATCGCCGGATCGTCGTGCTCGGCGAGATGCGCGAGCTCGGCGCCGGTTCGCCGGGCTATCATGCCGATCTGGCGCAGCCCTTGATCGACGCACGGGTCGAAAAGGCTCTGCTCGTCGGATCGGAGATGATCGCGCTCGCAAATGCGCTTGAAGGGCGGATCGACTTCGCGCATGTGCCCGACGCTTCGGCGGCGATCGAGTCCCTCAAGGGAATGATCGCGCCGGGAGACGCCATTTTGATCAAGGGATCGAATGCCATCGGGCTGTCCCGTGTCGTCGAGCAGTTGCGCTCGGGGGCGCTGGCAGCGGAAGGACCACATGCTCTATCTGATCGCTGAACATCTCGGATTTCCGGGCGCGCTGAATCTCATCCGTTACCTGACCTTCCGGGCCGGGGCGGCGGCGGTGACCGCATTGATCATCGGCCTCGTCATCGGGCCGCGCTTCATCGGCTGGCTGCGGATCAAGCAGGGCCGCGGACAGCCGATCCGCGCCGACGGGCCGCAGACCCATCTCGCCAAGGTCGGCACCCCGACGATGGGCGGGCTGATGATCCTGGTGTCGGTGATGATCTCGATGCTGCTGTGGATGAACCTCGACAATCGCTATGTCTGGGCCTGCATCGGCGTGACCCTGGGCTTCGGCCTGATCGGGTTCATGGACGATTATGACAAGGTCAAGAAGCGCAGCCACAAGGGCGTGTCGGGCAAGGTCCGGCTGCTCGGCGAGTTCATCATCGCAGGTCTCGCGAGCTGGCTGATCGTCTCGGGCAACGGCACCCAGCTCTACGTGCCCTTCTATAATGGCGCGGTGATCGATCTCGGGCCGTTCTACATCTTCTTCGCGGCGTTCGTGATCGTCGCCTTCGGCAATGCGGTGAACCTGACCGACGGGCTCGACGGGCTGGCGATCATGCCGGTCGTCATCGCCAGCCTCGCCTTCTTCGTGATCGCCTATCTGGTCGGCAACAAGGTGTTCGCCAATTATCTCGGCATCCCGCATGTGCTCGGCGCGGGCGATCTCACCATATTGACCGCGGCGATCATCGGCGGGGGCCTCGCCTTTCTGTGGTTCAACGCGCCGCCGGCCGCCGTCTTCATGGGCGACACCGGCAGCCTCGCGCTCGGTGGCGCGCTCGGCACGATCGCGGTGGTCGCGCATCACGAGATCGTGCTCGCGATCGTCGGCGGCCTGTTCGTGATGGAGACGGTGTCGGTCGTCCTCCAGGTGTTCTTCTACAAGCGCACCGGCAAGCGCATCTTCCGGATGGCGCCGATCCACCATCATTTCGAACAGCTCGGCTGGAGCGAACCGACGGTGGTGATCCGCTTCTGGATCATCAGCTTCGTGCTCGCGCTCGCCGGTCTTGCGACGCTGAAGCTGCGGTGATCACCAGCCGCGCCTTTTCCGGCCAGCGATATGCCGTGCTCGGGCTCGCGCGCTCGGGCTTGGCGACGGTCGAGGCGTTGCTGGCGTCGGGCGCGGACGTGACCGCGTGGGACGGCAAGGACGTAGCGCGGGCGCTGGTCGAGGGGCGGGTGACGCTCGCCGATCCGGCGGAGATCGATCTGACCGGTTTCGCCGCGGTGGTGGTGTCGCCCGGCGTGCCGCTCAACCGGCACCCGATCGCGGCGCACGCCGCCGGCTTCGGCGTGCCCGTGATCGGCGACATCGAACTGTTCGCGCAGGCGCGCGCCGACCTGCCCCCGCACCGCGTCGTCGGCATCACCGGCACCAACGGCAAGTCGACGACGACCGCGCTGATCCACCATATCCTCGAAACCGCGGGCATCCCCTCGCTGATGGGCGGCAATATTGGCCTGCCGATCATGGGACGCGATCCGCTCGAGCCCAATGGGAACGGTACCGGCGTCTATGTGCTCGAGCTGTCGAGCTACCAGATCGACCTAACCTTCAGCCTCGACTGCGACGTCGCGGTGCTGACCAACATCACCCCCGACCATCTCGATCGCTATGCCGGTTTCGAGGCCTATGCGGCGTCGAAGATGCGGCTGTTCGAGATGCAGTCGCGCGACCATGTCGGCATCGTCAACCGCGCCGATCCGGTGGGATTTGCTCTGCAGCAGGCGCTGATGATGGACACGGAAGATGGTCCGGGCAGTTGGTTCGAATGGGGTGTGGGCCCAAATTCGACCGCGCGCGATATCGCGCAGAACGCAGCGGATCTGGCGAAGCGCCAGCAATATTGGCCTGGCCTGCAGGGGCCGCATAACGCTGCAAATGCTGGAATGGCCGATATCGCCGCGCTCGAACTCGGCGTCCATATCGGCCAGCGCGAGGCCGCGTTGCGCACCTTCTCCGCGCTCCCGCACCGAATGCAGCGCGTCGCCGAGATTGCCGGCGTCACCTATGTCAACGACAGCAAGGCGACCAACACCACCGCGACCGCGCCGGCGCTGGGCGCCTATCCGCGCATCCACTGGATTCTTGGCGGGCTGCCCAAGAGCGACGATCTCGACGATTGCGCGCCTTATTACGACCATGTCGTCGCCGGCTATACGATCGGCCAGGCCGGGCCGATGTACGCGCGGATCCTCGCCGCTGCCGGCAAGAAAGTGACCGAGAGCGGCACGCTGGCGCAGGCCGTCCGCGACGCCGCGGCCGCCGCGAAGCCGGGCGAGGTGGTGATGCTGTCGCCGGCCTGCGCCTCGTTCGATCAGTTCAGCGATTATGAGGCACGCGGCGACGCATTCCGCGCCGCGGTCGAAGCTCTGGGACTAACGGCAGGGGCTCGTTCGTCATGACAGGAACCATGTCCATTCTCGATCAGCCGGTGCAGCGGCCCAGGAAGGGCGCTTCCGACAAGAAGGTTCGGCGCTCGCGCTTCGGCCGCGGCAAGAACACGCCGCTCGCGCGCTGGTTCTGGGAGATCGACCGCGTCCTGCTGCTGCTGGTGACGATGCTGATCGGCATCGGCCTGATCGCGGTCGCCGCCGCCTCGCCCGCCGCGGGTGTGCGCTATTCGGGCGGCAATGTCGTGGTCGGCTCGCACCATTATTTCTTCGCGCAGCTCGGCTGGACCGCGGTCGCGGTGCCGATGATGATCGCGGTGTCGATGCTGCCCCAGCTCGCCGCGCGGCGGCTGGCGCTGACCGGCTGCGCGATCTTCATCGTCCTGCTCGCGCTGGTGCCGGTCGCGGGCAGCTCGGCCAATGGCGCGACCCGCTGGATCGGCCTCGGTCCGGCGCGCATACAGCCGTCCGAATTCCTGAAACCCCTGTTCGTGGTGACGGTCGCCTGGCTGTTCTCGCTGCGCGCGAAGAACCCGGGGCTGCCCTTCACCCTGATCACGATGGCGATGACCGGGCTGATCGCGATGCTGCTGATGATGCAGCCCGATTTCGGCCAGACGGTGATCTTCGTGTCGGTGTGGGTGGTGCTGCTGATGCTGTCGGGGGCGTCGATGAAGATGCTCGGCATGCTCGGCGCCGGCGGTCTCGGCGCGGTGATCAGCGCCTATGCCTTCTACTCGGTGGCGCGCGAGCGGATCGACAAGTTCCTCTACAAGAAGGGCGACACCTTCCAGATGGACAGCGCCCATGCGACGCTGACCCATGGCGGGCTGCTCGGCACCGGTCCGGGCGCGGGCACCAAGAAATTCTCGCTGCCCGAACCGCACACCGACTATATCTTCTCGGTGATCGGCGAGGAGTTCGGGCTGATCGCCTGCATCGCGATCGCCTGCCTCTATCTCGCGATCGTCGCGCGGGTGTGCGTGCGGCTGCTGCGCGAGGAGGATGATTTCCTGCTGTTCGCCTCGGCCGGGCTGGTTGCCCAGTTCGGCATGCAGGCGCTGATCAACATGCTGGTCAATGTCGGGCTCGCGCCGTCGAAGGGGATGACGCTGCCGTTCATCTCCTATGGCGGATCGTCGATGATCGCGCTGTCGATCGGCATGGGGCTGCTGCTGGCCTTCACCCGCCAGAACCCCCATCTGCGCGAGGGCAGCTACACCATCACCTGGAACGGCCGATGATCGTGCGCCACTTCGTCCTCGCCGCCGGCGGTACCGGCGGCCATATGGTCCCCGCCCATGCACTGGCGGGCGAGTTGATGCGCCGCGGCCACCGCGTCGCTCTGGTCACCGACGAACGCGGCGCGAAGATCCCGGGGCTGTTCGACGGGGTCCAGACCCACATCATCCCCGCCGGCCGGCTCGGCGGCGGCATTCGCGGCTGGTGGAAGGCGTTCATGGACATCCGCGCCGGCACCGCGATGTCGCGCCGGCTCTACGAGACCTTCGATCCGTCGGCGGTGATCGGCTTCGGCGGCTATCCGGCGCTCCCCGCGCTGCGCGCCGCGTTCAAGGACAAGGTGCCGACCCTGATCCACGAACAGAATGCGGTGCTCGGCCGGGTCAACCGGCTGGTGTCGGGCAAGGTCACCGGCATCGCCACCGCCTATCCGGAGGTCGGGCGGCTCGCCGACAAATATCTCGGCAAGACCCATCTGGTCGGCAATCCGGTGCGTGACATCGTCCGCCAGATCCGCGACCAGGATTTCCCGACCATCAGCGACGACGGCATCTTCCGCCTGCTGGTGACCGGCGGCAGCCAGGGCGCCAGCATCCTCTCCGACGTCGTTCCCGACGCGCTCGGCCTGCTGCCGCTCACCTTCCGCCGCCGGCTCCAGGTCACCCAGCAGTGCCGGCCCGAGGATATCGAGGCGGTGCGGACCAAATATAAGGTGCTCGGCATCCCCGCCGATCTCGCCACCTATTTCACCGATCTGCCCGAACGGCTCGCCTGGTCGCACCTGGTGATCGCCCGCGCCGGCGCCTCGACGATCGCCGACATCACCGTCGCCGGCCGGCCGGCGATCCTGATCCCGCTCCCCTCGGCCGCCGATGATCACCAGACCGCCAATGCCCGCGAGCTCGCCAATGTCGGCGGCGCCCGCGCGATCGCGCAGGGCCGCTTCACCCCGCAGGAACTCGCCAAGCAGATGCAGAAGCTGGCGCTCGATCCCAAGGCGCTGGTCAATGCCGCCAAGCGCTCGCGCTCGGTCGGCCGGCCCGACGCCGCCGAGGCACTCGCCGACCTCGTCGAAAGCATCGGCCGCAAGCCGCTGATGGACCCCATTCCCGTCGAAAATCTGGAGCTGAAACCGTTGAAGGGCGCATTCGCATGAAGGGTGTCGCGATCGACATCGGCACGATCCATTTCATCGGGATCGGCGGCATCGGCATGTCGGGCATCGCCGAGGTGATGCACAATCTCGGCTATAAGGTGCAGGGCTCGGACGTCGCCGAGGGCTATGTCGTCGAGGGTCTGCGCGCCAGGGGAATCAAGGTGATGATCGGCCACAAGGCCGAGAATCTGGGCGACGCCGCGGTGGTGGTGACCTCGACCGCGATCAAGCGCGGCAATCCGGAAGTCGAACTCGCGCTCGAAAGCCGGGTGCCGGTCGTGCGCCGCGCCGAGATGCTCGCCGAACTGATGCGGCTGAAGTCGACCGTCGCGATCGCCGGCACCCATGGCAAGACCACGACGACCTCGATGGTCGCCGCTTTGCTCGACGCGGGCGGGGTCGATCCGACCGTGATCAACGGCGGCATCATCAACAGCTATGGGTCGAACGCCCGCCTCGGCGCATCGGACTGGATGGTGGTCGAGGCCGACGAGAGCGACGGCAGCTTCCTGCGGCTCGACGGCACGATCGCGGTCGTCACCAACATCGATCCCGAGCATCTCGACCATTATGGATCGTTCGAGAAGGTCAAGGACAGCTTCATCGAGTTCGTCGAGAATGTCCCCTTCTACGGCGCGGCCTTGCTGTGCATCGACCATCCCGAAGTCCAGGCGATCATCCCGCGGGTGCGCGACCGCAAGCTGGTGACCTATGGCTTCTCGGCGCAGGCCGATGTCCGCGGCGACAATGTCACCCCGATCCCGGGCGGCAACCGCTTCGACGTGGTGATCCGCAACCGCGACGGCGCCACCCGCCGGATCGAAGGCGTGACGATGCCGATGCCGGGGCGCCACAATGTCCAGAACGCGCTCGCCGCGATCGGGGTCGCGCTCGAGATGAACATCCCCGACGAGGTGATCGCCACCGGCTTCGCCAAGTTCGGCGGGGTCAAGCGCCGCTTCACCAAGGTCGGCGAAGTCGATGTCGGCGGCGGCAGTGCCACCGTGATCGACGATTATGGCCACCACCCGGTCGAGATCAAGGCGGTGCTCGCCGCCGCGCGCGAAGGCGCCAAGGCGCGGGTGATCGCGGTGGTCCAGCCGCACCGCTACACCCGCCTGCGCGATCTGATGGTCGAGTTCCAGACCGCGTTCAACGACGCCGATGTCGTCTATGTCGCGCCGGTCTATGCCGCGGGCGAGGCGCCGATCGAGGGTGTCGACGCCGATGCGCTGGTCGCCGGGCTCAAGGAGCGCGGCCACCGCACGGCGCTGACGATCGCCGGGCCCGATGCGCTGGCTGTGGCGTTGGCGGGTAGCGTGCAGGCCGACGATATGATCATCTGCCTCGGCGCGGGCGACATCACCAAATGGGCGGCGGGACTCGCGGACGCGATAAGGAAGGAGAAGGTGAAATGACCGATCTTTTCGGAACCTGGGTACGCCTGCAGGAGCAAGCGCTCGCCATGCACAAGACCAATCTCGACATCGTTTTCAAGAATATGGGCAATAGCAGCTTCGCGGGTGCGGCCGAGGCCGCCAAGGAAGTCGCCGACGCCCAGGTGAAGGCCTGGGAGACCTGGCTTTCCCTGTTCGGCCCGCGCACATGATCCAGGCGTCCGTCGGACAGACCGCCGCTGCCTTCACGCTGCCGCCGATCCGCGGCACGGCGGAGGCGGGCGGCCGTCTGGCGGACTTCATCTGGTTCCGCACCGGCGGGCCGGCCGAATGGCTGGTCCGGCCCGCCGATGTCGCCGACCTCGCCGATCTGATGGCGGCGCTGCCCGCCGACATGGCGGTCTGGCCGGTCGGGGTCGGATCGAACCTGATCGTTCGCGACGGCGGCGTGCCCGGCGTGACCGTGCGCCTGCCCAAGAGCTTCGCGAAGATCGTCATCGAGCCCGGCGATCGCGTGCGCGCCGGCGGCGCCGCGATGGGGATCACCGTCGCCAGCGCCGCGCGCGACGCCGGGATCGCCGGCCTCGAATTCCTCCGCGGCATTCCCGGCACCGTCGGCGGCGCGGTGCGGATGAACGCCGGCGCTTATGGTCGCGACACCTCCGACATATTGATCGAGCTGACCCTGGTGCTGCGCGACGGCCGGGTCGAGACCTGGCCGGCGGCGAAACTCGGCTACAGCTATCGCCACAGCGAGCTGCCCGAAGGCGCGATCGTTGTCGAGGCGCTGTTCGCGGGCGGCCCGGGCGACAGCGTCGCGATCGGCGCCGAGATGGACCGCATCGCCGCCGAGCGCGAAGCCTCGCAGCCGCTGCGCAGCCGCACCGGCGGATCGACCTTCAAGAATCCGGACGGCCACAAGGCGTGGCAGCTCGTCGACCAGGCCGGCTGCCGCGGGCTGAAGCGCGGCGACGCGCAGGTCTCCGAGAAGCACTGCAATTTCCTCCTCAACCTCGGCGCCGCGACCTCCGCCGACATCGAGGCATTGGGCGAAGAGGTGCGCGACAAGGTGAAGGCGGCGACCGGCGTGACGTTGGAGTGGGAGATACAGCGGGTGGGTGTGAAGTGAATCGCGATCGCCACCTTTCTCGTCATCCCGGCGGAGGCCGGGATCTCGGTCGTCAGGGACGGAGCCCGGGGCGAGTGCTGTGGCATACGCCTGAGATCCCGGCCTCCGCCGGGATGACGGAACGCGCCGCATGAGCATCACCCCCCTCCACATCGCCGTCCTCATGGGCGGCTGGTCGTCCGAGCGCGAGGTGTCGCTGGTCAGCGGCAACGGCATCGCCGACGCCTTGACCGACCTCGGCCACAAGGTCACCCGGATCGACATGGACCGCGACGTCGCGCTCAGGCTGCACGAGGCGAAGCCCGATCTGGTGTTCAACGCGCTCCATGGTACCCCCGGCGAGGACGGCACCGTCCAGGGCATGCTCGACCTGATGGGGCTCAAATACACCCATTCGGGGCTCACCACCTCGGTGATCGCGATCGACAAGGAACTGACCAAGCAGCAGCTCGTGCCCCAGGGCATCCGCATGCCGGTCGGGACGATGGTCGACAGCGAGAGCCTGTACGACGCCGATCCGATCGCGCGCCCCTATGTGCTCAAGCCGGTCAACGAGGGCTCGTCGGTCGGGGTCGCGATCGTCACCCGCGAGGGCAATTACGGCAACCCGATCGCGCGCGCCGCGCACGGGCCGTGGCAGGTGTTCGACCGGCTGCTCGCCGAACCGTTCATCCGCGGGCGCGAGCTGACCACCGCGGTGCTCGGCGATCGCGCGCTCGGCGTCACCGAACTCGTCACCAACAGCGGCTTCTACGATTATGAGGCCAAATATACCGAAGGGCTGACCCGCCATATCTGCCCCGCCGAGATCCCGGCGGAGATCGCCGAGGCGGCGATGGCGATGGCGCTCAAGGCGCATGAGGTGCTCGGCTGCAAGGGCGCTTCGCGTTCGGATTTCCGCTGGGACGACGAGCAGGGGCTCGACGGGCTCTACCTGATCGAGATCAACACCCAGCCGGGGATGACCCCGCTGAGCCTGGTCCCCGAACAGGCGAAACATGTCGGCATGACCTATCACGACCTCGTCCAGTGGATCGTCGACGAAGCGATGGCGGGAGGCGAGCAGGGATGAGCGAGCGCGCGCGCAGCCGCAAGCCGGCCGCGACCGGCGGTGCCGCCGGCCGCCGCGCGCGCCCCGAAACCGCGGCCGCCGCGCGCCGGCCCGCGGCCAAGCGCCGCGCCTCGACCTTCGACCGGGCGGTGGCGATCCTGCCGGTGTCGAAGGAGGCGCTCAAAAGGGCCGGCAACTGGGCGCTCGGCGCCGGCATCACCGGCGCGATCGTCGCCGGGATCGTCGCGATGGGGCTGCCGCAAATGGCATGGGCGGCGACCGCGCTGGCGATCGGCGACGCCGGTTTCTCGGTCCGCAATGTCGAGATCCTCAACCGCCGCCGCGCCGATGCCGGCGTGGTCTACGACATCGCGATGAGCCAGAAATCGCGGGCGATGCCGCTGGTCGACCTCGAGGGCACCCGCGCCGAGCTGATGAAGCTCGGCTGGATCGCCGACGCCCGCATCTCGCGCCGGATGCCCGACACGCTGGTCGTCGACATCGTCGAGCGGGTGCCCGCCGCGATCTGGCAATATCAGCACCGGCTGGCGCTGATCGACAAGGACGGGGTGGTGATCGCCCCGGTCGACGACCGGGCGATGCCCGACCTGCCGGTGGTGGTGGGGCCGGGCGCCAACATGCAGGCCGACGAACTGTCGGCGCTGCTGGCGGGCGTGCCCCAGCTCAAGCCGCTGATCACCGCGGCGAGCTGGCAGGGCCAGCGCCGCTGGGACATCATCTTCCAGTCGGGCGAGAAGCTGATGCTGCCCGAGGGCGAGGCCGAGGCGAAGAAGGCGCTTGAGTATTTCGCGCGGCAGGACCGCACCGCCGGGCTGCTCGGCAAGGGGCTGGTCAGCATCGACCTGCGCGATCCGGCGCGGGCGATCGTGCGGATGTCGCGCGAGCCGGGCAGCAAGATCGAGACACCGAAAGTCGAAGCGGGGGCACCATCGGCGCCCGCGCTCGCAGCGAAGACAGTCGCATGAGCGGGGGCGTTCAAGGGACCGACCATGTGGGACATCATCAGGGGAAAAGGACCGTCGATGGCACAGCCGCGTAATGAAGGGCTGATCACCGCAATCGATATCGGCTCGTCGAAGGTCTCGGCGCTGATCGCCCGGGTGGGCGAGGGCGGCGAACTCGAAGTGCTCGGCACCGGCCAGCGCGAGAGCCGCGGGGTCAAGCGCGGCTATATCGCCGATATGGAAGGCACCGAGGCGGCGATCCGCGAGGCGGTCGAACAGGCCGAGACGATCGCGCGTACCAATATCGACCATGTCTGGGTCAGCTTCTCCGCCGGCGGCCTCGTCAGCGACGTCGCCCAGGTCGAGGTCGATCTCGGCGGGGTCCAGGTCGAACAGCAGGACATCGACGATCTGCTCAAGCAGGGCCGCCGCTCGCTCAACCCCGAAGGCCGGATGGTGCTCCACGCCCAGCCGACCCTCTACACGCTCGACGGCCTGCGCGGGGTCAAAAGCCCGCTCGGTCTCCACGCCGACCGGCTCGGGGTCGAGATCCACGTCGTCGCCGCCGAGCCCTCGCCGGTGCGCAATCTGGCTCTGTGCGTCCGTTCGGCGCATCTCGGGGTCAAGTCGATCGTCGCCTCGCCGATCGCGACCGGCACCTCGTGCCTGACCGAGGAGGATCGCGAAATGGGGATCGCGCTGGTCGAAATGGGCGCGGGGGTGACCAACGTCTCGCTGTTCGCCGGCGGGCTGCTGGTCGGGCTGACCTCGCTGCCGATGGGCGCCGCCGACATCACCGACGACATCGCCTCGGCCTTCTCGATCCGCCGCGCCCAGGCCGAGCGGCTCAAATGCTTCCACGGCTCGGCGCAGGCCTCGCCGCGCGACAGCCACGAGATGATCGACATCGGCACCGCGCAGGACACCGAGGACGGGGTCGAGCCGCCGCGGATCAGCCGCGCCCAGCTCATCCAGGTGATCCGCTCGCGGGTCGATCACTGGATGGACGCGATCGCCAAGGCGCTGATCGAGCTCGGCTATGTCGGGCCGGTCGGGCGGCAGGTGGTGCTGACCGGCGGCGGCGCCGAGCTGAAGGGCATCGCCGACTATGCGCAGGGCGTGCTCGGCCGCGCGGTGCGGGTCGGCCGGCCGCGCGGATTGGTGGGGCTGCCCGACGCGCATAGCGGTCCGGCATTCGCGACGCTCGCCGGTCTGGCGCAGTTCGCGGCGACGAATCCGTTGGATCTCCGCCAGATTTCGCTCGAGCCGCAGGCGGTGACGCGGATGGCGCCGTCGAATTTCGTCCAGCGGATGATCGCCGCCTTCAAGACGGGTTATTGAAAATGCATATTGACAGCATCGGCGGGCAGCCGCGGCTTTCTAACAGAAATTAGCAGTTCGTTGCGGAGGCGTTCCCGTTAACCTCTCCGTTAACCATGATTTTTGACCGGAACCAAACTTTTCGCGTGCGTCGGCGAATCGGGTCTGGCAAGATTCGGATCAGTAATTTGCGTCGGCGTCGTGGCCGCCAGGGAGAATATCAATGACGATCGAATTCATGCGACCGCAGGTTGATGAATTGAAGCCGCGGATCAGCGTGATCGGTGTCGGCGGCGCGGGCGGCAACGCGATCGCGAACATGATCGCATCCGATGTCCAGGGTGTCGATTTCATCGTCGCCAACACCGACGCGCAGGCGCTCAACGCCTCGCCCGCCGAACGCCGCATCCAGCTCGGCCTCAAGATCACCCAGGGTCTGGGCGCCGGCAGCCGGCCCGAGATCGGCCGCGCCGCCGCCGAAGAGACGATGGAGCAGGTCGAAAAAGCGCTCGAAGGCTCGCATATGTGCTTCATCGCCGCCGGCATGGGCGGCGGCACCGGCACCGGTGCGGCCCCGGTCATCGCCAAGGCGGCGCGCGACCGCGGCATCCTGACCGTCGGCGTCGTCACCAAGCCGTTCAGCTTCGAGGGCAATCGCCGGATGAAGTCGGCCGATGCCGGCATCGAGGAACTGCAGAAGCATGTCGATACCCTGATCGTCATCCCGAACCAGAATCTCTTCCTGATCGCCAACCCGAACACGACCTTCAAGGAAGCGTTCCAGATGGCCGACCAGGTGCTCCAGCAGGGCGTGCGCGGCATCACCGACCTGATGGTGATGCCCGGCCTGATCAACCTCGACTTCGCCGACGTCCGTTCGGTGATGAGCGAGATGGGCAAGGCGATGATGGGCACCGGCGAGGCATCGGGCGACAATCGCGCGATCGAGGCCGCCGAGAAGGCGATCGCCAACCCGCTGCTCGACGGCGTGTCGATGAAGGGCGCCAAGGGCGTGATCGTGTCGATCACCGGCGGCGAGGACATGCGCCTGATGGAGGTCGACGAGGCGGCCAACCATATCCGCGAACTGGTCGATGCCGACGCCAACATCATCTGGGGTTCGGCGTTCAACAATGATCTCGAAGGCAAGATCCGCGTGTCGGTGGTCGCCACCGGCATCGAGGTCGACGCCGCGACGATGCCCGAACCGTCGAAGAGCTTCAGCTTCGCGCCGCGCACCCCGGGCCGCGACGACCGGTCGATGTCGATCCCGCAGCCGGCGCCCCAGCCGGTCGCCGAAGTCGCTTCGCCACCGCCGGTCGCGATCCCGACCCCGCCGGTGGCGATGGTCGACGACGAGCCGCCGATCGTGCTCGAGGCGCCCGAGGCCGCCCGGCCCGCCGCGGCGCCGACCTCGCTGTTCAGCGACGAACTGCTGCTCGAGCCCGAGGCGGTGGTTCCGGCCCCCGCGCAGCCCGCGCCCGAACCGGCTGCCGAGACCGGCACCCGCCGCTGGCTGTCGAACCCCGAGGAGCCCGCCGCCGAGGCGCCGCGCACCCGCCCGGCCGCCGGCGCGACCCTGTTCGAGCGTATGTCGAACATCGCCCGCGGCGCTGCCAAGGCGCAGGTCGATGACGAGCCGGCCGATCGCGACGGCGACGTACCGCGGTTCCTGGGGCGCCAGGGCAACCAGTAACCATAAGGCTTTCCGGCCTGGCTCGGCTGGAAACCGTTTTGGCGCATGACGCCCGCATGTCCCTTGCGGACATGCGGGCGTTATAGTGTATCATGGTGGTTCAATGACAAACATCTTCCGTCGCTGCATCGCCCTGGCCCTCTCGCTGGCGCTGATCGCTGGCCCCGCATCGCCGACCTTCGCCAAGAGCTCGACCAAGGCGAGTTCGAAGAAGAGCGCGAGTTCGAAAAAGAAGACCGGCAAATCCTCTTCGACCCGCGCCAGGAGCGGCAGCAAGGCGAAGAAATCGACCTCGCGCAGCCGGCGATCGTCGTCGCGCTACAGCCGCGCGCGGGTCACCGCGCCGGTCAAGGCGGCGGAAGAGACGCCGGTCGCCACCGAGCAGGGACTCGACCCCAACGAGGCGGGGGCGCCCGAACCCGAGCCGGTGCTGGTCGACACGATGAAGCAGGCGCGCGACGCGATGGCGCGCGGCGACCCGGCCGAGGCGCTCGCGCGCTATTTGCGGGTGCTGGCGCGCGATCCGGGCGATCTCGAAGGGCTGACGGGCGCCGGCAACGCGGCGCTCGCGGTCGGCGACGCCGATGCCGCGATCAACTTCTATGTCCGCGCCGAGAAGCTGTCGCCGCGCGACGGCCGGATCAAGGCCGGGCTCGGCTCGGCGCTGGTCCAGAAGGAACAGGCGCGGCCCGCGCTGCGCATGTTCGACGATGCGGTCGATCTCGGTGTGCCGCCGGCCTATGTCGCGCTCGACCGCGGGCTCGCCTACGATCTGCGCGGCGACAATCGCAAGGCGCAGGCCGAATATCTGCTCGCGCTGCGATCGGGTCCCAATGACGAGGCGACCCGGCGGCTGGCGCTGTCGCTGGCGATGGCGGGCGACCGCGCCGGCGCGCTGGCGATGCTCGATCCGCTGCTGCGCAAGCAGGACATCCCGGCCTGGCGCACCCGCGCCTTCGTGCTGGCGATGACCGGCGACCGGCTCGGCGCCGAACAGGCCGCCTATGCGGTGCTGCCGCGGCCGCAGGCCGATGCGATCAAGCCGTTCCTCGACCGGCTGCCCGACCTGAAGGGCTCGGAAAAGGCTGCGGCGGTCCATTTCGGCCATTTCCCCGAGGACAAGGTGCCGCAGATGGCGATCGCCAATCCGGCGCCGTCGTCGAAGGGAATCCCCACCGCGCCGGTGGTCACCGCGCCGACCAGCACCCGCTTCACCCTTACCCAGGCCGGACCCGAGCCGCGCACGTCGACCGCCAAGGCCGGCACGACGCCGGTGGTGACCGCGCCGATCGCACCGGCCACCCCGTCCGATACCCCGACGGTCGCCGCATCGCCGACGCTCGCGGCGTCGACGCTGACCCCCGCGCAGCGCAGCCTGAGCGACGACCGCAAGCTCGCCGACCGCAAGGCGGCGGTCGACAAGGCCGCGACCGAAAAGGCCGCGGCCGACAAGAAGCTTGCCGACAAGAAGGCGGCGGACAAGAAGCTCGCCGAAAAGGCCGAGCGCGACCGCGACGACGCCAAGTCGACCGCCAAGCTCAAGGCGTCCGAGCCCGGTCGCTACTGGGTCCAGATCGCGAGCGGCGCCTACAAGCCCGATCTCGACAAGGAATGGGCCAAGCAGAAGGCGAAGTTCGGCAAGCAGCTCGCCGGGCGCACGCCGTGGACGATGCCGTTCAAGGCCACCAACCGGCTGATGGTGGGTCCGTTCCCGACCAAGGATGCCGCGCAGGATTATGTCAACGAGGTCGGCAAGTCGGGCCTGTCGACCTTCCCGGTGACCACGACGCCGGGGCAGAAGGTCGAGCGGCTGGATTGATATCAAACATGGCCCAAATACGGGACCTTCTTCTCCGTTCGTGTCGAGCGTAGTCGAGACACGCCACGCTGGTGGAGCGTGTCTCGACTACGCTCGACACGAACGGATTAAGGTTCAGGATCCTTGGTATAATTCGTAGCGCCGTGACGCGGCATGGGCGCACCGGCGCCCATGCCGCGACCTGTTACCCGATCACCCGCGCTTCATCATCCGGCTGATGTCGATCTGGCCGGTCGCGAGCCCGCCCATGAAGCCGCCGTCGACCGGCAGGACCACGCCGTTGACGATGCCGGCAAGCGCGCTGTTGACGAGGACCACCGGTCCGGCCTGCTCCTCGGGGGTGGTGTAGCGGCCGAGCGGCTCGGCGGCGGCCTGGATCACCTCCTTGCCCGATGCGGCCTCGAACTCCGCCATCATCGGCGTCTGGGTCGGGGACGGCAGGGTGCAGTTGATCCGGATGCCGCGCTTGATCAGCCGCGGTGCCATATATTGGGTCCAGACGATCACATTCTCCTTGGAGAAGGAATAGCCCTCGCGGATGACGTCGGGGTTCGCTTCGCACCATGCCAGCGCGGCGGCGAAATCGGGGGTGTCGATCAGTTCGATATTGGTCGGGATGCGGCGGCTCCAGCCGAGGCCGCCGGTGGATGCGATGCTGCAGATCGCCCCGCCCGGCGACATGCGCTCGACGACGCCGTTGGTCAGCTCGCGCAGGCCGATGAAGTTCACCTTCATCACGTCGAGCGGCGGGAACGACTGCGGCAGGCCGGCGCAGTTGAACAGCGCGTCGATGCCGCCGTCGATTCCGTCGAGACCGGCGGCGATCGACGCGGGGTCGCGCAGGTCGACATTGGTGAACGAGGCGAGCGACAGCGTCGACGGCTTATAGTCGAAGCCGTGCACCTCGGCGCCGAGATCGACCAGCAGGCGGGCGACGGCCGCCCCCATGCCGGAAAAGCAGCCCGTGACGATCACGCGCTTGCCGTTGTAACCGAGGACGTCGTTCATGCTGGACTCCGATCTTGAAGGAATATGGGGTAGGATTAGAGCATCGCGCCGAAAAATGGGCGCCGGTTTTCGGCAAAAGGCGATGCGGCGACAAATATCGCGAGCGCGTGATCCGCGTCGGATATATGTCGCGCGCTCCCGGCCGGGTTGCGATCGGGGGGAAGCCGCCCGGTCATGCGCCCGGCGCTTGCCTGCCGGTGTCGGGGATCGTCGCCGCGACAGGCGTCATGGCAGATAGTCGGACACCCGCTCGATGATGATCGCCGGGGCCATGCCGCCGGCCGCGCACATCGTGACCAGCGCATAGCGTCCCTCGGTGCGCTCGAGCTCGTCGAGCGCGGTGCCGACCAGGATTGCCCCGGTCGCGCCGATCGGGTGGCCGAGCGCGATCGCGCCGCCATTCGGATTGACCTTGGCGCGGTCGAGAGCGAGGTCGCGGATGAACTTCTCGACCACCACCGCGAACGCCTCGTTGATCTCGAAGATGTCGATGTCGGCGGTGGTGAGGCCGGCCTTGGCGAGCACCTTCTTGGCGGCCGGCACCGGACCGTTGAGCATCAGCGTCGGATCGTCGCCGACATTGACCGCGGCGACGATCCGCGCGCGCGGCTTCAGGCCATGCGCTTCGCCATAGTCCTTCGAGGCGAGCAGCAGCGCGGCGGCGCCGTCGACCACGCCCGACGCGATCCCGACATGGTGGAGCGGGGCGAATTCGAGATCGGGATATTTGCGGTGGATCAGTTCGGCATAGGTCGGGCCATCGGGCACCGACGGCATGTCGTAGAACATCGCGAAGGCGGGCTTGAGCTGGGCGAGCCCTTCGGCGGTGGTGTCGGGGCGCGGATATTCCTCATGGTCGAGGATGACATTGCCGTCGTCGTCGGTCACCGCGACCGTCGACTTCGCGAAGCGGCCCTCGGCGAGCGCGATCCCGGCGCGCCGCTGGCTTTCGACGCCGAACGCCTCGAGCTCGGCGCGGGTGATCCCTTCCATCGCCGCGATCGCATCGGCGGCGATGCCCTGGTTGGTCTGCGGGTGCTTGGCCTGGAGGCGCGGATTGCCGACCCCCATGCCGCCGCCGCCGAGCCCGGCCTCGTGCATCTTCATGCCGTAATGGTTGGCGTAGGACAGCTGTTCCGAACCGCCGGCGATCACCAGATCCTCGAACCCCGCCTTGATCTGCCCCGCGGCGAGCGCGGTCGCGGTGAGGCCGCTGCCGCAATAGCGGTTGAGGTTGACCCCGCTCGTCTTCATGTCGAACCCGGCGTCGAGCGCGCCCATCCGGCTGGTCGCGCCGCCCTGCAGGCCGAGCGTCGCCGAGGTGCCCCAGATGATGTCGTCGACATCGGCGGTGTCGAGGCCGTTGCGGTCCTTGAGCGCGCCGAGCACGCTGGCGACCAGATGCTCGGGATGCATCTGCGACAGGGCGCCCTTGCCCATCTTGCCGATGCCGCGCGGGGTGCGGACCGCGTCGATGATATAAGCTTCCGACATGCTGGTTCCTCGAACTGTCGTTGGGATGGAAGGATGGTTCAGGCGATCGCGCCGGCGGCCTTGAGCGCCTCGATCTTGTCCCATTCGATGCCGAGTTCGAGCAGGAAGGTCTCGGTATGCTCGGAGGCTTCGGGCGCGCGGGTGGTCTCGACCGGCTGATGGTTGAACTGGACCGGACCGCGGACCAGCTTGAGCGGCTTGCCGCCGTCGCCGGTCTCGACCTCGAAGATCATGTCGTTGGCGAGCGCCTGCTCGTCGCTGGCGAGATCGACCAGGCTCTGGATAGGTGCCCATTGCCCCTTCATCGTCTTGAGATGCTCGCGCCAATAAGCGAACGGCTTGCCGCCGATCGCCGCGACGATCAGCCCGCTCGCCGCCGCCCAATTCTCCATCAGCGCGCGCGGCTCGGAGAAGCGCGGGTCGTCGGCGACCTCGGGAATGCCGAGATGCGCGAAGGTGTCGCGGATATAGGGCCCGGGGGTCAGCACGCACAGGTTGATCGTGCCGCCGTCGGAGGTGCGGAAATTGCCCATGAACGGATTGCCGGGGTTGGCGCCCGAAAAGGGCATGGCGTTGCGGCTGGCGATGCCGGTCTCGATCCCCATGTCGATCGCGGTGCCCGCCGCCCACCAGGCCGAACTCAGCAGCGAGACGTCGACCTCGCTGGCCTCGCCGGTCTCGCGGCGATGGTAGAGCGCGGCGGCGATGCCGCCGGCGATGTTCATGCCGCCGATCGAATCGCCGAACGCCGGGATGCCCTGCATCAGCGGGCCGTCGAGTTCGGCGGGCGACATCGCATAGCCGACGCCGCTGCGCGACCAGAAGGCGGTGCCGTCGAAGCCGCCGACGTCGCGCTCGGGGCCCTTGTCGCCATAGGCGCTGCCGCGCGCATAGATGATGTTGGGATTGGCGGCGCGGATATGCTCGAGGTCGATGTTGAGCTTCTGCCGTGCCGCGGGCAGATAATTGGTCAGGAACACATCGGCGGTCTTCGCGATCTCGTAGATCAGCGCCTGGCCCTCGGCGGTCGAGACGTCGACCCCGACGCTGCGCTTGCCGCGATTGGGATGCTCCATCAGCGTGTTGCGCTTCGGGTCGATCTTCATTCCGCCCAGGTTGATGAAACCGCGCATCGTGTCGCCGCGCACCGGATGCTCGATCTTGATCACATCGGCGCCCCAGTCGGCGAGGATCGCGCCTGCGGCCGGAACGAATGTGTGCTGCGCGACTTCCAGGACGCGAACACCCTTCATCACCTTGGTCATGCGAATATCATCTCCTGGCCGGCCGTCGTCGCGGCCGATCGTTCCCGGGGCACGGCGCCCCTGCCGCGGGCACGGCCCGTAACGCGATCTAGATGGCGACAGCGGCGGCGCCGGGCAATCGCGCGCTCTTTCGCGGGAGTGTCGCTCTTGTTCGAACGCGCCACAAAAGCGATCGCGGACGAGATGCCGGGACGGGGCTGCCATTGACGCCCGCGCCGGGCGGGGACCATCAGGCGTCCCGGGAGAGCGTGTTTCCCATCGATCCGACGCATGCGACCGGCGGGGCCGCTGCGCCGATCGTCATATTCCAGGGGGCGGTCAGGCCATGAAGACGATCGTGATCACCGGTGCCGGGGTCGGCCTGGGGCGGGCGCTCGCGCGGCGCTTCGCATCCGAAGGCGAACAGGTCGTCCTGCTCGGACGGACCGCCGCCAAGGTCGAGGCGGTGGCGGCCGAGATCGGCGACGCGGCGATGGCGATCGGCTGCGACGTCGCCGCGCCGGACTCGGTCCGCGCCGCCTTCGCGGCGATCGCCGCGCGCCACCCGGCGATCGACGTGCTGATCAACAATGCCGCGGTCTATGAGCCCTTCCTCGTCGAGGAGGCGACCGACGAGCAGATCGCGTCGGGCCTCGGCACCAACCTTGCCGGGCCGATATATTGCGCGCGCGCGGCGGTCCCGCTGATGCGGCGCGGCGGGCATATCATCAACGTCAGCAGCGAGGGCGTCGAACTGCCGTTCCCGCACATGACGGTCTATCAGGCGGCCAAGGCCGGGCTCGAGCGCTTCTCGACCGGCCTCTATCGCGAGCTCGACCCGGCGGGGATCCGGGTGTCGTTCGTGCGGGCCGGGGCGATGATGGAGGAAGGCAAGGCCTGGAATGTCGAGCCGGCGATCGCCCGCCGGTTCATGGAGGCGTCGGTCGCCGCCGGGCTCAACCCGCGCGAACGGCCGATCAGCCAGTTCGCGTCTGTCACCCATGTCTTCCGCGCGCTGATCGACATGCCGCCCGATGTCCATGCGCTGGGCGTCTCGCTGTTCGGGCGGTCGCCCGACTAGCCCGGCGTCCTGCCCTCTCTTCTCCGTTCGTGTCGAGCGTAGTCGAGACATGTTCCACCACCGCGAGGTGTCTCGACGACGCTCGACACGAACGGGTTGGTATTTAAGCCCCCCAGGCCTTCACGCGGGTAACTTCCCGCGGTGGCGATGGATGCGCGGCATGAAAGGATGGCGCGGCCGTCGCGATCCGCATATGTTCCCGGCAGGAATGGATCATGGCCAATCCGCAACGGCGGACGGCCGGCTGGCTGGTGAATGCGATGTGGGCAGACATAACCGATAGCCTTGGCGGCGGTCACGTCCCACGGGCCGACCGGGCCGCCCATATCGCCACCCAATCGCACTTCGCCTCCTCGCATGTCTCGGCAAGCCTGATCACCCAGGACCAGCAGGGCGCGACCGCCGGCCAGTGGTATTCGGACAAGGTCTTCCTGTTCAACCTGAGCCTGACCGGCCGGCCAGCCAGCGCGCAGGGCCGGTTCGAGGCGATGGACGGCTATCGTCCGGTCGGCGAACTGTTCTTCGTGCCCGCGCGCCAGCGCTACCTCGCGCGGGGCGGCCCGGGGCGCCAGCGGACGATGTTCGTCGAGATGCAGGCCGACGAGCGGTTCGGCGAGGATCTCGACATCGGCATGGATGCGCCGATCCTGCGGACCTGCCTGAACCTGCGCTTCGATCGCCTGCGCGACCTGCTGCTGCGGATGGCGCAGGAGGTCAGCGAACCGGGTTTCGCCGCCGAACTGCTGATCGAGGGGCTCGGCGTGACCCTGCTGGCCGAGACGTTGCGCGTCCTTCGCCAGGTCGAGGCGGGCAGCGCCTCCAAGGGCGGGCTCTCGCCGTGGCGGCTTCGCGCGATCGAGGCGCGCATCCGCGATGGTGCCAATGTGCCCACGCTGGCGGAACTCGCCGAACTGTGCGGGCTCAGCCGGCGCCAGCTGATGCGGGCGTTCCGCGAGGAAACGGGGCGGACCGTGGGCAATTTCGTCCAGGAACAGATGCTCGAGCGCGCCAAGGGGCTGCTGCACGGCTCCGACATGCCGATCGCCGAGGTCGCCACCCGCGCCGGCTTCAGCTCGGGCCCGTCCTTTTCGACCGCCTTCCGCCGCGCGATCGGCGAAAGCCCGCGGGCGTTCCGCACCTCGCGCCAGCATTGACGCCGATCTTCGCGCCACGGCCATAAGTTCGCTTATGTGCCAAATGTCGCGTGGAGGTCGTACCGCCGCGGCGCGCGAGGCCACCGACGGCCATAAAAATGCGGGAGAATCCGGGCGTTCGGCCTGCCGGTCGTTCGAGGTCGGAATCCGCCCCCGGCCTTGCGTGCGGGGCCTGCGCGCGCCATCGCTGATACCATAGCAGACAGGCATCGGGAGCGGATCATGCGGATCGAAGACAATATCGCGGCGGTCGTCACCGGAGGCGCATCGGGGCTCGGCAAGGCCAGCGCGATCGCGCTCGCGGCGGCGGGCATCAAGGTCGCGATCTTCGACTGGCACGAGGAGAATGGCCGCAAGGCCGCCGACGAGATCGGCGGCGTCTTCTGCAAGGTCGACGTGACCAGCGAGGAGAGCGTCCTCGCCGGCTTCGAACAGGCGCGGGCCGCGAACGGGCAGGAGCGGATCCTCGTCCACTGCGCCCAGGTCACCCGCGGCGCCAAGACCGTGTTCCGCAACCGCGAGACCGGCCAGTTCGACCGGATGACGTCGGAGGATTTCGCGTTCACCGCGCACGGCATCCTGATCTCGAGCTACCGGGTCGCCTCGATCGCCGCGCTCGGCATGGCGAGCCTCGATCCGCTCGAGGATGGCGAGCGCGGGGTGCTGACGCTGACCTCGAGCGCCGCCGCCCAGGACGGCCAGGTCGGGCAGGTGTCCTACGGCTCGATGAAGGCGGGCGTGAACGGCATGGTGCTGCCGATGGCGCGCGACCTGATGGACCTCGGCATCCGCGTCAATGCGATCATGCCCGGCATCTTCGCGACCCCGCCGATGCTCGGCGTCCCGCCAAAGATCCTCGAATCGCTCGCCGCCTCGGTGCCGTTCCCCAAGCGGCTCGGCAAGCCCGAGGAATTCGCCTCGCTGGTGATGGAACTGGTCCGCAACAGCTATTTCAACGGCCAGACCCTGCGCATCGACGGCGCGATCCGGATGGCGCCGCGCTGAGCTGAACTGAGCGGCGCCCGATCCGGCCGCGGGCGACCCTGTCCGCGCTCGACATCAGCGTGGGCGTCCATCGGCATCGGGCCGCGTCGGCCTGGTGCGGGCGTCGCGCAATGTCGTGCCCGCCGCCGCCATCCGGTTGCCGGGCTTGGGCAGGGCGATGCGCTGCGACAGATAGATGCCGCTATGGCCCGAGCAGGCATAAGCGGTGAAGCAGGCGACCGCGATCGGCACCGCATGCTGGCCGCCGAACAGCTCGATCCCCATCAGCGTGCAGGCGAACGGGGTGTTCGCCGCCCCGGCGAAGACGGCGACGAAGCCCAGCCCGGCGAACAGGTCGACCGGCGCGCCGAGCAGGCCGGCGAGCGCGTTGCCGAGCGCTGCGCCGATGAAGAACAGCGGGGTGACCTCGCCGCCCTTGAAGCCGGCGCCGAGGGTGACGACGGTGAAGAGCATCTTGAGCGCCCAGCTGGCATGGTCGATCGGCGGGGCGAAGAAGCCGGCGATGGTCGGGTCGGCCGGATCGGGGCTCTCGACGCCGAGCCCGAGATAGGCGCGGGTGCCGCACAGCCCGACAAGGGCGATGATCGCGATCCCGCCGGTCATCGCGCGCAGCGGCGGATTGGGGACCAGCCGCCGCCAGCCGCCGCCCAGCCTGTGGCTGGCCTCGGCGAACGCGAGCGCGGCGAGGCCGAAGCCGATGCCGGCCAGTGCCGCCTGGCCGACGATCAGCGGCTCGATCGCGAGCGCGGCGGGCGGTCCCGGCAGCGGGGCGATATGATAGCCGATATGGCGGATGCCCCACGCCCGGCAGGTCCAGTCGCCGACCAGCGCCGCGGCGAGGCAGGGGAGCAGCCCCCGATATTCGATGCGGCCGATCGCCAGCACCTCGAGCGCGAAGACGGCGCCGGCGAGCGGGGTGCCGAACACCGCGCCGAAACCGGCGGCGATGCCGGCCATCAGCACGATCCGCAGCCCCGCCGCATCGAGGCGGAACAGCGTCGCGGTCGCGCTGGCGAGGCTGCCGCCCAGTTGCACCGCGGTGCCCTCGCGGCCCGCCGATCCGCCGAGCAGATGGGTGACCACCGTCCCCAGGAAGATCAGCGGCGCCATGCGCAGCGGCACGCCGCCGCCGGGTTCGTGGATCTGGTCGACGATCAGGTTGTTGCCGGCTTCGACCGATCGGCCGGTGGCCTGGTAGAGCAGCGCGATCACCGCACCGCCGACCGGCAGCAGGAACAACAGCCAGGGATGGTCGAAGCGCGCCCGGGTCGCCGCGTCGAGGCTCCACAGGAACGCCGCGCATAGGGTGCCGACCGCCGCCGCCATCGGCGTGACGATCAGCATCCAGCGGATCACCGCCGCGGCATGATCACGCCGGGTGCGGACGAAGCCTGCGATATCGAGGCGGGTGACGAGACTGCGAAGAACGGCGCGCATGATTCCTCCTTGCTGCCATGACGGCGACAGGTAGGAATCATCAGCCCCGCAAAGGGGCGGTTCGGCCCGAAGGCCCGGCGGAAATCCATCGCCGCGGCCCCGATGCCGCGAAAGCGCGGGCTTGTCAAAGATTCGCCCGATCCACCGCAGGCTGAGCATCGGATCATGGCGCGTTGAGCATCGGTCATGACGCGCCGGACGGCGGGTGCCGTTATACCGGTTCCGCCTGAGATGACCGAGGAGCCGTTGCATGACCGACCCCCGTCCGATCGTCGCGCTGGCGGCGATCGTCATGATCGCCGGTACGGCCATGGCCCAGCCGGCCGTTCCCACGCCCGACGGTGTCGTGCCGGCGCATTCGCGGCCGGCGGTGCCGGGGCCGGCGTCGAACTTCACCGGCCGGGTCAGCGTGCGTCCGATGGTCGATGCGGGGCAGATGGGCAGCGCGAGCATCGGCGAGGTCCGGTTCGAACCCGGCGCGCGCAGCAATTGGCATAGCCATCCGGCAGGGCAGGCGCTGTACGTCGTCGATGGTTGCGGCTGGACCCAGCGCGAAGGCGGGCCAGTCGTGCGCATCTGTCGGGGCGATACCGCCTTCGTGCCCGCGGGTGTCCGGCACTGGCATGGTGCGACCCGGACGACCGCGATGACCCATGTCGCGATCACCGAAAACCGGGACGGGCGCAATGTCGACTGGATGGAGCCGGTCGCCGACGCCCAATATCGCGGCGAGTGACCGCATCGGCGCATCCGCCCGGACGATTGCCATCGGCGGCCTTGCCGCGCCATACCCGCCCGATGAAACCGGGCCGGTCCGACCTTGCCGATCTTCCCTATTTCCTCGCGATCGCGAAGCATCGCAGCTTCCGTCGCGCGGGGCTGGAACTCGGCATCAGCGCATCGGCGCTCAGCCATGCGCTCAAGGGGCTCGAAACCCGGCTCGGCGTCCGCCTGCTCAACCGGACCAACCGCAGCGTCACCCTCACCGCGGCGGGCGAGGCGCTGCAGGCGACGATCGGCACGCCGTTCGACGTGATCGGCGAGGCGTTCGAGCAGCTCAACCGCTTCCGCGACGCCCCGGCCGGCCGCATCCGGCTCAACGTGCCGAGCGACGCGGCGAGCCTGTTGCTCGGGCCGGTGCTGCCGGCCTTCGTCGACCGCTATCCCGACGTCGAGATCGACATCTCGGTCAGCAACCGCATGGTCGACATCGTCGATGGCGGCTTCGACGCCGGCATCCGCTATGGCGGCACCGTACCCGAGGACATGGTCGCGCAGCGTCTGTCGGCCGACATCGCCTGGGTGGTCGCGGGATCGCCCGATTATCTCGACCGTTTCGGCGTGCCGCGGCATCCCGACGATCTGCGCGGGCATCGCGGGCTGCGCTTCCGGCTGGGCGACGAGCGCGTCTATCGCTGGGAGTTCGAGCGCGACGGCGAGGACTTGCTGGTCGACGTGCCGGGTTCGCTCACCCTCGACGACAGCCGGATCATCCTGAGCCTGCTGGTCGGTGGGGCGGGGTTGATGTACGCGCCCGAACCGTTGCTGGCGCCGCTGCTCGCCGCCGGCACCGTGCGGCGGGTGCTCGACGACTGGACCTCGCCGGGGCCGGGTTTTCACATCTATTATTCGAGCCGGCGGCAGGTGCCGGCGGGCCTGCGGCTGCTGATCGACCTGATCCGCGAGATGCGGCCGCTCGGTCTGTGAAACCGGCGGCGGCCATGCCCGTCGGTCCGCACATCGACGATGAGCATCCTGCATCGCTCCATGGAGCGACTGACGGCTAATCCCGGGAGCCCAACCGGCCTATCTACGGGCTGTTCGAGGCCGCCGACGCCCTCCGTCAGGGCAGCGCCCGTCCAGCGAAAAGGATAGCCATGATGAATCCCATGTTCGATTTCCGCGGGCAGGTCGCGCTGGTGACCGGGGCCGGCAAGGGGATGGGGCTGGCGACCGCGCGCGCCTTCGCCGCCAGCGGTGCGGCGGTCGTCCTGGCCGATATCGATGGTGCGCTCGCCGAAGCCGAGGCGGCGCGGATCGTCGCCGAAGGTGGCCGGGCGATCGGCATTGCCTGCGACGTCGCCGACGAGACGCAGGTCGCCGCGATGGTCGATCGTGCGGTCGGCGAATATGGCCGGCTCGACATGGCGTTCAACAATGCCGAGATCCAGGTGCCGCCGTCCGACGCCGCCGACGAACCGATCGCGCAGTTCGAGCGGGTGACCGCGATCAACCAGCGCGGGGTCTGGGCGTGCATGAAGCATGAGCTGCGGGTGATGCGCGACCGGGGCTCGGGCGCGATCGTCAACTGCTCGTCGCTCGGCGGGCTGGTCGGCCTGCCCGGGCGCGCCGCCTATCATGGCACCAAACATGCCGTGCTCGGGATGACCAAGAGCGCCGGTGTCGAATATGCCCCGCGCGGCATCCGCATCAACGCGGTATGTCCGGGCACGATCGACACGCCGATGGTGCGCGACATGCTCGACGGCCAGGCCGACGCGATGGCCGGGATATTGGAACAGCAGCCGATCGGACGGCTCGGCGAGGCCGATGAGGTCGCCGCCGCGGTGCTCTGGCTGTGCAGCCCCGGCGCCAGCTTCGTCGTCGGCGTCGGCCTGCCCGTGGACGGCGGCTTCACCGCCCATTGACGGCGATGGAACCGCTGAGCCGCCGCACCGCTCTCACCCTGACCATGGCCGCGGCGCTGCCCTGGCCCGTCCTTGCCGGAGAAGATCCCATGTCCACTGAACCGACCAATGCCCGCAAATCCTTCGGCGACATCGCGCCGCACCTCGCCGAGATCACCGACAAGGTGCTGTTCGGCGATGTCTGGGAAAATCCGATGCTGTCGCCGCGCGACCGCAGCCTGGTGACGATCACCAGCCTGATCTCGCTCTACCGGATCAACGAACTGCCGTTCCACCTCAAGAAGGCGCTCGAAAACGGCGTCAGCCGCGACGAGATCGTCGAGACGATCACCCAGCTCGCTTTCTATGCCGGCTGGCCGCCGGCGATGACCGCGCTGCCGATCGCGAAGAAGGTCTTCGAAGAGGCGGGAGTCTGACCGGTGAACGGGCGATCGATGCGGTTCGCGCTGGCGGCGTTCGCCGCGCTGTCGGGAGGAGGTGGGGCGATGGCCGATGATGCCGGCAAGCCGCTGGTCAGGATCGCCGAGCTCGAGATCGATCCGGCGCAGCTCGACCGCTATCGGGCGCTGCTGTCCGCGGAGATCGCCGCATCGGTGGCGCGCGAGTCCGGGGTGCTGATGCTCAATGCGGTCGCGGTGAAGGGGCAGCCGACCCAGATCCGGATCATGGAGGTCTATGCCGACCAGGCCGCTTATGAGGCGCATCTGCGGTCGCCGCATTTCCTCGCCTACAAGAACGGCACCGCCACGATGGTCCGGTCGCTGACCCTGATCGAGACCGAGCCGATCATGCTGCGCGCCAAGGCCGGCGCGTTGCCCGCGGGCCCGGCGCCGATCAGATGAAGATTTCCCAGGAGACCAGATCATGAAGCTCATTCGCGCCGGATCGCAGCCCTCGCAAAAGGGCCCCGCCGATTATTTCACCGGCACCGTCCGTATCGACCCGTTATACGCGCCGCCGGCGCCCGCGCGCGTGTCCTGCGCGGCGGTGACCTTCGAGCCCGGCGCGCGATCGGCCTGGCACACGCATCCGCTCGGCCAGACGCTGATCGTGACCGCCGGCTGCGGCTGGACGCAATGCGAGGGCGAGCCGATCGTCGAGATCCGCGCCGGCGACGTGATCTGGTGCCCGCCCGGCCACCGGCACTGGCACGGCGCCACCGCGACCACCGCGATGACCCATATCGCCGTGCAGGAAGCGCTCGACGGCGTGAACGTCGTCTGGATGGAGAAGGTCAGCGACGCCGACTATCTCGCGGGCGTGGGTTAACCCTCGATCCGTTCGTGTCGAGCGCAGTCGAGACACGTTGCGCTGGTGGCACGTGTCTCGACTGCGCTCGACACGAACGGGGGATGAGTTGCGATTTCCGGCCGTTGATGTTCGAACAGGCACGCGTTTAGCCGGGCAGCTTGTTAGCCTCTCCGCCATCGTCGACCGGCGATCGCCCCGCCAGCCACATGGCGAGATTGCGGACATAGCGCCGGATCGAGCGCTGGGCGTCGGGGTTCCGGGCGATGCCGTCGCCCGGCGCCTCGCTGACGAAGCTGGGGCAGCCGTTCGACGGATCCCAATTATAGTCGGCGAAATGGTGGAAGGTCGATTGCGCCACCGCCGGGCCGCCCTGGGCGCCGGGCTCGAAGGCGACCGCGATGTTGAAGCGCCGGCCGCTCGCCTGGCTGGTGCCGGTCGCGATCACCCGCGCCGAGCCATCGCCCGCCGGGGCGCCGACCGCGCCCTCATGGGGATGCGATGGAAGATGGTGGATCAGCCCGTCGGGGCTGTCCGGATCGTGCAGCACCGGGTGGGGCGGGCTGGCGACCGCGATCCGCTGATAGTCGCCGTTCGCCCCCGAATGATAATTGGGCCAGGAGATCGCCGTCGTCACCCGGTCGTCGGCGATGTGGCGCGTCGGGTCGGGATCGGGATGTTTGCTGTGGAAATAATGCGCGTCGCCGACCCCGCCGAGCGTGCACAGCGAACTGCCCAGGTCCATATGGTCGCGCGTCACCAGCAGCCCGCGCCCCATCCGCCGGAAGCGGCCGATCGCGGCGCAGTCTTCGGGCGCCAGCCCGTCGCCGACATCGACCGCAAACAGCCAGAGCTGGTCATAGTCGGACCGGTCGATCGTCGACAGCACCGGATCGGGGGCGCCCGGCGCGGTGCGGTCGCGCGCGGTCACCGCGCACAGCGGGGCGCCATCGGCATCGACGAGCCCCGCCAGATGGTCGCGCAGCATCGAGAAGCGCCCGATATGCCAGTCGTCCTCGACCGGCGGGATCGTGGTCTGCAGCAGGATCTTGATCGGCGAACCCATGATATTGTCCCATCGCGCATCGTTGGTCCCGGCCGGCACCGGAACAAGGCGGTCATCTTCGCGACCGGGCGGCGGTCGCGCCATCTGAACCTTGGTATGGTCGGGCGAAACCTATGGACGGGTCACAGAAAGGCGTCGAGCGCCGCGAGCAGCGCCGCGGGCGCCTCCTCCTGCGGGCTGTGGCCGCAGTCGATCGCATGGCCGCGGACGTCGTCGGCCTTGTCGCACCAGCAGGCGAGCACATCGTAAAGCGCGCCGACCGTGCCGCGGCCGCCCCACAGCGCCAGCAGCGGCGCCGCGATCCGGGCGTCGCCATCGGCGGCGTCATGGTCGAGGTCGATCCCGGCGGCGGCGCGATAATCCTCGCAGATCGCGTGACGGGTCGCCGGATCGCGGTAGCAGCGGCGATATTCGGCGAGCACCCGCTCGTCGACCGATCCGGCTACCTTGATCTGCCCGGCGATATGCTTGTCGAGGAAGAAGTCGGGATCGGCGCCGATCATCCGTTCGGGCAGGTCGAACGGCTGGATCAGGAAGAACCACCAGAAATAGCGGGTCGCGAAGTCCTTGTCGGTGCGCGCGTACATCGTCGCGGTCGGGGCGATGTCGAGCAGCGCGAGCCGGGTCACCGCGTCGGGATGGTCGAGCGCGAGCCGGTGCGCGACCCGGGCGCCGCGGTCATGGCCGATGATCGCGAACCGGTCGAAGCCGAAATGGCGCATCACCGCGACCTGGTCCGCCGCCATCGCCCGCTTAGAATAGGCTTCGTGATCGGCGCCGCCCGCCGGCTTGGCGCTGTCGCCATAGCCGCGCAGATCGGTGGCGACGACGGTGAAGCGCCGGGCCAGCACCGGCGCCACCTTGTGCCAGGTCAGATGGGTCTGGGGATGGCCGTGGAGCAGCAGCAGCGGCGGCCCGCTGCCGCCGATCGCCGCGCGGATGCGGACGCCGCCGGCGTCGACGTCGCGCCAGCGGAAGCCCGGCATCAGGTCGGGATAGCCGGCGACCGCGCTCACCCGTCGCTCTCTTCCGCCAGCCAGGGATGTTCGGCCAGATAGAGCCGCTCGAAGGCGCGGATGCGATCGGCCTGCGCCAGCGTCTCGCCGATCCGGTCGAGCCCGAGCATCATCGCCCG
The DNA here is from genome assembly GCF_058801765.1 of Rhizorhabdus sp. GW822-FHT03C02. NCBI lineage: Bacteria > Pseudomonadati > Pseudomonadota > Alphaproteobacteria > Sphingomonadales > Rhizorhabdaceae > Rhizorhabdus > Rhizorhabdus sp. GW822-FHT03C02. Next base: position 470,249 of record NZ_JBXANN010000003.1, read on the forward strand.
CCGGACCGCGGGATCGACCGCGAAGTCCACCACCCTGTCTGCCGCATTTATGCGCTGGGCCTCCAGATCGATCGTCATGATCCCCGTATCGTCGGTCAGCGACTCCGCCAGCGACGCGACGATATCGGCGTCGAGCGCGATCAGGAGCAAGCCGTTATTCGCGCAATTGTCGGCGAAGATGCCGGCGAAGCTGGTGCCGATGATCGCGGTGATGCCATATTGGAGCAGCCCCCAGACCGCATGTTCGCGCGACGATCCGCAGCCGAAATTGGGTCCGACGATCAGGAAGCGGCTGTCCGCCATGTCCGGGCGGTTGAGCAGGAAATCGGGGCGCGGCCGGCCCTGCGCGTCGAACCGCAGGTCGTGGAACAGGCCAAGAGCGAGGCCCTGCCGGTCGATCCCCTTGAGGAACGCCTTGGGCATGATCATGTCGGTGTCGACATTGGCGGCCGGCATCGACGCGACCCGGCCGGTCGATCGGATGAAGCGCTCCATCACAGCGCCTCGAGGTCGGGCAGCGACCGCACGTCGGTCAGCCGGCCGGTCACCGCGGCGGCGGCGACCATCGCCGGGCTCATCAGATGGGTGCGGCCGCCGCTGCCCTGGCGCCCTTCGAAATTGCGGTTGGTGCTCGATGCGCAGCGCTCGCCGGGCGCCAGCACATCGTCGTTCATCGCCAGGCACATCGAACAGCCCGACTGGCGCCATTCGAACCCCGCGGCGATGAAGATGCGGTCGATCCCCTCGGCCTCGGCCTCGCGCCGCACCGTGCTGCTGCCCGGCGACACCAGCGCGCGCACCCCCGGCGCCACCCGCCGCCCGCGCAGCACCCGCGCCGCGTCGCGCAGGTCGGTGATCCGGGCATTGGTGCACGATCCGATGAAGGCGCGGTCGATCGGCACCGCGTCGAGCCGCATGTGCGGCGCCAGCCCCATATAGGCGATCGCGCGGGCGACGTCGGGACGGCGATCGGGGGGCAGCGTCGCGGGGTCGGGCACATGGCCGTCGATCGCGACGGCCTGGTCGGGGCTGGTGCCCCAGCTCACCATCGGCGGAATCTCGCCGGCGCGCAGCGTCAGTTCCCTGTCGAAGCGCGCATCGGCATCGCTGAACAGACCCGCCCATGTCGCGCGCGCCTGCGCCATCGCCGCCGGCGAGGGCGTCCGCGGGCGCCCCGAAATATAGGCGATCACCTTGTCGTCGGGCGCCATCAGCGCGACCCGCGCGCCGCACTCGACCGCCATGTTGCAGATCGTCATCCGGGCCTCGACCCCCATCGCCGCGATCGCCTCGCCGGCGAATTCGAGCGCATGGCCGGCCGCGCCGTCGGCGCCGATCCGCCGGATCAGCGCCATCACCACATCCTTGGCGGTCACCCCAATGCCGAGCTGGCCGTCGACCGTCACCCGCATCGTCTTCAGCCGACGATAGACGAGCGTCTGGGTGGCGAGGAGATGCTCGATATCCGAGGTGCCGATGCCGAAGCCGACCGTCCCGAACGCGCCATAGGTGGTGGTGTGGCTGTCGCCCGCGGCGATCACCAGCCCCGGCAGCACCCAGCCGAGATCGGGCAGCACGACATGCTCGATGCCCTGGCGCGGATGGAGCACGTCATAGATCTCGATCCCGAAATCGCGGCCATTCTCGGACAGATAGGCGATCTGGCGGCGCGCCCCCGGATCGGCGCTGCCGCCGCCGCGCCCCGGCGCGGTCGAGTTGACATGGTCGACGACGCCCAGCGCCGCCTGCGGACGCCAGGCCGCGCGCCCGGCCTCGCGCAGCCCGCTGAACGCCTGCGGGCTGGTATATTCGTTGAGGACGGTGCGATCGACATAGAGCAGCAGCGTCTCGCCGGGGCCGCGCACATCGTTGAGGGATGTCACCCTGTGCCGATCGACGATCTTGTCGTACAAGGTCCGTGCGGACGTCATGCTCTTCGCTCTCCTGCTTCTCGGAGCGCGGACTTACCGTGGGGCTTGCGGGCAGGGCCAATGCCGGGTTCCTATCAAATCATGCGGAATGCGGGGGACCGATGGACACAGTCTGGCTCGAAGATTTCATCAAGCTGGCCGAGGAGGCGAATTTCTCGCGCGCGGCCGAAGCGCGCAACATGAGCCAGCCCGCGTTCAGCCGCCGGATCCGCGCGCTCGAGGAATGGGTCGGCGCGACCCTGGTCGACCGCGACACCCACCGCATCGCGCTGACCGAAGCCGGCATGGCCTTCCGGGTGGTCGCCGAGGAGATATTGCGCCGGCTGCTGCTCGGCCGCGACCAGGTGCGCGAGATCGGCGGATCGCTGGTCAGCGAACTGCGCTTCGCCTCGACCCATGCGCTGTCGACGACCTTCTTCCCGCCCTGGCTGCGCGGGCTCGAGGATGGGCGCGACATGGGCACGATCACCCTGATCGCCGACCATATGGCCGCCTGCGAGCGGCTGATGCTCGAGGGCAAGGCCGATTTCCTGCTGTGCCACCATCATCCGGCGGCGTCGCACCGGCTCGATCCCGCGGGCTTCGTCTCGCTGCCGCTCGGCGACGACCTGCTGTTGCCGGTCTCGGCGGTCGCCCCCGACGGCGCGCCGATCCACCGCCTGCCCGGCGCCGAGGGGCAGCCGGTGCCCTATCTCGAGCTCGAGGAGAAATCGGGGATGGGCCGGATCCTGCTCGCGGCGAAGGTCGCCGCCAATGGCATCGCCGCGCTCCGGCCGGTGTTCCGATCGCATATGGCGAGCGTGCTGCTGACGATGGCGCGCGACGGCCGCGGGGTGAGTTGGGCACCGCTCAGCCTCGCCGAGGAGGATCTGAAGAGCGGCCGCCTCGCCCCGGCGGGCGACGAGCAATGGAACGTCCCGATCGAGATCCGCATCTTCCGCCCCCGCGCGCGCCGCAGCCAGCGGGTCGAGGCCTTCTGGTCGATGCTGAAGGCGCGTGCGGCGGGGGAGGCTGAGGTGGTGTAGCGCCGCGGTCACCCAACTTCGTCATTCCGGGCTTGACCCGGAATCTCTTTGCCTTTGGCGAGCGGAAGAAGAAGTGAGATCCCGGATCAAGTCCGGGATGACGATGGGTTGGCGGCCATGGGAAGGCGCCCGGATCACGATGGCCTCGCCCAACGCTCCCCCCAACACCCCCACGAATATATCTATGCCGAATGGGCATTGGGATCGCATTTCGCGATTTCCTACCAATTCCCCATCCTGACGAGCGGTCCACCGAACCGGTGAGACGGCCGCAGGGCGACGGGGGTGAAGACAATGATCAAGGGGTCGACCGCGCGGATCGGACGCAAGACGGGGTTTCGGGTTTCGGCATCGCTCGTGCCGATCATCATGCTGATCGGGGCAAGCCCGGCGCTGGCGCAGGGGACGGCCGCTCCGGCCGCGGACGACAAGTCCGACGCCGACATCGTCGTGACCGGATCGCGCATCGCCCGCCCGGCCGCCGATCTGCCCACCCCGGTCGGGCTGGTCACCGCCGAGACGCTCGAAAACAACAACACCCAGTTCGACATCGGCCGCGCGCTCGCGCAGCAGCCGGCGATCGGCTTTTCGGGCAGCATGCAGCAGAACCAGCAGAGCGGCGCCGCCGGCACCCGCGGCGAGACCGCCGGCGGCCTGGCGGTCGTCGACCTGCGCAGCCTGGGATCGAACCGGACGCTGGTGCTGGTCAACGGCAAGCGCCGGGTCGCGGGCAGCACCGACAGCGCCGCGGTCGACCTCAATTCGATCAACCCCAACCTGATCGAGCGGGTCGAGATCATCACCGGCGGCGCCTCGGCGATCTATGGTTCGGACGCGGTGTCGGGCGTCGTCAACATCATCACCAAGGACAGCTATCAGGGCCTGAAGCTGTCGGCGAGCGGATCGCAGCCGATCGAAAGCTCCGAAGGCCGCACCTATGGCGGCAGCCTGCTCGCGGGCAGGAATTTCGGCGAGGACCGCGGCAACGTCACTTTGTCGGCCGACTATACCAAGATCAAAATGATCACCCCGCGCCATGCCGACATGCACAACAATATCGTCGTCAACAATCCGGCCAACACCGGCACCGCCGACGGCATTCCCGACCAGCTGATCGTCCCGAACGGCGAATCCTACCGCTTCGCCGGGTTCGGATCGGTCGGCGCGCGCGGCGACACGAGGACGCTCGGCGCGTTCGTGTTCAACGAGGACGGCACCGCGCGCGCGGCGCCCACCGCACTGTTCACCGACGGCAATCTGTTCGGCATCTACGCCAATTGCGGCGCGACCTGCTTCCGTTACGACGACACCATCTCGATCGTCCCCGACATCACCCGCTACAATCTCAGCGCCAACGCCCATTATGAGTTCAGCAGCGCGGCGCGGGCCTATCTCAACGTCGATTACAACAACACGTCGAGCTTCGGGCTCGGCCAGCCGGTCCAGCAGTCGGCGATCGCGATCAACATCGCCCAGAACGCCTATCTCGATCCGGCCTTCCGCCAGCGGCTGCTCGCCGCCGGCGCGACCACGCTGCAGCTCGATCGCTCCTTCTACGATGTCGGTCTGCGCACCAGCAAGGTCGACCGCCACAGCACCACCGCGACCGGCGGGCTGAAGGGCAAGCTCGAAAATGCGGTGTCGGACCTGAGCTACGACGTCTACGGCACCTATGGCCGCACCGAGGCGAAGTTCACCGGCTATAACCGGCTGATCACCGCCAATTACCGCGCCGCCTTCGACGCGGTCGTCGATCCGGCGACCGGCCAGGTCAAATGCCGGATGGACGTGCCCGCGCTGCAGCCGGCCGGCTATGTCCGCCCGGCGATCGTCGGTTCGGGCGGCTGCGTGCCGTTCAACCCGTTCGGATCGGCGCAGAGTTCGGAGGCCGCGCGCGCCTTCGTCCGCGCGACGACGGTCTCCAGCGCCTTCATCGAACAGATCACCTCGGGGGTCTCGATCTCGGGGGATTCGAGCAAGTTCCTGACCCTGCCCGGCGGCGGCGCGATCGGCATCGCGATCGGCGGCGAATATCGCAAGGAAAGCAACGGCCGCACCAACGATCCGCTGATCAAGGCCGGGCTGACCACCCAGGCCTCGTCGCAGGATTATCGCGGCGGCTATCATGTCTCCGAACTGTTCGGCGAACTCAGCATCCCGCTGCTCACCGATCTGCCCTTCGCCAAGCTGCTGTCGATCGACGGGGCGGTGCGCCGCGCCGATTACAGCCATGCCGGCAACGTCACCTCGTGGAAGAGCGGGGCGATGTGGGAGCCGTTCGACGGGCTGCGCCTGCGCGGCACGCTCAGCCATGCGATCCGTGCGCCGAACATCTTCGAGGCGTTCCGCCCGACCGAGGGCCAGACCACCAACATCACCGACCCCTGCGCGCAGGCCCAGCTCGCGCTCAACCCCAACCGCGCCGCCAATTGCGCGGCGCTGGGGCGGCCGGCCGGGTTTACCCCGATCAACGGCGGCCTCGGCGTGCCGTTCACCGTGTCGGGCAATCAGAATCTGAAACCCGAAGTGTCGAACAGCTGGACCGCCGGCGTCATCGTCGAGCCGCGCTTCCTGCCCGGGCTGCAGATCACCGCCGACTGGTTCAACATCCGGATCAAGGATGCGATCAGCTTCCTGAGCGGCCAGGACATCGCCAACAACTGCGTCGATCGTGCGGGCGGCCCCGACCAGGCGCTATGTTCGCTGATCACTCGCGACGCCACCACCGGCGCCAACCGCTTCGCGATCATCGGCGGCACCAGCACCTATGTGAACACCTCGAAGCTCGAGACCGCGGGTCTCGACACCCAGGTCTATTATGCGAGCACGCTCGGCGCCGGCCGGATCAGCGCCAACCTGTCGCTGACCTGGCTCCACCGCTACCGCTCCTATACCTTCCAGGCGCGGCCCGACCTCTACAAGGTCCTCGACGGCTTTCTCGGCTATCCGAAATATAAGGGCACGCTGGCGCTGAACTATGCGATCGACGGCATCAAGCTCGGCTGGCAGGGCCGCTATCAGTCGAGCCAGAGCCTGACCGACATATCTCCGGGCATCAGCCGCGAGCTGCTGTCGCCCGACAAGACCGGTTCGCGCTTCTATAACGATCTGTCGGCGTCGTACCGCTTCACCGTCAACCGGTCGCAGGAGGTGACGATGTCGCTGGGGGTGACCAACGTCCTCAACGTCCACCTGCCGACGATGACCTCGGTCCAGGCGATCTCGGCCACCGGCGGCGGCTTCGACCAGTTCGGCCCGGTGGTGCGCGCCGGCATCGATGTGAGCTTCTGATCCGTGCAACGAACCACATCCTCCGGCGCGCCCGGGACGAGCCTGCGCGCGTCGCATCTGGCCGGGCTGGTGGCGGGCAACACCCTCGAATTCTACGATTTCACCATCTTCCTGTTCTTCGCGCCGCAGATCGGCGCCAGCTTGTTCGCGCAGGGCGGCGGCCGATCGGATGGGCTGCTGATGGCGCTCGCCGCCTTCGCGGTCGGCTTTCTCGGGCGGCCGCTCGGGGCGGGGGTCATCGGCCGCTATGGCGACAAGGTCGGCCGCAAGCCGGCGATGCTGCTCAGCTTCTCGCTGATGGGCGGCGCGCTGCTCGTCATCGGGCTGACCCCGCCGGCCTCGGTGCTCGGCATCTGGAGCGCGATCATCGTCGTGTTCGCCCGGCTGGTGCAGGGCTTCGCGCTCGGCGGCGAGGTCGGGCCGACCACCGCGCTGCTGATCGAGGCGGCGCCGCCGCATCGCCGCGGCACCTACGGCGCCTGGCAGATCGCGAGCCAGGGGATCGCGGTGCTCGCCGCCGGGCTGGTCGGGCTGGCGATCTCGGCTTGCCTGCCCGCTGACGCGGTGACGTCCTGGGGCTGGCGCATCGCCGTGCTGCTCGGCGCGCTGCTGCTGCCGGTCGGCTTCTATCTGCGGCGGATCATCCCCGAGACGCTCCACAGCCCGTCCGCGCCAGGGGCGCCGGCCGCCGAGCTGCCGTTCAGGCGGGTGGTGATCGCCGGGCTGGTGCTGATCCTGTCGGGCACCGTCACCAACTATACGCTGGCCTATTTCAACACCTACACCGTCAAGACGCTCAGGCTCGACACCTCGACCGCCTTCGTCACCACCGCGATCACCGGCTGCTGCCTGTTCCTGTTCGGGCTGGTCGGCGGCTGGGCGTCGGACCGGGTCGGCCGGCGGCCGATGATCGTCTGGCCGCGCATCGCGCTGCTGCTGCTGATCTATCCGATATTCGTCCGGATCACCCTGCAGCCGACCCTGGCGAGTCTTGCGATCGGCGTGTTCGTGCTGACGACGCTCTATGCGCTGAGCACCGCGCCGGCCAATGTCGCGCTCGCCGAGGGCTTCCGCCGCGACCAGCGCAGCCTCGGCTATGCACTCACCTACACCTTCGCGGTGTCGATTTTCGGCGGCGGCGCGCAGTTCCTGATCGCCTGGATGATCAAGTGGACCGGCGATCCGCTGGTGCCCGCATGGTGGTTCATGGTAGCCACGCTGGCGGGGGTCGTGTCGGGGCTCGCCATGCCGATGGCGGCCCGGCGTCGCGCCGCCGCGCAGCTTATGGAGGCGGCGGCATGACGATCGATCTTTCGGCGATGGCGCCCGAACTGGCCGAATGGCGCCGGCATCTCCACCAGCATCCCGAACTCGGCTTCCACGAACATGGCACCGCCGATTTCATCCTCGGCAAGCTGCGCGCCTTCGGGGTCGACGAGATCGCGACCGGGATCGGCGGCACCGGCATCGTCGCGACGCTGCGCGCGGGCACGTCGGACCGCGCGATCGGCATCCGCGCCGATATCGACGCGCTGCCGATGACCGAACTGCACGTCTCGGATCATATCTCGGCCAACCCCGGAGTCATGCATGCCTGCGGCCATGACGGCCACACCGTGATGCTGCTCGGCGCCGCCCAATATCTCGCCGCGACCCGGCGCTTCGACGGCGCGGTCCACCTGATCTTCCAGCCGGCCGAAGAAGCGCTGGGCTATGCCGGCGACAATGGCGATCCCGCCGGCGGCGCCAGCGCGATGATCCGCGACGGCCTGTTCGAACGTTTCCCGATGCAGGCGATCTTCGGGGTCCATAACCGCCCGGGGCTGGCCGCGGGCAAGATCGCCGGGCGGGCAGGGGCCTTCTACGCGGCCGCCGACAAGTTCGAGATCGTCGTCACCGGCAAGGGCGGCCATGCCGCGCGCCCGCATCTCGCGGTCGATCCGGTGCTGGTCGCGTCGCATATCGTGATCGCGCTGCAGAGCGTGGTGTCGCGCGCGGTCGATCCGCTCGACAGCGCGGTGCTGTCGATCTGCAAGGTCGAGGCCGGCACCGCCTTCAACATCATCGCCGACACCGCGACCCTGTCGGGCACGGTGCGGACGCTGTCGCGCGCGACCCAGGATCTGGTCGAGGCGCAGATCGCCCGGACCGCCGCCGGCGTCGCCGCCGGTTTCGGCGCGCAGGCCGAACTGGTCTATGATCGCGGCTATCCGTCGCTCCACAATGATCCGGCGATGTTCGCGCGGGTTCGCGCGGTCGCGGTCGGGCTCGTCGGCGAGGCGGGCTTCGTCGACATGGACGAACCGACGATGGGCGGTGAGGATTTCGCCCGCTATCTCGACGCGGTCCCCGGCTGCTTCCTGCTGATCGGCAATGGCGATACGGGCCCCGGTGCGGTGATGCTGCACAATGCGCATTACAGCTTCAACGACGCTGTCGCGCCGGTCGGCGCGGCCTTGTGGGCGACGCTCGCCGAGCATTTCCTGGCGCCGGCGGCATGATCCGCGACCGGACCGGACGGCACGGCATATCCATTCGATCGGGGGGCAGCATGCGAACGACGCGTTTCTTCATCAGGGCGGGGGCCGCGACCGCTTTGCTCGCGGTCCTGGCCACCGCCGGCCAAGCCGAGAAGGTCACCCTCTATCGCGACGCGATGGGCCTGCCACACGTGTTCGGCGACAGCTCGGCGGCGGTGATGTTCGGCGCGGGCTATGCGCTCGCCCAGGACCGGCTCGCGGCGATGGAGCTGCAGCGCCGCGCCGCCACCGGCCGGCGCGCCGAACTGCTCGGCACATCGGCGGTCGACACCGACGCGACCGCGCGCGACCGCCAGCTGCCCGATGCCGAGCTGATGCGCATGTACCGCGCGATCCCGCCCGAGCATCAGGCGATGATGCAGGCCTATGTCGACGGCATCAACCGCGCGGTGGCCGAGGCGAATGCCGATCCGCAGCACAAGATCCCGCTCGAATTCATCCGCTGGGGGATCAGGCCGACGCCATGGTCGGTGATCGACTATCTCGGCTATGTCGCGTCGGTGCCGGTCGGCCGCGAGAGCTATGAGATCCAGAATCTCCAGTTCCTCAACGCGATGGTCAAGCGCTATGGCGAGACGGTCGGCCGCCGGATCTTCGACGATGTCGTGCCGCTGTCCGACCCCGATTCTCCGACGGTGATCCCGGCCGGCGAGGATCTCGCCCCGGCCCGGCCGATGCCGGTCCCGACCCATTTTTCGCTCCACGCCGGCGGCGTCGACCTGACGGGGGCGGCGGGCGTGAACACCCGCCCCGCCGAGCTGCCCAAGGAGGCGAGCCGCTGCCTGGTGATCGGCCCGAAGAAGTCGGCGAGCGGCCGGGTGCTGATGATGCAGGCGACCGCCGACGGCCCCGAGATCCACCTCCATGGCGGCGGATTCGACGAGACCGGGTTCAACTTCAACGCTTATGGCCCGCCGGCGATGGGCCGCGGCGTCCAGCATGGCTGGCTGCTGACCTCGGGGGTCGCCCAGGTCAATTCGATCTTCGCCGAACGGCTGAACCCGAAGAACCGCTATCAATATTGGTTCAAGGGCGCCTGGAAGGACATGGAACACCGCGCCGAAACCATCCTGGTCAAGGGCGCCGATCCGGTGGTGCATCAGGTCGCGCGGACCGTCCACGGCCCGATCGTCGACTGGGACGTCGCGGGCGGCGTCGCCTACGCCCACAGCTTCGGCATGCGCGGCAAGGAGATCGACAATTGGGTCGGTATCGTCGAGATGGGCCGCGCGAAGAGCATCGCCGATTTCGAGACCAGGGGCGTCGACCGGATGGGCTGGAATCTCGGGGTCTGCTATGGCGGCGAGGACGGCCAGATCGCCTTCTGGGAGGCCGGCAACCTGCCGATCCTCGCCCCCGGGGTCGATCCGCGGCTGCCGATCCCCGGCACCGGCGAATATGAATGGCGCGGTTTCCTGAAGCCCGCCGAGCATCCGCACATGCGCAACCCGAAGCAGGGCTATTTCCACGCCTGGAACAGCAAGGCGACCGGCTGGAGCGCCGAGGGCAACGACGCCCGGATCGGCGCCGCCTTCCGCACCTGGGCGGGCAACCAGCTCGCCGCGTCGAATGACGCGATCACCCTGCTCGACATGCGCGGCTTCAACCAGAAGATCTTCAACGCGATGGGCGCGCGCGACCGCACCCAGACGACGCCGGCCTTCTTCGCGCCCTATATCGGCGCGGCGATCGCCGCCAGCGACGACCCGGAAGTGAAGCAGGCCGGCGCGCTGATGCTGGCCTATGACGGCCTTTATGCCGATCATGACGGCGATGGCCGCTACGACGATGCCGGGCTGACCCTGTTCCGCCGCTGGCTGACGGTGGCGCCCGCTATCGTCTTCGGCGACAGCATCGGCGACTGGTGGAGCAAGGTCGACGAGGGCCGCTACCTCAAATATCAGACCAGCCTGCTGCTGCGCGCCTTCCAGGGCGACAAGGCCGGCGCGCCGCTGCGCTTCGACTATTTCAAGGGGCGCGACCGCAACGCCGTGCTCGCCGAGACGATCAAGGCGACCGTCAAGCAGCTGAAGCCCGACTATCCGGGCAAGGCGATGGCCGACTGGAAGATGCCGGTGTTCTGGAAATATTATGACCCGGCCGCGAAGACCGCCGACCGGCCGCCGCTGCCCGGCGGCGGCGACCCCGCGCGGCTGTCGGCGGTGCTCAAGATCGGCCCGGTGATGGCGCCGCACAATGGCGGCGAGGGCTGGGTCGGGCTGATGGAGCTCGGCCGCGATCATCCGGCGCTCTATTCGGTGATCGACGCCGGCGGGCAGAGCCAGTTCATCGATCCGCAGGGCCAGGGCAACCCGCACCTGACCGACCAGACGATGATGCACGAGACCAACGAGCTCAAGAAGACGGTGATGGCGCCCGACGAGGTGCGCGCGACCGCGGAATCCACGCAGGTGATCGACTATGCGCCCGGACGCCGTTAACGGGGGGAGACGGCCGGATATGCGCTTGCCAGGGCATGATGCGGCCGCCATCAGACGCGCTTCCTCGCAGGATTTGATCGATGACCGACAGTTTCACCTTCGCGATCGCTGACCACCCTTCGCCGCTGGACGCCGCCGCGCGCGCCGCCGCGCTCGAGGATCCCGGTTTCGGCCGGATCTTCACCGATCATATGGTGACGATCCGCTGGACCGCCGATCGCGGCTGGCATGATGCCGAGGTCGGGCCGCGCAAGCCCTTCTCGCTCGATCCGGCCTGCGCGGTGCTCCATTATGCCCAGGAGATCTTCGAGGGGCTCAAGGCCTATCGCGCGCCCGACGGCACGCCCTTGCTGTTCCGTCCGGTCGAAAATGCGCGGCGCTTCGCGCGCTCGGCCGAACGGCTGGCGATGCCCGAACTGCCCGAGGAGCTGTTCGTGAGCGCGGTCGAGGCGCTGGTCCGGGTCGACCAGGCCTGGATCCCCGACGGCGAGCGCAGCCTCTATCTGCGCCCGTTCATGTTCGCCAGCGAGGCGTTCCTCGGGGTGCGGCCGTCGGCCGAATATATATTCTGCGTGATCGCCTGCCCGGTCGGCCCCTACTTCAAGGGACGCGGCGCGCCGGTGAAGGTCTGGGTCACCGACGAGCTCGCCCGCGCTGCCGAGGGCGGCACCGGCGCCGCCAAATGCGGCGGCAACTATGCCGCCAGCCTGCTCGCGCAGGCCGAGGCGACCCGCAACGGCTGCGACCAGGTCGTCTTCCTCGACGCCGCCGGCCACCGCCGGGTCGAGGAACTCGGCGGCATGAACATCTTCTTCGTCATGGACGACGGCACGGTGATCACCCCGCCGCTGGGCGGCACCATCCTGCCCGGCATCACCCGCGCCTCGATCATCGCGCTCGCCGCCGACGCGGGGATCGCGGTCGAGGAACGTGCCTATGACTTCGACCAGTGGATCGCCGATGCGGCCAGCGGCCGCCTGCGCGAGGTGTTCGCCTGCGGCACCGCCGCGGTGATCGTCGCGATCGGCGAAGTCCGCAGCGCCGCCGGCGCCTTCGCGATCGCCGACGGCGGCGAAGGATCGCTGACCCAGAGCCTGCGCGCGCAGCTCACCGGCATCCAGCGCGGCGAGCGCGAGGATCCGCATGGCTGGCAGCACCGGGTCGTCTGACGGCTGGAACAGGATCGAACACGCTCCGCACCGCCTTCGACCCCCGCGCCGCGTCCGCATAGCGTCGCCGAGGACGGCTATGCGCTCGCGCTCGGCTGCGGCCTGATCGCGGTCGGATTGCTGCTGCTGCGCCAGGCCGGCCTGGTGACCGGCGGCATGGCGGGGATCGCGCTGCTGCTGTCCTATCTGATCCCGGTTCCGCCGACCCTGCTGTTCTTCGCGATCAACCTGCCCTTCTTCGTCGCCGGATGGCGGGCGATGGGGTCGCGGTTCGGGGTGAAGTCGCTGCTGGCGAGCGTCGCGATCATGGCGATGGGGCTGGTCCTGCCGCTGCTGATCGAGGTCGCCCGGGTGAACCCGATCTTCGCGGCGCTGTTCGGCGGATCGGCGATCGGCCTGGGCACGCTGGCGATCGCCCGCCACGGCGCGGGCGTCGGCGGGCTGGGGATGGTCGCGCTGATGCTGCAACGGTCGCGCGGCTGGAGCGCCGGGCGCACCCAGATGATCGGCGACATCGTCATTCTGCTCGCCTCGGCGCCGATATTGGGGTTCGGCCGCTTCGGCCTGTCGGTGCTGTCGGCGATCGCGATCAACGCGGTGCTGATCGTCAACCACCGCCCCGGGCGCTACATGGCGCATTGAAGCCTGAGATCCTCCCCAAAACTGCGCTTCAGGGAGGATCTGCCGGGTTCAGCCCGACCCCTATTCTCCCGCGCGCTCCTTCACCCGCTCGGCCGCGCGCATCACCCGCAGCATGTTCCCGCCCGCCAGCTTGGCGATATCGGCATCGCTCCAGCCGCGGCGCATCAGTTCGGCGAGCAGTGCCGGATAGGTCGCGACATCCTCGAGCCCGGCCGGCAGCATGTCGCCGACCCCGTCATAATCGGATCCGAGCCCGACATGATCGACCCCGGCGATGCGGGCGATATGCTCGATATGGTCGGCGACCTCGGCCAGCGCGACCTTCGGCACCGGATGCGCGGCGAGCCAGGCGGCATAGTCGCGATCGGCCTGTTTGGGATCGCCGATGTCGAGCCCGTCATAGGGCGGCGAATTGAGCCGGCTCTTCTCGGCGCGCGAATCCGCCGACCAGCGGCGATAGGCGTCGGAGATATAGGGCGAGGCATAGTTGACCATGACGACGCCGCCATTGGCGCGCAGCAGCTGCAGCACCGCGTCGGACACGTTGCGCGGGTGCGGGTCGATCGCCCGCGCGCTCGAATGCGAGAAGATCACCGGCGCCTTCGACACCGCCAGCGCGTCGCGCATCGTCGCCTCGCTGACATGGCTCAGGTCGACCAGCATGCCGAGCCGGTTGAGTTCGGCCACCACCTGCCGGCCGAAGTCGGTGAGCCCGTCATGTTTCGGATTGTCGGTCGCCGAGTCTGCCCATTCGATCGTGCGGGTGTGGGTCAGCGTCAGATAGCCGGCGCCCAGCGCGGCATAGCTGCGCAGCACCGACAGATTGCCGTCGATCTGGCCGCCGCCCTCGACCCCGATCAGGCAGGCGATCCGGCCCGAGGCTCTGGCGCGCAGCACATCGTCGGCGGTGCGCGCCATCGCGAAGGCCTGCGGATATCGGCCGCAGATCGATTTCACCAGGTCGATCTGCTCGAGCGTCTGTTCGACCTGCTCCTTGCCGGACAGCTCGGGGGAGACCCACACCGACCAGAACTGCGCGCCGACCATCCCCGTGCGCAGCCGCGCGATGTCGGTGTTGTAGCGGGCCGGACGGTGCGACAGATCGGTGAGATCGATCGTCCAGCGCGCGTCGCCCTCATTTTCGCGCAGCGCCTCGGGCCAGTCATTATGCCCGTCGATCAGCGGCGTCGTCCGCAGGATGCGCGCGACCCGGGCGGCATGGTCGGGCGCCGGGCCCTCCGCGTGCGCTGCGAACGATAAGGCCGCGCAGGCCAGCAGCGCCGCAGCCCTCATTTGCGCTTCGCCGTGCGGCGCCCGCGCACCGGCCCGTCGTCATTGGCGCCGGCCTGGCGCTGCTCTTCGTGCATCGTCAGCAGCGACTGCATCAGTTCCTCTTCGGCGCTCGACATCACCGCCAGCACCAGTGCCTCGTCGCAGCCTTCGGCGGCGAGATAGGCATGGCCCATGCTCGAATCGATATAGAGCGCCTGACCCGGCCCGAGCGTGACCGCGTCGTAGAATTCGGTCTGCACGACGATGCTGCCGCTCAGCACGTAGAGGAATTCCTCGCCGCTATGGTGGACGAGTTCGCCGAACTGCTCGGCCGATCGTGCGCGGATCTTGGTGATCACCGGCACCATCCGTTTGCGGCGCAGCTCGGTGCACAGATAATAATAGTCGTAATTGGGGGTCTCGACCCGCACCGAACTGGCGAGGTCGCCCAGGCTGCGGCGCGCGGTCACCGGCTGCGCCGGCTCGTCGCTGTCCTCGGCGAACAGCTCGGACATGCGCAGGCCGAGCCGCTGCCCGAGCGACTGGAGCTTGTCATAGGTCAATGTCAGCCGGTCATGCTCGATCTTCGACAATGTCGACACCGGAATGCCGCTCTTCGCGCTCATCTCCTTGAGCGTCCAGTTCTCGCGCGCACGCAGCCCCTTCAGCAGGGCGCCCAAAGTCGGAGGAGATGAAGACACGACGCAATTTTCCTGACCGTTGACAATTTTCTGATCAGGATCATCATGTCCTGATTAGAGCGTTCTGAGTCTAGCTATGCGCCGACTTGGGAGCAACGGAAAAAGGGGATCGCAATGCGGATGAAAATGATGATGGCGCTGCTGGCGCCCTTCGCCGCGGCGGCCGCGCTCGCGCAGGGGCCGTCGCTGAAGAATCCGCCGCTGGCGCCGCCCGTCATCGCCGCCCCGGCGGCGGCGGCCTTGCCGGCCGCGACCCCGCGCGCCGCGCATGAGCTGACCGCGGCCGACGTCGATGCCTGGCTCGACGGCTATCTCCCTTATGCGCTCCACAATGGCGACATCGCCGGCGCGGTGGTGACCGTCGTCAAGGACGGCCAGGTCATCGCTGCGAAGGGCTATGGCTATGCCGATGTCGCCAGCCGGCGCCCGGTCGATCCCGCGCGCACCCTGTTCCGGCCGGGGTCGACCTCGAAGCTCGTCACCTGGACCGCGGTGATGCAGCAGGTCGAGGCCGGCAAGATCGACCTCGACCGCGACGTCAACGCCTATCTCGATTTCCGAATTCCGCCGCGCGGCGGCCGGCCGGTGACGATGCGCCAGATCATGACCCACACCGCCGGCTTCGAGGAGGCCCAGAAGAACATCATCTTCTCCGATCCGGCGATCGCGCCGCCGCTCGAGGCCTATCTGAAACATTGGGTGCCCACCCGGATCTTCGATCCCGGCACCACCCCGGCCTATTCGAACTGGGCGACCGCGCTCGCCGGCTATATCGTCGCGCGGGTCTCGGGGATGAGCTTCGACGATTATGTCGAACGCCGCATCTTCGCGCCGCTCGACATGCGCACCGCCAGCTTCCGCCAGCCGCTCCCCAGGGCTCTCCAGCCGCTGATGGCGAGCGGCTATGAGCGCGCCTCCGAGCCGCCCAAGCCCTATGAGATCGTCGGCCCCGCACCCGCCGGGTCGCTCGCGGCGTCGGGGCTCGACATGGCGCGCTTCATGATCGCGCATCTCGACCAGGGGCGCGGCCTGCTGAAGCCCGAAACCGCGGCGATGATGCACCGCAGCCCGCTCGACCGGGTCGACCCGGCGTCGCTGATCCCACCGCTCAACCGGATGGAGCTCGGCTTCTTCGACACCGACATCAACGGACGCCATGTCATCGCCCATCTCGGCGACACCAATGTCTTCCACACCTCGCTCCACCTGTTCCTCGACGATCATGTCGGCTTCTACGTCTCGTTCAACAGCGCCGGACGCGACGGCGCCGCCCATGTCGTGCGCGGCCAGCTGTTCCAGGATTTCGCCGACCGCTATTTCCCCTCGACCGAACGCGACGGCCGCGTCGATGCGAAGACATCGGCCGAACATGCCCGGATGCTGGCGGGCCATTGGGAGGTGAGCCGCCGCTCGGTGTCGAACTTCATCAACTTTCTCAACCTCGTCGGCGAGACCGAGATCTCGGTCGACGACAAGGGCAAGCTGGTGCTGCCGGCGTTCAAGGGCGCCAATGGCGCGCCGCGCATCTGGGACGAGATCGCGCCGTTCGTGTGGCGCGACCGCGGCGGGCATGACCGGCTCGCGGCGAAGGTCGTCGACGGCAAGGTGGTGCGCTGGAGCTTCGACCTGATCTCGCCGTTCATGGTGTTCGACCGGGTGCCGGCGTGGCGTTCGGCGGCCTGGCTGCTGCCCGCGCTCTATGCGAGCCTCGCGGTGCTGCTGCTCACCATCCTCTACTGGCCGGCGGGCTGGCTGATCCGGCGCCGCTATGCCGCGCCGCTGTCGGTGTCGGGCCCGGCGCTGCTCGCCTATCGCGCGACCCGGGGGGCGGCGCTGCTGGTCTTCGTCGTGTTCGCGGGCTGGATGGCGATGATCTCGGCGCTGTCGGGCGACACCGGCGCGCTGACCGCGAAGAATGACATCTGGCTGTGGCTGCTCCAGATCGGCGGCGCGGTCGCCTTTGTCGGCCTGGTCGCGGTCGCGGGGTGGAATGCCTGGCTGACCTGGCACGACGGCCGCGGCTGGGGGCGCAAGGTCTGGAGCCTGCTCGTGCTGCTGGCGGCGATCGTCATCCTGTTCGCCGCCTGGGCCTATAGCCTGCTGGCGATGACGGTGAACTATTGATGCCCCGCCTCGCCCTGACCGTCGCCGCCGAGACGCTGCGGCTGGCGCAGCCCTTTCGTATCGCCGGCTATGTGTTCGAAACCGCCGAGATCCTGGTCGTCACCCTCGACGACGGCCGCCATCGCGGCCGCGGCGAGGGGGCAGGGGCCTATTATCTCGGCGACGATCTCGCCCATATGCAGGCCGAGGTCGAACGGGTGCGCCCGCTGATCGAGGTCGGGCCGACCCGCGAAGACTTGCGGTCGATCCTGCCGCCGGGCGGCGCGCGCAACGCGATCGACGCGGCGTTGTGGGAGCTCGAGGCGGCACGGACCGGTCGCCCGGTGTGGTCGCTCGCCGGCCTCGCGCAGGCGCCGCGGCCGATCCGCACCACCTTCACCATCGGCGCCGATGCGCCCGAGGCGATGGCGGCGACCGCGCGCGCTTATGCCCATGCCCGTTCGATCAAGGTCAAGCTGACCGGCGACGTCGCGCTCGATCTCGCCCGGGTCGCCGCGATCCGCGCCGCGCGGCCCGATGCGTGGCTCGGGGTCGACGGCAACCAGGGCTTCGGCCGCGCCGATCTCGATGCGCTGGTCGCGGGGCTGGTGCGCGAACGGGTCGAACTGCTCGAACAGCCGCTCGCGCGCGGCCGCGAGGCCGATCTCGAGGGCTATCGCTCGCCGATCCCGATCGCCGGCGACGAAAGTCTGTTGGCGCTCGCCGACCTCGCCGGCGCCAAAGGGCGGTTCGACGTCGTCAACATCAAGCTCGACAAATGCGGCGGGCTGACCGAGGGGCTGCTGATGGTCGCCGAGGCGCGCCGGCTCGGCCTCGGGGTGATGGTCGGGACGATGGTCGGCACCAGCCTGGCGACCGCGCCGGGCTTCGTGCTCGGCCAGATCGCCGATCTCGTCGACCTCGACGGGCCGACCTTCCTCGCGCAGGACCGCATCCCGTCGGTGACCTATACCGATGGCGAGCTTTATGCGGGGCCCGAAATCTGGGGCAGCGGCCTGGCGGCGGCGGCATGACCGCACCGCCGGCCTGGTTCGGGCAGCCGCGCGGGCTGACGATCCTGTTCCTCACCAATATGTGGGAGCAATTCTCCTACTACGGCATGCGCGCGCTGCTGGTCTATTATATGACCAAGCAGCTGATGATGGCGCAGGGCAGCGCGTCGATCGTCTATGGCGTCTACACCGCCTGCGCCTATTTCACCCCGATCGTCGGCGGCGTCGTCGCCGACCGCCTGCTCGGCAAGCGCCGCGCGATCATCATCGGCGGATCGGTGATGGCGGCGGGCCACTTCATGATGACGTTCGAGCCGCTCTTTTATCTCGCGCTCGCGACGATCGCGATCGGCAACGGGCTGTTCCTGCCGAGCCTGCCCAGCCAGATCGACGACCTCTACGAACCCGGCGATCCGCGCGTCGGCTGGGCGTACAACGTCTATTATGTCGGGGTGAACATCGGCGGCTTCCTCGCGCCCCTGATCTGCGGGACGCTCGGCGAGCTCTATGGCTGGCACTGGGGCTTCGGCGCCGCCGGCATCGGCATGGTCGCGGGCCTCGCCATCTATATTCGCGGCCAGCGCCTTCTGCCCGAACAGGCACGCCGCCCCGCGGTCGCGCGTCGCGCCGCGCCCCGCGCGCATTTCGGGCGCTCGACGCTGATCCTGCTCGGCGCGATCTTCGTCGCGGTGACGATCTTCCGCGGCGCCTATGAACAGGTCGGCAACACCGTCGCGCTGTGGGCCGATGCCGGGGTCGATCGCCGCGCCGGCGCCGCGACGATCCCGCTGACCTGGTTCCAGGCGCTCAATCCGCTGCTGGTGATGATCATGACGCCGCCGCTGCTGGCACGGTGGCGGCGTCGCGCGCAGGCCGGGGGCGACGACCGGCCTGCGCGCCGGATGGCGGTCGGCGCGGCGATCGTCGCCGGCGCCTATCTGCTGCTCGCCGGGCTCGCATGGACGGGCGGGGCATCGCACTGGCTGTGGCTCGGCCTGTTCTTCGTCATCCTGACATTGGGCGAGCTTCATATCCTGCCGACCGGGCTCGGCCTGTTCGCCCGGCTCGCGCCCGAGGGCCTCGGCGCGACCACCGTCGCCGCCTGGTATCTCGCGACCTTCGCCGGGAGTCTCGCCGCCGGGCTCGTCGGCACGCTGTGGAGCCATGGCAGCCACGGCCTCTTCTTCCTCGGGCTCGCGCTGCTCGCCGGAGTCGCGAGCCTGGTGCTGGCGACGATCGATCCGCTCGAGCGCAGGATTCGGCTTTCCAGAGAATGAATCGACAAATCAGGTTGACAATTTTCTGATCAGGACAATAGTTCTCATATTGGCAAATCATCGGGGGCTACCATGGACTCTCAACGACTGGCGCTTCGCCTGTCCGGCGTGATCGCACTCATCCTCGCCGCCGCACCGCTCGCCGCGCAGGCGGCCGAAACGTCCGGCCCCGTCCCGGAGACCGACGGCGCGGCGTCGGACGCGCATCCCGGCGAGATCATCGTCACCGCGCAGAAGCGCAGCCAGGTGCTGGTCGACGTGCCGCAGTCGGTGTCGGTGGTCAGCGGCGCCGCGCTCGAACGCCAGCAGGCGTTCGGCTTCCAGGATTATGTCAAGCTGATCCCCGGCCTCCAGCTCGCCCAGAGCAATCCCGGCGAGGCGCGGCTGGTGCTGCGCGGGATCAACACCGGCGGCGTCGCCGCGACGGTCGCGACCTATCTCGACGAGACCCCGTTCGGGTCGTCGAGCGGGCAGGTCAACGCCGCGATCCTCGCCGGCGAATTCGACACGTTCGACGTCGCCCGGGTCGAGGTGCTGCGCGGGCCGCAGGGCACGCTCTACGGCGCCAGTTCGCTCGGCGGCGTGCTCAAATTCGTCACCAACGCCCCGCAGCTCGACGCTTTCGAGGCGCGCGGCCGCGGCAGCATCGAAAGCGTCGAGGGCGGCAAGCTCTCCTATCTCGGATCGGCGCTGATCAATGTTCCGGTGTCGGAGAAGATCGCGCTGCGCGCCTCGGGCTTCTACCGCGACTATGCCGGGTTCATCGACTCGATCGGTACCGGCGGATCCGATCGCGCGAAGAACATCAACGATTCCAAAAGCTATGGCGGGCGCATCTCGGCGCTGCTCCAGCCGAGCGAGGCGGTGACGCTCCGTCTGACCACGGTGCTGCAGAATCTCGCCAGCGACGCGTCGAGTTCGGTCGCCAGCGACCCGCTGACGCTGCACAGCCTCTATGGCGGGCTGACCCAGTCGCAATATGTCCCCGAATATACCAATATCCGCTACCGGCTCTACAATGCGACTGGCGATGTCGACCTCGGCTTCGCGACGTTGACCTCGGCGACCAGCTACAGCAAGTCGAACCAGTCGCTGCGCGACGACCTCACCGTCCTCTACGGCTCGCAGCTCGGCCTCTACGACGACGCCACCGGCCCCGCCGCCGATATCGGCCTGGTCCAGCAGACCAATGTCGAGCGCTTCACCCAGGAGGTGCGGCTCGCCTCGCCCGAGGACGAGCGCTTCGAATGGCTGGTCGGCGGCTATTACGATCATGAAAAGGGCGCGATCATCCAGCGCCTCGACGTCTATAACCAGAACAGCCTGACGATCTTCACCGGGGTGCCGCAGCTGTTCGACGGCGCGACCACCTCGCGCTACGAGGAGTTCGCCGGCTTCGCCAACGGCACCCTCCATTTCGGCCCGCGCTTCGACCTGACCTTCGGTGGCCGCTACAGCCATAACGACCAGGATGCCGATCAGGGCGGCACCGGCCTGCTCGCGCCGCCGCAGCTCGACTCGGCGTCGAAGGAGAATGTCTTCACCTGGTCGGTCGCGCCCAAGTTCAAATTCAGCTCGACCGGCGCGGTCTATGCGCGCGTCGCCAAGGGTTTCCGACCCGGTGGCCCCAATATCGTTCCCCCCGGCGCCCCCACCGACGTCAAGACCTATCGGTCGGACTCGCTGATCAGCTATGAGGTGGGGGTCAAGGCCGAGACCGGCGACCGCAGCTTCGGCATCGACATCTCGGCCTATCATATCGACTGGAAGGACATCCAGCTGTTCGCCCAGATCAACGATTATGGCGTCAACGCCAATGGCGGCAAGGCGAAGAGCGACGGCATCGAGCTCACCGCGACGCTGCGGCCGACCGCCGGTTTCGAGGTGTCGGTCAACGGCGCCTATACCGACGCCAAGCTGCTCGAGGATACCGATCTCAACATCGTCGGCGGCCGCGATGGCGATCAGCTGCCCTATACGCCCAAGCTCAGCGCCGCGGTCAACGCCGACTATCAATGGGAGGCGGGCGACCTGAAACCCTATGTCGGCGCGTCGCTGCGCTATGTCGGCGCGCAGTCGGGTCCCTACAGCCCGGGCTTCGTCGCCACCACCGGCCGCCAGTACCGCATTCCCTCCTATGCCGTCGCCGATCTGCGCGCGGGCGCCGCCTTCGGCCGCTTCTCGGTCGAGGTCTATGCCAAGAACCTCACCGATGCCCATGGCCGCACCAGCGTCGGCAATGAGGGCAATCTGCCGTTCGGCGCGGTCGGCACCGGGGTGATCCGGCCGCGGACGATCGGGCTCACCGTCGGCGCGGGGTTCTGAGGCGATGGCGATCACCGCCCTGACGGCCGCGCGCAGCGATCCGGGCACCGTCCATATCCTGCCCGCGCCCTATCTGCTGTTCCTCGGCGACACCGTCGAGGCCGGCTATGCCAAGACCGCCTTCGGCCTGCGCGACTGGGCGGGCGATCGCTGCCTCGCCGAATATGCGCTGCCGGCCGCCACGGTGACCACCGGCCTGCCGCGGATGACCCCCGCCGAGGCCGCGGCCCGCGGCGCGCGAGTCATGGTGGTCGGGGTCGCCAATCCCGGCGGGGTGATCCCGCCGTCGTGGATGCCGGCGCTGCTCGCGGCGATCGCGGCGGGGCTCGATCTTGCCGCCGGCATGCATGCCCGGCTTTCCACCATCGCGCCGCTGCGCGAGGCGGCGGCGCGCGCCGGCACCAGGCTGATCGATCTCCGGGTCCCGCCCGACGATCTCGGGGTGGCGAGCGGGCGCAGGCGCACCGGCCGCCGGCTGCTGACGGTCGGCACCGATTGCGCGCTCGGCAAGAAATACACCGCGCTCGCCATCGCCCGCGGGCTGGCGGCGCGCGGCGTCGACGCGAGCTTCCGCGCCAGCGGCCAGACCGGGATCATGATCGCCGGGGAGGGCATCGCGATCGACGCGGTGATCGCCGACTTCGCCGCGGGCGCCGCCGAGCGGCTCAGCCCCGATGCCGCCGCCGATCATCTCGACGTGATCGAGGGCCAGGGATCGCTGTTCCATCCGTCCTATGCCGCGGTGTCGCTGGCGCTGCTCCATGGCAGCCAGCCCGATCTGTTCGTCGTCTGCCACCAGCCGGGGCGCGACACGATCCTCGGCCATCCCGACTTCGCGCTGCCGCCGATCGAGGCGGTGATCGCCTATACGGTCGGTGCGGGGCGCCTCACCAACCCGGCGATCCGTTGCGCGGGGGTCAGCCTCAACACCGGCGGTATGGACGCCGACGCGGCCGATCGGGCGATCGCCGAGACCGCCGATCGCCTCGGCCTGCCCACCGCCGATCCGCTGCGCGGCGGCGCCGCCTTCGACCGCCTGCTCGACGCCTGCTGGCCATGAGCATCGCCGCCGACCGCTTTCGACGCTTCCTGCTGCCCGGGCTGGCGTTCAAGGCGGTCGTCATCGGCGGCGGCTATGCGACCGGGCGCGAGATCGCCGAATTCTTCCTGCCCGCCGGGCCGTGGGGCGGGCTCGCGGCGATGCTGCTGGCGACGATGATCTGGGCGCTGGTCGCCGCCGCGACCTTCCTGTTCGCCTATCGCCACGGCGCCCGCGACTATCGCCATTTCTTCCAGGCGGTGCTCGGCCGCTTCTGGTGGCTGTTCGAAATCGCCTATGCCGCCTTCATCATCCTGATCCTCGCGGTGTTCGGCGCGGCGGCGGGGGCGATCGCCGCGGCGACGCTGGGGGTGCCGCCGATCGTCGGCACGCTCGCGCTGATGGCCGGGATCGTCGCCTGCGTCGCCTTCGGCAATGCCGGGGTCGAACGGGTCTTCGTCGGCGTGTCGGTGTTGCTCTATCTGACCTATGCGGTGTTCCTCGCCCTCGCGCTCGCCGGGGTCGGCGACCGGATCGCGACCGCCTTCGCGACGCTGCCGTCGGGCGCCTGGGCGATCGGCGGCATCACCTATGCCGGCTATAATGTCGTCGGCGCGGTGGTGGTGCTGCCGGTCACCCGCCATTTCCGCAGCGGCCGCGACGCCGTCGTCGCCGGGCTGATCGCCGGGCCGCTGGCGATGCTGCCGGCGCTGCTGTTCTTCGTCAGCATGACCGCCTTCCTGCCCGACATCGCCGGCGCGGTGCTGCCGTCGGACCATATGCTCGTCCGGCTCGCGCACCCCGCCTTCCACTTCGTCTTCCAGCTCATGATCTTCGCCGCGTTGCTCGAAAGCGGCACCGGCGCGGTCCACGCGATCAACGAACGTATCGCCCGCACCGGAAGGTTGACCCTCGGCCCGCTGGCCCGCGCCGGCGCCGCGCTCGCGCTGCTGGTGCCGTGCATGCTGATCGCCGACCGGATCGGGCTCGTGACCCTGATCGCCTCGGGCTATCGCGCGCTCGCCTGGGTGCTGATCCTGCTCTACGTCCTGCCGGTGCTGCTCGTCGTCGCCCTCCGACGCATGCCGCGGCCGGCGCCCCTCACGGAGACGCCATGATGAAGCTGCTCGCCGCGATGCCGTTGCTGCTGCTGCTCGCCACCCCCTGCGTCGCCGCGCCGCCGCCCGGTTTCGACGCCCGGGTCGAGGCGCTGCGCAAGGCGACCGACACCCCCGGCATCGCGATCGCGATCGTCGAGGACGGCAAGATCACCCTCGCCAAAGGCTATGGCGTGCGCACCCAGGGCGCGCCGCAGAAGGTCGATGCCGACACCATCTTCATGATCGGGTCGACCGCCAAGGCGATGACGGTCGCAGCACTCGCCACCCTCGTCGACGACGGCAAGCTCGGCTGGGACGACAAGGTCGTCGACCATCTGCCCGGCTTCCAGATGTACGATGCCTGGGTGACCCGCGAGATGACGGTCCGCGACCTGCTCGTCCACCGCAGCGGCCTCGGCCTCGGCGCCGGCGACCTCCTCTATATTCCGCGCGGCAGCTATGCGCGCGCCGAGATCGTCCGCCGGCTGCGCTACATCAAGCCGGCGACGAGCTTTCGCAGCGCCTATGCCTATGACAATGTCCTCTACATCGTCGCCGGCCAGCTGATCGAGGCGGTGAGCGGCCGGAGCTGGGAAGATTATGTGCGCGAGCATGTCTTCAAACCGGCGGGCATGGCCGACGCCGCCGACGACTTCGCGCGGATCTTCGCCAATCCCAACCGCGCCCGGCCGCACGCCCGGTTCGGTGGGGCGGTGCGCGGCACCGGGCCGCAGCGCCTGATCGACGAGCGCGACCATCTGCCGCAGGCGTCGGCCCCCGCGGGCCTCGTCGCCGCCAGCGCCAACGACATGGCGCACTGGCTGCAGGTCCAGCTCGGTGCGGGCGCGGCGCCGGGGGGCGGGCGGGTCTATAGCGAGCGCCAGGCGCGCGAGATGTGGGCGCCGGTCACCCCGATCCCGATCACAGCGCTGCCGCCGCCGGTCGACGGCACGACCCCGGCCTTCCAGGCCTATGCGCTCGGCTGGGAGGTGCGCGACTATCATGGCGCGAAGATCGTCTGGCATGCCGGCGGGCTGTACGGATCGACCTCGGTGGTCGTGCTGATCCCCGAGAAGAAGGTCGGCTTCGCGATCGAACTCAACAGCGAGGAGGCCGAGCCGCGCCACGGGCTGATGTACGAGCTGATCGACCATTATCTCGGACTTCTCAACCAGGACTGGCCGGCGCGCTTCGGCGCCTATCGCCGGACGCGGGTCGCCGCGGCGCAGGCCGCGGTCGCCGCCAAGGCCGCGGCGCCCGCCGCGATCGGCCCGTCGCTGCCGCTCGCACGCTATGCCGGCCGCTATACCGATCCCTGGTATGGCGACCTGACCGTCGCCGCCGGTACTGGCGGGCTCACCGTCGACTTCACCCCGACGCCCGGGATGACCGGCCGGCTCGACCATTATCAATATGACAGTTTCGTCGCCCGCTTCGACGATCCCGCGATCGAACCCGCTTATCTGACCTTCGCGCTCGATGCCGAGGGCAAGGTCGCGCGGATCACCGCCCGGCCGGTGTCGCCGATCGCCGACTTCAGCTTCGACTATCGCGATCTCGCCTTCGAACCCCGGGAGTCCGCCCAGTGAAAGCCCGACCCATGATCTTTGCCAGGATGGCGCGCCATGCGCTCGCCGCGCTGCTTGTCTGCACGCTCGCGACGGCGACTGCCGACGCCGAAAAGAAGCTGCCGATCCCGCCCCAGCCCAAGGCGCCCGCGACCGCGACGGCCGAGCCGCCCGCGAAACCGTCCGCGCCGGCCGGCAGGCCGGTGCTCGATGCCGCCGATGTCGGCGCATGGATGGACGGCTATTTTCCGGCGGCGCTCAAACAGGGCAAGATCGCCGGTGCCCAGGTCGTCGTCGTCAAGGACGGGCAGGTCCTGTTCGAGAAGGGCTATGGCTATGCCGACATCGCCGCCAAGGCGCCGATGGACGTCGACCGCACGATGATGCGGATCGGTTCGACCTCGAAGCTGTTCACCTGGACCGCGGTGATGCAGCTGGTCGAGGCCGGCAAGATCGATCTCGACGCCGACATCAACCGCTATCTCGACTTCCGGATCGACGCGCCGGCCGGCCACCCGGTCACGATGAACGATCTGATGACCCACCGCGGCGGGTTCGAGGAAGGGCTGAAGGACCTGCTCGCGAGCGATCCCGCAAAACTGAAGACCACCGAGCGCATCCTCAAGGAGAATAAGCGCCCGCTGCTGTTCACCCCGGGCAGCGTCCCGGCCTATTCCAACTATGGCGCCACGCTCGCCGGCTATATCGTCGGGCGGGTGTCGGGCGAGGGCTTCGACCCCTATGTCGAGCGCCACATCCTCGCGCCGCTGCAGATGCGCCGCACCACCTTCCGCCAGCCGCTGCCCCCGGCGTTCGCGGGGGCGGTCGCCAGGGGCTATCGCCAGAGCGACCAGCCGCCGAGCACATTCGAACTGGTCGGAACCGCCCCGGCCGGCAGCGTCAGCACCACCGGTGCCGACATGGCCCATTTCATGATCGCCCAGCTCCAGGACGGGCGCTTCGGCGACGTGCATATCCTGCGTCCCGAAACCGCACGGCGGATGTTCCAGCCCGAGACAAGGCCGCGCGACGGCTTCGACACGATGGCGCACGGCTTCTTCTACGCCCATCGCAACGGCCATCTGGTGACCGGCCATGGCGGCGACACCATGGTCTTCCACACCGACCTCAACCTGCTGCCCGACGACGGAGTCGGCATCTTCGTCAGCTTCAACAGCCGTGGCGAGAATGACGCGGTCTATGGCGCGCGCGAGCGGCTGTTCGACCTGTTCATGGACCGCTATTTCCCGGCGCCGCCGCCGAAGACCCCGCCGGCGATCGCCACCGCCGTTGCCGATGCGCGGGCGATCGCCGGCCATTATGAAGGGAGCCGCCGGGTCGAAACCGGCTTCATCAGCCTGTTCTACCTGCTCCAGCAGGACAAGCTGGTCGCCCATGACGACGGATCGATCACCCTGTCGTCGATCCCCGACAAGCGCTTCCGCGAGGTCGCCCCGAATCTCTGGCGCGAGATCGACGGCACCCGGCAATTGCTGGTGACCGAGGTCGGCGGGCGCCGTGCGATCGTCGACAGCAGCAATCCGATCTCGATCCTCCAGGCGACGCCGCTCGCACGCAACAGCGCGTTCAACCTGACCGTCGCGGCCTTCTCGGTGCTGGTCCTGCTTGCGACCCTGCTCGTCTGGCCGGTCGCCGGCTGGCTGCGCCGCGCCTATAAGCTGCCGGTCGACCTCACCGGACGCCCCGCGCTCGCCCGCCGCGCCACCCGGATCGCCGCCGCCGCCGACTTCGTCTATCTCGCCGGCTGGTACGCGATCGTCGCGCCGATCCTGTCGACCGAACTCGACGTCTACAATGACGGGCTCGACGGCTGGGTGCGGCTGATGCAGATCGCCGCGATCGTCCCGCTGGTCGGCGCCGGCATCGGCCTGTGGAACGCCGCCCTGAGCTTCGCGCCCGGCCGCAGCTGGGGCGCCAGGGCGCGCGCGGTCATCGTCGCGCTGGCGCTGCTCGGGATCGTCTGGGTGGCATGGATGGGCGGCCTGATCGGTTTCGACCTCAATTATTGAGGCGAGAGAACGGGAGCGCTTTTCGCTATGAGATCGTCACCCCTGGGCAGGTGCGCAGGCGTCGACGCAGCGTTCTTCTGAAGCCTTCTCCCGCTTGCGGGAGAAGGTTTGGATGAGGGTCTTCTTATTCTTCTTCTCCTTCTTTCCGCGGCAAGAAGGGCGACCTCACGTCCGTCGAGACCTGCCCCCTCACTCGGGCAGCGGCTCCGCCACCAGCGCCGGCGCCCGCGCCCCCCGTGCGGCGGTCGCCGTCGCACCCGCGGCCGCCACCACGATCAGCGCGATCGCGCAGACCTGGGTCGGGCTCAGCGCCTCGTGGAGCAGCACCAGCCCCGCCAGCGACCCGACCGCCGGTTCGCAGCTCGTCAGCGTGCCGTAGGTCTGGACCTTGAGGTGGCGCAGCGCGACCATCTCGAGCGAATAGGGCAGCGCGCTCGACAGGAAGGCGACGACCACGCCTGCGAGCAGGATGTCGGGCCGCAGCAGCGTCATGCCCGCATGGGCGACGCCGATCAGGACGATCGCGAGCGCGCCGATGCTCATGCCGAGCGCGGCCGCGCCGACGCCATGGGTCGCGCCCGCCTTCTTGCCGGCGACGATGTAGAGCGCCCAGCAGATCCCGGCACCGAGCGCCATCACCGCCCCGACCGGGTCGATGCCGTGGATGCCGCCGGCGAGCGGAAGCAGCAGCAGCAGGCCCGCACAGGCGAGTGCGATCCACAGCAGGTCGGCGCGCGCCCGCGACGATGCGATCGTCACCGCCAGCGGCCCGGTGAATTCGAGCGCGACCGCGATGCCGAGCGGGATCCGAGCGAGCGCCAGATAGAAGAGCAGGTTCATGAACCCCATCGCCAGCCCGTAGAGGATCACCGGCCGCAACGGGGTGGCGCGGCTCAGCGACCGCCACGGCCGCATCAGGATCATCAGCATCAGCGCGCCTCCGACCAGCCGCAGCGTCGTCGCCCCCTCCGGGCCGACCGCCGGGAACAGCCGCTTGGCGAACGAGGCGCCCGAGGTGAACGACGCCATCGACACGAGCAGCGCGAGCACCGGCAGGATCGGCGATCCCGCCGCCGCCATCTCGTTTCGCGCTTCGCCCATCCGCCATTCCTCCGCTCGTTGCCGCGCTTTTCTATCGAACCATGTCGCCACAGGTGGTCGATTTGGCCTAAAAGGCGATAAAATTTATCGCTCGGGGGACGCCATGCGACGATCGGTCAAGATCGACATATTCGACCGCCGTATCCTGGCGGAGCTGCAGCGCGATGCGCGGATCGCGATGCCCGCTCTGGCCGAACGCACCGGGCTGTCGGCGCCCGCCTGCTACCGGCGCGTCCGCCGGCTGCGCGAGACCGGGGTGATCGAACGCGAGGTCGCGATCGTGTCGCCGCGCACCCTCGGCTGGCCGCTGTCGATGATCGTGCTGGTCGTGCTCGACCGCGAGGATGCGCGCACCGCCGAGACGATCCGCCGCCGGCTCGAAGGCGAGGGGCAGGTGGTCGAGGCGTGGCAGATCACCGGCGAATATGATTTCGCGGTGCGGATCATCGCCCGCGACATGGAGGATTATGACGAGCTGACCCACCGCATCTTCGTCCAGGACGAAAAGGTCCGCAGCTTCAAGACGCTGGTCGTGTTCCGCCACACCAAGGCCGCGGGGGTGATCCCGTCGGCGGAGGAGGGGTAGGGGACACGCCCGCTCGCCGCCCGACCGATCGACAGCCCCCGGTCAGTGGATGCTGCTGTCGCCGCCATGCTCCGCGATCAGCCATTGCCGCAGCAGCGCGGTGGTCTCGTCGGGGGATTCGAGCGCGGGAAGATGGCCGCAGCCCTGGAAGCGGTGGAGGCGCGACCGGCGGATGCGGGCGTGCATCTCCTCGGCATGGTCGACCGGGGTGACCCGATCGCCGTCGCCGACCGCGATCAGCGTGTCGACCGCGATCGCGTCGAGCGACGGCGTCGAATCCGGCCGGTTCATGATCGCGGTCTGCTGGCGCAGGAACGCCTCGCCGCCGACCCGGCGCGCCATGTGCCGCAGTTCGTCGGCGACCGGCCCGTCGACATGCCGCGGATGGATCAAATCGGACAGGATCCGCTGGGTGATGCCGACGAAGGTCCCGCGCCGCAGCGATTCGATGCCCGCCCGCCGCGCCGCGGTCCGCGCCGGGCTGTCGATGCGCGCGCTGGTATCGATCAGCGCCAGCCGCCGCACCCGCTCGGGCGCCTGCCGCATGATCTCGAGCGCGACATAGCCGCCCATCGACAGCCCGACGAGCGAGAAGCGCGCGGGCGCCGCCGCCAGCGTCCGCCGCGCCATCGCCGGGATCGAATCGTCGAGGGTGAGGTCGGCGACCATCGGCGCCGCGAGGTCGGCGAGTCCCGCCACCTGGGTGCGCCACAGCCGGCTGTCGCACAACAGCCCGGGCAGGAAGACCACCGGCTCGAGCCCGGTTCCCGCCGCCAGCGCCTCCGCCGCGGCCAACCGCGCGCCATCGGCCTCGCCGTTCATATCCTGTGCTGCCGTCATAACGCTCATCATCGACCTCCGGCGATGGTAATGCGTCCGCCGGGTGCTATATGTCCAATACATCGCGAGGCCATTTGCGATAGCTTTTGGAGATACCGTGGAACTGCGCCACATCCGCTATTTCCTGGCCTTGGCCGAGGAGTGCAACTTCACCCGCGCCGCACGGCGCCTGGGGATCGGCCAGCCGCCGCTCAGCCAGCAGATCCGCGATCTCGAGGCCGAGGTCGGATGCGCGCTGTTCCGCCGGCTGCCGCATGGTGCCGAGCTGACCGCGGCGGGCGAGGCCTTTCTCGTCCATGTCCGCGACATGCCGCAGCAGGCGGCCAGGGCGACCGCCGCGGCGCTGCGCTCGGCGCGCGGCGAGACCGGATCGATCCGCGTCGGCTTCACCGGATCGGCGGCGTTCAACCCGCGGGTGCCGATGACGATCCGCGCCTATCGGCGCCGCTATCCCGACGTGTCGCTGTCGCTGCGCGAGGGAAATTCGAACGAGCTGGTGGCCGCCTTGATCGAGGGCACGCTCGACGCCGCCTTCCTGAGGCCCGAATCGGTCAGCGAGGAGGGGCTGCGCTTCCAGGAGATCGAACGCGAGCCGATGATCGCCGCGATCGCCTCGGGGCGGATGGCCGACGACCGGCCGGTGGCGCTGATCGAGCTGAAGGACGATCCGTTCATCGTCACCCCGCGCCCGCTCGGTCCGACCCTCTACGACGCGATCCTGGCGGCCTGCCGCCGCGCCGGCTTCGAACCGGTGATGGGGCAGTCGGCGCCGCAGATCGCCTCGGTGCTGTCGCTGGTCGCCGCCGAACTCGGGGTGGCGCTGGTGCCGGCGTCGATGCGCGACGTCGTCGTCAAGGGAGTGAGCTACCACGACCTGACCGGCGACATCCCCTTCGCGACCCTCGCGATCGCCAGCCGCCGCGACGAAAGATCCCCGACGGTGGCGGCGTTCGTCGCCGAGGCGCGCTTCGTTTGAAGCCCGGCTTCGACAGGCGCTGATCTCCTTCTTCTAAGCCTTCTCCCGCTCTTCGCGGGAGAAGGTTGGATGAGGGTCTTCTTCTTCTTTTGTGTGCTAGATCAAGAAAACAGAAGAAGACCCTCACCCAGCCTCTCCCGCGAAGAGCGGGAGAGGGGCCAGAAGAAGCAGCCGCGCGATTATAGGGCCTAAAGGCGCGGGCCCATCACCGCCCCTTCCACACCGGCGCGCGCCGCGCGGCAAACGCCGCCGGCCCCTCGACCGCATCTTCCGACGCCAGCATCGCCGTCATCGCCGGCCTGTCCCAGCCGTCGAACAGACCGTCCTCGACCGAGGTCGACAGGCTGCGCAGCACCGCGTCCTTGGTCGCGCGCACCGCCATCGGGCTGCAGGCGAGGATGTCTTGCGCCCAGCGCTTCGCCGCGGGAAGCGGGTCGCCGTCGACGACCTCGTTGACGATCCCGAGCGCGAGCGCCTCCTGCGCCGACACCCGGCGGCCGGTGAGCAATATCCCCATCGCCCGCTTGAGCCCCAGTTCGTGCGGCAGCCGCTGGATGCCGCCGCCCAGCGCCGCCAGCCCGACCCGGGGTTCGGGGAGCGCGAACACCGCATGGGCGGAGGCGACCGCGAGGTCGCAGGCGAGCACGAGTTCGAACCCGCCGCCCATCGCGCTGCCGTTGACCGCGGCGATCACCGGCTTGGTCAGGTCGAACCGCGACGCGAGGCCACCGAAGCCCGGCGGCTGCGCCATCGCCGCCGAGATCACCGGTTCGAGTTTCAGGTCATGGCCCGCGCAGAATGCCTTCGATCCCGCGCCGGTGATGATCGCGACCCATTGCGTATCGTCGGCGGCGAAATCGTCGAAGATCGCTGCCAGTTCCTGCTGCGCGGCACTGTGCAGCGCGTTGTGCGCGTTCGGCCGGTTGATCGTGACGATGGTGAGCGCGCCTTCGCGGGCGACCTCGGCAAATTCGTAGCTCATGCGGCGTGCCCCTTCGTCACAGCGCCTCGACGATGGTGACGTTGGCGATGCCGCCGCCCTCGCACATCGTCTGCAGGCCATAGCGCTGGCCGCGGGCGCGGAGCGCGTGGATGAGCGTCGCCATCAGCCTGGTCCCGCTCGCGCCGAGCGGATGGCCGAGCGCGATCGCCCCGCCATGGACGTTGAGCCGGTCGGGATCGGCGCCGATCGCCTGCAGCCAGGCGAGCGGGACGGGGGCGAACGCCTCGTTGACCTCGTAGAGGTCGATGTCGCCGATCGTCATGCCGGCGCGCGCGAGCGCCTTGCGCGTCGCCGGGATCGGCTCCTCGAGCATGATCACCGGGTCGCCCGCGCTCACCGTCATCGCGACGATGCGGGCGATCGGGGTCAGGCCATAATGTTTGAGCGCGCGCTCCGACACGACCAGCGCACCCGACGCGCCGTCGCAGATCTGGCTGGCATTGGCGGCCGAGATGACCCCGCCCTCGGTCAGCAGCCTGACCGAGGCGATGCCGTCGAGCGTCGCTGCGGCCCGGATCCCCTCGTCGGTCCGGCGCAGGACCCCGTCGACCGCGAGCGGGACGATCTCGCGGTCGAACGCGCCCGCTGCGGTCGCGGCCGCCGCCCGGCGATGGCTTTCGAGCGCGAAGCGGTCGAGCGCCTCGCGGTCGAAGCCATATTTGCGGGCGATCGCCTCGGCGCCCGCGAACTGGCTGAACTCCTCGACGCCGTAGCGCGCCTTGATCCGGTCGCTGAGCGGGCCGGTGCCGATGCCATGCTCGGCATGGAACGACATGTTGGTGAACATCGGCACCCGGGTCATGCTCTCGGCGCCCGCGGCGATGACGACGTCCTGCGTGCCCGACATCACCGCCTGCGCCGCGAACTGCACCGCCTGCTGCGAACTGCCGCACTGGCGGTCGATCGTCACCGCGGGCACGCTTTCGGGAAGCCCCGAGGCCAGCACCGCGTTGCGCGCGAAGGCGAAGGCCTGCTCGCCCGCCTGGGTGACGCAGCCGAGGATCACATCCTCGATCGCGGCGGGGTCGATCCCCGAATTCGCGACGAGCGCGTCGAGGATCTCGGCGGCCATGTCGGCGGGATGCCAGCCGGCGAACTGCCCCTTGCGCTTGCCGCCGGGGGTGCGCAGCGCCTCGACGATATAGGCCTCGGCCATCGATCAGACTCCTTGGAAATCGGGTGTGCGTTTGGCGCGATAGGCGGCGATGCCCTCGCGGCATTCGGCGGACGCGCCCGCCGCGACGATCGCGCGCGCCTCGCGTTCGAGCTGGGTCTCGAACCCGCTCGC
This sequence comes from Rhizorhabdus sp. GW822-FHT03C02, assembly GCF_058801765.1. Lineage (NCBI taxonomy): Bacteria > Pseudomonadati > Pseudomonadota > Alphaproteobacteria > Sphingomonadales > Rhizorhabdaceae > Rhizorhabdus > Rhizorhabdus sp. GW822-FHT03C02. Next base: position 503,510 of record NZ_JBXANN010000003.1, read on the forward strand.
GAAGCTCTCCTGCAGCAGCGCGCGCGCCGCCCCCAGCGCGGCGACCGGGGCCGCGGCCAGCCGCGCCGCGGTCGCGCGGCCCTCGGCGATCAGGTCGCCATCGTCGACCGATCGCGTCACCATGCCGATCGCCTCGGCCTCCTCGGCGCCGATCCGCCGGTTGGTCAGGATGATCTCCTGCGCCCGGCGCAGCCCGACGAGGCGCGGCAGCGTCCAGCTCATCCCCCCGTCGGGGGTCAGTCCCAGCGAACCATAAGCCGCGGTGAAATGCGCCGATCGCGCCGCCAGCACGACGTCGCCGGATATGGCGAGGCTCAGGCCCGCCCCCGCCGCCGGGCCGTTGACCAGCACGAGCAGTGGCTTGGCCATGCGCGCGAACCGCGCCAGCGCCATGTGGAGCGTCCCGGCCAGCTCGCTCAGATAGGCCGGCACCTGGTCGCCGGCCGCGGCGAAAAGCCCGACATCGCCGCCCGCGCAGAACAGCCGTCCGGCGCCGGTCAGCACCACGCAGCGTATCGCATCGTCGGTCTGGCAGCGGATCGCCGCCGCCGCCAGCGCCCGGACCATCGGCAGGTCGACGGCATTGCCGGCCTCCGGACGGTTTAGCGTCAGCCAGGCGATCCCGCCGGCGAGCTCGACGATCAGCGGCGCGCTCACAGGCACGCTTCCATGCTGTCGCGGGCGAGGCCGATGATCTTGGGCAGGCTCGCCGCCCGTTCGCGGGCATGCGCCGACGCCGCGGTGCCGCGCACGACCCGGCCCTTGATGCCGTGGAAGATCGCCGCGAGCCGGAAGAAATTGAACGCGACGTAGAAGGCATAGTCCGCTTCGGAGACCAGCGGGCGACCGGTCCGCCGGCAATAAGCGGCGAGATAATCGGCCTCCGACGGGATGCCGAGCGCCGCCAGGTCGGCGCCGCCGAGCCCGGCGACGATGTCGGGCGGCATCCGGAACATCATCGCATGATAGGCGAAATCGGCGAGCGGATGGCCGAGCGTCGACAGCTCCCAGTCGAGCACCGCCAGCACCCGCGCTTCGGTCGGGTGGAAGATCATGTTGTCGCAACGGAAATCGCCATGGACGATCCGGGTCTCGTCGCCGGGCGGGATATGCGCCGGCAGCCACGCGACCAGCCGGTCCATGTCCGGGTCGCGTCCCGCGTCGCCATCATCGAGATATTGCTTCGACCAGCGCGCGATCTGGCGCTCGAAATAATTGCCCGGCCGGCCATAGTCGCCAAGGCCGATGGCGACCGGATCGACCTCGTGCAGCGCCGCGATCGTCCGGTTCATCGCGTCGAAATAGGCCGCGCGATCGCGCGTCTCGACATCGGGGAAGGTCGCGTCCCAGAAGATCCGTCCCTCGACCATCTCCATGACGAAGAACCAGCTGCCGATCACATCGTCGTCGGTGCACAGGCCATGGACATGCGCGACCGGAAAGCCGGTCGGCCCGAGCGCGGCGAGCACCCGCGCCTCGCGCTCGACCGCATGCGCGCCCTTGAGCAATGGCCCCGGCGGCTTGCGGCGCAACACATAGGCGCGCGACGGCGTTACCAGTTTGTAGGTCGGGTTGGACTGCCCGCCCTTGAACTGCTCGACCGTGAGCGGTCCCCGGAAGCCTTCGACATGCTCCTCCATCCAGCGGGCGAGCCGCGCCTCGTCGAAACGGTGCGCCTCGCGGACGGCGGTGGTGCCGGCATTGGCCGCGGCATCGACGCTCATGGCCGGCGCTCCGTCCAGCCGCGCTTGATCGTCTTGGCGAGGCTCCATTTGTGGACCTCGGTCGGGCCGTCATAGATGCGGAAGGCGCGGATCTCGCGGAACACCTGTTCGACGATCGTGTCGCTGGTGACCCCGCTGCCGCCCATCACCTGGACGCAGCGATCGGCGACCCGCATCAGCCCCTCCGAGACCGCGACCTTGGTCATCGAGCTTTCGGTGCCGCCGGCGCCGCCCGCATCGAGCACCCCGGCGCACCAGTCGATCATCAGTTCGGCCTGGCGCAGGTCGATCATATTCTCGGCGAGCATGAAGCCGACGCCCTCATGATCGATCAGCGTCTTGCCGAACGCCTGCCGCCGGCAGGCATAGTCGGTCGCGATCTCGTTGGCGCGGATGCAGGCGCCGAGCCAGCGCATGCAGTGCGACAGCCGTGCGGGCGCGAGCCGGACCTGGGCATAGCGGAAGCCCTCGCCCGGCTGGCCGAGCATCTGGTCGGCGGGGATGCGCAGATCCTCAATGCCGACCACCGCATGGCCGCCGGGCATCGAGCTGTCGATCGTGTTGGGGACATGCTCGATCCGGATCGCCGGATCGGGCAGGTCGACGAGGAACATGCACGCGCCTCCGGTGCCGTCGCCCCCGGTTCCGTCAGTGGCCTCGGATTTCGCCATGACGATGCCGATCCGGGCGCCGTCGGCGCCGGTGATGAACGCCTTGCGCCCGTTGACCACCCAGTGATTGCCGTCGAGCCGGCAGGTCGTCCGCATCATCGACGGATCGGATCCGGCGCCGCCCTCGGCCGCGGGCTCGGTCATGAAGAAGGCCGATCGCGTGCGCCCCTCGACCAGCGGGCGCAGGAAGCGCGCCTTGATCTCGGGACTGCCCACCTTGCCGAGCAGATACATATTGCCTTCGTCGGGGGCGGCGGTGTTGAGCGCCAGCGGCCCGAGCGGCGACAGCCCCGACGCGCGCAGCACGATCGCGGTCTCGCGCTGCGACAGATGCCGGCCGTCGTCGAGGATGTGCGGGGTCAGCACCCCGGCGGCGCGCGCCTTCGCCTTCAGCTCGGCGACCAGTTCCTCGGTCGGGCAGTCATGATGGTCGCGGCGCGGATCCTGCTCATAGGGGACGACGACGTCGCGGACGAACGCCTCGACCTTCGCCGCGATCGCAGCGGTGCGCTCGGCGCCGACGCCGGGGGCAGGGCCGGGAGTAGGGGCAGGGGTGGCGGCGCTCATTTCGGCGCCATCCGGATCGCGCCGTCGAGGCGGATCGTCTCGCCGTTGAGCATCGGGTTGGTGACGATGCTTTCGACCAGCTGGGCATATTCGTCGGGCTGGCCGAGGCGGCTCGGAAACGGCACCTGCCGCCCGAGCGAGACCTGCGCCTCCTGCGGCAGCGTCGCCAGCAGCGGCGTCCAGAAGATGCCGGGGGCGATCGTCATCACGCGGATGCCGTAGCGGGCGAATTCGCGCGCGACCGGCAGGGTCAGGCCGACGATGCCGCCCTTCGACGCGGCATAGGCGGCCTGGCCGATCTGGCCGTCATAGGCGGCGACCGACGCGGTGTTGACGATGACGCCGCGTTCCTCGCCGATCGGATCGGCATCGTGGAGGCGGGCCGCGAATTTCGACAGCATGTTGAAGCTGCCGATCAGGTTGATCGTGACGATCTTCGTGAAGTCGGCGAGCGGGATCGCCGTGCCGTCGCGCCCGATCACCTTGGCGGGCGGCCCGATCCCCGCGCAGTTCACCAGGATGCGCGCCGTGCCGTGCAGCGCCTCGGCCGCGCCGATCGCATGCTCGACCGCGCCCTCGTCGGTGACGTCGACCGCGGCGAAGTGGCCGCCGATGTCGGCGGCGGTCGCCCGGCCCAGATCGGCGTTGAGATCGAAGATCGTCACCCGCGCGCCGACCCGCGCCAGCCGCCGCGCGGTGCCGGCCCCCAGGCCGGACGCGCCGCCGGTCACGATCGCTGCCACGCCGTCAATGTTCATCTGATCGTCCTCTCATATCGGTCATGGGGCGCCTCATGGGATCAGCACCGCCTTGATGCAGTCGCCGCGCAGCTGGGCGGCGATCGCGTCGTTGATGCGGTCGAGCGGAAAGCGCTGGACCAGGGTGTCGAACGGAAAGCGCCCGTTGCGGTGGAGCTCGACCAGCTCGGGGATGACGCTGTCGAGATCGCTGTCGCCTTCGACGATGCCGTGGATGCGGTGGCCGAAGGTGATCAGCGAGGCCAGGTTGATGGCGACGCTGCTCTCGGGCCGCGGCGGTACCCCGACCAGGCCGAGCAGGCCGTGGCTGGCGAGCGACCCCAGCGCGGTTTCGACCACCGCCTCGCGGCCGCTGGTCTCGAACGCATAGTCGACCCCGTCGGGCAGGATCGCGCGGATCGCCGCGCCGACATCGCCGTCGCCGGGGTCGACGACATGGGTCGCGCCGAGGGTAAGGCCGGTTGCGCGCCGGCTCGCGAACGGCTCGACGAGGATGATCGTCGTACAGCCCTGGATCACCGCGCCCATCACCGCCGCCAGCCCGACCGGGCCGCCGCCGAAGATCGCGATCGTCGATCCGGCCGGGCAGGCCAGCGAGCGCATCACCCCGCCGGCGCCGGTCTGGAAACCGCAGCCCAGCGGCCCGAGGATGTCGAGCGGGATATCGTCGCGGTCGATCCGGACGAGGTTGCGCTCGCGGGTGAGCGCGTGCGCGGCGAACGACGACTGGCCGAAGAAATTCGCCGAGACCTGCGCGCCGTCGATCGCGATGCCGGTGGTGCCGTCGCCGCGCGCGCCGGCATAGTTGAGCACCGGGAATTCGCGGCAATAGGAGGGGAGGTCGCCCGCGCAGCGCGGGCAATGGCCGCAGCTCGAAAAGCCGATCACGACACGGTCGCCGACCGCGACCTTGGTCACCCCGTCGCCCACCGCCTCGACGATCCCGGCGCCCTCATGGCCGAGGATCGCGGGGAGCGGGATCGGGATGAACTGGTCCCGCGCGATCAGATCGGTGTGGCACAGGCCGACCCCGGCGATCCTGACGCGGACCTCGCCGGGCCCGGGCGCGGCGATGTCGACCGTCTCGATCGTGAAATCCTCATGCGGCGCGCGCGCGACCGCGGCGATCGTCTTCATCGTCATGTCTCCCTGGGTTGCGATGGCCTGTCCGATCCGGCGCCCCGTCACGCCAGCGCCATCACCACCGATTTGGGTTCGAGATAGGCCTCGAGCACCTCGCTGCCATTTTCGCGGCCGATGCCCGACATCTTCATCCCGCCGAACGGGAAGGCGGGGTCGGCGAGCAGGATGCAGTTGACGAACACCGTCCCCGCCTCGATCGCCGCGGACGCCCGGTGCGCCAGCGCAAGGTCGCGGGTGAAGAGATGGGCGGCAAGCCCATAGACGCTGTCGTTGGCGCGCGCGATCGCCTCGTCGATATCGTCGAAGGCCGACGCCGCCAGCACCGGGCCGAACACCTCCTCGCGCGCGACCTCGGCATCGGCGGGCACGTCGCGCAGCACCGTCGGCGGATAATAATATCCGCGTTCGGGACGCGGCGCCGGCGAGGTCAGCGCCTGGATACCGGCCGCCTTCGCCCGGTCGACGAAGCCCGAAACCCGTTCATATTGGCGCGCGCTGATTAGCGGCCCGAGCTGGCTGGTCCGGTCGGCGCTGGGGCCGAGCTTCTGGGCGGCGGCCACCGCGGCGATGCCGTCGAGCACCTGCTCGTAGATCGAGCGGTGCACATAGAGGCGGGTGCCGGCATAGCAGACCTGCCCCGAATTGAAGAAGCAGCCCATCGCCGCCTGCGGGATCGCGCTCGCCAGGTCGGCGTCGGCGCAGATGATCGACGGCGATTTGCCGCCGAGTTCGAGGGTGATCCGCTTGAGGTCGGGGATCGACGCCTTGAGGATCGCCTGGCCGGTCGCGGTCGATCCGGTGAAGGCGACCTTGGCGACGCGTGGATGGGCGGCGAGCGCGGCGCCGGTCGCGCCGTCGCCGGTGACGACCTGGAGCACGCCTGCGGGCAGGCCGGCCTGCCGCGCGAGTTCAACCAGCCGCAGCGCGCTCAGCGGGGTTTCGGGGGCGGGCTTGAGGACGACGGTGCAGCCCGCCGCGAGCGCTGGCGCGATCTTCCACATCGCCAGCACCAGCGGGAAATTCCACGGCGTGATCGCGGCGACGACGCCGATCGGTTCGCGGCGCGAGTAGACATGATAGTCGCCCGGCGTCGCCGTCAGCGTTCCCGCGCGGCCGGCGAGCTTCGACGGCCAGCCGGCATAGGCGCGCAGCCAGTTGACCACCGCCGGGATGTCGACCGCCTCGACGATCGCGACCGGCTTGCCGGTGTCGAGCGCCTCGAGCGCGGCGAGGCGCGGCAGGTCGGCCTCGATCGCGTCGGCGAAGCGGTGGAGCAGCCGCTCGCGCGCCAGCGGATGCAGGTCGCGCCAGCCCGGCGCCCTGAAGGCGTGCCACGCGGCCTCGACGATCTGGTCGACGTCGCCCGCCGAGGCGACCGGCACGTCGCCGAACGCCTCGGCGGTGCAGGGATCGATGTCGGGCGCGGTCGCGGTCGCGCGCAGCCGGTCGCCGCCGGCGCTCAGCGCGAGATCGGGGAGCACCAGATCGTCGAACCCGTGAAGCTGTGTCACTGCATCGTCTCCCGTCCGCGTCTGCGGAAATCGCTCGGGGTTTCGCCGGCGAACTGCCGGAAGGCGCGGGTGAAATGACTCTGGCTGGTGAAGCCGAGCGCCTCGGCGATCGTCGCCATCGACGCCTCGGACTGTTCGAGCATGTGCTGGGCGCGGTTGAGCCGCGCCTTCATCACATATTGGTGCGGCGAGACCCCGGTGGCCTTCTTGAAGATCCGGCAGAAATGGGTCGGGGTGACCCCGGTCTGTGCCGCCAGTTCCTCGATGCTGTGTTCGGCCTCGGGGCGCTCGAGGATCGCGTTCATGATGTGGTGGATGCGATAGGAGGAAAAGGCCGAGGTCGGGATCTCGGCGGTGCCGGCGTTGACCGGGCCGCGCAGCATATGCGCCTTGAGCGCGTCGACGAGCGCGCCGACATAGACGTCGCGCTCGCCGCTGCGCGGCGCATAGAGCTCGCCGAGGATCTGGCGGGTCAGCGCGACGCCGAGCGGGTCGGAAAAGGCGAAGCGCATCCGCTTGAACTGGTCGAGCGCCGGCGCGCGCTGCAGGTCGGCCGAGGCCACGCTCAACGTGACGACGTCGAGTTCGCCGTCGACCAGCCAGCCGGTCGGCTGGTTCGACGGGACGATCGTCGCGCAGCCGGGCAGCGAGGTCGCCTCGCTCCAGCCGTCGCGGTCCCAGGTCCGCACGCTCGGCTTGCCGGCGATGTGGACGACGAACATCGGGTCGGGCAGCGCCGGCAGCGTGTAGGTGCCGACGAACTGGCGCCAGCGGCACAGCCGCCACCGGCCATGGTCGCCGCCCAGCGCGACGTCGGGCGCGCGGCCGAGCGCGTCGGCAATGATGTCTTCGTCGTTCCAGTCGATCTTTTCGGCCATGGCGCGCTCTCCTTCAGGCCGGAACCAGATTTATATCGAGGTTCTTCAGCCCATTGATGAAGTTCGACCGGAAGCGCCGCGGCGCCCGCTCGACTTCGAAGCGCCGAACATGACGAGCGAGCAGGCGGAACGCCACCCTGAGCTGCATTTCAGCCAGCCGTGATCCGACGCAGACATGCTGGCCGGCGCCGAAACCGACATGCTGGACCGCCCGGCGGCGGACGTCGAACCGATCGGGATCGGCGAACACCGCTTCGTCGCGATTGCCCGAAATATACCACATCACGACCTTGTCGCCCCTGGCGATCGCCCGGCCGCCGATCTCGACATCGGCCATCGCGGTGCGGCGCATGTGCAGCACCGGGCTGGCATAACGAACGAATTCGGCGGCGGCGCTCTTGAGCAGATCGGGATCGGCGCGCACCGCGTCCCACTGATCGGGATATTCCGAAAAGGCGACCAGCGTGTGGCTGAGCGAGTTGCGGGTGGTCTCGTTGCCGCCGACCAGCACCAGGATGAGATTGCCGACGAAATCGTTGAACGGCACCGGCACGCCGTCGATCTCGGCATTGGCGAGCAGGCTGGCGATGTCGGGGCCGGGTTCGGCGCGGCGGGCGTCGAACAGCGCCTGCGAGAAGGCGAAGAATTCGGCCATGGTCTCGGCCATCGACGCCGCCGACTGGCGGAATTCGGGGTCGTCCTCGCCGACGAACGCATTGGTCCAGTGATAGAGCTTGAGCCACATGTCCGACGGCAGCCCCAGCAGTTCGGCGAGGGTGAGCAGCGGCAGCGGCGCCGACAGCAGCGGGACGATGTCGACGACCTCGCCGAGCGGCACCTTGTCGAGCAGCGCGACGATCCGCTCCTCGACCCGCTGCTCGATGTCGCCGAGCCGCCCCGGCGCCAGCGCCGGCATCACCAGCTTGCGATAGCGGGTGTGGATCGGCGGATCGCGCGAGATGAACGGGATGCCGACCGCGCTGTCGCCGGCGCCGGTCAGGCCGACCTCGTTCTCGTTGAAGATCCGGTGGCCGCCATTGTCATAGGCCGACGAGAACAGGTCGGCGCGCCGCGAGACCTCGACGATGTCGGCATGGCGGGTGAGCGCCCAGAAACCGGCGCCGTCGGCCTCGGGATTCCAGTAGACCGGATCCTCGCGACGGAGCCGGGCGAAGACGTCGTGGGGGGCTCGATCCTGATAGAGATCGGGATCCTTGAGGTCGGGGCCGCTGAATAGGGTCGACATCCGGCAATTCCTCAGAAGGCGATGCGGACCGATCCGCCATAGGTGCGCGGGTCGGTGGGGACGAGGAAGTTGTACGGAAAGCCTGCGCCGCGCAGGTCGAGCCCGTAGCCCAGCGTCTTGCGGTTGGTGAGGTTGTTGACCCAGGCGCGCACGGTGAGGTTGTCGCGGGTCCAGGCCAGCGTCGCGTTGACCTTGGCGTAGCTGCCCTGCGCCAGTTCGGCATTGAGCTGGCCGGTGCCGGCGGCATTGGCGGCGTTGAACGGCGAGAACCACTGGCGGGCGAAATAGCTGACCGTCGGCGACAGCGTCAGCTCGCCCTCGGCGATCCGGAACATCGTCCAGTCGAACCCGCCCTGCGCGGTCCAGCGCGGCGCGAACGGCAGATCCTTGCCGCTCAGGTCGGTGCCTTGGAGCGTCAGTTCCTTGTAGGTCGCATGGAGATAGCCGAGCGAGCCGTTCAGCGTCAGCCCGGGGACGACCCGCAGCGACGCCTCGGCCTCCGCGCCATAGACTTCGGACTTCGGCGCGTTGACCAGGAACGACACCGGCCCCGGCCGGGTGTCCTGCACCTGCTGGTTCTTGTAATCATAATAGAAGCCCGCCGCCGACAGCGTCAGCCGGTTGTCGAGGAACCGGCCCTTGACCCCGGCCTCATAGGCGTTGACCTGCTCGGGCTTGATATAGGTGATGCCGACCGACGAGGTGTAGCCGCCGCCGTTGAACGCGCCCGACCGATAGCCGCGGCTGTAGCTGACATAGGCGAGCACCCCGTCGTCGAACGTGTAGCTCAGCGCCGCGCGGCCGGTCAGCGCATTGTTGCGGCCGCGCAGCGCGAAGCGGGCGGCGGGGTTGTAGGCGCAGGTGCCCGGCACGCCGTTGCACGGCACCGTCGTCGCCAGCGGCGTCTGCGTGCCGCCGACATTGCCGGCGAACAGATAGGCATAGCCGTCATCGTAGCGCGCCCGATCCCAGGTGTAGCGCAGCCCGACCGTCGCGACGAGCTTGCTGCTGAGATCGTAATCGGCCTGCGCGAACGCGGCAGAGGAGCGGCGGACCTGCTTGTAATGCTGGAAGAAGCCGCCATTGACCCCGGGCGCCAGCGCGCTGCCGATGTTGAACAGATTGCCGGTGATCGTCCGGTCCCAGCCGTAGAACAGCCCGCCGACCGCCTTGAGCCGGTCGCTGTCGTAATTGAGGCGGGCTTCCTCGCTGAACTGCCGGAACGCCGAGCGCCAGTTGATGTCGAGCACGTCGAGCGGCGAACCGTCGGCGGCCTGGGTGAGGTTCTGCTTGCCGCCGCCATAGTTGGTGATCGACGTCAGCTTGAACGCGTCCGACAGTTCGTAGGCGATATTGGCGGTGCCGCCATAGGCCGAGGTCTTGTTGAAGCCGATTCGGTTCTCGTTGACCTGGTAGAAGCCGATCCCCTGGCGGAACGGCAGCAGGCCATAGACCGGCGCCTGGGTGCCGCGGTCGCGGCCGCCATAGATCTGGAGCTTGACGTCGAGCGGCCCGCCGCCCGGCCGGATCCGCAGCGAGGCGCGGCCCTGGAGCCGGTCGACCGAGTTGGGATCGCGCCCGCCGGCCGCGACATTGTCGAACTTGCCGTCGCCCTTCTCGTAATTGCCGGCGACCCGCAGGCCGACCTGGTCCTCGACGACGGTCGTCTCGATCGCGCCCTGCGCGGTCCAGGTGTCGAAATTGCCGTAACCGCCCTGCGCATAGCCGTTGGTGCCCGATAGCTTGGGCTGTTTGGTGATGAAGTTGATTGCGCCGCCGGTGGTGTTGCGGCCGAACAAGGTGCCCTGCGGCCCGCGCAGCACCTCGACGCGATCGAGGTCGTAGAGCCCCATGCCGTGCGAGGTGCGGTTGGCGAGGTAGACGTCGTCCATATAGACGCCGATCGGCGAGGCCTGGTTCGAATTATACTCGTTGGCGACGCTGATCCCGCGCAGCGAGAAGTTCGGCTGGGTGTTGCCATAGGCGCTGTTGACCTGGAGGTTCGGCACCGCGGTGGCGAGCTGGGCCGAATTGACGATGCCCTTGGTGGTCAGCCCCTGTCCGGACACCGCCGAGATCGCCAGCGGTACCTTCAGCAGCGACTGCTCGCGCCGCTGGGCGGTCACGACGATGTCGGCGGCGTCGACCGTGTCGGTGGTGGGGGCGGCGGCCGGCACGGCCTGCGCTTCCGCCACGGCGGTCTGCGCGAGCGCCGGCGACGAGACCGACACCAGCAGCGCCAAAGCGGCCCGGTGCGGATTTGCGGACTTGTTCTTCATAACCTCTCCCATTGTCGATGCTCCGTCGCTTGCGGAGCTCTCACGCTCATCTTGTGGATCATCGTCTAGCGGGAAGCGCGGGGCGTGGCTTTGCACAGGCTTAGCGCGAGATTTGACAAAAATTGCGCACCGCTTGCGCCCGGATCGCTTTTGCGGATTCCCCGTCTCTCGCGTGCCGAACACGCACAGAAACACAACAGAGAGGATTCGCCATGCATCCGTCGGTGCACGCCGCCGCGACCCCCGCCAAGCCCGCCATCGTCATGGCGGCGACGGGCGCGTCGATCGACTATGCGACGCTCGAAACCCTGTCGAACCAGTCCGCGCACGCCCTGCGCAGCCTCGGGCTGAGCCGCGGCGACGTCGTCGCGACCCTGTTCGACAATGGCCCCGAGGTTTTCGTCTTCGGCGGCGCGGCGCAGCGCGCCGGGCTGTATCTCACGTCGATCTCGAACAAGCTCAGCGCCGCCGACATCGCCTATGTCGTCGAGGATTGCGGCGCCCGGCTGGTGGTCGTCAGCGACAAATATCTGGGGCTGGCCGAACAGGCGCTGGCGCACCGCCCCGAGCTCGCGATCTTCGGCTGGTCGGCGGAAACGCCCGGCGCGCGCGGCTGGCAGGCGCTGGCGCAGACCCGGCCGACCGCGCCGATCGCCGACCAGAGCCCGGGGACCGACATGCTCTATTCGTCGGGCACGACCGGACGCCCCAAGGGGGTGAAATTCCCGCTGCCCGAGGGGCCGATCGACCACCCGACGCCGTTGATGGCGATGGGCCGCGACCTGTACGGCATGGACGGCGACAGCGTCTATCTTTCGACGTCGCCGCTCTATCATGCGGCGCCGCTGCGCTGGGCGATGACGGTCCACCGGCTCGGCGGCACGGTGGTGGTGATGGAGCGCTTCGACGCCGAACAGGCGCTGGCGTTCATCGCGCGCCATCGCATCACCCACGCCACCTTCGTCCCCACCCATTTCGTGCGCATGCTCAAGCTGCCGGCGGCGGTGCGCGAACGCTACGACCTGTCGTCGCTGCGCGCGGTCGTCCACGCGGCGGCGCCGTGCCCGGTGCCGGTCAAGCAGGCGATGATCGACTGGTGGGGGCCGATCCTCCACGAATATTATTCGGGCACCGAGACCTGCGGGATCACCGCGCTTTCGGCATCCGAATGGCTGGCCAGGCCAGGTTCGGTCGGCCGCGCCGTCCTCGGTCGGCTCAAGATCACCGACGACGACGGCGCCGAGCTGCCGGTCGGCGCGGAGGGCAATGTCTGCTTCGCCGACGGCCCCGCCTTCCACTATCACAACGACCCCGAAAAGACCGCGCAGGCCTATGACCGCAACGGCTGGGCGACGCTCGGCGACATCGGCCGGGTCGACGCCGACGGCTATCTGTTCCTGACCGACCGCAAGAGCTTCATGATCATCTCCGGCGGGGTGAACATCTATCCCCAGGAGATCGAGAACTGCCTCGTCACCCATCCCGGGGTCGCCGACGCCGCGGTGATCGGGGTGCCGGACGAGGAGATGGGGGAGCGGGTGCTCGCGATCGTCCAGCCCGTGCCCGGGACCGCTGCGGGGCCGGCGCTCGCCGACGAACTGTCCGCCTATGTCCGCGGCGCGCTCGGCGGGGTCAAGACGCCGCGCGCGATCATCTTCAGGGACGAGCTGCCGCGCGAGCCGACCGGCAAGCTGATGAAGCGCCGGCTCGTTGACGAGTTTCGCGCGACGGCGCCGACCGCCGGCGCATAGCGGACGATCCTGTCCGCAATGACCGGACCGGCGCCCCGATTATCGCGCACCCCCGCGCCGCCTATCTGGGCCTCCATCAGCGGCACCTGCCGCACCCTTTCGATTTCGTGATGGAGACTGTCATGTCCAAGCTTTTCTCTTCGGTCCAGGTCGGTGCCGTGCCGCTCAAGCATCGGGTGGTGATGGCGCCGCTCACCCGCTCGCGCGCGGACCAGCCGGGCGGCGTCCCCGGCGACCTGATGGTCGAATATTATCGGCAGCGCGCCTCCGACGGCGGGCTGATCATCAGCGAGGGCACGCCCGTGTCGCCGTCGGCGCGCGGCTGGTTCGGCGCCCCCGGCATCTATGCGGACGCGCAGGTCGCCGGCTGGAAGCGGGTCACCGCCGCGGTCCACGCCAAAGGCGGTCGCATCTTCGCCCAGCTCTGGCACACCGGCCGCTCGTCGAACATCCTGGTGACCGAAGGATCGGATCCGGTGTCGGCCTCGGTCGACCCGAGCTACTGGGAAAATCCCGCGAACCTGACCTCGACCCCCGAGGGCTGGCTGCAGCCTTCGCCGCACCGCGCGCTCGAAACCGGCGAGATCGCCGGCATCGTCGAGGATTTCCGCAAGGCGGCGATCAACGCGAAGGCGGCGGGGTTTGACGGGGTCGAGCTGCACGGCGCCAATGGCTATCTGATCGACCAGTTCCTCCAGGATGGCAGCAACAAGCGGACCGACATTTATGGCGGATCGATCGAGAACCGCGCGCGGCTGCTGCTCGACGCGGTCGAGGCGGTGGCGTCGATATTCGGCGGCGACCGGGTCGGGGTGCGGGTCGGCCCGAACGGCCAGTGGAACGGCATGTCCGACAGCGATCCGCAGGCGCTGTTCGGCTATGTCGCCGCCCAGCTCAACCGCTACGGCCTCGCCTATCTCCACATCATCGAGCCGCGGGTGAAGGGCAATGTCGTGATCGCCGAAGGCCAGGCACCGGTCGCCGCCGAGCATCTGCGCGCGATCTTCACCGGCCCGATCATCGCCGCCGGCGGTTTCGAACCCGCGAGCGCCGAGGCGATCGTCGCGGCGGGCAGCGCCGACCTGGTGGCGTTCGGCCGCCACTTCGTCGCCAACCCCGACCTGCCCCGGCGGATCGAAGCGGGCATCCCGCTCGCGCCCCACGACCGCGACAGCTTCTACACCTTCGACGCGCGCGGCTACACCGACTATCCGGCCGCCGAGCTGGCCGCCTGAGCGCTGCGATTGAGGTCCTCCCCAGCTTTGCTGGGGAGGACCGAGGTTTCCCTCACCGTTCGCCGGCGAACAGGTGCTCCGCCATATAGTCGACCAGCGCCTTGACCTTGGGCGCGCGCTGGCGGCCCGAGGGCCACAGGATCTGGAAGACCCCGACCTGGCGGGTGAAGCGGTCGAGGCTGGTCGCGAGCAGGCCCTGGTCGATCTTGCGGCGGACGGTGAACAGCGGGGTGTAGATGAGCCCGAGGCCGCGCTCGGCGAGGTCGATCAGCGGCTCCATCGTGTTGGCGGTCGCGGTCACCGGCAGATCTATGTCGAGCTCGACCCCGTCGCGGCTGAGCGGCCAGCGTTCGAGCTTGCCCGACATCGTCCAGCGATGGTGGATGCAGGCATGGTCGCGCAGGTCCTCGGGCTGCTGCGGATGGCCGCGGCGCGCGAAATAGGACGGCGCCCCGACGATCACATAGGAGAAAGTGCCGAGCGTCCGCATCATCAGCTGCGAGTCCGTCGCGGCGCCGGTGCGCAGCACCGCGTCGAAGCCTTCCTCGATCACGTCGACCAGCCGGTCGGAGAAATCGAGGTCGAGCTCGATCTCGGGATAGGCCTCGGCGAAGCCGCCGATCGCCGGCATCAGCAGCATCCCGATCAGCGGCATGCTGATCCGCAGCCGCCCGCGCGGGGCGCCGGCGCTTTCGGCGAGTTCGATCTCGGCGGCCTCGAGTTCGCCGAGGATTCGCTGGCAGCGGGCGAGGAACTGCTCGCCCTCGGGGGTCAGCGCGACGCTGCGGGTGCTGCGGTGGAACAGCCGCACCCCGAGGCGGTCCTCGAGCCGGGCGATCGCCTTGCCGACCGCCGACGAGGAGATGCCGAGCTGGCGGCCGGCGACGGTGAAATTGCGCGCCTCGGCCGCCTCGACGAAGGTGTTGAGCGCCGTCAGTCTGTCCATGCGATCGTCCGCCTCGTGGTTGCCCGGGCGATGCTAGCGCAGATTGCGGATGGCGGCGTCCGCAATGTTCGGACGACCGGCCCGATTATCCGCCCCGCCGGCCCGGCCCACATCCCCGATCGGAACAACCGGCAAGGACGGACGATCATGGGCATCATAAGCGTAGGCATCATCGGCGCGGGCAACTGGGCCAATCATGGGCATTTGCGGGTGCTCGACCTGCTGCCCGACTATCGGGTGGTCGCGGTCCAGGCGCGGCGCCGCGACGCCGCCGAGGCGGCGGCCGCGCGCTTCGGCATCGCGACGGTGGTCGACACCGAGGCCGAACTGGTCGCGCTGCCCGAGGTCGACCTGGTGCTGGTGCTCAACACCGCGCCCCAGCATGCCGACACCGTCCGTGCGGCGATCGCCGCGGGCAAGCATGTCTATTGCGAATGGCCCCTGACCGTCGACAGCGCGACCGCCGAGGATCTCGCCGCGCGCGCCAAGGCCGCGGGCGTGCGCCATGTCGTCGGGCTCCAGCGCCGGCTCGCCCCGCACAATCTCTATCTGCGCGACCTGATCGCCGACGGCTATGTCGGCAAGCTGCGCTCGGTGCGGATGCATGTCAGCATGAACTATTTCCAGGCGCTGCGCAGCCCGGCGCTGCGCTGGACCGCGGACCCGGCCCATTTCTCGAGCGTGATCGCGATCTATGCCGGCCATTTCCTCGACATGATCTTCGCCGCGATCGGCCGGCCGACCGAGCTGTCGGCGCTGCTGGTCAACCAGTTTCCCGAGGTCATGATCGCCGGCACCGGCGAGGTGATCCCAACGAGCAATCCCGACCAGCTGGTGCTCTCGGCGCGGCTGGCGGGCGATGCGGTGCTGTCGGTCCATATCGAGGGCGGCAAGCGCAACGGGTCGGGGGTGCAGATCGACATCAGCGGCGATGCCGGCGATCTGCGGATCACCAACAGCTCGGCGTTCGGCGATGTCGGCGACGATTATCGGATCGAGGGCGCGCATGGCGACGACCTGCCACTGGCCCCGCTCGCCATCCCCGCCGCCTATGATGGGCTGCCGCCGTCCGGGCTGCCGTCGGCGGTGCTCGAACTCGCGCACCTCTACGCCGCCTTCGCCCGCGACGTCGCGGGGGACGGGCATGAGGCGCCCGATTTCGACGATGCGGTGTGGCTCCACCATCTGTTCGACCGGATCGAACGCTCGTCGCACGAGGGCGTGCGTGTTGCAGCGCCGAAATATCCTGCAACATCGGCCGGTTAGAGGCGGGGTGCGAAATTCGGCATATTTGGAGAGTTTGCGATGGCGAAGTTGATGTTCGGGGCGGCGGCGCTGGCCGCGGCGATACTGGCCGGCGCGCCGGCGATGGCGCAGCGCGGGCCGCAGGGCCCGCTGACCCGCGACGCCTATCTGGCGATGCAGAAGGAGCGGTTCGCGGCGATGGACGCCAACCATGACGGCGTCGTCACCAAGGAGGAACTGACCGCGCAGATCGCCCAGCGGATGGGCGAGACCCCGCCGGCCGACCGGGTCGACGCGATGTTCAAGCTGATCGACAGCGACGGCGACGGCAAGGCGACCGCCGCCGAGGCCGATGCCGCCGAGGCGGCGCGCTTCACCGCGCTCGACACCGACCATGACGGCACGCTGACCCCCGAGGAGCGCCGCGCCGGCATGGGCGGAATGGGCCGCCGCCCGTAATGGCGATCCGGGCCGGCATCGGCGGTGCTGGCCTTATCCCGTCCACCGCTTGGTCGCCCATCCTTTGCGCCGATGTGGAGCCACCGAGAATGGTCCCGAACGGTCAGGCCGCGCGCAGCACGTCGCGCGCGGCGTCGGGCAAACAGGCAATGACCGAGAGATAAGCGCTGGCGGTGGCGTCGGGCTGGCGGCGGCCCTGTTCCCACCCCTTCAGGGTGGCGAGGGGGATGTGGTAGGCGCTGGAAAACGCCTGCTGCGACAGGCCCAGTCCTTCGCGGATCGCACGCACGTCGGGCACCGCGATGCTGTGGGTGCGCGCCACCGTGCCCTTGCCCTGGGCATGTGCTGCGGCCTCTTCCATGGCCGCGATCAGGTCCTTGCCAAAGTCCGACATCACCATGCTCCTCATGCTTGATCCACCGTCGCCTTGATCATGGCCGCGAAGGCGGTCACCGCCTTCTTCTCGTCCGCGCTCAGGCCCGCTGCCTGCATCTTGGCGTAAGCCAGCACCAGGTAGAGCCAGTCTTCACCATCAGTATGGGCGTCAATGACGTATAAAGCGAGAGGCGCGCACCGCTCATCCGCCGGGGCATCGAGAGCTTGGTATCATCGGGTTTCGCAGAACAGCCTCGGTAATTCGGATCGTGAAAAGCGGTAGCAGCGAGACCGATCGCAAGGCCCGGCCCTCGCCGCTGGCCTTATGCCGACGATCTCTTATGGTCGCACGTCCCGCGCGCCGAGGTGGAGCCACCGATGAACCCCTTTCCCGACGATATCTTCACCGAGCCGAGCGACGTCGATCCCGACACGCTCGCCAATCTCGGCCCGCTGACGCGGCTGGCCGGGCGGTGGGAGGCGCATAAGGGCGTCGATCTCAACCCCAAGGCGGGCGGGCCCGAGCGGCGCGAGTTCATCGAGCGGATCGCGTTCGACGCGATCGATCCGCAGGCGAACGGGCCGCAGCTGCTCTATGGGCTGCGCTACCATGTCCATATCACCACGCGGGAAGAGGACATAACCTTCCACGACCAGGTCGGTTACTGGCTGTGGGAGCCGGCGACGGGCATGATCCTGCAGACGCTGGCGATCCCGCGCGGGCAGGTGGCGCTGGCGTCGGGGCAGGGCAAGCCCGGCGACGACCGGCTGTCGGTGACCGCGACGCGCGGCGACACCGCTTACGGCATCTGCTCGACAGCCTTCCTCGAATATGGCTTTCGTACAGATAGTTATCGGATGGACATCGTCTTCGACGGCGACGATGCGTGGACCTACGACATCCGGACGATGCTGACGGTGCACGGCCAGGACGCGCCGTTCGAGCATCATGACCAGAACCGGTTGAAGCGGGTCGGCGCGGCGAAACCCAACCCGCTCAAGCAGATATTGGACCGGCGGGCGAAGGCGGCGCGCTGAGCGGTCGCCGCCCTTCCGCTCGGAACCCCGGCGCGCCGTCGGCGGCGATCGCCACGTTCTTGTCGCTGCCCGCAATCGGGCATGGCGCGGGGGCGATGACAATCGCGCGAGGCTGGACTTCGCCGCGGCGATACCGCCATGATCCGCGCCAAAGCGAGGGAGAGACTGATGTCCGAGATGGCCGGCAAGCTGCGTGCACTGATCGACAAGGGCGAGCATTTCGTCGCGGCGGAGGCCTATAGCGCGCTCACCGGGCGGATCGTCGAGCGGGTCGGGTTCAAGGCGGCCTATCTGGGCGGCCATGCCTGCAGCGCCTTCCATTATGCGGTGCCCGACAATGGCGTCTTCTCGCAGGTCGAGCAGATCGAGCAGGCCGGGCGGATCGCCGCCGCGATGGACATCCCGCTGATCGCCGACGCCGACACGCTCGGCGAGACCGTCGCCGACGCCTTTCATTTCACCCGCCGCTATGTCCGCGCCGGGATCGCCGGCATCCATGTCGAGGACGAGCTCAATCCGAAACATTCGAGCTTCGCCCAGGGGCTGTGTTCGATCGCCGACATGCAGGCGCGGCTCGACGCCTGCGTCCGCGCGCGCGGCGAGTCGGGCTTCGTGGTGATCGCGCGCTGCGACGAGATGTATGCGCAGGAACGCGGCGGCGGCGGGTCGGCCTCGGTCGAGGGGGCGATCGCGCGCGGCAAGGCCTATGCCGAGGCGGGTGCCGACGCGCTGGTGTTCCCGCTCGCCTCGCCCGAGGCGACCGCGGCGATCGTCGCGGCGGTGCCGATCCCGGTCTGCACGCTCGGCTACGACCTGCCCGACACCGGCTTCACGCTGAGCACCGGTTGGGGCTGGATGGGCGCCGCCCAGCTCCACCTCGCCCGCGCCAAGGAACTGATGGAAACCGGCACGGTGAAGATGGATTTCGTGCTCGAGGGCAAGGACCAGCTGATCGAGCAGGATCTCTATGACGGGCTGATCCGCGAGTGGGCGGAGAAGACCGGGCGACCCACCCGGGGATAAAGGCGAAAAAGGCGGGCGAAACGCTCGACTTATTGCCGCCGCTCGGCCATCAGTCGCGCCATGCTCGCACCTTTTGCCTCCCATGCCGACCAGAGCCGCGGGCGGCTCCATGGCGGCGCCCCGCGCGAGACGCGGGGGCCGCGCGACGAGTTCCAGCGCGACCGCGACCGGATCATCCATTCGATCAGCTTTCGCCGGCTGCGCCACAAGACCCAGGTGTTCGTCGCGCCCGACGGCGACCATTATCGGGTGCGGCTGACCCACAGCATCGAGGTCGCCCAGATCGGCCGGACGATCGCGCGCGCGCTCGCCCTCAACGAGGATCTGACCGAGGCGCTGTGCCTGGGCCACGACATCGGCCATCCGCCGTTCGGCCATGCCGGCGAGGAGGCGCTGGAGCGCGCGACCGCGCATGTCGGCGGCTTCGACCACAACGCCCAGACGCTGCGCAACCTGACCCGGATCGACTCGCCCTATCCGCAGCATGAGGGGCTGAACCTCACCTGGGAGACGCTCGAGGGGCTCGCCAAGCATAATGGGCCTGTGAAGAAGCGGACCTGGGCGATGGCCGAGCTCGACGCCGCCTGGCCGCTCGAACTCGACAGCTGGCCGAGCCTCGAGGCGCAGATCGCAGCGCTCGCCGACGACATCGCCTATGACAATCACGACATCGACGACGGGGTGCGCGCGGGGCTGCTGAGCCTCGACCAGGTGCTCGCCGATCCGCTGGTCGCGGCGAGCTGGGACAATGTGAAGCGTAACTTCCCCGACACCCCCGACAAGAGGCTGGTCGGCGAGCTGGTGCGCGAGCAGATCGGGCGGATGGTCAACGACCTGCTCGCCGAGAGCCGCGCCCGCATCGCCGAGGCCGCGCCGCGATCGGTCGACGACGTCCGCGCCGCCGGCCGCGCGCTGATCGGCTTCTCGGAGGAGATGGCGGCGCGCGAGAAGGCGCTGACCCGCTTCATGTACGCCAATCTCTACCACCACCCCGAGCAGCTCGCGATCGCCGACAGGGCGGGGCAGGTGGTCGAGGCGCTGGCGGCGACCTATATCGCCGACCCGTCGAAGCTGCCCGATCACTGGCGCGAGACATTGCCCGCCGAGGATCCGGCGCGGACCCGGCACATCGCCGACTTCATCGCCGGGATGACCGACCGCTACGCGCTGTCGCGCTACCGCGAGCTGATCGGCCCGCCGCCGATCGAGGGATTCTAGGGACCGGCCATTTGCGCCAGGTCGTAGGCTTGGCGCTCCCTCCCAAAGCCGTCATGCTGAACTTGTTTCAGCATCCACTCCTCCTCTCGGGAACGACCCCTTGTCGCACGGTGGATGCTGAAACAAGTTCAGCATGACGGCTTTGGAGAAAGGCCGACCGCCATGCACGCTCGCGAACCGCGCGCGATGATCGCGACACCCTCGATCGCGGATTTCACCCTCGGGCAACCAATCTAACGATTGTTAGATATCTCCATGACTGATAGCCTCTCCCCATGAGCCGTCATTCGACAAGACGGCCTGGGAGGATTGCCATGGCCGCATCGGACATATCGTTGGAAAAGGCGGCTGCGCTCGACCTGGGCGCGAAGGTCGTGATCCTGTGCGGCGGGCTGATCGCCTCGCTGGCGCTGATGGCGATCGCATCGGTGCTGCCGCAGATCGACCATGCGCTGGCGGTCACCGCGGGCGACCATATGCTGGTCAAGCAACTCGTCGGCGCGGTCGCGCTGGCGATGGTCGTCGGCGCCTCGACGGTCGGCTTCCTGATCGACCGGTTGGGGATCAGGCGGGTGCTGATCGGCGCCGCGATCGTCTATGCGCTGGCCGGAACCGCTGGCCTCTATCTCGGCGATCTGCGGTCGCTGCTGGTGTCGCGGCTGTTCGTCGGGCTGAGCGCCGCGGCGATCCAGGTGGCGTGCATCACCCTGATCAACACCAGGCTCGAAGGCGTCGCGCGCGCCAAGTGGATGGGCCTGCACATATCGATCGCGATGATCACCGCGATCTTCGCGCATCCGGTCGCCGGCGCGCTCGGCGAGCTGAGCTGGCGCCTGCCGTTCGCGCTCTATGCGCTGGGCCTGATCCTGATCCCCGCCGCGATCGTGCAGCGCGACATCGTGCCGGGCGCGCGCAACGCCACCGCGGCGGCTCCAGAGAAGGGCGGGCTGCTGCGCTGGTTTCCGTTCCGCTATATCCTGCTGGCCTTCGCGATCGGATCGCTGGCGCTGATGCCGAGCGTACAGGTGCCGTTCCTGCTGCGCGAAAAGGGCCTGATCCGCCCGTCGACGATCGCGCTGGTGCTGACCGCGGACTCGCTTGCCGGCGCGCTGATGGCGATGCTCTATGGCCGCGCGCGCGCTTATATTTCGGCGCATGCCGCCTTCGCGATCGCCTTTGCCGCGGCGGCGATCGGCCTGCTGGTCGCTGCGCTCGCCGGCAGTGTCGCGGTCGTGGTGGCGGGCCTGCTGATCTATGGGCTGGGGATCGGCTGGTTCGTCCCGAACCTGATGACCGCGCTGTCGGCCCGGGTCACCCCGGCACATCAGGGCCGCGCCGCCGGCATCGTCAAGGCGGCGCATTTCCTGTCGGCGCCGGTGGCGGTCGCGCTGGTCGAGCCGCTGGCGCGCAGCCATGGCCCGGCCGGGACCTTGCTGGCGGCATCGGGGCTGGCGTTTGTTTGTCTGGTTTTGACCGGCGCGCGCTATTTCCAGCGTCGCTGAAGGTTAGATCGTGAGCCCACAAATCGTGAATGTTCGAGATGTGGGGCAGCTCCCGATCGTGCGCTCATAAAGCGGTCATTCCGTCTGCGCCCGTATTCATTGTGGCCAAAGCTTGCCGCGCATGCCCTGAAGGGGCGTTCGTTCATCTGAAAGCGGCTGGATCAGAATGGCCGGCATGGGGACTTTGCTGCCGTTCGCACGCGACATGTCGGACGGCAGCTCCTGCCGGGAACGGACGTCCGGCGTTTGTCCGACCGGCGTCGCAGAACGACGCGAGCTGGGCCGGTTGCTGACTGGCAGTTTTCAGTCGTGCGAATGCGAATAGCCGCCGTTCGTGCATCTCCGATCGACCGGCAGCTAGCGGCCCAGTTCCAATCGCCCAGCCGCGCCTGAACCAACGACCGGCTTCGGAGAAGGCTCGAGCGGTCGTGGACGACGCCGTGGCAGAAGCTCTTGGCGCACGATCTCTCGAAGGTAGTCAACGCTGTGCTTCTTTCGGCATGCTGACGGCTTGTGAGAGGGCACGCTTGAGCTGTTGCCAAACCGGGACAGCCTCAATCGTCGTGTCGTCGACGATTGGGTTTTCCCCGTTGCTCCCCAACGCTCCTATCATACTCATCTTCCGGATTTTCTGCTGCATATCGGCGGCTGTAGAAGGGAAAGTGAAGCCGAAAACCAGGCCATGAAGCCAATTGGCGCCGGTTGAGACGGCGACGAGCGAACAGATTCCCGCGATTAGAATGCCATAGACGATTAGGCCGAAGAACACTGCCCAGATGTGATTGTTGTCGAAATAGGACTTCCAGTAACTCTGATACCCCCTGGAAAGCTCGTAGCCGACAAACCCGAGAAGCGATGCCGCGAAGACGCCATCAACGAAGACCGCTCGCAGCGCGTCATGGAACGTCATGTTTGCGCACCTTCACATCGCCGGTGACGCCGTTCAACTCGATAGAGATCTGGCCTTCGGTTAGGGCATTCCTTCCAATGAGGCCACATCGGTTGACGCAAAGCCGCCCTTTTAGACGCATCTCCCCAGCCGCGCAGTCCGGTGGGCATGTTCGGGTCCAGGGAGAGTTCCACCAATCCCGCACCGCTATGACGCGGAGAACCACGCCCACGGGCCTCGAGGTATTCGACGCCGTATCCTCTTCCAACAAGAGCGGGATCCGCTCGCGCGAGCCGAAGAAGGGCTGCTTTGTCTCCGTGCGCTGCATGTTGCTGCGTCGACGGTTGGGTTTCAATAAGCCGTATTCGGTGAGCATCTCATAATCGAGCAGGGTCGCGGACGAACCCGTGTCGAAGTGCACACGGCGTCGATCCACGGTCGCGGCTTCGAGCGCGTCTTCATCGGCGTTTCCCGAGACGTCTTCGAGAACCAGGGTCAGCGTGGGATAATCGCTCAGCTCGTTTGACGAGCACGAACCCGCCCAGGCCAAGCTTTCCGCACCGTAATTCCGTTCAAACTCGAAGTATGCATAGCGGAGGCCGTTCGTGATCTCACGAAATTCGCGTTCGTTGGGGATCTCGTCGACGTCGGAACGCGTGGCGACGGGCTTGGCCTTCGATCCGGACATGAGAACCCAGACGGCACCTTCGTCGAACGCGGCGTTAATGGCGTCGGCAGCTTCCTTGCGGACGCGGACGCTGAGTTGATCCTGCTGGTACTCGGGCAGTTCGTCGTACCTAGCACGGCTGAGGCGAAAGGGATCGATCTGGACCGCTTCCATCTTCCAATCGTAATAGTCAGCAGGCCGATACTTAGGTTCTCTCTTCGCCCATTTCTTGATCTGAGAGGCGAGGGTGTCGGCCACAGCAGCGACGTCTCCCGCAAAATCCTTTTCAAGAATTCCGGCTGGCTTATCGATAGCATCAAGCCGCTTGCGCCAATACTCCTGCTGGAGATACGCCGAAAGGAAGACGAGCGAGGACTCTGGCTGGCGGGTTTGGGCGATCTCGGCGAAGTCCACGCCGTCGCTATCCTCAGCCAGCTTTATGTCGAGAAGGAGGACATCGAAGCGCTCGTCGAGCTTCGACGTCGCCTCGGCGGTCGACCGCGCAAGAGTTATGATGAGACCTCTCTCTTGGAGAGCTTCCAGGATGAAGTTGTATTTGTCGATGTTGTCATCGAGCCAAAGAACCTTCGTCATTGTACCCCCCAACCTCAGTCCGCCGAAGGCAGATCTATGCGTATGTGAGCCCCTGTAGCCCGCTCGATGGCGCGGATAGCACCGTTGTGAGATTCCACGATCAGTTTCGAGATGCTGAGGCCGAGCCCGGTCCCCCTCGAGCCCTTTGAGGTGTAATAATAATCAAACACCCTTTCCAGATCGTCCTTTCGGATTCCAGGTCCGTTGTCGACGATGTCGATCCGTACGTAAGAAGCGTGTTTGTAGATGCCGATATCTAGGTTAGGAGTCCAGTCCTCTGCATCGATCACATTCCGCTGCTCGGCCAGAAAATACAAAGCATTCGAAATTATATTAGAGAACACCTGCTCCAATGACGCCCTGTCGCCGACGATTTGAAATACATCCTCGTCGCCAAATCGCAACTTGCAGCCGATGTCCTTTCGGCGTCTTCCGTGGACACTGAGTGCCGCCGCGATTGAGTTCACGACATTGATCTTCTTTTTGTCGAACGAGCGCCCCGTGCTCATCCGGGAAATGGTCTGAACGGTGCTGATGCACTCGTTCACCTGCTCGGCTATCCCCTTGAGATCGGCATGTGTCGCGTCTCCAACGAACTGTTTTGAGACCTTCTGCAGGCCAAAGCTGACGTTGCCGAGAAGCGCATTAAGGTCGTGAATGAGAAGGTTTGCCGACAGTCCTGTGGACACCATGGGCGCTAGCCTGACGAACTGTTCTTCGATCGTGGTTTTGGGCACGATGTGGAAGCGATCGCGGAATCGTGTTCGGCATTCGAACTGGGCGAGTTGGATCCTGTCCTTGAACTCCGACACGGTTATGAGATCGGCAACGTAGGCTGCCGCAATCAGCCCAATGAGGCCCTCGGTGGCGAAAATCGGCACGATAACGGTCTGGGTCCTTGAGGTCCGGCCGAGCTGCTGAAGGAAGCTCTGGGGAAAGCCCATATTTCCGCGGGGCCCAAGTTCGAGGCCGAATGGGGCTGCCTCCAGGCGCGAGATGACCTGATCCGCCAGAACGAAGTCGGAGGGAAGTCCGCTTCGTGGAGATATGCCTTGGAAGAGGTTCGCGTTCAGCGTTTTCTTCCAGGTCTTGAGATTGCTCGTCAGCATAAGCCGGTTGAGCGATCTTGCCATGCCAGCAGTCGATCGATCGTCCTTGTCGTGATGTTCGGCGTATTCGTGGAACACGTCATGCGCGTTCGCTGTCATGTATGTGGCGATATGGCGAAGCGTATCGCGCTTATCCGCAAGAGAAACGCGGTCCTTCGTAAGGAGGGCCACGTATTGAAACCTGACGAATACCCCGGAAAGAGCGCGCAACAATAGAAGATGGCAATTAGAATTTGTTGGCTTTGACGCGATTGCGATCTTGGTTTGCGAGATCTCCAAGCCGATCGCGCGATCCCAGTCCGTCGGCTGGGTGCCGTAGTATGCTTCTTGTATTCGCGAGCGCACCTGGGCAACTGAAAGCCGGTTGCTTCCGAGCGCCACCGTGTTTTCGGGATCGGAGGCCATAGAGAACGCCAGGGACGGTTGATCGTCAACGTCGACCAGTCGAACCATTGCCATGATCCTGTTTGAGCTGAGGGCCGAAGCGAGCTGAAGCAGACTGCGCTCGGCGATCCGTCGATCTCCCTTGAAGACCGATATGTCGTTCATGCGAGTGAGGCGCCCTGAGGGCATGTGCGATCTGACGAAAGGCGGATATTGACCCGCTCAAGGGTCTGGAGTTCGGCCGACCGGCCGCTTTGAGGACCGCAAATTATCATGTGCCTCACAAACCTTCCCCTAAGCTGCGATCATCCTACTAGAGGGAGACTATCCCACCCGGCCGAACATGTAACTAGGCCTTAGACTCATAACGTGTTGCACCAGATGCGAGCGCAGACGAATTTGACGGCAGCGAGATAATTGGCGGCGTTCTTGTCGTATCGAGTAGCGATGCCGCGAAAATGCTTGATGCGGCTGAAGAAACGCTCGACGAGATTGCGTTGTCGGTAGAGCCAGGGCGAGAAGGCAAAGCGCTGTTTTCGGTTGACCTTGTTAGGAATGTTGGCCCAGATGTTCCTTTCCGCTGCCTTGGCGCGGATCGCATTGCTGTCGTAGCCTTTGTCCCCGAGCAGCGTGGCATTGTCAGGAGTTGCTTCAATCAGCGCTTCGGCTTCGCAGGTGTCCTGCTCGTCGGGCCGAGCAATTCCGGCATGGTCGGTCTACTGACGCTCGCCGCCGTAAGCGTCGCGGAATCCACAACCTATCTGTTGCTGACCAAGCCGAATTTCGACCGGTTCGCCCTGATCAACGCCGTCTGGCTGATGGCGAAGCGAATCAACAAGCTGGCGAGCGGTATCGAAAAACGGACGATCGGGGCTGCGCGCAAGCGAGAGGCGCGGTTGGCTGAGAAGGCCTCGGCGGGGGAGTCCGGTCAGGCCGTCGGAAGACGGCCTGACCGCTTGGCAGCAGCGGGCGACGTTGCGAGCGCATCCCTCAGTGAGCTGTCGGCAAGCTGACTGTTACCTCAATTTCGGTCGTCTTGGTTGCCTCGTCGAGCGGCATGAGCGAATGGCAGGTTTCGGGATAGCTCTGAACGAGACGGAACGACCGATGTTGGCAGGCGGTAGCTGCCACACCGCTTTGCGCTGAGCGAATGACTGGTTCTGGCGGAAGCTGCCGTTCTAAGCCCGATCGCCGAACGACGCATTCTGGTCGAACCCGGCCGATTGGTTCGACGCTCCGCAAACGGACAATCGCTTCACGAGCCGACAGCCGAGATCGGACACCATCCCGACGGTCAAAAACAGGCCCGCCGAAGCGAGCCCATCCTGTCCGCCAGCGATGATGGTCGTCGCATCGCCGGCGCCGCTCAGCTCCCAAAGCGATACTTCAGCCGCATGCCGATCATCCGCGGCTCGCCCACCGCGCCGGCTTCGAGCCCGAAGCTCGGATAGCCGCCGAAGGTCGCGTTGTAATATTTCTTCCTGGTGAGGTTGGTCACGAACAGCGCGAGGTCGACCGGCAGCTTGGCGACCGAGCTCCAGTTGAGGTTGAGGTTGACGAGGTTGAGCGCCGGCAGCTTGCCATAATCATAGGGGATCGTGCCCGCCAGGAAGGCCGGGGTGTCCTGGTAGCTGGCATATTGGCTGTCGATATGGGTGTAGGTCATCCCGACCGAGAGCCGGCCGACATGGTCGGGCAGCGGCAGCGTGTAGGTGCCGGTGATCGTCAGCTTGTTCTTGGGCGAATAGGTCAGCGGATAGCCGACCCGCGCGCCGCTGAGCGTGATCGCCGAGAAGACGATGTCGGGCGGCGGCACGGTCAGCGATTTCACCTCGGTGTCGAGATAGGCATAGGCGGCATCGAGGGTGAAGCCGTGGAACGGCGTGACCGAGGCGTCGATCTCGACGCCCTTGATCGTCGACTTGCCGGCGTTGACGATGAGCTGGGCCGGGGTGGTGCCCGGGGTGCGCAGCGTGCCGGCGGCGGTGAGCTGCTGGTCGCTGAAATCATTGTAGAAGCCGGCGATGTTGAGCGTGCCGCGGATCGGGCCGCGCCAGCTCGTCTTGATGCCGACTTCATAGTCGTCGATCTTCTCGGGCCGGAACGCCTCCTGGCCATAGCCTTCGGCCTTGAGCTGGCCCTGGCGGTAGCCGCGGGCATATTTGGCGTAGAGCAGCACGTCGTCGACCGGCTTGTAATCGAGATCGATCAGCCAGGTCGGCGCCTGCGAATGGCCGGTCAGATGGGTCTGGCACTGCGCAAGGGTGAGGGTGCCGGGGTTGGTGGCGGTGTTGCGCGCGCCGAAGCGGAAGCCGTCGACGCAATAGCCGACCGGCGGGTTGGCGGTCGGCGGCACCGGCGCATAGTTGATCTGCCGGCTGGTGAGCTGATAGCGATCCCAGGTGTAGCGGATGCCGCCGGTGGCACTGAGCTTGTCGGTCAGCTTGTAGGTCGCCTGCGCATAGAGCGCATAATCCTGCAGCCGATATTGGTTGGTCCGCGCGGTCAGCGTCGTGGTCGCGAGCGGCGCGCCGGCGGCCGGGGTGAACGGGCCGCAGCCGAGGAACGGATCGTCGGTCGCGCACGATCCGGTGTTGGTCGAAACGACGCCCGCATAGCCGAGCGGCGTGTTGCGTTCCATATAGGCGCCGGCCTGCCAGGTCAGGCGGCTGTCGAGGGCGTTGCCCTGGAGCTGCAGCTCCTCGGTCAGCGTGGCGCCGGAGGCAGTGTTGAGGCCCGGAAACGGATTGGAGAACACCCGCACCGCATTGCGGCCGGCGTTGGGACCGGTGACGATCCGCAGATTTTCGCCATAGACGGTGCCGCGGGTCGCCTCCCGGAATTCGGAATAAGCGAAGATGTTCTTGACGGTCAGGGTGTCGGCCGCGGTCCATGACGTGGTGTTGACGATCTGCCATTGCTCGACATTCTGGTAGGGCGACAACAGGCCGGCCTCGCCGGTGTAGAAGCCGCGGCCGGCGGCGCGATCGACCTGGGCGCATTGCAGCGCGACGAGCGCCGAGGTCGCCGCCTGGGT
This sequence comes from Rhizorhabdus sp. GW822-FHT03C02, assembly GCF_058801765.1. NCBI lineage: Bacteria > Pseudomonadati > Pseudomonadota > Alphaproteobacteria > Sphingomonadales > Rhizorhabdaceae > Rhizorhabdus > Rhizorhabdus sp. GW822-FHT03C02. Next base: position 531,759 of record NZ_JBXANN010000003.1, read on the forward strand.
GCGGTTGCAGGCGAAGACGCGCGGCAGCGATCCGTTGGTGTCCGACTTGCTGTAGGTGCCGACGGTGTAGTTTTCGAGGTTCGGGGTGATGTCGGCGATGATGCTGAGGCGGCCGGCCCAATAGTCGATATCGTTGAAATGGCCCGGGCCGATCCCCGACACATTGCGGATATAGCCCTCGCGGGTCTGGCGATCGAGGCCCGCGCGGATCCGCAGCGTATCGCTGACGGGCACGTTGAGCACCGTCTGGAGGCGGCGCAGATCATGGTTGCCGAGCGAACCCTCGACATAGCCTTCGAGCCGGCTCGTCGGGCGTTGCGGCACGATCAGGACCGCGCCGCCGCTGGTGTTGCGGCCGAACAGCGTGCCCTGCGGCCCTTTCAGCACCTGGAGATTCTGGAGATCGAAGAAGGCGCCCGGGCCCGCGCCGTTGCCGGCGGCAGTGCTCGACACGACGCGCGGCGCCGGGGCGTCGGCGAAATAGACCCCGACCGACGGCGCCGCGCCGGTGTCCTGGTTGAAACCGCGGATCGCGAACGAGGTCTTCTCCGCGCCGAACCGGCTGTTGGTCGACAGCGACGGCGTATAGATGGCGATGTCGCCGGCGGAGACGATGTTGCGGTTGGTAAGCTGCTGCTGGCTGAACGCGGTGATCGAGATCGGCACGTCCTGGAGCCGCTCCTCGACGCGTCGCGCGGTCACGACGATATCCGCCGCGTCATTCTCGACGACCGGGTTCGGCGCTGTGCTCTGCGTGGCGGACTGCGCATGCGCGGAATATGGCGCCACGCTCAATGCCAGCAGCGCGGTACCGCAGAAGAATCTGCCGATGTTCATATAACCTCCCCTTGTGTTTTTTGGTGATGGTTCTTGCCGCGCCCCGGGGGCGCGGGATGGTTGACGCTGTCATTCCGACCCGGGGCCTGCCGCCCGGTCCTTCCTCTCCAAAATTGCCGCCTGTCGCGCGCGACCGAATGGCCTTCGGTTCGTCTTTGCGGGGCTGAGATTGCGTGGCCGTAGCGGGCGAGTCAATAACAAACAAATGTTTGGAAAGTTCGAAGCGCCGATTTTTCCGCTGTCATGCCCCGACCCGAAGCGCAGCGGTGCGGCGGGATCGCCGCCTAGCGCTTCACCCGCGATCCTCCCGGCGCTTGGCCAGGCTCCGAAATCTGTGCAGTAGCGGTTCGGCGTACCCATTTGGTTGGGTGGTCGCTTCGAGCACCAGCGCCCGCGCCGCGGCGAAGGCGAGGCTGTGCGGGTCGGCGAGCGGTCGATAGGAAGGATCGGCTGCATTCTGCCGATCGACCTTGCGCGCCATGTTCAGCAGGGCGCGCTCGACCTCCGCCAGCGAGGCGACGCCGTGCAGCAGCCAGTTGGCGATATGCTGCGACGATATGCGGAGCGTCGCGCGATCCTCCATCAGCCCGACGTCGTGGATGTCGGGAACCTTCGAACAGCCGACCCCCTGGTCGATCCAGCGGACGACATAGCCCAACAATCCCTGGGCGTTGTTGTCGAGCTCGTCGGCGATCTCCTGCGGCGTCGAGTCTTGGCCGTGCGCCAACGGCAAGGTGAGCAGTTCGGCCAGCGGCGCCACCGGTTCGCTCGTGCGCTCGGCCTGGCGGGCGACGATGTCGACGTCGTGATAATGGGTGGCGTGGAGCGTGGCCGCGGTCGGGCTGGGCACCCATGCGGTGCTGGCGCCCGCGCGGGGGTGGGCGATTTTCTGGTCGAGCATGTCGGCCATGCGATCGGGCGCGGCCCACATGCCCTTGCCGATCTGCGCCCTGCCGGCGAGGCCGCAGGCGAGGCCGATCTGGACATTGCGATCCTCATAGGCGGCGAGCCAGCGCGCATTCTTCATCTCACTTTTGCGGATCATCGGCCCGGCCCGCATCGACGTGTGGATCTCGTCCCCCGTGCGATCGAGAAATCCGGTGTTGATGAAGACGATCCGATCTTTCACGGCGTGGATGCAGGCGGTGAGGTTGGCGGAGGTCCGCCGCTCCTCGTCCATGATCCCGATCTTGATGCTGTGGCGCGCCAGGCCGAGCAGATCCTCGACCGCATCGAACAGCCGGTTGCTGAAGGCGACCTCGTCGGGGCCGTGCATCTTGGGTTTGACGATATAGATCGAACCGGTGCGGCTGTTGCCGGCGCGGTTGGCCCCGCGCAGATCGTGCAGCGCGATCAGGCTGGTGACGATCGCATCGAGAACGCCCTCGGGCGCCTGATCCCCGTTCGGCAGCAGGATCGCCGGCGTCGTCATCAGATGGCCGACATTGCGCACGAACATGAGACTCCGTCCCGGCAGCTCGAGCGGGCGGCCGTCGGTCGCGACATAAGGACGGTTTTCGGCCAGGCGGCGGGTCAGCGTGCGGCCGTCCTTGTCGAAGGTGGCGCTGAGATCGCCCTTCATCAGCCCGAGCCAGTTGGCATAAGCGGCGACCTTGTCGTCGGCGTCCACCGCGGCGATCGAATCCTCCAGATCGGCGATCGTCGTCAGCGCCGATTCGAGCAGGATGTCGGCGAGGCCGGCAGGATCGTTCCGCCCGACCGGATGCGCGCGGTCGATCACCAGCTCGATGTGCAGGCCGTGGTGGCGCAACAGATAGCCGTCACCGCGCCGCCCGACGAGCTGGGCCGGGTCGGCGAGTTGGGGCGCGTCGCCCCTCCAGGCCGACCAGGGGCCATGGGCGAGCGGCACCGCGCGGTCGAGGAACGCCTTGGCCCATCGGATCACGTCGCGGCCGCGCGCGGGATCATAGTCCGGTCCGGCGGGACGGCCGGCGATGGCGTCGGTCCCGTACAGCGCGTCGTAGAGGCTGCCCCAGCGCGCATTGGCGGCGTTGAGGAGGAAGCGGGCGTTGAGCATCGGCACGACGAGCTGCGGCCCCGCGAGCGTCGCGATCTCGGGATCGACATTGCGCGTCGCTATGGCGAACCGTTCGGGTTCGTCAACGAGATAGGAGATCGTGCGGAGAAAGGCGTGATAGGCGGTGCTGTCGACCGGCTGACCGGCGCGGGCGACATGCCAGGCGTCGATTTTCGCCTGGAGATCGGCGCGCACCGCCAGCAGCGCGGCGTTGTCCGGTGCGAAGCGGGCGAAGATTTCGGCCACGCCCGGCCAGAAGCGGTCGGCGACGATGCCGGTGCCCGGCAGAACCTGCCGCTCGATGAAGTCGGCGAGCACCCGGGCGACCTTCAAGCCGGCGCGATCGCGATGATCATGGGTTGCCGCCGCAGGATCGGGCGCGGATATGTCGACATTCTCCAAAACGGTCGTCCTCATTTCGACAGAGCAAGATGCACGCATCTTCCTTGAACTACTCTTCTGAAGCCTTCTCCCGCCTGCGGGAGAAGGTTTGGATGAGGGTCTTCTTCTGCTTTTTCTTCCCCGCCGCGCAGGAGGCAGAAGAAGAAGACCCTCACCCGGCCTCTCCCGCGAAGAGCGGGAGAGGGGCAGAAGAAGCGCCGTCACGGCTAAGTTCGCGCCCATCGGATCACGTCCGGGATGACGAGATGAAGAAGGCCCGCGCCATCGACATGTGCGAATCGCCTAGCATGTCGACAGAGGAAGCGGCGCCGCGGGGATGCCGAGATTCTCGCGCAGGGTGCGGCCTTCATATTCGGTCCGGAACAGCCCGCGCCGGCGCAGTTCGGGCACCACCTTGTCGATCACCGCGTCGAGCGAGATCGTGTTGACCGCCGGCATGAAGTTGAAGCCGTCGCAGGCGCCGTCTTCGAACCAGTGCTGGAGCTGGTCGGCGACGTCGGTGACGGTGCCGATGATCGACGAATGCGCGTTCGACGCCGACGAGCGGATCAGCACCTGGCGCAAGGTCAGCCCTTCCTTCTTCGCGGCTTCGACATGATGGCGTCCGCGGCTGATCACCGATTCCGGCGGCACGTCGGGGAAGGGCGCGTCGAGATCATGGCCGCTCAGATCATAGGATTTCAGCGCGAGCTGCAGCGACGCCATCGCGGCGCGCAGATCGATCAGCCCCTCGAGTTCGGCCCATTTGTCCTGGGCCTCCTGCCGGCTTTCGCCGACGACGATCAGCGCGCCGGGCATGACCTTGACATGGTCGGGGTCGCGTCCCCAGGCGGCGGCGCGGGCGCGGATATCGTCGCGAAATTCCTTCGCCTGCGCGAAGGTCGATTGCGCGGTGAAGACGGCCTCGGCGACGCGCGACGCCATCGTCCGCCCCTCGGGGGACTGGCCGGCCTGGATCAGCAGCGGCCGCTGCTGCGGCGAGGCGACGCCCTTCAGCGGCCCACGCACGCGGTAATATTGGCCGACATGGTCGATCATCCGGATCCTGTCGATGTCCTTGTAGACCCCGCCCTGCTTGTCGCGCGGATAGGCGCCGGGTTCGAGCGCGGCCCACAGCTTCAACACCACATCGACGAATTCCTCGCCGCGGGCATAGCGTTGCTCCTGGGGCACGAAGCTCTGATCGGCATATTGGGCGGCATCGTCGGGCGAGATGCCGGTGACGATGTTCCACCCGACCCGTCCGCCGCTGATCACGTCGAGCGACAATATCTCGCGCGCCACGTCATAGGGCGGGCGATAGGATGTCGCGATCGTGCCGGCGAGGCCGAGATGGGTGGTGTGCTGCGAGATCGCCGCGAGCAGGGTCATCGGCTCGAGATTGTCGCCGGCGCTGAGATAGCGGAAGACGTCGGGGTTGGCGGCATTGCTCGGCGATGCGGTGTCGGCGACGAAGATCATGTCGAACTTGGCCGCCTCGAGCTTGCGCGCGAGCTCGACCCAGCGCGCGATGCTCGGCGCGAAATCGGTATCGGCGTCGGGGTGCCGCCACCCGGCCTGATGGTAGCTGCCGCCGCAAAAGCCGCCGAGCTTCATCTGTCGCTTGGTGCTGCTCATTTCGCCTTCATCCTTCAGATCGCGTGATGATCGACCCGGCATCGCGCGGGTAGCTGGGTTGCGCCCCCGGTGCGCCGGCGTGGACCGCGACGGTCATCGCGCCGATCGCGTCGAAGCGGGCGACCATGACGTCGCCCGGGGTCACCGGCCCGACGCTGGCGGGCGGGGTGCCCGAAAAGATCACGTCGCCCGGATGCAGGGTCATGATCGACGACACATGCTCGATCAGTTCGCGGACGCCGAGCACGAAGCTGGCGACGTTGTCCTGCGTGCGCAGCGCGCCGTTGACGTGAAGGTCGAAGCCGAGGTCGGTCGGGTCGGGGATCTCGTCGGCGGTGACCAGCCAGGGGCCGATCACGCCATAGCTGTCGAACGACTTGCCGAAGCTCGGAAATTCCTTGCCCTGCATCGTCATGTCGAGGCCGATCGCATAGCCGGCGACATGGTCGAGCGCCGCGTCGGCCGAAATCAGGGTGCCCTGCCGGCCGATGACGATCGCCAGTTCGATCTCGTGGAAGGTGACGCGGTCGGGCCAGCGCAGCGTCACCCCGTCCGACGGGCCGGCGGCGGCGCTCGTCATCTTGAACAGCAGGCCGAGGTCGCGCGGATGGCCGCCCTTTTCGAGGACGATCCGGTGGTTGCCGGCGCCGCACAGGAACTTGCCCGGATTGGCGACCGGCGACTTCAGCCCGACCCGGTCGATCGGCACCGGATCGGCGCTGCGGGCGAGGTCGGCCATGATCGGCCGCAGCGCGTCGAGATGGGTGAAGAACAGGTCGCCGGGCGGGTAGGGCCAGCGCTGCACCGGCAGATGATCGGCCGCCGCGCTGACGTCGTAGACCATGTCGCCCTCGACCAAGCCGAGTTTGATCGGGCCGCCGGCCGAGTCTTCATATCGACAGATTTTCATGGGGATCGGCCTTTTTCGGCAAGAGGAGTCCAGGCGTCATCGCCGTGCCATCGTCAGCTCACCCAGTTGGCGGGCAGCGTCTCGTACCAGGCGGCGGGCAGGTCGACATATTGGCGGGAGACCGACCGGATCAGTTGGGCATGGCCGTCGGCGTCGGGCATGACGATGATGTCGGCGCCGGCAAACAGGATGCGGTCGCGATCCGGGCCGGTGACAGGATGGCCCTTCGGCCCGCGGACGATGGTGCGGTCGTCGATGACGAAGGCGACCGGTTCGCCGGACGACGTCGTCAGCGTGACCTGGGTCTCATCCGCGGCGGCCACCTGCCCGACGACCGGCGCCGCCGAAGCGGGCAGGAAGCGTATGTCCATCGACAGCCGCAAGCGGTCCGAGCGGTTGGGCAAGCCGGCATGCGCGGTCATGCTGTGGAACATCAGCAGATCGCCCGCCTTGTAATCGGGGCGGCGCCACGCGCTGTCGGGGATCGCGCCTTCGGGAATGCCGACCCGCCGGTTCGGATCCTTGAAGACATCGGGGGGATAGAGGCTGGCCTTGTGCGACCCCGGCGCCACCGCGAGCCCGCCGACCATGTCGTCGATGTCCATCAGCGGGATCCAGCAGGTGATGAAGTCGATCCCGTAATTGTAGATGCCGTCCTGGTGGCGCGCGGCGAAGGGCTGCGGGTCGGTGCCGGCGGCCGCCGGCGGCGCGGTGCGGTGGACGACGATCGGCAGCCAGATCGGCGCCTCGCCCAGAAAGATGCGGACCAGCCGGTCGAGCGACGGGTCGGCGACCAGCGTCCGCCAGACATCGTCGCCGATCGGCCGGGCAAGGCCGCCGTCGAGCCGGTCATGGCCGTTCCAGACCGGATCGGCCGCGTCGCGATCGACGACGCCCAGTTCCTTGAGCCGCGCGAGATATTCGTCGCGGACCGCGGCGACCGCCGACGGGCCGACCGCGTTGCGGAAGAACAGGACGCCGTCGTCGCGCCACCGCGCGCGCAATAGGTCGGGGTCGGCGAGCAGGGGGCTCGAGTCCGGAAGTTCGTCGATGCTCATTGTCATTCTACCCTCGTTGGGCGTGTCCGATGGCTGCCCGGTCGCGCCGGGCGCGGCGTCAGATCCCGAAAAACTGCTCGGCGCAGCCGGCGATGATCCAGTCGCGCTCGGCGGTCGGCACGCCCTGGAAATTGTCGGCGATCACCTGATGGCTGTGCGGGAAGGTCGTCTCGGCATGCGGATAATCGGACGACCACATGATGTTGCGGCCGCCCGGCTTGTGGCGCAGCTCGACGCCGATCCGGTCCGAAATGAACGACGCATAGACATTCTGGTCGAAATAATGGCTCGGCGGATGCTTGATCGCGCATTCGGTCCAGTGGCGCTGCATCTCCCAGGTGCGGTCCATATATTCGCAGGCCCAGGGGATCCAGCCGACGCCGCTTTCGATCAGGCCGATGCGCAGCTTCGGGAAGCGATCGAACACCCCGCCATAGAGCATGATGCTCACCACCTCGAGCATCGCGGTCTTGCCCATCGGGATGTCGGGGAGGAAGTTGGTCTTGTCCTTGTAGCGCGAGATGCGCGCGCCGAGATGGAAGGTGATCGCCAGGTCGAGATCCTGCGCGGTCGCCCAGATCGGATCGAATTCGGGGTCGCGATACTGGCGATCGCCGCCGGCATCGCCGGTCATCGCCTGCCAGATCGAGCTCATCCGGTCGAAGTTGCGGATCGACTGGGGGAAGGCCGGGATGTTCACCGCGACGTCGCCGCGCGCCTTGGCCTCGTGCATCATCCGCACCGTCGTCGGGACGTCGACCGTCGGCAGGAACGCCGCCGAGAAGAGCCGTTTGCGATCATGGCTGCAAAAGTCCGACTGCCAGCGGTTGAACGCGTCGAAGCTGTCGAAGAACAGGTCGAGATTGCCGGTCTGCAGCGGGCCGCCGCCGAACAGCACCGCCTTGTCCATGCCGTCGCGGTCCATGTCCTCGAGGCGCTTTTCGGCCTGCCAGCCGCCGAGCCGCATCTCGGAGAATTTGCCGACATTCTTATATTGGTCGGTCTTGCGGCCGGCCTGGCTCTGCATCAGGTGGACCTGTTTTCGCTGCCCTTCGAAGACGATATAGTCGACGTCGCCGACGGTCTCGACGGTCGGCGCCTGGTCGCGAAATTGCGGCGACAGATAGTCCTTCCACATTGTCGGCGGCGGGGTGACGTGGACGTCGGCGTCCACGACATAATCGGCGACGCGCGGCGCCGCCTCGATCGCGCGATTGGCATCGACCTTGTCCATCACGGTCATGATATCGGCTCCTTGGGGTGGGGTTCGGATAAGGGGGCGGTGGCATCGAGGTCGGCCTCGAACACCGGCAGCCTGAAGGCGCCGGCCCCGTCCTCGCAGTCGAGAAAGGCGACCCGCACCGGCAGCCCGATGCGCAGGTCGGCCGATGTCATGCCGCTGGGATTGCTGAGGAACAGCGGACCCTCGGCGAGCTCGACGAGGATCGTCTCCCACGGGATCGGCAACAGGCCCTGAAAATAATCGCGCTCGAAGCTGCACCAGCTGAAGATCGTCCCCTGGCCGGACAGCGTCTCCCAGATGAAGTCTTCGTTGCCGCAGGTCGCGCAGGCGGCGGCGATTGGCCACATCAGGGTCGCGCAGGCGGTGCAGCGCGGCAGTCGCAGCAGCGCGCGGTTACAGCCCTCCCAGAAGATGTCGTGGCCGGGGCCGAGCGTGCGATCGGGACGTCGTTCGGCCATGTCAGCTGCCCCGCGTCAGGATCAGGGGGTGGGCCTGGTCGGTCTGCGCCACCGAGACCATCGAGGCGCGAAGGCCCGCGACCTGCCGGTCGCCGGCCTCGTGGCGCAGCTGGCGCACCGCCTCGGTGACGAGGTTCCAGCCGTGCATATAGCTGCCCGACATCATGCCGCCGCCGACATTGACCGGCAGGCGGCCGCCGACCGCCAGTTCGCCGTCGCCGAACGCGCGCAGCCCGGCGCCGGGTTCGACGAAGCCATAGCCCTCGATCTGGTTGACGAGATGGATCGAGGCGGGGTCATAGCCCTCGAAATGGCCGATCGCCGACAGGTCGAGCTCGGCCATGGCGAGCGCCTGCGCGCCGGCGTCGCGCAACGGCTGCGCCAGCCGCTCGCGCACCAGGCTGTGGAAGGTGCCGCCGGTCGCCTTGGCCTCGCCCCAGCCGGCGATATCGACCGGCGTCCGGGCGCCGCCGCGCGCCTTGTCGGCGCGGCTGACGATCAGGCAGACCGCGCCGTCATTGACCAGGCACATGTCGAACAGGTGCAGCGGCCGGACGATATGGCGCGACGCGCGATAATCCTCGACCGACATCGGCGTCGTCATGATCGCGTGCGGACTGGCGATCGCGTTGCGGCGCAGCTGGATCGCCACCGCGCCGAGATCGGCCTCGTCATAGCCGTAGAGGTCGAGATAGCGCCGCGCGACCAGCGCCCAGTGCGCCGCCTGGCTGCTCCACCCCCAGGGATGATGATAATAATAGGAGGCCGGCGTCCCCGCGCCGGCCTGGTCGCCCGCATAGGTGGCGCCGCCATATTGGCGGCCGATGCTGCGCGAGGCGGCGGCATAGACCATCGCCACCGTCTCGGCCTTGCCTTCGGCGATCGCGGCGCAGACGATCGGCAGCGGGCCGGCCATCAGCCCCGATGCGGTCACCCGATAATGCGGGTCGATGCCGAGTTCGGCGCACAGCGCGTCGGGCGACGGGCCGCCATAGATCAGCGAGACCGAGATGCCGTCGATGTCGCGCCGCGCGAGTCCGCCATCGGCCAGCGCACGCTCGAACGCGGTCGCGGCGAGGCTCTCGGGGGTCGCGGGTTCGAAGCCGGGCGCCTTGTCGCGCGCGGCGCGGTAGAGCGCCGGGTGATCGGTTTCGCCGATCCCGACGATCGCCGCCGTGCGGGCGAGCGTCGCGTCCGCCCCAGGCATCGCAGCGGAGCGCGATCGCGCCATCAGCGGACCACGGCGCTCTGCCGGAGCCCGGCGATCTCGTCGGTCGAAAAGCCGGCGTCGGCGAGCAATGGGCCGGTATGTTCGCCGAGCAGCGGCGCCCGCACCGGCGACGCCGGCGCGTAGCGGCCGTCGAAGCCGACCGGGCCCGCGGCGAGCTTCACCCGGGTGCCGTCCTGGACCGCGACCTCGAACAGCAGCCCATTGGCCTCGACCTGCGGATCGACCGCGACGTCGTGGATCGTGCGCACCAGCTCCCATGGCGCGTCCCATGCGTCGAAGACGGGCTGCCATTCGCTCCAGTCGCGCGCGCCGATCGTCGCCTGGATCTCGGCGATCAGCGCGGCGCCCTCGTCGGCGCGGCCGCGATCGGTGACGAAGCGCGCATCCTGCAACAGGTCGGTGCGGCCGATATGGTGGCAGAGCGCCGGCCAGTAGCGGTCGGGATCGAGGAACATCAGCTGGATGAAGCGATCGTCGGCGGTGCGGTAGGGATAGCGCAGCGGCGCGCGCAGCGGATTGCCGACATGGGCGTGCTGGTCGGGGGTCTGGGTCTGGCTGACGACGACATCGGCCGAGAGCGCCCAGACCGCGGTCGACAGCAGCGACACGTCGACGATCGCGGCCTCGCCGGTCATCGCCCGCTTGAACAGCGCGCCGGCGATCCCGTAAGCGACCGAGATGCCGCTGATATGGTCGCCGAGCGCGGGACGTGGCTTGAGCGGTTCGATCATGCCCACCGGCCGCAGCGCATGGGCGAAGCCGCCGCGCGCCCAGAAGGCGGTCGCGTCATAGCCGGCCTTGTCGGTCTCGCTGCCCCTGAAGCCATAGCCGTTGCCGCGGACATAGATGAGCCTGGGGTTGCGCGCCTGAAGATCCTCGGGGGTCAGCCGCAGGCCGCGGATCGCCTTGGGGCGCAGGCTGGTCAGGAAGACGTCGGCGGTGTCGACCAGGCGGAGCAGCACCTCGCGGCCCGCCTCGGTCTTCAGATCGATCGCGATCGACTTCTTGCCGCGGTTATTCTGTTCGAGCGAGAGATTGGCCGAGCCGGTCTCGCGGCCGTCGCCGATTTTCAGCGCGCGATAGGGATCGCCGCTGTCGACCGTCTCGACATGGATGACCTCGGCGCCATGATCGGCGAGCAGCGCGCCCGCGGCGGGCACGAACACATATTGCGCCAGTTCGATGATTCGAACCCCGGAAAATACCTCTTTCATCCTGCTCCTGCCCCTTTTCGAGGATGTCGACGTCTGTCGTTCGACTTATCTAACAAGCGTTAGATTTTTATGGCAAGCGGTTTCTCGGGCGGTGCCGATTTCGGCGACACAATCGGTTGGCGCAGGCGGCCTGCGGCGATAGAAGTCGGGCGATGACCAGGCCCCACAACCTTCGTTCGACCGGCAGCCGCGACCCGTCACGCCGCAGGGCCGGCCGATGACCGCCAAGCCCAAGCGCGGACCCCAGCCGGCCGCGCCGACCGAAAAGGGCAGCGACCGGCGGCAGCGCATCCTCCACGCCGCGCGGCGGCGCTTCGCCGCGTCGGGTTTCGAGTCGACGACGGTGCGCCAGATCGCCGACGATGTCGGGCTGCTCGCGGGCAGCCTCTATTATCATTTCGCCAACAAGGAGGAGATGCTCCACGAGACGGTGCGCGACGTGGTCTATCGGCTCCGCGATGGCGCCGAGGAGATCCAGCAGCGCGATGCCGATCCCGAGACCAAGCTGGTGGCGCTGATCTTCTTCGACGTCGAGGAACGGACGACCGACCAGGAGGTCCATGCCATCCTGCATCAGGAGCGCGGCTATTTCCGCCGCAATCCCGATCTCGATTATATCGTGACCGCACGCCGCCGCCATTATCTGGTCTGGCGCGCGCTGCTCGAGCAGGGCATCGCCGACGGCTCTTTCAGCGCCGACATCAATGTCTTCCTGACGCTGTCGACGATCATCCGGATGCTCAACACCGCCGCCGACTGGTTTCTGCACGACGACCGGGCGACGATCGACGCCGCGGGAATCATCTCGCGCGACGAGCTCAGCGCCTTCTACGTCAACTTCGTGCTGCGCGCGGTGCGGACGCCGGCGCGGATCGAAGCGCCGGTCCCGTGGCCGGAAAGCTATAAGGGGCCGGCGCGCGGCTGAGGGGTTTGGGACGGGTCAAGGTTCGGCGCCCGCGAGTCCGTCCTTCCTCAAGACAAGAGGAGGACGATATGGTCGAGAAGATCCTGCTGTTCGCGATCGTTATTGCCGCACCGGTGGCGGCCGTCGAGGCTGCGCCCTTTTCCGGGCCATTTATCGGAATCCAGATCGGCGCGGCCGGCCGATCGACGTCAGCCGATATCGCCGGCGTGTCGCTGGACAAGGACAAGACCGACTTCGCCTATGGGGCTTTCGCGGGCTTCGACGTGGCGATCGACAGGGTGGTGCTCGGCATGCAGGCCGAGATCGCAGGCGGCGCTGGCCGGATCATCGCGAATGACGGCAAGGGCACCAGCAACGGCGTCGATCCGCGCTGGGGCTATGCGGTTTCGGCGCGGGCCGGCATCCTCGCGACGCCGAAGACGCTGGTCTATGGCCGGGCCGGCTATGCGGCGGAGCGCAGCGAGGAGGTCTATGGCGGTCCGACGATCCTGGTGTTCGCGCCGGTGAAGCCGCAATGGCATGGCGGCCTGCAACTCGGCGGCGGCGCCGAATATGCCGCGACCGACCATATTTCGGTGCGCGCCGAATATCGGCACGACGACTATTCGCGCCGGTACGCGGCGGACCAGTTGCTGGTTGGGATGGGGTTGCGGTTTTGAGGTAACTGGACGTCGCTTATACTTGCCGTCATGCTGAACTTGATTCAGCATCCAGACACGCAACGGTGCTCATGGAACGCCAACCCTGCGTCTATATCCTCGCCAGCGGTCGCTACGGCACGATCTACACCGGGGTGACCAGCGACCTGATCGGGCGAATCTACCAGCACAGGGAAGGCGTCGTCGAAGGCTTCACCAAAAGATATGGCGTGCACCGCCTCGTCCATTTCGAGATGTTCGAGGACATGCCGACGGCGATCGCCCGCGAGAAACAGATCAAGGCATGGCGGCGGGACTGGAAGGCCAGCCTGATCGAGGAAACCAATCCATTCTGGGAAGACCTGGCGATCAGCCTGGGATTCGATCCGAAACCGTAGCGCGTCTGGATGCTGAATCAAGTTCAGCATGACGGAGGAGGGCGCGTGGCACTTTTCGCGTCCCGTCGCTTTTGCGATGTAGGATGCGCCGTCCCCGCCACGTCCTCGGGGCAGCGCCATGCCCCAAGGGAGACCGAACATGCTCTACGCGATCCTCTGCTACGACAATGAGGAGGTCGTCGGTGCCTGGAGCGAGGCCAAGGAGACCGAGGTGATGGCGCGGCTGGGGGCGGTGCAGGCGGGGCTGGCGGCGCAGGGGCGGCTGGGGCCGGTGGCGCGGCTGATGCCGACGAGTGCGGCGACGACGGTGCGCAAGGGCACCGACGCGATGGTCCTCGACGGGCCGTTCGCCGAGACCAAGGAGCAGCTGCTCGGTTTCTATGTCGTCGACTGCGACAGCCTCGACGCGGCGATCGCGGTCGCGCAGGATCTGGGGCGGGCGAGCGGATCGGCGGGGGCGCATGAGGTGCGGCCGCTGATGGTCTTCAACCCCGGGTCCGCCGCGGGCGAGACGCCGGCGACATGACCGATCTCGCCTGGATCGACGCGGCGATCGCCTCGGCGCGGCCCCGGGCGATGGCGGCGCTGCTGCGCTATTTCCGCGATCTCGACACCGCCGAGGAGGCCTATCAGGAGGCCAGCCTGCGCGCGCTGACCCGCTGGCCCGAGCAGGGGCCGCCGCGCGATCCCGCGGCCTGGCTGATCCTGGTCGGGCGCAACAGCGGGATCGACGCGATCCGCCGCACGGCCCGCAACGATCCGCTGTCCGACGAGGCGGGGCTGTCCGATCTCGACGACCAGGAAGCGGCGATGGCCGACCGGCTCGACGGCGGCCAATATCGCGACGACATATTGCGGCTGCTGTTCGTCTGCTGCCATCCCGACCTGCCCGCGACCGCGGTGATCGCGCTGGCGCTCAGGATCGTGTCGGGGCTGAGCGTCGCGCAGATCGCGCGCGCCTTCCTGGTCGGCGACAAGGCGATGGAGCAGCGCATCACCCGCGCCAAGGCGCGGATCGCCGACGCGCAGGTGCCGTTCGAGACGCCCGGGCCGGTCGAGCGCGCCGAGCGGCTGGGGACGGTGATGGCGATGGTCTATCTGGTGTTCAACGAGGGCTATTCGGCGACCGGCGAGGGCGCCGATGCGCGCGGCGCGCTGGCGGTCGAGGCGATCCGGCTGGGCCGGCTGCTGCTACGGATATTCCCGGCCGAGCCCGAGCTGCTGGGGCTGGTCGCGGTGATGCTGCTCCAGCACAGCCGGCGCGAGGCGCGGCTCGACGCGGCCGGCGCGGCGGTGCTGCTCGACGCGCAGGAGCGTAGCCGCTGGGACGGCAAGGCGATCGCCGAGGGGCTGGCGCTGCTCGACAAGGCGATGCGCCACCGCCGGCCGGGGCCCTATCAGGTGCAGGCCGCGATCGCCGCGCTCCATGCCCGGGCGAAGGTGGCGGCGGAAACCGACTGGGCGGGAATCGCCCGGCTCTATGCGACGCTCGAGGTCATGCAGCCGTCGCCGGTGATCACCCTCAACCGCGCGGTCGCGCATGGCAAGGTGGCGGGACCCGAAGCGGCGCTGGCGCTGATCGAGCCGCTCGGCGACCGGCTCGACGGCTATTTCTATTATCATGGCGCGCGCGGCGCCTTCCTCGATCAGCTGGGCCGCGCCGCCGATGCGCGCGAGGCCTTCACCCGGGCGATCGGGCTGGCGGGATCGGTCGCCGAGGCCGATTATATCCGCCGGCAGATCGACCGGCTGTCGGATCATGGCGACGCTGTGCGTCCTTGCGATGTGGAAGATAGAGGAGACCGATAATGACCGACGACAGCCGCGACCTGGTGCTGACCCGCCTGATCGACGCCCCGCGCGCGACACTCTATCGCGCCTGGACCGAGGCCGATCTGTTGAAGCAGTGGTTCGCGCCGCTGCCCTGGACGACGCCTTCTGCCGAACTCGACGTGCGGCCGGGCGGGGCGAATATCATCACGATGCGATCGCCCGAGGGGCAGGACATGCCCAATAGCGGCGTCTATCTCGAGGTGGTGCCGAACGAGCGGTTGGTGTTCACCGACGCCTATACCAGGGCGTGGGAGCCGGCGGCGAAGCCGTTCATGACGGTGATCCTGACCTTTGCCGATGAGGACGGCAAGACCCGCTACACCGCGACCGCGCGCCACTGGACCGTCGAGGACAAGCAGCAGCATGAGGCGATGGGGTTTCATGTCGGGTGGGGGATGTGCGCGGATCAGCTCGAGGCGCTGGTGAAGGGACTCTAAATATAGCCCCTACCCTTTAGGGGAGGGGTTGGGGTGGGGTGCGAAAACCAGAGGCTCGATGCCTCTGGTTTTCGCTTATGCGGAACCGTAGGAAGGCTCGCTGCGCTCGCCACCCACCCCAACCCCTCCCTTGAAAGGGAGGGGCTAAGAAGAAGTTTACCGCGCCGCGACCTCGACGCCCTTGGTCTGCCAGCCGCCGCCGAGCGCGCGGAACAGGTCGACCTGCGCCGTCGTCACCTGGGCGTCGGACAGAGCGAGGTCGGCCTCGGCATTGGCCAGGGTCCGCTCGGCGTCGAGGACGGTCAGGAAGTCGGCGCGGCCTTCGCGGAGCTGGGCGGTGGTGATGGTCGAGGCGGTGCGGGCCTCGGTCACCGCCGCGCGCAGCGCCTCGCGGCGTTCGATCGCGTGCTGGTACACCGACAGCGCGGTCTCGGTTTCCTGGAGCGCGGTCAGGACGGTGCCGTCGAAGGTCGCGAGCGCGGCCTTGGCGGTGGCGTCGGCCTGGGCGATGCGGGCGCGGCCGGCCTCCTGGTTGGGGAAGTTCCAGCTGAGCAGCGGGCCGAGCAGCCAGCGCAGCGGCCCCCCGCCGAACATGTCGCCGAGCGAGGGGCCGGTCGAGCCGACCGAGCCGCCCAGGGTGATCTTCGGATAGAGATCGGCGGTGGCGACGCCGATGCGCGCGGTCTCGGCGGCGAGCCGCCGTTCGGCCTGGCGCACATCGGGCCTGCGGGAGAGAAGCGCGCGACCGTCGCCGACCGGGATAGGGCGGTCCAGTCTGAGCGTGGTCGCGCGCTGGCCGACCTCTGGGGGAAGGTCGGCCGGAGTCCGCCCGGTCAGGGTCGCCAGGCGGAAGAGCGCCGCGTCGCGCTGGGCGCGAAGCGGGGAGAGGGTGGCGCGCTGCTGTTCGCGCAGCGCGGTCGAACGGGCGACGTCGAGCCGCGAGGTGCGGCCGACCTCGAACCGCTTGGCGGTGAGGCTGACGGTCTGGTCGAGCAGGTCGACGGTGTGCTGCGCCACCGTCAGCCGTTCGGCCGCCGACGAGGCGTCGGCATAGGCCCGCGCGGTCTCGGCGGCGACCGCGACCCGGGCGACGTCGAGCGAGGCTGCGGCGGCGTCGGCATCGGCGCGCGACGCCTCGATCGAGCGGCTAACCCGGCCGAACAGATCGACCTCATAGGAGATCGAGAGACCCGCGTCGTAGCTCCAGTCCTCGCGCTTGGCGCCGGCCGGCCGCTGGCCCTCGGGCAGGCGGCCATAGGTGGCGCCGGCGCCGATCTGGGTCTGCGGCAGCCGGTCCGAACGGCTCTCGCGCAGCACCGCGCGCGCCTTGGCGAGATTGGCCTGGGCGACCGCGAGGTCCTTATTGGCGGCCAGCGCGTCGGCGACGAGCCGGTCGAGGACCGGATCCTGGTAGAGCTGCCACCAGCTGTCGTTGGGGGCTTCAGCGGTGACCGGCGCGCTGGCGGTGCCGATGAAGGCCTGGGCGGCGGAGCTCGCGGTCTGCGGGCGGGCATAGTCGGGGCCGACCCCGCCCGCGCAGGCCGCGAGGGTCAGGAGGCTGGCGAAGCCGAGGATCGAGTTGCGAAAGGCTTTCATGGCATATCGTCCCTTATTCTGCAGGGAGAAGGGCGGGGTCGGCGGCGCCGCCGCGACGCCGGGCGGCGAAGCGGTCGGACAGCGCGCGGCAGGCGACGTAGAAGGTCGGCGTGAACACCAGCCCGAAGAAGGTGACCCCGAGCATGCCCGAGAACACCGCGGTGCCGAGCGCCTGGCGGAGTTCCGAGCCCGGGCCCGACGCGATCACCAGCGGCACGACGCCGAGGATGAAGGCGAACGAGGTCATCAGGATCGGCCGCAGCCGGCTCTGGGCCGCACGGATCGCGGCCTCGACCGGGCTCAGCCCTTCCTCTTCGGCCTGCTTGGCGAATTCGACGATCAGGATCGCGTTCTTCGCGGCGAGGCCGATCAGCACGACGAGGCCGATCTGGGTGAGGATGTTGTTGTCCATGCCGCGCAGGTTCACGCCGGTCATCGCCGCGAGCAGCGTCATCGGCACGATCAGGATGATCGCCAGCGGCAGCATCAGGCTTTCGAACTGCGCCGCGAGCACCAGGAACACGAACAGCACCGCCGCACCGAAGACGATCATCGCGGCATTGCCGGCCAGCTTCTGCTGATAGGCGATGTCGGTCCATTCGCCGGCGAAGCCCGCGGGGAGCTGATCGACCAGCTTGTCGACCGCGGCGAGCGCCTGGCCGGTCGAGTGGCCGGGTGCGGTCTCGCCCTCGACCTCGACCGCGGGGTAGAGGTTGTAGCGGGTGACGCGATAGGGGCCGGTCTTGTTCTGGAAGGTCGCGACCGCGCCGATCGGCACCATCTGGCCCGAGTTCGAGCGGGTCTTGAGCTGGGCGACGTCGGCGGCGTTGTCGCGGAACTCATGGTCGGCCTGCGCGGTCACCCGGAAGGTGCGCCCCAGCAGGTTGAAGTCGTTGACATAGGCCGAACCCAGATAGACCTGGAGCGCTTCGAACACGCGGCTCGGCGGGACCCCGATCATGTCGGACTTGGCGCGATCGATATCGGCGAAGATCCGCGGGGTCTTGTTGTCGAACAGCGTATAGACGCGGGTGAGGTTGGGATCCTTGTTGGCCTGGCCGATCAGCCCCCAGCTGGTCTGGTTGAGCTGGTCGAAGCCCTTGCCGGCGCGATCCTGGACCATCAGCTTGAAGCCGCCACCCGAACCGATGCCGCGGATCAGCGGCGGCGGCAGCACGAACACCTGCGCCTGGTCGTATTTCGCGGCGATCTTGCGCATCTCGCCCATGATCGAGGCCTCGGTATAGCCATGCTTGGCGCGTTCCTCGAACGGCTGGAACACGACATAGGCGGCCGCGGCATTGGGGGCCGAGGTCTGTGACGGCCCGTGGAAGCCCGCGAGCATCACCGCGCCCTCGACGCCGGGGATCTTGAGCATCTCGGTCGAGATCTTGCGCAGGGTGGCGTCGGTCTGCTGGAGCGAGGTGCCCGGCGGGGTGAAGGTCGCCGCCAGCGCATAGCCCTGATCCTGCGCCGGCACGAAGCCGACCGGGGTCGCCCCGAACACCAGCACGGTGAGCGCGATCAGGCCGGCATAGCCGAACAGCATGATCTTGGGCCGTGCGAGCGTCTTGCGGGTGGTGTTGGCGTAGAAGGTACTGAGCTTGTCGAAACCGGCGTTGAAGCGCTTGCCGCCGATATAGGCCATGCGCTTCCAGCGGCCTTCGGGCTCTTCCTCGGCCTTCGGACGCAGCAGCAGGGCGGCGAGCGCGGGCGAGAGGGTGAGCGAGAGGATCAGCGAGATGATCGTCGCCGACGAGATCGTCACCGCGAACTGGCGGTAGAATTCGCCGGTGAGGCCGGTGAGGAACATCGTCGGGATGAACACCGCGCACAGCACCAGCACGATCGCGACGAGCGCGGTCGACACCTCGTCCATCGACCGGTGCGCGGCCTGGCGCGGGGTCATGCCATGTTCGAGATTGCGTTCGACATTCTCGACCACGACGATCGCGTCGTCGACGACGATGCCGATCGCGAGCACCAGCCCGAACAGCGACAGGTTGTTGAGCGAATAGCCGAAGCCCGCCAGCACCGCGAAGGTGCCGATCAGCGACACGGGAATCGCGATCACCGGGATGATCGCTGCGCGCCAGCTCTGGAGGAAGACGAGGATCACGATCACCACCAGCACCACCGCCTCGAGCAGGGTGTGCTGGACGGCGTTGACCGACTCGCTGATGAACTGGGTCGGGTTGTAGATGACCTTGTATTCGAGCCCCTTCGGGAACTTCTTCGACATCGCGTCGAGTTCCTTGAGGACCGCGTCGGCGGCGCCGAGCGCGTTCGAGCCCGGGCGCTGGAAGATCGCGATGCCGAGCGACTCCTTGCCGCTCAGATAGGTGTTGATGCTGTAATCCTCGGCGCCGAGATCGACGCGGGCGACGTCCGACAGCCGGGTCAGATGACCCTCGGCATCGCTCTTGATGACGATATTGGCGAACTGGTCGGGGCTGACGAGGCGGCCCTGGGTTTCGACGTTATATTCGAAGGCGCCGGTGCCGACGGTCTCGTCGGGCTTGCCGATCCCGCCCGAGGCGACCTGGACGTTCTGCGCGCGCAGCGCCTCGACGATCTCGCCGGCGGTCATGTTGCGTGCGGCCGCGCGGCCCGGATCGATCCAGACGCGCATCGCATAGTTGCGCGCGCCGAACATGCGGACCTCGCCGACGCCGTCGATGCGGGCGAGACGGTCCTGCATCTGGGTGAGCGCGTAGTTCGAGATATAAGCGCGGTCGAGCGAGCTGTCGGGGGAGATCAGATTGGCGACGAGCAGGAAGTCGGGCGACGTCTTGCGGGTCACCACGCCCTGGCGGCGGACCTCCTCGGGCAGCCGCGGTTCGGCGAGCGCGACCCGGTTCTGGACCAGCACCTGGGCCTGGTCGAGATCGGTGCCGAGCTTGAAGGTGACGGTGATGACGGTCTTGCCGTCGCCGGTCGACTGGCTCGACATGTAGAGCATGTTGTCGACGCCGTTGATCTCCTGCTCGAGCGGCGAGGCGACGGTGTCGGCGACGGTTTCGGACGAGGCGCCCGGATAGGTGGCGCTGACGGTGACCGTCGGCGGCACGACATCGGGATATTGCGAGATCGGCAGGCCGAAAAAGGCGAGCGCGCCGACGATCGTGATGATCACCGCGATCACGCCGGCGAAGATCGGCCGTTCGATGAAGATGTGACTCAGACGCATGGGACTTTCCCTGTTTGCATCGACGAGGGACGCGAACGGCCGCCGCACCCCGGACCCTGGGCGGGTCGAAGCGGGGACGTCGGCCGCCGTGCGATCGGCGGGTGTTTGGTCTTCAGAGGGTGATGCGGCGGCCGGCTATCTGCCCCCACCAGCCTGGGGGCAGATAGTCTTCAGCGCGTCCGCGCCATCCCCAACATAATCAGTGCGCGCCGGCGATCGTCGCCTGCGAGCTGGCGGGCGGGGTCGCGGCGGCGACGGCGGTGGCCGGCGTCCCCTCGATCCTGCCCTTGGTGGTGAGCACCTTGCCGCCGGGCTGGGCATATTGGACGCCCGAGATGATAACCCGGTCCTTGCGGTCGAGGCCCGAGCGGATCACCCGCAGGCCGTCGACCAGCGGCCCGACCTCGACCGGCTTGGCCGAGACGGTGTCGTCCTTGGGATCGACCACCAGCACGGTCTTGCGCGCCTGGTCGGTCTGCACCGCGGCATCGGGGACGAGCATCGCGTCATGCGGTGCGCCGGCGCCCATCCGCATATTGCCGAACATGCCGGGGGTCAGGAAATAAGCCGGGTTGGCGATCACCGCGCGGCCGCGGATCGTGCCCGAACCATTGCCCAGCGCATTGTCGGTGAAGTCGACCTTGCCCTTCCACTTATAGGCGGTCTCGTCCTGCAGGCGGACTTCGACGGTGCCGCCCTTGGCCTGCTTCTCGCGAAGCTGCTTGAGGTAGAGCGCCTCCGATCCGTCGAACGCGAAATAGATCGGATCGAGCGCGTTGACCGTGGTCAGGATCGTCGCCGACGAGGCGCCCTCGCCCGAGACGAGATTGCCGATGTCGACGCGGCGATCGGAGACCCGGCCGGTGACCGGCGAGCGGACCTGGGTGAATTCGACGTCGAGCGCGCGGACCCGGACCTGCGCCCGGGCGGCGGCGACCGATGCCGCGGCCGACTGGACGGTCGCGCGCAGATTGTCGATCTCCTCCTGGCTCACCGCCTGGTCGGCGATCAGCCGGTTGGCGCGGGCGAGTTCGGTCTTGGCCAGCGCCAGCGCGGTGGCGGCGCTGTTTTCACGCGCCTTCGCCTCGGCGAGCGCCGCGGTGAAGGGGCGGGGATCGATCGTGAACAGCAACTGGCCCTTGCGGACGATGTCGCCATCCTTGAAGTGGATCGCATCGAGCGCACCCGACACGCGCGGCCGGATCTCGACTGCCTGGCTCGCCTCGAACCGGCCGACATAATCGTCCCATTCGGCGATATGGCGGACGATCGGCTGACTGACGGTGACGGTCGGGATCTGCGGGGCGTCGGCCTGCGCCTTGCCGCCGATGAAATTATAGGCGCCGAAGGCGAGCAGGCCCGCGACCGGCAGCGCCATCCACGCCGCCTTGCGGCGGCGCGCCTGCCAGGACGGCTGTTCGACGCCCTGATCCTGGGGCTCGCCGTCGGATTCGATGTTGCTCTGATACATGTAACTCACCCTGATAAGCTTAAGCGGCGCGCTGGCGCGTCGACAGATAGTCCAGCAATCCATAGGCTTGGCCCGCGGAGTAGCCCGCCTCGACCAGCGACTGGAGGTCGGCATCGGCGACCTCGTCGCCATGATGGCTGACCTTCGAGGCGAAACGGCGCAGCGTTTCGAGCCGGCGATCGGCGAGCGGCCCGCCGAAACGGAAGCCGAACGCGCCGCCGAGGAAGCGCCCGAGGCGGCCCTGCGGCGCGATCTCGCGCGTCGCGTCGATCCGCTTGGCGAGATCGATCACGCGCAGCTCGACGCCCGAGAAACGGGCGACGTCCGATGCGGTCGCGCCGATGCTCAAGTCCATCGGCGTGGCCGTGGCGCCGATCGTCAAGTCGATCGGCGATGCAACCTGTGTGGCGGTGCCCTGTGCGTGCCACGGTTCAAATGAGAGATAAGCCATCTTGGCCTCCCGAATGTTCGCTTTCCCTGTACGACTCGATCAGAAATGTGACTGACCGGTACGTCTCTTGTCCTCCCCGTACCGATCTGTTACATATCCTGTCAAGTTTGAAGGACGGGATTGTCTGAGTGGTCGCGAAACAAAAGATTGTGCCGGGTGAAGAAGGAAGCTGCTCCATCAAGAAAACCGCGGCAATGCGCGTTTTCGAGACGGCGCGGGACCTGTTCTATCACCGGGGAATCAGGGCGGTCGGCGTCGACGAGATCGTGTGCCAGGCCGGTGTTACAAAGCCGAGTCTGTACCGCGCCTTCGCGTCGAAGGACGATCTGGTCGCCGCCTGCCTGACCGAGAGCGGGCGCGAGGGACTGTTCGATCTCGACGCCGCGATCGCCTCCTGCGAGTGCCCGCTCGACCAGCTGCGCGCGGTGGTGCGGCTCTACACCGACAAGATCGCCAGTCCCGATTTCCGCGGCTGCCCGATGAGCAATACCGCGGTGGAGATTCCGGAGCCGGGCCATCCGGGCCGCGCCGTCCTTGAGGGGTGCAAGGCCGAGGTCCGCAGCCGGCTGGTCGAGGTGACCCGCCGCATGGACATCTGCGACCCCGAGGTGCTGGCCGACGGCATCACCCTGCTGATCGAGGGCGCGATGGCCAGCCATCATATCTTCGGCAGCCAGGGGCCGGCCGCGGCGATGGCCGCGAGCGCCGATGCGCTGATCGACGCGCATGTGAAGGCCCGCATCAGGGCCTGAGACGCCTCCCACAAGCCGGGCGTCGGCGATCGGCGTGACAAGCTCGCGCATCCTGTTTCTCCGGGTGATGGGGTGGAGCGGCTGGGGAGCCGCGGTGGATGTTATATGCCGCAGCGCGGCATATATGCGGTAGCCCATCTGTCCGGGATGATTGCACGATCCTCCAAAACCGGGCGCCTATGCTTGTCGCGCGACCGGGCCCATGGGAAAACCAGATCATGACGACTCACGCCGAACTCTGCGCGCTGATCGCGCGCCACACCCCGCAGGAAGGCTTTTTCCACACCGCGTTGCCGCGCCTCGGCATTTCCCGATCCTCGGCGCCGACCGAGCCCTTGCCGGGCCTGTGCGAGCCGGCGCTGTGCGTCGTTGCGCAGGGCAGCAAGCAGGCGATGGTCGGTGGGCAGCGTTATATCTATGACGCCAACACCTATCTGGTGGTCTCGGTCGACCTGCCCTGCGTGGGCAATGTGATCGAGGCGACCGCCGATCGCCCCTATCTGGGGATGAAGATCGAGCTCAACCTGCCGGTGCTGTCCGAACTGATGCTGGAGCGCGATGTCGATCCGCGCATCGGCGCGAACACGCCACCGGGCCTGGTGCTGAGCCGGGCGACTCCGGGGCTGCTCGATGCCTGTGTGCGGCTGCTGCGGCTGCTCGACGAGCCCGAGGATGCGGCGGTTCTGGCGCCGCTCGCCGAACGCGAGATCCTCTATCGGCTGCTGACCGGGGAACAGGGGGCGATGGTGCGCCATATCGCCGCGAGCGAAAGCCGGTTGAAACAGATCAGCCGCGCCATCGCGTGGATCAAGGCGAATTTCAGCAATCCGCTCAGCATCGACGAACTGGCAGCCCATGCGGGGATGAGCCATTCGTCGTTCCACCAGCATTTCAAGGCGGTGACCCGGATGAGCCCGCTGCAATATCGCACCCAGATGCGCCTCGCCGAGGCGCGCCGGCTGATGGTCGCCGAGGCGATCGACGCCGCCGAGGCGGGGTTCCGGGTCGGCTATGAGAGCCCCTCGCAGTTCAGCCGCGACTATAGCCGGGTGTTCGGCGCGCCCCCGCTCAGGGATGCGACGCGGTTGCGGGCGGAGCCGGGCTACGCGCTGGTCGCCTGAGATGGCACGCGGTCGCGTGTCGCGCACTTCGTCCATCGATCAGCGGGATTCACGAGAAACCCCCGCGTTCGGCGACGGCCGCGTTGTCGCGAGCTCCGTGGAGAACCCTCACGATCACGATTTCTTCGATGTTGACGCGATAATAGGCGACATAGGAGCCATGAAAAATGGCTCGCAGGCCTTGCCCGAGTTGCTCGCGCGTGGGACCGGACAGCGGAAAATCCAGCAATCGCTGGAACGTCCGTTGAATCGCGCCCACCAAATCCGAGGCGATTTCCTCGGATGCTTCGATAGCCAGATAGGTCCAGATTTCGGCGAGGTCGGCTTCCGCCGTATCGGTCAGGCGGAGGGAGCGCGAGCCGCTAATATCCTTTTCCCCCTCTCGATGATGTCATTGACATTGAAATCGCGGACGCGCCCGGCTTCGAGATCGGCCATGCCTTTGGCGATGTCGGATCTGAGCGTCGCCAACTCCTGAACCTGGACATTGCGACGCGCTTTCCACTCGCGAATCGCTTCCCGGATCACTTCGCTGGTCGAGGCATAGTCTCCCTCTGCCACGGCGTCCTTAAGCAGTGTTGCCATGTCGGAGGGCATGGTGATGGTCATACGTTCAATCTTCGACATGGCACGCTCTCTGCATCATAAATCATATTTGATCACATATAGTCGCGATTGTCACGCGCGGTTGATGATGCGGGCGTGATGCTGCCGATCGTAACAGCTGGGTCAATTCGCCCCGCAGCAGCGTTTATGCTTCTTGCCCGACCCGCAGGGGCAGGGATCGTTGCGGCCGACCTTGGCGGGGCCGGCGGCCGGCGGTGACGGCTCGTCGACATGCCGCGCGCGCCAGGCGTGGAGCGCGATGATCTGCGGGGGAATGATCCGATGGGCATTGCCGCTCAACTCGTTGATCTGCATGCTGTCGAACGTGGTGTCGTCGGCCGCGACCGCCACCAGCGTCAGCAGATGTGCCAGGGCGATCATGGCGTCCTCGTCCTCGCTTTCGGCGATCGCCGACCAGCTGTCCGGTCGCAGCTCCATCGCCTGCTCGAAGCCCTCGATCCATATCTCCCAGAGGATATCGCCATTGCGGTCGACGTCGAAGATCGGCTGGGGCTTGCCGCGGCGCAGGTCGCGGACGATCTCGGCGTGACGCGCGACCACCATGTCGGCGATCAGCTGGGCGTCGATCGGGTCTTCGAAGGGCGCGGGCTCCCCATAGCCGCCGCCCCAGACCGGCGGGAGCCATTCGTCGGGCGTCATCGGTTCCGGGCAGATCGCGACGCCGGTGAGATAGCCGTCGAGCTCGGACACCAGCATCGAATCCTCGAATGGAAGATCGGCGAGAATCTCGTCGAGGCGGCGGAAGCGGGAGGGGATATTGCGCATGAAAGGGGAGGTCCGTCTTGGGTGATGGGGCCGGGGCCGATGCAAGCTTATCCAACCCTTGCCTGCTTAACACCGATTGGCAGGATCATGGCGCGCTGTCTTCGCGAAAGCGGTCCACCAGATGCATCCGTTCGTGGAGGATCGTCACGATACCGACCGCGCCGTCCGCAAGTTGGCGCCAATAGACATGGTGCTGCTCGTAGCGGCAATAGAAGCCCTCGACGGCGAATTCGGCGGGGATGGCGCGCCAGAGCTGATCGCGGCGCGCGATCCGGTCGAAGCAGGCGAACAGGCCGCGTATATAGGCCTCGGCCTGCTCCTGTCCCCAAGCCTGCCGCGTGTAGTCGAATATCTCGTCGATCCGCTGACCGGCGATTGCCGAAACCCTGAATCCCGACATGTCAGCCCTGGCGATTGCGGGCGATCACCGTTTCGGCATCGAGCGCGGTGAAGCTCGCTTCGGGGGCGGCGAAGGCCCGATCGAGCTCAGCCTTCAACCGAGCATGATGTTCGGCCTCGATGCGTTCCTTGTCGCGCCGGATCAGATCGCGGACATATTCGCTGACATTCTCATACGCGCCCCGATCGCCGATATTGGCGGCGACGAACTCGCTCAGCGTTCCGCTGATGCGGACGTTCAGGGTCATCGGTTTGTTCATGGCAATCACCTTTGTCCCAATATAGTCGAATATTGTGGACGGCGATAGATGGAAGGCGAAGGTGGCAATGGGATCGCGCGGAAACGCGGGACGACTAGGCGCGAACTGTCCTTCACCCTTTCCGGTCGCATTCCCGCCAGATAATCGGCAACATCATAGGGAACCGATCGGGGAGCGGCGATGGCGTTTGGCGTATTCATCCATCGAAGCGATTCGATCTACGACGACAGTCCCGCCGAGCGTTACCAGTTTCCGGCGCCCTATCTGGGGCGGGCGCAGGCCTGTGTCGGCGACTGGATCATCTATTATGAGCCGGTCAAGATCAGGAACTCGCGCGGCTATTTCGCGGTCGCGCGGGTCCAGCGGGTCATTGCGGATCCGGGGATCGCCGGCATGTATATCGCGATCATCGAACCCGGCAGCTATATCGACTTCGCCGATCCCGTCGCCTTTCGCGGGCCGGACGGGCTGATCGAGCATGGCCTGTACAATGATGCGGGCGGCATATCGGGGCGGGCGCAGGCAGCGGTGCGGCCGATCTCGATCGGCGATTTCAACCGGATCATCGATGCCGGGCTCGGTGCCGAGGATGCGCCGCTGCCGCGGACCGGTTTCGCCGACGATCCGAACATGCTCCATGAAGCGCCGACGCCGTTCGACCATGTCCAGGAGCGCGAGCGCGTCACCCGCTACACCTCGCGGATCGTCCGCGACCGGGTGTTCCGCAAGGTCGTGCTGCGCGCATATGGCGAGCGCTGCGCGATCACCGGTCTGCGGCTGATCAATGGCGGCGGGCGCGCCGAGGCCGAGGCCGCGCATATTCGCCCGGTCGAGGCCGATGGACCCGACATCATCAATAACGGCATCGCGCTGTCGGGCACGGTCCACTGGATGTTCGATCGCGGACTGGTCGGCCTGGCGGACGATCTCGAGGTGTTGGTGTCGCGCCAGGCCAACGATGCCGAAGGGATCAGGGCGATGATCAATCCGACCGGGCGGGCCTTCATGCCTCTGCGGGCGTCGGACCGGCCACATCCTGCGTTCCTGCAATGGCACCGGGACCACTGTTTCAAATATTAGGTCCGGCGCTGACCACCCCAACGACAGTCTGCATTTGTCTCGGGCGGTCCGAGGAGAGGTTGCGTTCTGCCTTGGGCGACTCCGGGCGATGCCCGTCCTCGGGCGGGGCGGAGCCCCGACGCGGGGGCCGGAGCGGCCGCCTACAGCAACCCCACCGCCAGTTCGCGCCACCCGGCGCGCGCCGCGGCGACGTCGACCCCGGCGCCGGTGATCAGCTGGAGGCAGACATGGTCGGCGCCCGCGGCGAAATGGGCGTTCACGCGTTCGGCGATCTTCTCGATCGGGCCCCACGCGAATAGCGCGTCGACCAGCCGGTCGCTGCCGCCGTCGGCGAGGTCGGCCTCGGTGAAGCCGAGCCGGTACCAGCTGTTCTGGTAATTGGGATAGCCGAGATAGCCGGCGAGCGCCTGGCGGGCGAGGGTGCGGGCCACGGTGGGATCGGTGGCGAGGACGACGCCCTGTTCGGGGGCGAGCAGCCGGTCGGGGCCGATCGCGGCGCGCGACGTGGCAGTGTGTTCGGGGGTGACCAGATAGGGGTGGGTGCCGACGGTGCGGTCGCGCGACAGCTCGAGCATCTTCGGGGCGAGTGCGGCGAGGCAGCGGGCCTCGGGCGGCACGCCGCCGGCGTCGAGCCCGTCGAGATAGGCGCGCATCGCGCTCAGCGGCTTGGCATAGGCTTCGCCGACGATGTGCGAATGGCTGACGCCGAGGCCGATCAACACCCGCGCCTGCCGGTCGGCGGGGAGCGCCTGCCACCAGCGGGCGACGTCGGCGGGCTCGTGCTTCCAGATGTTGAGGATGCCGGTGGCGATCGTCGCACGCTGGGTGGCGCCCAGCAGCCTGTCGACATCGGCGAGCAGGTCGCCGCCGATCCCGCCTGGGATCCACAGCGCGCCGAAACCGAGCTGGTCGAGTTCGGCGGCGGCGTCGGCGGCCTCGCCGCGGTCGCCGAAGCGCAGTTCCATCGACCAGATGCCGATGCGGCCGAGGCGGCCGGAGGAGAGCGCGGGTGCCGTCATGATCGTCTCCGGAAAAATCTGTTCTGCCGGGGCGAGGGTCGGGCAAAATCGCGGGGCGATCAACCATCCCGACCTTCGCCGGGGCGATGAAGCGGGCGCGCAACCCCCAAATGGAGGATGAAGCCACAGGTCGCGCTCTGCTAGCCCCAGCGCAGGTCGTACGGTGGGATTTGCGAACAATGACAAGGACAAAGGCGCTGGCACGGGCAGGCGCGGCGCTCTGTGCAATCGGATGTGGGCTCGGGGCGGGCCTGCCCGCGCCGGCGGCGGTGTGGAACCCCAATTTCAGCAACACCAAGCCCAATGAACTGCGCCGGTCCGAGAAGATGGACGAGCGCGACATGGTCGGGATCATCACGATGGCGAGCGCCTATCCCGACGGCTGGATGAGCTTCGTCGTGCGACCCGAGGGGACGAAAGTGCCGTTCCGGCTGGTCGCCTATGATGCCATGAACAAGGAGGTCGCGCGGGTGACCTCGGCCGATGGCGGCGCCGCTTCGATCACCGTGCCGGTTTCTCCCGGGATGATGACGATGTTCCGCATGGTGCCGATCGGCAGCCGCTTCGATCCGCCCGCCAATGTCGGTGCATTATACCGCGGGGAGCCGGCGTCCGCCGCCAACCAGATCAGGCTGCCGGTCTACAGCTTCGCGCCAATCGCGGTGCAGGATGCCAAGGGCGCGACCGCCGAGCAACTCGCCGCGCTGCAGATGTCGGCGGGGGTGACCGCGAGCGCCGCGCCGCTCGCGCCGGCCCCCGCGCGCCGGACGTTCATGGGGGGATTGATCAGCGTTGCGGACAACCGGGCGCCGGCGGAGAGGGCGTCGGGGACGATGGCGCCGGCCGCGGCCCAGCCGTCGCCGGTGCGCACCGCGGGTGCCGCGGTCGCGGCCCCCGCCAGCGGCCCCGCCGCCGCGCCGGCCGCCGCGGCTCCGGTCAAGAGCTGGGGTGCGCTCGCGCAGATGGCGGGGACGGTGTGGACCAACGAGATCCAGGTGCTCAGTTTCGAATGGGCGACCCCGAACGAGACGATGCTGATCACCCGCAAGGGGCTCTACGGCGAGATCCAGACGATCGTCGCGGGATCGGCCGACGGCAAGGGGCTGCGCTATGTCAGCCGCGACATCTACACCGGCGACCAATATGAGGGGCAGGTCGCGCCGTCGGGCGGCAGGGTGACGCTGCGCGCCGATGCGGCGGGGCGGATGAGCTGCAAGCTGCCCAAGCCGGGCCAGCCGCTCGCCTGCGAGGTGCAGAGCCCGGTCGGCAAGAACTGGGCCGCCTCGACGATGAGCTATGCGGCGTCGAACCCGGCCGGGGCGCAGGCGGTGCTGGCGGCCTTGCCGGGGGTGTTCCCGGGGCGGGCCGACGGCAAATATGACAAGCAGCTCGGCCCCTTCGTCTATATGGGCAATGCGCGCTGGTATGACGCCAAGACCGGGCAGCAGGCCTATGTGTCGGGCGGGCGCGGGGCGTCGGGCCTGTCGCTGCAGGTGGCGGCGCCGGGGATCGTCAAGAGCTTCCTGTTCAACCAGGGCGCCGACGGCCGGCTGGTCGCGACCCTCGACAATTCGACCGAGAAGAATCCCGAAGGCAAGCAGGCGAGCGTGCTCGAGGTGCTCGGCGGCGGGGTCGTGCGGATCTGCTACCAGCATTATGGCAGCTATTGCGATGTCTGGCGGCTGTCGTCCGACGGCCGCAAGATCATGCAGGAGACCGGCGGCGCGCGCTATGTGTTCGAGCATGTGCCGCTGCCGCAGCGCGACTCGGCCAAGGAGGGGCTGCTCGCGACCCTCGACGAACGGCTGTTCCGCAACGCTTCCGGCCAGACGCTCGAATATAAGAATTACGCGGCGGTGGGCGCGCCCCGCTACATGTCGATCATGCGCTATCGCAACAGCGGCTATCTGGCGAGCAGCTGCTCGACCGACAAGCCCGGCAGCCTCCACTGCACCTTCATGTCGCAGCGTATTGAGGACCGTAACCGCGAATATGACTTCAAGCTGACCGAGGCCGCCGACAGTTTCGGCTATGACGGCACGGTCTATACGATCGCCGCCAATGGCGATCTGGTCGCGACCTCGGGGGGCGGCAACAAGGAGATCTTCAAGCCGTCCTCGGCGGGCGAGCTCGCCTATATCCGCCAGGCCTATGACGATTCCGAAAGCGTGCGCGGATCCTATGTCAGCCGACAGATGGCCCAGGAGAGCCGCGACGCCGTCTGGCGCGGCATCGCCCAGGGCATCGCCGACATGCCGAACACGATGCGGCAATGGCAGCGCGACAATGCCTTCCTGGCGCCGACCGACTGGTCGCAGCGCATCCCGGCGGGCGGCGCGGTCCAGCGCGCTGCCGATGGCCGCACGATCGGGGTCTCGACCGGCGGCGCCGCCGGCCAGGTCGGCGGCTATGCGCAGAGCATGGGATCGACGATCTTCATGTCGGGGGCACCCGAGAGCCCCGAATATCGCATGAAGCGCGAGGAGATCGAGCGCTACGAGATCCGCAAGCGGCTCTATGGTGACAAGGATGCCGATTATGGGCCGAGCATCATCGAGAAGGCTACTGCCGAGCGGACCGCCTATCTGCGCGAGGAGAATGCGAAGCGCGAGATCGAGGAGGCCGAAGAGAAGGTGAGGGCTGCCGAGCAGGAAGCGCGCCAGAAAGAGGCCGATGCCGGCAGCGCGCGCGACTCCAAGGCCGCCGAGGAGGCCCGCAAGGCGGCCGAGGAAGCACGCGAAACCGCGCGCAAGGCGCAGGAGGAGGCCACCCGCGCCAAGGCGAAGGCCGATGCCGACGCCCGCGTCGAGGCCGACCGCAAACGCCAGGAGGACGAGGCGCTCGCCGAGAAGAAGCGGATCGAGAAGGCCAGGGCCGACGAGGCGAAACGCAAGGAGGACGAGGACAAGCACGCCCGTGCGCAGATGGCGGCGGCGACGGTCTCGGGGGACATGTATTATGGTCCGTTCGGCCCGCGCCGCGAACCGCAGAGCGGCCCCGGCCAGGGCAGCCTGTCGAAGCGGGTGCTCGGCATCGCCGGCTGCTACGCCGAGGGCGTTCAGGTCCGCTATAATCTGTCGGGGCTGATGGGCGAAGCGGTGGTCAACGGCAGCTGGTCCTGGAGTTCGAACGACAAATGTTCGCTGCCGTCGAACACGGTGGTGTGGCTGAAGCTGCAGAGCGGCAATGCGATGGGCTATGTCCGGCTCGACCCGGCGGTGCCTGCGGCCAATGCCGGTTATGGCTATACCAGCGCGTCGAGCCCGCCGTGGAGCGAGCTGATCTGCTCGTTCCGGGGGAGCGGGCCGACGACCTGCCTCGACGAGAAGCGCGCGCGCGAGATGTGGGGGTCGGCAGTGGTCACGGGGTTCGAGATAGCGTGGTAGGCGGGGCGTCTCCACCATCGTCGCCCCGGCCTTGTGCCGGGGTCCATGGCTGGTGCGTCGGGCGTTATGGCTGGAGGAAAGCGGGCCGGTAGCGCTGGCGTTCGATCTTCAGGGGCGGCCTGCGTGGCGATAGCCATGGACCCCGGCACAAGGTGTTTAGACCGGGTACAAGGTAGACGGCGTTCGGGGACATGGTGAACGGGTCATGCCACCGGCTGGGTCAGGTCGA
>NZ_JBXANN010000004.1:0-86339 GCF_058801765.1 Rhizorhabdus sp. GW822-FHT03C02
CCTGAAAAGCCCCGTGGCAGCGTCGCAGCGCTTGCACGGGGCAGACCAGCCCGCGCTGCGCGCTGCTTCTCGCCACGAGCCTTTTCAGGGCAATCCCGGTGGGTCAGATTTACGGCTTGCTGCTCTAACGCCTCAGCTCTTCTTGTTGCGGTTGGTGAACAGCAAAGCGGCGACGATCGCGGCGGAGCCGATGCCGATCGCGGCGCCGGCGGCATATTTGCCGACATTGGATTTCTCGCCCTCGGCCTTCGGCTTCTTCGCCTTGGGTTCGGGCTTGGGCTTCTTCTCGGCCTTGGTCTTGGCCTTCTTCGCGACCGGCAGGTCGGCGCCGGGCTTGGCGACCGGCTCGGGCTGCGCGGGGAAGGGGGGCGTCGCGGCCTCGGGGACGGGGGGGACGTCGCTCATTCTTCGTTCTCCATACGCTGGCCGGTCAACGGGGTGGAGGGCATTTGGGTTCCGAGGCGCGCGAGGTCAAGGGCTGTGGGAGGGCGTGAGCCATCCGAGCGTTGCGCAACGTAAAGACCAAGGGCATCGAGCCCTTGGTCTTTACCACCCACCCCCTGCCCCTCCCTTGAAAGGGAGGGAATCGAAGGGTCACTCGTACCTGAGCGCGTGGATCGGGTTGGCGCGGGCGACCTTGATCGCGTGGGCGGCGATGGTGGCGATGGCGATGGCGAGCGCGATGCCGCCGGCGAGCAGGAAGGGCAGCGGCCCCAGCGCGATGCGGGTGTCGAAGCCGTTGAGCCAGTCGCGCATCACCCACCAGGCGACCGGCCAGGCGATCAGATTGGCGATCAGCACCGGCCGGGTGAACTGCCACACCAGCAGCCGGACGATGTCGCGGGTGCGCGCGCCCAATACCTTGCGGATGCCGATCTCCTTGGTGCGGCGTTCCGCGGTGAAGCTGGCGAGACCGAACAGGCCGAGGCAGCCGACCAGCACCGAGAGCAGCGCGAACGCGGCGAAGATCTCGGCGCGCGACGTTTCGGCCTTGTAGAGCCGGCCCATCACATCGGTGCTGAATTCGGCCTGATAGGGGACGGTCGGCGCCATCCGCTTCCAGACCTTTTCGACCCGGTTGCGCACCGCCTGCGGATCGCCGGTGTAGCGTGCGATCACATAGTCGCCATTGGTGTCGTCGCGATAATACATGATCGGTTCCATCGGCGTACGCACCGAGCGGAAGCGCGAGTCCGACACGACGCCGACGATCGTCACCGGGGTCGGGCCATATTTGCTGTCGACCATCGTCGTCCGGACGGTCTTGCCGATCGCCGCCTGCGGGCTGGCGAAGCCGAGCCTTTTGGTCGCGAGTTCGTTCATCACCACGTTGATGCCGCGCTTCGCCAGCGCCGCCTCGGCCGCGGGGACCGACGGGAAGGGGGTGGTGGCATCGTCCATCACCCGGTTGCGATCGAGCCGGCGGCCGGCGATCAGGCGGATCCCCATCGTGTCGAGGAAGCCCGGATCGGTGGCATAGGTGCCGATCGTCACCAGATCGGTGCGGCCGTCGACCTGGAAACCGCGGTTCGACGAGTTGCGGGTGTTGACCCCGATCGCGGTGGTCGCCACCGAGGTGACCCCGTCGGCGCGGCGGATCTCGTCGACCATCGCCTGCTTGGCGCCGGCGTCGCGGATGCGGCCGATATTGTCGATCTGGAGCAGGCCGTCGCGGTGGAAGCCGGGATCGACGGTCTGGGCATAGATGGTCTGGCCATAGATCACCGCGGTGCAGATGATCAGCCCGATCGACACCGCGAACTGGCCGACCACCAGGATCGAGCGCAGCCGCCCCGACCCCTGCGCGTCGGCGCTCGACTTGTTCGCCTTGAGCACCTGCGCCGGGCGGAAGCCCGACAGGATGAAGGCGGGATAGAGACCGCCGGCGACGCCGACCAGCAGCACCAGCGCGATCATCGGCAGCAGCACCCCGTCGATGCCCCAATAATAGAGCTTGAGATCGGCATCGAGGAAGTTGGCGAACATCGGCAGCAGCAGTTCGACCATCGCCAGCGCGACCAGCATCGCGATCGCCGAGATCAGCACCGATTCCCCCAGGAACTGGCCGATCAGCTGGCCGCGGCTGGCGCCGAGTACCTTGCGCAGCGCGACCTCGCGCGCACGCTGGCTGGCGCGGGCGGTGGCGAGGTTGGTGAAGTTGACGCAGGCCATGCCGAGGATCAGCAGCGCGATGATCGCGAAGGTGACGACGGTGCGGCGATCATTGCCGGGGGTCATCGACCCGCCCTGCGCCTTGCCGAGATGGATATCGCGGATGTTGGTGAGCACCCAGTCCTGGTCGTCGCCGGCATTGGTGCGGATCTGGCCGACATTCTCGTCCTGGATGTTGCGCTTTTCCCAGGCGGGCATCTGCGCCTGCATCGCCTTGATGTCGGTGCCGGGCTTCGTCGAGAAGAACACCCAGCCCGACTGCCAGCCCCAGCTGTCGAGGAATTCGGGGATTTCGGCGAAGAAGCTGGCGACGTCGATGCGGCCGACCATGCTGAGCTTGATCGCGCTGTTCTTCGGCGGATCCCGGACGACGCCGGTGACGTGATAGTCGGTCATCTTGCCGCGGCTCATCATCGTCAGCGTCTTGCCGACGATGTCGATCGACCCGAAGCGCTTGCGCGCCTCGGTCTCGGTCAGCACGATCGATCCGGCGGCGTTGAGCGAGGTCGCGCGGTTGCCGCGGACGAAGGGGAACTGGACGACGTCGAAGAAGGGGCCGTCGACCAGGATGACGTCGTCGGTCGGGCTCGCCTCGCCATCCTTGATCACCACCGGGTTGCCGCCGAGCGCGTAGACCAGCTTGTCGATCTGGGGAAAATCCTTCTTCAGCCGCGCGCCCGAGACATAGGCGGTCATCTGCAGGTCGTTGACCTCATTGGTCTCGCGCGACGTGTAGTGCGCCTGGAGCTCATAGGTGTTCTCGACGTTGGGCAACGTCTTGTCGTAGCTCAGCTCGTAGCGGACGAAGAGCAGGATCATCAGGCAGGCGGCCATGCCGATCGCCAGCCCGAGGATGTTGATGAAGGCATAAGCGCGGTTCTTCGCCAGCGCGCGGATGCCGACCGTCAGATAGTTGCGCCACATGGCCCCGTTCCTTCTCTTCGTCGTTCTTGCCCTCCCTCGTCATCCCGGACTTGTTCCGGGATCTCGGGAGGTGAGGGCACCGTCCTTGCCGCCTGAGATCCCGGCCTCCGCCGGGATGACGGGATGCGCTTCACGCCGCGCGGCGGCGCTCCACCAGGATGCGGCCGTCGAGCATGTTGACGACGCGGCTGGCATAGTCGGCATGCGCCGGCGAATGGGTGACCATGACGATCGTCGCGCCATCCTTGTTGAGCGCCTGGAGCATGCTCATCACCTCCTCGCCATGCTGGGTGTCGAGGTTGCCGGTCGGTTCGTCGGCGAGGATCAGGTCGGGCTTGCCGACCACCGCGCGGGCGACCGCGACGCGTTGCTGCTGGCCGCCCGAGAGCTGGCTCGGCCGATGATCGGCGCGGTGGGCGATGCCGACCCGGTCCATCGCCGCGCCGACCCGCTTGCGGCGCTCCGACGCCGGGATGCCGTGATAGAGCAAGGCGAGCTCGATATTCTCGGCGACGCTGAGTTCGTCGACGAGGTTGAAGCTCTGGAAGATGAAACCGATGTGGCGTTTGCGGACATCGGCGAGCTTCGCTTCGCTCAGGCCGGCGACCTCCTGATCGTGAAACAGGTAGGACCCCCCGGTCGGGCTGTCGAGCAGGCCCAATATGTTGAGCAGGGTCGATTTGCCGCAGCCCGACGGGCCCATGATCGCGACGAATTCGCCGGCGGCGATGTCGAGGTCGATCGCGTCGAGCGCGGTCGTTTCGACGGTGTCGGTGCGGTAGGCGCGGGAGAGGTTGCGCAGGGTCAGCATGGGCAGGATCCTTTTCAGTTGCGCGTGATGTCGAGGCCGGTCTTGTCGACCAGGCCGGTGTAGGAGGAGGTAATCACCCGCTCGCCGGGATCGAGCCCGTCGAGCACCTCGATATAATCGGCGTTGCGGCGGCCGAGCCGGACCTGGCGTTTGACCGCGCTGCCGCCGTCGGGGGCGACGACGAACACCCAGGTCCCGCCGGTGTCGTTGTAGAAGCTGCCGTTCGGGATCAGCCGGGCGGGGGTGGGGTCGCCGAGGGTCAGCTTCGCCTGGATCGTCTGGCCGCGCTGGATGCCGGCGGGTTCTTCGCCGAGGAACCACAGGTCGACCTCGAACTCGCCATTCTTCACCTGCGGATAGATTTTGGCGACCTTCATCCGGTAGGTCTTGCCGTCGCGGTCGAGGGTCGCGGTCTGGCCCGGCTGGACCCGGCCGAGATAATATTCGTCGACCCCGGCGACCAGCTTGGTCTTGCCCGGGCTGTCGATCTGGCCGATCCGCTCGCCGCGCTGCATCGACTGGCCGACCTGGATCGAGAAGGCGGTGAGCTGCCCCGCAACCGGCGCGCGCAGCTTGAGCTGCTCGAGATTGGCATGGGCGATGGCGAGCGCCGACTGGAGCGAGCTGGCGGTGGCGCGCAGCTGAGCAAGCTGGCTCGACTGGAGCCGTTCGTCATTGGCCTGCGCCTCGCGCAGCACCTTGCCGCGCTTGACCTGATATTGGAAATCGTCGCGGGTGTCGTTGAACACCTTGCCGGCGACGAAGCCCTTGGCGGCGAGCGGCTGCTGCAGCTCATAGACCCGGCGCGCCTTGGTGGCGTCGAGATCGGCCTGGATGATGTTGCGCTCATTATCGAGCCGGGTGCGCGACAGCGCCAGTTCGGTGGTGCGCAGATTGTTGAGCTGCTCGGCGACCTCGGTCTCGCGCGCCAGCGTCGAGAGCTGGAGATCGGCGTTGGACAGCTCGGCGAGGAGCTGGCCCTTCTGGACGGTGGTGCCGTCCTCGACCAGGATCTTCTCGACCCGCCCGCCCTCGACCGCGTCGAGATAGACGGTGAGCAACGGCGTCACCCGCCCGCGCAGCGGCAGGAAATCGTCGAACACGCCCTTCTTCACCTCGGAGATGGTCAGCCGGTCGGCGGCGACCTTCTGGCTGCTGCCGGTCGGCGCGAACCAGATCGCGAGCGCGATCAGCAGCACCCCGAGCGCGGCGCCGCCCGCGATCTTATATTTGCGCGGCAGGCCCTTCTTTTCGATCACCTTGTCCATCGCGCCGCCCGAGGCGGCGGTCGCGGGGCGCGGGGTATCGGATTTCATCGGGACGATTGTCATGCCCGGACAGACGCAAGGGGCGTGCCAGAGCGGAAAGTGCCTGGATTCGGGGGGCTTCGCGACCTGCCGTGAGAAGCGGGTGTCCGATTTCGGACAATCGACTGTCCGGCTATGGACAGTCGGTCAGCGGCGGCAGAGCCTTGGAATGGCGCCGTCCTGCCTGTAGACTGACGGCAGGCGGGAGAGGGCGCCCGTCTTCATGGTGCGTTGCGATCGCAGGAGGTGCGCATGGCCGATGATGGCCCGGGTCTCAACAAGACACAGATCTGGGTGACGGTGATCACCGTCATCGGCGGACTGCTGACCGCGGTCATCGTCAATGCCGACAAATGGATCCACCACGACCCGGCCCCGGCCGCCGCCCCATCGGCCACGACGCCGGCCGGCCCCGGCGCGACGGCCCCCGCCGCCGGCGCGAGCGACAGCAAGGCCGTCGCCGCACCATCCGCGCCGGCGCCCGATGTCGCGACGGCGGCGCCGCCCGTGGCGATCGTCGACATCGCCGGCGAATGGCGCGACGACGACGGCGCGCGCTTCACCTTCACCCAGAAGGGCACGCACTACGACTATGTCCACACCGCCAGCAACGGCACGATGCAGTCGGCGGGCAAGGGCCGCATCTCCGGCCGCGACCTGGCGCACACGTTCGAGATGGCGACCGGCGAGACCGGCACATGCACCGCGCGGCTGAACGCCGCCGGCAACAAGATCACCGGCAACTGCCTGTTCCAGGATGGCGGTTGGACTTTCGTGCTGGAGCGGTGAACGGCGTTTCGGATAATCATGGACGCCCATCGGCGGGCATAGCAGAGTGCGGCGAAATCGATCCCTGCTTCGGGGAGCGCGTATCCCGCTGACCAGGATGGCGATGGCCGACACCTCCGCACGACCTTCGCTCCTCGCGGGCATCGACCGGATCTGGCTGGCGCTGGCGCTGCTGGCGAGCGTGCTGGTCGCCGGGCTGGTGCTCGGGCGGTTCACCGACCGGCTCGACTATATCGTCTACGACCATCTGCTGGCCTCGGCCGAGCGCGCGCCGCCCGAGGACATCGTCATCGTCGCGATCGACAATCGCAGCCTGCAGGCGATCGGCCAGTGGCCATGGCCGCGCAGCGTCCATGCGCAGCTGCTCAACCGGCTGGCGGCGGCGCATCCGCGCTCGGTCGGCTATGACGTGCTGTTCGTCGAGCCGACCGCCGACGACGCCGTGCTGGCGGCGGCGGTGCGGCGCAACCGCACTTTTCTGCCGCTGCTGATCGATGTGCCGGGAAGCAATGGCGCGCCCTATGACATCGCTCCGCCGGCCGGGCCGCTCGCCGCGGCGGCGGCCGGGATCGCCCAGGTCAATCTCCATTTCGACGACGACCGGGTGATCCGCCAGGCCTATATCGAGGAAGGCGACGCCAACCGGTCGTGGCTTCAGCTCGGCGCGGTGATGGCGGGGCTCGCGACGAGTCCGCATGACGGGACGGCCAAGGTGATCGGGGGTGGTGCGGGGCTGCGGCAGGCGCGCCCGGTGCTGATTCCCTATGGCGGTACGACCGGCCATATCCCGACCTTCTCGTTCGTCGACCTGCTCGACGGCAGTGTGCCGCCCGAGCTGATCGCCGGTCGTCATGTGCTGGTCGGCGCCAATGCCGAGGGGCTCGGCGACAGCTATCCGACCCCGACCTCGGGCGAGACCAGCCAGATGGCTGGGGTCGAGATCCAGGCGCACCTGCTCGACGCGCTGCTGCGCGGCGACGCGACGATCCCGGCGTCGCCCGGCTGGATGCTGGCGGTGGCGCTCGCGGCGATCTGGATCGTGCTCGCCGGGCTGTTGTGGCTGCGGCCGCGCTGGACCGCGTTGCTGGCGCTCGGGGTCGCGCTGGCGTTGGTCGCGGCGAGCTTCGGGCTGTTCCGCTTCGCGCATATCTGGCTGCCGCCGATCGCCGGGCTGATCGGGCTGATGTTCGTGATGGCGGTCGCGGCGTGGCGCGAGCGGGTGCGGCTGCGCGAGACGCTTGTGCGCGAGCGGATCGCCGCGGCGGCGGTCGAGGGCGAGATGCAGGCGGCGCGCAGCATCCAGCTCGGCATGCTGCCGCCGCGCGGGGCGCTCGCCAGCCTCGACCCGCGGATCGATGTCGACGCGCTGATCGAGCCGGCCAAGTCGATCGGCGGCGATCTTTACGACGTGATCCGGATCGACGCCGACCGCATCGCCTTCCTGGTCGGCGACGTCACCGGCAAGGGGGTGCCGGCGGCGCTGTTCATGGCGCTGTCGAAGGCGCTGGCGAAGAGCGTGGTGCTGCGCGGAATTCCGGACCTTGCCGAGGCGGCGTCGATCCTCAACGAGGAACTGACCCGCGACAATAGCGAGGCGATGAACGTGACGATGCTGATCGGCATCCTCGACCTGGCGACCGGCGACCTCAGGCTGATGAGCGCGGGGCACGAACATCCGCTGCTGGTGCGCGCCGATGGCAGCGTGACCGTCCACAAGCTCGACGGCGGTCCGCCCTTCTGCATCGTCGACTTCCCCTATCCCGACGAGCCGATGACTTTGCGCGCCGGCGAGACTTTGCTGCTGATCTCCGACGGGGTCAGCGAAGCGCTGAACGGATCGGGGGCGCTGTTCGGCGGCGAGCGGCTGCTCGGCGCGATCTCGGGACAGGCGAGCGCCACCGCGATGATCGAGGCGGTGCGCGGCGCGGTGCGGGCGTTCGAGGACGGGACCGATCCGACCGACGACCTGACGGTGATGGCGGTGCGCTATCTGGGGTGAGGGACCTGGTTACGATCCTGCTCGACCTGCACCGATTGGAAAATCGGCGCGCCCGGTATATATGATGTTTGATGTTTGATGTTTGATGCGTGTGGAGAAGGTCATGCGAACGACATTGGCGATCGACGATGATATATTGATCGCCGCCAAGGCGATTGCGCGGCAGCAACGTAAAAGCCTGGGCGAAGTGGTGTCGGATCTGGCTCGCCACGCGTTGCGACCTCCGCAATCCGGGACTATGCGAAATGGCATCCCGCTCCTGGCGATATCGGAAGACGCGACGGTGGTGACTCTCGATACGGTCAACCTTCTGCGCGATGAGCTTCCGTGACCTTTCTGCTCGACGTCAATGTGCTCATTGCGTTGATCGATCCCGCACATATCAGCCATGATTCTGCGCATCGTTGGTTCGAGACGGTCGGCGGCAAATCATGGGCAAGCTGTCCGATCACCGAGAATGGCGTCATCCGGATCGTCGGCCATGCAAACTATCCCAACCGACCGGGGTCGCCGGCCGATGTTGCGGCCATCATCAAAAAGATGCGCGGTCTGTTGGGTCATGTTTTCTGGGCCGATACGCTCAGCCTGGTCGACGCTGCCGGTATCGATCCGTCACAGGTGCTGACCTCGGCGCAGGTCACGGACACTTATTTGCTGGCGCTTGCTCACGCCCATGGCGGAAAGCTTGCAACCTTCGACAGGCGCCTTTCGACCAAGGCGGTCAAGGACGGGAAAGACGCGCTCCACATCATCGGTCATGCATAGGCGTTCTCGGGGAGAGCCGATCGGACGGGTGTATTCGGAGTAATCCACCGTCGCAGGGGCCCGAACCGACCTCATCCATCGGGGGCGATGACGGCTATGATCTCAGGATCGCGTGCCCGGTGCGCGGGTCCGTCAGCGTGACATTTTCCAGGGCCTGGATACGCCAGGGTCCTGCAATCCGCACCAGCACGGCCTGGATGAGCGTATCGACCTCATGGGGGCCGGCCGGGTGCGACCTGCCGGCGGCGAGGCGGCTCCAGAAATGGATGATCGCGACGTCGGCGCCGACGAACACGGCGTCGATCAACTCGTTGTCGAGCGTGGAATCGCTGTAGATCGTCTGATGGATCGGTCGGTGAAGGTCGATGATCGCGCTTGCGCCCCGCACATAATGGCCGAAGCGGTTCACGAATGTCGCATCGTCGTGGAACAGCGCGCCGAACGCCGCCATGTCGTGCGCATTCCAGGCGAACTGAAATGCCTCGGGGGCATCCTCGGGCCGTTTCATTGAAAGTCCATTGGTCTCTAATGCAAGGACGCAGTTAGTTGAAGCGTTCTGGAGCATCCCCCACATTTACCGTCGAATGTTGACGGCTTAACGGTCGTTCTATAACCTGCAAATGCATAGAGGCGCACTCCTTATGGAAGGGAGTGCGCCTCTATTCCGTACCTCTTGTGGAAGGAGGTCGGGCTATTGCCGTCGCGGGCAAGATTCAACCAAGATCGAGTTTCCGATCGCCTTGGTTATCGGATGAAGGGGTTGCAGCCCCTTCAGTATCTGGGGAGGCTTTGGCCTCCCCATTCTCATAAAGACGTACTTTTAACGCAACTTTCATACCGTCGCGTTCAATTGTGCCATCTTGTTTCATATCTGAAAGGCCGGGCGATACCGAACTCATAGGAATTTCGGCACCCCTTAATTTGCTAGCGTTCTCTTGAACCTCATTGGCGGTAAGCCATAATTGGTCAGCGCGATGCAAAATTTCCCACATGTACGCCTTATTGGTGAACTGGCGATAAGGGTTTTCATAGCGATCGTTCAGGTCAAATTGCTCAGATGTTTGCCGCGATTCCTGGTTATTTATTGCTGTGGTCAGCACGGGATTGAAGCCGCCTAAGCGAGATAGAACTCGTTCGGCTGCCAACAAATCGCCTATCTCACCTTGGAGATCATCAATGCGCTTGCTCGCCGTTTCGATCTCGCGCTTGGCGGTCTCAATCTCAGCGTTCACCGCGTCAATGCGGTCTTTTATGGTTTCATATGTGAGTGCGATCGCCATGATTCGGCTTTATGCTAACTCCTTGGTGATTGCAAGCGTAAAGGGCCAAATCGAGAACGAATCGCCAAGCCATCAATGGAATATTCAGATCCGTACAAACTTGCGACAATGTCCCCCCTTCCGTGAAATCCGCTTGCAGAACGTAAGTAGGCGGGACCGATAGCGCGAATTGACCATCGCTCCCACAGTATGAGCCATCCTGCCTCATAACATCTTCCCCCCGCCGCGCGGCGATGCTAGCCAGCGTCGACAAGCGATAAACAAGGTGGGGGATTTCCGTGCAGAGCGCTCTCGTTCGATCCATGCTGGCGCCGGCGCTGGCCGCTCTCGTGCTGCTGTCGGCGGGCTGCAACCGCCCGGCGCAGCCGATCGAGGCGGCGATGGTGGCGGATGGCGACGACTGGCCAAGCTGGGGACGGACCGGGCACGAGACCCATTATTCGCCGCTCGACGAGATCAAGCTCGACAATGTCGCCGACCTGAAGCTCGCCTGGCATTATGATCTCGAGCCCGGCTACACCGCGACCCAGCCGCTCGAGGCGGAGGGGAAGGTGTTCCTCACCACCGGCCATTCGCATATCCGCGCGCTCGATGCGGTGACCGGCAAGCAGATCTGGGAATATGATGGTGGCACCCGCGCGCGGGCGACGTCGGCGCTGCAGATGTCGTGGGGCAACAAGGGCATCGCCTATTCGAAGGGCCATGTCTTCCTGGTCACCACCGACGGCTACGCGATCTCGCTCGACGCGAAGACCGGCAAGGAGGCGTGGAAGGTCTATACTTATCCCGACCAGGCGCCGCGCAACTCGAACGGCGCGCCGCGGGTGTTCGCGGGCAAGGTGATCGTCGGCTTCGGCGGCGCCGACATCAGCTCGGCGCGTGGCTTCGTCTCGGCCTATGACGAGGCGACCGGCAAGCTCGCCTGGCGCTTCTACACCACCCCCGGCGATCCTTCGAAGCCGGCGACGACCGCGGCCGAGAAGCTGATCCGGCCGACCTGGAAGGGCGACTGGTTCGGCAAGGGCGGCGGCGGCACCGCGTGGAACGCGTTCAGCTACGATCCCGAGCTCAACCTGATCTATCTCGGGATCGGCAACGGCTTTCCCTATAACCAGAAGATGCGCAGTCCCGGCGGCGGCGACAATCTGTTCCTCGCCTCGATCGTCGCGGTCGACGCGACCACCGGCGACTATAAGTGGCATTTCCAGGTCTGCCCCGCCGAGCAGTGGGATTGCACCGCGACGAT
This sequence comes from Rhizorhabdus sp. GW822-FHT03C02, assembly GCF_058801765.1. Lineage (NCBI taxonomy): Bacteria > Pseudomonadati > Pseudomonadota > Alphaproteobacteria > Sphingomonadales > Rhizorhabdaceae > Rhizorhabdus > Rhizorhabdus sp. GW822-FHT03C02. The sequence goes on from NZ_JBXANN010000004.1 coordinate 11,294, forward strand.
GGACATGACGCTGGCGACGCTCAATATCGACGGCAAGCCGCGCAAGGTGCTGATGCAGGCGCCCAAGAATGGCTTTTTCTATGTGCTCGACCGCGCGACCGGAGAGTTCATCTCGGGCGAGAAGATCGCCAAGGTGACCTGGGCCAAGGGGCTCGACAAGACCGGCCGGCCGATCGAAAATCCCGGTATCCGCTACAACGGCAAGCCGGGGCTGTTCGAGAATTGGCCGGGGCCTACCGGCGCGCATAGCTGGATGCCGCAGGCGTACAGCCCGCTGACCGGGCTGGTCTATATCCCGGTGATCGAGAATGGCGCGCTGATCGGCGACGGCCAGAAGGGCGGCGGCGAGATCACCGCGGGGATGGGGGTGACGCTGATCCCCGAGGCGAACCTGCCCGGCGGGCATCGCAGCTTCCTGAAGGCCTGGAACCCGGTGACCCAGACCGAGGCGTGGCGGGTCGAGCTGCCCGGCGACTGGCCGGGCGGGGTGATGACCAGCGCCGGCGGGCTGGTCTTCCAGGGGCATATCGACGGGCGCTTCGTCGCCTATGACGCCAAGACCGGCAAGGAAGTCTGGTCGTTCAAGACCGAGAGCCCGATCGTCGGCGCGCCGATCAGCTACCGGGTCGGCGGCAAGCAATATGTCACCGTCGTCACCGGCAATGGCGGCAATGGCGCGGGGATCACCTCGACCGGCAATGCGCCGTATCGCACCGACTATCTGTTGCCGCGCCGGGTGCTGACCTTCGCGATCGGCGGCACCGACAATATTCCGCCGTACAAGATGCCCGACCTCGTCCCGCCGGCCGATCCCGACTTCAAGCCCGATCTCGCCCGCGCGCAGGCCGGCGCGATGCTGTTCGGCACCCGCGCCTGCCTGGTCTGCCATGGCTGGAACGCGGTCGGGGGCGGCGCCGCCCCCGACCTGCGTTTTTCGCCGGTGATCACCAGCGCCGAGGCGTTCAAGGCGATCGTCAAGGAGGGCGGGCTCAAGATGAACGGCATGCCGCCGTTCCCGGCCTTCACCGATGCCGAACTCGAGACGATGCGCTTCTACCTGCGCGCCCGCGCGGTGCAGGCGCCGGCCGAGCAGAAGGCGCTGCTCGACAAGGCCAAGGCGGCCAAGGCGAGCAACGCCAAACCGGCGGACTTCGCCGGCGCCTGGAACATCGTCATCCAGACCCCGGTCGGGGCGCAGAAGGCGGTGATGACGCTGGCGCCCAAGGGCAATGTCATCACCGGCAAGGTCGTCGCCGAACAGGGGACGGTCGACATCGCCGGCGCGGTCGCCAACGGGCGGGCGAAGATGCAGGGCAAGGCGAGCATGCCGATGCCGATCACCGTCTCCTACGACGTCACGATCCGCGACGGCGAGATGAGCGGGGATAACAGCAATGGGCCGTTCGGGACGTTCCCATTGGTCGGGACGCGACCGTAGGGCCTGCCGCCATTCGGCCCATGCCGGGCTGCAAATGGCGCCGCTCTGCGCTTCCGGTGCTCACGTACATGAAGTACGCTGCGCTCCGGGTCTTGAGCGGCACCATTTTCGCCGCGGCCTGAGCCGAATGACGACAGGCCCAGCGGCACAATTGCGATCCAAGGCAAGGAGCAGCGCCGGGAGCGTCATGTCGCCACGTTGCCGGGCATCTCTGCGAGGTTTATGATCCACAGAATATCATAAATATCAGGAGACCCGCATGGCCACCGCATGTCCGATCGATCCGGACCGTGACGATCGCAAGACGCTGGCGGCCTATGAGCAGGGCGTCACCTTCAAGCCCGGGGCCGAGCTGGTGCGCGATGCCGAGGGGGTGAAGGGGGTGTTGCGCAGCCCGGCGCTGCTGCAGGATGCGCTCGACGCGGCGACGATGAAGAATTTCGCGGTCGACGAAATCCCGCTGATCTTCCTCGACGGCAAGCTCCACCGCGAGCGGCGCAAGCAAATCACCGATTTCTTCTCGCCGCGGTCGATCAAGGAGAAGTTCGAGCCGCTGATGCGCGCGACCGCCGACATGCTGGTCGGCGACCTCGTCCGCGACAAGAGGCTGCGGATCGACGAGGCCTCGTGGCAGATGGCGGTGACCCTGGTCGGCGAACTGATCGGGGTGACCCGCGGCAAGTCGCGCGACGAGATGAAGGCGACCGCGCGGCGGATCGAGCGCTTCCTCTACCGTACTCAATTGTCGGGGATCACCGGCTGGCGGGGGCGGATCGCCAAGCTGCGCAGCGCGGCCTATGCGCTCGATTTCCTGATCCGCGACGTCCGGCCGACGGTGCGCGCGCGGCGCAAGGCGCCGCAGGACGACGTGATCTCGCGGCTGGTCGCCGAGAAATATAGCGAGAAGGCGATCCTGATCGACGCGATGACCTTGTGCGGGGCGGGCATGCAGACGACGCGCGAGTTCATCTCGCTGGTGGCGTGGCACATGCTCGACGATGCCGATCTGCGTCGCCAGTTTCAGGGCGGCGACTATGACGCGAAGATGGCGATCCTCGAGGAGATATTGCGGCTCGAACCGATCGTCTCGACCCTCTATCGCCGCGCGCCCGACGATGTCGCGGGCAAGGCGGCCGAGGCCTGGGCGCCGGGCCGCACCTATGCGGTCAGCCTGCGCCACGCCAATATCGATCCGGCCGCGGTCGGCGCCTGCCCGTTCGCGCTCGATCCGGCGCGCAAGGAACGGCAGAAGGACCAGGGCGCGTTCCTGAGCTTCGGCAACGGCATGCACCGCTGCCCGGGATCGCCGCTGGCGATGAACGAGACGCTGGCGTTCGTCGACCGGTTGCTCAGGGTGCCCGGGGTGCGGCTGGCGTCGACCCCGAAGGTCAAATGGGTGGCGCTGCTGGCGACCTTCGAGATCAGCGACGTGCTGGTGGTGTGCGACTGATCCCAGCGATCGAAATGCCCGACTCTCTTTTCCGTTCGTGTCGAGCGAAGTCGAGACATACATCGGTGGTGGAGCGTGTCTCGACTTCGCTCGACACGAACGGAAAAGTTTAAAGCCGTTAGTATGAGGACGCGATAACTCGTCGCTCAGGGCGTCGGCGCGACCGCGTCCATGATCGTGAGCTTTTCGAGCGGGGTCGTGCCGACGGTCGAGTTGGTGACGAGGACCGTCGCGCCGGGGCGGAGCTGGGCCTTGACCAGGTCGTAGAAACCGCGCGGCATGCGGACGCGGTTGAGGACGGCCTCGTCGACCGGGACGCCCTCATCCTCGGCATGGCCGGGCAGGCCGACATAGACCCAACGCAGCTTGCCGTCGCGCAGGACGAGGTTGATGACGTGCGAGCCCGGATCGTCGTCGGTGATCTCGGCGACGCTGCGGCCGATCTCGATGCCGTTGCGCAGGACGACGACGCGCTGGTCGGTCTTCGACACGATGATCGTCAGCGGGCCGTCGGGGGCGAGTTCGGGCGTCCAGCGATATTCGCGGCCGTCGAGCGGGGCGTGGGCCACCGGCTTGCCGCTGGCGTCGAAGGCGGCGAGCAGGCTGTTGTCGCTGGTGCGGATATGGTCGGCGGCGTCGCCCTGGACGACGACGGTGATGCCGAGATTGGTGATCGCAAACAGCTGCTGCGCGAAGGCATAGGGCAGGTGCACGCAGCCATGGCTTTCGGGATAGCCGGGCAGCCCGCCCGCATGGAGCGCGACCCCGTCCCAGGTCAGCCGCTGCTGGAACGGCATCGGCGCGCTGTTGTAGAGGCTCGAATGGTGATCGGCGTCCTTCTGGAGGATGGTGAACACCCCGGTCGGGGTGTCATGGCCTTCCTTGCCTGACGAGATCGTCGTCGCCGCGATCCGGACGCCGTTGCGGTAGACCAGCGCGATCTGTTTCGAGAGGTCGACATAGATCAGCACCGGCCCGCTGGGCGCGATCTGCGCCGCCCAGACCCATTGGCCGGGCTTCAGCTGGTCGATCATCCGGGCGAGTTCGGGCGGCGAACTGGCCTTGGCGCCCTGCGCACCGGCGGCGACCGGCGCCGCGAACAGGGCCGCTACCAACAGAATCGACGTCCAGCGCATTGTCACCTCCCAGCGCAGAGCCGGTGACTGCCCCGCGCGCCGGCACCCTATGCGCGATCGCAGAACGGGGCCAGAGACGGCGTGGATTACAGCGCGCGGAATCGCCGCTACAGCAATGCCATGCTCGATGGCCTGGTCTTCGGTTGGCGCACCGCGATCCTCAGCGTGGCGGCGGCGATCCTGCTGCCGATCGCGGGCGGGCTGTGGCGTGCGCTCGCCAACCGTGTCGCGGCGCGGACGCTGGCGGCGCTGCTCGTCGTCCTCGTCGGGGTGTTCACGCCCTGGCTGATCGGCTTCGCCGGATTTTACGACCGATGGCGCTGGCTGACCTTCGCGCCCTTGTCTTCGCCTTTGTTCGTGCCGCCCTTGCTCTATCTCTACGGCCATGCGCTCGCCTGGGGGCGCTGGCCGGCCAAGGCATGGCGCTATCTGGTGCCGGGCGCGGTGCAGTTCGGGTTCCAGGCGCTGAGCTTCCTGCTGCCCTGGCCGCTCAAGGATCGCTGGGCGGACATGGCGACCCCGGCGGCCAATGCGATCTTCGCGGTCGCGCTGACGATCAGCTTCGTCGTCCATGGGCGGGCGGCGCTGGGGCTGCTGGTGTGCTATCGGGCGGCGCTGGCGGGGGCGCGGAGCGACGATGCCCGGTTCGCGGCGCGTTGGCTGGGGCGGTCGGTGGTCGCGCTCGGGGTGCTGTTCCCGGTCTGGGCGGGGACCTTGCTGTGGGATGCGGTCGCGCCGATCGGCTATCTCGGGCTGATGGGGCTCTATGCGGCGATCGCCGCCTTCGCGCTCTATCTGGGGATCGAGGGCTGGCGGCATGCGCTGCTGCCCTTTCCGACGATCGATGCGCTGGAAGACGCGCCGCCGGTTGCCGAGGCCGCGCCGCGCGACTGGCGCGCGCAGGGCGAGGCGTGGGCGGCGGCGGTGCGCGCGGGCGGGTGGCAGGCCGATCCCGAGCTGGGGCTGAAACAGCTCGCGCGGCTGCTCGGCACCAACAGCGCCTATCTGTCGCGCGCGCTCAACGAGGGGCTGGGGATGAGCTTCTCGACCTTCGTCAACGGCCTGCGCTGCGAGGCGGTGGCCGAGGCGTTGCGCGCCGGCACCGATCGGTCGCTGCTCGACCTCGCGTTCGAGGCCGGATTCGCGTCGAAGGCCAGCTTCAACCGCGCCTTCCGCCAGCGCTACGGGGTCACCCCGCGCGGATATCGCGGCGACGTCTCATCGGATGAATTTTCGCAGGCCTGACATGATCTGCGACGCCGGGGCGGCGGGGGACGGATAGGCGAAGCGCTCCTTCTCGTCATAATCCGGAGACGATCATGCCACCCAGCCGTCGCAGCTTCCTTGGCGGCGCACTCGCCGCGACCGGCGTCGCTGCGCTGCCAGCCTATGCCGTGCCTACACCAGACGGGCTCGCGCCCGCGGCGATGGCCGCCGACGTGCGGCTGCTGCGGCGGGCCTATGAGACGCTCCATCCGGGGCTGCTGCGCTATGCCGGCGCCGGCGAGATGGCGGCGCGGTTCGACCGGCTGGAGGCGGCGACGGTGCGACCGATGACGCTCGCGGCCTTCTACATCCTGCTGTCGCAATTCCTGGCGTCGGTGCGCTGCGGGCACAGCTATGCCAATTTCTACAACCAGAGCGAGGCGGTGCAGCGCGCGCTGTTCGACGCGCCCGATCGGCTGCCCTTCCATTTCCTGTGGATCGGCGACCGGATGATCGTCACCGATCCGCAGGGCAGCGGGCTCGCGCCCGGCGACGCGATCCTGACGATCGAGGGGCGGCCGGCGGCGGCGATCCTCGCGGCGCTGATGACGGTGGCGCGCGCCGATGGCGGTAACGACGCCAAGCGCCGGCGGCTGATGTCGGTGCAGGGCGAGGACGGTTATGAGAGTTTCGACATCTTCTATCCGCTGCTGTTCGGCGGACGGGCCGCCTATCGGCTGGAGGTGCGCGGCGCCGACGGACGGCGGCGGCGGGCGCGGGTGGCGGCGATCTCGCTCGCCGCGCGCCGGGCGCAACGGCCGCCGCGCGCGCCCGACAGCGGCGACGCGCCCGGCTGGACGATCGAACGGCGCGGCACGGCGGCGGTGCTGACGATGCCGGGCTGGGCGCTCTACGGCAGCAAATGGGACTGGCGCGGCTGGATCGACGCCGCGGTCGACCGGCTGGTCGCCGATGGCGTCGCCGGGCTGGTCGTCGACCTGCGCGCGAACGAGGGCGGGCTCGATTGCGGCGACGCGCTGGTCGCGCGGCTGATCGAGACGCCGGTGGCGGCGAGCCCGGCGCGGCGGCTGGTGCGCTACCGCCGGATCCCGGCCGATCTGCGGCCGCATCTGGCGACCTGGGATCGCAGCTTCGACGATTGGGGTGCCGACGCCACCCCCTATGATGCGCGCTATTTCACGCTGGCGCGGCGCGACGACGAAGGCGCGACGATCGTGCCGAAGGGCGGGCGCTTCACCGGCAGGGTCGCGGTGCTGATCGGGCCGCAGAACAGCTCGGCGACGTTCCAGTTCGCGCAGCTCGTCCAGCGCGAGCGGCTGGCGACGCTGGTCGGCGAACCCAGCGGCGGCAACCGGCGCGGGATCAATGGCGGCGCCTTCTACTTCGTGCGGCTGCCGGCGACCGGGCTGGAGGCCGACCTGCCGCTGATCGGCTATTTCCCGCCGACCGCCGAGCCCGATGCGGGGATCATGCCCGACCGGCTGGTGCCGGTGACCCAGGCGGCGATCGCGGCGGGACGAGACGAGGCGATGGCGCGGGCGCTCGAACTGGTCGCGGGGTGAAACGGGTGCGATCCGCGCCGTCCGCCGCGAGTGGCGGGAACATGGGCCGGCCGTGCGCATTTGTGCACCGAGCCCGCTTCCCGGGCATCGAAAGGATCCCATGAAAATCTCGCATATTCTCGCCGCCGCGGGGCTGGCGGTTGCCGCCCTGGGCATGAGCACCAGCGCGAATGCCCAGCCGCGCCCCGACAGCGCGCGCCACGACGGCAACCGGCATGACAATGGGCGCTACGACAATGGCCGGCATGATAATGGCCGCCACAATGGCTGGAGCAACGGCAATCGTCGCGGCTATCATGGCCATCGCAAGCATTGCCGGACCGAGTGGCGCCATCATCGCCGGGTTCGCGTCTGCCGCTGATCGGGACGCCGGCGCACATCGCGCCGGCATGACCGTCATGCCGTCCTCGCATTGACCTTCCGATCATGCGGGCTAACCTTGCCGCCGGCGCAACGGCGCGCCCGGGGGATGCGAGCATGCGGCGGTTGATGGCGGCACTGATGGGCGTGACGATGCTGGCGGGGATCGCTCCGCCGGCCGGCGCGCAACCCGCGCCCGCAGTGCAGGCGATGCCGGCGGGGCAGGCGGCGCTGGTGACGTTCGCCGCCGACTGGCGCGCGTTCATCGAGCCGGCGATCGTCAAGGGCGTGCCCGATTATGGCGCGGCGGCGATGGCGGCCAAGGCGGCGGCGCTGCCGGGCTGGAAGGCGCGGCTCAAGGCGATCGACACCACCGGCTGGCCGGCGGCGGCCGTTGAAGACCATCGGCTGATCGAGGCCGAGATAAACGGCTTCGATTTCTTCTTGCGGGTGTTGAAACCCTGGGCGCGCGATCCGGGCTATTATCAGACGATCTTCGGCGAAGAGAGCGACGTGCCCGCGCATGAGGGGCCGTCGGCGAGCCCGACGATCGATCTGTTCAAGGTCAAATGGCCGCTGTCGCGCGCCGACGATGCCCGTCTCACCGAACTGATCGGCGCGGTACCGGCGATGCTCGCGCAGGCGCGCACCAACCTGGCCGACAGCAATGCCGCCGATCTGTGGCGCTATGGCGACCGCGGCTTCAAGGGGCAGAGCGAGGTGCTCGCCGAACTCGAGGCCGGCACGCTGAAGATGCGCACGCTCGACGGGCCGGTGGCGGCGTCGCTGGCAGGCGCGAGCCCGAAACTCAAACAGGCGGTGCGCGCCGCGCGCGAGGCGACCGATGGGTTCGCGGCGTGGATCGCCGCTGAGGCGCCGAAGAAGACCGGGCCGTCAGGCGTCGGCAAGGCCAATTACGACTGGTATGTCGCGAACGTCACGCTGTCGCCTTATGACTGGGAGCAGCAAAGGGTGCTGCTGCAGCGCGAGCTCGACCGGGCGATCGCGTCGCTCAGGATCGAGGAGCTGCGCAACCGCAAGCTGCCGCCGATCGCGACGATCGACGACCCCGTTGCCTATCGGGCGATGGCCGAGGCCAAGACCGCCAAGTTCAACGACTTCATGGTCGATGCCGGGCTGGTGCCCGACAGGCCCTATTTTCGCGCGGCGATGGCGGCGCAGACCAGCGCCTATATCGCGCCGGGCGACCGCGACTTCTTCGGCCATGGCAGCATGCTCGATCCGCTGCCGCTGCTGTCGCATTCGAGCCACTGGATCGAACTGGCGCGGATCCGATATGAGCCGCGCGCCGACCCGATCCGCCAGACCCCGCCGCGCTTCAACATCTTCGCCGACCGCTCCGAGGGCTTCGCGACCGCGATGGAGGAACTGCTGATGCAGGCCGGCCTCTATGACGATATCCCGCATGGCCGCGAGATCGTCTGGATCATGCTCGCCAACCGCGCCGCGCGCGGGCTCGCCTCGCTCCACGTCCAGGCGAACGAGATCGACCTGGCCCAGGCCGGGCGCTTCCACGCCGAATGGACCCCGCGCCACTGGTCCGACGCGACCAGCAAGCTGGTCGGTTTCGAGCAACTCCTCTATCTGCGCCAGCCCGGCTATGGCCCGAGCTATATCGTCGGCAAGATGCAGCTCGACCATCTGTTCGCGCTCGCCTCGCACGAGGCCGAGCAGAGCGGGAAGCCGTTCGTGCTCGGCGAGCAGTTCGCGCGGATCATGGCGCCGGGGATAGTGCCGCCGGTGCTGATCGAGGCGGAGATGGCGCCCTGATCCTCCCTGAAGCGCAGCTTTGGGGAGGGGGACCAGCGTAGCCGGTGGAGGGGTTTTCCGACAGCGACGCCATCGTAGGTGCCGAGGTTCTGCATTACCCCTCCACCATCCTGCGGATGGTCCCCCTCCCCACGCTACGCGCGGGGAGGATCTGGAAAGGTCACCCCCAGAGCGTGGGATCGGCCGTCGGCGCTTCCGCGCGTGCGGTAAGCCCCTCCGGGCGGGCCGAGGAGAGCATCGCGGTGGCGGCCTCGGTGGCGGCGCGGGTGTCGCTCGACAATTTCTTGACCTCGCTGGCGACCACCGCGAAGCCGCGGCCCGCCTCGCCGGCACGGGCGGCCTCGATCGTCGCGTTGAGCGCGAGCAGGTTGGTCTGCGAGGCGATCCGGCCGATCGTGCGCACCACCCCGGTGAGCTGGCCGAGGGTATGTTCGAGCTGCGCCTTCTGCGCCTCGAGCGCGTGCTGCGACGCCAGCGTCGCCGCCATCTGCGCCTCGAGCTCGGCGTTGAGCTCGACCAGGCGCTGGTTGGTGCCGAACAGTTCGAGGCTGCGGCTTTCGAGCAGTTGCTCGGCCTCGGCGCGGGCGCGGCGCTCGCGGTCGAGCTTGCGCTCGAGCCGGGCGATCATGTCGGGCTCGGCGTCGGCCATTATCGTCAGTGGGTCCGTTCGATGTCGAAGCGCACGAACGCGCCGCCCGGGCCGGTCTGCTGGGCGTGGCGGATCGTCACCGGGGTGGCGAGATGGCGCGACGCACCCTTGATCACCCCGCAGGCGAGATCGGCGAGCGGCTTGCAGCTATGATAGTCGAGCACCAGCCGGCGGGCGTCGCGGCTGGCGACCTTGAACGACGGCAGCTCGGCATCGGGATAGAGTTTGCGGACTTCGCTCTCGTGGAAATCGTCGATGCCGGCGAGGACGTCGAACAGCGCCTTGCCCTCGAACCGGCCCGGCGCCTGCGAGACCCAGCTCGCGAAGCAATATTCGCCGAACGCCTCGAGGATCGCCGGCATCGTCCGGCCGGTCAGCTTGACCGTCGACACGACCAGCGCGACCATCTCCTCGAACGGATAGGTGCCGACGCTGGTATAGGCGCCGCCATGCGGCAGCGCCGCGCCGTCGATAATATCCTCGAGCACATCCTCGCCGAAATTGCTCTCGCAAAAGGCGTAGAATGTGGTGAAGACCAGACCCTTCATCACCGGACTCCCAGAAACACGAGTCCCGGCGATAGCGGCGATGTCCTAAGCGCGGGTTAAGTATGCGCGGTTTGATCCATGTTTGCTTCCGGTACCGGAAGGCGCCGGTCAGGGATTGAACACCAGCACCAGGAAGATCGCGAACATCGACAGGTGGACCGCCCCCTCGAGCATCGTCGTGCGGGTGCCCGAGAAGGTCGCGCTGTTGAGGATCAGGGTGACCGCGAGCAGCACCATGTTCGCCGCCGACAGGCCGAGCACCACCGTCTGGCCGGTGAGCAGGCCGATCACCAGCACCGCCGGCACGGTCAGCCCCAGCGTCGAGGTGGCGGCGCCGAGGCACAGGTTGATCGCGCGGGTGAGCTGGTTGGCGGCGACCGCTTTCAGCGCCGAGATCCCCTCGGGGGTGAAGACGATCATCGCGATGACGATGCCGCCGAGCGCGGGCGGGGCGCCGAGCGCGTCGATGCCGTGATCGAGCAGCTTGGCGAGGCTTTTCGACAGGATCACGATCGGCAGGATGTTGGCGAGCAGCAGCAGGACATGGCGGCCGTTGCCGCCGCTGGCGGCGTCGCCATGCGGGACATGGCTGCCATGGTCGTCGCCCGCCCCGGCGGGGACGAAGAAGCCGCGGTGTCGGCCGGTCTGGAGCCAGAGGAACAGGCCGTAGAGCCCGATCGTGAACAGCGAGAAGACGCTCGCCTGGAGCAGCGACAGGGTGCCGTGGCCGCTCGAGGTGGTGAAGTTGGGCAGCACCAGCGCGACCACCGCCATCGGGATGATCACCGCCAGATAGGCGCTGGCGCCCTGGAGGTTGAAGCTCTGCTGGTGATGGCGGATGCCGCCGATCAGCAGCCCGAGCCCGACCACCAAGTTGAGCACGATCATCAGCACCGCGAACATCGTGTCGCGACCGAGGGTCGGCACCCCCTTCGACCCGAGCATCACCGCCGAGATCAGCGCGACCTCGATGATCACGATCGACAGGGTCAGGATCAGCGTCCCGAACGGCTCGCCCAGCCGCTCGGCGAGCTCCTCGGCCTCGTGCACCACCCCGAAGGCCGACCAGATGATCACCCCGAACAACCCGATGAAGGCGAGCCCATCGACCGCCGGATGGCCGACGCCGAGGATCTGCGCGCCGGCGAGCAGGAACAGCGCGACGGTGGCCCAGGCGACAGCGAGGCGGAGGGTGGAGCGGGTCATGTCGCGGGTGTAGCGGCTGGGGGCGGGGATGGCGAGGGAGGGGCTTCTTCTGCTCCTCTCCCGCTTTTCGCGGGAGCGTGAGGCGGTCGGTTCTGCCCCCGGCAGAACCTAAGTTATGCCGGGGGCATAACTTACCGCTCACGGGGTGAGGGTCTTCTTCTGTCTACTGTGCGGCTGGAAGAAAAATTAGAAGAAGAGCCCTCTCCCTACCCTCTCCCAAGAAGTGGGAGAGGGGCCCTTGTGGCCAAGTTGGCGCCTGTAGGGTCAAGCCCGGGATGACGAAATCGGGGCCACTCCGGCGTAACGGCGATCCATGCCGTTCGTCGAATCCGGTCGTCGCATCGTCGTCGAACCATTTGCCGCGCGTGTCCGTGTCGCCTAATACACCGCGGTTCATGAGCGACAGCGACATCCCGAGCCGCGACGCGGCGATCGTCGAACCGGCAGACCCGCCGGTTTCCGCGGCCGATCCGACCCCGAATCCCGTCACGCCCCCCGTCCCGAAGCCGCCGTCGCGGGTCCGGCGCGCGGTGAAGCGCTGGGGGATCAGGCTGGCGATCGCGGTGCCGCTGCTGGTGCTGATCTGGCTGATGGTGGTGGCGCCGCCGTGGCGGATCAACGATGCACCGGCCGAGGGGCTCACGGTGCAGGCCGCCGACGGCAGCACGCTGGCGCGGATCGGCGGGGCGCCGGGCGGGCCGGTCGACGCGGCGAGCCTGCCCGAAAATGTCCGCAACGCCTTCATCGCGATCGAGGACCGGCGCTTCTACCGCCATTTCGGGGTCGATCCCTGGGGGATCGCACGGGCGACCTGGCACAATATGCGCGCCGGCGGGGTGGTCGAGGGCGGATCGACGATCACCCAGCAATATGTGAAGCGGGTCTATCTGAACAGCGATCGCACCTATGGCCGCAAGCTCCGCGAGCTGCTGCTGGCGCCCTGGGTCGAGATGTGGCTGGGCAAGGACGAGATATTGTCGGCCTATCTGTCGAACGCCTATTTCGGCGACGGCGCCTATGGCCTGACCGCGGCGGCGCGCCATTATTTCGACCGGACGCCGCAGCAATTGTCGCTCGACCAGGCAGCGCTGCTGGCGGCGCTGGTCAAGGCGCCGTCGCGGCTGGCGCCGACCCGCGACCGCGCCGCGGCGGTCGCGCGCACCCGGGTGGTGCTGGCGGCGATGGCCGATGCCGGCTTCATCACCGCGCAACAGGCCGCGCACACCCCGAACCTGCGGTTGCGGCCGGGCCGCGACGACGTGCCGACCGGCAGCTATTTCGCCGACTGGGTGGCGAGCGGGCTGCAGCCCGACCAGCGGGTCGGCACCGTCCGCACCACGCTGGAGCCCGCGATCCAGCGGCGCGCGGTGCAGGCGGTCGCCAATGCCCAGCTCGGTGGCGCGCAGGTCGCGCTGGTGGCGATGCGCCCCGACGGGCGGGTTGTGGCGATGGTCGGCGGGCGCAGCTATCGCACGAGCAGCTTCAACCGCGCGACCCGCGCGCGGCGGCAACCCGGATCGACCTTCAAGCTGTTCGTCTATCTGGCGGCGCTGCGCGACGGCGCCAGCCCCGACATGACGATCGACGATTCGCCGATCACGATCGACGGCTGGCGGCCGACCAATGCCGATGGGCAATATCGTGGGCAGATCAGCCTGCGCGACGCCTTCGCGGTGTCGAGCAATGTCGCGGCGGTGCGGGTCGCGCAGGTCGCGGGGCGCGACAAGGTCGCGGCGATGGTGCGCGACCTGGGGATCGAGACCCCGCTGCCCGAGGGGCCGAGCTATGCGCTGGGCACCGGCACGATGACCCTGCTCGAGCTGACATCGGCCTATGCGGCGGTGGCGGCGGGCGCCTATCCGGTCCACCCGCATGCGATTGCCGGGCCGATCGATCCGCAGCAGCCGTTCGACCGGGCGCGGCTATGGTCGCCGATGCTCGACATGCTGTGGCAGGCGGCCAATGCCGGGACCGGCCGGCAGGCGGCGCTGTCGCAGCCGACCTTCGGCAAGACCGGCACCACCCAGGACAATCGCGACGCGCTGTTCGTCGGCTTCGCGGGCGACCTGGTGTGCGGGGTGTGGATCGGGCGCGACGACAACAAGCCGGTGCGGGGCCTGAGCGGCGGCAAGCTGCCCGCCGAGATCTGGCGCCGCTTCATGCAGAGCGTGCCGCTGCAGCCGGTCGAGCGCGGCTTCGGCGAACGCGAGATCGCGGCGCGGCGCGCCGAGATGGCGCGGATCGCCGAGCAGCGGCGGCGCGAGGCCGAAGAGCGCGAGGAACGCGCGCGCGACGACGATCTCGGCGGGCTCGGGCGGTTTTTGAAGGGGTTGTTCGGGGGGTAGGCTTTGCCCCGCCCCTTCGTCATCCTGAACTTGTTTCAGGATCCACTCTTCAGCTCGGGAACGGCCCCTTGGCGCACGGTGGACCCTGAAACAAGTTCAGGGTGACGAAGAAGAAAGGGGCGGGCGCCGAAGGCGTCCGCGGAAGATCAGGCCGCCTCGGCTTCCTCGACCGCGATCTCGTCGGCCAGTGCATCGAGCGAGAGCATCAGCACCAGCCGGTCGCCATGATTGGCGAGGCCGGTGAGGAAGGGCGAGGCGCGGCCGCCGGTGTCGGGGACCGGCTGCATCTCCTCGTCCTCGATCCGGACGATGTCGTTGACCCCGTCGACGATCAGCCCGCAGAGCTGCTCGCCGGTCTGGACGACGATGATGACATGGCGCCCGGTCGGATCGGTCACGCCCCAGCCGAGCCGGTGGCGCAGGTCGAACACCGGCAGCACCACGCCGCGCAGATTGACCACGCCCTTCATATAAGCGGGGGCGTTGGGGAGCGGGGTGGCGACGGCCCAGGCGCGGATCTCGCGAACCGCCATGATGTCGACGCCGAGACATTGATCGCCAATGTCAAAGGTGATGAGCTGGTGCATGACCTGTCCTTATCCCGCGACCGATTAAAATTCCGACCAGTCGTCCTGGTTAACGGCGACGGCAGCATTGCCGCGCGACGTCCGCACCGAACGCGCCATCTCGCGGCCGGCACGCGCGGCGCGGTCCTGCAGCTGGTGGACCGGAGCACCCGACCGGGCGGCCGGCTGGCGATGCGATGCGCCGCCGTCGCCGAGCTTGAAGCGGGCGACCTCATTGGCCAGCGCATCGGCCTCGACCGCGAGGCTGCGCGCGGCGGCGGTCGCCTGTTCGACCATCGCGGCGTTCTGCTGGGTGACATTGTCCATCTCGGACACCGCGGTGTTGACCTGCTGGAGCCCGGTCGCCTGCTGGTCGGCCGACGCGGCGATGTCGGAGACGAGCGTGCTGATCTCGGCGATGCGGCCGATGATCCGCTGGAGCGCCTTGCCGGTCTCGCTGACCAGCGCGACCCCGGCGTCGACCTGTTCGGACGAAGCCATGATCCGCGACTTGACGTCCTTGGCGGCGTCGGCCGAACGCTGGGCGAGCGCGCGCACTTCGGAGGCGACCACCGCGAAGCCCTTGCCGGCATCGCCGGCGCGGGCGGCCTCGACCCCGGCGTTGAGCGCGAGCAGGTTGGTCTGGAAGGCGATGCCGTCGATCACGCTGATGATCTCGGAGATTTCCGACGAGGTCCGCTCGATCCCGCTCATCGCCTCGACCGCGCGGCGGACGATCTCGCCCGATTCCTCGGCCTCGGTGCGAGCGACGCCGACGATGCTGTTGGCGCGGTTGGCGCCCTCGGCGGTGTGGCGGACGGTCGAGGTGATCTGGTCCATCGCCGCCGCGGTCTCCTCGAGGCTGGCGGCCTGCTGCTCGGTGCGGTGCGACAGATCGTCGGAGGCCTGGCGGATGTCGCTTGCCCCCGAATTGATCCCGCCGGCGGTTTCGGTGACGGTGCGCATCGCCGCCGAGACCGAATCCATCGCAGCGTTGAAATCGGCGCGCAGCTTCTCGTAATCGGCCGCGAAGCGCATATCGATGCGGTAGCTGAGATCGCTGTTCGCGAGACGGTTGAGGCCTTCGCCCAATCCGCTCACCACGATCTGGGCCGCCTCGCCGGCGTGGCGGATATCCTCGGCATTCTTGCGGAACACCGCCATCGCGCGGGTCAGCCGGCCGACGCAATCCTCATGGTCGGTGAAGCGGATCTCGCTGGTCAGGTCGCCGGCGGCGAGCCCCTCCATGCGCACCACGGTCGCGACATAGGGATCGCTGATCACCTTGCCGCTGTACCAGGCGACCAGCACCGGCAGGAGGGTGAGGCCGGCGGCCATCAGGACGAACTGGCCGGCCTGGGAAGGCTCGGTATTGGCGGCCATATAGGCGACCCAGAGATTGGCAGACGCGATCGCGAGGTTGATGCCGATGATCGCCTTGAACTTGGCGCGGATGGGCGCGCGCTTCTTGAACCATGACAGCATATTGGGTCTCCGCAGGGGGCCGGAATGTCGATGTCGAGGTAAGTCAGTCATTTTCGATGCAGTGCCGGTTTGCCCGGCCGATAGGGGGAATTACGTATGGTCGCGTAAAGATCGGGTTAAAATCGCTGCTGACAGCGCGGTTAGTTTCCCGGAAACGCACGGTTTAACCATGATATTGCGACTGGATTGCAATCAATTGTAACTTATGGTCCGACAGAGGGTTCGAACCGCACCGATCCGATGCGCGCCGCAGCTTCGGCCAAGCGTGCGTTCAGCAAAGCGACAGGGCGCGTGCCTTAGTTAGATAATACGCTTGATTGTCCGGTTCCGGACACTCATGCTGCGGGGGAAGAGGGGAGCATGCCGAAACCAGTCTATGATCTGGCGCTGATCGTCGACGACGATGCCGACATATTGCTTGCCGCCCGGTTGACGCTGCGCGACCTGTTCGCCGAGGTGGTGGCGACGCCGTCGCCCGAGGAGGCGCTGGCGCGGCTGGCGAAAGGCTCGCCCGACGTGATCCTGCTCGACGCCAATTTCGCGCGCGGCGCGACCAACGGCGCCGAGGGCTTCCTGTGGCTCGACCGCTTCCTCCAGGCCGACCCCGACGCGGTGGTGGTGCTGATCACCGCGCATGCTGGGGTGCAGATCGCGGTCGAGGCGATGAAGCGCGGGGCGACCGATTTCGTGTCGAAGCCGTGGAGCAACGAGCGGCTGCGCGCGACGATCTCGACCGCGGCGCAACTCCGCCGGTCGCGTCGCGCGACGGGGGTCGAGAAGGCTAAGGTCGCGACGGTCGCCCAGCCCGCGCACGAGACCCCGCTGCTGGGGGAATCGCGCGCGATCCGCCAGGTGCTGTCGCTGATCGAGCGCGCCGCGCCGACCGAGGCCAATGTCCTGATCCTCGGCGAGAACGGCACCGGCAAGGAACTGGTCGCGCGTGAGATTCACCGTCGATCGCGCCGCGCCGCCGGCGCGCTGGTGTCGGTCGACATGGGCGCGATCGCCGACAGCCTGTTCGACAGCGAACTGTTCGGCCATGTGAAGGGCGCCTTCACCGATGCCCGCGCCGATCGGATCGGCCGGCTGCAGGCGGCCGATGGCGGCACGCTCTTTCTGGACGAGATCGGCAATCTGCCGCTCCATCTCCAGCCCAAATTGCTGACCGCGCTTGCCCAGCGCCAGGTGACCCCGGTCGGCGCCAACAAGCCGGTCGAGATCGACATAAGGGTGGTGTCGGCGACCAACCTGTCGCCCGATCGGCTCGGCGACGAGGGCATCTTCCGCCCCGACCTGCTGTTCCGGCTCAACACCGTCGAGATCGAGCTGCCCCCCTTGCGCGACCGGCGCGAGGATATCCCGCTGCTGCTCGGCCATTTCCTCGAACTCTATGCACGCAAATATGGCGCGCCCGATCGCGAACTGCCGGGCGAGGTCGTCGCGGCGCTGCAGGATTATGCCTGGCCGGGCAATGTTCGCGCGCTGCGCCACGCCGCCGAGCGCGCGGTGATCCTGGCGCAGGGCGAGGCCTATGCGATCGCCGATTTCCCGATCCAGCGCGGCGGCCAGCCGGTGCGGATGGCCTCAGCCGAGGCGGCGCCGGCCGATCTCAACCTCGACCGGGTCGAGCGCCAGATGATCGAACGCGCGCTGCAGATGCACGCCTACAACATCTCGGCGGCGGCGGGCGAACTGGGGCTGACGCGGGGATCGCTCTATCGGCGAATGGAAAAGCATGGGCTTTGATGTTCCGGCAAGATCTCCCGGCCGTTCGTGTCGAACGCAGTCGAGACACCACGCGCAGTCGGGGGCAGGCGTCTCGACTTCGCTCGACGCGAACGGTCGTTTTTTGGTTTTCCAAGAGCGTCGGCCTTGAGCGCCGATAATCCGCTGCAGGGGATCAGTCGCTTCGCGCGCAGCTTCACCGTCGGGCTCGCCTGGCGGATGGTGGTGATGACCGCGGCGCTGCTCGGCTTCGGCTATGCGATCGCGACCCCGGGGCTGCGCGCGACCGAATTGCTGACCGGGCTGCTGTTCGGGGCGAGCATCGTCTGGGTCTGGGCCTATGTCCGGCGGACCAATGTCGAGCTCGCGCGGTTCGTTCAGGCGCTCGACCATGGCGATCTGTCGCAGAGCTTCGTCGCGCGCCGCACCGATGGCGGGTTCGATACGCTGGGGCGGGAGCTCGATCGGGTGATGCGCAAGCTGCGCGACGAGCGTGCCCGCGCCAACGAGGCGTCGCGCTACAATGCCGCGCTGGTCGACGAGGTGCCGCTGGCGCTGGTGGTGGTCGACCATGACCGGGTCGAGCTGGCCAACAAGGCGGCGCGTAGGCTGTTCGGGCGGGCCGGGCCCGATGGCGCCGGCGGGGTGCGGATCGCCGATTATGCCGGGTTCGGGCCCGATTTCGTCGCGGCGCTGGGCGGCGCCGACAAGGGGCTGTCGCGGATCGTGCTCGACAGCGGCAGCCAATGGGCGATGCTGCTCGGCACCCGCATCCACCGGCTCGGCCGGCCGCTCCGGCTGGTCGCGGTCCAGCCGATGCAGGGCGAGGTCAATGCGGTCGAGATTTCGGCGCAGGCCGATCTGGTGCGGGTGCTGACCCATGAGATCATGAATTCGATGACCCCGGTCACCAGCCTGGCGCAGACCGCCGCCGGGCTGATGGCGGCGGTCGAGAGCGACGATCCCGACATCGCCGATGCGCGGATGGCGGTCGAGACGCTCGCGCGGCGCGCGCAGGGGATCATGCATTTCGTCGAGGGCTATCGCGAGTTCATCCGCGCGCCGAAGATCCGGCCGCGGCGGTTCGGTGCGCAGGGCTGGGCCGAGGAACTGGCGCGGCTGTTCGGTGCGACCGAGGCGGGGGCGCAGGCGACGATGGCGGTGGCGGTGCGGCCCGCCGACCTCGTGCTCGACGCCGATCCCGACCTGTTGGCGCAGGCGGTGCTCAACCTGCTCAAGAACGGCGCCGAGGCGGCGGCGGGCCATGTCGCGGCGCCGCGACTGGAACTGACGATCGCGCGGGCGGCGGGCGGGGTCTCGATCCGGGTCGCCGACAATGGTCCCGGGATTTCGACCGACCATGCCGGGGACATCTTCCTGCCCTTCTTCACCACCAAGGCGGCGGGTACCGGGGTAGGTCTGAGCCTGGTCCGAAGGATCGTCGTCGCGCATGGCGGGACGATCGCGATCGTCGGCGGGGACGAGGGCGCCTGCCTGGAAATACTTCTCTGAAGCGACCGCCGCGCGACAAATCCGCACACGGATGCGATCGATTTTTTCATAATTGAATCAGACCGATGACCCCGAAAGCATGTGGTGTGAGCGCGCCAATGTCGCCCCGGATACGGAACCGGGCGGACAGCGCGACCGTTCTGCCGGCCACTAGTTTGATCAGGAGTGGACATATGAACCGGATTTTCTTCACCGCGTCGGGCGCGGCCATTTCGGCCCTGGCGCTGCTGGCGTCGCCCGTCTCGGCCGAGGGCAAGGCCGATCGTGCCCGTGCCGCGATCGCCGCGGCCAGCGCCAAGGTCGAGACCGCCGACAAGCTGGGCGCCAGCGGCGACGTGCCGCGGCTCCAGGCCGAAGCGCAGTCGACGCTGCGCACTGCCAAGGAAGCGCTCGCCGCCGGCCATAAGGAACAGGCGATCGCCGAGGCCAATCATGCGATGGAACTCGCCGACACCGCGATCGGCCATTCGCAGCAGAAGCAGGCGGCCGCCACTGCCGACGCCGCCGCTGCCGCCGCGGACGCCCAGCAGGACGCCGCCGCCGCCAATGCCCGTGCCGACAATGCGGCGCAGGTCGCCGCCGCCGCGCAAGCCGATGCCGCCGCCGCCCGTTCGGCGCCGCCGGTGATCGTCGCCGCGGCACCGACCCCGGCGCCGACCACCACGGTGACCACCGAGACCGTCAAGAGCAGCGGCACCACCGCGCGTAGCACCACGGTCAAGCGGCCGGTCGTCAAGCAGGTGACCCGTGCACCGGTGCGCGCGAGCACCAGCGAGAAGACCACCACCACGGTGACGACCACGCCGAACGGCTGATCTTTCATCGCGTAGCCGACTGGCCGGGCCGCCGATGGCGGTCCGGCCTTTTTATGCGCGCTGTCTGTGCATCGATATATTGCGATGAAATGGTGAAAAACACCGATCAATGGCGCTGAAAATCCAGCATGATTTTCCGAAACGTTGATTTTGCTAGATTTTTAAAACTGGCACGGTCCCTGCAATGTAGTTGGCAACACCAACACACAGATGAAAGGGACCATGACATGACCAACCTGAAGAACCGCTCGATCGCCGGCCTGGGCGCGATGATCGCGACCGTCATCTCCTTCACCGCGGTGAGCCCGCTGCGCGCCGAAACCGCGATCCCCGTTTCCTATGCCGATCTCGACATCGGCAGCGCCCATGGCGCGAAGATGCTCGACCGCCGCCTGCGCCATGCGGCGATGCAGATCTGCGACAATGGCGCCGCGCCGATCGCCGTGATGCAGTGCCGCCAACAGCTGGTCAACGAAGCCAAGACCAAGCTGGCATCGGCCGACAGCATCAAGCTGGCCTCGCGCTGATGGTCATGCGCCACTGCCCGGTCCCAGCCCTGCGCACCCTGACGGGTGGCGAGCGGCGGGACGGGCGGTAAAGGCGCTGGCGGCGGGGAGCCCGGCTCCCTATCTAGCACCGGCCCGCTCCCGCATCCGATGCCCTGTTCGAGGGTGGTCGGATGCGGGAGCGGGCCGATCGTTTTTGCCAAATCGGCCTTGAAGGAACAGCAATGAGCGTCGCGTTTCGCCGCGAAGGGGATGACGAGCACAAGGAGCCCGAGTTCGAGCTGCCGATCCCGGTCGGCCCGAATCTGGTGACCCCGCGCGGACTGGCGCTGATCGCCGCCCGGGTCGTCGAGCTCGAGGCGCTGATCGCCGCGACCGCCGACGAGGCCGAGGTCAAGAAGCTGCGGCGCGACCTGCGCTACTGGAACACCCGCCACGCCACCGCCCAGCCGATGCCGCCCGCCGAGGACGACGGCGAGGCCCGCTTCGGCACCCGGGTGCGCTATCGGATCGATGGCGGCGAGCAGGCGATCGACATCGTCGGCCATGACGAGGCCGACCCCGCCAACGGCCGCATCGCCTTTTCGGCACCGCTGGCGCGGGCGATGATCGGCGCCGCCGAAGGCGAGAGCGTCGATTGGGCGGGGAAGCGGATAGAGCTGGTCGAGGTGGCGCCCTTATCGGTTTAGCGCTGCTTCTTCTTCCGTCTTGCCAGCGAAGGCTGGTATCCATGTCTGATGCGTCAGGCGTTGAGCGTCAGGTAAAGATCGTCCCAGTCGGGATTTGCTCTGGCAATCAGATTGAGTTTCCACGCGCGCTTCCAGGCCTTCAAGGCTTTCTCGCGCGCGATTGCGTCTTCGATCCGGTCATGCGCTTCGATGTAAACCAGCCTGGTCAGTCCATGCTCCCGGCAGAAATCCGATGCGGTGCCGCTTCGATGTTGATAGGCGCGCGCGGCAATGTTGGCGGTCACGCCCGTATATAGCGTGCCGCTCGGTTTGTTGGTCATGATATAGACGTAGCCGCCCTTCATGGAGCGCAGCTTGCGTGGAGATAGACATGGATGCCAGCCTTCGCTGGCAAGACGGTATGGTTTTAGCTTCGCCGTCCCTCACACATTCGCGAAGCCGATCGCGTCATGATCCCATTGCGCGGGGTCGGTGAACTGGTCGAGCAGCCATGACGCCGCCGGTCCGGGCGGGGTGTCGCTGCGCGAGATCGCGAAGAAGCCGTAGCGGCCGCCGGGGGATTCGGGCATCTGCAGGCGAACGAGGGTGCCGGCGACGAGGTCGCTTTCGATCATCGGCAGCGGCATATTGCCCCAGCCGATCCCCTGTTTGAGCAGATTATGCTTGGCGCCGAGATCGGCAAGCCGCCAGGTCCGCGCGCTCATCACCGCGAAGTCGCGCCCTTCGGTCAGCGGCGAGCGGTCGCTCAGCACGAGCTGGACATGGTCGCGTCCGGCATTGGGTGGCAGCGGATGGGTGAGCGCGAGCGGGTGGTCGGGGGCGGCGACCGGGACCATCAGCACCGATCCCGCCGCGACCCGGTCGATCCCCGCCGCCTCCGCGGCGAGCGGCCCGGCGATTGCCAGCACCGCCTGGCGTTCGAGCACCAGCGCGTTGACCGCGCCCATCGCCTCGACATGGAGGCGCAGCGACACCGTCGGGAAGCGGGCGCTGAACGCGCGCAGCACCTTGCCGAGCCGTTCGGAGGGCAGCATCACGTCGACCGCCAGGTTGACCTCCGCTTCCAATCCGTCGAGCAGCCCCTTCACCTTGGCGCGCAGGCCGTCGATCCCCTGGCCGACCGCGCGCGCCTCGGCCAGCACCGCGCGGCCGGCGACGGTGAGCACCGGTTTGCGGGTGCCCTCGCGGTCGAACAGCAGCACCCCGAGCTGCGCCTCGAGATTGCCGATGCCATAGCTGATCACCGACACCGCGCGGTTCAATTTGCGCCCGGCACCGGCGAAGCTGCCGCAGTCGACGACCGCCAGGAAGATGCGCAGCTGATCGAAGGTCGGCATTCCCGGTTCGGACGACATTTCAACTTCCTCGAATGTTCCGGACGATTTTATCCATCTGATCCGACATGTCGAGGGACGATAGAAGGGCTCCAACAGATCGAGTGAACGAACGAAGGGGACACGAGATGAGCATCGCCACCCAGAACTTTGGCTTCAACCAGCCCAGCCTGAGCCGGACCGAATGGAAGGCCGTCTCGATCGCGCTGAGCGACGCCGAAAGCTATAGCTGCGCCCCGGCACAGCGCGGCGTGATCGGCGAGAAGATCTCGAACGTCTTCCACATGCTGACCGGCATCGAGCGCAAGCGCCGGCTGGCCGATCCGAAGCTGGAGACGCTGCGGGAATTCGTCTGCGCCACCCGCCGGACCCGCAAGGCGCCCGAACAGCTGGTCCCCAAGCTGCTCGACCAGGGCTTCAACTATGCCCAGGTCGAGGCGCTGGCCCTGCTCGCCGCCTGATCGCCACCCGACCGTTCGCAACACCCGATTTTCCGGCCCGAACCTCTCGGGCCGATCCACGACCACCAGGAGTATGGACCATGATCGAACTTCGCCCTTTCAACAGCCTCGGCGGTGAAAATCACGGCTGGCTCGACGCCAAGCATCATTTCTCGTTCGCCAACTATCATGACGCCAAGCGCACCAACTGGGGCAATCTGCGCGTCTGGAACGACGATGTGATCGCCGCCAAGACCGGCTTCCCGCCGCATCCGCATCGCGACATGGAGATCATCACCTATGTCCGCGAGGGGGCTATCACCCACCAGGACAATCTCGGCAACAAGGGCCGCACCGAGGCGGGCGACGTCCAGGTCATGTCGGCCGGCACCGGCATCACCCACAGCGAGTATAATCTCGAGGATGTCGAGACCCGGATTTTCCAGATCTGGATCATCCCGACCCGCGGCGGCGAGAAGCCGAGCTGGGGCGCCAAGCCTTTCCCCAAGGGCGACCGCGCCGGACAGTTCGTGGTGCTCGCCTCGGGCCTGGCCAACGACAATGACGCTCTCCCGATCCGCAGCGATGCGCGGGTGGTGGGTGCCACGATCAAGGCCGGCGAGACCGTCGAATATCCGATCGGCAAGGATCGCCGCGGCTATCTCGTCCCCGCCACCGGGCGGATCGAGATCGACGGGATCACGGTGAACGCCCGCGACGGTGCCGCGATCAGCGACCTCGACACGATCCGGGTGACCGCGATCGAGGACAGCGAGATCGTCCTGGTCGACGCTGCCTGACTTACCTGACCGGCGGGGTTACCTCCCCCTCAACCCCGCCCGCTGCCGGACCACGCTCCCCCTCGGGTCCGGCAGCCCCTTTTTGTTGGCCCAACGATGTTGGGCAGCCCTCAGACGCCGGGCGGCGGGCATCCGCCCGCCTTGGCTTCCTCGCATAAGCTCGGGCGGCCGTTCGGGCCTTGCGGGCCTGCGGCCCGTTCCAGCGCCCCTTCTCGACGGCAGGAAAGCCAGAGGGCAGAAGGGGCTCAACCAATCCAGCTAGAGGACCTTTCATGACCCAGCGCAGCAGCGAGATCGACGGTGTCGACATGGTGATCCTGCCCCCGGTCCGCGACCTGGGCGACGGCTTCACGGTGCGCCGTGCGCTGCCGTCGGTCCATCGGCGGATGGTCGGCCCCTTCATCTTCTTCGACCAGATGGGGCCGGCGGCCTTCACCGGCGGCGAAGGGCTCGACGTGCGGCCGCACCCGCATATCGGTCTGGCGACGATCACCTATCTGCTCGACGGCGAGATCATGCACCGCGACAGCGTCGGCAGCGTCCAGGCGATCCGCCCGGGCGAGGTCAACTGGATGACCGCCGGATCGGGCATCGTCCATTCGGAGCGCACCCGGCCCGAGATTCGCGCCAGCGGCGGCAGCCTGTTCGGGCTGCAGACCTGGGTGGCCTTGCCCGAGGCGCATGAGGAGACCGACCCGAGCTTCGCGCACCACAAGGCCGACGAGATCCCGACGATCGAGGATGGCGGCGCCAGGCTCACCCTGATCGTCGGGTCGTCGGACGGGCTCAGGTCGCCGGTCAAGACCTTCTCCGACATGGTCTATGCCGACATCGTGCTGGTCGACGGCGCGCGCTACCAGCTCAAGGCCGAGCATGTCGAACGCGCGGTCTATGTCGTGTCGGGCGCGGTCGAGGTCGCCGGGCAGAGCGGCGGTTTCGCGACCGGTGAGCTGATCGTCTTCAAGCCCGGGGCCGAGATCGTGCTGGCCGCGGTCGGTGGCGGAGCGCGGCTGATGCTGATCGGTGGCGAGCCTTTTCCCGAGGGGCGCAACATCTACTGGAACTTCGTCTCGTCGCGCCGCGAGCGGATCGAGCAGGCCAAGGACGACTGGCGCGCACAGCGTTTCGCGCGGGTGCCCGACGAGGACGAGTTCATCCCGCTGCCCGAAGATCCGAAGCCGGTTCGCTATCCCTGAGGCCTACCTCGACCCGTTCGTGTCGAGCGTCGTCGAG
Organism: Rhizorhabdus sp. GW822-FHT03C02; assembly: GCF_058801765.1. NCBI lineage: Bacteria > Pseudomonadati > Pseudomonadota > Alphaproteobacteria > Sphingomonadales > Rhizorhabdaceae > Rhizorhabdus > Rhizorhabdus sp. GW822-FHT03C02. Next base: position 36,111 of record NZ_JBXANN010000004.1, read on the forward strand.
ACACCTGCCCCAACGTCGCGCGTGGTGTCTCGACGACGCTCGACACGAACGGTTGGGGTGGCAGCCAGAATCAGACGGAGCATCCCATGACCCACGCCACCGCCCAGATCGGCCGCGACGCCTACGCTACCCAGATCGAGGTGAGCGGCTATGCGATCACCGCCGACGAACCCGCCAAGCTCGGCGGCGCGGATGCCGGCCCGGCGCCCTACGACCTGCTGCTCGCGAGCCTCGGCGCCTGCACCGCGATCACCCTGCGCATGTATGCCAATCGCAAGGGCTGGCCGCTCGAAACGCTCGGCGTCGACCTGCGGCTGGTCGGCGCCGCCGACGACCGCCGGATCGAGCGGACGCTCAGCCCGGTCGGGCTCGACCCCGACCAGGCGGCGCGGCTCGCCGAGATCGCCGAGAAGACCCCGGTGACGCTGACCCTCAAGGGCGGAATCGCGATCCACACGGAGCTGGCGTGAGCGCGACTTGATCGTCGCCCCGGCGGAGGCCGGGGCCGCGCAAGAGGTTCGCGACAGATTGGTTAGAAGCCGGTTTTGCTGACCTGGCGATGCAAGAGCCTTGCGCGGCCCCGGCCTCCGCCGGGGCGACGATGATATCTTCGTCTATTTCCCCACCAGATCGGGATGCTCGGCCTTCCACAACATCGCGCGGTGCACCCGCCGCTCGACGCTCGGGTGATCGTAGAAGATCGCTTCCTCCAGTTCCGAAGGCGATGACGCGCGGTAGGCGATCGTCTTGACCAGCGCCTTCGACAGCCCGTCGGGTTCATGGGCGTGCTCGAGCGAGAAGCGGTCGGCGTCGCTTTCCTGGAGGCGGGTGAGGGTGCTGGTGATCGGGGTGGCGAGCAGGCCGAGGGTCGCGAGGATCACCGACAGGATGGGCATGCCGGCCGGGTCGGCGATGCCGGCGATGCGGGCGCTTTCGCCGGTGCGCGCGACGACGGGGCCGAACAGCCGGTCGGTCAGCCAGAAGAAGGCGACCGCGAGCAGGCCGAGCACCAGCGTGCTGATGAAGATATGGCCGCGGGCATAATGGCCCATCTCATGGCCGACGACCCCGCGCACCTCGGCGAGGTCGGCGCCCTGCTTGAACATCGTGTCGCTCATCGCCACCCGCGCGCTGCCGAACAGCCCCGAGACATTGGCGGTGTAGCGGTCGGACTGTTTCGACCCGTCATAGAGGAAGATCTTGTCCGACGGCACGCCCGAACGCTGGGCGAGCGCGACGATCGCGTCGCGGGTCGGACCGGCGGGGGCGGGGGTGTATTTGTTGAAGAGCGGCTCGATCAGGACCGGGGTGATGACGACGAACAGGATGATCATCACGACCGACACCCCGCCCGACCAGGCCCACCAACTGCGCGGGCGATGCCGCATCAGCGCGTAGATCGCCAGCGCGAGCAGCGAGAACAGGATCGCGCTGATCGTCGTGCCGAGCAGATTCTCGCCGAGCCAGCCGGTGAAGGGCTGATGGGTGAGCCCATAGTCGCGTTCGCGCCACCAGCCGGCATAGGCGCTCCACGCGAGTTCGATCACCCAGTCGGCGGCGAGGAAGGCGAGCATGCACAGGAACACCGCCAGATTGGGCCGCGGCCGATCGCGCTCGATCCGGGTGCGCAGCTTCGCCAGCATTCCCGATTTGAGGATCAGCAGGCTGGCGGCGACGGTGACGACCCAGCCCCACAGCTTCAGCCATTCGCCGCCATGGGTATAGGCGATCGCCTTGGCATGCGCGGCGGGCGATAGCGTTGCCATATAGGCGGCGGTGGCGATGTCGGGATCGAAAACGGCCATGTGGGGTCCCCTGGTGGCGATGCATATTTCGTCGCCCCGGCGGAGGCCGGGGCCGCCCAAGAGGCTCGTAACAATTTGGCCTAAGAGGTCCCGCCTTGCCAAGAGGTTGAAGCTTGAGCCTTGGGCGGCCCCGGCCTCCGCCGGGGCGACGGGATTCTTACTCCCCGCTCTCCATCCCCTCGGACGCCTTCTTCACATCCTCCACCGTCACCGGCTGCGGATAATCATTGCCGAAATGGGTGCGCACATAGCCTGCCACCCCCGCGACCTGTTCGTCCGACAGCATGCCGTGGAAGGCGGGCATGCCGCCCTGGCCGCGGACGATGCGGTTGAGGGTGAAGGCGGGGTCGGCGAGGTGGGGGTTCTTCGCCAGCGCGGGGACGATGCCGGCGCCGGTGCCGCCCTCGGCATTCGGCATGTGGCAGGCCTGGCAGATCTCGCGATAGACCTGCTCGCCGCCGGTGCCCGAGGCGCCGGCATGGCCGCTGCCCGAACTGTCGCCGATGCCCTGGGCCAGCGCGGCGCCCGCGGCGACGATCGCCGCGAGCGCGGCGATTGCGATCCTGCGCGCCATCGTCAGGCCGCCTGCGCCTTCTGGTGGAGCCGGGTGATCGCGTCGAGCGACGACAGCAAGGCCGCCTCCATCCAGGCGCCGATATAGGAGGCATGTTCGCCGGCCAGCACCACCCGGCCGTCGATGCCGACGAGGTTCTGATAATGTTGCTTGCGGATATCGTCGCTCCACGTCGAGGCGCAGCCGAGGATCCACGGGATGCGGCTCCACGCGACCGCGACGCCGTTGGAGAATTCCGAGCGATATTGCTTGTGGAACACCGATCCCTGCTTGAGCGCCTCCTCGATCCGCTGCTCGGGGGTCATGCCGCCGAAGGCGAACGCCGCGGCGCCGCCGGCATAGGCGCCGAGCAGCACCGACGGGCCCTTCTTGAAGAAGCCATAGCTCGGATAGGAGAGCTGCGAGATCGACTGGGTGGTGAAGCTGTGGCCGCCATAGATCTGCTCGTCCTCTTCCCAGAAGCGGCGCTTCATCTCGAGCCCGACCTTGCACGACGAATGATAGGGCACGCTCTTGATCGCGGTCTTCATCGCGTCGGAGACCTGGACGTCGATCTGGCTGAGGATCGGCAGCGGGATCGTGCAGACGCACCAGTCGGCCTTGGCCTCGCTCTTCTTGCCCGAGGCGACATCCTCGTAGGACACGGTGACCCCGGCGCCGTCCTGGGCGATCTTCGTCACCTTGCTGTTATAGCTGATCAGCCCGGCGAGCTGCTTGGCGAAGCCCTTGCCGATCATGTCCATGCCGCCGACCGGCTGGAACATCGTCGTCTGCATGACATTGCCGAGATAGAAGCCGATCGTCCCCCACATCCGCGGATCGAGCACGTCGCCCAGGCCCGCGACCTGCGACGGGGTCGGCGCGCCCTTGACCCCGCCGCCGGGCGGGATGTCGTAGCCGCGCTGTGCCGAGACCTTCAGGCTGCTGGTATAGGCCATGTCCTTGTCGAGCACGCCCCAGCCGCGCATCGCCTCGATCAGCTTCTGCTTGTCCTCCTTGCTCAGCGTGTCGTCGAGCGCGTTGCGGTTGACCGCCTTGGCGAGCAGTTCGGCGACATGGCCCTTGAAGTCGACCGCGACCTCGGCATAGCGCTGCGGCTTGCCGCCATAGGCCTTGTCGCTGTGGACATAGCCATTGTGGTTGATCTGCACGAACGGCTCGAGCGCGACCCCGAACTCCTGGCAATAATGGAGCAGCGCCTGGTGGTGATAGGGAATGCGCCACGGGCCGGGGTTGAGATAATTGCCGGGCGCGAACTTCACCTGCTGGACCGCGCCGCCGACCTCGGGGATCGTATCGCCGCCGCGCACCGTATAGTTCCGGCCGCCGGGACGGTTCTGATATTCGATGACGCGGACCTTGTAGCCCGCCTTGCGCAGTTCATAGGCGGCGAGCATTCCGGCGAGGCCGGCGCCGAGCACGATCACCGACGCGCCCTTGCGCGCGCCCGAAAGCTTGGGCGGGCCGTCGAACTGGGTTGGTTCGGCATGACCGAGCGCGGTCATCGCATGATAGAGCGCGGCGGTGCCGCCGACCTTGCCGATCGCGGTGAGAAGCTGGCGCCGGCTGGGCGCGGTATATTCGGTCATGGAAACGGGACTTTCGAAAAGATCGTTGCAGTCGGGGAGCGGGCGCGGCGCTTAGGGCGCCTTGGCGGCGATCGCTTCGATCTCGACGAGGGTCTGCGGGCGGCCGAGGGCGGCGACCTGGACGGTGGTGCGGGTGGGCAGGTTGGGCTGCTCGGCGGTGCCGAAGAACATCTTGTACGACACCGTCATGCCGTCGCGGTCCATCTTGCCGCCCTTGGCGGGATCGCCGACCAGGAACACGGTGAGCTTGACGATGTCGCCCATGCCGAGGCCCATTTCGGCGAGCTGGGCCTTCATCTTGGTGAGGATGCTGAGGGTCTGCGCCTGGGTGTCGCCGAAGGCGGTCGGGCTGTCGGTGTCCTTGGGATTGATCGGCGATCCGGTCGCGCCCGACAGGAAGATCAGCTTGCTGCCCGCGGGCACCACCGCCGAGCTGGCGATCACCGCGGTCGGCGAGCCCTGCTTGCGCTCGATGCCGGCGGCTTGCGCGCCCGAGGCGAGCGGGGCGGCGAGGCCGGCGAGCAGGAGGGCGGCGGCGATCTTGTGGTTCATTGGAAGGGCTCCCTGGGCGTTTCTCTATGCAAGACGAACGTCCGCCGCGAATCCGCGCGTGCGGCCGACCATCCCGGCATCTCTCCCATCGCGCCCTGGACCCCCCACAGGCCGGCGCCCCGTCTTTTTGTGCACTGCGGCAGAGCGAATAAGGACCATGGGACATCGGCCGGTCAATCGCTAAAGAAGGGGCTGCCGGCGAAAGATTTGCCGCGGAGCGTGCCGTCCGGGCGGCAACCGCGGAAAAGCGCCGATGCCGGCACAGGACGTTCGAAGACCATCGAAGGAGTTTGCCATGCCCACCCGTCGCTTCGACATCGACAGCCCGGGCGGCTACCGCCTGTCGGGGCGGATCGAGCTGCCCGAGGGGCAGGTGCGCGGCTGGGCGCTGTTCGCGCATTGCTTCACCTGCGGCAAGGACGGGCTGACCGCGGTGCGGATCGCGCGGGCGCTGGCGGCGCTCGGGATCGGCACGCTGCGTTTCGATTTCGCCGGGATCGGCGGCAGCGGCGGCGATGCCGAGGGCGGCAGCTTCGGCGCCGACGCGCGCGACATCGTCGCGATGGCGGCGGCGATGGCGGCGCACGACATGGCGCCGACGCTGCTGATCGGCCACAGCCTGGGCGGGGCGGCGGTGCTGGCGGCGGCGGCCGAGATCGGCTCGGCCGAGGCGATCGCGACGATCGCGGCGCCGTTCGACGTGTCGTCGGTGCTCGACCATTTCGATGCCGCCGCGATCGACCGGATCGAAAGCGAGGGCGAGGCCGAGGTGACCTTGGCGGGGCGCGCCTTCACCGTCGGCAAGGCGTTTCTCGACGATCTGCGCCATCACGACCTGGGCGCGCGGATCGAGCATCTGCGCCGGCCGCTGCTGATCCTCCATGCGCCGTTCGACCAGGTGGTGGCGATCGACAATGCGACCAAGATCTTCCTCGCCGCGCGCCATCCCAAGAGCTTCGTCTCGCTCGACCGCGCCGACCATCTCCTGTCCGAACAGGCCGATGCCGATTATGCCGCGGCGCTGATCTGCAGCTGGGCGTCGCGCTATCTGCCGCCGCTGAACGAGACCCGCGACGATGGCGGCGCGACCGACGTGGTCGCCGAGGAGACCGGCGCCGGCCGCTTCCAGACCGCGATCCGCGCCGGCGGGCTGCGCTTCCTTGCCGACGAGCCGGAGAGCGTCGGCGGGCTCGGATCGGGGCCGACGCCCTATGACCTGCTGTCGGCGGCACTCGGCGCCTGCACGACGATGACGCTGCGCCTCTATGCCGAGCAGAAGCAGTTGCCGGTCGATCGCATCCGCACCGCGGTCGGCCACGCCAAGCGCGCCGGCGAGACCCCGCCCGACCATTTCACCCGGCTGATCTCGATCGACGGCGCCATCAGCGACGAGCAGCGCGCGCGCATGCTCGAGATCGCCGACCGTTGCCCGGTCCACCGGACGCTGGAGCGCGGTGCCACCGTCGAGACCCGCGCCGGCGAACCGCCGGCCGAGGCCGAGCCGATCGAGGCGCATGTCGAGGCGGTCGAGCGGATGCTGGCGGGGTGATGTTGGTAAGATGTAAGCTCGATCCGAGCGATCGGGAGAGTAGATAGCAGTCGATTGCTTATCGATCGCGGTGCGAAATAAATGTTAACAACGGTTAATTTTCACTCCAATTTGGATATTGTTGTTTTTTATCAAAATTGACGTGCTTGATTTGATTGATAAATTTTGATTCCCGACTCATATGAAGGGAATGGGAATGAAGATGATCGGAAGCGTCAAGGAAATGTCGCGGATTGTTGATCTCACTGAAGATGAGATCAAGGTTGTTTCCGGTGGCGAAAACGGATATACGACTGCCGATGGAAGTTCATTCACTTGGATTGGGCCTAATGGTCTAGCTTATCATGATATTGTCTTCGTTGGAACGCATTTCATTGAAGATATTTATGGTGCTCGTGAATATTATGCCGACGCATTTGCGGTTCAAACGCTCCCGTTGGGGAGTGTTGAGGGTTTCGCCAATAATATTGGTGTACCAGTCTATAATGTGACTTACACCGCTTGGCTCGGTAATCCTAACCCCTGAAATTCGCTATAGCCGATAGTCATGCCATGACGTCGGGAATGATATGGCTGTAGAGGGGCCATGCCTTCGACTTGCTTGCCAGTCGCTGGTATGGCTTCCTCTAAATATTTGATCATCGAAAACTATTGTGGGATTCGGTCATTGGCGTGCGGAGCATATGCCGCGTTGCATCTCCCGCATCCGATCGCTGGCTTCCTTGCATGGCACATGGTCGGCCGCATGAGGTGGGGCCTGTTTGGGGATTCGCGCTTTGGAGATGTTTCGGCCCGAGGCGATCGAACATCGCCGCCAGCGCCTCGAAGGCAATATCCGGCTGGATATGCCGATCGCCTGGCATCTGATCGGCCTGCTGATGTTCGCCTGCGTGGTCGTCGCGGTGCTTTTCCTCAGCCTGTCGAGCTATTCGCGGGTCGAAACCGCGAGCGGAGCGATCGTGCCCAGCAAGGGGCTGGCGCCGATCATGCCGAGCCGCAGCGGCACGATCACCGCGATCGCGGTGCACGAGGGGCAGCGCGTGCGCGCCGGCACTGCTTTGTTGTGGGTGCGGGTCGAGGAAACCGGCGCCGCGGGTTCGACGATGTCGGCATCGCTCCGCAACGCGCTGCAGGACCAGCGGGCCGGGCTCGTTTCCCAGGCGGACAATCTCCAATATGCGGCGGCATCGGATGGGGCGCGGCTGGCGGTGCAGGTGGTCGGCCTCAAGGGTGAGATCGCGGCGCTCGGCGAGCAGGTGGCGATGCAGGAGACGTTGGTGGCAAGCGCCGAGCGCGAGCTGCGGATCGCCAAGGAGGTCGCGGCGAACGGTTTTATCTCGCGTGCCGACCTGCAGCGTCGCGAGGAAGTCGCGCTGCAGCGGCGCCAGCAGTTGAACCAGCTCGCCTCGACCCGTGACAGCAAGGCCGCGCAGGTTCGCGAAGCGGTCGAGCAGCAGCGCCAGGCTGGCGCGCTGGCCCAGGCCCAGGTCGCCTCGCTGCGCGCCTCGCGCGCCGAGGTGAATCAGCAGCTCGCCCAGGTCGACGGATCGCGCGGGTACAGCATCGTCGCGCCGATCGCCGGCCAGGTCGCGGCGTTGACCGCGCGGATCGGGCAGGCGGTCAATCCGCAACTCCAGCTCCTGTCGGTGATTCCGGCGGGCTCGACGCTCCACGCCGAGCTCTACGTCCCGACCAATGCCGCGGGCTTTCTCGCGCTCGGCCAGGAGGTCAACGTCGCGATCGACGCCTTTCCCTATCAGCAGTTCGGCACGATCAAGGCGCGGATCGTCGAGATATCGGGTACGCCGGTCAGCCGGCCCGACGAGCGCGGCGCGCCGCAACCGGTCTATGTCGTGACCGCCGCGCTGCCGACCGACGCGATCGTCGCGTTCGGGCGCCGCCAGGCGATATTGCCCGGCATGCAACTTAGCGCGAGGATCGTCACCAGCCATCGCAGCCTGATGGAGTGGCTGATGGAGCCGCTGCTCGCGGTGGCCCGGCGATGAGCGGGGTTCTCGACACATCGATGTTCGAACGGCGGACGATGCCGGTCGTCCGGCAGAGCGAAGCATCCGAATGCGGGCTCGCCTGCATCGCGATGGTCGCCAATTTTCACGGTTTCGATATCGATCTCGGCACGTTGCGCCGGCGTTTCGTGCCGTCGCTGCGCGGGATGACCTTCAAGCAGCTGATCGGCATAGCGGATCGGGTCGGTTTCGCCGCACGGCCGGTCAAGCTGCCGCTGGAAGCGCTGCGCGACCTGGCGATGCCGGCGATCCTCCACTGGAATTTCAACCATTTCGTGGTGGTGGAGCGGGTGACTCGCGACAGGGCGCTGATCCACGACCCCGACACGGGATCGGCCTGGCGCGACCTTGCCGAGGTGTCGCAGCATTTCACCGGCGTGGCGCTCGAGCTCCACCCGGCGGCGGGGTTCGCGCCGCGATCGGAACGGCAGCGGCTGGGCGTCACCCAATTGTGGCGCGGCGTGACCGGCTTCCGCCGGATGATCGGGCAGACGCTGCTGCTGTCGGTCATCCTTCAGCTCTACACTTTGGTGTCGCCCTTCTACGCGCAGATCGCGATCGACACGGTGGTTCCCGCCCACGACTATAATCTGATGACCGTGCTCGCGGTCGGTTTCGCGCTGTTGCTGCTGATCAACACCGGCGCGTCGGTACTGCGGTCGTTCGTGCTGCTGTCGACCGGTACGACGATGAGCGTGGGCCTGGCCACCAACCTCACCCGGCATCTGCTGCGCCTGCCGGTCGACTGGTTCGAAAAGCGCCATGCGGGCGACGTGCTGTCGCGCTTCCAGTCGGTGTCGCCGATCCAGGCCGCGCTGACGTCGGGGCCGGTATCGGTGGCGATCGACGGTGCCATGGCCGTGCTCACCCTCGCGCTGATGTTCTTCTACAGCGGCATCCTGACGATGGTGTCGATCCTGGCCTTCCTGCTCTATGCCGGGGTGCGCGCGGTCACCTTTCCGATGCAGCGCCGTGCGCAGGACCAGGTGATCGCCAGCGGCGCCAAGCAGCAGACGACGATGATCGAGCAGATTCGCGGCATCGCGACGATCCGGCTGTTCAATCGCGAGGCGAAGTCGCTGACGCTGTGGCAAAACCGGCAGGTCGATGCGAGCAACGCCGCGATCCGGCTCGCGCGGATCGGCATCTGGCAGGGGGCCGCCAACACGGTGCTGTTCGGGATCGAAGGCATCGTCGGCACCTGGCTCGCCATCACCTTCGTGATCGATGGCGGGTTCAGCGTCGGCATGGTCTTCGCCTTCATGGCCTATAAGGGCCAGTTCACCGGCCGCGCGACGTCGCTGATCGACCAGTGGCTGAGCTTTCGGATGCTCGGACTGCATCTCGAACGGATTTCGGACATCGCGCTGTCCGATCTGGATCGTTCGTTCACGCAGGAGTTGCCGCCCGAACGCACATTCAGCGGGCGGATCGAGCTGATCAATGTCAGTTTCCGTTACAGCCCAGCCGATCCGCTGGTGTTGTCGGATGTCAGCCTCGTCGTCGAGCCGGGGCAGAATATCGCCATCACCGGCCCGTCGGGTTGTGGAAAATCGACGCTGATGAAGCTGGTGCTCGGTCTGATGGAGCCGAGTTCGGGTGAGATCCGCGTCGATGGCGTCCGCCTCGACATGTTCGGCTATGCCCATTTCCGCGATCAGGTCGCCGGCGTCCTGCAGGACGACAATCTGTTCGCTGGATCGATCGCCGAGAATATCGCGATCTTCGACGACGAGCCCGACATGGATCGGATGCGAGCCGCTGCGAGGGCGGCGTCGATCGACCATGACATCCGCGCGATGCCGATGGGATACGATACCTTCGTCGGCGACATGGGGTCGAGCCTGTCGGGTGGCCAGAAGCAGCGGGTGATCCTGGCGCGCGCTCTCTATCGCGAACCGCGGATGCTGGTGGTCGACGAGGGCACCTCGCATCTTGACGCCGCCAACGAGGCCAAGGTCAGCGGCGCGATCCGGACGCTCGGCGTCACCCGGATCATCGTCGCGCACCGTGCCGAAACCATCGCCGCTGCCGATATGGTCTATCGAATGGATAAGGGGCGGATCGTCCCGGTCGGCTGAAATCGATCGGCGTCGGCCACCGGGCTCGGCGGCGCCCAGGATTCGTGCACTTATGATCATAATATGGCTGAAAACCGCTATTTTCGTCCGGCGCATGCCCGAACGCGACGGGGCGCGGATCGAATGCGCGGCCGGAGGGTTCTGCCAGACCTGATAGCAAGCGACCCGAGGCGTGTACGATGTTGATCAAGGCCGGTTTCGACATAGAATTTTCGGCCGATGCGCCGACGCCGATGCTGGCGCTGCTCAACATCCATCCGTCGCGCAACCGCGACCTGCGGACCCCGCACCGGATCGAGACCGTGCCGGGCATCGCGCCTTATGATTTCGTCGACGGCTTCGGCAATGTCTGCACCCGGCTGACCGTGCCCGCCGGCGGGGTGCGGCTGCGCACCGAATTCCTGGTCGCGGACAGCGGCCTTCCTGACGTACGCGCGCCCGAGGGACCATTGACCCCGGTCTCCGAACTGCCCGAGGAGGTGCTCGTCTTCCTGCTCGGCAGCCGCTATTGCGACACCCAGCATCTGATGGGCGAGGCCTGGGCGCGCTTCGGCCACATCGGCACCACCCGCGGCCGGGTCGAGGCGATCGTCGACTTCGTTCACGACCATATCGCCTTCGGCTATCATCATGCCCGCTCGGACCGCACCGCGTTCGACGGTTTCCGCGAGCGGGTCGGGGTGTGCCGCGACTTCGCGCATCTGGCGGTGACCCTGTGCCGCTGCATGAACATCCCGGCGCGCTACTGCACCGGCTATCTCGGCGATATCGGCATCCCGCCTGTCGATGCGCCGATGGACTTCAGCGCCTGGTTCGACGTCTATGTCGAGGGCGGCTGGTACACTTACGACGCGCGCCACGCGACGCCGCGGATCGGCCGCATCCTGATGGCGCGCGGCCGTGACGCGACCGACGTCGCGCTGACCACCGCCTTCGGGCCGGTCACGCTGCGCAAATTCGAGGTAACGACCGACGAGGTCGACGACGATGCGCTTGCGGGGCAAAATGGCATGAGGCTCGCCGCGTAGCGGCTTGCAGTCCGCAAGGCGTTCGCATTTACATCGGTTTCAGCACGACATCCATTTCAAGCGTCGCTTTGGTCTGCACGCTGTCCACCTTGCTATCGTCGGGGCGCAAATCCGTGGTCTGGGTGATCACTTCTATGATCGAACTCCGCTTATCCTCATCCGAACAGTCGGCAACGCGAATTACCCTGTCGAGCCGCATGGCCATGGCGCCGGCATAAAGCGCGGCTTCGCGGCGTGCGTTCGCCAGTGCCTGCTCGACCGCCGATCGCCGTGCCGCGGTCGCGTCGATCAGCGAATAGGCGATCGGCATGACCTGGACATGAGGCCTGTTCCGCAACTGCATCCCGGCAGGATCGACCAGGGCCATATCGGTGAGGCGAATTTTCAGCGAAGATATGGCGAAGCCGCCGGGACGAACTTTGTCTGCCAATGCGCGCGGCGTTTCGTCCGGCTCTTCCTCTCCATAAGCCTCGTTGCCGATGAACCCCATTTTCGCGACGTGCTCATCAGAGCTCATTTCGATGGCCGAGCGAGCGACTCCCAGCGTGGACAGGTCGCGGATGAGCTTGTCGACGACCGTCTTGTTGAAGGCCCTGGCCGCGGCATTGTCCCTGGCGCTGGTGGTAACGATGACCGTGATCACGGCGATATCGGGCTTGCTGAATTGTATCGCGCTACCCTTCACGGTCAGCAACACCTCGCCGGGCGCGAGCCTCGCATCGGGCGCCGGTGGGGAATCCGCGCCGGGCGTTGTCTTGGCCGAAACCGTGGTGGACAGGCAGGCCAGGGCCAATATGCCGGCCAATGGCAATGGTTTCATTATATTTCCCCCAATCCAGATGCGGCTCGTTGCGCCGCCATCACGATAGTCCTGCTATTCCGGCCGATGCGAGCGAGATCATATCGCCATGTCCGATTTGGGTTCGGCTAATTCGAGGACGGGCTTGCCGGCGCAGCCCTGATCCGGTCGAGCAGCGCACGGGCGCGATCGACATTGCCGCCATGCGGATTGGTGGCGATCGGGATCAGCGCGGCGGCGGCCTCGTCGTCGCGGCCGCGCGCATGGAGCGCGGTCGCGGCGTCGATCGCGATGTCGCCGACCAGCGGTGCGAGCAGGTGCGCGGTGACGAGCCGGGCGAGCGTCTCGTCGGAGACCATGCCGTCGGCCGGGGTGGTCTGGGCGAGCCGGTAGAGCGCGGCATAATAGGTCGGGTCGGCCTCGACCGCGCGCGCGAACCACGGACGTGCGGCGGCGAGCAGCGCGGTGCGGTTGGCGGTGTCCTTGCGGCTGGGGAAATAGTCGACGGTGCCGCGGATATAGAGAAGCTCGGCATCGCGCGGGCTCGCCTCGATCAGCCGCTCGACGATCGTCCGGCCGACCGCACGGTCGCCGCCGGCGACCTCGGCGCGGGCGAGCACGTGCAGCGCGAACCGATCGTCGGGATAGCGGGCGGCGATTTTGCGGATCGTGGCGACGGTGGCCGCCTCGCGGGCGGGATCGGGAATGCCGAGCGTGAGCGCGGCGTTGAGCAGCAGCAGATCGTCGGCGGACGGCGGCAGCACGCGGACGGCGATGGCGATGTCCGGCGTGGCGGCGCGGCCGATCGTGCCATAGCCGATCTGCCCGTCGCGATAGGCTTTGAGCGCCTTTTCGAACCCGGCATGGTCCTGGCCGAAAGCGGTGCGGAAAGCCGATGGCTCGGCGATGCCGCGGTGGAGATCGGCGAGATAGCGGGTGAGCGCCTCGCGCCGCTCGGGTGTCGCGAACAGATAATGGACGATCAGCCAGCTCTGGGCATAATATTGCGCGGTCCGCTCGCGGTTGAGCCCGGCGATCCCCGCGCCCAGGATCCGGTCGAGCGGCATCCAGCTGCCCTGCACCAGCGATGCCGCGCGGCCCGGGCTGACGCGGCCGATCTCGATCCGATCGGGCCGGAAATGCGCGGTCATCACATATTCGGCGAAGCCCTCGCCATACCAGGTCGGATAATAAGCCGGATAATAGCGCATCGCGAAATGATGCGCATATTCGTGGAGCAGCACCTGTTCGCCGTCGAGCCCGGGCTGGTCGCCGCGCACTGCGAAGGCGGCGGTCATGCCGACCCGGGCGGTGTAGAAGCCGAGCACGCCCGGACGGCTGTTGCCGAGGGCCGCCAGCGCCTCGGGCGATCCGACCCGGTAGATCCTGAGCGGGCTGGCCGAGGGCGGGGCGGTGGTGCCGGTCAGCGTGCGGAGCAGGCCGTCGAAATCCTCGAGCCGTTGCACCGACTGGCGCAGATCCGCTTCGCCGCCATCGCTGTAGACGACGAAGTTGGGCGAGCGCGCCTCGAGCCAGCGCGCCTCGGCGGTCGACGGGAGCGCCAGCGCGAAGGCCAGCAGGGCGGCGAGGCGGGCGGCAAGGTGGACGGCGAAGCGCATGCCCCGTCGTGGGTCATGTGCTAATGATTATCAATGCCGACTATATCCATTACCGATCAGGTTGCGCCCGACCCGCGCCCAAACCCCTTTTCGGCTGTCGTCAGGCCGATCCCATATAACGGCCGCCATTGGTGCTGATCGTCTGGCCGGTCATGTAGCTCGCCTCTTCGGACGCGAGGAAGGCGGCCGCGGCGGCGATGTCCTCGGGGCGGCCGAGGCGCTTGACCGGCAGCGTCTTGCCATAGGCCTCGGCGTCGACCGGCGCCCCGCGCAGCATCGGCGTGTCGATCGATCCCGGCGGGATCATGTTGACGGTGATGCCGGTGCCGCCGAATTCGCTCGCCAGCGCCTTGGTCATGCCGAGCAGGCCGCCCTTCGAAGAGACATAATGGACGAGGTTGGGCGCGCCCGATTGGGTCGAGGACGAGGTGATGTTGATGATCCGGCCCCAGCCGGCGGCGAGCATGTCGGGGATGATCTCCTTGGTCATCAGATAGGGGCCGCGCAGATTGACCCGGATCACCGTGTCGAACAGATCGTCGTCGAGGTCGAGAAACGCCTTGTAGGGCGAGATGCCGGCATTGTTGACGAGGATCGCGATCGGCCCGAGTTCGGCGCGGGTGCGATCGGCGGCCGCCTTGATCGCCGCCTTGTCGGCGCAGTCGGCGGTGATCGCGATCGCCTTGCCGCCGGCCTCGACGATCGTCCGCGCGGTTTCGGCGGCGCCGTCGGGGTTGAGATCCCACACCGCGATCGCGGCGTCGTCCTGTGCGAGGCGGATGGCGATGCCCCGCCCGATCCCCGAACCTGCGCCGGTCACGACCGCGACCCTGCCTCCGAGCGATTTGGTCATCATCCTCTCCCTGATCGATTATCGTCGGCGAAAGTCTGGCGCAGCCGGCGCGGGTACGGCTTGATCCATTCGGACAAAATCGGCGGCGGTTCGATCCCCGCGGTCAGCTGTCGCGGATCGGGGATCATCCGCCAAAGCCGTTCGTGTCGAGCGCAGTCGAGACACCCTATGCTGTCCCCACCGCGCATGGCGTCTCGACTGCGCTCGACGCGAACGGATCGTGGGGCGTCGCTATTGGGATGAAGCGCCAGTGGCGACCGCCCGCGCGCCCTGCGGATAAGGTGGCCGCGGCCGCACCGCGATGCTGCCATCGGTTGCATCGTAGAGGATGTCGAAGGCGAAATAGGCGAGCAGCCCCGACCGGATGCGCGGCCCCGCGACCCGATCGTCGCGGACGAAGGCGACGCGCGACGCCTGGGCGCGGCGCCCGATCTCGAAAGCGACCGCGGGGGCCCCATCGTCCTTGCCGAGGGTCAGGCGGGCCGACGCGCCGTCGCGCCACGCGGCCTTGGCGGCGCGGTTGACGACATCGATGCCGGGGGCGCCACTGTCGATCAGGGTCGGCGCGCAGACCCGCTCGCTGCCGTCGGCGAGCGCCAGGCAGGCGTCGACCGCATCGTTGCGGCGCCCGCGCCCGCGATCGGCGAGCGGTAGTTTGGCGAAGCCCGCGCGTTCGTCGTCGGCCGGGTCGAGGATCAGCCGACCGGGCCGCGCTTCGCCGGGCCGCGGAAGTTCGACGATCCAGCGTCTGACGCCGAGCGCGGCGAGCGGATTGGGCAGCGCCGCCGATGCCAGCCCGGTGCCGAGGATCGCGCGAAAGCCTTCGCCGGGCAGGCCGTTGCCCTGGAGCCCGAACTGGCCGGGCATGACCTTGCCGGCGGGACAATCGGGGCGGGTCGCGGCGCAGCCGATCGCGCGGACCGCCTGGACGCGGATCGTGGCCTCGGCCGTGCCGATCGCCAGCGGCGCCTCGGCGACGACCCCGTCGAGGGTCGTGCCGGCGCCATAGCCGATATGTTCGGGGGTGGTGCCCGGGCGCGTGCCGACCGCGGCATCGGGCAGCAGCCGCAGGCCGACCGAGCCGGTGTCGAGACCGGCGGTCACCGGATGGCCGGCGACGAGCAGGTCGACCGCATAGCGGCGGGTGCCGTCGCTGAGCACGACCTCGCGGATCGGCACTTCGCGGCCCGGCGGCGCGGCGTCGGCGGAGGTCGCAACGGCGGCGACGGCAAGCAGGGCGAGCATTGGTCTGCGATCCCGGTCGAGCTCCGCCGGACCTGATTGGCGCGGCGGCCTTGGCGAAACGATCGTCGGCGGGATATGTGCCGGTCATGTCTCCGGCCATGACCCTCCGCCGCGCCTTGCCGACCGACGCCGCGGCGCTGACCGCGCTGATGCACGGATCGGCGGCCTATCGCGGCGATTATGCGGCGATCCTCGACGGCTATGCGGTGACGGCGGATCAGGTCGAACGCGATCTGATCTTCGTCGCCGATGCGGACGGACGCATCCTCGGCTTCTACAGCCTCGCCCTCGGCGACGATCCCGAACTCGACCTGATGTTCGTCGCCGATGCGGCGCAGGGGCGCGGGCTCGGGCGCCGGCTGTTCGATCATATGCGGCGGATGGCGGCCGGTCAGGGGATCGCGAGCGTGGCAATCGTGTCGCATCCGCCGTCGGTGGGTTTCTACAGCAGCATGGGGGCGGTGCCGGTGGGGGTGAAGCCGGCGGGCGGCAAGGCGACATGGGATCGGCCGGTGCTGCGGCTGGCGATCGTCGAGGAGGCCAGGAAATCGCGCGAATGAGGCGGCGCCGCGGTGTGTGCTAAAAGTGCACTGTCACCGATTTGATCCGGTCTGGTCGAGGGCGGCTTCCGGGATGGTGGCGACGTCGCGTGTCGGATCGGTTATGCGTCGGGCATGGATAACCCGGACCGGCACCTTTATCTCCCGCCCGACGACGAACCCATTTTGCCCTGGTATCGCGGCACTTATTCGCACGGCTTCGTTGCGCTCCATCCTTTCTACACGATCGACGGGCTCAGTCCGGCGCATTGCCGATATCGTCCTTTGATCCTGGACGGCCATGCGGACCGGCAAGGGATGGAACTGGTCGAATGGACCGACGCCGAATATGCCGCGGCGCAGGTGGGCAAGGAACTGGACGACGATGCGGTGGCGGGACTGGCCAAGCGGTTCGCTGCGACGATCGGCTGGAAGACCATCTGTCGCGAAGTGCATTTCGCCGATCATCGCGACCTGAACCGGGCGTTGCGGACCGATATCGGCGGTCTCAGATCGAATTTTTCCGACAAGGCCGGTGCGGAGCGGCTTCGTGCTTATTGTGAGCGAGAAGAGCTGTTCCTTCCCGGGCACGGCATGGTGGAGCCGCATATGGAGCGAAACCTGGTCGAATTTTTTCGACGGGCGAGGCTCGATCGGGTCGTCATCGCGGACGAATTCGACGCCTGGCAGACCGAGGTCGGTCTCGACGTGCTGGATATGGAAGGATCCTGGCGCAATGCCGAGGCGGTGCTGGTCAACTGTCCAAGGCGGCGGCTGTTCGCGGCCGATGGGACATTGCTGGTGGCGGTCCACTGGGACAGCTTTTTCACCCTGATCCTGGGCACGGCCGAGCGGCTGGCCGAAACGCGACTGTCGGATTTGTTCGAAGGTTTCTGGTGTTCGGCGGACACGACGATCGACTGGCTGTTCGAGGATGCGATTCCGCTTGTCGATTGAACGATCGGTGCTGCCGCGCGGCGCGGTCGATGGCGGTATTTCCCGCGCCGTCCGTCTTTCCTGGAAAGACCGTTCTCCGCTGGATCACGGTGCTTCGTAACCGGGCCGCAGGGGGACGAGATCATGGACATCACCGGCAGGGCGCCGACCCGGCGCGAGCTTCTGACCGCGGTGGGGAAGACCGCGGGGATGGCGGCGCTCTACCAGGCGATGGAATCGCTCGGCCATGCCGCCGAGACCCAGTTTGCCGGTCCCCCGCAACTGTCGGGCGCGCGCAAGGGGGCGTCGGTGATCGTGCTCGGCGCGGGGCTCGCCGGGATGCTCGCCGCCTATGAACTCGACAAGGCGGGCTACAAGGTCCGCGTGCTCGAATATCAGCCACGGCCCGGCGGGCGGAACTGGTCGCTGCGCGGCGGCGACAGCTATACCGAGCTCGGCGGCGCGACCCAGAAGGTCGGCTTCGCGCCGGGCAATTATCTCAACCCCGGCCCGTGGCGGATTCCGCACCACCACCGCACCCTGCTCCATTATTGCAAGAAATTCGGGGTGGCGCTCGAGCCGTTCATCCAGCTCAACCATAATGCCTATATCCACAGCACCGATGCGTTCGGCGGCAAGCCGGTGCGCTACAAGGCGGCCAAGGCCGATTTCGACGGCAACGTCGCCGAACTGCTCGCCAAGTCGATCGACCAGAAGGGGCTCGACAAGGCGGTGACCGGCGAGGATCGCGACCGGCTGGTCGAGGCGATGCGCGGCTGGGGGCTGCTCGACGAGCATCTCCAATATGCCAGCAGCCTCAAGACCGCGGCGCGGCGCGGTTACGACCGGCCCCCGGGCGGCGGGGTCAACGGCGCGCCGACCCCGTCGGCGCTGCTCGACTTCCACGACCTGCTCGACCCGACGGTGTGGTCGACGCTCTCCTTCTTCATGAACTACGAGATGCAGACGACGATGTTCCAGCCGGTCGGCGGCATGGACATGATCGGCAAGGGGTTCGCGAAGCAGGTCAAACAGCTCATCACCCACAATGCCAAGGTGACCAAGATCGCCCAGGATGCGGCCGGGGTGACGGTGAGCTATTCGGACGTGACGAGCGGCGCGGTCAGCGAGGCGAAGGCCGACTGGTGCGTGTGCACGATCCCGCTGTCGGTGCTCAGCCAGATCGACACCCAGGTCTCGGCGCCGATGAAGGCGGCGATCCGCGCAGTGCCCTATACCGGCCAGGTCAAGATCGGGCTCGAGTTCAAGCGGCGCTTCTGGGAGGAGGACGAGTCGATCTATGGCGGGATCAGCTTCACCAACCAGGAGATCGGGCTGGTCTCCTATCCCAACAACAAATTCTTCGACGACGGCCCGGCGGTGATGCTCGGCGCGTTCGCGCGCGACATGGGCGCCTATCATCTGGCGGGGATGACCCCGGAGGCGCGGATCGAGGCGGCGCTGGCGCAAGGATCGGTGATCCACCCGCAATATCGGTCCGAATTCACCACCGGGGCCTCGGTCGCGTGGAGCCGGGTGCCGTGGACGCTCGGCTGCTGCGCGCGCTGGAACGAGCAGACCCGCAAGGATCATTACCAGACGCTGGTCGGCATCGACGGGCGGATCGCGCTGGCGGGCGAACATGCCTCCTATGTCGGCTGCTGGATGGAGGGGGCGCTGCTCTCCTCGATCGATGCGATCACCCGGCTCCACAAGCGCGCGCAGGAGGCCTGACCATGACGATGAAACTCCGCCTCGCCGCGCTGCTGCTCGCCGGCCTCGCCATCCCCGCGCAGGCCGACGAGCCGGGCGGCGGCGGCACCAAGGCGCCGGTGCCGGTGACCGGCGAAGAGGTCTACCGCACCGTTTGTCAGGCGTGCCACATGGCCGACGGCAAGGGCGGCAGCGGCGCCGCGACGATCCCGGCGCTGGCGGGCAACCCGCGGCTGGGCGTCGCCGCCTATCCGCTGACGATCGTGATGCGCGGCAAGGGGGCGATGCCGTGGTTCAGCGACCTGCTGACCCCCAAGCAGGTCGCCGCGGTGGTCGGCTATGTCCGGGTCAATTTCGGCAATGCCTATCCCAAGCCGGTGACCGAGGCCGAAGCGAAGGCGATGATGGGGCCGGCGA
This sequence comes from Rhizorhabdus sp. GW822-FHT03C02, assembly GCF_058801765.1. Classification (NCBI taxonomy): domain Bacteria; kingdom Pseudomonadati; phylum Pseudomonadota; class Alphaproteobacteria; order Sphingomonadales; family Rhizorhabdaceae; genus Rhizorhabdus; species Rhizorhabdus sp. GW822-FHT03C02. The sequence goes on from NZ_JBXANN010000004.1 coordinate 55,437, forward strand.
TCACGGGCGCGCATTAGGAGAGTGCGCCTCAACAACCGTCGCCCCGGCCTCCGCCGGGGCGACTGCGAGCTTTTATCCCCGCAGCTCCGCCAGATCCTCGGGGCGGTCGATGTCGAACGCCAGACCGGGCGAGCGGACGGGCGCAACCGACAGGCCGAGGCGCGCGGCCTCGGCGCTGTGCCGCGCGAAGCTGTCGTCGCCATAAGCGAAGCCGAAATCGGCGGCGGCGGGCAGAGGGAGCGATAGGGCGTTGGTGCCGGTGCCGGCGCGGTCGGGGGCGATGCCGATCCTATCCGTACCGATCGTCAACAGCGCCTCGACATCGGCCCGGGTCACGCGCGGCAGGTCGGCCGAGACGAAGACGAGCCGGTCGACGCCCGCTGCCGTCGCCGTCCGGGTCGCGCTCGCCAGCGCGGGATTGAGGCCGGTGCCGGGATCGTCGAGCAAGCGCAGCGTATCGGGCAGGCCGTGGCGCGCGGGGCCGAGCAGCAGCACGTCGCTGTCCGCGATCGCGCTGGCGGCGGCGACCGCGGCGGCCAGCATCGACGCCACCAGATCGCGCCGGCCGGCGTCGTCGAGCACCGCGCCCAGCCGGCTCTTGCCGTCGCCGGGCGCCTTGACCGGGATGACGATCCAGGCGGTCATGTCAGCCGAACATGCGCCCGATCAGGGGATTGGCGGGGCGGTGGTGAGGCCCGTGAAGCGGATGCCGGCGCCGTCGGCGGCGTAGGTCTTGTTCATCAGGATCAGGATCGAGGTCAGCGCCTCGGCCGCGGCGGCGTTGACCAGCGCGCCGCCGGCGAGGCCGCGCAGGCCCATCTCGCCGATCATCGCGATCACCGTCGCGCGCGCCTCGACATCGTCGGAGAAGGCGAGGATGTCGCATTCGATGACGTCGTCGGTGACCGCGAGCCGGTGGGCGGCGACATTGTGGAAGGCGGCGACCAGCCGGACGTCGGGGCCGAGATGCTCGCGCGCCTCGGCGGCGGCGGAGCCGGCGGCGGGGAGCTGGACGCGCATCACCTTGGGCGGGACCAGCGGCACGGTGGTGTCGACGACGATCGCGCCGCCGACCACAGGCCTGATCTCGGCGAGGGTCGCGGCATGCGCCGAATAGGGAACCGCGACGATGACGATGTCGGCGCCGGCGGCGACGTCGGCATTGGCGCCGAAGCGGACCTGGTCGCCAATCTCGCGCGCGGCCTTTTCGGCGCTGTCGGCCGACCGCGATCCGATCGCGACGTCATGGCCGGCCTTGACCAGCCGCCTGGCGATGGCGTTGCCGAGATGGCCGGTTCCCCCGACGACGGCGATAATCGACATATACTCTCCTCGGCCCGATGCGATCTTATGCTTTCGCTCTTCGCATCGGTATCCGGGGCGTGCAACTGGCACTTCCAAGGATCGCTGAGCCGATGGAAGATATGCGATCCTGACGCCGTTCGCGTGCCCGGGGCGATTCATGCGAGCACCGCATAATATCGTTGCATGACGCCCGAACATGCGGAATTCTGCCGTCGACAGCCGGACAAAGAGCCGGCGCGCAAATCGAGAGGGTGAGCAGAATATGGCGAAGACCGACTTCGACGAGACTTTCGACTTCGTGGTGGTGGGCAGTGGCGGCGGATCGATGTGCGCGGGGCTATTGCTGCGCTCGCTCGGCAAATCGGTGCTGATCCTCGAAAAGACCGAACTGGTCGGAGGCACCACTTCCAAATCGGGCGGGGTGATGTGGATCCCCAACAATATGTTCATGGCGCGCGACGGGGTCGACGACAGCTATGAGCAGGCGAGCGCCTATCTCGACGCGGTGGTCGGCGACGACGACGACGCGCCGGGCGCCACCCGCGAACGCCGCGCCACCTATCTGGCGCAGGCCCCCAAGATGGTCGATTTCCTGGTCAAGCAGGGGATCAAGCTGACCCGGGTCAGCTATTGGCCCGATTATTATGACGAACAGCCCGGCGGATCGCAAAAGGGCCGCACCGTCGTCGCCGAACTGTTCGACACCAACGAGCTCGGTCCCTGGAAGGACAAGCTGCGCCCCGGTTTCCTGAGCTTCCCGGCGATGCTCGAGGAGGCGATGCTGATGCGGACCTTCAAGCAGAGCTGGGCCGGCAAGGCGCTGATGGCGAAGATCGGCCTGCGCACCGCCTTCGCCAAGCTGCGCGGGCAGAACTGGGTCTCGTCGGGCACCGCGCTGCAGGGGCGGATGCTCCAGGCGGCGCTCAAGGCCGGGATCGACATCCGCACCGAATCGCCGGTGACCGAGCTGATCGAGGAAAATGGCGTGATCGCCGGGGTGGTCACCGTCAGGGACGGCAGGACGCTCAAGGTGCGCGCCGATCTGGGCGTGCTCGTCAATGCCGGCGGCTTTTCGCTCAACCAGCGGATGCGCGACCAGTATCAGCCGGGCACCCAGGCGGCGTGGAGCCAGGCGACCCCCGGCGACACCGGCGAGATGATCGAGGAGATGATGCGTCACGGTGCCGCGGTCGCGCAGATGGATGCGATGGTCGGCTATCAGACCTCGCTGCCGCCGGGCGCCGAGAAGGATGATATCAAACCGTCGATGCAGGGGGTGTGCGCCGCGCCGCACGCGATCCTCGTCGACCAGAGCGGGGTCCGCTACCAGAATGAGGGCGGATCCTACATGGCCTTCTGCAAGGGCATGCTCGAGCGCAACAAGACCGTGCCGGCGGTGCCGAGCTGGGCGATCCTCGACAGCCAATATATGCGCAACTACATGATCAACGGCACGATGCCGGGATCGACCAAGCCGCAGACCTGGTTCGATTCGGGCTATATGCACCGCGCCGATACGGTCGAGGAGCTGGCGGCGAAGATCTCGATCGATCCGGAGGTGCTGCGCGGCACGGTCGACCGCTTCAATGGCTTCGTCGAGGCGGGCCGGGACGAGGATTTCCACCGCGGCGACCGCGCCTATGACCGCTGGCTGGGCGATCCCTATCATGAGCGCTCGGAAACGCTCGGCACCGTGTCGCAGGGGCCATATTATGCGGTGCCGGTGGTGCCCGGCGACGTCGGCACCTATGGCGGGGTCGTCACCGACGTCAACGCGCGGGTGCTGCGCGCGGACGGCAGCCCGATCCCCGGCCTCTATGCGACCGGCATCTCGACCGCGTCGGTGATGGGCCGCGCCTATCCGGGGGCGGGGTCGAGCGTCGGCCCGTCCTTCCTGTGGGGCTATGTCGCGGCCAAGCATGCGGCGAAGGCGGACAATATCGCCAATTGAGCCGACCACATGCCTGAGATCGCGCGGGCGTTAACTTGACCTTGCTGGCCTGTGCGCGCTTGCGGGCAGGGGGTGAATGAGGGTCTTCTTTCGCATCGATGTTCCGACATCCGGGTCGGATTCAGAAGAAGAAGGCCCTTTCTCGCATGCTTCCCGCAAGGGGAGAGGGGAGGAGGGGGTAGAAGCGGGAGAAGATAATGACCGTCGACGAGATCATCGCCAAGGCGCGTGCGGCCACCGGCCTCACCGATCTGGGCGATCCGGCCGTGCTCGAGGGGCTCGAGGTGCTGGTCAAGGCCTCGAACGAGGAAGCGCGGCTGTCCGAGGTCGGCGCGCAGCGCTGGGAGGCCAATCTCGTCGCGACCCTCGCCAACCGGATCAAGGTGGTCGACTATATCAAGCAGCATCCCGAACTGCTCGAGGCGCCGATCGAAAAGCCGCTGTTCGTGTTCGGGCTGCCGCGCACCGGCACCACGCTGACGATCAACCTGCTCAGCGCCGATCCGATGCGCCGCTGCTTCCTGCGCTGGGAAGCGCTCAACTCGGCGCCGCCGGCCAAGGCGGGTGAACTCAGCACCGATCCGCGCTGCGTCGCCGAGCGCGAGCGGTTGGCGATGGCGCTCAAATATATGCCGCAGATCGCGGCGATCCATTATGAGGAAGCCGACGGCCCGTCCGAGGACCAGTTCTCGATGAACATGTCGTTCCGGGCGCAGCTGTTCGAATCGAACGTCAATGTGCCGAGCTATCGCGCGTGGATGCTGGGGGCCAGCACGCTGCCCGCCTTCACCTTCCAGAAGCAGTTGCTGCAGATGCTCCAGGCCGAAAATGGCGGGCGCTGGACGCTCAAGAATCCGTGGCATCCGCTCTATCTGAACGATCTGACGACGGTCTATCCCGACGCCCAGCTGGTGATGACCCACCGCGATCCGGTCGAGGTGGTCGCGTCGTCCTGCAGCCTGATCCGCCATGTCCGGCCGATGTTCAGCGACGAGGTCGACCTGCCCGAGATCGCCGCGCAGATGATCGCGACCTTCGACGAGATGATCGCGCGCCAGAACGCCTATCGCGACGCGCATGGCGAGGATGCGATCTACGACATCCAATATACCGACCAGGTCCGCGACCCGATCGGCGAGATGCGCAAGCTCTACGCCCATTTCGACGAGCCGCTCACCGAGGCGGCCGAGACCGCGATGACCAAGCTGCTCGCCGAGAATCCGCAGGGCAAGCACGGCAAGCATGTCTATTCGCTCGAGGAGTTCGGGCTGACCGCCGACGGCATCCGCGCGCATTTCAAGGACTATTGCGAGCGCTATGGGATCAAGGGGAAGAGCTGAGCTAATCCGTCATCCCGGCCCCCGGACCGGGGCTTTGCTCCGTCCGAGGACGGGCATCGCCCGGGATCTCCGGAGGCAAGGGAGCGCCTTATCCGCACGAGATCCCGGGCGTCCGTCGGATGACGATTAAGGCGAGCCCGGCTCGCCCGTAGTTCAGAACTTCAGCGTCGCCGTCGCGAAAATATTGCGATCGGCGCCGATGAAGCAGTCGCCGCGCGGTCAGAAATGGCGGGCGAGGCTGAGGCGCCAGTTGCGCGGCTGGCCCGGGGTCACCCGGTCGACGCAGCAGGCGTCGGGAAAATAGCGCTTGTCGAACAGGTTGTTGACGTTGAGCCGGACGCTCCAGTCGGCGAAGCGATAGGACAGGCCCGCGTCGACCAGCGCATAGCCGGGCAGGGTGAACAGTGTCACCGGGTCGGCGATGCCGTCATAATCGACATCCTCGGCGGTCAGCGCGCCGGGCTTGCGGCTGTTATACTGGAAGGCGAGATTGACCCCGAGATTGGCGAGCGGACCCTTGGGCACGACATATTCGCCGAACAGCTTGAGCCCGTGGCGCGGCACATTTTGCAGCCGTGCGCCGACCGGCAGCCGGGTGTCGCGAGTGACCTTGGCATCGAGCCAGGCATAAGCCAGCGACAGCGTCCAGGCCGGGGTCGGGCGCCAGGTCGCCTCGACCTCGATGCCGCGGCTGCGCTGCTCGCCGGTCACCAGATAGAAGAAGGGGTTGGCGGGATCTTCGGTCGCGACATTCTGCCGGGTCAGCTCGAATATCGAGACCATGCCCGACAGTTTCGCGTCGGGGGTCTGGAGCTTGATCCCGCCTTCGATGTTGCGGCCGGTCTCGGGCGGCAGCGCGTCGCCGGCGACGGTGAAATAGCCGGGCTGGGGCTGGAAGGATTTCGACCAGCTCGCATAGAGCGCGGCGCCAGGGACGATCGTCACCGTCGCGCCGATCCGCGGGCTGAACTTGTGGTCCTTCTGGCCGTCGCTGTCGGCCCAGTCGTAGCGCCCGCCGAGCGTCAGCGTCGCGCGCTCGCCGAAGCGGATATGGTCCTGCAGATAGAGGCCGGTCTGGTGCGACGTTCCGCCACCGTCATAGGCGCCGGCGGGGTCGTGGATCAGCGGCCGGTCATAATCCGGCGCCAATATGTCGAGCGGATTGGCCGCTGGATCGAAATTGCTGCCGGTGTCGGCGAAACGGCTGCGGCTGTGGCGATAGTCGAGACCCAGCACGATGTCGTGGCTGACCGGCCCGGTATCGAGCTTGAGCGTAAAATGGCCGTCGGTTGCGAAATCATCGTCGCTCTGATGGAACGGGCCATAGATATAGCGGCCGGCGACATGACCCTGCTGGACCCCGTTGACGAGCGCGCTGTCGATGAAGCCCGCCCAGAAGATCCAGTTGTTCCAGTCGACCTTGCGGTGGCTGTAGCGCAGCGTTTGGTCGAACGAGAGCGCGTCGGAGAAACGGTGCGCGAAGACATAGCCGGCCTGGGTGTAGCTTTGATTGTGGACCGCCTTGGGATCCTCGCCGTTGATCGCGAAATCGATCGGCAGCTTGCCGTTGACGCTCGGCAGCACCGTGCCCCAGGCGGTGACCGGCGACCAGGGCGCGTCGTGGTTGCGTTCGTAGCGGGTCAGCAGCGTGAGGCGGGTGTCGGTGCCGATATTCCAGGTCAGTGCCGGCGCGATATGGATGCGGTTCTTGTCGGAGAAGCGCACGAAGTCGTTGCTGTCACGATAGACCAAATTGATCCGGGCGAGCAGCGTGCCGTTCGCATCGAGCCGCATATTGGCGTCGACGGTGCCTTCGACGAGGTCGTAGGAGCCGGTGGCGATGCCGAGATCGACGAAATCCTCGTTGCGCGGCCGCTTGCTGACGAGGTTGACGATGCCGCCGAGCGGCGCCGATCCGAACAGCATCGACGCGGGGCCCTTGACCACCTCGATCTGTTCGAGCCCGGCCAGTTCGTTGTTCGACCCGGCGACGTTCGCGCTGATCAGCCCGTCGAGATAGATGCTGCCATAAGCGGCGTCGAAGCCGCGGATCTGATAGGCGTCATAATAGCCATAGGTGCTGCTGCGCGACACCCCGGCGACCCCGCGCAGCGCCTCCGCGAGCCGGGTGATGCCGCGCGCCTTGATGATGTCGGCGTCGACGATCGAGATCGCCTGCGGAGTTTCGATCAGCGGCACGTCGGACTTGCCGGCGTTGACCGGGGCCTTCATCTGCTGCCCGAGCACGAGGATGTCGTCGGCGGCATCGGCGCGGACATCGGTCGCGGCGGCCGCTTCCGCCGCCGCGGTTTCGGCTGCGTGCGCCGGTGTCGCCGGCATTACCGCGAGCGCCGATATCGCACCCAAGCCCATGACGATATTTGTTTTACCTGCCCGCATTGCCTGTCCCCTCGGTCGCCGATCGTCCCAAATCGGATGTGAGGACTGCGCAGCTATTGCGAGTCATGCGCAATAGCAAGTCGATATCGGCACGCCGGGTTCAATTAAGAACGCATTGCAATAGCATGGCGGTGAAGCTAATCGTTACGGCATATTCGACCTGAAAGGGAAGACCGAAGCGGCATGTCGGCGCGGGCCAGGAAATGGATCAGGATCGGCTTCGCCGGACCAGGCGCGGTGATCGTCGCGCTGATCGTGATGGCGGGGATGGCGCTGTGGCTGCCGGGCGGAGCGGCCGGGATCGACAATCTCGTGCTGCCGCTGATCCTGGTGCCGCTGATCTGGGCGGCGCTGTTCTTCCACGGCTGCCTCGACGCGAAACTGTTCAGGGTGGCGCTGGTGTCGATCGGCCTGTTCGCAGCGCATGCCACGCTGATCGTCGCCAAATATCTCGACAGCCCGGCATCGGCTCCGGCGTCCGGGACGGGAGGACATCGATGATCCATCTGCCTAAGCAGGAGACCAAGCTGCTGGTCGCGATCCATGGCTGGTCGGGAATACTGCTCGGCCTGCTGCTCTATGCGGTGGTGATCACCGGCATGGCGGCGGTGTTCGCCGAGGAGATCGGGATCTGGTCGGCAGGGCATGTCGAGCGGCGTTCGGCGTTCGAGCGGCCGCTCGACACGGTGATCCGCGAGCTCGGCGCGCGGACCCCGGCCGAATATCAGGAGGGGGTCAGCCTGTTCGAGGTCGGCGACCATGGCCTGGGCGCCTATTTCCACCGCGACGAGGTGCTGCCGAGCGGCGAGCCGAGCAGCCGCGGCATCTATTATCGGGTCGACAGCCGCGGCCGGCTGCTCGGCGCGCAGCGCGGCACCGGCGAGGAGGTGTTCGGCCCGCAGAACGACGATGCGCTGAGCAGCTTCCTGGTCGACACCCATGTCCGGCTGCACGTCCCCAATCCCTGGGGGCTGCTGCTGACCGGCATATTGGGGCTGGTGATGCTGGTCGCGGCGATTTCGGGGCTGCTGATCCACCGCCATCTGCTCAAGGACATCTTCACCCTGCGGCGCAATGCGCATCCGGTGCTGGTCGACCGCGACCGCCACAGCGTCGCCGGCAGCTGGAGCCTGCCCTTCGCCTTCCTGCTCGCCTTCACCGGCAGCTTCTTCTCCTTCTTCGGCACGATCGGGGTGCCGATCGTCGCGATGGCGGCGTTCGGCGGCGACCAGCAGGCGCTGAGCGAGGCGGTGTTCGGCGATCCCGCGCCGGTCGATGCGCGCGCGACGCCGATCGGCAATCTCGACCGGATCTTCGCCGATGCGGTTCGCCGCGGCGGTGACGCGCCGACCTTCGTGTCGATCGAGCATTTCGGCCGTGCCGATGCGACGATCACCACCTTCCACGATCCACGCCCCGGCAGCATCGAGCCGACGTCGCTGGTCTATCGCGGTGCGACCGGCGCCTTCGACCGGGTCAAGCCGACGATCGGCACCCGGCCGTCGATGGGCGGCACCGCCGCGGCGATCATGGCGCCGCTCCATTTCGGCAATTTCGCAGGCATGCTGTCGAAGGCGGTGTGGTTCGGGCTGGGTTTCGCGATGTGCTATGTCACGCTGACCGGGCTGCGGCTGTGGCTGGCGCGGCGCCGCGAGCGCCAGCGCGCGCTCGACTGGCTCGAACGCGCGGTCAGCGTCGTCGGCTTCGGCCTGCCGTTCGCGCTGTGCGTCGCCGCCGCCGCCTTCCTGATCACGATGCCGCTCGGCACCGCGGTCACCTGGACCACGACCGCCTTCGTCATCGCCTGCGCGGTCGCGATCGCCGGCGGGGTGCTGCTGCGCTCGAACGCGGCGGTGCTCGGCAGCCTGCAGATCGGCACCGGCGCGCTGCTGCTGGCGCTGCCGCTGATCCGGCTGGCGAGCGGCGGCCCCGGCTGGCCGACGGCGATCGCGGTGGGCCAGCCGATCATCGTCGCGGTCGACCTCGCGCTCGCGTTGGCAGGCGGCTGGATGCTGTGGCCGATGATCGCGCTCCGCCGCCCGGTGCGCGAACCCCGGCCCAGCCTGCAGCCCGCCGAATGACGATCGCGACGACATTGCTGGCGGTGGCGCTGTCGGGTGCGCTGATCCTGTGGCTCGCGATCGGCGATCCCAAGCGGCGACGCGCGCAGCGGATCGCGGGGGCGGGACAGGGCACGACCACCCGCCGGCTGATCGCCGCCGCGGCGATGCTGCCCGGCGTCTGGCTGGCGGGGAGCGGCAATGTCGCGGCTTTCCTGGTCTGGCTCGGCGGCTGCTGCGCGGCGGGCTGGTTCATCGCGCTGGGCTTCGGCGGGCCGCGCGGCGATCGGGCTTAGAGGCTTCGGCGGCAGCGCCGGCCGACATGGTTCGGTGAGCGCCCGACCAGGAATATTCCCTAGCGCTTGGGTTTATGCTATAGGATCGCATGCCCACGGTGATGCGGATCGGTGGTTTGCGTGTCGTGATCTGGCCGAACGACCATCGGCCGGCGCATGTGCATGTTGTGGGAAGCGAGGGTGAGGCGGTGTTCAACCTTCATTGTCCTGACGGTCCGCCGGAACTGCGCGAAAGCTATAGGTTCAGGCTCGCCGAGTGAGCCGGATCGAGGCGGCATTGGTGGCGGCGCTCGCCGATCTCTGCGCCGCATGGAGTGCGATTCATGGCGATCACTGAACAGGATCTGGCACGCGCCGAACAGCGTATGGACCATGCGCGCGAGGTAGGGCATGCCGTCAAGGCGCGCTACGATCGTCATCGCGGGCGGGTGGTGGTCGTGCTCAGCACCGGTGTCGAAGTGGCCTTCCCGACCCGGTTGGCCGAGGGGCTGGCCGGTGCGTCTTCCGAAAATCTGGGCGTGATCGAGATAAGCCCGGCCGGACTCGGGTTGCACTGGCCGAAACTCGATGTCGATCTTCATGTGCCATCGCTGCTGCAAGGCATCCTCGGGTCGAAGCAGTGGATGGCGCGGCAACTCGGCGCCGAGGGCGGGCGGGCTCGTTCGGCCGCCAAGGCGGCCGCCGCGCGCGCCAATGGACGCCGTGGCGGGCGGCCGAGAAAGATCGCCGCCACCGCCTGAGCGGATAAGTCCAGGACGGCAGGGCATTTTCGAGAGGGTGTCGCGACCGGCAAGCTGTCGTTCGTGACGCTCGCTGGCGCAATGGCCAGCGCCCGAACTGCCGCGCGCGACCAGCGCTTCCGACCAAATCATCAAAAAACAAATAAACCCGCCGGCGGGGGGGGGGGAGCCGGCGGGTTCGATTTGGGAGGCCGCCGAGCGGGGGGCAAGTTTGCGACCTCGGTGACATGAACCCATTGCGGGCGATGTGGTTCCATCGGTCGCGCGAAGAAATGCACGCGCGACGATTTCCGCGCCGCCAAGGCGGTTGACGGCCATGATCAGACAAGCATATGATCCACTATAGATCATAAATGGCGACGCTATGCGCCGATATCGCTCATTGTCCCGCAACCAGACGAATGGAAACACATGCCGCAATTGATCGTGACGACCCGCGAGGGCGAAACCGAGACGCTGGAAGGGGCGCCGGGGCTGAGCGTGATGGAGGTGATCCGCGATGCCGGGATCGACGAGCTGCTCGCGCTGTGCGGCGGGGTCTGCTCGTGCGCGACCTGTCATGTCCATGTCGACGTCGAGTTCGCCGAGCGGCTGCCGGCGATGAGCGAGGACGAGAACGATCTGCTCGACGGTTCGGACCATCGCAACGCCCGTTCGCGGCTGTCGTGCCAGGTCCGGCTGACCGACGAACTGACCGGACTGCGCGTGACCATCGCCGCAGAGGACTGAACCCCCCGCCCAACGACACAGACGGCATCGATGCCGCACGTCCATCAGGAGACCCGAGATGCAGAGCCTTGCCGAACGCGATTTCTTCACCGACCATATGATCCTTAAGGATCCCTACGCCTATTTCGAGGCGGTCCGCGAACGCGGGCCGGTCGTCCGCCTGCCCGGGCGCGACTATATCGTCGTCACCGGCTTCGACGAGACGCTCGAGGTGCTCAAGAACGCCCGCGACTTTTCCTCGTCGATCGCGGTCCAGGGGGCGTCGGCGCCGCTGCCGTTCGAACCGCAGGGATCGGACATCAACGACCAGATCGTCGCTTATGCCGACCAGATCCCCGGCGCCGACATGGTGGTTTGCTATGACGACCAGCCGCACAGCTTCTCGCGCTCGCTGATCAGCCGGCTGTTCGTGCCGTCGAAGCTCAAGGCGAGCGAGGCGTTCATCGTCGATTATTGCGACGAGATGGTCGGCGCCGCGGTTGCGCGCGGCGAGTGCGAGCTGATCAAGGATATCTCGACCCCGTTCGTGACGATGGTGATCGCCGACCTGCTCGGGGTGCCGCACGACGACCGGCTGGTGTTCATGGAGGCGATCGACGCCGCCCCGCCGCCGGGCAGCCTCAACACCGAGGATCTGGCCAACCATGGCAGCCCGCTGGTGCTGATGGGCATGTATTTCGCCCAATATGTCGCCGACCGCCGCGAGACCCCGCGCGAGGATGTGCTGACCGACCTGTCGCTCTCGACCTATCCCGACGGCACCACCCCGGAGGCGATGGAGATCGTCAAGCTGGCGACCTTCCTGTTCGGCGCCGGCCAGGACACCAGCGCCAAGCTGCTCGGCAATGCGATGCGTTTCATCGTCGATCAACCAGGGCTGCAGGACGAGCTGCGCGCCGACCCGTCGCTGATCGGGCCGATGCTCGAGGAGGTGCTGCGGCTCGAGGGATCGACCAAGATGACCTCGCGGATCGCGCGGCGCGACACCCGGATCGGCGACATCGATGTGCCGGCCGGGACCAAGATCCTGCTCGCGCTGTCGGCGGCCAACCGCGATCCGCGGCGCTGGGAGAATCCGGGCGAGTTCCAGCTCAAGCGGCCGAAGATCGCCGAGCATGTCGCCTTCGGCCGCGGCGCGCATGTCTGCGCCGGGGCGCCGCTGGCGCGGGTCGAGGTCCGCGTGATCCTCGAGAAATTCCTCGCCATGACCTCGAAGATCGACTTCGACGAAGCTGTCCACGGCCCGCGCGGCGACCGCAACCTCGATTATGAGGCGAGCTTCATCATCCGCGGGCTGAGCCAGCTCCACCTCAAGCTGACCCCGGCGGCGGGCCATGTCGCCCCGGCCAAGCCGGCGGCCGAGAAGAAGCGCGGGCTGTTCGGGTTCGGCAAGGCGGCCGAGGCGGCGCCGACCCGTTATTCGACCGGGGACAGCAAGATCGGCGCGCTGATCGGCGACCCGGCGGCCAAGGCGGTGCTCGACCGGCATTTCCCGGGGGTGGCCGACGATCCCAAGATCAAGATGGCCAAGGCGATGACGCTGCGCACGGTCCAGAAATTCGCGCCCGAGATCTTCACGGTCGAGGCACTCGATGCGGCGGATGCCGAGCTGGCGGTGCTGCCGGTGCGGTGATCCGCGCTTTCGTCATCCCGGACTCGATCCGGGATCTCACTTCTCCTTCGATCGAAGGCAAAGAGATCCCAAATCAAGTTTGGGATGACGGACAATAGAAGGGACCCATCGCCCCTATGATGTCCGTTGCCCTCGCCTTGTCGAAGTCCGCGCCCGGAGTCATGCCGGGCGGACAGAAACAGGGAGAGCGGCGATGGCCAAGGCAAATTCCGACGCGGTGGCGGACCGTCAGGAGATCACCGACCAGATCTACCGTTATTGCCGGGCAATGGACCGGATCGACCATGAACTGGGCTATTCGATCTGGCATGAGGACGGCACCGCCGATTATCGCGGCGGGGTATTCGAGGGCCGCGGTCGCGACTTCATCGACCATGTCTGCCGCCAGCATAGCGGGCTGCTGGTCCATTCGCACCAGGTCACCAACATCGTCATCGAGCTCGACGGCGACTTGGCGGGCAGCGAGGCCTATGTCACCGCCAATCTGCGGATCGAACGTGGCGGCAAGCTGATGCAGATGACGGTGCTCAGCCGCTATATCGACCGCTGGTCGTGCCGCGACGGGCGCTGGGCGATCGATCACCGGATCGCGGTGATGGACATGGATGAGATTCGCGAGGTCACCCCGATGAAGGATCTCAAGGGGGGAAGCCGCGACCGCGAAGACCCATCCTATCAGGTGCTGAAGGGCTGAGCCGTGACCCCGATCCAGACGACGGTCTTCTTCGACATGCGCGCGCCGGGATTCGGCACGCCGCCGGCCGGGCTCTATGGTGCCGCGCTGGAGATGGCGGCGTTCGCCGACCGGATCGGGGTCGACCGGATCGGGCTGATGGAGCATCATGGTTCGGACGACGGCTATCTGCCGCAGCCTTTCGTGCTGGGCGGGGGCATCGCCGCGGTGACGAGGCGGGTCTCGATCATGCTCGGCGCGGTGATCCTGCCGCTCCACGATCCGGTCAAGATCGCCGAAGCGATCGCGGTGCTCGACCTGATGTCGAACGGCCGGCTCGAGGTGATCCTCGGCGCGGGCTATGTCGCCGCCGAATTCGCGATGTTCGGGGCGTCGCTGCGCGATCGCGGGCGGCTGCTCGACGAGGGCGTCGAGATCATCCTGCGCGCGTTGCGCGGCGAGCGGTTCGACGCCGGCGGCCGGCCGGTGTTCGTGCGGCCGCTGCCGGTGCGGCGGCCCGAGGACATCATCCTGGTCGGCGGCGGGGTCGCGGCATCGGCGAAGCGCGCGGCGAAATTCGGGGTCGGCTTCGGCCCGATCCGCGCCGACCTGATCCCGCTCTACGAGGCCGAATGCCGCCGGCTGGGGCGTGAGCCGGGGAAATATTGCCGGCCCAGCCACCGCCTGCCGGGCGCGATCATGCTGTCCGAGGATCCCGAACGGACCTGGGCGCTGCTCGAACCGCATGCGTTCCACGTCGTCTCCGAATATGCCAAATGGGCGGCGCAGGAGGAGAACAGCCATTCGCCGTTCAAGGGGCTGACCAGCCTCGAGGCGCTGCGCCAATCGGGCATGTTCGCGGTGTGGACCCCCGACGAGCTGCTCGCCAATGCCGACAAGGTCGAGGACACCGGCACCTTCGGTTCCAGCCGCTGCTCGGCGGCTTCGCGCCCGAGGAAGGCTGGAAGAGCCTCGAACTGCTTGAAGGCGTCATCCCGAAGCTGAAGGCGCTGCCTCGCTGAGCCCTGGCGTTATACCCAATCCCGGTGAACTTGACTCATCGGGATCGGGTATCAGCCCGTGCGGCGCTTGAGCATATCGATCGAGGATGCGTCAGCATCTTCGAGATCGCGTATGACCCCGAAATAACGGTCCAGCGCCGCGAGGCCCGGCGGGGTGATCGTCACCGCCCGGCCGGTCGCCGCCGGGCGCAGCCAGTGGCGATCGACGAAGGTCCGCAGCAGCGCCGCACCGACCGCGCCGGCGATGTGCGGACGGCGTTCGCTCCAGTCGAGGCAGGGACGGCAGAAGGTCGCGGATCCGGCGGATGGACCGGGTTCGACGCCCAGCGAGGCCAAAAGGGCAAGGCCGCGTTCGGTCAGGATCGCGCCGTCCCGGGCGAAATCCAGTTCGGCGCGCGCGGTCATGGCATCGGCGATCGCGACCGCCACCTCGCCGGCGAGATGATCGTAGCAGAGCCGGGCGCGGCGCAGATCGCGATCGCGCGGGCCGGTGCGGACGGGCTTGCGCGGGGCGGCGCCGGCGAGGCTGGCGTCGAGCGCCATCATCCCCTCGAGCATCGCCGCGACCGCCGGACCGGCGAGCCGATAATAACGGTGCCGCCCCTGCGCCTCGAGCGCGAGCAGCCCGGCCTCGTGCAGCCGCACAAGATGCGCGCTGGCGGCGGGACGGCCGATCCCGGCGGCCCCCGCGAGTTCGCCGGCGGTGAGCGCGCGTCCGTCCATCAGCGTCACCAGCATCGCGGTGCGCGCGGGTTCGCCGATCAGGGTGGCGATGGCGGAAAGCGAGGCGATCGTCGACATGGCACCAGCGCATAGCCGATCGCCGGCGCGAATGCTTCGGGCACGCGCGAACCATCGCCGTCGGGATCGCGGCACAATCGGCGGCAGGAGGACCATCATGATCACCTGTTTCATCCGCTACGAGCTCGATCCGTATCGGCTCGACGCCTTCGACGCCTATGCCCGCGGCTGGGGGCAGGCGATCCCGCGCTGCGGCGCCGAGCTGATCGGCTATTTCGCGCCGCACGAAGGATCGGCGACCACCGCTTACGGCGTCTATTCGGTCGAGAGCCTCGCCGCTTATGAGGCCTATCGCGCGCGGTTGCGCGACGACCCGATCGGCCGCGAAAATTACGCCTTCAGCCAGCGCGAGCGCTTCATCCGCCGCGAGGAACGATCCTTCCTGCGGCTGGCCTCGGCACCGCATGCGCCGCTGGTGCGGCCATGATCGCGGTGCTGTTCGAGGCGTGGCCGGCGCCGGAGCAAAGCGCGCGCTATCTCGACCTCGCCGCCGGGTTGCGGCCCGCGCTCGAACGGCTCGACGGCTTCGTCTCGATCGAGCGGTTCGAGAGCCTGAGCGAGCCGGGCAAGCTGCTGTCGCTGTCCTTCTGGCGCGACGAGGCGGCGGTCGCGACGTGGCGCAACGGCGCGGCGCATCGCACGACCCAGGCCGAGGGGCGCGACGGCGTGTTCGCCGATTATCGGCTGCGCGTCGCCGAGGTCGTCCGCGACTATGGGCAGGGCGACCGCGCCGGGGCGCCGCCCGACAGCCGCGCGGTGCACGGATGACGGTGTCGATCCGGGGTGACGTGCGCCCCGGTCCCATGCTCTATGGCGCGCTGATCAGCTACGGAGTCGGTGTTCGACATGAGCCTGTCCGCCCTCGGACGACGCATCGCGATACTGGCGGGGACCTGCCTGATGCTGTCGTCGTGCGGCACCACGCCGCCGCTCAGGACGATGGCGTGCGCGACCGCGCCGATGCCGCCGATCGGCCGCTCCGGCGGGCGCGCGACCGCGACCTTGTCGGTGCTAACCTATAATATCGAGGGGCTCGGCTGGCCTGCGCGCAAGGGGCGGGCGCCGCAGCTTGCCGAGATCGGCGCGCGGCTCGCGGCGCTCAGGGCCGCAGGCACGGCGCCCGATGTGGTGATGTTCCAGGAGATGTTCAGCGGCCCGGCCAAGCAGGCGGTGGCGGCGAGCGGCTATCCGGCGATCGTCACCGGCCCCAGGCGCACCACCCGCCAGGTCGGATCGACCAAGGCGCGGCTGCCCGGCAAGGCGCGGATCAAGCTGGGCGAGATCGGCATCCATTTGACCGGCGGCGGGCTGGCGATCGCGTCGCGCTTTCCGATCCTCGCGGTCGATCGCCGCGCTTATGGCCGGCGCTCTTGCGCGGGGATCGACTGCCTCGCCAACAAGGGGGTGATGCTGGCGCGGGTCGCGATCCCGGGGGTGCCGGTGCCGATCGACCTCTACAACACCCATATGAACTCGCGCGGCGCCTCGCGCGCGCCGGCGATCCGCCACGTCGCCGCGCATGACCGCCAGGCGCTCGAAGCGTCGCAGTTCATCAAGACCAGCCACGACGACGGCAGCCCGCTGGTGTTCGGCGGCGATTTCAACATGCGCCATTCGGAGGAGCGCTGGGAGAATTTCTCGCGCTACCAGTCGCTGGCGCTCGTCCACCGGGTCTGTGCCGATCGTGCGTCGGGGTGCGAGGTGTGGATGTCGTGGGACGGCGACGCGCCGTGGATGGACACCCAGGACCTGCAATTCTTCGCGAGCGGCGGACCGGTGGCGATCCGGCCGATCCGGGTCCAGGCGATGTTCGACGGCGGGACGAGCGGCCCCGAACTGTCCGACCATGACGGCTTCATGGTGACCTATGAACTGAGCTGGCCGGCCGCGCTGCCGGTGCGATCGGCCTGCTCGGGCAAGTAGGATTACTCGGCGAGGCGCTCGTTGGTGATCAGCTTGAGATTGCTCTCCTGGACCCAGTGGAGCTTGCCCGAGATCTTGGCGCCGGGGGCGATCCTGAGCTCGCGATAGCTGATATCGCCCGAGACATGCGCGGTGCTGACCAGTTCGACCCCGGTCGCGTCGATCGGCCCGTCGACGGTGCCCGCCACCACCACCTGTTCGGCGGCGATCGCCCCGACCACCCGGCCGGTTTCGCCGATCGTCAGATGGACGCAGCGCACATCGCCCTCGACCACGCCGTCGATCTGGATGTCGTTGCCCGCGCCGATCGTGCCGGCGATCGTCACGTCGGCGGCGATGATCGAGAAACTGCCTTTCGCCGAGTCCTTCGCCGCGGGGCGCCGCACGGAGGCGGGCTTCGATTTATCGAACAAGGTTCATCTCCATCAATGGCCGGGGATTGATGCTGCGTCCGTCGAGCCGGACCTCGAAATGGAGATGGGGGCCGGTCGAGCGGCCGGTCGAGCCGATCAGCCCGAGCGGTTCGCCGCGCCGCACCGTCTGCCCGTCATGGACGAGGATGCGCGACATATGCCCGTAGAGCGAGACCAGGTGGAAGCCATGGTCGACCACCACCGCATTGCCATAGCCGGCGAGCCGCCCGGCATGGGTAACCCGGCCGACCCCCGCCGCGAGGATCGGCTCGCCATAGCCGCCGCGAAAATCCTGGCCGGGATGGACCGCGGGCCGGCGGGTGAACGGATCGAAGCGCACCCCGAACGGGCTGCTCATGTCGAGCAGGCCGACCGGTCGCCCGACCGGCAGCGCCGCGAGGAAGCCCTTGCTCGCCTGCCATTGGCCGAGCGCATATTGGAGCCCGGCGAACAAGGCCGCGGGGGACTGGCCCGACGCCTGTGGTTCGGGGCCGTCATAGGGGATGAACGGGCCGCCCCGCGCGTCGCCCAGTGGCACGCGCAGGCCCAGCCGCCGGAAGGTCGCGCTGTGCCGCGCCTGCTCGGCGCTGGTCGATCGGGTCACCGCGCTGGCGAAACCGAGCTGGCGGCGCTCGATCGCGGCGAGCCGGGCGTCGATCGGGGCGATGCTCGACCGCCGGTCGGGCTTCGCCGTGGCGGGCCGCGAAAATTCGATGCCGAGATAGTGCTGGACGATGCCTTCGAGCTGTTTCTGGCGGGATTCGAGGGTGCGGGTGCGCTGGTCGAGCTGGCGGCGGTTGCGCTGGAGGTTGCGATCCTCGCGCGCGATCTGCGCGGCCTGGCGGTCGAGCCGCTCGCGCTCGGCATCGAGCCGGCCATGTTCGATCAGCGCCGACAGCGAGGTCGCCAGCCACAAGCCGAAGCCGGCCAGCAGCGCCGCCGCCAGGACAAGCTGAACCATCGGCGAAATCCGCACGAAGCGGACCCGCCCCCTGGAGCGAAGATAGACTTCGCGTTCCGGGAACCAGTGCAACACGATCAGTTCAAAGTCCCACCCCTGAATCGCCTCATTGCATATCGTCTTTTCACCGATGTGACAGCGGATTCGATCGCCGTTTTTCATTCCGGATCAAAAATGAGCGTCTGCAACCGAAGCGGTTCTATCGGATGGGGTGGTGGTTCGGCGGGGCGGTGATTCAAAGATGCGAACCACTCGCAGATATGGTGATGATAAACCGGCAATCGAATCGATCAATTGGTGATCGCCGCAGAGATATTCTTGCGATGGGCGCAATCGCGATGGATCTTCGCTTCCAAAACGGCAAGAACAGGCGGCACCGATGCCCCGTGGCGCGGGTCGCGCGCCTTGGGACATCGGTGCCGCCTGCGTCAGTTGATCCGGTGGGATCTTGGCCCGGTCGTCAGGCCGCGCGCTGGAGACCGGTGGCATCGTCGAGGTCGATCGCGCGCAGCGCCGCGGGGCGGGCCTTGCAGCGTGCGACATAGGCGTCGATCGCCGGGCTGTCGGGGAAGACATGGCGGGCGAAAGCGATCGCGCTGCCGATCAGCAGGTCGGCCCCCGAAAAATGCTCGCCCATCATATAAGGGCCCTGCGCCAGCGCACCCTCGATCCGGCGGATCGCGGCATCGTAACCACGCTGCTTCATCGGCGCCGCCCCCAGTTCGTCGCCCATCGCCGCGAACATCGCCGGCTCGAGCGCCGCCGCATACCAGCTCAGCCAGGTGAGATAGGCGCCGCGGCGCGGATCGCCGACCACCGGCCCGAGCCCGGCCCAGGGGAAGCTGTCGGTCAGATAGAGGACGATGCCGACCGACTCGGCGACCAGCACATTGCCATGCTCGATCGCGGGGACCTGCTTGTCGGGATGCGGGTTGGCGGGATCGCCCGCGCCAGCGCCGGTCATCGGCCGGAAGATCGACACCGGCCGGATCTGGTAGGGCGCGCCCAGTTCCTCGAGCAGCCAGATCATCCGCGAAGAGCGCGACTGCGGGGCGTGATAGAGGGTGATCATCGATGGTCTCCTTGGTCGAAACGGGATGACCGGCTTGTAGAAGGGGTCTGCTGACAGCATGGTGTCAGCAGGGAGACGACCGATGCGCCGCGCCGACCGATTGTTCCAGATCGTCCAGATATTGCGGCGCTCGCACCGCCCCACGACCGCCGACAGCATCGCGGTCGAGCTCGAGACGTCGAAGCGCACCGTCTATCGCGACATCGCCGATCTGATCGGCCAGCGCGTGCCGATCCGCGGCGAGGCCGGGCTTGGCTATGTCCTCGACGGCGGCTTCGACATGCCGCCGCTGATGCTGACCGCCGACGAGATCGAGGCGGCGGTGCTCGGCGCGCAATGGGTGGCGGGGCGCGGCGATCCGGTGCTCGCGGGGGCGGCGCGCGACCTGATCGCCAAGATCGGCGCGGCGGTGCCCGAGCGGCTGCGCCCGTTCATCGCCGAGCCGGCGATCGGCACCCGCCCGGGCTGGGGCTTCGCCCCCGACGGCATCGACATCGCCCGGACGCGCGCGTGGATTCACAGCGGGCGCAAGATCCGAATCTGCTATCGCGACGAGCGCGGCGGCACCAGCGAGCGGACGATCTGGCCGGTGATCGTCGGCTATTTCGATACGATCAGGATGGTCGCGGCATGGTGCGAACTGCGCGACGATTTCCGCAACTTCCGCACCGACCGGGTGACCTCGGCCGATTTTCTCGACGAGCGCCATGGCTGTCGGGCGGGCGAGCTGCGGACGCGGTGGAAGGCCTATATGGCGGCGCGGCGTGGGGTGGAGGTGCTGGGGTAGGACGTCGCCCGGCGAACCGCCGTCGTTCCGGCGGAGGCCGGAACCGCCCAAGATGAGAACGCGCGTTATGTCCTTGGGCGGCCCCGGCCTCCGCCGGGGCGACGGAGAATTTTCAAGAACAGGCGACGGAACAGGGCAGGGCCCGTTGCTCTCACGCGCTGGTGTCGATCGTCGGCCGGATCGCGATCTCCGAGATGTTGACCGTGCGAGGCAGCGACAGGATGAAGCGGATCGTCTCGCCGACCTCGGACGGCAGCACGACCCCGTCCTTGCTGACATGCGCCTGGATCGCCTTGCGCCAGTTCGGGTCGGAGATATGGTCGCCGACCTCGGTCAGGGTGGCGCCCGGCATCAAAATGGTGACGCGGATGTTGCGGTTGCCGACCTCCTGGCGCAGCGCGTCGGTCATCGCGTTGACCGCATGTTTGCTCGCCGAATAGGCGTTGGTCATCGCCCCGCCCTTGCGCCCGGCGAGCGACGAGATGGTGATGATGTCGCCGCCACCGCCCGCGATCATGTGCGGCACCGCCGCCTTGCAGGTGTAGAGCGTCGCGAACAGGTTGATGTCGAACACCCGGCGATATTCGGCCAAGTCGCAGCCCTCGACCCCGCCGGCCTGCATGATCCCCGCCGAATTGATCAATATGTCGATCCGGCCGAACGTCGCCACGACCTGCTCGACCGCGGCGATCGCCTCGGCCTCGACGGTCATGTCGGCGGCGATCGCGACCGCGCGGCCGCCCGCCGCCTCGATCCGTGCGACCAGCCCGGCGAGCCGGTCGGCGCGGCGCGCAGCGACGACGACGGTGGCGCCGGCTTCGGCCAGAACCAGCGCGGTGCCCTCGCCGATTCCCGAGGAAGCGCCGGTCACCAGCGCGATCTTGCCGGTCAAACCCTGGGTCATGCGGTCCTCATGCCTCCGGTGCGCCATAGGTTTCGGCCAGCGCGATCAGGTCGGGCTGGCGCTGGACTCCCGTCGACCGCATCACCCCGGCGATCGCGACATAGCAGCCGACGGTGAACATGAAGTCGAGCAGCTGCTGGTGGTTCCATTCGGCCGACAGCGCCTGCCAGCTCGCATCGCCGATCCGGCGGTCGTCGACCAGCTCGTCGGTGGCGCGGACGATCGCGCGTTCGAAGCCGCTGAACCACGGATCGTCGGCGCCCGCCTGCACGGGCGCGAACATCGCCGGATCGAGCCCGCGCATCAGGCTGAGGTTGAGGTGGCTCGACCACATATAGACCGCCTTGCAGCGCCAGGCGGTGCGCATGATCGCGATCTGGCGCTGCTTGAGCGGCAGGCTGGAGGTGGTGAGCAGATGGACGTTGAGCTGCGAGAACAGGTCGGCGAGCAGCGGATGGTGGGCGAAGGTCTGGAGCACCGGGTTGGTCTCCGCCCCGCTGAACGACCCGCCGCTCCAGCGATCGAGAAAGGCGCGGGCTTCGCCGCTGAACTGCTCGGGCGGTATCGGCGCCATGCGCGGCGGGGGATCGGCCGTCATATCGTCATTTGACCTTGTACGGATATTGTTCGCGCGGCGCGCAATGGTGCAGCGTCCGCACCGACGGCGGATGGGCGCCATCGATATCGGTGATGCCATAGCCCGCGCCGACCTCGGCGCCGATCAGAGTGCGGCCGTTCAGCGCCATCAGATCGGGATCGTTGAACAGCGCCCACACGACATGGCCGGTATATTCGGTCGATTCGAGCGTGCCTTCGAGATGGCGGAACAGATCGGGCGACGCCGCCATCATCGCGAGCAACCGTTCGGAGGTCAGCGATCCCATCCAGATCGACAGCGCCGCGACGTCGACCCCGGCATCGGCGAAATCGACCGCCATGTCGGCGGCCATCTTGTCGACCGCGGCCTTGTGCGCGCCATAAGCCGGGCCGAAGCAATAATGGACCGCGCCCGGCGCCGAGGTGAAGACGATCAGGCCCTTGCCCTGGCGCACCATCACCGGCGCGGCATGCCAGCTCGCGGTGAAGCCGCTCCTGATGCCGACGTCGATCATCGCGCCGATCTCGATCGGCTTCTCCCAGAAATTGCCGGGCGCGGGCAGCATGTCGTGGATCGCGCAGGCATTGTTGACGAGGATGTCGATCCGGCCCTGCTCGCGCTCGACCCGCGCGAACAGGGCGGCGACCTGGGCATCGTCGCCATGGTCGCAGGGCACCGCGATGCCCCTGCCGCCGGCCCGGGTCACCGCCTCGGCGGTGGCGTGGATCGTCCCGGGCATCGAGGCATCGCCTTCGCGCTGCGAGCGGCCGGTGACATAGACGGTGCAGCCATGCGACCCCAGCGCGATCGCGATGCCCTTGCCCGCCCCGCGGCTCGCGCCGGTGACGATCGCGACGGGTGTCATATCGGTCATGCGGGCGGCCCCTTATCGAGCGAGGGTGAAGCGGGGACGCGCGACCGGCGCGCCGGGGACCGGGCTGCGGGTGCGGTAGAGCACCGAATCCCGGGTCTCGATAGGCCGGCCTTCGGCGAGCGCCTGCGCCGAGGCCGGGTCGACGACATTGACATAGAGGTCGCGCAGGTCGGCGCTGCCGAAGCGGACGCTGGTCGCGGCCTTGCCGGGGAGTGCGAGCCGGCGGACCTCGCTGCCGTCGGGGCGCAGGCAGAGCAACTCCGCCGAGGCGAAGCCGGTGATCCAGGCATTGCCTTCGGCATCGATCGCCATGCCGTCGCAGTCGGGCTTGTCGACCAGCGTGCGCGGTTCGCCGAGCGCGCCGTCGGCGCCGATCGCGAAGGCGCGGGTCGCGGCGAAGCTCTCGTTGAAGAACAAGGTGTCGCCGGCGATGCCGAGGCCGTTGGCGAAGGCCAGCCCCGCGCGCAGCACGGTCAGGCTGCGGTCCTGGGCCAATCGGCAGATCGACGAGGGGCCCGGCCGGGTGCCGGCGACGATCGCGGGCAGGTCGATCGTGCCGAAGACGATCCCGCCGCTGCCGTCGGCGACCATCTCGTTGGTGCCGGCGAGCCCCTCGACCAGCATCCCCGAGGCGCCGGTCGCGGGATCGGCCCAGGCGATGCCGCCGGCCCCCGCCGCGAGCAGGCTGCCGTCGTCGTTGAGCAGCAATCCACCGATCATCGTCCGCTCGGGCAGCAGCACCGCGTCCGATCCGAGCCGGCGGATCCCGCCGAGGACGACATCGGTGAACCAGACATCGTCGCCGTCGACCGCCAGCCCCTCGAGCCAATAGCCGCGCGCCAGCGGCTCGAAACCGTCGACCATCGTCATGCGAAGGCTTCCTCGCCCTCGAGCTTGGTGCGGTGCATCAGCCGGCCGCTCTTATGGTCGTAGGACATCGCCCGGTGCATCGTCCCCGTATTGTCCCAGATCACCATGTCGCCGAGCGACCAGCGATGGCGGTAGACGAAGCGCGGCTGGGTCGCCCAGTCGCGCAGGCGGACGAGCAGCAGCTCGCTTTCGGCGATCCCCATCCCCTCGACCTGGAGCGCGGTGGCACCGAGCACCAGCGACTTGCGGCCCGACCGGTGCTTCCACACGAGAGGCAGGACATTCTGGCCGCGCGCCATCCACTGGGCGAGCTGGGCATGGCTGGGTTCGGGCTCCCAATAAAGCTGCGAGCGCCACATCGCATGGACCACCTGCAGCCCCTCGATCGCGGCTTTCTCGTCGTCTGGCAGCGCGTCCCAGGCGGCATAGCTGTTGCAGAATTCGGTGTCGCCGCCTTCGGGGGCGAGCGCGCGGGCGCTCATGATCGACGCCAGGATCGGCTTGGCCGACATCGTCCCGTCGATATGCCAGTAGAAGGCGCCCTTCAGATAGGAGGCGATCGGGTTGATGCGCTCGTCCATCGTGATCGGATAGACGCTGTCCTTGCCCTTGGTGCCTTCGCCTTCCTCATGCGCGAAGGTGCCGAGGGTGTGGGTGAAGGCGATCTGTTCGGCGTCGCTCATGGCGATCGCGGGAAAGACCAGCACCCCGCGCCGTTCGAGCAGCGCACGGATCTCGTCGGCTTTCTCACCGCTCAGCAGGGTCTGCTTGTCGGTCCGGATCGTCGAGCCGATCGCCGGGGCGACGTCCTCGACGGTGAAGCGGCTCATGGTGGACAGGCTCATCCTCGACCTCCTCGGTGCCTCTGCGGGCAGTACTACTGATCTCATGTTCAGTAATAGCCTTGCGCTTTCGGTCAAGCAGGATAGAGGCGGATCGGGTAAGCACAGGGAGACGCATGCCGATGGCCAGACGCCGGCTCGAACCGGACCAGTCGCGGGCGCTGATCCTCGACGCGGCCGAGCGGTTGATGCGGCAGGAGGGCTATGCCGCGGTGACCACCCGCCGGGTCGCCGCCGAGGCCGGGCTCAAGCCGCCGCTGGTCCATTATTATTATGCGACCACCGAGGATCTGCTGCTCGCCTTCTACCGGCGCTCGGCCGAGGCGACCCGGATCCGCTTCGAGGCGGCGTTGGCCTCGGACCGCCCGCTGATGGCGCTGTGGGCGGTGCATAGCGATCCCGAACGCACCGCGCTCGCCGCCGAATTCATGGCGCTCGCCAACCACCGCAAGGCGATCCGCACCGAGATCGCGCGCAATGTCGAACTGTTCCGCGCGGTGCAGGCCGAGGCGCTGGCGCGGACGATCGCCCCCGAACTGATCGACTGGGCAGGTTGTTCAGCCGAGGTCGCGGCGGTGATCGTCGCGGCGATCGGACGGGCGCTGGTGATGGAGGAGGGGATCGGCATCGCCGCGGGCCATGCGGCGACGCGGGCGTTCGTCGAACGGGCGATCGGCGAGATGGAGCGGACGTGAGGCTGGCTTCAGCCCGCGATCACCCCAGCAGCCAGGCCTCGGCCGAGGCGCGGTCGCCGAAATGCTCGACTCCGTCGCGGTCGGTCAGGCGGCGGGTCTGGCCACGCGCCAGCGATCCGCCGACGACGAAGGCGAGCCGCTTCGACCGATATTTCGGGTGACCGACGATCTTGGCGAAGCCGCCGACGATCTCCTGCGCCTGGATCCGCATCGCGCTGGTGTCGCACAGCATGCGATGTTCGTTCGGGCCGCACAGCAGCATCCGCATCCGGGCATCGAGTGTCGAGCGGAAGGCCTCGATATCGGCTTCCGAGAAGAAGCCGCCCATGTCGACGCGGATCAGATCGAGATCGGGATCGACCATGATCGAGAAATGCGCGGCGATCTCTTCGCTCATATATTCGGGCCATCGATGACGAGTTGCAGGAAGCGGCGGCGTTATGGTCGGATCGAGTCCCTGCTATCGCGGCACATGTTAATTTTGCGTGATCTTCGCGCCTTTAGGCGAAGACTTCGGGCGCTGGTCCGACGGCGACTGCCGATTGTCTGTGCCGCGGCGATAGAAGATATGCGTCCCGACCTGGGCGATCTTGGCGAGCGAGCCGCGCCAATAGGGGACCATCCAGTCGGTATGATAATGGGTCGCGCGGCCGACATTGACGAAGACATGGCCCGCCAGCGCCCGCCGCGCCGTCTCGCGCGCCGCCGTCCAGCCGGCATGTTCGGGCCGGCGACGGATCGATCCGTCGCAGGTGAAGCTGAACTGGCAACCGGTGGTCCTCTGCGCGCCCTGATAGACCACCCCGCAGACCGTCTTCGGGAAACCGGGCGAGCGTACCCGGTTGAGCACGACCTGGATCACCGCCTGCTGCCCGCGCACATCGTCGCCGGCCTCGTAGATCGCGGCGGTCGCGAGACAGTCGATCGCCTGCAGCCGCGCGGCCGGACTGCCCTGGAAGCGATAGGGCCGGGCGGGGATCAGCCGGGGTTCGACGAACGGGACCGCGGCATTGTCGGCGCGCGCCTCGTCCATCGACAGCGTCTTCGGCTTTTCGACCTTCGGCACCGGCGGCACCAGCCAGCGGGCAAGCTCGATCGCTGCAAATGCGGTGAGCAGCAGCGCCACCATGGCGATCGCGACCGTTGCGAGCGGGTTGCGGCGCGGGGGCGGTCTTCGCCTGGCGGGAGAAGGGCGGCGCCGGCGGCCGGCCTGGCTGCGAACGGTCCGCTTCGGCATGAGGCGGCCTTAGCGGGGTGGGCGGGACGGGGCCAGTGGCGAGCGATGGGATGAGCCGTGACGGGGCGTCGCGTTGAGAACAGTCACGATTCAGCCGTCATCCCGGACTCGATCCGGGATCTCACTTCTTCTTGCTGCAAAGGCAGGGAGATCCCGGATCAAGTCCGGGATGACGAAGGACAGTGGGTCGCCCGTTCCCCTCAGCGGGTCGGAACCGGGGTCTCGCCCGAATAATCGTAGAAGCCCCGGCCGGTCTTGCGGCCGAGCCAGCCGGCCTCGACATATTTGACCAGGATTGGCGCCGGACGATATTTGGGATCGCCGAAATCCTGCTGGAGGATGCGGCAGATCTCGAGGATCGTGTCGAGGCCGATCATGTCGGCGAGCGTCAGCGGGCCCATCGGGTGGCCGAGGCCGAGCTTGACGCCCTTGTCGATATCCTCGACCGATCCGATCCCTTCGCCGAGCGCGAAGAAGGCCTCGTTGAGCAGCGGCAGCAGGATGCGGTTGACGAGGAAGCAGGGGCTGTCCTTTGCCAGGATGGTCTGCTTGCCGGTCGCCTTGCCGAACGCCTCGGCCCTGGCGACGGTCGCGTCGCTGGTGGCGAGGCCGCGGATCAGCTCGAGCAGCGGCATCAGCGGCACCGGGTTGAAGAAATGCATGCCGACGAAGCGGCTCGGATCGATCGTCGCCTGGGCGAGCCGGGTGATCGAGATCGACGAGGTGTTGGTCGCGAGGATCGCGTCGCTGCGCAGCACCTTGCCGATGTCGGCGAAGATCGCGCGCTTGATCGGCTCGCGCTCGGTCGCGGCCTCGATGATGATGTCGGCATCGGCCATCGGCGCGAGATCGCCGACCGGCTCGATCAGCGCGGCGGCGCTGTCGCGGGCCGTGGCGTCGAGCTTGCCGCGATCGACCGCCTTGTCGAGCAGCCTGACGATGCCGTCGCGGCCCTTGCCGGCGACCTCGATCGAGACGTCGGACAGGAACACCTTCATCCCCGACTGCCCGGCGATCTGCGCGATCCCCGCGCCCATCTGACCCGCACCTACGATCCCGATCGTCTGCATATCCATTCCCCTGGCTACGGCCCGGCTATCGGCCGATAGCCGGCTGTTATCCGGCGGCCGAAAGCGCATCAAGCGATCAATAGAGCAGCTTGCACAAGCATCGCGGTCGCGCCGTTTTGCATGCTGGTCGAGACCGGAAGTATCACTCCGGCTCGGGCAGATTCTTCCATTCGGCGGGCGAATCCAGATAGGCTTCGAGTTCGCGCCAGTGGCGGTCCCAGCCGGGGCCGCGGCGGGCGAGGGGGACTTCCTGTTCGACGCGGATGCGCGCGCGGGTCACCGGATTGGCGGGCAGCGCCTGGAGCCGGCTGACGATCGCGTTGACCCCCTCGACACCTTGCGGTTCGGGGGTTTCGCCGGTTTCGGCGGCGACATCGGGACCGGCTGCGGGCTTCATCATCGCGGCGTACCGAACATGGCGGCACGGGGCAAATGGATTGCGCCGGCTCCTTGTCAGCCGGCGATTTTCCGCGCGAGATCGAGCGCGGCGCGCGCCACCCGGGCGCGATCGTCGAGACTGAGCATCAGCGTGTCGGTCGCCGCATGCGCGATCGTCAGCCCTTCGGCGCCGTCGCGCGCGTCGACCAGCAGGCCGTCGGCGATCCCGGCATAATGATCGGCGATCGCGGCGTTGGTGACGGCGATGCCGAGCTCGGCCATCAGCTTGGCGGTCGGCCCCTTGACCGCGGTGCCGCCGACGATCGGCGAGACCGCGACGATCGGCGCGGTCGCGCGGACCAGCGCATCGCGCAGCGCCGGGATGGCGAGCAGCGGATCGACGCTGAGATAGGGGTTGGACGGCGCGATCAGGATCGCGGTCGTCGCCGGATCGAGGATCGCCTCGACCACGCCCGGCGCGGGGCGGGCGGCCGCGGCGCCCTCGAAGCGGATCGCGCCGACCGCGGGCGCGCAGCGCCGTTCGACGAAATAGCGCTGGAAGGGCAGATCGCCTTCGGCGGTGGTCAGATGGGTCGCGACCGGATCGTCGCTCATCGGCAGCATCCGCACGGCGACGTCCCAGGCGCGGGCGAAGCGGTCGGTGACCGCGCTCAACGGCTCGCCGTTCGCGAGCGCCTGGCTGCGCAGGACATGGAGCGCGAGATCGGCGTCGCCGAGCTGGAACCAGCCCTCGCCGCCGAGCGAGCGCACCGCCTCCATGAAGCCCCAGGTCTCGCCGGCGCGGCCCCAGCCGAGCTCGGTGTTCGACTTGCCCGACAGCGTGTAGAGCAACGTGTCGAGATCGGGCGAGATGGCGAGGCCGAGATGGCGGAAATCGTCGCCGGTATTGACGATCGCGGTGATATCTTCGGGCGGGACGACCTGCATCAGTCCGAGCACCAGCTTGGCGCCGCCGACGCCGCCGGTCAGCACGACGATGCGGTCCCGGTCCGGCCTGGCGTTCATCGGCTTCTCGCTCATCGGAACAGATCCTCTTCGATCGGGCGCACCAGCGCGGCGGCGGGGGCGTTGCCGCCGGGCCAGACGGCGCCGCGGACCAGCACCGCGGGCACGCTCTCGGCGCCCTCGCCGGTGGCGAGCGCGGCGGCGGTCGCGATCATGTCGCCGAGCGCGACCTGGGTGACCTCGAGGGTGCGGCCGTCGCGGTCGAGCTCGCCGCGCCGGTCGATCAGCGAAGGCAGGCCGGCGGCGCCGATCGCGACCCCGACCACGCCGTGGCGCCAGGGCCGGCCGAAACTGTCGGAGATCAGCACCGCCGGGGCGGCGCCGGTGTCGGCGGCCAGCCGCGCGCGCAGGGCGTCGGCCGAGGCATCGGGATCGACCGGCAGCAGTAGCGCGCGCTCGCTGCCGCCGGGGCCGATGTTCGACCGGTCGATGCCGCTGTTCGCCATCACATGGCCGAGCCGGTGGCGGGTGATCAGCACATGCGGCACCGCGCGCACGACATGGCTGGCCTCGGCGAGCACCAGTTCGACGAGACGGGGATCCTTGCGGGTGGTCGCAGCGAGTCGTTGCGCCTCGTCGCCCGGGACGATCGCCTCGAGATCGACGAAGCGGCCCTCGGCCTTCGAGACGATCTTCTGGGTGACGACGAGGATATCGTCCACAGCGAGCGGCAGCAGCCCCGCGGCGGCCAGTGCGTCGGACAGGATCGCGGCGAGATCGTCGCCGGGGGTGATTTCGGGGATGCCGATGAGCGGATGGATTGTGATCATGTTCGTGCCGCGTCTTAGGATCGGATCGGCACGAGGTGAAGCGTCTCTTATCGTTCCAGCGATTCCACCAGATCCCTGGTCTGTTTCAGGCCTATGCCAACGCGCGCTCAAGGGGTTCGAGGATCTCCATGGTCGCTTAATCATATCCCCATCAATCGACGCTAGATGTGCATTCTTCCCGCAAGGAGCGGGACAACAGCGTTCGGCGCGCGGCCTTGCCGGCCCGACCGCAACATGACCGGATGAGCGATGACTGACCCTGTGGCGCATTGTCCCGCGTGCCGACGGCCCGTCGGCTGGATCGGCTGGGCCTGCCGGCATTGCGGTCGCGGCTTCAGCGACCATGAACGTGCGGCGTGGAAGCGCCAGCGCGGCGGGCGATGGCGTGCGGTGGGCCTGATGGCCGGGCTCGTCTTCGCCGGCCTCGCCCGGTTCGGCGACGACGTCAGCGAGATCTGAATACGGTCATTTTGCCGCCTGCGGGCGCAGCGAGCGCCCGAACCGGTCGCTGCGGAAGGCCGAGAACCAGCTCGGCGGATTCCAGCCGGCGGTGCCGTTGAGCGAGAAACTGATGAATTCGGCGCGGCCGTTGAGATTCTCGATCGGTATCGCCCCGTTCAGGCCGTTCTGCGCCAGCGGCACCCGGCTGTCGGCGCTGTTGTCGCGATTGTCGCCCATCACGAAGACATGGTTCGCCGGCACCCGATAGAGCGCGGTGTCGTCCTCGCCGCTGCGGCCGAGGTCGAGCGTGTCGTAGGATCGTCCGTTGGGCAGCGTCTCGCGGACGACATGGACCCGGCAGGGGCCATTGCCGGCCGAGTCGTCATTGGCCAGGGCGGGCCCGGGAAACACCCGCTCACAGCGCATATTGCCGTCGACCGGCAGCCGCCGATAGCCCATGTCGTGGGTCGCGACCGGCCGGCAGTTGAGCCATAGCCGCCCGCCGATCATCTGCACCGTGTCGCCGGGCAGGCCGATGACGCGCTTGATCCACTCCTCGCCGCGGCGATCGGCGCCGGGCGGGGTCAGGATCACCACGTCGCCGCGTTCGGGCAGCCGGCCGAACAGCCTTCCGCCGATGAACGGCAGCAGAGGAAAGCTCGGCGAGGCATAGGACCAGCCATAGGGATATTTGGCGACGACGATGCGGTCGCCGACTAGCAGCCCCGGCATCATCGATTCGGAGGGGATGTAGAAAGGCTGCGCGACCAGGCTGTGGAAGCCGATCACCAGCAAGGCGAGGCCGATCAGCCCGCGAATCTCGCCGAACCAGTCGGTCCGGCGCGGTGCGTCGGTGGGCTCGGGTGTGATGGAGGCGCCCGGGGCGCCGGCGGGGTTGGTGCTGTCGATCATGCCGCCAGATCACATCATCGGCGGTGGCCTCATCCAGCAAAAGCATGTCCGGACAGGCGGAAATTCATGTCCGGACAGAGCGGAGGTCGTTTGAAAAATGCGCGAAAGTGCGCATTTTCGAGGCGGCACCAGCCCGCTCCCCCGCCCGACCTCCCATTCAGGATACGCTGTGGGAGGTCG
>NZ_JBXANN010000004.1:86349-191539 GCF_058801765.1 Rhizorhabdus sp. GW822-FHT03C02
TGTGTATAAGAGACCGCCACAGCGTATCCTGAGTGGGAGGTCGGGCGGGGGAGCGGGCTGGTGCCGCATGCGCCGACAGGCGCATCTCCACGATTACCGGGCCTGGAACTCGTCATAGCTGAGCACGCCGTCATGGTTGCGGTCGAGCTGGTGGAAGGCGGCACGGTCGTTCGGTGCCGACTGGGCGAGCGACGGCGCCGCCGCCCCGATGCCGAGCGCGGCGCCGACGACCCCGGCGGCGACGATCCGCCAGTGCGGGATGCGCCGGCGGGGACGATCGGCGGACGGGGCGATCTGCGCGTCGATGAACAGCCGGATCGCCTCGCTGGCGGTGCGGCCATCCTGCCGGCAATGCGCCATGAACGAGGCCTTCACCTCGTCCGACAGCCTGATCTCGATCGTCTCGTTCTTCTTGGAAGGCCTGGTCGAAGCCATCGGAACTCTCCGCTGTTGCGGGCCGGTTCCTAGCGCATTTGCGGTGCGACGGCTACTCCGTGACGCCGTCTGCCGATATCCCGAGCATCGATCCGGTTGCTACTCTTGCCACGATTCGACGAGCCGCTCTAATTGCGATCATGACCCTCGACGATCTCGGACCGCGCATCTGCATCATCGGGCCGTCGAACAGCGGCAAGTCGACGCTGGCGGTGGCGATCGCGCGTGCCCGCGGGCTGGTGCCGGTTCATCTCGACCAGCTTCACCACAAGCCGAACAGCGACTGGGAGCCGCGGCTGATCGAGGAATTCGTCGCACTGCACGACGCAGCGATCATGGGCGAACGCTGGGTGATGGACGGCAATTATTCGCGCTGCTTTCCGCAGCGCTTCGCGCGGGCCACGGGCATCATCCTGCTCGACGTGCCGACCGCGACCAGCCTGTGGCGCTATGCCCGCCGGTCCTGGCTCGAACGCGAGCGCCATGGCGCGCTGGAGGGCGGCCAGGACAGCGTCAAATGGCTGATGATCCACCATATCCTGTTCGCCACCCGGCAGAGCCGGCGGCGCTACCGGACGATGTTCGCCGACGGCAGCCTGCCGGTGATCCGGCTCGGGACCGCGCGCGAACTGGCGCGCTTCTATCGGGTGGAGGGGCTGGAGCGGTAGCCGCGTGCGGCGCTCGTTAATTCGGTGACAGTGCACTTTTAGCGATGGCGGTCGCTAAAAGTGCACTGTCACCGAATTAAACTGTCACCGAATTAAATGGCCTATCGAGGCATGTGGCCACAAACCCACATTTGTGCTAATGTGTGATCTCACAATCACGCAAGGTGATCCGTGAGCCGCTTGACCATCGACATTACCGACCAGCAGCATCAGACCCTCAAGGCGATGGCGGCGTTGCAGGGCAAGTCGATCAAGCAATATGCCGTCGAACGCCTTTTCCCCAGCCAGGCCGGAGAGGACCAGGCGTGGCAGGAGCTCAAGACGCTGGTGACGCAGCGGATCGCGGACGGGCTGGCGGGGGCGGTTTCCGACAAGGACGTCGATAGCATCGTCGACGAGGAACTGGGGCGGGACAGCCGGGCTTGACCGCCGATTATGTCCTGACGTCCACGGCGGAAGCCGATCTGCGGGATATTGTCCGCTACACGCCCGATCGATGGGGCAGCGCTCGAATATCCGCTGCCATCGAGTTGAGTATAGTGTCCGCGTGATACGTCGCATCAGCGAAGGCTGATGTCATAGCTCTATCCTCGCGCTATACCGCTGGTGACGACAGACATGGGCACCAGCCTTCGCTGGCGCGACGATGTTTCAGAATCGATAGCGCCGCCTGATCCCTTCGAACCGGGCGTGCATCTCGGCGAGCCGGTCTTCGGGGCGTACCGTCGCGCTGTCGGCGGGGAGGGCGGCGGCGAGGGCGGTGCGCTTGACGAGCCGGGAGTCGATCGGCGCCGGGCTGCCGGCGAGCATATGGCGATAGGTGAGGTTGCCGCGTTCGAAGCCCTGGGTGTCGATCCAGTTGGCGAAGCCCGGATCGTCATGGGCGAGCACCAGCCGGACCTTGCCGTCGCTGTCGACCGCGGCGCGGCTCGGGGTGTAGCTGACCGGGCGGTAGAGATAGTCCATGCTGTTGAAGAACACCCCCATGTTCGACAGCATCCAGAGCCCGTCATGCCGGTCGAAGCTGACGATCAGCGCCTCGTCGGGGGCGAGTTGCCAGTGCATGTTGGTCGCCGCGCGGCCGCGCTTGCGGTCATCGTCGGTGTCGGCGCCGGCCGGGAAGCGGTTGGGGTTCGCGGCATCGACCCCGCCATGCGCGAACGGCCATTCGGGCCAGTCGTCCATCAGCCCGGTGACGAAATCGCCCGCCCAGCCCATCGCCTCGATCATCGTCGCAGGCGTCGGCGGCGGCTTGGGACCCTCCATGCCGATCCGCTCGATCAGCATCGTCGCCGGGACTTCGTCCCAACGGTCGAAGCCCTGGCGCAGGAACAGCTTGCGCGTGCCCGGCGTGGTGGGGAGCCAGTTGGGGCCGCGCTCGGGGCCGCCGATGAAGAGCTCGAAACCGCCGTCGGCGTCGGTCTGCAGCTGGTGCCCGAATAGGTTCGCCTCGGGCACGTCGCCGAACGGTTCGTGGAGCGGGGCGAAGCCGCCCGCGGTCAGCGCCGGGCGCGGGCCCTGGACGGTGAAGTTGAGGAAGGGCGCGGTGCCGCGGGTGCCGCTGATCCGATAGGTCGAGCGGCCGTCGATCCACGCCTGGAGATAGACGAAGTCGGCGGCGTCGCCGCCCAGCTTGCGGGTCGGGCCGCAAAAGGCATGGAGCGCGGGATAGCGCGTGTCCCTGGTCTCGAGCGCGAGGTCGAAGGCCTGGCCGAGATTCTGGGTGAGGAAGCGGAAGGCGTCGGCGCGGTGGAGCGGGGTCGCCGGATTGGGATCCTTGAACGCGCGGTCGCCGGCCGCCTGCAGCCGGGTGCAGAAATCGCCCCAGGCCGCGCGCAGCGCCGCGTCGTCACTGCCGTCGCCGAACGCCATCGTCTTTCCTTCCCTAAGCGCCCAATTCGCGCAGCAATTCGCTGACATACAGCCCCGCCCGGCGCACCGCCTCGAACCGGCCCTCCTGGTCGATGCGCGGGCCGAGCAGTTCGAGGTCGAAGCCTCCGGCATAGCCACCGGCGAGCGCGCGGCCGAGGATGTGGCGCAGCGGGATCGCGCCGTCGCCCGGGACCGCGCGCGACGGCAGCGAGCGGTCGCCGAGCACATGGTCGCTGACCTGGATCAGCACGGTGCGCGGCAGTGCCCGGTCCACCAGCGCGTCGAACCCGGCCTCGGTCCAGCAGCCGAACAGGTCGATGCACACGCCGATTCCGGCGACCTCGGCGAGGGTGATGGTGTCGCGCAGGCTGTGGGCCAGATGGATGTCGGCATAGAGGAAGGGCGCATTCTCGATCGACAGGGCGATCCCGGCGGCCTCGGCATGGGCGACGCAGGGCGCGATCGCGGTGGCGAAGGCCTCGGCGGCCTGTTCCCACGGCATCGCGCCGCGGCCGCCGGTCAGCATGTAGATCGACCGTGCGCCGATCGACACGGCGATGTCGATCAGCCGGCACAGCCGGGCGCGGGCCTCGCCCGCATCGTCGCCGCACACCGGCAGCGGCCCGGGGTGGAAGATGTGGGTGAGCGTCTCGACCCGATATCCGTTTTCGGCGATCAGCGCCGCGATCGCGTCGGCATCGCCGTCGAGCAGTTGCGGACTCAGGAAGCTGATCGTCCGCGCGCCCAGATCGCGCCAGTGACCGGCGATCGTCGCGATGTCCGCGCCGGGAAAGCACAGGCTGTTGAACGAGACGCGATCGTGCATCGTCCGGCCCCTATTTGCGCTTTTCGATGTCGATCCCGAACCGTTCGCGGAACGGGGCGAACTCGCGGTGGAGCGTGTCGATATCCTCGCCGATCAGGTCGGTCGAATAGACGAACTTGCCGTGGCGGTCGCCGCGATTGTCGCGCAGATAGGCGCGCATCGCGTCTTCGGCCTCCGCGGTGAAGGGCTTGCCGCTCTTCTCGTAGAAGCCGCGCACCGTGCCGACCGGGTCGGCGACGAAGTCGCTGTAGCGAATATGGTGGATGCGCGGATCGTCGATCAGCGGGTTGGCGAGGGTACCGGCGAAGCTCGCCCGGCTGGCGGCGAGGTGGATCTTCGCCTGTTCGGCCCAGTCGACCTGGCCGGTCATCCCCTCGACCAGGTCGCCCGCCATCTTGATCCGCGACGCGACGATCTGCACCGGGTCGCGGTGGATCCAGGCGATATGGGCGTCGGGATAGGCGTCGAACAATTGCTCGAGGCGCGGGCCGTGGAAGCCCTTGAGCACCCAATATTTCGGTTCGCGCGCATATTGGAACTGCTGAAGCATCATCTTGTGCAGCCGGATCTGCGCCGCGGGATCGATCGGGAGCCCGGCGATCTTCATCCCCATCGGCACCCGCCACCAAGCGGTCGGGGTCATTACCCGGAAATCGAACGCCCAGGTCCGCTCGCATTCGGGCAGGCCGTCGCCGAGCATGTCGTTATAGGGATGGCTGAGCAGCCAGTTGGGGATGGTCGCGATGATGTCGCGCCAGTCGTCGTCGGCCTGCGCGCGGCGCGGATCGTCGGGACCGGCGAGCCCGGGCGGCGGCGACGGGCGCATGATCTCCCAGAAGCGCAGCGAGCGGCCATTGGGATCGACCGACATCAAGGCGTGGAACAAGGTGGTGCCCGAGCGGGGCTCGCCGGTCGCGAACAGCGGCCGGTCGATCACTTCGTCGCCGATCGGATAGCGGTTG
Source organism: Rhizorhabdus sp. GW822-FHT03C02 (assembly GCF_058801765.1). NCBI lineage: Bacteria > Pseudomonadati > Pseudomonadota > Alphaproteobacteria > Sphingomonadales > Rhizorhabdaceae > Rhizorhabdus > Rhizorhabdus sp. GW822-FHT03C02. Next base: position 91,113 of record NZ_JBXANN010000004.1, read on the forward strand.
CGGTCCTCGAAAAATTCGAGCCGTGAGGTCAGCAGCCCGTGGCAGACCATAGCAGCCTTGCGCTGGCCCTCGGCATCCATGCCGATGCTCTGGAGATAGTCGGCGGCCAGCGCGAAGCGCGCGCGGAAGCTGTCGTCGCCATAATCGTCGAGCCCGGTTTCGGCTTCGGCCGCCGCCAGCATCCGGCCGGCATCGAGGATGTCGCCGCCGATCGTGATGCTCATGCGGCGTCCTCCACCAGCGCCAGCAGTTCGTCTTCGGCCTCGCGGACCTTCGCCGCCGATTTCGCGCTGTAGGCGAGCCCGGCCATGCCGCCATAGTCGAGGATCTTGGGAACCCTGAGCCCGGCGTCGACGAACTGCTTCACCCGCTTTGCGACCTGTTTCGGGGTGCCGTGCGGCAGGATCGCGAGGATCGATTCGGGCACGACCTTGTCGAGCATCGCCAGGATGCGCTCGCGGGTCAGCACGCCGGGGTCGATGTCCTGATAGCCGCGCCAGCTGTCGCCCATCGGATGCTCGTAGCCGAAGGCGCGCATCGTCTCGGCCGAGATCTGCAGCACATAGGCCTTGATCAAGGGCGCCTCGAGGATCTCGGCCAGTTCGGCATCGTCGCCGATCAGGCAGGTCTGGATGAAGGCGGGGACGATCGCGTTGGGATCGCGGCCGGCGCGGTCGGCCGAATTCCTGATGATCTGGAGCTTGCCGGCATAATCCTCGGGGGTCCAGGCGCCCGCCGGCCACCAGCCATCGGCATAGCGGCCGGTGATGTCGAGCATCCGCGGCCCGCCCGCGCCGACCCAGATCCGCGGCGCGCGGCCCTGGTAAAGTTCGGTGTCCATCCGGGCGTGGTGGAGCTTGTAGAACTGGCCCTCGAAATCGACCGGGCCGTCGCTCTCCCACAGCATCCGGATGACCTTGAGCGATTCCTCGAAGCGGCCGACCGGCTTCGAGAAGTCGAACCCATAAGGCACGGTGTTCTCGGTCTCGCCGCTGCCGACGCCGAGGATGAAGCGGCCGTTCGAGAGATGGTCGAGGGTCAGCGCGGTCTGGGCGAGCGAGGCGGGGTGACGGCGCACCGTGTCGACGACGCTGGTCGCGATCGGGACATTCTTCGTCAGCACCGCGGCGGCGCCGGCGACCGCCATCGCGTCGAGATGGCGGTGCGGCGAGGGCGAAAGGGTCGCGAGATCGGTGAATTCGGGGGTCCAGATCGAGTCCGGCCAGAAGCTCACCATATGATCGGGCAGCCAGATCGAATGATAGCGGCCCGAATCGAGATTGGGCAGCGCGGACATGTCGATCGGCAGGGTCGTGCGCAGGAAGGCGGCCGGCTGGACCTTCATCGGGAAACTCTCATCGGCATCTCTCCGGTTCGTGGCGTTTGCCGCCATCCGCCGCGCATGATCGCTGTCGGGATCAGGGCGCGCAGACGGGTGTGGGGGCGGGGGTTGGTTCGGGATCGTCGAGCAGCTTGTAGAGGGTGGTCCGGCGACGCAGCGGCCGGCCGGCCGAGGCGGCGGCGGCGCGCAGATCGTCGACGCTGACCTCCTGGCCATGCGCGGCGCCGGCGGCGCGGCTGATGCTCTCGTTCATCAGCACCCCGCCGAGATCGTTGACCCCGGCGGCGAGACAGGCGGCGGCGCCGTCGAGGCCGAGCTTGACCCACGACACCTGGATCGAATCGATCGCGCCGTGGAGCGCGATCCGGCCGATCGCGTGCATCAGCACAGTCTCGCGCCAGGTCGGCCCGCGCCGCGCCTGGCCGCGCTTGTAGAGCGGCGCTTCCATATGGACGAAGGGCAGCGGCACGAATTCGGTGAAGCCGCCGGTGTCCATCTGCAGCCGGCGGATCGCCAGCAGATGGCGCGCCCAATGTTCGGTGCGGTCGAGATGGCCGAACATGATCGTCGCGGTGGTCGGCAGCCCTACCCCATGCGCGGTGCGGACGACGTCGAGCCATTCGCGGGTGTTGAGCTTGTCGGGGCAGATCAGGTCGCGAACCTCGTCGTCGAGGATCTCGGCGGCGGTGCCGGGCAGCGAGCCGAGCCCGGCGTCCTTGAGCCGCTTGAGATAGTCGCGCACGCTCACCCCGAGGGTCTCGGCGCCCGACGCCACCTCGAGCGGCGAGAAGGCGTGGACGTGCATCTGCGGGCAGGCCTGCTTCACCGCCGCGAGGATGCCGGCATAGGTGTCGCCGGTGTAGCTCGGGTGGATGCCGCCCTGCAGGCAGACCTCGGTCGCGCCCTGCTCCCACGCCTCGACCGCGCGCCCGGCGACCTCCGAATCGGGCAGGACATAGGGCTTGTCGCGGGTCCCGGCCTTGGTCGAGGTCTTCGAGAAGGCGCAGAAGGCGCAGCTATAGGTGCAGATATTGGTGTAGTTGATGTTGCGGTTGACGACATAAGTGACGGTGTCGCCCTTGACCGCGACGCGCAGCGCATCGGCTGCGCGCACCACCGCCTGCGCCGCGCCGTCGCGCGCCGCGAACAGGGTGACGATGTCGGCTTCGGAGAGCTCGTGGCCGTCGGCGGCATGGTCGAGGATGCGGTCGAGCCGGTGATGCGCGGCGAGCGCCGGCGCGCCGAGCGGGCGGCGCGGCGATCCGGGCGCGGGCAGGGTCGTGCCGGGATTCCACTGGCCGTCGCGGGCGAGGCCCTCGGAATCGGCGAGCTTGAGGATCGGGGTGCGGACCGCCGGATCGATCCATTCGGTCGGTGCGGCGACGAAGCGCGGATAGATGGTCAGCCGCTCGACTAGCGGCCGGCCGGCCTCGGCGCAGACCGCCGCCAGCCGCTCGATCTCGGGCCAGGGCGCCTCGGGGTTCACATGGTCGATCGTCACCGGCGAGATGCCGCCCCAGTCGTCGATGCCGGCGTCGAGCAGCGCGTCGAACCGGCCCTCGTTGAGATTGGGGGGCGCCTGCACCGATACGGCGTCGTCGAGGATCAGCCGGGCATAGGCGATCGTGCGGTAGAGCGCGTCGGCGCTCGGCTCGGGGGCGCTCGCCATCTTAGTGCCGGGCTTGGCGCAGAAATTCTGGACGATCACCTCCTGGAGATGACCATGGTCGCGGTGGAGGTCGCGCAGCGCGAACAGCGTGTCGATCCGCTCCTGCTCGGTCTCGCCGATCCCGATCAAGATACCGCTGGTCACCGGGACCCGGGCTTCACCCGCCGCGCGCAGCGAGGCGAGGCGGACGGCGGGCACCTTGTCGGGCGATCCGAAATGCGGGCCGCCGCGTTCGCACAGCCGCTCCGACGCGCTTTCGAGCATCAGCCCGGCCGAGGCCGAAACCGCGCGCAGCCGGCGATAATCGTCGGCGTCGAGGATACCGGCATTGATGTGCGGGAGCAGCCCGGTCTCGCGCAGCACCAGCCGCGCGACATGCTCGACATAGTCGATCGTCCGTTCGAACCCCATCGCCGCGAGCGCCTCGCGTGCCGCGGCATAGCGGCGCTCGGGGGCGTCGCCGAGGGTGAACAAGGCCTCCTTGCAGCCGCGCGACGCGCCTTGGCGGGCGATTTCGAGCACCTGCTCGGGGGTGAGATAGGGCGCCTGGAGCCGGCTCGGCGCCTTGGCGAAGGTGCAATAATGGCAGACATCGGCGCAAAGCTGGGTCAGCGGAATGAAGACCTTGCGTGAATAGCTGGTGCGCGCAGGCCCACGCGCGTCGCGCCGGGCGCGCGCCGCGGCGAGCAGCGCCTCGGTCGGCTGCGCCATGAGATCGCGGCTGATCGCCTGATCGTCGGTCATCGTCTCCATCGCTCCTGTCGGCCGGCACCTGCTGCGCCGTCCGGTTACATTTGCGTACCGGGCGGGTCTTGCATAGAGCGAAGCGGGCGAAACCTCCCATTTGGGAACTATAGCTATCGACAGGGCGAACGATCGGAGCGACGATGCCGGGACATGATCTGCTCGCGCTGCTGCCGGCGCTGTTCGAGGGCGCCTATGAGACGCCGATGTGGTCGGGCTTCCTCGATCGACTGCGCGCCGCGGTCGGCGCCGACTATGCCAGCCTGATCTTCCGCCCGCCGGCGCCGTCGCGTCCGACGCTGGTCCATCTCTATGCGGGCCAGGCCTCGCCCGATGTGCTCGGCCAGCTCTACCGCGACCATCTCCATGAGCGCGACCCGCTGCCCTATCATGAGCTCGAGGAGGGGCGGCTCTACCGGATCGACGAACTGCTGCGCGACGACGATCCGGTCCATGCGGCGTTCCGCGACGACATGCTCGAGCCGAGCGGGATGAACGCGCTGCGGCTGATGCGGCTGATCGAGCCGAGCGGGGTCAATATCTGGCTGACCGTGTCGCGCCGCGAGGGCGATTTCGACCCGCCGCACGACGCGCTGCTCGTCGCGCTGGTGCCCTATGTCCGCACCGCGATGCGCGGCTATGTCGCGCAGGAGCGCCAGCGCTTCACCGCCTCGGTCGCCGAGGAGGCGATCCGCCGGCTCAATTTCGGCTGGATGACGCTCGATACCGCGGGCCGGGTGCTCGACGCCGATCCGCAGGGCGCGCGGCTGCTGACCGGCATGGGGCTGTTGCGGCAGGGGCGGGGCGACCGGCTGGTGATGGCGGCGGCGCCGCTGGGCCGCGAGATATCCGAGGCGGTGCGGCTGCTCGCTGGACGGCCCGAGGCGCGGCCGCGTGCGCTGGTGCTCAGCCGCGATCCCTGGCTCGACATGCTGCTGGTGCCGACCAACCGCAAGTCGGTGGCGGGCGCGCCGGCCGCGGCGGTGGTCGCCTATGTCCATGGCGACAGCTGGACCTCGGCCGATCGCTGCGACCAGCTCGCCGAGCTGTTCGAGCTGCCGGCGAGCGAGGCGCGGCTGGCGCTCGCGCTCAGCCGCGGTATGTCGATCGCCGAGGCCGCGACCGAACTCGGCCTGACCGTCGAGACCGCGCGCAACTATTCGAAGCGGATCTACGCCAAGACCGGCGCGCGCGGGCTGCCCGATCTGGTGCGCTTCATCCACCGCAGCGTGCTGGCGATCGCCTGATTGCCAAGCACCCCTTGCGGGGCGTATCGCGGGACATCGCCGCCAATCAGCCTGCAGGCCGGTCGCGACCGGGCGCCGTCATGCGCTCCGCTTGCCCGTCGGATCTGTCCCGTTCCAGCGACCGCCGACCGCATTCCCGAAGGAAGATGATATGGCCAAGGGTCAGCAGAAGAAGAGCAAGGAAGCCCGCAAGCCCAAGAAGGAGGCGCCGGCCAAGGGCAACGCGTCCAACCCGTCGCTCAAGGGCACGCTCGCGAACATCAACAAGAGCTGAGCGTGAAAAGGGCGCCCCCGGCCGATGCCGGAGGCGCCCTCTCTCACCGGGCTGGTAGGAGATCAGCCCGGGAAATTGCCGGCGAACGCGATCTCGTCGATCGGCTTGCGTGGGCTCGCGGCCTTGTTCTCGCGCTGCTGGAGCTGCTCGGGCAGATTCGAGACGTCGCCCTGGCGGCCGACGACCGCGGCGGCGTCGACACGATAGCCCTCGGGCACGCCCAGTTCCTTGGTCGCGGCGGCGAAATCGACGCCGGACATGCCGTGCGCCTGAAGGCCGAGCCTGGTCGCCTGGAGCGCGAGCGACATCCAGGCGGCGCCGGTGTCGAAGCTGTGGGTGTGGTTGGCGCTGTCGCCCATATGGGTCTTCGACACGAAGAAGATCAGCACGCCCGCGTCCTTCGCCCAGCTCTGGTTGAACGGCACCAGCACGCTCAGGAACCGGTCCCAGTTGGCGTCGCCCTGCTCGGCGTAGAGCAGGGTCCAGGGCTGATGGTTATAGGCCGAAGGCGCCCAGCGCGCGGCATCGAACAATGTGCGCAGCTCGTCCTGGCTGAGCTTGCTGCCGTCATAGGCGCGCGGGCTCCAGCGCTCGAGGAACAGCGGGTCGAGCTGGGTGTCGGTGGTGCGTTCGGTCATGTCGGTCTCCTACAGACGGGAAAAAGGGGTGCCCGGGCCGCCCAAAGGGGAAGGCAACCCGGGCCGGGGGAGGGAATATCAGCGCCGTGCGTCGATGCTGTAACGACCGGCGCCGAAGGCGACAATCTGCAGCAGGCCGCCGGCGATCGCGACATTCTTGAAGAAGTGGATGAACTGGTTCTGGTCGCCGAGATTGTTGTGGAAGGCCAATGCGGTCGCGATCGAGAAGAGCGCGATGAAGCCCGCGACCAGCCGGGTGCGATAGCCGGCGATCAGCGCGAGGCCACCGACGATCTCGACCAGCACCGCGATCGCATAGCCGACCTCGGCGAAGGGCAGGCCGACCGACTTGATATAGCCGATCGTGTAGGCGGGGGCGGCGATCTTCGACAGGCCGCTGAGCAGGAAGATCGAGGCGAGGCCGATGCGGCCGATCAGCGGCAGCGCGGCGGTGGCGGCCGAGCTGTCGAGGCCGGTGCGGGGGGCGGAGGCGGTGATGGACTGGGTCATGTGATGAACTCCCTGACGGCAGTTTCACCACCATGGTGTCGCTGCCTTGCCGGACCTATTTGGACCGTCCGAGGCTCGGCAGGGAGCCGAATAAAATCAAACAAATCTTTCTAATATGTTGAAATGTTGGAGGGCCTCTCCCGTCGCCCCAGCGAAGGCTGGGGTCCATGTCTGTTTCCACAGGCAATGGCCGCGCGAGAGGAGATAGCCATGGGCCCCAGCCTTCGCTGGGGCGACGGATATTGGAAGTCGTTCGTTCCCCTCAATCCCCGTCCTTCTTGACGATGCCATAGCCGTTCGGGCTGAGCTGGAGATCATAGGTCTTGCCATCGATCGCGCGGGCGTCGTCGACCTTCCAGATCGGACCGTCCTCGTCATATTCGATCTTGTTCCAGCTCTTGAAACCCTCGGCGGTGAGCTTGGCGGCGATCGCCTGGGCCTCTTCCTTGCTGGGGCCGCGATCAGCGAAGGCGGGGGTGGCGATCACCAGTGCGAGCAGCGGCGCGCAGGCGAGGATGGGGGTACGCGACATGCGGATTCTCCATGTGGTTCCGCACGTCGAACCGATCATGCCGCGACGCGGTTCCCTATTTCACCGAATAGGGGATCGAGATCGTATAGGAGGACAGCGCCGCCATTGCGCCCTGCGGGCGGAAGCGGATGCGGTTGACCGAGGCCCAGGTCGCGGGTGTCCCGAGCGTCGGATAATAGGTCCAGGTCGTGCCGCCGTCGGACGAGAAATCGACATTGTCGCCGGTGTCGGTGGGCGAGACATAGCTCAACGTCAGCGTCGAGGCGGGCGAGCCTTCGCTGGTCTGGACGACCGCGCCGCCGGTGCCGTCGCCGTCGAGCGCGACGATCATCGTCGACGGGGTGGGCAGCACGACCTTGAGGGTGTTGGCCTCGACCGGAACGATATCGGGGTTGGTGACGGTCAGCCGCAGCCGCCTTTTGCTCAGCGGGATCGCCTTGGGATTGCTGCTGCCCTCGACGATGTTCCAGGTCGCGGTGCCGACATCGACGCTGACCGTCGGCGGCTTGGCCTGGACGACGAGGGTGACGTTGACCGTCACCGACTTGCTGCCCTGGTCGGGCGTGCCGATACAGGCGCCGAGCGCGCCGATCCCCGAGCAGAACAGCCAGTCCCATTTGATCGAGAAGCTGCCGCTATAGGTGCCCGGGGTGACGAAGCCGCTGCTCGCCAGCTTGAAATAGACCGGCACGTCGATCGCCCCGTTGCCGCCGAGGTTGAGCAGGTTGAGTATGGTGCCGTTGATATAATAAGCCGACACCCCCGGCTTGAGCTCGTTGGTGCCGGTGTCGTCGGCGTAGAGCTTGTAAGTGACGACGTCGCTGGTGCCCGCGGCGGTGAGCTGCAGGGTGGTGCCGCTGGCGACGGTCGCCTTGAGGAAATTGCCGCTGAGCAGGGTCAGGATGTTGGTGCTGCTGCAGCTGAACCCGCCCAGGGTCTTGGTATAGGGCACCATTCCGGCTTTGATCGCCGATGGCGAGAAGCTGGTGCCGACGGTGACATTGGTCGGGGTCGCCACGTCGCACGCCAGCGCATTCGCCGACCACAGGGCGGCGAACAGGGCCAGGATCATGCGGACCGCCCGGTCGGCCGATATCAGCCTGCAGGGATTGGGGTTCGACGGCATCGTCGACGGGCATGCCGCGCGACCCTTACCAGCTGTTGAACGTCTGGCCGGATGGTGCCCGATGCTAGACCAATGGATGAGGCTTCGCGTGCTGAGGCGCACTCTCGCGGGTCAATGCCAGCGGCACCACCAACGGACCGTCGCCGTCGCGGTCGATGCGCGCGCGGATGCCGTAGACCGTCGCGAGCCGATCGGCGGTCAGCACCGCGTCGGGGGTGCCGTCGCAGACGAGCCGGCCCTGGTGAAGCAGCAGCAGCCGGTCGCAATGGCGCGCGGCCATCGTCAGGTCATGGAGCACCGCGATCACCAGCGCGCCGGCGCGCGCCTGTTCGGCGAGCAGCTCCATCACCTCGATCTGGTGGCCGGGATCGAGCGAGGCGAGCGGTTCGTCGGCGATCAGCACCGGCGCCTCGACCGCCAGCGCACGGGCGAGATGGACCCGCATCCGCTCGCCGCCCGACAGTTTCGTCGCGTCGCGCTCGCGCAGCTTGCCGACATCGGCGCGGCGGATCGCCCGGTCGATCGCGGCGCGATCGGCGTCCGAGATCCGCGAATAAGGCGCGAGGTGCGGCAGCCGGCCGAGCGCGACCAGCCGCTCGACCGACAGCGGCCAGTGGAGCGACTGGCCCTGCGGCAGATAGGCGATCGTCCGCGCGATCGCCGCGCGGCGCATCGCCGCGACGTCGGTGCCGTCGAGCGTCACCCGGCCCGTAGCGGGCGCGACCAGCCCGAGCATCGCCCGCGCCAGCGTCGACTTGCCGGCGCCATTGGGGCCGATCACCCCGACCAGCGCGCCGGGTTCGAGCTGCGCGTCGATGCCGTGGAGCACCGGGCGATGGCCGAGCGCCACGTCGAGAGCTTCGATGCGGATCGTCACCATAGCCGCCGCTCGCGCATCAGGTGGACGAGAAACACCGGGACGCCCAGAAAGGCGGTGACGACCCCGAGCTTCAATTCGCTGCTCGCCGGGATGATCCGCACCGCGACGTCGGCGAGCGTCAGCAATGCCGCGCCGCCGAGTGCCGAGGGGATCAGGATCGCCGACGGGCTGCGGTCGGTGAGCGGGCGGATCAGATGCGGCACGATCAACCCGACGAAGCCGATCGCCCCCGACACCGCGACCGCGCCGCCGACCCCGATCGCGACCCCGAGCAGCAGCCGCAGCCGGGTCGCGCGCAGATCGGCACCGAGCGCCTGCGCGCCTTCCTCGCCGAGGCTGAGCGCGTCGAGCGCGCGCCCGTCCCACAGCAGCAGGACGAGGCCGATCGCGATGCAGGGGAGCGCGATCCGGACATGGTCGAACGACCGGTCCTCGAGCGAGCCGAGCAGCCAGGTCATGATCTCCATCGCCGCGAACGGGTTGGGCGACAGGTTGAGCGCGAGGCTGATCCCGGCGCCGGCGATGGTCGCGACCGCGATGCCGGCGAGGATCAGGGTGAGCGGGCTTTCGGCGCCGCCCGCCAGCACGAACAGCAGCCCGAGCGCGAGCAGCGCGGCGAGGATCGCCAGCGCCGGCAGCACCGCCGGATGGAGCCCCGCCAGCCCGAAATAGAGCGCGATCACCGCGCCCAGCGCGGCGGCGTTCGAGGCGCCGAGCACCGAGGGTTCGGCGAGCGGGTTGCGCAGATAGCCCTGGAGCGCGGCGCCGGCGAGGCCGAGCATCGCCCCGACCGCGAGGCCGAGGATCGCGCGCGGCAGCCGCAGCTCGAACAGGATGATGCGGGCGATCGGGTCGCCATGGCCGGTCAGCGCTGCGGCGATCCGCGTCTCGCCGAGCGGGGCGGTGCCGATGACGATCGAGAGCACCGCCGCGAGCAGGCAGAGCCCGAGCAGCGATCCGATCAGCAACGGCCGGGACGATGTCATGGGGTCTTGCCCTAACCGGCCGGCCCCGCAATGAGAAGCCATGTTCGCCCGTCTGCTCCTCGCCTGGCTGTCGGCGCTGCTGCTCGCGTCGGCGACGGCGGTACAGGCCGCGCCGCGCCGGATCGTCTCGCTCAACATGTGCGCCGACCAACTGCTGCTGCGGCTCGCCGACCGCAATCAGATCACCGCGCTGACCGATCTTGCCGGCGATCGCTGGATGTCGGCCGAGCGCGACCGGGCGAAGGGGCTGAAGACAATCCATGGCGCGGCCGAGGATGTGCTCGCGCTCGACCCCGACCTGATCGTCGCCAGCCCGGGGCGCTGGAGCGGACCGGTCGCGGCGATGGGCGGGCGGCGGACCCCGGTGCTCGAACTGAATTTCGCCAACAGCTATGGCGATATCGTCGACCAGATCCGCATGGTCGCCAAGGCGGTCGGCCATCCCGACCGCGGCGAGGCGCTGATCGCGCGGATGGCCGCCGATCTCGCGGCGATCCCGCGGACGCGGCGCGCGCCGGTCGCGGCTTATTATCAGCGGCGCGGCTATCTGACCGGGCAGGGAACGCTGATCGACGACCTGATGCGCCGGGTCGGCGTCCGCAACCTCGCGACCATCCTCGGCAAGCCGATGCTGTCGCGGATGTCGGTCGAGGAGATGGTCGCGGCGCAGCCCGATTATCTGATCGTCGAGACGACGTCGGACCATGTCGACGACCAGGGCACCGAAATGCTCCACCACCGCGCGCTCGCCGGCATCCCGCGGCTGCGGGTGCCCGAGGCATGGACGATCTGCGGCGGGCCCGCCTATGTCCTCGCGGCGCGGACGCTCGCCGCCCAGTTGCGGGGACGGTGAGGACCGCTCTGTACCGCAGTCGCCGCCAATGCCATGAAAGTCGCATGACCAGCCCGAACCCGTCCTTCGCCATCACCGCCGCCGATGTCCGCGATGCCGCGGTGCTGCTGCGCGGCCATGCGGTGCACACGCCGCTGCTCGAAAATGCCGCGCTCAACGATCGGATCGGGCGGCGGGTGCTGATCAAATATGAAGGGCTGCAGCACACCGGGTCGTTCAAGTTCCGCGGGGCCTATAACCGGCTGGCGCGGATCGCGCCCGCGGCACGGGCGGCGGGGGTGGTCGCCTGGTCGTCGGGCAATCACGCCCAGGGGGTCGCGGCGGCGGCGAAGCGGCTCGGGATGAAGGCGACGATCGTGATGCCGGCCGATGCCCCTGCGATCAAGATGCGCAACACCCGCGATCTCGGTGCCGACATCGTCACCTATGACCGCGCGACCGAGAACCGCGAGGCGATCGCGACCGCGCTCGCCGCCGAGCGTGGCGCGACGCTGGTGCCCTCCTACGACGATCCGCTGGTGATGGCCGGGCAGGGGACGATCGGGCTCGAGATCGTCGAACAGGCCGGGGCGGCCGGGGCGCGGCTCGGCCAGTTGCTCGTCTGCTGCGGCGGCGGCGGGCTGATCTCGGGGATCGCCACCGCGGTGAAGGACAGGCTGCCCGATATCGCGATCTTCGCGGTCGAACCGGCGGCGTTCGACGACACCGCGCGGTCGCTGGCGAGCGGCGTGCGCGAGGCGGTGGCGACGGGCGCCGCGTCGATCTGCGACGCGCTGTTCGCGCCGAGTCCGGGCGAGCTGACCTTTCCGATCAACCGCGCGCTGCTCGCGGGCGGGCTCGTCGTCGACGACGAGCAGGTCCGGGCGGCGGTGCGCTTCGCGTTCGACACGCTCAAGCTGGTCGTCGAACCCGGCGGGGCGGTCGCGCTGGCGGCGCTGCTGCACGGGGTGGCGCCCGAACCGGCTGCCGACGGCGGCGACGACGTGGCGATCGTGATGTCGGGCGGCAATGTCGATCCGGAGATGTTCGCGGCGATATTGGCGGGCTGAAATGTCGATGCTCCCCATCGCAGATGGGGAGGTGGCGCCGAAGGCGACGGAGGGGGGTCTGCGATCCGCGAGCGCCGCGATCGCCGTACGAAGAACCCCTCCACCGCTATGCGGTCCCCCTCCCCATCTGCGATGGGGAGGATCAGAAGGAAGCCGACGAAACGGATATGCGAATGTCATGAGCGGGCAGGAGAGGGACATGATGACACAGGTTGGCGGGCGGCCGGACGGGACCGCGATCGAGGACAGCATCGTCATCGAGGCATCGGCCGAGGCGGTCTGGGCGGTGCTCGCCGACGTCGACGGCTGGGGGCGATGGAACCCGGTCTATTCCGAGGCGCACGGGACGATGGCGCCGGGCGGGACGATCGCGATGACGATCCGGCTGCCAGGCATGAAGCCGCAGAAGTCGGTAGCGAAGATCTTCCGCTGCGTGCCGGGCCGCGAGGTGCAGTTCGGCGCCAGCGTGTTCGGAGGGCTGCTGCGCGCGACCCGCTATATCGAGATCGCGCAGCAGGCGCCCGGACGCTGCACGATTGTCAATGGCGAGGCCTTTGCCGGGCTGCTCGGCGGGCTGATGGCGCGCAGGATCGGCCCGCGGATCGCCGAGGGATTGCGGCTGGCCAGCGCGGGGCTGAAGCGGGCGGCCGAGGCGCCCTGACCGGCCGCGGCCGATCGCCGATTGTCCGAATGCGTCAAGTATCGTCCGGTCGCCACGCCTAGGGTCCGGGCCTGTCCGACGCCGTCATGGCCGACAATGCCCGTGCGATGAATTGCATGGGGGAGGGCCGGGTGCTTTCCTCCGCGCGACGCATCGGTGATGCTGTCGGCCGGCCAGGAAAAGACTCTCGACAGGAGAAGATGTGTGACGACCCCGACGCTCGACTGTTCCGACATCGATCAATATCTCGGCAAGCCGATGCAGCCCGCCCGCATGGTCGAGCCGATCGCCAACAACGATATCCGCCGCTGGGCGCAGGCGATGCATTATCCCAACCGGCTCCATTATGACGCGGGCTATGCCGCGCAGAGCCGCTGGGGCAAGCTGATCGCGCCGCAGAGCTTCCCGGTGACGATGGACTGCGCGCACGGATCGGCGCCGGCCTGCGTCGGCGGCATCCCCAATTCGCACCTGCTGTTCGGCGGCGACGAATGGTGGTTCTACGGCCCGCGGATGAAGGGCGGCGACCGGATCTGGAACGAGCGGATTCCGTTCGACTACTCGATCAAGGACACCTCGTTCGCCGGCCCGACCTGTTTCCAGCGCGGCGACAATTTCTATTACAACCAGGACGGCGACCTGATCGCCAAGCAGCGGTCGACGACGATCCGCTACAGCCAGTCGGCGGGCAAGGAGAATACCCCGACCGAAGGCCTCGAGGATCCGGAGTGGAGCGACGACGAGCTCGAGAAGCTCGAGGATCGCAAGTTCGAGTGGATCAAGATGCTCCACGACCTCGGGCATGACCGCCGCTGGTGGGACGATGTCGTCGTCGGCGACGCGCTGCCCGAGCGGGTGTTCGGGCTTCACACCGTCGCCTCCTTCGCCACCGAGTGGCGCGCCTACACCTTCACCACCTGGGGCGGCACCCATCGCCGCACCGACCTCGACATGGAGGCGCTCGGCTTCGTCAAGGAAATGGCGGGGCACGAGAACGACCCGGTCATGGAGGCGATCAACCCCGAACTGACCGACGGCGCCTATATCGGGCCGTCGCGCGGCCACCTCTTCCCGCGCTGGGCGCGCTTCATCGGCATGCCGCGGGCCTATGGCTATGGTGCGTCGATGGGTGCGTGGATCACCGACTATTTCACCGGCTGGGCCGGCGAATGGGGCATGCTGCGCCACACCGTCTGTTCGTATCGCGGACCAGCGCTGAGCGGCGACATCACGATCCAGACCGGCAAGATCCTCGACAAATATGTCGACGAGGACGGCCGCCACATCGTCGCGGTCGACTGCAAGATGGTCAACCAGCTCGGCAAGATCCTGTCGACCGCCAAGGCCGAGATCGAGCTGCCGAAAAAGCCTGCCTGATCGACGGGCGATAAGAGCCGGCGCCTCCCAACGGGGGCGCCGGCTTTTTTGCGTCTATATGCCGCTGCGCAGTTCGGTTTCCTCGATCGCGACCACCGGCGGCGTCGGCCCGCGCGGCCCCATCCGGATATAGGGCACGACGAACATCATCCCGGCGGCGAGCGCCGCGAAGGCGAGGAACACCGCATCGTAGCTGCCGGTGACGTCGAAGATCCGGCCGAAGATCGGCGGGGTGGCGAGCAGCGCGCACAGCATCACCATGTTGAGCAGGCCGGAGACCCGGCCGACCACCGCGACGCCGTAGATCTTCGGGATCAGCAGCCCCTGCAGCGGCACCATCAGCCCGCCGAAGCCGCCGACCAGGCCGACGCCGAGCGCGATCACCGCATAGCCGGCCTCGGCGCGGGTCAGGCAGGCCATGCCGGTCGCGAAGCCGACCAGGCTGGCGAACATCAGCACCCGCAGATTCACCCGATCGGCGATAGCGGCGAAGCCGAGTTTGGCGACGAAGCCGCACACCGCGAAGATCGAGATCAGCAGCGCCGCGACATTGGCCTGGATGCCCTGGTCGAGCGCGAGCGGAACCAGGTTGGTGACCATCCCCTTCATCCCCGACAGGATCACCGCGAACAGGGCGGTCGCGCACCAGAAGGTCGGATCGCCGAAGATCATCGCGGTGGTCAGCCGCGGCGCGGGGCCATCGGCGCGGACGATCGCGGGCGCCTCGGCGTCGCCGTCGGGATGGAGGCCGCGGTCGGCGGGCCGGGCGACGATCAGCGCGATCGCCACCACACAGCAAACGAAAATGATCAGCGCGAGCAGCCGCATCGCCTCGCGCCAGGCGAAGTTGTCGAGCAGCGCCTGGATTAGCGGCGGGAAGACGAAGCCGCCGACCGCGACCCCGGTGATCGCGAGCCCGATCGCCGCCCCGCGCCGCCGCACGAACCAGCGCGAGATATGGACCGAGGTCGCCATCGGCCCGGTCAGCACATTGGCGCCGGCCATGAACAGCCCGTAGATGATCAGCACCTGGACGATCGAGGTCGCGAAGGAGAGTGCGAGAAAGCCCGCGACCAGCAAAGCCGCGCCGAGCATCAGCAGCCGTCGCACCGGCACCCGGTCCATCAGATTGCCGACCAGCGGCGACATGATCGCGGTGCCGCCCGACAACAGGGTCATCGCCAGCATCAGCACCATCCGGCTCGGATGGAATTCCTTCGCCAGCGGCACGGCGAGGACGCTGAACGCCGAGGCGATCATCGCCCCCACCGCCAGAAATATCGCGCAGGCCGTCACCTGACGCCAGCCGACCCCGAATCCCGTTGTCATGGCTCATCCTCTCTCTGCTTTTATGCGATCTTATCAACCGAACCGGCCGCCGAGGGGAAGCGGTATTTTTCGCACTGGCGAACGGAAGTTCGGAAATTCTGGAGGGGTGGACGGCGAGGCGGGGGCGCATCGACCCGTCACCCCGGATTTGTTCCCATGGTGCGACTTAACCGCGATGGCGCCTCTTCTGCCCCTCTCCCGCTCTTCGCGTGAGCGTGAGGCGGTCGGTTCTGCCCCCGGCAGAACCTAAGTTATGCCGGGGGCATAACTTACCGCTCACGGGGTGAGGGTCTTCTTCTTCTGCTCACTGCGCCGCGAGGAAGAAAAGCAGAAGAAGACCCTCATCAGCGAGCCGGTACGGGATGCCCCCGGCATCCCGTAGGTTATGCCGGGGGCATGACCGGCCGTCTCGCTCTTCTCCCGTGAAGAACGGGAGAAGGCTCAGAAGAGGTTATGTTCGCGCCTGGAAATGCCCGGCAATCCGGAACAGGATGCGCCATACCGGGTTGACGGGGGCGGGCGCGTGGTGCCCGATCGTGAGGATTCCCCGATGTCCAGCGACCCGCCGGCTTCCGGCCCCGGACCGCTCGCTTATGTCGGCACCGCCGGCTGGGGCATTCCGGGCGCGGCGCGGGCGCATTTCCCGCTGGGGGCGACCGGGCTCGAACGCTATGCGGCGGTGCTGAACGCGGTCGAGATCAACAGCAGCTTCTATCGGCCGCATAAACCGGCAACCTATGCACGCTGGGCGGCGAGCGTGCCCGACGGCTTTCGCTTTGCGGTCAAGATGCCGCGGACGATCACCCACCACAAAAGGCTGGTCGATTGCGGGGCGGAGATCGCGCGGTTCGCAGGCGAGGTCGCGGCGCTCGGCGACCGGCTCGGGCCGCTGCTCGTCCAGCTTCCGCCGAGCCTCGCGTTCGACGAGGCGATCGTCGGCGGTTTCTTCGCCGCGCTCGCCGACCGCTTCGCCGGCGATGTTGTCTGCGAACCGCGCCATGCATCCTGGTTTTCGGCGCCGGTCGACGACTTCCTGGCCGGGCGCCATGTCGCGCGGGTGGCCGCCGATCCCGCGATCATGATCGAGGCGGCGCGGCCAGGCGGGTGGCCCGGCATCGTCTATCACCGCCTCCACGGCAGCCCGCGCACCTACTGGTCCAATTATGAGCCCGAGGCGCTGGCGACGCTGGCCGAAACGATCGATCGCGCGCGTGCAGCCGGCGCGCGATGCTGGACGATCTTCGACAATACCGCGGGCGGAGCGGCGACGCCGAACGCGCTCGATTTCGCCGCGATGGCCGGTGTCCCCTAACGCCGCGTGCTGCGCCGTGCGGTGAGTTCGCCTTCGCAGACATGATGGCCGAGCGCCGGATAGGCTTCGGGGTGGAGGATGATCTCGACGACCTTGTCGATCATCGCGCCGATCGGTTGCGAATAGCTGGTGAGGCTCCACCCGTCCCACGCCGATTCCTCGATATCGTCGAAGCCGGCAATGCCGATCTCGCGCCCGATCTCGAGCCCATATTCGTGGCGGGCGACATCGATCGCGGCGAACGCCATGAAGTCGGTGACGCAGAAGATCGCGTCGGGCCTGCGGGGATTCGCCAGGATCGCCCGCGTCGCCGCGATCGCTGCGGGCCGGTCATAGGGGCCGAAAATGCGCAAAGGCGCCGGCAGCCCCGCCGACAGGATCCGGCGGTTGAAGCCGGCCTCGCGCTCGCGGCTGCTCGACGCCGCCTCGGGGCCGCCGATGAAGGCGAGGTCGCGATAGCCCTGGGCGATGAGATGGTCGGCGATCCGTGCGCCGCCGATCTCGTTGGCGCCGGTCACGCTGGCCGCGCCCTCCGGGTCGTTCGGGCGGCGGTTGAAATAGATCAGCGGGATCGCCTCCTGCCGGCACTGCGCGGTCAGCTCGGGCGAGATGTTCGCCGACATCAGCAGCAGCGCATCGACCCGAAAGGCGAGCAATTCCTCGACCTGGATATCGGCATTGTCGTCGGGCCGCGCGGTGAACACCAGGATATGCTGGTTGGCGGCCGCCAGCCGGGTCGACAGTGCGTCGAGCGCGTCGGGGAAGAAGGGGTTGCGCGAATGGCCGATCACCACCCCGACGATCCCCGACCGACCGGTGATCAGCGAGCGTGCGAGCAGGTTGGGACGGTAGCCGAGCTGCTTGGCCGCCGCCGCCACCTTCGCCCGGGTCGCCGCCGAGATGCTCGCGCCGGGGGTGAAGGCGCGCGACACCGCCGCCTGCGACACCCCGGCCACCCGCGCGACGTCATGGGCAGAGGGCAGGGGCTTGCGCTGGGACATCGATGATCCGTTCGGTCGATCGGCCGGGATCGGCTTGCGGTCGGTTGTTGCATAGCTATACATTCCCGGCAATGCGCATGAGCGCGGCGGGGAGGATCGGATGACGGGCGACGAGCAGGCGATCGATCCGCTGCGGCCGATCATCGATCCGCATCTCCATCTCTGGGATATCCTGCCCGCACCGGGTTCTCCGCAGGCGCCGCAGACCTTCCTGCTGCCCGAGGCGACCGCGACGATCGCGCGCAGCGGCCATGCGATCACCCATACGCTGTTCGTTGAATGCCACCAGATGTACCGTGCCGATGGTCCGCCCGAACGGCGCTCGCTCGGCGAAACCGCGTTCGCGGGCGGGATCGCGGCGATGAGCGCGAGCGGCGGCTATGGCCCCGTCCGGATCGCGCACCGCGTCGTCGGCCATGTCGACCTGCGGCTGGGCGATGCGGTGGCGCCGCTGCTCGAAGCGCACCGCGCGGTCGCCGGCGAACGCTTCCGCGGTATCCGCATGGCCACCGCCTTCAGCCCGGCCGGGCTGTTCGGCTTTCCCTGCGATCCCGGGCTGCGCGACATCCTCGCCGATCCGCGCTTGCGCGCGGGCGCGGGGCGGCTGGCGGCGATGGACCTCAGCCTCGACATCTGGTGTCTCCACCGTCAGCTCGGCGCGGTCGCGGCGCTCGCCGACGCGGTGCCCGCGCTGGCGATCGTCGTCGATCATTGCGGCACCCCCGATCTGCGTTCCGGCGACCATGCCGCGATACTTCGCGACTGGGCGGCGGCGATCGCCGATCTCGCGCGCCGGCCCAATGTCCGGATCAAGCTGGGCGGGCTCGGCATGGACCTGTCGCAGCCGATCGCCGATGCGACCGGCACGGCCGGGTCGGCCGAACTCGCCGCCGCGTGGCGGCCGGTCGTCGAGCGCTGCATCGACGCCTTCTCGCCGGCGCGCTGCATGTTCGAGAGCAACTACCCGCCCGATCGTGCCGCCGGCGGCTATGGCGCGATCTGGAACGCGTTCAAGATCATCGCCGCGGGCCATTCGGCTGCGGACAGCGACCGGCTGTTCCGTGGCACCGCGGCCGAAACCTATCTCATCGATCTGGGGGAATAGGATGGATCTGCAGCTCGACGGCAAATGCGCGCTGGTGACCGGCAGCAGTTCGGGGATCGGCCGCGGCATCGCGTTGGCGCTGGCCGCCGAGGGGGCGACGCTGGTCGTCCATGGCCGCGACGCGGCGCGGGCGCAGGCCACCGTCGATGCGATCGTCGCGGCGGGCGGCACCGCGTTCGTCGCGCTCGGCGATCTCGCCACCGATCAAGGCGCGGCGGCGGTGGTCGCGGCGGTGGCGGCGCGGGCCGCCGCGATCGACATCCTCGTCAACAATATCGGCGGCACCGAGTCGACCGGACCGGGCCCGCTGCTCGGCTGGTTCGACGTGAAGCCCGAACATTGGGCGGGCGCGATGGAGCAGAATCTGATCGCGGCGGTGCGGATGATCCACGCCTTCGTGCCGGCGATGCGCGATCGCGGCTGGGGGCGGGTGATCAACATCGCCAGCGCCGGCGGCACCGCGCCGCCGGCCTCGGTCCCCGAATATTGCGCGGCCAAGGCCGGGCTGATCAACATGACGGTCGGGCTGTCGCGCGAGCTGGCCCGCTCGGGCGTCACCGTCAACACGGTCAGCCCGGGCTGCACCCGCACCGAGATGTTCGAACGCACCCTCGCGACGATGGCGGCGGCGCAGGGCTGGCCCGACGATATCGACGCCCGCGAGGCGAGGTTCATGGACCTCGGCATCTTCCCCTGCGCGTCCGAACGCTATGGCCGGCCCGAGGATGTCGGCGCGCTGGTGGCGTTCCTCGCCAGCCCGCGCGCCGCCTTCGTCAACGGTGCCAATTACCGGATCGATGGCGGCCAGGTGCAGGCGGTGAATTGAGCGATATGATCGAAGGAGGATGCCGATGAGCCTGCCGCAGGATCTGCGCGATGCCCTGACAGTGCCGGTGATGGCGGCGCCGATGTTCCTGTGCAGCGGGGTCGACCTCGCGATCGCCTGCTGTGCGGCGGGGATCGTCGGATCGCTGACCCGCAACCATTGCCGCGACCTCGCCGAGCTCGAGGAGCAGCTCAGGGCGGTGCGCGCCGTGCTGGCGCCGATCGCCGATGCCGATCCGCAACGCGTGATCGGGCCGCTCGCGGTCAATATCTCGCCGACCTTCGGCCAGGATCTGTTCCGCGAGCATCTCGCGGTCTGCCGCCGATATGGGGTGCGGATCATCGTCACCTCGGTCGGCGACCCGACCGTCAACGCGCCGCTGGTCCAGGAGGCGGGGATGCTCCATTTCCACGACGCGACGACGATCCGCTTCGCCGAGAAGGCGGTCAAGGCCGGGGTCGACGGCATCGTCGCGATCGGCGCGGGCGGCGGCGGCCATGCCGGGACGATCAGCCATCTCGCCTTCGTGCCGCAGGTCCGGGCGATGTTCGACGGCATCGTGGTGATGGCGGGGGCGATTTCGACCGGGGCGGCGGTGCGCGCCGCCGAGATGCTCGGCGCCGACCTCGCTTATGTCGGCACCCGCTTCATTGCCACCCGCGAGGCGGCGGCGCCCGATGCCTATAAGGCGATGCTGGTCGATGGCGGGGTGACCGACGTGATCTACACGCGCGGGGTCAACGGCCTGCCGGCAAGCTGGCTCAAGGCGTCGCTGCGCGAAAGCGGCCTCGATCCCGACAATCTGGTGCTGCCCGAAGGCCGCTCGACCGACCATCTGCCCGCGGGCAGGACGCCGTGGCGCGACATCTGGAGCGGCGGGCAGGGGGTCGGCCTGATCGACGACATCCCCAGCGTCGCCGATCTCGTCCACCGAATCCAGGCCGACTATGTCGCGGCCTGCGCGGTGCCCGACATGGCCGAGGCGGCCCGCGCCGCGCTGCGCAGGAACCGGGCATGACCGCCGATCCGGTCGTCCGCGCCGATGCCGCCGGCATCTGCACGCTGACCCTCAACCGCCCCGACAAACTCAACGCGCTCGACACGGCGGCGTTCGAACGGCTCGACGCGCATCTTGCCGCGATCGAGGGCGAGGCCGATGCGATCGGCTGCGTGGTGTTGCGAGGCGCCGGGCGCGCCTTCTGCGCGGGCGCGGACCTCGGCGCGATCGGCAAGGCGCCGGTCGACCCGCGGTTCAAGCCCGGGGTGATTGCGCGGCTCGGCCGGCTGCCCCAGCCGGTGATCGCGGCGGTCCACGGGGTCTGCTACACCGGCGCGCTCGAACTGGCGCTCGCCTGCGACTTCATCCTCGCCGATGGCACCGCGCGCTTCGCCGACACCCATGGCAAATGGGGGCTGGTGTCGGCCTGGGGCATGACCCAGCGGCTGCCGCGCCGGATCGGCGTCGCGCCGGCGAAGCGGATGATGATGACGGGTCGCGTCGTCGAGGCGGCCGAGGCCCATGTCCTCGGCCTCGTCGACCTGCTGGCCGCGCCCGGCGCGCTCGACGCGCTGGTCGCTGGCCTCGCCGCCGACATCCTCGCCCAGAGCCGGCACAGCAACCGCGCGATCAAGCGGATGATGCGCGAAACCGACGGCCTGTCGCTCGCCGAGGCGCTCGCTTATGAGCGCGACCATTATCCCGGCAACGCCCCCGACCACCAGGCGCGGATCGAAGGGTTCCGCAAAGCGAAATCCTAACCGCCCCCGATCGCCCCGATCAGCAGCCCGACCGTCCGCCGCGCATCGGCTTCGCTGTCTTCGGGGGGCTTGCCGATCAGCGCACGCCGCTGCCCCGACAGGAAGCCCGAATAGAGCGCGGCGTCGAGCGGCGAGATCGGGCGGTTGTCGCCGAGCATCGCCTGCAGCGCCGCTCGGCTGCTGCGGCCGCGCAGATAGCGCAACTGCGGCGCGAAGGCGCGCAGATCGGGGTCGCGCGCGACCGCAAGCAGCAGTTCGTCCATTGCCAGCAGGAGCGGGGCGGCGATCTGGACGTCGCCCATGCCGGCCAGCGCGGCCTCGCGGCTGACCGAAGGCGGGCCGCTTTCGGCGCCGGGGACGATCCGGCGATAGATCGTCTCGAAGGCGGCACGCGCGAGATCGGCGCTGGTGCGGAAATTATAGGAGACGACGCCGAGCGTGACCCCGGCGCGGGCCGCGACCGCGCGGTGGGTGAGCCCGGCGACGCCGCCATGTTCGAGCGCGTCGGCAGCGGCGGCGGCGATCGCCGCGGTGCCGCCGCGAACCGGCAGGTCGGGCGTCGTCCGGCCGGCTTCCTCGCGGGCGAAGCGGCGCCAGGGGCCTTCCTCGGCGAGCGCGCCCGACAGCCAGCGCCCCCAGCCGCGGCAAAGCTCGTCGAGCGCGCCGCGATCGACCGGCCGGCGCCAGCGCATCATATGCAACACGCTCTCGCCATCGAAGATATGCGCGGTGGCCGTTGCGAAATCGCCCAGGCCGCAGCGCCCGCACAGCTCGGTCCAGAAGCCCGACCACAGCGCGTGCCAGCTTTCGAGCGCGGGCAGGAAATGCGGATCGCGTGCGGCGAGCATATGGCATTCGCGCCACGCGAAGGCGAGCCGGCGCTCGCCCTGCGACCAGTCGTCGATCATCGTCGCGAGCAAAGGCGCCAGCGCGTCGGCCGACAGCGCATCGGCGCCGGCGAGCGCATCGATCCATTGCGCGCACCAGCGCTCGGCCTGGTCGCGGGCGGCGGCCTGCGCGGATAGAAACAACTGTTCCAATCCACCGAAGTGATGATAGATGCTCGACACCGGCAGGCCGGCCATCTGGGCAAGGTTGCGCGCCGACAGCGCGGCGTGGCCCTGGGTCTCCCATAGGTCGAGCACGGCCGCGGCCAGCCGCTCGCGCGAGGATGGCTGCGAAAATTCCCGCAATTTTCCGCGCTCCGCCATGGTCTCTCCCGTTCGCCTCCGCCCCTGTGTCGGGCTGTTTCCGTTTCCAGGCTTAGCCAATTTCGGGCGGCTGCACAGTAGGGAATGGCTGACTTAAAAGCTAGATACAAGTGTCACAGAGTCGAAATACAACCGTTCTACTCCGCGCCCTGACACACACCAAAAAGGGTCCACCATGACGATGATTTTCGCGCGGCGCATGCGCCGCCATGCCCTTGCGGGCAGCCTTGCCTGCGCCTGTTTCCCATCGGCCGCGGTGTATGCCCAGGCGATCGCCGTGCCGGCGGCGGCAGCGTCAGTGGCGCCTGCCGAAGAGGCGGGCGACGCATCGGGCGGCCTCACCGAGATCGTCGTCACCGCGCAGAAGCGCGAGACCAGCCTGCAGCGCACCCCGATCGCGATGTCGGTGGTCGGCGCCGAGGATCTCGCCAACCGCCATGTCGTCTCGCTCGAATCGCTCGGCGACGGATCGATCCCGTCGCTCAAGGTCGCGCCCTTCTTCTCGCGCAGCTCGGCGCTCAGCATCGGCATCCGCGGCATCGGCACGCTCGGCGATTCGAACCAGCCGAGCCGCGACCAGGGTGTCGGCGTCTATGTCGACGGCGTCTATCAGGGACGCGCGCAGGGGCTGGGTTCGGCGCTCTACGATGTCGAGCGGATCGAGGTGCTCAAGGGGCCGCAGGGCTCGCTGTTCGGCCGCAACACCGAAGGCGGCGCGATCAGCATCGTCACTAAGAAGCCGAGCGGCGAATTCCATCTCGATGCGACCGCCGGGATCGGCAATTATGGCGAGCGCCAGGGCACGGTCCATCTCGACCTGCCGAGCGTCGCCAATATCAGCGTCAAGCTCGACGGGCTGATCCGCAAGCGCGACGGCACCGTCGACAATCCGCTCGCCGGCGCACGGGATTTCCACGCCTATGACAAGAAGGGGTTCCACGCCGCGGCGCTGTGGAAGCCGTCGGAGGATTTCAGCGCGCTCTACGCGTTCGACACCTCGCGCGACGACACCACCCCTTATTATGTCCAGCTGCTGACCAAGGGCGCGCTGCCGCTCGCGCCGCTGATCACGCTCCAGCCCGATCGCGCCACCACCGCCAATATCGGCGTGCCGCAGGCGTGGAACGAAGGGCGCACCCATGGCCATATGCTGACCCTCGACTGGCATGCGTCGCCGGCGATCGAGGCGAAATCGATCAGCGCCTATCGCAAGCTCAGCCAGACCCAGCTCGACAATGGCTCGACCAACATCTCGGTGTTCCAGCCCAACGCCAATTTCAGCCGCTACAGCCTCGCGAACGTCTGGCAGGAGCAATATAGCGAGGAGCTGCAGCTGATCGGCACGCTGCCGCAGCTGACCTTCGTCGCCGGGGCCTTCTATTATCATGAGAAGGTCAACGACGACGCCTGGTCGCCGAACACCGCCAAATGGAATGCCGACGGCACCGCCTATACGATCCTGCCGTCGCCGGTCGGCCAGACCCCGTTCCCCGACCGCGCCAGCCGCGCCGAGACCGACAGCGTCGGCGTCTTCGGCCAGGCGACCTTCACCCCGGCGGCGCTGAACGACATCGCCCATCTGACCGTCGGCGGGCGCTATACCCACGACAAGAAGACCGGCTCGCTCGACAAGGTCAACGGCGCGGTGCCGGTGGTCAACGGGGTGACCGCGATCATCCCGCTCGATGCGCGCTGGAACCGGTTCGATCCGACGGTCAACCTGTCGGTCGACGTCACCCGCGACGTCCATGTCTATGGAAAATGGAGCACCGGCTACAAGGCGGGCGGCGCCAATTCGCGCTCGCTCACCTATCGCACCTTCGATCCCGAGACGGTCTCGACCTTCGAGATCGGCGCCAAGACCGAGCTGCTCGACCATCATGTCCGGCTCAACCTCGCCGCCTATACGTCGCGCTACAAGGATGTGCAGATCGATTTCAACGCGGTGATCCCGGGCAGCAACCGCGGCACGATCGAGACCACCAACGCGAAGGGATCGGGCCGCATCAAGGGGATCGAGGCCGACCTGACGGTGAGCCCGGTGCGCGGGCTCAGCCTGACCGGCAGCTATGCCTATACCGACGTCCGCCTGCCCGAGGCGCCCAATCCGTTCGTCACCGGCAATCCGCTGGTCGCGGTCTATCCGGTGTTCACCCCCGACCATGCCGCCAGCGGCGCGATCGACTATCAGCTTCCGGTCGGCGCGACCAAGCTGATGTTCCATATCGACGCCAATTACGCCGCCGCGCAGCACGCGATGGTCAACGATCCGACCAAGGCCGACAGCTCGTTCCTCGTCAACGGCCGGGTCGCGCTCGGCGACATCCGGATGATGGATACGGGGGCGACGCTCCAGCTCTCGGTCTGGGCGCGCAACCTGTTCGACCAATCCTATGCCTTCGTGAAGAGCTTCAACAGCTCGCTCGGTACCTACGGCATCTTCAACGAGCCGCGGACCTATGGCGTCGAAGCCAATCTGAAGTTCTGATCCTTTCCCGGAGTATCCTCATGTTCCATCGTCCCTTGCTGGGCGCTTTCGCCGCGCTCGCCTTGCTCGCCCCGTCGATGTCGACGGGGGCGGCGCAGCCCCCGCGCCAGCCCGCGGTCGCTTCGACGCACCAGCGGCTGCTGCCGCTCGAAGGCGGGCGCAATTTCCGCGATCTCGGCGGCTATCGCGCCGCCGACGGCCGCAGCGTCAAATGGGGGCTGCTGTTCCGCTCGGGCTCGATGCACGGGCTGACCGCCGCCGACCATGCGACGCTCGGCCGGATCGGCATCCGGGTGGTCTGCGACTTTCGCGACGTGCACGAGCGCGCCGCCGAACCGGTCGCCTGGCCCGCGGGTTCGGCGCCCGCGGTGCTCGCCGAGGATTATGACATGATGCGGGTCGGGCTGATGCCGAAGGGCGACATGGCGCACTGGACCCCGGAGCAGGCGCGCCAGGCGCTCGCCGCCAGCTATCCGCAGATGCTGACCAGCTTCGCCGGCCAATATCGGCGGATGTTCGCCGAACTGCTCGCCGGCCATGCCCCGCTCGCCTTCAACTGCTCGGCGGGCAAGGACCGCACCGGGGTGGCGGCGGCGCTGCTGCTTACCGCGCTTGGGGTGCCACGGGCGACGGTGATCGACGATTATCTGCTCACCAACCGCTATCTCGATCCGCAGGGGCTGCTCGCCAAACAGGCCAAGGCGACCGCCGGCCAGCCCTGGACCAAATTGCCGGCCCCGGTGATGCAGGCGTTCATGGCCGCCGACCGCAGCTATATCGAAGCGGCGCTCGACGCGGTCGATGCCCATTCCGGCGGTGCCGCCGGCTTCTTCCGCGACGAGATGAAGCTTTCACCCGCCGACATCGCCCGGCTGCGCGACCTCTATCTCGAGTGACGGTGGGGCGCGGTCCGGTCGATCGTGGCCGGCCCGCGCCGAAGCTTCATTCCAGCCGCCTGCGGATGAACGCGGCGATCTCCGACTGGAGTTCGACATCCTCGGGCGACGATCCGCCGAGACCGCCATGCGGCATCGCCTCGAACACATGGAGTTCGGCGTCGATCCCGGCACGGCGCAGCGCGCGGTGCATCATCACCGTCGGCGACAGCAGCAGGTCGCGGGTGCCGGTCACCAGGATCGTCGGCGGAAAGCCCCTGGCGAAATCGCCGAACAGCGGCGAGACATAAGGATCGCGCGGGTCATGGTCGCCGCGATAGAGCCGCATCGTCTCGGGCTGGTCGGCGCGCAGCACCACGTCGATCACCGCGTTGGTCGCGAAGCTGTCGCCCGAGGCGGTGAGGTCGACCCCGGCGGTGTGGAGCGAGCAGGCGCCCGGCAGCGGCAACCCCTCGTCGCGGGCGCGCAGGATCGTTGCTGCGACCAGATTGGCGCCCGCCGACGAGCCTTCGAGCGCGATCCGCGCCGGATCGTAGCGATCGAGCAGGAAGCGATAGGCTTCGACGCAGTCGTCGAGCCCGGCCGGGAAGGGGTGGTCGGGCGGCATCCGATAGTCGACCGAGAAGGATTTGAGCCGCGCCCGGCCGGCGATCGGCAAGGCGGTATAGGCCGCCGACCGTCCGCCACCGACGATGAAGGCGCCGCCATGGATGTGGAGGATCGCCTTGTCGCCGTCTGTGTCCGCGACGCCTTCGGGGGTGATCTCGTAGAGGGGGGCCGCCGACAGGCGATGGTCGGCGATCGTCGCCGGAAAGGCCGAAGCACGGGCTTCGGCGCTCTTGAGAATATGCCCTTCGATCGCGCCGATATAAGCGCGCCAGGCGTCCTTGTTCTTGTGATCGATCTCGGGTGGCATGATCGGCAGGCCGCGCGCGAGGAAGGCCTGCGCCTGCGGGCTCACCGATGTCGGCACCGGGACGATGCGCGCGGGTACCGCCAATCCTTCGGACATGTCCGACCTCCTCCCTTCTGTTTCGGCCGGCTGTGTGCGGCTCTTGCAGGGATGGCTAACATGCGTTGCATAGCTATGCAACGATGGGTGGTGGTGGGAAGATGGGAAAGGGGGGCGCCATCCTTATCCGTCGCCCCGCACTCGTTGCGGGGTCCATGGCTATAACCGCATAGACCGCCGCCGACGATCGAACGCAGCATGGCCGGCGCGCCCTTTTTCCGGCCGTCGCGTTCGACGCGCCAGCCATGGACCCCGCAACGAGTGCGGGGCGACAGTAAATTTGGGGCGGGCTGACTCTTTTTCCCGAGCGCCGCCGCCCCGCCTCAGGTCAGCGTGCCGCCGTGCGAGCGTGGCGCGCTGTCCTGGCCGGCGCCGGCCTCGAGTTCGATGCCGGTCGCGTTGAACACCAGCGACAACAGCGAATAGGTGCCGATCACGAACATCAGCTCGAGCAGCTGCTTCTGGTCGAGATGGCGCGCGAGCCCGGCCCAGGTCGCGTCGTCGACGGCATGGGTGGTGAGCATCTGGTCGACCGCGGCCAGCGCGAAGCCTTCGAGCTCGTCGAAGCGGTCGCCATAGTCGCCGGCGCGGATCGCTTCGATCTCGGCGTCGACCATGCCGACCCGCTTGGCGAGCATGACATGCTGCACCCACTCATATTCGGAACGGTGGATCGCCGCGACCCGCAGGATCGCGATCTCGCGCAGCCGCGCGGAGATCAGCGGGTGGGTCAGCAGCTGCTTGTTGTAGGTCAGCCAGGCGCGCGCGAGATCGGGATGGCGGGCGAGCATCATGATGACGTTCGACTTCGATCCGTTCTGGCGGCCATTCTCGCCCTCGTAGATCGCGTAGACGTCGCGGACCTCGTCGGTCCATTCCTCGCGCGGCAACGCCGGAATACGGATCGGCGTCTGGATCATGTCGTCGGGGCTGCTCACGCTCGCTCTCTCCTGCAGGGGCCTCGGTCGAGGCATTGCGGGGATCGGCCGGGCTGTCCACCGCGCCGCCATAATATCGGCGGGGCGGATGTTCTCAGGCGTCGCGCGCGACCGATCCCGCTCCGGCCGGCGGCTCCCAGCCGAACACCGATCGTCCGCCATAGAGATGCGACTGCCGCCGTTCCTCGTCGAGATAGGCTTCGAACGAGATGCCGGTGGCGGTCGCCTCGAGCGCGCGCGCCTGGCTGTCGAGGCGGCGGATCGCGTCGAGCTTCTCGTCCTGGCCGAGGCTCGCCGATGCCACCGCGGCCTTGAGCACGCCGATCGTCCGGTCGTAGACCCGGGTCGGCACCGGAAAGGGATGGCGGTCCTTGCCGCCATGGGCGAGCGCGAAGCGGGCGGGGTCGGAGAAGCGGCAGGGCGCGCCATGGATCACCTCGGCGACCATCGCCAGCGACCGCACGGTGCGCGCGCCGATCCCCGGCACCATCAGCAGCTCGGGAAAATCCCTCGGCCCGGCATCGGCGGCGGCGGCGAGCGCGCCGTGGAGCCGGCGGATCACGACATCCTGCGCGCGGACATCATGATGATCGGGCAACGCCAGATGCGGGAGCATCGGTTCGGCCGGGGCGGCGGGCGCGTCGCCGGCGCGCAGCTTCGCCATTTCGCGAGCGATGCCGTCGGGGCCGATGTCCGCCAGCAGGTCGAGCTGGGCGGCGCGCGAGGCGGCGGCGCGGCGATCGGCGAGGTTGACGATCTCGCCGGTGCTGCGGCCCTCGATCGCGGCATGCGGCGCATCGACGAAGCTGGTCAGCCCCTCGGACAGCCAGTGATAGCGGCGGGCGCGGCGGCTCTCCTCGTTCATGCCCTGCTGGATCACCGTCCAGGCGCCGTCGTCGGCGACGACGAAGCCGTGGAGATAGAGATCGAACCCGTCCTGGAGCGCGGCACTGTCGACCTTGGCGACCAGCTTGCTCGCCTGCGCCAGCGCGGCGCCGTCGAGGCCGGTGCGGTCGCCGACGATCAGCAGTTCGTCGGGGGTGCGCCGCGAATGCCGGCCGCGCCCGCCGCAGACATGGAGGCCGAGTTCGCCGCGCAACGGTTCGAGCCCATGTTTGAGCGCGCCGATCACGCTGGTGGTGATCCCCGACGAATGCCAGTCCATCCCCATCACCGCCCCGAACGACTGGAACCAGAAGGGATGGGCGAGCCGGCGCAGAAACTCGTCGCGGCCATAATGGTGGACGATCGCCTGCGCGATCACCGCGCCGAGCCGGCTCATCCGCTGCCCCAGCCAGGCGGGCACGCGGCCGCCATGAAGCGGAAGATCGGCACTGCCGGCGCGGCGGGACATCGGAACTCCTGTCGGAACGAACGGGGAACATCTAGCAGTATGTCCGGGCCATCGGAAGCGAAAGCACGGTCTGTCGGAACCCGTGACGTCGGGGCCGGTTGATCATAGGATCGAGGGCGGCGGGGAATGGGAGCGGCGGATATGGGCGAGCTGATCATCTGGACCTATGACTGGGTGCCCGAAGGCCCGCGTGGTCTCGTGCGCGATCTGCGGCTGCGCTGGGCGTGCGAGGAGGCGGGGCTGGCCTATACGGTGCGCAGCGTCGCCTTCGACGGCCGCGAGACCAACCATCTGGCGCGCCAGCCCTTCGGCCAGATCCCCTTCCTCGACGATGGCGCGCTGCAGACCTTCGAGAGCGGGGCCGGGCTGTTCCATCTCGCTCGCAAGAGCGAAAGGCTGATGCCGCGCGATCCGGCGGGCGAGGCCGAGACCCTGCAATGGATGATCGCCGCGCTCAATTCGATCGAGATGGTGACCGTTCCATGGTGGTTCCTCGAAATCTCCGGCGAGAAGGACAATCGCCTCGCCGGCTGGTTGGGCAGCCGCCTCGACCAGCTCGAAGGGGTGTTGCGCGAACGAGAATGGCTGGCGGCGGACCGCTTCACCGCCGGGGACCTGCTGATGGCCGATGTCCTGCGCGTCCCCAAGGTTCGCGCCTGGGGCGATCGCCCCGCGACCGAGGCCTATGTCGCCCGGATGACCGCGCGCCCCGCTTTCGCCAAGGCGCACGCCGATCAGCTCGCGCATTTCGCCGCCGCCGATGCGCAGCGATCGGCCGACGGGTAATTCCCTAGAGTATGTCCTGATCGGATTGATCAGGACATACTCTAGATTGTCTTTGTTTTCCGCATTTTCCGAGCCGTCAGGTGATTCCACCTGACTTGAAAACGCTCTAGAAGGGCATATCCTCGACGAAGCCGACCAGTTCGCCGAACGAGACCGGATCGAAGCCGATGCCGTCGGGCTGCTCGCCGAGCGCATGGCGCGCGGCGGCCTCGATCGCGGCGTCGGCATCGGACAGGCTCTCGGGGTCATGCGCCGCGGTCCAACGATCGAGCGCGGCGATGCGGACGGCGAGCGCCTCGACGACCCTCTCTCGGTCGGTGGGCGGGCAGGCGCTCATCCAGGCCATGAGCGCGACGCGACGGGCGCCGGCGCTGTTACGGGCATAGGAGGGCAGACCCCACAGCGCGCCGATCCCGCCGGCGATCTGATCGGCGTCGATCCGGACGGCGTTGAGACGGGCGAGCGCGCGGACCCCATGATCGGGGCATGAAGAAGAGCGATCATGGTCCTCGAAGGGGGCGATCATGCGGGTGATCCGGGGCTGTGGAATGGACCGGGAGTGTATCGAACAAAGAGGGAACATTCAACCGTCGAAGGATCAGATCCGGCTCGCCTTGAGCGTCTCGATCCAGTGCGCGAGCCGGTCCTTGAGCAGCCGCTCGCGGACATGGGCGATGTCCTCCTGGTCGATCGCTTCGACGATCTCGAAGCTGAAATCATCGGCGCCATGCGCATTCCACGCCGCCTGCAGCGCGCGATTGGTCGCGCTGCCATGGCGCAGGGTGAACCAGAGCCGGTTCTGGATCGTCGCCAGGTCGGGCGCCCGGCCGACCCAGATCTCGCCCGAGGGCCGGCAGCGAACCGCATAGATGCCGGCGGCGGTCTTGCGCTCCTTATAGGCCTCTATCGCGGCCTTGCGGTCGTCGCCCTTCATCGCGGCATCCTCCTGTCGAATCGGCAGGCTGCCGACGGTAGCGGCGCAGATAATATTATCCGGGTATATTGACGAGAGATTTTTATACCCGGATATATTGTTCCTCCCAGCGAGGTATGCCGATGTCGAATATCCTGTCGAAACCGTGCACCGCCTTCGCCGGCCATAGGCGGATCGCGAGCGGGCCGCTGATCGACGTCGCGCTGGCGGTGAAGGCGTTCGAAACCGCACAGCCGGGCGAGCCGGTGCTGACCTTCGACGACCGTTCGGGTGCGGTGATCGATCTCGATCTGCGCGGGAGCACCGCCGAGATCGTCACCCGCCTCACCACCCTCGCCGAGCAGGCGGCACTGGCGGCGCGGACGCCGAAGCGGCCGGCTATCGACGCGCCGGCGCGCGGGCGCGGCCGGCCGAAGCTCGGGGTGGTCGCCCGCGAGGTCACCTTGCTGCCGCGCCATTGGGAATGGCTCGCGGCCCAGCCCGGCGGCGCCTCGCAGGTGCTGCGGCGTCTGGTCGACGAGGCGCGCCGCGCCGATGGCGGGGAGAGCCGGACCAAGGCCGCGCGCGAGATCGTCTATCGCTTTCTCGCGGCGCTCGCCGGGGACTTGCCCGGGTTCGAGGAGGCGAGCCGCGCGCTGTTTGCGGGCGACGCCACCGCCTTTGCCGAGCGCATGGCGGCATGGCCCCCCGACATCCGCGCCTATGCGCTCGAACTGCTCGCCGATCATGGCATCGAGGACGGAATATGACGAACGATCACCCCCGCAAGCAATTGCTCGCGGACTTCATCCGACGGGTCTGGGACGAGGGCGATGCCGCGGCCGCCGGCGATTATCTTGGCGCCAGCTATACGATCCATCATGATCCGGGCGATCCCTGGGACGGGATGACCCTCGATCTGGCCGGTTTCCAGGATCGGCTGATCCGGTCGCGGGCGGCCTTTCCCGACCAGCGTTTCGACATTCAGGGCCTGTTTGCCGACGGCGACGCGGTGGTGATGGCGTGGCTGTGGGCGGCGACCCATAGCGGCGATCTTCCGGGCTTTCCGGCGTCGGGTCGGACGATCCTGATGTCGGGGGCGACGGTCTACCGGTTCGACGGCGACGACCGCATCACCGGCCATTGGCAGATCACCGACCGGCTCGGCGTCTATCAGCAGCTTCAGCGGAACAGTGTCGCCGATTGATCGAGATCAAGCGATCGGTCCCTTGTTCGGTATCACAAAGTCCCTATCTATGTTGCAGTGCAGCAACGTCCGACTCAGGCCGTGCGTCCGCCGCCGGACGTCGCCGCATGGGAGACTGGTTTGCGTAATCTTTCGGACACGATGGCGCGCCTCGGCGCGCTCGCCCATCTGCCGTCGGCCGGTCCGGCTTCCGGCGCGGGGGCGCGGCTGATGCCGCTGCGCGATTTCGGCAGCAACCCCGGCAATCTGCTCGGCTGGACCCATATTCCCGCCGATCTCGCGTCGGGCGCGGCGCTGGTGGTGGTCCTGCACGGCTGTACCCAGAATGCCGCCGGCTATGACCGCGGCGCCGGCTGGTCGGACCTTGCCGATCGCCATGGTTTCGCGGTGCTGCTGCCCGAACAGCAGCGCGCGAACAATGCCAATGGCTGCTTCAACTGGTTCACCCCGGGCGACATCGTGCGCGACGGCGGCGAGGCGCTGTCGATCCGGCAGATGATCGCGGCGCTGGTCGCGGCGCAGGCGATCGATCCGGCGCGGATCTTCGTCACCGGCCTGTCGGCGGGCGGGGCGATGACGTCGACGATGCTCGCGACCTACCCCGAGCTGTTCGCCGGCGGCGCGATCATCGCCGGCCTGCCTCATGGCACCGCGCGGACGATGCCCGAGGCGTTCGACCGGATGCGCGGCCATGGCGGCGCGCGCGGCGCCGATCTTGCCGCGCTGGTGCGCGGCGCCTCGGGCCATCATGGCCCCTGGCCGACGATTTCGGTCTGGCACGGCACCGCGGACAACACCGTCGTCCCGGCCAATGCCGACCTGATCGTCGATCAATGGCGCACCCTCCACGGCGTCGCGCGGCCCGACCATGTCGAACGGGTCGATGGCCATGTGCGCAAGCAGTGGCACGACGCGGCGGGGCGAACGGTGATCGAGCAATATCTGATCGACGGGCTCGGCCATGGCACCCCGCTGGCGACCCGTGGCGATACGCCGTGCGGGATCGCGGGGCCGCATATGCTCGAGGCGGGGATCTCGTCGACCCGGCATATCGCGCAAGGCTGGGGGCTGATCGGGGCGGAGAGGCCGGTGGCGTCGGCACCGCCCGAAACCCCACCGCCGCCCGTGGCGCGGCGGCCGCTCGTCGGCGCGATCGATCCGGGCAAGGTCATCAACGACGCGTTGCGCGCGGCCGGCCTGCTGCGCTGACCGAATAGGCATGGGCCCGCATCCCTCGAGGATGCGGGCCCGAACTTTTAGATGACGCTGGTGTCGACCCGGCCGCGCAGGCCGCGTTCGCGCGCTACCTCATGGACATCATAGGCCGGGGCATCGCCGTCGAAGCGGGTCCAGCCGCCTTCGGCATAGACCTGGCCGCGCGCCTCGGGATCGACCACGCCCTTGCGGTCGAGCACCGCCTCAGCCTCGGCGGCGAGATTGCCGGCGACATAGGCGGTGACCAGCGTCCCGCCGCGGCGCACGCCCTCGGCATAGACATGCGCGTGATGCTCGCTGACGCCCTTCGACTGCAGCGCGCCGATCAGCCCGCCGGTGGCGCCGCCCGCGACCGCACCGACGCCCGCGCCGAGCGCGGTGGTGGCGAGCCAGCCCGCTGCGACCACCGGGCCGACGCCGGGAATGGCGAGCATGCCGAGTCCGGCGAGCAGGCCGCCGACCCCGCCGATCGCGGCGCCGATCCCGGCGCCCGCGCCGGCATCCTCTGCGGCCTTGCTGCGATCGTCGTCATGTTCGCCATGGGCGGCGTCGACATTGTTGGCGATGATGCTGATGTCGCTGTGCGGCACGCCGATCCGTTCGAGTTCGAGCACGGCGACTTCGGCATCGGTATAGTCGTCATAGAGGCGGGTGAGGGTGGTCATGGTCGTTCTCCTGTCCGGAAAGGCTTATTTGCTGCTGACGTCGCCCTTGTAGTCGAGCGCGACATGGAGCTTGCGGCCGCCCTTGGTCGCGGTGCCCTGCCACAGCCCGGCATCGTCCTTCTTCAGCGCCGAGACATTGGCGTAGCCGGCCTTGGCGATGCGCTCGCGCGCCTGGCCCTCGGTGAAGCTGTTGGCACCGCTTGCCGGGTGCGCGGTCTTGTGGACGTCGGGATGTTTGACCGCCTCGTTGGCTGGGGCTTGGTGATCGGCCTTCGGCGCCATCGTCTGGGCCGATGCGATCGTCGCGAGGAACAGGCCGGCGCCGAGCGCGGCCGTCAGTTTGATAGGCATCATCTTCTCCTGCTCTTGTCGCCGCTCAACGAGCGATCGCGGCCGGGGAGCCGATCTTTCTCAAATAAAAATAGATGGTTGGCGACGGAACCAACCCGATATGGCGGGCCATCGGCGGCCTGCATCGGTTGCGACGATTTACATCGTTTAACTGCGCGGGCGCCCGGTTCGATCCGATAATCGCGCCTGCGCCGGGCGCGCCGCGACAGGGCGGCCGGCTCCGGAACGCGCGGCAATCATGGAAAGGATGGCATCATGGCAATCGATACGGTCGTTCTCGTGCATGGCGCATTTGCGGACGGGTCATGCTGGGCGAAGGTCATCCCTTTGCTCGCCAAATGCGGGCTCAAGGTGGTCGCGGTCCAGAATCCGCTCAGCGCGCTCGCCGACGACGTCGCGGCGGCGCACCGCGTCGTCGACATGCAGGATGGCCCGGTGCTGATGGTCGGCCATAGCTGGGGCGGGGCGGTGATCACCGAGGCCGGCAACCATCCGCAGGTCAAGGGGCTCGTCTATATCGCCGCCGGCGCGCCCGACAGCGGCCAGTCCTTCGCCGACTGGTGGAAGGATTATCCGCCGGCGCCCGGCGCGGCCGAGATCAAGCCCTATGGCGAAGGCTATGTCGCGCTGACCCCTGCCGGCGTCCACCGGCATTTCGTCCAGGATATCCCGACGGACGAGGCCGATATCGTGCTCGCGACCCAGGGGCCGCTGGCGGTGCGCTGCTTCGGTGACCGTATTGGCGAGGCGGCGTGGCGGTCGAAGCCGACATGGTACATCGTCGCGGCGCAGGACCAGACGATCCCGCCGGCGGTCGAGCGCGACTCCGCGAGCCGGATGGGGGCGAAGACGCTTGTCCTCGAAAGCTCGCACGTGCCGATGCTGTCCCAGCCCGAAGCCGTGGCCGATTTCATCGCCGGCGCGGCGGCGTCGCTGGAGGGTTAGAGCATTTTCAAGTCAGGTGGAATCACCCGACGGCTCGGAAAATGCGGAAAACAAAGATAATTTGGAGCATGTCCTGATCAATCTGATCAGGACATGCTCCAGGACCAGGGCTCGGTGAGCCTGACTCGCCGAGCCCTGATGTCAGCCGGTGCGGCGTTTGAGCAGATCGATCGAGGATGCGTCGGCATCTTCGAGATCGCATATGAGCAGCGCTTTCGAGCATCATCAACGAACGACCGGCGGGCCGGCGGATCCGATCAGGGCAATCGCTGAAGCCGGCCGGATGCGGCGGCAATCGCCGTGAGGTTGACGATGCCACGGGAGGTCGTCGTGGGGACGAGAATATGGATCGGCTGATCGAAGCCGAGCATGATCGGCCCGACGACGAGCCCCCCGCTCGAAGCGGCAAGGGCACCGAGCGTGATGTTGGCCGCATCGAGGTTCGGCATGACCAGAAGATTTGCGCTGCCCTCGAGCGGCGAGTCGGCGACGAGCCGCGCCCGCTGCGCCGACGAAAGCGCGCTGTCGGCGTGCATCTCGCCATCCACCGCGAATTCGACGCCACGCTCGCGCAACAGGCCGAGCGCGGCGCGCATCTTGCGCGCGCTGGCGCTGTCGGAGGCGCCGAAATTGGAATGGGACAGCAGCGCCGCCTTTGGTTCTATGCCGAAAGCCCGCATCGCCGCCGCCGCCAGGACCGTCATGTCGGCGACCTGGGCCGCGGTCGGGTCCGGGATCATGTGGGTATCGGTGATGAAGAGCGTGCCGGCATCGAGGATCAGGCCCGACATGGCATAGATGCGCTCGCGTCCGACGGCGCGGGGAATGATCGGTATGATCAGCTTCGTCTGGCTCCACCATTCCGCGTTGCCGCCGACAAGCGCCGCTTCGACATGACCCATGTGCAACAGCATCGCGGCGGTAACCGAAGGACGCCGATAGATCGCCCTTTCCGCCTCCGCGACGGTGACGCCGCGTCTGGCGACCAGTGCGCGATAGGGCTCGACCAGGCCGGCGAGCAGCGGCCCGCCCGCCATCGGATCGACGATCTCGACATCGCGATCGAGCTGATAGCGAAGGCCCAGCGCGGCGATGCGTTGCTCGGCGATCGCGCGGCGTGCGACGATCACCGGCCTGGCCAGGCCTTCGTCGAGGACCGTCTGGATAGCCCGCAGCACGCGTTCGTCCTCGCCCTCGCCATAGGCGATACGGGGGCGTTTGCTGGCGGCCGCAGCGAAGATCGGCAGCATCAATTGACTCGACCGCCAGCTTCGCTGCGAAAGCGCGCGCTTATAGGCGGCGATGTCGGCGATCGGCCGTCGGGCGACGCCGCTCGCCGATGCCGCCGCCGCCACCGCCGGCGCGATCTCGATGATCAGGCGCGGGTCGAACGGCGTCGGGATCACATAATCGGGTCCGAAGCGCGGCAGCGAACCGCCATAGGCGGCGGCAACGGCCTCGTCGGCGGGCAGGCGGGCAAGGGCCGCGATCGCCTCCGCCGCGGCGACCTTCATCGGCTCGTTGATCTCGGTGGCACCGGCATCGAGCGCGCCCCGGAAAATGAATGGGAAACACAGGACATTGTTGATCTGGTTCGGGAAATCGGAGCGGCCGGTGGCAATGATCGCGTCGGGCCGCCGCGCGCGCACCAGATCCGGGCGGATCTCGGGCTCGGGATTGGCCAGTGCGAAGATCACCGGCCGTTCCGCCATCAGCGGGAGCCATTCGGCCTTGAGCACGGCAGGGGCGGAAAGCCCGAGGAAGAGATCGGCGCCGGGAAGGACCTCGGGCAGGGTGCGTGCATCGGTTCGGCGCGCATAGCGCGCCATATTGGGGGGCATCGACGGGCGACCGGCATGGACGACGCCGTCCTTGTCGGTGAGCGTGACATGATCGATCGGCAGCCCCATCGATACCAGCAGGTCGACGCAGGCAAGCGCCGCGGCGCCGGCGCCCGACGTCACCAGCCGAACCTCGGCGAGCAGCTTGCCCTGCAGATGGAGCGCATTGACGATGCCGGCGGCCACCACGATCGCGGTGCCATGCTGGTCGTCGTGGAAAACCGGGATGTTCATCCGCTCGCGCAGGCGGCGTTCGATCTCGAAACATTCGGGCGCGCGAATATCCTCGAGGTTGATGCCGCCGAATGTCGGCTCCAGCAGCGCAACCGCCTCGACGAACGTGTCGGTGTCGGTGGTGTCGAGTTCGAGGTCGAACACGTCGATATCGGCGAATTTCTTGAAGAGCACCGCCTTGCCCTCCATGACCGGCTTCGAGGCCAGCGCGCCGATCGCCCCGAGGCCAAGCACGGCGGTGCCGTTCGAGATCACCGCGACGAGATTGCCCCGCGCCGTATAGTCGAGCGCGCGATCGGGATCCGCGGCGATCGCCTCGCACGGCGCCGCCACTCCCGGCGAATAGGCCAGCGCCAGGTCGCGCTGGGTC
The DNA here is from genome assembly GCF_058801765.1 of Rhizorhabdus sp. GW822-FHT03C02. NCBI lineage: Bacteria > Pseudomonadati > Pseudomonadota > Alphaproteobacteria > Sphingomonadales > Rhizorhabdaceae > Rhizorhabdus > Rhizorhabdus sp. GW822-FHT03C02. Next base: position 128,758 of record NZ_JBXANN010000004.1, read on the forward strand.
GCCATGCGCTTGGTCGCCTCGATCGCGAGCTTTCCCGGGCGGGGCAGGCGATGATAGTCCAGCGCGGCGTCGCGATAATCGTCTTCCAGCTTCATGATGGACCCTAAAGCTCTGCCTCGTCCCTGGGACGGCCGGTGAGGGCGATGTCGAGCGCGTGATGATCGAGCGCGCCTTCCCATCGCGATACGACCACGGTCGCCACCGCGTTGCCGATGAAGTTGGTGAGGCTTCGGCATTCGCTCATGAAGCGATCGACGCCGAGGATCAGCGCCATCCCCGCCACCGGCACCGACGGCACGATCGAGAGCGTTGCGGCCAGCGTGATGAAGCCGGCGCCGGTCACGCCCGCGGCCCCCTTCGACGACAGCATGGCCACCGCCAGCAGTAGCAATTGCTGCCCGATGCTCAGATCGACGTCGCATGCCTGGGCGATGAAAAGCGCCGCCAGCGTCATGTAGATATTGGTACCGTCGAGGTTGAAGCTGTAGCCGGTCGGCACGACGAGGCCGACGATCGGCTTTGGGCAGCCGGCCTGTTCCATCTTCGACATCAACGCCGGCAGCGCGCTTTCGGACGACGAGGTGCCGAGCACGAGCAGCAGTTCGGCCTTGAGATAGGCGATCAGCTTCAGGATCGAAAAACCGCATGCCTTGCCGACCATCCCCAGCACGACGAGCACGAACAGCAACGAGGTCAGATAGAAGGTCATGACGAGGCCCGCGAGATTGGCGAGCGTGCCGACGCCGTATTTTCCCACGGTAAAGGCCATCGCGCCGAACGCGCCGACCGGAGCCGCCTTCATCAGGATCGCGACGATCCGGAAGATCGCCGCCGAAAGATCGCCGAGCAGCGCCACGGTCCGTTCGCCCCGTTCGCCGATGAGCGCCAGCGCGATGCCCAGCAACACCGCCACGAACAATGTCTGCAGGATATTGCCTTCGACGATTCCCGACAGGAAGCTGTCGGGAATGATGCCGAGCAGGAAGCCGGTCAGCGTCGCCTCATGCGCCTTCGAAGCATAGTCGCTCACCTTCGCGGCATCGAGCGTGGCCGGATCGATATGGAGGCCGGCACCGGGACGGATGAGGTTGGCCACGATCAGCCCGAGGATCAGGGCGACGGTCGAAAAGGTCAGGAAATAGGCGAAGGCCTTGCCTGCGATGCGACCCACCGTCCCCAGATCGCGCATTCCGGCGATGCCCGTGACGATGGAGAGGAAGATCACCGGCGCGATGATCATCTTGACCAGCTTGATGAAGGCATCGCCGAGCGGCTTCATGGCCGCGCCGGTTTCGGGCGCGAAATGGCCGATCACTACGCCGGCGAGGATCGCGGCGAGCACCTGGAGATAGAGATGCGCGTACCAGGGGCGCGCCGTGGCGGCCCCATCCGACGGATGCGCGATAATGATGTCGGTCATGGTCGTTTCCTGCATCAGTAGCGGAATTTGATCGCGCCGGAGAACACGCGGCCGGAATAGGCGGTTTGACCGACGCTGCCCGTCACCGGGCGCTCATATCGCTCGGGCTGGTTGGTGAGGTTGGCCGCCAGCAGCAGCAACTGGACATGCTTGGTCAGTTCGTAGGATGCGTTCACGGTCACGAACTGGTTGGGGGCAAGAAAGCGGTTCGGCGTGAGCCCGCTCGGCCGGAAATAGCCCGAACGATATTCATAGCTGGCCGCGAGCGTCAGCTTGCCGATTTCGTAGCTGCCCTCGACCGACACGACATGCTTCGAAAGCGCCGGGACGCCTGCCGGCGCGGTGAACAGATAGAGCTGGTAGTTGGGATCGGTGTTGCTGGGATCGCCGAATTTGAAGTTGCTGGTGGTATAGGCATAGCTTGCCTTGATCCCCAGCCCGTCGAGCGGCTTGGGCAGGTCGCGGAAGCGATGGGTCGCGCCGACTTCGAGCCCGCGGATATAGGATCCCTTGTGGCTCGCCGCCACCAGCCATGCGGGCAAGGTCGGCCCGCCGGGGATCAGCACGTCGCCCGGCCAGGCCGATCCGCTCAACAGCTTGTAGTTGAACGCGAGCAGCAGCGACGTGTTCTTGTCCGCCTTGTACTCGAACGCCAGGTCGGCGTTCCACGACCGTAGCGGTCGCGGCCGATCCCCATCGGCGGCGGGGCCCTGCAGGATGCGGCGCAGGCCGAGGCCTTCGATGTTGCTGCGTTGGAGCACACGGCCGATTCCGGCCCTGACCCACAATTTCGACGTCGGCATGGCCGAGATGTTCAGGCTCGGCAGGAGATCGACGATCGGTCCGACCTTGCCGTGCACGCCGTCGAGGTCGGCGGGGTTGCTCGTGAAGCGATAGACGCGCGTGTCGGTCTCGGTCCTGACGACGCGGAGTCCGATATCGCCGCTGACGGGCATGTCGGCGACATCGGTTTCGAACGTCCCCATGGCATAGCCCGCGAGGATGCGCTCGCGGACGCTGATGCCGCCGCCGGTACGGCTGCTGAGGGTGGTGTTGGGATCGGTGGTTCCCGCGAAAGCCGAGAACAGGCAGGTCGGATCGAACATCGCCCAGTTCTGGATGGTCGCGAGCGTCTGGGTGGCATAGCCGTCGACGATCGACGAGCCGATCCGGCAACTGGCCATGCCGCGCGCCGCGTTGGCCGGATCGACCGCCGCGCCGGACGCCGTGAACGTCTGCAGCTGCGCGTCGCGACGATGGTCCGAATAGCGGACGCCGAATTTCAGCGCCTTGATCGGCCCGTCGAGCGCATAGGTCGCGTCGAGACGCCCGGCCCGGATCTTGTCGGTCCGGTTCTCCAGGCCGCGTCGGGCGGCCGGGCTCGACGTGAACAGGCTATAGTCGGTGAGATCGATCGGCGACCCGAAGGTGATGGCGGGAATGCCGCCGCGCGATTGATCGGCGGTGTAGGTGATGCGGCCGTTCGTGCCGATCCGGCTGTTGCCGAGCAGCGTCGCCGATGTGTCGTTCTGGTAGCGGAACGTCCGCGAGAAGGAGCCGTCGGCGGTGATCTTCAGCCGATCGGTCGCTTGCAGGTCCATCGTCAGGCCGAGTCCGGTATAGCGTTCGTCGCGCTTGCGGGTGAAGGCATTGAGGTCGAGGCCGGACGCGCCGGCCCAGCGGATCAACTGCCCGCCGGACCCGATTTCGAGTGGTGCGAGACCATAGGTCGTATCGGAAATGGCGAGTTCGTTGCGGTAGCGTGAGGTGATCCGCCGCGAGCGTTCGACATCGAGATTGAAGTCCAGCCTGTCGCTGGGCTGCCATTGGAACGCGCCGTAGAATCCGTTCAGCTTTTCGGTGACCCGCTCCTGCCGGAAAGTGTCGTAGGTCGTGGCGTAATAGAGCTTGTTGGTGGATGCCGGATTGTAGGTGCAGGATCCCCCCGTCGGTGCGCCCCCGGCCGCGCGGCCGGCGTCGATGCTGTTGCACGGGCGATAATTGGTGCCCGCTTCCAGATATTCGCGCGGCTGGGGCGAAAACCTGGTCAGGACGCCCAGCGAAATCCCGAGCCGGCCGATGCCGGTATCGAACTGATCGACATAGGAAGCGGTGACGCGCCGGCCGAACGGCAGATCGAAGCGATCGCCATAAGGCAGGTAGCTCCCGCGCAGCTCGAGCTGGATCCGGCGTTTCTTGAGATCGAGCGGTCTTACGGTGCGGGTTTCCAGGGTGCTGAACAGCGCGCCTTCGATGTCGCTCGCGTCCGAGAAGCGCTGGGTCAGCGTCGCCTTGGTGAGTTCGCCTGGAAATTGCTTGAAGCCGATCACGCGCCAGTTGCCGGCACTCGAAACCTCGCGGCCGTTCAATGTCGCGAAACCGAAAAACAGGCCCATGTCCGCGGCGATGAGGTCCGATGCGGAGCCGACGAAATCGCTCCGCTGGCCCGCGACCCGCCCGGCGGCGGCGCGATCGACCCTCGGCATGCCGGAACTGATCGTTGCCGGCAGCGCGACGGAACCGGGCAGATCGGCGGCGGGAGCCGTTTGCGACGGAACGGTCTGGGCCGAAGCGAGCGCCGGAAGGAGCAGCGAACCGGCCGAGGCGAGCAGGGCGACGCGCAACCGCGAGGACGGGCGACGTTGCCGATCGCGACCCCGATTCGCCGCGGGCATGGACTGCGCATCCGGCGTCCTGACATTCGGTGTCCGTTTCATCGCGCAATCCCCTCATTGATCCGGCCGCCTCTGCGTGCGCTGCGGATTCGCCGTTGATGTTCATGCAACTGTCGCGGAACAAGCTGTCATCGAGCCGTCATTGCGGCGCAGCAAGCGTCGTTTTCGGCGACGGGTGCGGCCGAACATGACGGTGCGCTGAACCAACCCGACATTTCATCGAAATCCGGTCGTCAGCCATGCTGCGTCGCAATGACGGCTTGCCGACAGGTTGTGCTGCCAATGATGGGTCTCGCTCCGCGGAGCACCGGCAAAGGCCAGAGAGCCGATGCCGGAAAGGAGGGCCCTGAATTGACCGCCGAACATCCGGTACTTTCCGCAATCGTCGAGCAGGCACGTGGCGAAACCGCACGGCGCCCGCCACGGTCGGCATATCGCTCGCTTGCGGTTCTGCTTCCGCCGATTCTGGCAGCGGCTCTTCTGAGCGGTTGTAGCGTCGGCAAGGACAAGAAGACCGACAAGGGACCGCCCGAGGTGGGTTATGTCGTGGTCAAGCCGGGCGAGGCGATGCTGACCAGCGAACTCGCCGGGCGCGTCGTCGCCCTCGCGAGCTCGGAAGTTCGTCCGCAGGTGTCGGGGCTGATCCGCCGCCGCTTCTTCGCCGAGGGGGCGCTCGTCACCCGCGGGCAGACGCTCTACGAGATCGATCCGCGCGTCTATGACGCGGCCGTCGACGAGGCCCGCGCCAATCTGCGCAGCGCAGAAGCCAGCGCCCGCGCCGCCAGTGCGCTTGCCGATCGCTATCAGCCGCTTGCCGAGGCGCAGGCCGTCGCACGGCAGGATTATACCAACGCTCGCGCGCAGGCCGACCAGGCCGGCGCGCAGGTCGAACAGATGCGGGCGCGGCTGAAGACCGCGCGCGTGAACATGCAGTTCACCCGCGTCCCTGCGCCGATTTCGGGCCGCATCGGCCGCTCGCTGTTCACCGAGGGGGCGCTGGTCACCGCGGGCCAGGCGCTGCCGCTCACGACGATCCAGCAGCTCGACCCGGTCTATGTGGACCTGCAGCAATCGAGCGCCGATCTCCTCGCGCTGCGCCGCGCGCTTGCCGGCGAGGGCATGAAGGCCGGCGGCGCCACCGCACGGCTGATCCTCGAGGACGGCACGGAATATGATCGCGAGGGCAAGGTCAAATTCTCGGAAGTCGTGGTCAATCCGGTTACCGGCACGGTCAATCTGCGCGCCGAATTCCCCAATCCCGATGGCGTGCTGCTGCCGGGCATGTTCGCCCGCGCCGTGTTCACCAAGGCGATCAATGCCAAGGCCTATCGGGTTCCCCAGCAGGCGGTGCGCCGCGATTCCAAGGGCGTCGCCAGCGTCTTCATCGTCGGCAAGGGCGACAAGGCCGTCCGGCGGGATATCTTCGCGCGCGATACGCAGGAGGACGTGTGGATCGTCACCGATGGTCTGAATCCCGGCGACAAGGTGATCACCCAGGGCCTCGACAATGTGAAGGCCGACAAGAAGGTGAAACCGGTACCCGCCGACACGCCGCAAGCCGTCAAGCCGGACAAGGGCGGCGCCGGCAAAGCCGCCAAGGCGGGGGCCTGATCCATGTCGCAGATCTTCATTCAGCGCCCGATCTTCGCCTGGGTGCTTGCGATCCTGGTGATGCTCGGCGGCATCGGCGCGATCTTCGGCCTGCCGATCGCGCAATATCCCGATGTCGCGCCCCCGCAGGTCAATATCCGGGCGACCTATCCCGGCGCCAACGCGCAGACGGTGCAGGACAGCGTCACCCAGGTGATCGAGCAGACGCTGACCGGGATCGACCATCTGCTCTACTTCAGCTCATCCTCGACCGCCCGCGGCGGCGTGACGATCAGCGCCACCTTCGAAAAGGGCACCGACCCGGACATCGCCCAGGTCCAGGTGCAGAACAAGGTGCAGCAGGCGCTCCCGCGGCTGCCGCAGCAGGTGCAGCAACAGGGCATCCAGGTCACCAAGTCCAATCCCGACCTGCTGATGGTCGTCGCCGTCTATGACGAGACCGATCGCCATACCAACAAGGATGTTTCCGACTTCCTCGCCTCGACCCTGCAGGATCCGATCGCGCGGACGGCGGGCGTGGGCGAACTCGACGTGTTCGGCGCGCCTTATGCGATGCGCATCTGGCTCCGGCCCGACCGGCTCGCCGACTATCAGCTGATGCCAAGCGACGTGATCAATGCGATCCGCCTGCAGAATGCGGAGGTCGCAGCGGGCGAGATCGGCGGTGCGCCGCAGGCGGCCAACCAGATGCTCGCCGCGACGGTGACATCGCAGTCCCGCCTGCAGACCCCGGAGCAGTTCGCCAACATCATCGTCAAGGCCGGTGCCGACGGCGCGACGATCCGGCTCGCCGATGTCGCCCGGGTCGAGCTGGGTTCGGAGAATTATCAGGCGATCAGCCATCTCAACCGGCATCCCGGCGCGGGCATGGCGATCTCGCTGGCGCCTGGCGCCGATGCGCTCGCCACGGCGAAGCTCGTCAAGACGCAGATCGAGCGGCTCTCGCGCACCTTCCCGCCCGGCTATACATATGCGTTCGCCAACGACGCGACGAAGTTCATCACCCTCTCGGTTCACGAAGTCGTCAAGACGCTGCTCGAGGCGATCGTGCTGGTCGTGATCGTGATGTTCATATTCCTGCAGAGCTGGCGCGCGACGCTGATACCCGCGATTGCGGTGCCGGTCGTGCTGCTGGGAACGTTCGCGACGCTCTATGTCGCCGGTTTCTCGATCAACACGATGACGCTGTTCGGGCTCGTGCTCGCGATCGGGCTGCTCGTTGACGATGCCATCGTGGTCGTCGAGAATGTCGAACGGATCATGGAAGAGAATCCCGGCATGTCGCCGCGCGAAGCGACGATCCGGTCGATGGGCGAGATCCAGGTCGCGCTGGTCGCGATCGCGCTGGTGCTGTCGGCGGTGTTCCTGCCGATGGCGTTCTTCGGCGGATCGACCGGCGTGATCTATCGCCAGTTCTCGCTGACCATCATCGCCGCGATGGTGTTGTCGGTTCTCGTCGCGCTGATCCTGAGCCCCGCGCTGACGAGCACCTTGCTGCATCGTCCGCATCGGGACGACGACGCGCCCGGCCGCTTCCCCGCCGCCCGTCGCCTGCTGACGGCTTCGCGCGACCGCTTCAACAATGGTTTCGAGCGCATGACCACGGGCTATATCGGCATCGTGCGGCGGACGATGGACCGCAAATGGATATTCCTGATCGGTTACGGCGTCGCCGCCGCGCTGCTCGTGCTGCTGTTCCTGCGATTGCCGACCGGTTTCCTTCCGGAGGAGGATCAGGGCGTCGCACGCGTCCAGTTCCAGCTGCCGCCCGGCGCGACCCAGGTCCGCTCGCTCGTGGTCGCCGACCAGATCGAGCGCTATTTCGAGAAATATGAGGCGAAGAATGTCGAGAAGCTGTTCCTGACGACGGGCGGAGGCAGTGCCTCGGGCCAGAATACCGGACAGGGGTTCATGAACCTTGCGCCATGGGACCAGCGCGACGGCGCCAAGAACAGCGTCGCCGGCATCGTCAAGCGCGCGACGGGGGCGTTCAAGAATGTCCGCGATGCGAAGGTCTTCGCGCTGGTGCCGGCCGCGATCCGCGGTCTGGGCCAGACGAGCGGGTTCACGATGCAGCTCCAGAATGCCGGCGGCCTCAGCCGCGACGAATTCGTCGCGGCGCGCGACGCGCTGCTCGAACAGGCGAGTTCCGATCCGATGCTGACGTCGGTGCGGCTGACCGAACTCCCCGATGTCGCCACGTTGCGGGTCAATCTGGACAATCAAAAGCTGGCGGTTCTCGGCCTGAACCAGGACGATGCGAATGCCACGCTCGCCGCGGCCTGGGGCGGACGCTACGTCAACGACTTCATCGATCGCGGCCGGGTCAAGCGGGTCTATGTGCAGGGCGATGCGCCCTATCGCGCCAAGCCGGGCGATATCGATCAATGGTATGTCCGCTCGACGGGCGGGCAGATGACGCCTTTCTCGTCCTTCGCGACGACCGGCTGGTCCGTCGCGCCGCCCAGCCTGTCCCGCTTCAACGGGGTCGCATCCTTTCAGTTCTCCGGATCCGCCGCACCCGGCTACAGTTCCGGCCAGGCGATGACGCGGATGGAGGAACTCGCCGCGCAATTTCCGGGCACCACGGTCTCCTGGTCGGGCCTGTCCTATCAGGAGCGGCTGTCGTCGGGGCAGGCCCCGATCCTCTATGGCCTGTCGCTGATCGTGGTCTTTCTGTGCCTCGCGGCGCTCTATGAGAGTTGGTCGATTCCGCTTGCGGTGCTGCTGGTGGTGCCGCTCGGCCTGATCGGCGCGGTGCTGGCGGTGACTTTCCGCGGGCTGACCAACGACGTCTATCTCCAGATCGGGCTGCTGACGACGATGGGGCTCGCGGCCAAGAACGCGATCCTCATGATCGAGTTCGCCGAACAGGCCGAGCGGCGTGGCGCCTCCGCGCTCGACGCCGCGCTCGAGGCGGCACGCATCCGTCTGCGGCCGATCCTGATGACGAGCCTCGCCTTCGTGTTCGGCGTCATTCCGCTGGCGATCTCGACCGGTGCGGGCGCGAACAGTCGGATTGCGATCGGCACGGCCGTGCTCGGCGGCATGGTCACCGCGACCGTCCTCGCGGTCGTCTATATCCCGCTTTTCTTCGTGCTCGTTCGCAAGGCCGCGCGGCACAAGGACCCTGAGACGCCCTCCGTCCCGCGCGCCGAAGCGACGGGAGCAGGCGAATGAAGCGCGCGCTGATGATCTCGCTGGCATCGGCGCTGGCCGGCTGTTCGATGGCGCCGGCCTATATCCGGCCGGCGGCGCCGGTGCCGCCGACATGGCCGGGCGGCCCCGCGGCGGCAGACCAGCCGACTCTGCCGAGCATCGGCTATCGCGACATCTTTCGCGATCCGCGGTTGCGCGCTCTCATCAAACAGGCGCTGGTCAACAATCGCGACCTGCGTGTCGCCGCCGCCAACATCGTCGTCGCCCGCGCCCAGTATCGCGTGCAGCGCGCCGGTCAGTTCCCCCAGATCGACGCCGGCTTGGACGCCAGCCATGCCGATCGCGGCCAGCGCAGCGGCACCAGCAACAGCGTGACCAATGCCTTTGCCGCCGATATCGGGACGACCGCGTTCGAAGCCGATCTGTTCGGCCGCCTCGCTTCGCTGACGAGCGCGCAGCGCAACCGGCTGTTCGCGACCCAGGCAACGGCGCAGGCGGTCCGCCTCGCCCTGATCGGCGATATCGCCGATGCCTGGCTGGCCTATGCCGCCGACGTCAGCCTGTTGCGGATCGCCGAGCAGACCGTCGAGACGTCCGGCAATATCGTCGGGCTCGCCGAACGCCGGCTGCAGGGCGATGTGGCGCCCCGCAGCGACTTGCTTCAGGCGGAGCAGGTCCGCGCCCTGGCCGTCGCCGACGTCGCCGACCAGCGCACCGCCATCGCGCAGGACGTCAACGCCCTGCGCCTGCTGGTCGGCAGCGAGATCGATCCGGCCTTGCTTTCGGCGTCGATCGACGACGCCGGGGCCAGCGTGGCGGCGCTTCCCGCCGGGCTCGATTCGACGATATTGCTGCGGCGGCCGGATGTCGTCGCCGCCGAATATGATCTGCGCGCCGCCAATGCCGAGATCGGCGCCGCGCGCGCCGCCTTGTTCCCGAGGATCAGCCTGACCGGCGCACTCGGTTTTGCCAGCAATGCGTTGGGGACTTTGTTCACCGGCGGCGCCTTCGCCTTCTCCGGGACAGGCTCGGCGGTCTATCCGGTCTTTAGCGCGGGGGCGGCCCGCGCCGACCTCGAAGCGAGCAAGGGGCGCCGGGACGCCGCGCTTGCCGGTTATGAAAAATCGATCCAGACGGCCTTTCGCGAGGTCGCCGACGCGCTTGCCCGCCGCGCCACGATCGCGGATCGCGTCAAAGCGCTGCAGGCGCAGGAGCGCGCCGCGAACGGCACATTGGGGCTCGCCGAGATGCGCTATCGCGGCGGTATCGATTCCTTCCTGACGACGCTCGACGCGCAGCGCTCGCTCTATGCGGCGCAGCGCATGCTGGCCGCGGCGCATCTCGTCGCGGCAAATAATCTCGTCGCCCTCTATCGCAGCCTCGGCGGTGACGTGACGCTCGATGCCGGCACCCAGGGGCCGGTGCCTGCCGGTCCGGCAACCGCCGCGGTCCGGTAGGGCCGCGCCGAAAAGGATGCTTGCGCGGGCTTGCCTATTAGGCTTGAGAATGGCCGCTTGATCTCGATCTTCCGCCTCGATCGGCCCGGCCCGAGCGGGCACCGCCCCCCGGCCCGCCGGGCCGCATCGCTTCGGCTCCGGCTTGGCGCGGGGCTTACCGTGCTGGTCGTGATGGGGATGATCGGGCTGTACCTGGCCGCCTTCGCCTTCGGACGGAATGCCGCCGATCGATCCTATGATCGCCTGCTCGCGAGTGCGACCAGGCTGATGGCCGATGCCTTGTTCGAAACGCGCGACGGCGTCGACATCGATCTGCCCTATTCGGCGTTCGATCTGCTGGATGCCGCTGCCGACGATCGCATCTTCTATCGCATCTACGCCGACGACGGCACGACGCTGACGGGCTATCCCGATCTGCCGCACCCGCCCGCCGCGTCGCCGCATGCGCGCAATCCCTATCGCTCCGATGCGCGTTTCTTCACCGCCGATTATCGCGGCGAGCCGGTCCGCTTCGTCATCATCGGCCGGACGATCGGCGGCGGTGCGTCGGGGCATGCCGCCCAGACGATGTGGGTGGAGACCGGACAGACCCGAAGCGCCCACAGCGCCCTCGTGCGCGAACTCGTCCTGCGGTCGCTGGGGCCGGTCGCGCTGGTGACGGTGCTGGCGATCTGCCTCGCCTGGTTCGGCCTGGGGCAGGCGCTGCGGCCGCTCAAGCGCATCGGCGACGAACTCGCGGCGCGGGGTCCCACCGACCTCGACCCGATCGTCGCCCCGGTGCCGGCCGAAGCCGAGCCGCTCGTAGTGGCGCTCGACGGATTCATGTCGCGGCTGAGCGCGAATATCGCGACGCTGAAGGCGTTCGTCGGAGACGCCGCGCACCAGCTGCGCACCCCGTTGGCGGCTTTGCGCGCGCAGGCCCAGGTCGCCGATCGAAGCGATCCCGAGGATCTGCGCCGCTCGCTCGACGCGGTCGAGCGCAACGCCGACAAGCTGACGCGCCTCGTCAATCAGATGCTCAGCGACGCGACGATGAGCCATCGGCTCGACATGCGCTATACCGTCCCGTTCGATCTCGCCGGGGTCATCCGGGAGGCATTTCATGACGCGACCGCGTTCAAGGACGCGGTCGATTGCCGGTTCGCGGACATGCCCGACGATGCGCCGATGCGCGGCGATCCCCTGATGATCACCGAAGCGATCCGCAACATCGCCGACAACGCGGTGTTGCACGGCGGCGGCCGGATCGATGTCGCGCTCGTGCAGGAACGGGCCGGCCTCTACGCGATCGACATCGCCGACCATGGCCCCGGCATCGCCGAGGCGCGCCGCGGCGCCGTATTCGAGCGGTTCGTGCGCGGCAGCGATGCGCCGCGCGGTGCCGGCCTTGGCCTTGCGATCGCCGCGCGTGCGGTCGAGCGGCATGGCGGCACGATCACGTTGCTGGATCGCGAGGGCGGCGGTCTCCTCGTGCACATCGCTTTGCCGGACACGCCGCCATACGACGCCTGATCGCCCTCCTGGCCATCGCCGCTCTCGCTGCCACTGTCGCGCTGGTCGGCAGGCTCTACGCGCCGCCGCATCCATCGGTGCGCGAGGGCGCGCTCACCATCTACGGCACGAGCAGCGAAGAGGTGCTGCGGCCCGTGCTCGCCGCCTATCGCACCCGATCTCCCGGCCTACGCATAAATTACGTCAGCCGGAACGGCGCCGAAATCTTCCGGCGGACGCTCGCCAGCTTCGCGAGGGGGCGACCCGATGGCGATCTCATCCTGAGCACGGCGATGGATCTGCAGGTCAAGCTGGTGAACGACGGCTATGCGGCGGCACACCACTCGCCTCATGCCAGCGCCCTGCCGCCATGGGCGCGCTGGCGCGACGCCGCGTTCGGCATCGCCTTCGAACCCGCGGCGATGGTGTTCAACCGGCGCCTCATGGCAGGCCACGCCGTACCGCAGTCGCGCGCGGAACTGTTGAGCGCGATCGAGGCGGATCCGGCTTTCTGGCGCGGCCGGGTCGGCACCTACGACATCCGCCGCGAGGGCGTCGGATATCTGCTCACCGCCGAAGAGTCGCGGCAGGCCAGCGACTTCGGCGCACTGATGAAATCTTTCGGTACCGCCGACGTGCGCCTGCAGGCGGGCGGTGGGCAGCTTCTGGCCGCGCTGCAGAGCGGACGACTGATGCTCGGCTATAATCTCCTCGGCAGCACGGCGCGGCGCCTCATCAATCAGGGCGCGCCGTTGATGGTCGTCTATCCCCGCGATTTCACCCTGGCGGTGGTGCGGACGGCGGTCATCCCGCGCAACGCGGCCCACCCCGCCGAAGCGCATGCCTTTCTGGATTTTCTGCTCTCGCCCCAGGGGCAGTCGGTCATGGCGCGACAGGCGGGCTTCGATCCCATCCTGGGGGCGGCGCGACCGCCCGCGGCGGCCCCGGAACGTATCGGCGTCTTTCGCCCGATCCCGCTCGGGCCGCAGTTGCTCGTCTATCTCGATCCGCATAAGCGACGCCGCATCCTGGCGAATTGGCAGGCGCTTGTCGGCAATGGGCAGTTCGCCAGACCGGACTGAACGATGCTGCGCCGCAATGTCAGTTGGATGATAGCTTCGTCTGTCATGATCATCCTGCTCATCAGAAGAGCACGCGAGTCTCCGGCTCGCGCATATGGGAGGATATCTATGCGAGAGGAATATCCGTTGCTCGATCGCGCGCCGGACGGTGCTGTGCGACGATGGGCGGCAGGCCTATTCACCATCATCCACGGCACGACCGGCTCGCGCGGCTGACGCGCCTGGCACCGCTTCACATGTTCCAATCCGTCACCCAGCCCCCTGCTCGGGCGGACTGGCAGACTATTCTAGAAAGGTATCGCGGCATGAAGACTTCCATGGCTGCTCTGATGATGGCGACACTCTCGATCGGGTCGCTCGCTTCCGCACAGACGGCGCAGGCGCCCCAGGGCGAAGGCACGCGTCCCGGCGAATCGACCGGCGGCATGGCGATGCAGAAGGCGCGCGGCGACATGATGACGACGCGCGGCCAGCGCGTCGCCTACACCAAGGTCTTCGATCTCTCGGGGCTGCCCGCCTATTCGCCCAGGCAGAAGCTGAGCGGCACGGTCCGGATCTGGGGCAGCAACTATATCGTCGACGGCATGGTCGGAAAATATTGGGAAGAAGCGTTCAAGCGCTACCACCCGGGAATCAAGTTCGAGTGGAATATGAAGACCACGTCGGCGGCCGTCCCCTCGCTGACGCTGGGTGTCAGCGACATCGGCATGGGCCGCTCGGTGACGTTCAGCGAGCTCCAGATGTTCCAGCGCTACAAGAACCACGATCCGCTCGAGATCGTCATCGCCACCGGGTCCTACGACGTGCCCGGCTGGAATCCCGGCTTCGGCGTCATCGTCAGCAAGGACAATCCGCTTACCCAGATTTCGATCGAGCAGCTCGACGGAATCTTCGGGGCCGAGCGTGCCGGCGGCTGGAAAGGCACCGACTGGCATCCCGAATGGTCGCGTGGGCCCGAGAAGAATATTCGCACCTGGGGTCAGCTTGGCCTCAAGGGCGAATGGGCCAACAAGCCGATCAACGTCTACGGCCTGAACCAGCGCTATCATCAGTCCGCCGAGCTTTCCGACTGGATCCTGAAGGGCAGCGACAAGTGGAACGAGAAGCTGCGCATCTACGCGAATTATGTGACCGCGGACGGCAAGCTCGCCCGAAACATGAACCAGGATCTCGCTGCCGACAAATATGGCATCGGCATCGTCGCCGGCCCGACCACCACCTTGATGGGCGGCCAGGCGATGAGCGGACAGAAGATCCTGCCGCTGGCTCGGACCAATGCGGGCCCGTTCGTACCCTACACGCTCGAAACGCTGCAGGATCGCAGCTACCCGCTGACCGACGAGATCTACGCCTTCACCGACACCGGCAAGGAAGGTACGCCCAACCCGGCGGTGACCGAATTCCTGCGGTTCATCGTCAGCCGCGAGGGCCAGGAAGCGGTCATGAAGGACGGCAAATATCTTCCGCTGACCGCCGCGCTCGCAAAGGAACAGCTCGCGAAGCTCGACGGTTCGGCACAATGATGTCGGCGCGCCGGGGCAACCCGGCGCGTACCCCTTCCTTGTGGGTCTCGTCGCGGCCGATATAATCGCCATTTCCGTCCACGACGATCCGCGAGGCAAAGATGCGCATATTGCTTGTCGAGGATGACGAGGATCTGGGCGATGCCGTGATGCGGCGGCTGGGTGGCGAAGGCTATGCCGTCGACTGGGCGCGGGACGGCGAGGAAGCCGACGACATCCTGCGCTACCAGCCTTATGATCTGATCATCCTCGACATCGGCCTGCCGAAGATGGATGGCTTCGCCGTGCTGCGCGCGATGCGCGTGCGCAACGATCGTGCTTCGGTGCTGATGCTGACGGCAAGATCCGACATCGACGATCGGGTGACCGCGCTCGACGTCGGCGCCGACGATTATCTGCCCAAACCGTTCGACTTCCGGGAATTCGATGCGCGTTGCCGCGCGCTTCTGCGACGCTCGCAGGCGATCAAGTCGGGCAGCACCGTGCTTGGGCCGCTGGTCTTCGATCGCGGTGCCAAGAGCGCGCATCTCAACGATGTCCGGGTCCATCTGCCCAATCGCGAATATCGCCTGCTGGAGATCTTCATCGGCAGCCTCGGCAAGGTGATCACCAAGGAACAGATCGCGTCGCAACTGTTCAATTTCGACGATGATGCGGGCGAGAACGCGATCGAACTCTATGTCGGGCGCCTGCGTCGCAAGCTCGAGGGCGCGCTGACGATACGAACGATACGAGGCATGGGCTATATCGCCGAGCCGGGCGAGCACGCCGCGCCGGACCCCGTCGCCGGCTGACCGCGCATACGCGGCCTGGCCCGCACCGCCGGGCATCCGCGGCTACCCATCCGGGTAGGTGCCCCGGCGCAGATGAGCGATGCGCCGCCATCCGAAGTGGGCGATGACTCCTCGACGGTCTGACGACGAGGATTTCATCATGACGTACCGCGATCTCCAGCCGCGCTTGCGATTGACGGTCCAGCCCACCGAAGAGGTTCCAGGATGCTGATTCACGCCTTGTCCGCGCCGGATCTCGAACCGGCGTTTCCGGAAGCGCTCCCGGAAGCGGCCGCCGAGGCCGAACCCGCCCCGCGGTCGTTCCAGTTCGGGCCGTTCCTGCTCCAGCCCGAGCGGCAGCGGCTGCTGAAGGGCGAAACCCCGCTGCGGATCGGCGGGCGCGCGCTCGACCTGCTGACCGCGCTGGTCGAGCGGCCGGGCGAGTTGCTGAGCAAGCAGGAATTGCTGTCGCGGGTCTGGCCGCGCGTCTTCGTCGACGACTCCAACCTCAAGGTCAACATGGCCGGTCTGCGCCGGATCCTGGGGGAACGACCCGCCGCGCCGCGGTTCATCGCGACGGTGGCCGGCCGCGGTTATCGCTTTGTCGCCCCGGTCCGCTATCATACCCAATCCCGGTGAGCTTGACTCATCGGGGGTGGGTATCAGCCCGTGCGGCGCTTGAGCCTATCGATCGAGGATGCGTCAGCATCTTCGAGATCGCGTATCAGTCGTCGATATAGCCGCGCCGCACCGCCACGGTGACCGCATGGGTGCGGTCGCCGACATCGAGTTTCGCGAAGATATTCTTCAGATGCGCCTTCACCGTGTCGGTGGAAAGGCTGAGCTGCCAGGCGACATGCTTGTTGGAATGGCCGTCGGCGACCAGGCGGAGCACCGCGATCTCGCGTTCGGTCAGCGGATCGTCGAGCGCATGCATCACCAGCTCATGGGCGATATCCGGGCTGATCGCGCGGCGGCCGGCATGGACGGTGCGGATTGCCTCGACCAGTTCCTTGCGGATGCAGTTCTTCAGAAGATAGCCCGACGCACCGGCGCGCATCGCCCGGATCGCGCGGACGTCGCCGGGATAGGTGGTGAGCACCAGGATCCTGGCGTCGGGGGCCAGCCGCCGGATCGCCGCGATCGCCGCGATGCCGTCCATCTCGGGCATCTGCATGTCCATCAGGGTGACGTCGGGCGCGAGTTCGCGGAAGCGCTTGACCGCCTCGGCGCCGTCGGACGCCTCGCCGATCGCCTCCATGTCGGGCCGGCGCTGCAGCAGCGCGGTGACGCCGTCGCGGATCATCGGATGATCGTCGACGACGAGCACCCGGATCGGCCGGGTGGAGGCCGGTGCGGGCGGCATCGGATCTCCCCGATGGCAGGGGTCCGCCTCGCAGAATGATTCGGACAGGTCGTGCATGCCCATCATCCGGGCATGAGCGCGAGGCGGGCCGCGCCCGCGCAATAGCGCGCGAGCTCCGACACCGCCCGCATCACCAGCGCCTGGGTGCGGGGGTCGGCGTCGACGACGATGATCAGCGGCCGGCCGGTGGCCGGCGCCCCGGCCGGCACCGCGGTGCCCGCCGCGTCGCGGTCGTGCGCGACCAGCATATAGCCCCGGCCCGAGACCGTCTTGATCCGCCAGCGTTCGGGACCGAGCGCACGGCGTAACAGGCTGAGCTGGACCTTGAGGTTGCCGTCGGCGACGGTGACGGTCGGCCAGACCCGGCGGATGAGATCGTCCCTGGCGACGATCCCGCCCTCGGCGTCGAGCAGCGCCATCAGCAGGTCGAACGCCCGGCCGCCCAGTTCGGCGTCGATGCCGTCGACGAGCAGGGTTCGGGCATCGGGCAGGATCGCGAGCGAACCCAGCCGGATCGTCGTCGGCGGAGTCTCGGCATCCGCCGGCCGTGCGGGGGCGAGCCCGCCGGACCGGCCGCGCCGCCGGCCGGCGGCGAGGACCGGCAGGCGGCGCCGGATGGCTTTCATATCGCGATGATCGTCCATGCGCCTCTTCCCGGATGGTCTTGTTCGGGGAGACGCGCGCGGCACGAAAATCTACATCCGCCGGGTGGAAAAAATTGTCTTTGCCGCGCCTTGCCCGATCAGCGCTGCCGCACGATCGCGCGGCGGCCGTCGTCGAGCGCGGCGACGCGCACCGGATAGAGCGCGGTCAGCGTCTCGACGAAGCGGTCCATGTCGCCGGTCGGAAAGGCGCCGCTGACCCGCAGTTCGGCGACCTGCGGATCCTCGATCACCAGCGGCCGGTCGGTATAGCGATTCAGCTCGTCGACCGCCGCGGCCAGCGTCTCGCCGTCGAACTGGACGAAGCCGCGCTTCCAGGCGAGCCCGGGTTCGACATCGATGCGGCCGATCGCGTCGGGCCGGCCGGTGCGGACCACCAGCTGCTGCCCCGGCGACAGCCGCTCGATCGGCGCGTCGGGATGGGCGGGGTCGTCGCCGCGGCTGACGCCGATCGACCCCTGGACCAGCAGCACCCGGGTCTCGGCCCGCGACAGCCGGATGTTGAAGCGGGTCCCCAGCACCGAGACGATGCGGCCGCCGGCGGCCACCCGGAACGGCCGGGCGGGATCGTGGGTCACGTCGAAATAGGCCTGCCCGCGCGCCATCCGCACCATTCGCAGCCCGTCCGAATAGGCGACGTCGACCGCGCTGTCGGTGTCGAGCGTCAGCCGGCTTCCGTCGTCGAGCGTCACCGTCGTGCGCTGGCCGACCCCGGTCTTGTAATCGGGGGCGCCGAAGGCATGGGGATCGGGCCGATCGATGGCCGCGATCGTCGGCGCCGGATGCCGGTCGCCGGCGCGGTCGAGATTGAGGACCAGCACGGTCGACGCGGCCAGCGCGATCGACGCCGCCGCCGCATAGCGCAGCCAGGGCGACGATAAGCGCCGCGGCCGGAAGACGAGCGCCTCGCGGCGCATCGCGTCGAGCGTGTCGTCATCGGCCTCGTCGAAAGCATCCCACAGATCGAGCGCATGGTCCCAGGCGAGGGCGTTGGCCTCGCTCGCGCCCAGCCATTGGCGGAACAGCGCGTCATCCTGGTCGTCGGCGTCATGTTCGAGCCGTTCGAGGAAGAAGGCCGCGGCACGTGCCGGGCCGAGCGCTTCGAGCGTGGCGATGGTCGGACGATCGGCGCTCATGCCTCGTCCTCCCCGGCGATCATCAGCGTTTCGATCGCGCGCAGCATATGTTTCTGGACCGCGCTGACCGAGATGCCGAAGCGCGCCGCGATCTCGGCATAGCGCATCCCCTCCAGCCGGCAGAGGATGAAGATCGACCGGGTGCGCTCGGGCATCGTCATGAGGATCGCGGACACGTGCCGCAGCCTCTCCTGCGCCAGCAGCACGCGCAGCGCGTCGGCGGACTCAGCCTCCTCATGGTCGGGCTGCAGCGGCACATGTGCATCGGCCTGCCGCACCCCGCGCCGCCGGCGGCGATCGGCGAGCACGCTGCGCGCGGTGCGGTAGAGATAGGCGTCGGGGCAGGCGACATCGTCCTGGTCGCCGCGCTGGGTGATCCGCAGGAAGCTTTCCTGGGCCAGGTCCTCGGCCTCGGCGGGGTCGCCGACCCGGCGGCGGAACCAGGCGACCAGCGCGGCGCGCCGGTCGCGAAACTGGTGACCGATCGCATCGAACGGTTCCGAATCTGGATCTCCCCCGGCCATGCGAAACCGTTATCCATAATGGATATGATTTCCAGCATAAGCTGGGTCCGCCGCGGCCGCCGTCCTGTCATCATCGAGGCAAACGCACGCGCCGGAAAAATCTACATCCGATCCCCGGGTAAAATGAGGTGAAATCAGAAATGCGCCGACAGCGTCAGCGTGAAGCGCCGCCCGCGCGGATCGCCGTCATAGCTGTAGCCGGCGCTGAAATCCGAACTGGCGAGGATCGGCGGCGCCCGATCGAACAGGTTGGAGATGCCCAAGCGCAGCTCGGGATCGCGCAACGGCGTCGCCGCGGGCGCGTCGAACCTGTAGGCGATCGAGAGGTCGACATAGAATGTCGGCGGGATATCGGTGCCGGGCAGGTCGACCCCGTCCAGCGCCGCACTCGGCGCATCGATGGCGCGATATCCGCCATGATATTGCCCGTCGACCGCGATGGTGAGGCGGCGATGCGTCCATTGGGCGCCGATATTGCCGCGCCATCGCAGCGGGCCGTCGGCATAGCCGACCAGGTTGACGGCGGGGCCGTCGAGGACGCGTATCCGTTTCAGCCGTGGCTGCCAGATCGCGTCGGCGTGCAGCGTCACGGTGCCTCCGGCGCCGTCGGGGATCGGATATGCGGCGCGCAGCTCGACTATGTCGGCGACGGTGCTGCCGGCGTTGAACGCGGTCGCGTCGATCCGTGTCACGATCCCGCCGGTGAAGCCCTGGGCGATGTCGGCCGGAGTGAGCGGCATGCGCTCGATGCGGTCGGGATAACGGTCTTCATTGGCGAGGAGATAGCGATATGTCGGCGAGGCGACGATCTCGTCGCGCATGACGATATGGCTATAATCGAGCGTGACCCGCAGGCGGCCCGGCCCGTCGGGATTGAGCACCGCGCCGAAGGCGAGCGTTCGCGCATGGGCGGGTTTCAGCCGCGGCGAGCCGCCGAGCAGGACGGTGTAGGGACCTTCGCTGCCGGTCGGCCGGCCGCCGCGTTTCGGATCGGCGGCGGGCACGGGCAGCAGCGCGGCGCCGCTGGCGATCTGGGTCGGGGTCGGCAGCAGCAGCGAACCGGTGGCGATGCTCGCGCGCAGCATCAGCCGGTCGACCGGGAAGGCGCGCAGGCCCAGCGTATAGGCGGTGCCGCGATGGAACAGCCTGTAGTCGTCCGCGGTCGCCGCCCCTTGCGCGATCCGGGGCAACCGCGTCCCGAAGCGGTCATGGCGGACGGCGAGCTGCAGCTCGAGACCGCGCACCGGCGACGCCGCCGCGTCGCGGGGCGCGATCGGCACCCGCAGCTCGCCATAAAGCGACGACACCGCCTGTGCGAACCCGGCCGAGCTGCCGAGCTGGGTCGCGCCGGACACGGTCTGGCTGGAGGGCGACGCCAGCGTCGTTTCACGGCGGCGTTCGGCGAGCAGCGACAGCGAGACGCTGCCTGCCTCCCGGTCGACGATCGGGCCCGCCAGCCGCAGGCTGGCGTCGCTGAACCGAAGGCGGCCGGTGAAATGCCCGGCCAGCGGCGTCCTGTAGGCCTGGAGCGCCGCGACGAAGCGCGACCATGACCCGAACGGATCGGCGACCGGCTCGCCGCCGGCGCCCGGCTGGCCCAGCGCCGCCGCGAGGATGAAGCCGTCGTTGAGCGAAGCGCCGTCGATGGCGATGCGGTTGCGCACCCAGCCCGCGCTGAACCGGCCTTCGGCCTGCCAGCGCGGCGACAGGCGGGCGATCGCGCCGGCCGAAAGCCGGATCGTGCGGACCTCGTTGCGCAGCCGGGTCTCGAAGCCGGGCAGCGGGAAGGTCACCAGCACATTCTGGGCGAAGGGGTTGCTGGCGGTCGTGCCGAACAGCAGCGCATAGCCGACATTGGCCGCGGTCAGCGCCCGGCCCTGGTTGCGCAGGCCGATGAGGTCGACGAACCCCTCGATATCGTCGCCGAGATGGTGGCGCAGGTTCAGCAGGACCGAGTCGATCCGGGTGTCGCTCGTCAGGCTCTGCCGTGTCCCCCGCGCGTCGCGCGACAGGGTCGCCGGGATTTGCCCGGCATTGGCGATCAGCGCGGCGCCGCCGTCGCTGGCGATCCCGGCATATCCGGTCGGAAGAAAGCTGACGATCGATCCCAGCGCGGTGCCGCCCAGCGCCGGCTTCAGCGACAGGTCTCCCCCCGACAGGCTGCGGACGAGCAGCCCGTCGACCGCCGGCAGCTGCTGGAGAAAGCCGATCGGATCCCGGTCGATCGCGATCTGCCTGGCCCGCACCGCATAGCTGCGATCGCCCAGCCGGAGCCCGGCGGTCGCCGCGTGCGCGAAGGCGATCATCACGTCGGTGCGGCCGCCATCGGGGGTGAAGCCGATCCGCCCGTCGATGCGCCGGGCGGGGGCGTCGCCGCGATCGGTCAGGCCGTAGCTCAGCGCGACATCGGCGCCGCGATAGTCGCGCTTGAGGATGATGTTGACCACCCCGCCGGTCGCGCCGGGGCCGTAGATACCGCTCGCGGTCGCGGCGAGCAGCTCGATCCGCTCGATCGCCCGCAACGGCACCGCGTTGAGATCGGGCTGGTAGGTCGAAAAGGGAATGAGCGACGCGATGCCGGGCATGCGGGCGCCGTCGATCAGCACCAGCGTCTGGTTCGCGCCCAGCCCGTAAAGGTCGATCTCCGAACGGCTGCCGGCGAGCGTCCCGATCGGATTCTGCGCCGCCGACCGCCTGGTCGCGTCGGCCGGTGCGCGGCTGCGCAGTATCTGGTCGAGATTGTCCGCCTGCGACGCCGCGATCGTCGCCGGATCGAGGATCTGGTAGCGCTGGACGTCGTTCTCGGTGCGGCGGATATCCTCATTCTGGGTCTTGCGGCCGATCACCAGGATCTCGGGGATCGCCGGCGGCGTCGCGATCGGCGGCGCGGGATAGAGGATGATCGTCCCGGCGCCGGTGCGCCGATAGGCGAGCCCCGACCCCGCGAGGAGCCTGTCGAGGATCGTCTCGAGGCGGCCGGTGCCCGAGACGCGCGGGCTGCGGCGGTCGCCGACGAGGTCGGGCGGGAAGAGCAGGCCGGTGCCGCTCGCGATCGACAGGGTCCGCAGCGCCTCGTCCAGCCGGCCGGCCTGGAGGGTGATCGACAGCGTCGCGTCGCGCCGGCTCGCCTGCGCGGGCATCGCCAGCACCACCGCCGCGCCGAGCGCGAGAAGGCGTTTCGATCGACCTCCCAAACACCGCCCCTTCTTGCCGGAGCCGCCACTGGCCCCGTTCGCCGTGGCCGATGACGCATGTCTGCGGGAAATCTATACCGGACGGCGCCGGGTCTAAAGCATGTCCTGATCAGGTTGATCAGGACATGCTCCAAATTGTCTTTGTTTGCCGCATTTTCCGAGCCGTCAGGTGATTCCACCTGACTTGAAAATGCTCTAGAACAGCGTGAACTGCGCGCCGATCCAGAGCGTCCGGCCATTGTTGCGGGTCTGCTGGGCGGCCGCATAGCCGGTGACGCCGTAGCGATCGACGATGTCCTGATCGAGCAGATTGCGCGCCTCGACCACCAGGCGGGCATTGGTCGCGATCGCATAGCTCAGCTGGACCTCGATCAGCGGATCATATTTGGTCCGGCGGTCGTTGGCTGGATCGTAGCTCATCACCGGAACCGACGATATCTCCTGCACGAACAGGTTCGCGGCGAGCGGGCCGCGATTGTAGAAGAGCGAGGCGTTGAAATAATGGCGCGGGCCGGCATCGACCAGCCGGGTGTCGCTTGCCGCTACGCCACCGCCGCCATCGATCGCGGTCGTCCGGTAGACGATATAATCATAGGACAGCATCGCGCCGAGATTGCCGAACCGCCGCGGCAAGAGGCGGATCTGCGGATCCGACCAGACCATCTCGATCCCCTGCGATCGGCCATAGACCTTGCTGCCGTTCACCGCGGTGACGTTGCTGGTATAGGTGACGATCTCGCGCACCCCGTCCGCGGCGATCGACTGTCTGCTGCTGACCGCGGGGATATCGCGCAGATAGCGGGAGAAGCCGCCGACCGAGAGATAGGCGTCGTGCGACCCATGATAATATTCGACCGACGCGTCGAAATTGGTCGACCGGATCGGTCGCAGATAGGGATCGCTATAGCTGATCGACCGGGTGACCGGCGTGTCGTAGCTGGTGATCAGCCGGCGCGAGGCGCTGGCGATCGCGGGCCGTTCGAGGGTCCGGGTGAAGGCGCCGCGCAGCTTCACCTGCGCGCTCAGGTCGAACGATCCATGGAGGCTGGGCAGCAGGTGCCAGTAGGACTGGTCGTAATGGCGTTCGCCCCAGCGGCCGATCGCGTCGGGTTCGAACTGGTCGAGCGTGCGGTGGGTGTGCGCGGCGCGCAGGCCCGCCGACAGCCGGGCGCGGCCGATCGCATAGGAGGCGATGCCGTACAGATCGGCGATCCGTTCGGTGCCGCTGAAATCCTGGCCATAGCCGTCGGCGGGGTCGGCTTCGTAAAGCCGGTTGGCGTCGGGCGAGGGGATGCCGCGTTGTTCGACCAGCGTCAGGAAGTGATCCCGGTTCCAGTCGATCGGGTCGAACATCGCGACCGTCGACGCGCCCGTCACCTCGGCCAGGCCGATCGACTGGCCGGCCGGCAGGATGCGGGCATAACCGCGCTGGCGGTTGTTGCGGTCGAGCGTCTTGATCTGGGCGCCGGCCTTGATCCCGAAACCCCGATCGCCCGGGCCGGCATTGCGGGCGACGTCGATCCGCCCGAAAAGATTGCGGTCGTGGCTTGCGATGTCGCTGACCACGATCCTGCCGCCGAGCCGGTAGTTCGCCGGGTCCACCAGCAGCGCCGCGACGCCCGGCGAAAGCTCCAGCCGGTCGCTCGCGAAGCGATAGCCGACCGGGATGGCGAGCGCCGCCATCGGCGCTGAAAATCCGCTCGTCGCAATGCTTCTCGCCTTCACCCGGTTGAAGGTGGCGCCGAACCGTGCCGAGATCGTTCCATCGCCGCCGAGATCATGGTCGATACCGGCCTGGACGATATGATCGCGGACCAGCGGGCTTTCCGCATGGTTGAAGCCGATCGTCGCGCCGGCGCGGTCGAATTGCCCGGTCTCGCCCGACAGGATGCGCGCATCCGCCGCGTCGACGGTCACGCTCGACGTCCGCTGGTCGGTCGTGAAATGGTGCGACAGATAGAAATATTCGGCGAACAGCGCGAGCCGGTCGCTCGGCCGCAGATCGAGGCGGGCGACCGCCGAGATGCGCTGGGTGTTGGTGTAGGTCTCGCCCCGGGTCAGCGTGCCGTTCGGCGCCAGCGCGCCGCCGACATCGGTGAAGCCTGTGACCGAGACCGCATTCTGGCGCGATCCGAGCCGGTCGATGCCGGCGCTCGCCGCGAGGCCGACCCGGCCCTCCGCGTCGAGCGTGCCGCGCCAGGTGGCCGATGCGCGGACCGGTTGCCGGGTGCCGACGACCCCGTCCGAATGGCTGTTGGCGCCACCCAGCGCGCGCAGTTCGAGCAGATGGCGGCCATCGCCGTCGAGGCCGCTGATCGTCGTCAGCGCGACATGCCCCGCGTTCGAATTCTCGTCGAGGTCGGGGGTGACGGTGGTGGTGATGACGATGTTCTTGACGAAGCTCGACGGCAGCAACTCGGTCGAGGCGGCGCGCGAGCTGTTGATGTAATTGGTCAGCAGCACCCCGTCGATCGATTGCGAGGCCGCCGCATTGTTGAGCCCGCGGATCTGGACGTAGCGACTCTCGCCGCTCTGGGTCTCGTTGCGGCGGACCCCGGGCAGGCGCGCCAGCACGTCGGACAGGTCGAGATTGGGCAGCCGCCGCACCTCGAGTTCGGTCACCGTGTCGACCACCGTATCGCCGTCGCGCTTGAGCGTGCCCGCGCGCGGCGACGCGGTGACGATGATCTCCTCGGCCCGCGACGATATGTCGGCGGGTGCGACCGCGGGCGACGGAAAGATGATGATCGTGCCTGCCTCGGTGCGGCGGAACGACAGCTCCGATCCGGCGAGCAGCGCGCGCAATATCCGCTCGATCGATCCGGTCCCGGAGACGCGCGGGCTGCGGCGGTCGCCGACCACCGCCGGCGAGAACAGCAGGCCGACGCGGCTTTTGACCGATAGCGCCTGCAGCGCGTCGGCCAGCCGGCCCGCGTTCAGGACGATCGACAATTTTCCGTCGGATTCGTCCGCGCGCGCCGGCGCCGCCAGCGCCAATGCGACGCCGGCCGCGGCCAGGATGGTCGATCGCCTCCCCAAAAAATACCCCGTCCCAGGCAAGCCGACCCTTTGCAACGCCCGCCTGGATGCGGGCGGCGCGACGCCGCCCCGGTCGAAGCGCCGACGGCGCGTCGATTAGCATCAAGACGGGCGCGGCCAAAAGAGCGCATCGGTGCCCGACCGTCGCTTATCTGCTTCAGTTCAGGATATTGGCGGGACCGGTGGGTCGGGTCCGTGGCGACGGTCAGTTCGCGCCGGCGCCGGCCAGATAGGCCCGGGTGGTGTCGAACAGGCGATAGACCGGCGCCTCGCTGCGCAGGTCGACCGACAGCAGCGATTTTTCGTAAAGGCTCGACAGCGCCTCGGGCGGGCGCGCACAGCCGACCCGTTCGCACAGCGCGATCGCATCCTCGGCGGTGAAGGCGCCCGGCAATGTCGCGAGCTGGTGCAGCGCCTGCTGCTCGGCGTCGGACAGCAGCCCATAGCTCCAGTCGAGCGCCGCCGAGAGCGTCCGGTGGCGGGGCAGCGCGGTGCGGCGCCCGCGGGTGAGGATGGTGAAACAGTCGCCGAGATGGGCGGCGATCTCGTGCAGGCCGAGGTCGGCGACCCGCGCCGCCGCGAATTCGAGCGCGAGCGGTATCCCGTCGAGCCGGCGGCAGATTTCGGCGATCGTCGGCAGGTCGCGGGGGTGCAGCGCGAAATGGGTCGAGGACCGCACCCGGTCGACGAACAGCGCGATCGCCGGAAAGCGGCCGATATCGGCTTCGGCGAGCGGTTCGCCGGCTTCGGGGGAGGCGAGCGAGGCGAGCCGGTGCGTCCATTCGCCGCTCGCCCGCAGCGCCTCCCGGCTGGTCGCGAGCAGCCTGAGGCGAGGGCAATGCGCGAGCAGCGCCTCGGCGAGCGCCGCGACCGGGCCGACGATATGTTCGCAGGTATCGAGGATCAGCAGCATCTCGCGGTCGTGCAGCCGGTCGCACAGGCCGGCGAGCGCGCCGTCGCGCGGCTCGATCCCCAGCGCCAGGGCGATGACCGTCGCGGCCTCGGCGCCATCGCCGGCCTGCGACAGGTCGACGAAGCCGATCGCGCCGCGAAAGGACTCGGCGCGGCGATGCGCGGTCGCGACCGCGACCATGGTCTTGCCGATGCCGCCGGGCCCGGTGATCGTGACCAGCCGGCGTTCGTCGAGGGTCCGCGCGACCAGGTCGATCGCCTCGTCGCGTCCGAAGACCGGATAGAGCAGCCGGGGCAGGCGGGCGCCGGCGGGGAGGCGCTGCCCGTCGGCGGCGATGTCGTCGAGCTGCCGGCGGACCGGCAGGATGAAGCAATATCCGCGCAGCGCGATCGTCTCGATCGCCCGGCGCGCGCCGTCGCAGCGCGACAATATCTTGCGCAACATGCCCATCTGCACCCGCAGATTGGCTTCCTCGACCGTCACCGCCGGCCAGACGAAGTCCATCAGTTCCTTGAGGCTGACGACGGTCCCGGCGCGCGACACCAGCAGGAGCAGCACGTCGAACGCCCGCCCGCCGATCGCGACCAGTTCGGAATCGTGCAGCAGGGTTCGCTGCTGCGGATAGAGGCGGAAGCTTGCGAAGGCATAGCATTCCTCGAGGGGCTCGGGCAGCATCGCTCAGTCTCCCGGCGCGCCGGGCCGCAGCCGCGCGGGGTAAGCCGGGTGAACGGGCCGGGGCCGGCCGGACGTCATATGCAGGCAGCGGATCATCATTGCCTCCCTCGATCGGCCTAGCTTTAGCGCAGCCGGGCGGAGGCGGGCGGTTAAGTAAGGTTAAATCGGGGGTGGGCGCGGTTCAGGCCATGCGTCCGATCGGCAGGCGCAGTTCGACCATCGTTCCGATCCGGCGCGGGTGGGTGACCAGCAGGATGCCGGCGTCGCGTGCGAGATCCGCGATGATCGCGCTGCCCGCCCGTGGCCGGGCCGCGCCGGGATCGATGCCGACGCCGTCGTCGCCGACCAGGCAGACGATCTCGCCGTCGCGCTCGATCGCCTCGACCCGGACCAGCCCGCCGGGCCGGTCGAACGCATGGCGGGCGGCGTTGGTCAGCAGTTCGGAAACCAGCATCAGCAACGCCCATCCGCGCTGCGCATCGACCCGCAGGTCGCCGGCGCGCAGCCGCACGAACGCGCCCTGTTCGGCAAAACGGGCCTGGGCGTGCTGGTGGCAGAGTTCGCACAGCTGATTGCCGAGGTCGATGACGCCGCCCTTCGGCGGGTGGAGCAGGCGCTGGATCGACGCCAGCGCGTGGAGCCGGTCGGCGACGATCGCGAGCCGGTCGCGCGCTTCGTCGAGCGTGGGCTGGCGGCGGGCGACATGGACCTCGGCGCACGCGACCGCGAAATCATTCGCCGAGCGATGGAGGAATTCGGCGAGCAGCAGATGCGACGCGAAGATCGGCGTCGGCGATGCCGCGGCCCGGTCGGTCGCACTGCTAAAGGGTTGCATGGCCATTCTCCCCGGGGCCGTCGGCTACGGCCTTTCGACCTAGCATCGGGCACGTCGCCCGCGGCATTAAGCGTTGTGAAGAGTCGAAAATCGCGGCCCGACCGGCACGCGATTTACCAGATTTTATGCGGGCTTATCTCGTTTGACCGGGGGCGGCGGCGGCCCTGCTGTAAGGCTGTTCGGGCTGATTTTCCGAAACGGGACGGCGTTGTCGCGAAAGCCTTGCCCATCGGCATGCGATGGGTGCGGCGCTTCGTCTCCGCGCCGTCTGCCCCATGCGATGGAGACATGATATGAAGGCCCATTTTCTCGCGCTGGCGCTGGCCGGCGCGGCGGCGATCGCCCCCGCAACCGCCCAGGCCGCCGCCAAGCCCGCCGCCCCGGCGAAGGCGGCGATGTCGGTGCCGGTCATCCATTACCGGACCGCCACCATCGACGGGGTGAAGCTCTTCTACCGCGAGGCGGGTCCCGCCGATGGCCCGGTCGTGCTGTTGCTCCACGGCTTCCCGACCTCGTCGCACATGTTCCGCAACCTGATCCCGCTGCTGGCCGACAAATATCGGGTGATCGCGCCCGACTATCCGGGCTATGGCCAGAGCGACACCCCCGACCACAGCCAGTTCGCCTATACCTTCGCGCATCAGGCCGACATCGTCGACAAGCTTGTGACCCAGCTCGGCGCCAAGCGCTACGCGATGTACGTCATGGATTATGGTGCGCCGATCGGTTACCGGCTCGCGCTCAAGCATCCCGAACGCGTGAGCGGCCTGATCGTCCAGAACGGCAACGCCTATGACGAGGGCCTGCAGTCGCCGTTCTGGGATCCGATCAAGGTCTATTGGGCCGACCGCTCGCAGAAGAATCGCGACGCGCTGAACGGCCTGGTCACGCTGGACATCACCAAGTTCCAATATACCGACGGCATGGGCGACGTCGCGCGCATCAGCCCCGACAACTGGGTCCATGACCAGGCGCTGCTCGATCGTCCGGGCAACCGCGATATCCAGCTCGACATGCTGGGCGACTATGGCAGCAACGTGCCGCTCTATCCGCAATTCCAGGCCTTCTTCCGCGATCGCCAGCCGCCGATGCTGATCGTCTGGGGCAAGAACGACAAGATCTTCCCCGAAGCCGGCGCCCATCCCTATCTGCGCGACCTGCCCAAGGCGGAGATCCATATCCTCGACTCCGGCCATTTCGCGCTCGAAGACAGGCTCGACGTCATGGCGCCGCTGATCCGCGATTTCCTCGATCGCAAGGTGCGGCCGTGATCGGTCGGTAAGCGCGGACCGGGCCCGTCGCGCCGCACTTGTTGCGGGGGCCATGGCTGGTGCATCGGGCGCCATGGCCCGTGGAGGAAGCTGCGCAGGAAGGCTGCGTTCGATTCTCGGCGGTGAGCTGTGCGGCGATAGCCATGGACCCCGCAACAAGTGCGGGGCGACGAAGGGGTAAGCGAAGCACTATGGCCTAGAGCGCTGAGCGATTACATCGAAGCGGTCAGCGCTCCAGATTTTCCTTTGTTTTCCGCATTCTCCGAGTCGTCAGGTGATTCCACCCGACTAGAGAATGCTCTAGCAGACCCCGAGCGGCTCGCGGTCGGTGCGAAGCCGCGAGACGAGGTCATCCGCCTGCGCCGCCGCGGCCGCGCTCGGCCGGAACAGGGCCCGGTCCTGGGCGACCTGCGTCTCGATCGCGTTCATCAGCGTCCTGACCCGCGGATATTGCGCGAGGTCCTCGTGCACCGCCAGCCAGTAGGTCCGTTCGAACGCGGCGTCGTCGGGCATCACCCGCTCGAGCGCCGGATGGCCGTCGGCGACGAAGCAGGGCAGCGCCGCCAGCGCATAGCCGCCAAGCGCGGCGCCGAGCTGCACGGTCATGCTGGTCGTGCGATATTTGACGCTGATATCGTCGGAACCGCCGGGCAGCATGTCGAGCTCGGAGGTGAACAGCAGCTCCTTGATATAGCCGCACCAGGTCTCCAGCGAGAGCTCCTCGACGCTGGCGGGCCGGGGCCGCTCGTCGAAATAGGCGGCGGTGCCATAGACGCCGAATTCGAGCGCGGTCAGTTTCTTGAAGCGCACGTCGCCGGTAACCGGGCGGTCGAGGCTGATCACCAGGTCGACCTCGCGGGTCGCGAGCGAGAAGGCGCGGGGGAGCGCGACCAGTTCGATCTCGAGCCCCGGATGCGCCATGGTGAGCGCCGCGAGCCGGGGGGCGAGATAATGGGCGCCGAATTCCTCGGTGGTGCCGATCCGCACGGGGCCGACGATCCGGTCGCGCTCGTCCGACAGGCTCAGCACCTCGCGCAGAATGATCGATTCGAGCTTCTCCGCCGAGGTCACCAGCTTTTCGCCTTCGGCGGTCAGCGCCAGCCGCCGGCCCGCCCGTTCGAAAAGCTGCACCCCGGCCTCGCGTTCGAGCCGCGAGATCCGCCGGCTGATCGTCGAATGATCCATGCGCAGCACGCCGGTGGCCCCGATCATGGTGCCTTCGCGCACCACCTGGAGGAAAACGCGGATGTCGCTCCATTCCATAGATCGCTCCGATCGCTCGCTGTCGATGCGGCCCGGCGGGCCGCGTCGAGACGAAAAGCCTATCGGAGAAGCCCCGGCGCGACCCGTTAATTTAGGTTAAACCGCGCTGTCGCCGGGCGGACGCGGTCCTGTTGCGATTCCGCACAAGTCCCGTTCGCGATCTCCGATTGCCCCGCTCGGCAAAAGCGCGATCCTGGCCGCAAAGCGAGGATCGAGATGCCACAGCTCTATGCAAGCCTGACCCTGGACGATGCCAAGCGGATGCTGGAGGCCGCGGAGGCGGCCGCGGTCGCGATCGGCCTTCCCTATAATATCGCCGTGGTCGATGCCGGCGGCGACCTCATCGCCTTCGTGCGGCAGGACGGCGCGCTGATCGGCAGCATCGATCTGGCGATCGGCAAGGCCGAAACCGCGCGGCTGTTCGACAAGTCGACATCGGACCTCGCCCGCCTCGCCCAGCCGGGCGGCGAGCTGTTCGGGATCGAGCAGAGCAACGACGGCAAGGTGGTGATCTTCGGTGGCGGGCTGCCGGTGCGGGTCGGCGGCAGGATCGCCGGCGCGGTCGGGGCCAGCGCGGGTTCGGTCGAACAGGACATCGCGGTCGCGCAGGCGGCGGTCGCCGCGGTCGAGGATGCCGCCGTCACCGGCGGCTGACGAGACAAGGCGCGGCGGACGATCGGATCGCCCGCCGCACCGCATTGCGTCAGTTGGTACCCGTGAATCCGCCGGCGGCACCATGGGCGCCGGCCAGCACGTCCTGCGAACGCGCCGCGCGCAGGCTGTCGCGAACGCAGGCCTGTTGCGGGCTGGGCCGCGCCGGTGCGGTCAGCCGGCCATTGCCCGGGCCCGGCACGAACGGCGCCTGGTTCGACAGATGGCGGCAACGCTCGCGTGCGGCGGCACCGGGCGAACGGTCGGACGGGGCCGCGTAGCGCGCGTCGATGGTCTGGGCGAAGGCGCCGACCGCGGTCAGGCCGGTCATGCCGATCGCGGCGACCAGGGTCGCGGCGCGGACGAGAGGACGACGGGGAAAATGAAACGACATGGACGATTCCTCAACGCGTGAAACAAGGCCGCGAGACGGTCATGCGGCCGGCAGCGACTAGCCGCGACCGCCGTCGGTCGCCTGTCGGCGCGTGCAGGTGCTTGTGCGGGCGTGCATATCGCCGCCCGACAGCGGTTCACCCCGCCGATCGGCCGCGCAGGCAGGTCGGGGTCTCGCCGAATGCCGCCCTGAACAGCCGGCTGAGGCAGGCGCCGTCGGCAAAGCCGTTCGCCAGCGCGATCGACAGGATCGACCGGCCGTCGCATGCGGCGAGATCGCGCCGCGCGCCGTCGAGGCGGACCCCGCGGATCAGCCGCCCCGGGGTGATGCCATGGTCGGCGAGGCGGGCGTAGAGCGAGCGCCGCGACATGCCCAGATCCCGCGCCAACCGGTCGGGATCATAAGCCGGGTCGGCGATGTTGCGCGCGACCTGCAGCCGGGCCCGGGCGATCAGGGGCGGGATCGCCGCCGGCGCGGGGCCGTCCGGGCTGGCGCCCTTCAGCGCGAGATCGATCATCGCCTCGACCGCCTGCTCGGCCGAGGCATCCTTGGCGGCACCGGACAGCAGCCTCCGCGCGCCCGCCGCTGCGGTCGCGGTCGCGGCGATCTCGGGCACGACCATGCCCAGGCTCCGCGCGGCGAGGTCGGTCCAGTGCGGATGGTTGCCGGGATCGAACGTCAGCACGAGCGCCTCATGGCTCTCGCCCATTTCGAGCCGGTAGTCGGCGCCCATCGCGGTGACCAGCATGTCGCCGCCGCGCAGATCGAGCGCGCGATCCTGATCCTCGTAGCGCATCGTCCCGTCGAGCTGCCAGATCAGCTTGAGATGCTCGCCCATCCCGGCTTCGTTCGACATCCGCCCGATCGCATCGACGCTGCTGGCGGGCGCGCGCAGCAGGGTGAGCGCATATTGGCCGATCCGTCGGAACGCCAGCGACCGGTCGGTGCGCTCGCCATCGGCGGTGATCTGGAGATTGGGAAAGATCGACCGGGCCTGCAGCATCAGCTCGGTGGTCGATGTCATGGCCGGGGCCGGCTCCGGTCCGGGCGCGGTGGCTGCTGCTGCTGTCCGTCGTCGCGCAGGGTCAGGTTGCCGGCCGCCGGTTCGACGAGGTCGATCACCAGCAGTTCGACCGGCTGCGTCCCCGGGTTGCGCGCCTCGTGCCATCGCCCGACATCCTCGACGATCATCGCACCGGCGCCGAACGGCGTCGAACGCTGGGTCTCGACATTGGTGACGATCAGCCGACCCGACAGGACATAGCCGTAACGCGGAAAGGGGTGCCGGTGCACCGGCAGCGCCGCGCCGGGGGCGATGCGATATGTCGAGGCCACGAGCTGCAAGGGGCCTTGCGGCGCCCTGATCGGATCGCCCGACGTCGTCACGCCGGTCCGCAGCAGCGGTTCGACGTCGACGGGGGCAGTGGCGGGGGACGGCGCTTCCCGGGCGAGAACCGGCATGGCGATGATCAGGATCGCCAGGATCAATGGCGTCGATGTGAGGAGGATTCGGCTCAGTTTCGATATGGACAAAGGACGCAGACTCCGACGCGATAACATGCTCGCCTCAGGTCGGTATGCGACCCGCCAATGTCGAGTAAAAGGAAGTGAAATCAACCTGATCACCTGTGCACAGGCGCACGGGCGGGTTGCTTGTTCTCCGCTTGCATGCGAACCGCCGCCGAACGATGGTCGACACGGCGAAGATCTGCACCGATAGTCAGGCTTCGC
This sequence comes from Rhizorhabdus sp. GW822-FHT03C02, assembly GCF_058801765.1. NCBI lineage: Bacteria > Pseudomonadati > Pseudomonadota > Alphaproteobacteria > Sphingomonadales > Rhizorhabdaceae > Rhizorhabdus > Rhizorhabdus sp. GW822-FHT03C02. Next base: position 161,603 of record NZ_JBXANN010000004.1, read on the forward strand.
CCGAAAGACTGCCCGCAGCACCGGTCATGGCCCGCGCCGAAGCCATCGGTTTCGTCGATCGCGCGATGGCGGTCGCGCGACGCCGATCATCATGGCGATGACGGGCCGGGCCGCCCAGGCGGGCTTCGACAGGCGCGCATGACATCATGATCGAACGGCGGCACAGGGAATACAGGTTCGGCGGCTTCCGGTTCGTCCCGGAACGCCAGTTGCTGCGCCATGGCGACAGGGCGATCCCGCTCGGGTCGCGGGCGCTCGATCTGCTGCACCTGCTGGTCTCGCGTTCGGGCGAGCTGATCCGCAAGGAGGAACTGAAGAGCTTCGCCTGGCCCAACACCCATCTTCACGAAAGCAATCTGAAGGTAAACATATCGGCGCTGCGCCGAGCGCTGGCGCAGGCCGCCCCCGACATCGCCTTCATCGCCACGGTGCCGGGCCGCGGCTATCGCTTCGTCGCGGCGGTCGACATCGTCGACGAACCGGCCGGTCCCGCCCCGGTTCCGATCGCGGCACAGTCGGGCGAGCTGCCGCAGGGGCCGGCGATCGTCGGGCGTGGCGATGCGATCGCCGAGATCGCGGCCAGGCTGATCGACACCGGCTTCGTCACGGTCGTCGGGCCCGCGGGCGTGGGCAAGACCACGGTCGCGATCGGCGCGGCGCATGCGCTCGCGGAACGGTTCGGCGACGGGGTCCGCTTCGTCGACCTGGCGACGGTCGACGCCGCGCCGCATGTCGCCACCGCGGTCGCGCTCGCGGTCGGGGTCGATCCCGACATGATCGACATGCCGGCGGCGCTGGTCGCCGCGCTGCGCGCCAGCGACATGCTGCTGCTGTTCGACAATTGCGAGCATGTGCTGAGTGCCGTCGCGACGCTCGCCGATCAGCTGCACGCGACGGTGCCGCGCGTCCATATCCTCGCCACCAGCCGCGAACCGATGCGGACCAGGGCCGAGACCGTCTATCGGCTGGCGCCGCTCGCCTGTCCCGATCCCGGCCGGCCGGTCGACGCGGCGGAAGCGATGGCGTTTCCGGCGGTCGAACTGTTCGTGCGCCGGGCGCGCGAGGCGCATGGCTATGCGCTCGACGACGCCGATGCGCCGGTGGTCGCGGCGATCTGCCGGCGGCTCGACGGCATCGCGCTGGCCATCGAACTGGCGGTGCCCCGGCTGTCCGATTCTACCCCGTCGGCGCTGCTCGCTCTGCTCGAACAGGGGCTCGAACCGCTCAACCAGGGATCGGGCGGCGGCATCGCCCGGCACCAGACCTTGCTGGCGACGCTCGACTGGAGCTACCGGCTGCTCTCGCGCGCCGAAGCCCGGCTGTTGCGGCTGCTGTCGGTGTTCGCCGGCAGCTTTTCGATCGAGGATATATTCGGCATTGCCGATCGCGCGGGCGGCCCCGCCGAGGAGGTCGCCGCGTGGACCGAAAGCCTGGTCGCGAAATCGCTGCTGAGCGCGACCTGGGGGCCGGGGAGCGCCCGCTATCGCCTGCTCGAAAGCACCCGCTGTTTCGCCGCCGAGGCGCTGCGGTCGGGCGGCGAGACCGCGCAGGCGCTCGCCCGCCATGCGCATTATCTGCTCGACGTCTTCGAACGCGCCGAGGCCGAATGGCCATGGCGGGCGCGGGAGGACTGGACTGCCGCTTATGGGCCGCGCGCGAACGATCTGCGCAAGGCGATCGACTGGGCGTTCGGCGAGGGCGGCGACCGCGATCTGGCGGTCCGGCTGACGGTCGCGGCGATCCCCTTGTGGGACGAGCTCTCGACCGTCGGCGAGAGCCGGCTGCGCGCCGCGCGGGCGTTGCGGACGATGGACGATATCGCGCTGCGCGACCCGGTCCTGCGCATGAAGCTGATGATATCCTATGCCTCGGGCCTCAACTTCTCCGACCGGCTCGGTCCCGAGGCCGATGCCGCCTGGGATGACGGCTATCGGCTGGCGCAGGATGTCGGGAGCGTCGACTATCAGCTCCGCGGCCTGTGGGGGCATGCGGTGCTGCAAAGCTTTTCGGGGCGGCACCGCCAGGCACTCGCGACCCTCGACCGGTTCAGGGCGCTGGCCGAGCGCGAGCATGAAAGCTCGGCGATCCCCGACGGCGACCGGCTGGCGCTGATGACCGGATTCTATCTCGGCGAGATCGAGCCGGCGCGCCAGGGGCTGGCAAGGCTTGCCCGCGAGCATGTCGCGATCGCCGCGCAATCGGGCATCGCCCGGTTCCAGGTCGATCGGCTGGTCGGAATCCGGGTGGCACTGGCCTTCGCGCTGTGGATGCGCGGCGATCATCGCCGAGCGATGGCGACCGTCCGGCTGGCGCTCGATCGCGCGGCCGAACTGCGGCATCGTGTGTCGCAGTCCAACGCGCTGGCGCAGGTCGGCATCCCGCTCGCGCTGCACGTCGGCGATATCGAGGGCGCGCGGCGCCATGCGGACATGCTCGCCGAGGATCTCGCGCTGCGCGAGACCGCGATCTGGACCCCGGTGAGCCACTTCTATCAGGGGGCGATCGCTGCCGCCGACGGCGATCCCGGATCGGTCGACGCGATGCGCGCCGCGGTCGATCAGCTGATCGCCAACGGTTTCATGGTCCGCGTGCCGATATACCTCGCCATGACCGGCGAGGCCGCGCTGAAATTCGGCCGCCTCGACGCGGCGCGCGATGCCATCGGCGCCGCGCTCGACCGCTGCGAGCGCCAGTCGGAATATTGGTGCCGGCCCGAGGCGCTCAGGATGCACGCCATGCTGGCATGGCGCGAAGGCGATCGCGCGGCGGCGGAGCGGACCCTGGCGCAGGCGGTCGAGGCCGCCGCGAAGATCGGCGCGGCCTCGTTCGAGCTGCGGTCGGCGACGAGCCTTGCCGAGCTGCTCGTCGAATCCGGGCGGCCGGTCGAGGCGGCGATCCGGCTGGCGCCGGTCCATGCCCGGTTCGATGCCGGCTTCGACAGCATCGACGTGCGCCGCGCGGGCGAACTGCTCGCGGCGCTCAAGGCGGACGGTCGATGAATCCCCGTTCGGACCGGTCGCCGGTGAATGGCGGTAAAATCTGGTGAAATCTGATGGTTGCGCGTCGTCTTCGGTCTGAACTGCCGATAGAGGGCCCGCGGCGCGCCGGGATGGGCGCTGCCAGTGACCAAGGAGTATCGTTCATGACGACATATGAAGGCTGGACGCGCCGAGTGGCCCTGACGGGCGGCGCCGCGCTGATCGGAGCCAGCCTGGGGGGTGTGAGCGTCGCCTGGGCGCGCGCGGCGGGTATCCCCGTCGACGAAGGCTATGCCTCGGTGCCCGGCGGAAGGATCTACTGGCGACGCTTCGGCGCGGGCGGCAAGACCCCGCTGCTCACCCTGCATGGCGGCCCGGGCGCGGCGCACAACTATCTCCTGTCGATGAAGGCGCTCGCCGACGAGCGCCCGGTGATCTTCTACGACCAGCTCGGCTGCGGCCGGGCCGATGCCCCGGCCGACGAGACGCTCTACACGATCCAGCGATCGGTCGACGAACTCGACGCGGTGCGCAAGGCGCTCGGGCTCGACCGGGTGGTGCTTCACGGCCACTCATGGGGGACGATCCTGGCGATCGAATATCTGTGCCAGGGGCGCGGGGCGGGGGTCGAGAAGCTGATCCTCGCGGGGGCGCTCGCCAGCGTGCCGCAGGCGGTCGCCGGCATGGCGCGGCTGATCGACGCGATGCCCGACGGCTATGCCGCCCGGATCCACGCGCTCGAGCAGGCGGGCGGGATGGCGACCCCCGAATATGCGGCGCTGGTGCAGCGTTTCTACGACAATTTCCTGCTGCGGACCAGGCCGTCGGCCGATGCGCAGGCCAGCTTCGACGCGCTCGGCCGGTCGATCGCCTATCGGGTGATGAACGGGCCCTCCGAATTCACCATCATCGGCGTCATCAAGGACTGGGATCGCCGCAAGGATCTGAAGGCGATCACCCAGAAGACGCTGATCACCACCGGCCAATATGACGAGATCACCCTCGACTGCCACGAGACGATCCGCGACGGCATCGCCGGTCCGGCGCGGCTGGCGGTGATGGCCGGCTGCTCGCACATGACGATGTGCGAACAGCCCGAGCGCTACAACCGGCTGGTGCGCAGTTTCCTCGACGAGGCATGAGTGCGGCGGGAGGCGCCCCCGCGGGGGCGCCTCCCATTGAAACAGCATGTTGCAATATTGCCTGATGCCGGGCGCCGCCCGGGCGCGGATGATGCGCGCTGCCAGCGGGTCATCCGGCCGCGCCTGGACGATGTTCGGAGAAAGATGTGCCCGATCGCACGGTAGCGTTGCCCGTCACCCATCACCGCACGATCGAGATCGACGGCCTCGAGATCTTCTTCCGCGAGGCGGGGCCGGCCGATGCGCCGGTCGTCGTGCTGCTGCACGGCTTTCCCAGCTCGTCGCACATGTACCGCAATCTCATTCCCGCGCTCGCCGACCGCTGGCATGTGATCGCGCCCGACCTGCCCGGGTTCGGCCTGTCGGCGATGCCGCCGCGCGGGAGCTTCGCTTATGGCTTCGAACGCTTCGCCGACATCGTCGACGGGCTGCTCGGCCGGCTGGGGGCCGATCGCTACGCGCTCTATGTGATGGACTATGGCGCGCCGACCGGTTTCCGGCTGGCGCTGAAGCATCCCGATCGGGTGACGGCGCTGATCGTCCAGAACGGCAATGCCTATGCCGAGGGGATGCAGTCCTTCTGGGACCAGACCCGGACGTTCTGGGCCGATCCCAGCCAGGCCAATCGCGACGCGATGCGCCCGTTCATGTCGCTGGAGGGCACGAAATTCCAATATGTCGATGGCGTCGCCGACGTCTCGCGGCTCGATCCGGCGGCGTGGCTCCACGACCAGATCTTCCTCGATCGCCCCGGCAGCGTCGATATCCAGCTCGACATCATCTACGACTATCGCACCAACGTCGCGCTCTATCCGCGCTTCCACGCGTTTTTTCGGGAGCATCGCCCGCCGGCGCTGATCGTCTGGGGCGCCAACGACCGGATCTTCCCGGTCGAGGGCGCCCGGGCGTTCCTGCGCGACCTGCCCGATGCCGAGCTCCATCTGATCGACAGCGGCCATTTCGCGCTCGAGGACCGCGCCGACGAGATCGTTCCGCTGATCCGCGACTTTCTCGGGCGCGTGCTGCCGGGCTGACCGTGCGATCGGGGCGTGGCGGTCAGGCCAGCGCCCGCCGCCGCTGTGCCCACGCGTCGATCGCCACGCTGTCGAGCCCCAGCCGGACCAGCACGGTCATCGCGGTGTCGAGCCCGGGCGGAGCCGCCGCGTCGACCACCGGCACCAGCCCGATCGAGGCGAAGCGCACCGCCTCCGACGGGCTGTCGACCACCGCGATCCGGGTGAGGTCCGGATAGAAGCTGCGCGCCACCGGCGAGATGCCGCTAGACTGTTCGAAGGAGGGGGTGGTCAGCACGCTGATCTTGCGATCCGCCATCGCGGTCGGGCCCCAGAGCCGGGGATCGGCGAGGTCGCCGAACACGACATGATAGCCGTCGGCGACCGCGCGCCGCAGCCGGTGCGGATCGTCCTCGACCGCGGCATAGCGGATGTCGAATTCGGTCAGCGCGTCGGCGACGGTGCGGCCGCGCGGTCCCATCCCGACGATGAACACCGGCCCGGTCAGTTCGCGCGGCTCGAGTTCGGTCGACGGCCGCGCCCGCCCGTTCAGCCGCAGCCGGCCGGCGAGCGCCCGCCCGACGTCCGCCAGTTGCGGGGTCACGCCGAGGCTGAGCACCACCGCGGCGATCAGGATGGCGCTGCGATCCGCGCCGATCATCGCCCGCGTCGACGGCAGGCTGAAGATCACCAGCGCGAATTCGGACCCCTGGGCGAGCAGGAAGCCGAGCTGCGCCGAACCGGGCACCGACCAGCGGAAGATCAGGCTGGCGACCGCGTTGAGCAGGATCTTGCCGAGCAGCAGGAGCAGCGTCACCGCCAGCACAGCGACCCACATCTCGCGCAGCAGCGCGATCTCGAGCGACATGCCCACCGAGATGAAGAAGAAGCCCAGCAACAGCCCGCGAAACGGCTTGATCTCCGACTGGATGATCGCCCGATAGGGGGTGTCGGCGAGCATCATCCCGCCCAGGAAGGCGCCCAGCGTCAGCGACAGGCCGAGCGTGCCGGTCACCCAGCCCGCGGCCAGCGCCACGAGCAGCGCCATCGCGGTGAACACCTCCTCGTTGCGGGTGTGGGCGACCAGGTCGAACAGTGGTCGCACCAGCAGCCGGCCGCAGAAGATCGCGGCCGCGAACGCCGCGACCGCCTTCACCACCGCGAGGCCCAGCGCCGGGGCCAGCGCCGACCCGGTCGCCATGGCGGTGGCGATGATCAGCAGGAAGATCGCCGCGACATCCTGAAACACCAGGATGCCGGTCGCGGCGAGCCCGACCGGACAGCTTTGCTGGCGCTTGTCGGCGATGATCCGCGCGACCACCGCGGTCGACGACAGCGACAGGGTGGCGCCGACGAAGAAGGCGGCCGACGGGGCCAGCCCCAACGCCATCGCCATCAGCCCCAGCCCGACCGTGCCGAGCAGCAACTGCGCCGATCCCAGGCCGAACAGGTCGAGCGCCTGTTCGCGCAGATGCCGGATCGAGAAATGGAGCCCGACATCGAACAGCAGGAAGATGACGCCGAGTTCGGCGAGGATCGACACGGCCTCGTTCGATGCGACGAGGCCCGAGGCGCCGAGCGCGATGCCGAGCAGGAGATAGCCGACGATCGGCCCGAGCCGTGCCGCGCGCGACAGGATGACGGTCGCCACCCCGAGCGCGAGCAGCAGGATCACCGGCACCAGCGCGGCGAGAAGAGGTGCTTCCATGCTTCGCTCCCCGACAGGCCGGGCGACGCATCGTCGCCGATGCACGGCAATAGCCGGGTTGCGCGCCGGCGCGCGGTTAAAACTGGTAAATCGGTGGCCGCGTCGCAGGCGGGACCCTCCCTGCGCGAGCGCTATCGGTTTCAGGCATCGGGTTGAGCCTTGCAGATCCTCCCTAAAGCGCAGCTTTGGGGAGGGGGACCGCGAAGCGGTGGAGGGGGCTGCGCAACGTCGATAGCGCGGAAGACCCCTCCACCATCCTGCGGATGGTCCCCCTCCCCACGCTACGCGCAGGGAGGATCAATAGCGCTCAACCCGCTGGGTGAAACCGGCCAGCGGCGCGATTCTCGCACCCGGCGACAATGTCGCGCACGCATCGCGAAGCTCGATCGCGCCCGGCGGCTATCGGGATGCTCCGCCGGTGCCGGAATCCGCCGCCGGCGTCCCGTCCCGGATTCGCGGAGCCGCCATGTCGATCCTTACTCCCTCGTTCCAGGCAGGCCTGCGCGATCTGATCGAGGCGCAGCGTCTCGCCTTCCACCGCGACGGCTTTCCCGAAGCGGGGTGCCGCCGCGCCCGGCTGAAGCGGCTCGACGATCTGCTGGTCGCGCACGGGGCCGACATCGCGCAGGCGCTGTCGGAGGATTTCGGCCATCGCAGCCATGACGAGACCCGGGACGAGATCGGCGGCGCGCTGTCCGCGCTGCGCGCCGCGGCCGCCAATGTCGAACGATGGATGGCGCCGGCGCCTGCCGCCGATGCCGCGCGGCGCGTCGAACAGGGGCCGCTGGGGGTGGTCGGGGTGATCGCCCCGTGGAGCTTTCCGATCATCACCCTCTTCGGCCCGCTGGCGGCGATCGTCGCCGCGGGCAACCGCGCGATCGTCAAGCCGTCGGAGCGCATCCCCCGCACCGCGCAACTGCTGGCGCGGCTGATCGCCGACCGCTGCGACCCGGCCGAGATCGCGGTCGTGCAGGGCGGCGTCGACGAGGGCGCCTCGTTCGCGGCGGCGGCGTTCGACCATATCGTCTTCACCGGCTCGCAGGCGGCCGCGCGCCACATCCTCAGGGCGGCGGCGAGCCATCTGACCCCGGTGACGGTCGAGCTCGGTGGCAAGTCGCCTGCGATCGTCACCGCGGATGCCGATTTCGAGGCGGCGGCGGCGCGGATCATGGCGGCGAAGATCCGCAATGCCGGCCAGTCCTGCCTCGCCCCCGATCATGTGTTCGTTCCCCAGGGCCGCGAGCCGGCCTTCGCCGCGGCCTGCCGCCGGGCGGTCCGCGCGTTGCTTCCCGACGGGGTGCGGTCGCCGCACTACACCGCGATCGTCTCCGACCGCCATTATCGGCGGCTCGCGCGGATCGTCGAGGATGCGCGGGCGCTGGGCGCCGAGGTGGCGACGCTGCTCGAAGGATCGGACGCCGAACGGCGGCTGTTCGCGCCGACGCTGCTGCTCGAGGCCCGGCTCGGCATGATGGCGCTCCAGGAGGAGATTTTCGGTCCGGTGCTGCCGGTCGTCGGCTATCGCGAGCTGCCGCATGTGTTCGGTGCGATCGGCACCGGGCCGCGTCCGCCGGCGCTCTCCTATTTCGGGCGCGACGACGCGGCCGCGCGCCGGGCGCTCGCCGCCACCGCATCGGGCGGGGTGGCGATCAACGCGGTCATGGGCGACACGCCGATGGTCGCCGGCGCGGGCCGTTCGGGCATGGGGGCCTGTCACGGTCGGGCCGGCTTCGAGACCTTCAGCCACACGCGGCCGGTCTATCGGCGGGCCGGGCACGCGCGGGAGGAGGCCGCCTAGCGGCCGGTCGCGCGTGCCTTCGCTATTGCGCGAATAGCGGCTATCGGTCGTTCGCGGCAGCACGGAAAGGGAGATGATCTTGCTCAAATCGATCGGCTGGGGCGCGCTGTCGCTGCTCGGGGCGCTGGCCTTCGCGATGATCGCGCTGGCGCGCGGCGAGGCGGTCAACGCGGTGTGGATCGTGATCGCCGCGGCCTGCGTCTATCTGATCGCCTATCGCTTCTACGCGCGCTTCATCGCGACGAAGGTGATGCGGCTCGATCCCGCGCGGCCGACGCCGGCGATCACCCGCGCCGACGGGCTCGATTTCGTCGCGACCGATCGCACGGTGCTGTTCGGCCATCATTTCGCGGCGATCGCCGGCGCAGGGCCGCTGGTCGGCCCGGTGCTCGCCGCGCAGATGGGCTATCTGCCGGGCCTGTTGTGGATCCTCGCCGGGGTGGTGCTGGCCGGTGCGGTCCAGGACTTCATGATCCTGTTCATCTCGATGCGGCGCGAGGGCCGCTCGCTCGGCGAACTGATCCGGCTGGAAATGGGGACGATCCCCGGCACGATCGCGCTGTTCGGCGCCTTCCTGATCATGGTCATCATCCTGGCGGTGCTCGCGCTGATCGTCGTCAAGGCGCTGGCGAACAGCCCCTGGGGGATGTTCACCGTCGCCGCGACGATCCCGCTCGCACTGCTGATGGGCGCCTATAGCCGCTGGGTGCGGCCGGGGCGGATCGGCGAGGTGTCGCTGCTCGGGCTCGCCGGGCTGCTGCTGGCGATCGTCTATGGCCGCGACGTCGCGGTGTCGGCGACGCTCGCGCCGCTGTTCACCTTCACCCCGGTGCAGCTCTGCTGGATCCTGGTCGGCTATGGCGCGATCGCGTCGCTGCTGCCGGTGTGGCTGCTGCTGGCGCCGCGCGACTATCTGTCGACCTTCCTCAAGATCGGTGCGATCCTGGCGCTGGCGATCGGCATCCTCGTCGTCGCGCCGCCGATGCGGATGCCGTCGATCACCCAGTTCGCCGGCGGCGGCGGGCCGGTCTGGTCGGGTTCGCTGTTTCCCTTCCTGTTCATCACCATCGCCTGCGGTGCGGTGTCGGGCTTTCACGCGCTGATCGCGAGCGGCACCACCCCCAAGCTGATCGCCAGCGAGGCGCATGCGCCGATCATCGGCTATGGCGCGATGCTGGCCGAGAGCATGGTCGCGGTGATGGCGCTGGTCGGCGCCTCGGTGATCGATCCGGGCATCTATTTCGCGATGAACAGCCCGGCGGCGATCGTCGGCACCGATCCGGCGAGCGCCGCGCAGGCGGTCAGCGCGATGGGCTTCGCGATCACCCCCGAGGCCCTGTCCCAGATCGCCCGCGACGTCGGCGAGACCAGCATCATCTCGCGCGCGGGCGGCGCGCCGACGCTGGCGGTGGGGATGGCGCATATCTTCAGCCAGCTCGTCGGCGGGCAGGCGATGATGGCCTTCTGGTATCATTTCGCGATCCTGTTCGAGGCGCTGTTCATCCTCACCGCGGTCGACGCCGGCACCCGCGCCTGCCGCTTCATGCTGCAGGATCTGATCGGCCTCGCGGTGCCGGGCTTCCGCAACGCGACCTCGTTCGTGCCGTCGCTGGTCGGCACCCTGCTGTGCGTCGCGTCCTGGGGCTTCTTCCTCTACCAGGGGGTCACCGATCCGCTCGGCGGGGTGAACACGCTGTGGCCGCTGTTCGGCATCTCCAACCAGATGCTCGCCGCGATCGCGCTGATGCTGGCGACGGTGGTGCTGTTCCGGATGAAGCGCGAACGCTACGCCTGGGTGACCGCGATCCCGACCGCCTGGCTGCTGATCTGTACCCTGTCGGCGGGGCTGCTCAAGCTGGTCTCGGCCGATCCCAAGGTCGGCTTCCTCGCCCATGCCGCGAAGTTCGAGGCGGCGATCGCGCGCGGCGAACTGCTGGCGCCGGCCAAGTCGGTCGCCGACATGCGGGCGATCCTGTTCAACGACTGGATCGACGCGGCGCTGACCCTGGTGTTCATGCTGGTGGTGCTGTCGATCCTCGGCTTCGGGGTGCGGACCTGCCTCGCGGCGAAGCGCGCGGATCGCCCGACCGCGCGCGAATTGCCCGAAATGGTGGCCGAACGGGGGGCGGCATGAGCAGGCTGCGCGCGCTGCTGGCGAAGCTCGCCGAGGCTGGCCGGCTGATGGTCGGCCAGACCTCCTATCCCGCCTATCGCGAGCATATGGCCGCGCATCATCCCGGCGACCCGGTGATGGACGAGCGCGCCTTCTTCCGCCACCGCCAGGACAGCCGCTACGGCGGCCGGAACGGCGGCCGCTGCTGCTGACCCTAGCGGGCGGCCCGGGATAGGGTCAGGCGACCTCGACCGGATCGAGCGCCACCGCGGTGCGGTCGGCGAGATCGCCGATCCGCGACAGATAATGCTGGAAATGCGGGCTTGCGCGGTGGGCGGTATTGGCCGCGCCGTCGACATAGAGCTCGTCGAGGACGAAGCGGGCGGGGTCGCCCTGATCGGCCCACAGATCGTAGCGCAGATTGCCGGGCTCGGCGCGGCTGGGGGCGATCAGCCCGCCGAGCAAAGCCCGCAATTCTTCGGCCTTGCCCGGCCTGGCGGCGAGGATCGCCATGACCTTCACATGCTGTGCCATGATCCTGCTCCCGCTTATTTCGACCGGGCCGCGGCCGCTTCGATGAAGCTCGTGACCTCCTGCGGGTGCGCGAGCATCACCGCATGGCTGCTGCCGATCTCCTGCACCGTCCCGCCGGTCCGCTTGGCCATCGCGCGCTGCTGGCTCGGCGGGATCATCCGATCCTGCGTCGTGACCAGGAAGGATGTCGGTTTGGTCTTCCACGCCGCGGTGGTGAATTTGAACTGCACCGCCTTCACCCCCCAGGGGACCTGCGCCGCCGCCATGAATGTCGTCGTCGACGGGTCGACCCCGGCGGCGAAGGCGTTCGGGAATTTGGCCTGGTCGACGAGCAGATAGCCGTCGGTGGGGCCGACCAGCGGCGCCTTGGCCTCGCCGGGCGTCGGCTGTTCGGCAAGGCCGATGATGCTCTCGCCGATATCGGGCGCGAACGCCGCGAGGTAGACGAGGCCCGCGACCTTGGGATCGTCCCCGGCCTGGGTGATCACCCCGCCGCCATAGGAATGGCCGACCAGGATCACCGGATGCTTCGCCGCCGCGATCACCCGCGCGGTCGCCGCGACGTCCTCCTCGATCGTGACCGTCGGATTCTGCACCACCAGCACCTCATAGCCGTCGCGGGTCAGCCGATCATAGACCGCCTTCCAGCCCGATCCGTCGACGAAGGCGCCGTGGACGAGCACGATCGACACCGGCTTTTGCGCCTGCGCCTGGCCGACCGCCGGCGCCGTCACGGCGAGCATCGCCAGAACTGCTGAAATCATCCGGATCATGACGCCACTCTCCCCTGGGCTCGGAAAATGCGGAAAACAAAGACACGCCAGGCGCGCCGGGCCGGCACGCGCGATCGGTCCGAACCTTTCGCAAGACCGCCCGGGCGACAAGCAGAGAAGATGAGACGGGCTTGTGCGGTGGTGCACAGCGGTTCGGCCGCTTGGCGGATGCGTCGGTCGGCGATCCGGTTCAGGGTGCGCCGGCACCACCCGACGGGGAACCAGGCCCATGAGCATCCTCGATACCCGCCGGCACCAGATGTTCCCGGTGCTGGCGCCCGCCCAGATCGCGACCGCGCGGCGTTTCGCCGGTGGCCCCCAACGCCGCTTCGCGCCCGGAGAGCGCGTCTATGCGATCGGCGAGATTGGCGCGCCGTCCTGGCTGGTGTTGGAGGGGAGCGTCGACATCCGCCGGCGCAGCGGCCTGAGCGGCGAGACCGCGGTCACCATCTATGGCCCCGGACAGTTCAGCGGCGAGGTCAACCAGCTTGCCGGGCGTCCGTCGATCGCGGGTGGGCGCGCCGGGCTGCAGGCTGCGTCGCGCTGCCGTTCGACGCTGCGCATCTGCGCGCGCTGATGGTCGGATCGGCCGAACTCGGCGAGATCGTGATGCGCGCGCTGATCCTGCGCCGCGCCGAACTGATCGAGGATGCCGGGGCGGGCACGATCCTGATCGGCGCGCCCGACAGTCCCGACTTCGTCCGGCTGCAGGGCTTCCTGCGGCAAAGCGCCTTTCCCAACCTCGTCCTCGACGCGGCGACCGATGCCGAGGGGCGGGCGCTGGTCGAGCGTATCGGGATCCCGCCGGACGAGCTGCCGCTGGTGGTCTGTCCCGACGGCAGGCTGCTGCGCAATCCGTCCGAGTTCGAACTCGCGACCTGCCTGGGGCTGACGCCCGCGATCGATCCTGCTGCCGCCTATGATGTCGCGATCGTCGGGGCCGGGCCGGCGGGGCTCGCCGCCGCGGTCTATGCCGCGTCCGAGGGGCTGTCGGTGATCGTCCTCGACGGGCGCAGCGCCGGCGGACAGGCGGGGGCATCGGCGCGGATCGAGAATTATCTCGGCTTTCCGACCGGCATATCGGGCCATGCGCTGGCCGCCCGCGCGTTCAACCAGGCGCTCAAATTCGGCGCCGAGATCGGGGTGCCGCTTGAGGTCGCCCATCTCGACTGCTCGACCGAAAAGCTTGCGATCGAGCTGGCCGACGGCCGGCGCCTCGCCGCCGGTGCGGTGGTGATCGCCTCCGGCGCGCGCTATCGCCGCCCCGACATTCCCGACCTGGCGACCTTCGAGGGCAATGGCGTGTCCTACTGGGCCTCGCCGATCGAGGCGCGGCTGTGCGCCGGCGAGACGGTGGCGCTGGTCGGCGGTGGCAATTCGGCGGGGCAGGCGATCGCCTTCCTCGCGCCGCAGGTGAAGCAACTGCACCTGTTCGTCCGGCGGCCGCTGGCGGAGACCATGTCGCGCTATCTGATCGACCGGATCGCCGCGCTGCCCAATGTCGAGATCCATGTCGGGACCGAGATCGTCGCGCTGACCGGCGATCGCCTGGCGGGGCTGGCCTCGGCGAGCTTCCGCAGCCTCGCCGACGGGGCGGTGAAAAGCTGCGACCTGCGCCATCTGTTCCTGTTCGTCGGCGCCGATCCCAATGCCGGCTGGCTCCATGGCTGCGTCGAGACCGACGAACAGGGCTTCATCGTCACCGGCAGGGACACGCTGGCGCTCGAGACCAGCCGGCCGGGGATCTTCGCGATCGGCGACGTGCGCGCGGGCTCGACGAAGCGCGTCGCCGCCGCGGTCGGCGAGGGCGCCGCGGTGGTCGCCCAGATCCACGCGATGATCGCCCGGCGATCGGCGCGGGCATCATGAGTGCCCGGAGGCGTATCGTGCGACGATTGGCGGCACCGGATCGAACAAAGCCCGTCGACGATATTGCGAACGCCGCGCGGCCCCGCTAAGGAACGTCCGCAGCCGTCGGAATTCCGACGATGCGGGTGTAGCTCAATGGCAGAGCAGAAGCTTCCCAAGCTTACGACGAGGGTTCGATTCCCTTCACCCGCTCCAATCTTCCCCGATGATTCTCGCGGCTGGCGCATTTCGTTCGACAGGGCTTTACAGATCGGTACGCGGCTCGCATGCGGGCGACCGATCCTACCCATCTGCCGCATGCTGGCGGCTGCCGGAGATAGCGCCCATGACCGACCGTATCGCCAACCCCGAACTGGCCGCACGCCGGATGAGCGCGCAGGACGCCGCCCGGTTCATCGAGCATGGCATGACCGTCGGGATGAGCGGCTTCACCGGATCGGGCTATCCCAAGGCGGTCCCGCTGGCGCTGGCCGAGCATATCCAGAACGAGCATGACGCCGGCCGCCCGATGCGGGTGAAGGTGTGGACCGGCGCGTCGACCGGCCCCGAGCTCGACGGCGCCCTCGCCAAGGCCGACGGCATCGAATTGCGGCTGCCGTACAACAGCGATCCGATCGCGCGCGAGCGCATCAACCGTGGCGAGATGGACTATCTCGACATGCATCTGAGCCAGGTCGCGCCGATGGCGTGGCAAGGCTTTCTCGGGCCGCTCGATGTCGCGGTGATCGAGGTGGCCGGCATCCGGGCCGATGGCTCGCTGATCCCGTCCTCGTCGGTCGGCAACAACAAGACCTGGCTCGACCGCGCGACGTCGGTGATCCTCGAGGTCAATCGCTGGCAGAATCCGGCGCTCGATGGCATGCACGACATCTATTACGGCACCGCGCTGCCGCCGCACCGCGTGCCGATCCCGCTGGTGCGGCCCGACGACCGGATCGGCGAGACCAGCCTGCGATGCGATCCCGCGAAGATCGTCGCGGTGGTCGAGACCGACGCGCCCGATCGCAATGCGCCGTTCACCCCGCCCGACGCGGCGGCGGGGGCGATCGCGGGGCATCTGCTCGAATTTCTCGGCCATGAGGTGAAACAGGGCCGCCTGCCGGCCTCGCTGCTGCCGCTGCAATCGGGTGTCGGCAATATCGCCAATGCCGTGCTGGCAGGCCTGGTCGACGGTCCCTTCGAAAATATGATGGCCTATACCGAGGTCATCCAGGACGGGATGCTCGACCTGCTCGATTCGGGCCGGCTGCGGATGGCGTCGGCCACGGCTTTCTCGCTCAGCCCCGAGGCGGCGCACCGGCTCAACGCCGACATGGCGCGCTATCGCGACAAGATGATCCTGCGCCCGCAGGAGATCAGCAACCATCCCGAACTGATCCGGCGCCTCGGCTGCATCGCGATGAACGGGCTGATCGAGGCCGACATCTACGGCAATGTGAATTCGACCTGCGTGATGGGCTCGCGCATCCAGAACGGGATCGGCGGGTCGGGCGATTTCGCGCGCAATGCCTATCTGTCGATCTTCACGACACCGTCGACCGCCAAGGGCGGCAAGATCTCGGCGATCGTGCCCCAGGCCTCGCATGTCGATCATATCATGCAGGACGTGCAGGTGATCGTCACCGAGCAGGGGCTGGCCGACCTGCGCGGCCTGTCGCCGAAGAAACGCGCCGGACTGATCATCGAGAATTGCGCGCATCCGGACTATCGCCCGGCGCTGCGCGACTATCATGCCCGCGCGCTGGCCGGCTCTTATGGCCTGCACGCGCCGTCGCTGCCGGCCGAGGCGCTGTCGTGGCACCAGCGGTTCATGGAGACCGGCTCGATGCGGCTCTGATAGCGGATAGCGGCGAGCCGACGCACCGGGGAAGGGGGGCGGCCCCCAAGCTCAGATCACCGGCACGTCCTCGCCCCGCATCAGCGTCGACAGATGGCCGATGAACAGCGACGCCGGCACCGACAATGTCCGCCCGCTCGCGCTGACCAGCGAGAAGATCGACAGCGGCGCCGGGGTGTCGGCGAGCGGCACGAAGACGAGTTCGCCGCGACCGACCTCGCTCATCGCGTCGAGCGCCGAGACGATGCCGACCCCGACCCCGCTGGCGACCAGCGACTTGACGATGTTGATCCCGCTCGACGCGATGAACGGCCGGATCGCCCCGCCGACGCTGCGCGCCCAGGCCTTGTCGAGCACCCCGCGCAGCGAGATCGATTCGTCGGGGACGATCAGCGGCAGATCGGCGCAGTCGACGAGGCCGATCTCGGACCGCGCGGCGAGCGGGTGATCGGGCAGCATCACCAGCCCGAGCGGATAGAGCAGGGTGCGCTCGACCCGCAGTTCCTGGCTCTCGGGCGAATTGGCGGTCAGGCCGATATCGCACTCGCCCGCGATCACCAGCCGCACCACCGTCTCGGCGCTGCCGGTGCGCAGCCGGAAGGCGATCGACGGATATTTGGCGCAGAAGCCGGCGATGCCGCGCTTGAGCAGTTCGGCGGCGCCCTCGATCAGCACGATCGACACCTCGCCGCGCCGCAATCCCCGGAGATCGTCGATCTGGGCCTCGACCCCGCGCAGCTCGCGCCGCCAGCGGCGGATGCCGTCGGCGAGCATCTCGCCCGCGGTGGTCATCCGCAGGCCGCGGGTGGTGCGCTCGAACAAAGGCACCCCGAAATATTGTTCGAGCTGCAAGATCTGCCGGTCGATCGCCGACGGCGCGATCCGCAGCACCTCGGAGGCGCGGCGGATCGATCCCTGCCGCGCCACCTCGTCGAAATAGATCGCCGCGCGGCCGATGATCATCGGCGGCCTCCGATAGTGCTGTTCGCATTTTGCGATTGGCTGGCCCGATTTTTGGTCATGGATTGGATCATTCCACGGCCATAGACCGGAGACAAGTCGGGTGCCGATAGCACCGGGCGGGGGGAGGAGGCGGAAAAGACCGTCACCGGCGGTGGCGCCATGGGGGGAACTATGGACAACGCTGCACGCCTGACCGGCGCTTTTCCGCCTCCGCAATCGCCCGTCCCCGACGGCGAGCCGCTGCGCGGCTTCGAGGCGGCGGCGCTGGTCGCGACCCTCACCTTCGCGGTGCTGTCCTATCAGCTCAACGCGACGATGATCACTCCGGTGCTGCCGCGGCTGGCGGCCGAGCTCGGCGAGAGCCTCGACCATATCGCCTGGGTGTCGTCGCTGTTCTTCCTGTCGGGCGGGATCGCCGGGGTGGTGCTCGCGCGGTGGAGCGACTTCATCGGCCGCAAGGCCTGCCTGATTTTCGTCCTCGTCCTGCTCGGTATCGGCACGACCCTGTGCATCGTCGCGCCCAACCTGCCGGTGCTGCTCGCCGGCCGGGTGCTGCAGGGCTGCACCAGCGCGACCTTCCAGCTCGCCTACATCCTGCTGCGCGAGGCGCTGCGCAAGGAGGCGTTCGGGCCGATGCTCGGGCTGCTCACCGCGATCTGCGGCGGTGCGGGCGGGGTCGACGGCTATCTCGGCGGGCTGCTGGCCGAGACCTATGGCGTCCGATCGGTGTTCGTCTTCATCCTGTTCGCGGGGCTGGCCGCGCTGCTGACGGTGATCTTCGTGGTGCCGCGCGACCGGCCGCAGGGCGGGCAGGGGCGGATGGACTGGCCGGGGGCGGCGGCGCTGTCGGCCGGGCTGGTCTGCACCAGCTTCTTCGTGTCGAAGGGCGCGGGCACCGGCTGGGTCAGCGGCGGCGCGCTCGGCTGGCTGGCGGGGGCGGCCATCGCCTTTGCCGGTTTCTGGCGGATCGAGGGGCGCAGCGCGACCCCGCTGATCGCCACCCGCCATCTGCGCTCGCGCCAGGTCTGGCCGCTGTTGGCGACGACCCTGCTGACGCTGGCGGGGATCTTCGCGGTGATCAACTTCACCATCGTCCTGCTCAGCCAGGATGCCAAGCATGGCTTCGGCTATGACAGCGCGACCTCGGCGCTGTTCTTCCTGTCGCCGGCGGCGCTGATCGGGCTGTTCAGCGCACCGTTCGCCGGCTGGCTGGCGGGCCGGCTCGGCTGGATCCCCGTGCTGCGCTGGGGTCTGGTCGCCAGCATCGCACTGCTGATCATGATCGCGGCCGGGCTCGGCCATCCGCTGGTGGTGATGCTCGCGGTGGCGGGGCTCGGCTTCACCTATAACGGCCTCGCGCTGACCACCGCCAACGGACTCGGGGTGCTGCTGTCGCCGAAGTCGGCGCCCGCGGCGCTGCCCGGGCTCAACGGCGCCGCCTTCGGCATCGGCGCCAATCTCGGCATCGCCGTCGTCGCGCCGTTCTGCGCGAGCGGCAGCGCGGGGGGCTATTTGACCGCGCTTTCGATCTCGTGCGGTCTGACGATCCTCGCGCTATGGGGCAGCCTGTGCATAAGGCCGCTCGAAGGAGAAGAGGATTGACCACGCCAGGACCCACCCCGGTCTATTTCGATTGCGATACCGGCATCGACGATTCGATGGCGCTCGCCTGGCTGCTGGCGTCGCCCGCGATCGATCTGGTCGGGGTCGGCACGGTCAGCGGCAATACCAGCGCCGCCCAGGCCGCGCGCAACAGCCTCGACCTGCTCGGCCTCGCCGGGCGCGGCGACGTGCCGGTTGCGATCGGCGCGCATGATCCGCTTAAGGGCAGTTTCAACGGCGGGGTGCCCTGGATCCATGGCGACAATGGCGTCGGCAATGTCGTGCTGCCGACCGCCCCGCGCGAACCCGAGCCCGGCGACGCCGCCGACCTGCTGATCCGGCTCGCCCACGAACATGGCGGCCGGCTGGCGATCGTCACCGTCGGCCCGACCACCAACATCGCGGTCGCACTGGCGCGCGATCCCGGGCTCGCCGCGCGGATCGCCCACGTGACGACGATGGGCGGCGCGGCCCTAGTCCCCGGCAATATCAGCGCGGTCGCCGAGGCCAATCTCGGCAATGATCCCGAGGCCGCCGCCGCGCTGGTCGGGGCGGGCTGGGACATCACCCTGGTGCCGCTCGACATCACCCTCGAGAACCGGCTCTACGAGGCCGACCGCCAAGCGCTGCTCGCCGCGCCGACCGCGCTGGTGCGGGCGATCGGGGCGATGCTCGATCTCTATTTCGACTTCTACGTGCCCTTCTATGGCGAGCGCAGCTGCGCGCTCCACGATCCGCTCGCCGCGGCGATCGCGACCGGCGACATCGTCGCCACCCGCGCCCCCGCGGTCGAGATCGTCGTCGACACCACGATGGGCCCCGGCCGCGGCCAGACGATCTGCGACCTGCGCGGGCAGCGGCTCGGGCCGGTCGACATGCCCGGCGTGGTCACCCGGGTCGCGCTCGCCACCGATCGCCCGCTCGGGCCGCTGCTGGTCGAGCGGCTGGCCGGTTTCGCGCCGGCGGCGGCGGTCCGCTAGCGCGATGCTGATCAACCTCCACAGCCATCTCGAAGGCCGGGTCCGGCCCGACACCGCGCGCGAGCTCGGCGCGGCGCTCGGCCTGCCCGAGCCCGCGGGCGGCTGGGAGGAGGCGCTGCAACTGCCCTGTCCGTCGAACCTCACCGTCTATCTGGCGAAGGTCAGCGCGACCTATCCCTTCTTCTCGCGCCCCGACACGCTGATCCGCATCGCCCGCGAGGCGGTCGAGGATGCCGCCGCCGACGGCGGGGATTATCTCGAGCTGCGCTTCGGCCCGCTCAGCCATGTCGGCGGTGGCATGGATCTCGACGCGGTGATCGCCGCGGTCTGCGAGGGGATCGCGCAAGGGTCGCAGGCGAGCGGCATGGCGTCGGGGGCGGTGGTCTGTTCGCTCAGGCTCCACGATGCCGAGGCCAATGCGGGGGTCGCCCGCGCCGCCGCGCGCTTCGCCGGGCGCGGGGTGGTCGGCTTCGACCTCGCCGGCGACGAGATCCTCTATCCCGATCTCGGCGTCCATGCCGATGCCTTCGCGATCGCGCGGGCCGCCGGGCTCGGCCTGACCTGCCACGCCGCCGAAGCCGGGCCGGCGCAGGCGGCGATCGACGCGGTCGACCTGCTCGGGGTCACCAGGATCGGCCATGGCACCCATATCGCCGACGACCCGCAGGTGCTGCGCGAGATCGCCGCGCGCGGCATCGTCGTCGAGGCGTGCCCGACCTCGAACTGGTATACCGGCGGCATCGCCGACATCGGCGCGCATCCCGCCGGCCATTTCCACGCCCATGGCGTTTCGCTGGTGCTCGGCGACGACAATCCGCGCCAGACCGGTTCGCCGCTGTCGGCCGAACGGCGGTTGCTGCGCGACCGGCTCGGCTTCGACGCGGCGGCGCTCGATGCGCTCGACCGGACCAGCGTGGCGGCGGGCTTCATGGAGCCGGCGGTCCGCGACCGGCTGGCCGCCCGCCTCGCGCGGGCCTGAATCGACTATCTGGAGTTTCTGAGATGCGGCTTTGGCTGAAAGACCCGCTCGCCATATTCGGTGCCGGCTGCGACGGCGGGCTCGTCGTCGAGGACGGCGTGATCGCCGAGCTGTTGCCCGCGGGCGCGGTGCCGGCGGCGCCGGTCGACGAGACGATCGATGCCGGCGGCCATGTCGTGCTGCCCGGGCTGATCAACACCCATCACCATTTCTACCAGAACATGACCCGCGCCCATCCCGCGGCGATCAACAAGTCGCTGTTCGGCTGGCTGCAGGCGCTCTACCCGATCTGGGCGCGGATGACCCCGGAGGCGCTCGAACTGGCGACCGAGGCGGCGCTGATCGAACTGCTGATGTCGGGGGTCACCACCACCTCCGACCATCATTATCTGTTCCCGGCGGGGATGGAGGAGGCGATCGACATCCAGGTCGCGGTCGCGCGCCGGGTGGGCATGCGGGTGACGCTCACCCGCGGATCGATGAGCCTGTCGGTCGACGATGGCGGGTTGCCGCCGCGTTCGGTGGTCCAGCGCGATGCGGCGATCCTCGCCGACAGCGAACGGCTGATCGCACGCTATCACGACCGGTCGCATGGTTCGTTCGTCCAGATCGCGCTCGCGCCCTGCTCGCCCTTCTCGGTGACCCCCGAGCTGATGCGCGACACCGCGCTGCTCGCCGAGCGCCATGACTGCCGGCTCCACACCCATCTCGCCGAGACCGAGGATGAGGACGCCTTCTGCCTGCACAAGTTCGGCCGGCGTCCGCTCGACCATCTCGAACATGTCGGCTGGCTCAGCGACCGCACCTGGCTGGCGCATGGCGTCCATTTCGATCCGGGCGAGATCGCCCGGCTCGGGCAGCACGGGGTCGCGGTCTGCCATTGCCCGACCTCGAACATGCTGCTCGCCTCGGGCCAGTGCCATACGCTCGCGCTCGAGGCGGCGGGCAGTCCGGTCGGGCTCGGGGTCGACGGATCGGCGTCGAACGATGCCGGCAACGGGATGGAGGCGGTGCGCCATGCGCTGCTGCTCAACCGGCTGCGCTACGGCGCCGACCGGATGACCCATCTCGACGCGCTGCGCTGGGCGACCGAGGGTTCGGCACGCTGCCTCGGCCGCGACGATATCGGCCGGCTGGCGGTGGGTGCTGCGGCCGACCTCGCGCTGTTCCGGGTCGACGACGAACTCAGCATGTCGGGCGCGCACGATCCGCTCGCGGCGCTGATACTGTGCGGCGCCACCCGCGCCGACCGGGTGATGGTCGGTGGCCGCTGGCTGGTCTGGGACCGGATGCCGGTCGGGGTCGATCTCGCGGGGTTGCGCGCGCGGCACCATGCGCTGGCGCGGCGGCTCTACGCCTGATCAGATTTATACGCGATCTCGAAGATGCTGACGCATCCTTGATCGATTTGCTCAAGCGCCGCACGGGCTGATACCAGGCCTGGGTGAGTCGGGCTCACCGGGACCTGGTATTATGGTTCAGCCGTCGGGCCACAGCCGATAGCCGATCCCGCGCACCGGCTCGATCATGCCGGTGCATCCGGCCGCAGCCAGCTTCTGGCGGAGCTTCGACAAATGGCTGTCGACGACGCGGTCGAAGGCGTCGCTGTCGGGCGACACCGCCTCGAGCAGTTCGGCGCGCGCGAAGGCGCGGCGCGGCCGGCGCGCCATATGCGCCAATATCGCATATTCGGTCGGGGTGAGCGGCAGCCTTTGTTCGGCGCCGTCATCGGCGCGGCAGCTCGCGATGTGCGCCTCGAGATCGATGAGGAGCGGGCCGACGCTCAGCGTCTGCCGTGTGGCGCTCCCCTGGGTCCGGCGCAGCACCGCGCGCACCCGTTCGACCACTTCGGCGGGGTTGAACGGCTTCACCACATAGTCGTCGGCGCCGATCCGCAGCGCCGACAGCCGGGTGACGTCGTCGTCGACCGCGGTGACCATGATCACCGGGGTGTCAAAGCGCCGCCGGACCGCGGTCAGCACGTCGATCCCGTCGCCCCCCGGCAGGCCCATGTCGAGCAGCATCAGGTCGGGCAGGAACTGTGCCTGGGTGCGGATCGCGTCGGGCACGCTGGTCGCACGCGCCACCTCGAACCCACCGCGTTCGACATAAGCGGCGAGCAGGTCGCCGATCTCGGGCTCGTCCTCGACGATCAGCACGCGGCTGCTCATCGGCGGCGCTCGCGCGGCGCGGTCCAGGACGCGTCGACGAGGGCGGGCGGGGACGGGAACGCCGCGGTCGCCCGGATCGCGCGCGGCCCCGCGATCGGCAGCCAGACCGAGAAGCAGGCGCCCGACCGGTCGCTGCGGTTCCGCGCGGTGATCCGCCCGCCATGGGCTTCGGCGAGCCGCGCCGACACGGTGAGGCCGAGGCCGCTTCCCGGCCGGCCCGCGCTGCGATTGGCCGGCGCGCGCCAGAACGGCGTGAACAGCTTCGCCGCATCCCGCGGCGCGAAGCCGGGCCCTTCGTCGAGGATATGGGTCACCACCTCGCCGTCGATGCACTCGGTCATGATCATGATCGTCCGGTCCCGCGGGCCATGCTTGATCGCGTTGGTCAGGATATTGGTGAAGATCTGGGTCAGCCGCACCGGATCGCCGAGCACCGCCACCGGCGCATAGCGTTCGACGAAGGCAATGCCGCGCGGTGCCACCAGCGAACGCAGGTCGGCGGTGGTCTCGCGCAGCAGCGCGTCGAGGTTCAGCCGCCGCCGGTCGAGCGTCAACTGCCCGGCATCGGCCTGTGCCAGCGCGCCCAGATCCTCGGTGATGTGGAGGAGATGGTCGACCTGGCGCAGCAGCCGCGCGGCCTCGTCCGATCCGGGGACGATCACCCCGTCCTCGAGCCCGTGGAGCCGCCCCTTGAGGATGGTCAGCGGGGTGCGCAGCTCATGCGCGATGCCGGCGGCGATCAGCGTGCGCCGCCGATCGGCGGTGTCGTGCCCGCGCCGCGCCATTGCCTTGATGGAGCGTCCGGCCCGGGCGAGGAACGTCGCCAGCCAGGCGGGTCGATCGGTAACTGCTTCGGCGATCATCAGGATCTCCCTTCGTCACTGAGACGCCGATGGCCACGGGCTTCCCCATCATTTTTTCGCAATCCTGTGCGAACCCCGCCGCGAAAGTCCGCCGGCAAGCCATCGCACCGTCGATGTTGCATCGCAGCAAAGCGATTGGCGATGCGCCGCCGCCGGGCTAGGAGGAGGGCGACTGCCAGCAGGATCGGCGACGAGATGGTGCGTGACGGCCTTGTTCAGGCCTTTCTGGAGACGAGGGAGGCGCTGGCGCGCTATCTGGGCCTGCGCGGCGCATCGGCCGACGAGGCCGAGGATCTGCTCCAGGAAATCTACATCAAGCTGTCGTCGGACCGCAGCGGCCCGATCGCCGAACCGCGCGCCTATCTCTACCGGATGACCAGCAACCATTTCCTCGACCATCGGCGCACCGCGGGCCGGCGGGCGCGGCGCGAGGAGGATTGGGTCGACGTCCATAGCGGCGAGGATCGCGCGATCGACGATACCCCCTCGGTCGAGGCGAGCCTGGTCGCGCGCGAGCAACTGGCGATCCTCCAGGCGGTGATCGACCGGCTGCCCGATCGCACCCGGCTGATCTTCCAGCGCTTCCGGGTCGATGGCGAGCCGCAGCGGCGGATCGCCGAGGATCTCGGCATCAGCGTCAGCGCGATCGAGAAGCATCTGACCCGCGCTTATGAGGCGATCGCCGCGGCGAAGCTGAAACTTGATGGGGAGGTGCGCGGGGATCGGCGTCTTAGCCATGAAAGGGGACGCCATGGAGGATGAGACGCAGGACGGCGTGCAGGCGCGGGCGATCGGCTGGCATGTCCGGCTGCGCGATGGCGACGATGCCGCCTGGGCCGCGTTCGCCGATTGGCTCGGCGAGGATCCGCGCCATGGCGAGGCCTATGATCTGGTCGAACGGACCGACCTCGCGGTCGACGCGCTGCTGCCCGACATCGTCTTCCGGACGGCGGCGAACGATGTCGACGAGGCCGATAGGCCGGCCGACGGCGCGCGCCATCGGCGGCGCTGGCTGTTCGGCGGCGGCGGGGCGCTGGCGGCATCGGTCGCCGCGGCGCTGATCGTCGGCCCGCAATTCGCCCCGACCCGCTACGAGGTCGCGACCGGCCCCGGCGAACATCGCATCGTCATGCTCGATCCGACCACCCGGGTCGCGCTCAACGGTGGCACCCGGATGATCTTCGACCGCAAGGACCCGCGCTTCGCCGAACTGGCCAGCGGCGAGGCACTGTTCGAGGTCCGCCACGATCCAGCGAGGCCGTTCCGGCTGATCGTCGGCGACAACCGGGTCGAGGATGTCGGGACGGTATTCGATGTCGTCCACGACCGCGAAGGCGTCCGCGTCGCGGTCGCCGAGGGCGAGGTCCGCTATAATCCGGGTGGCGACGATGTGTCGCTGCGCGCCGGCCAGGCGCTCGCCGATCCGGCCGCGGGCGGCACGATCCGGGTCGGATCGGCCGCCGCCGGATCGGTCGGCGGCTGGCGGACCGGGCAACTCGTCTATGCGGGCGAGTCGATGGCGCGGGTGGCGGCCGATCTCGGCCGGTCGCTGGGCATCCGGATCGTCGTCGCCGATGCGATCGCCGATCGGCCCTTTTCGGGCACGATCGCGCTCGACGGGACCGGGCCCGCCCAGCTCGACCGGCTGATGCCCGCGCTCGACGTGGTCTTCGTCGCCGGACAGGGCGGCTGGACGATGAAACCCGCCAGCAGTGCGGGGCGGTAGATGGGCGGCGCTGGCCGTCGGCGTCGCCTATAGCATCGGTGCGGTCGATGCCGCCGTGGCGGCGCGGTTCGACGTGCCCGCCGGCTCGCTCGCGGCGGTCGCATCGGCGATCGGTATTCAGGCCGGGATCACCGTCAGCCTGACCGACCCGTCGCTCGCCACACGCCGGTCGCCCGGGGTGCGCGGCACGATGCCGGTGCGCGCGGCGCTGGCGCGTGCCCTGCGCGGCACCGGCGCGGAGCCGGTCTTCTACGATGTCCGCACAGTCCGGATCGTCGCGCGCCGCGTCGCGCCGGTGGCGCCGCCGGCACCTGCTCGGTCCGTTCCAAACGCGATCGAAGCCGATGGCGACATCGTCGTGATGGCCAGCAAGCTCGGCCTGTCGATCGACCATTATCCGGGGTCGGTGCGCGTCGTCGAACTCGATCCCGCCGATCTCGCGCGCGGGGCGGGGGCGGGCACCGCCGCGCTGACCCGGGCGATGCCGATCCTCGGGTCGACCAATCTCGGCCCGGCGCGCAACAAGCTGTTCATCCGCGGCATCGCCGACAGCAGCTTCAACGGCCCGACCCAGGGCACGGTCGGCCAATATCTCGGCGATGTCCGCCTCAACTACAACGCCCCCGATCCCAATCTGAATCTCTACGACATGAAACGGGTCGAGATATTGGTGGGGCCGCAGGGCACGCTCTACGGCGCCAGTTCGCTCGGCGGGGTCGTCCGGCTGGTGCCCAATCCGCCCGATGCACGGCAGGTTTCGGCCAGCGCGACCGCGGGATATAGCAGCACCCGGTTCGGCAGGCCCGGCACCGACGGCGCGTTCATGATCAACGTTCCGATCGTCGATGGCCGGATCGCCTTCCGCCTGGTCGGCTTCGCCAATCGCGAGGGCGGCTATATCGACGATAGTGCGCGCGGGCTGAAGGATATCAACCGCACCGACAGCATCGGCCAGCGCTTCACCCTGCGCTTCGGCGAGGCACCGGGCTGGACCGTCGACCTGGGCGTCGCGATCCAGAACAGCAACAGCCGCGACGGCCAATATGCGCTGCGCGGCGAAGCGCCGCTGACCCGGCGCAGCGCGATCGCCCAGCCGTTCGGCAATGACTATTATCTCTTCTATCTCGCCGCGCGCGGGATGATCGGCGGGTCCGAGCTGGTCTCGACCACCTCGGCGGTGCGGCACGAGCTCAGGACCGTCTATGACGCGACCGGCTATGACGGCACCGCGACGCCCGCGCGCTACGAAGAGAATAATTTCATCATCCTGCTGTCGCACGAGACCCGGCTGTCGGGCGGGACCGTGCGCGAACCCTGGGTGATCGGCGCGACCAGCATCTACAATGCCAGCGCGCTGGTCCGCTCGCTCGGCCCGCTCGATCCGCGGGTGCGCGTCGCCGGCGTCGTCAACGAACAGCTCGAGGCCGCCCTGTTCGGCCAATATGCCAACAAGATCGGGTCCAACCTGACCGCGACGCTCGGCACCCGGCTGACCTTCGCCAACCGCATCGGCCGTTCGCTCGAACAGGCGAGGGTCAGGAAGGGCGGGGTGATCCGCAACGACCTGCGGCTGTCCTCGACGGCGGCGCTCGACTGGCATCCGGCGCGCAGCTTTTCGGCCTTCGCCCATTATCAGCAAGGCTATCGCGCGGGCGGGCTGGCGGTGACCCCGGCCGGTACCGCGGCCGACAGCCAGCGTTTCGCGGCCGACACGCTCGACACGGGCGAGCTCGGCATCAGGCTGGGCCGGATCGACCGCGACCCGCTGTCGCTGCGCGCCGCGCTGTTCCGCGCCGGCTGGGACGATATCCAGGCCGATCTGGTCGATGCGCGGGGCCTGCCCTACACCGCCAATATCGGCCGCGGCCGGATCATCGGCATCGATGGCGAGATCGGCTGGCGGCCCCTGCCGGCGCTGACGGTGACCATGTCCGGCTATGTCAGCCGCAGCCGGCTGGTCGATCCGGCCGAAGCGTTCGCCGATGCCGGGTCGAAGAGCTTGCCGGGCATCGCCGGCAATGGCGGCCGGGTCGCCGCGGTCTGGCGCGGCAGGCTGGGCGAGGGTGTCGATCTGAGCACGACCGCCTCATTGCGCTATGTCGGCCGGTCGAAGCTCGGCATCGGATCGCTGCTGGCGATTCCACAGGGCGACTATCTGTTCGGCGATGTCGGCGCGCGGATCGATTTCGGGCCGTTCGCGCTGTCGCTCGACATCGCCAATATCGGCGATGTCCGCGCGAACAGCTTCGCCTTCGGCAATCCGTTCAGCCTCGCGCAACGCGACCAGATCACCCCGCTCAGGCCGCGCACGATCCGGCTGGGAATCGACCGGCGGTTCTGACACCGGTCAGCGCCGGGATCCTTCGTCTGTCTGCGGCGCAGCGGCGGTGATCTGTTCGAGCAGGTCGTCGGCGCCCTTGCGCACCCCGGCACGCGATGCCGCGAGCGACCCGAAGCTCGCGCCGATGTTGAGCGCGTTGGGATATTGCTTGGTGACCTGCGCCAGCAGCAGCTTCTGGCTGGCGGCATCGTAGATCTCGACCGCATAGATCACCGATCCGGTGAGCGTACCCTCCTTGCCGCGCGCACCCTGGACGGCATTATAGGGGCCGCCGGCAAGATCGAAGCGCGAGAAGGTGCCCAGCACCGGTGTCGTCGTCCGCGCACCGGTCAGTGTCAGCCGGATTCGCAGCGTGCTCGGCCCGGGTTTGGCGACGATCTCGAACGCGGTCGCCAGTCTCTGCCCGAACTGTTCCTCCATATAGGCCGCGAGCGCCTCGCGATCCTCCTGCGACATCTTGCCGAACTGGGCGTCGGGGCCGTCATAGACCGCGACCGGCTCGACGATCGCCTTGTAGTAGCGGCGCCAGTTGACCGGGGTCGCAAAAGCGAACGGGATCTTACCCGAACGATCGGCCGCGTTGGCGTGCAGTTCGACGGACGAATCGAGATCGGAATAGGCAACCGGCCGGGTGGTCGCGCAGCCGCTGACGCCGATACAGGCGATCAGCAGGGCCGTGATACGAGCCGGGCGCAGTGCGGTCGTGGAGGGGCATATATTGTCGATCATGGGCAACTCCTGTGCTGCCGCCGATGATCGCGGATGATGATGGACGCCCGATGGAGGTGATGTCGGCAAAGGATGAAGACATCGCCGCCATCGGGGTCGGGCTCATGCTCATACGCGATCTCGAGGATGCTGACGCATCTCGATCGATATGCTCAAGCGCCGCACGGTATCAGGTGGTCGGCTGCCAGGTCGGACCCTTGCAGAGGAAGGCGACGCAGCCCTCGACCTTGAGCGTTCCGTCCGGATTGGCGGTCACCTTGGCACTGTAGATCTTGCCCGATCGCGGATCGAGGATCTTGCCCTTCCACAATGATCCCGAGGCGGCCAGTTCGGTCAGGATCGCGGTGCCGACCGTCGATTTCTCGCCCGGCTTGGGTTTCAGGACCTTCACGACCTTGCCGCACAGAAATTTGCCGCAGGGCGCGATCTCGACCACCGCTTCGGCATTGTCCGTGAGCCATTTGCCGGTGATCGGCCTGGCCGCGGCCGCGGCATGGGCCTGCCCCGCCATCGCCGCCGCGGCGATGATCGCATGCATTGCTGCCACTCGCTTGCTTTTCATATCGCTACCTCGCTCGTTGGTTTGAATCGTCTGGATCAAGGCCGTCCGGGCTCGAAATAAATCGTCCGTCCATCTTCGTCACGGCAATGCCGGCCGTCGCGGTCGCAGTCGGCGCGTTCGCCGTCGCGCGCTTCGGCCTTGCGCATCGCCCGCTCGGCATTGCGGTCGGCCTCGTCCTGGCTGGTCGTGGTCCAGTCGACGACCTTGCCCGTCGCCTTGAACGGCAGCGTCGCGACGGCACAGCCGCTCAGGCTCAATCCCAGCCCCAACCCCAGGCCGAGGGGCAGAACGGGGGCAGCCATCATTGTCATTCTTCGCATCGATCGCTCCATCATTTTCCGTGCCGCCATGGCGTGGGCCCGGTCGATGGACATCGGATGGAGGGATGGTGGAGCGACGGTTCGGCGGGGGCTCCATCGTCCCTCCATCGAAAGCGGGTCGGCCCTCCATCGTCGGCGGGCATCAGGGCTTCCGGACGCCGGCCCTGTTGGCCGCGAACGTCATCGAAAGGCTTGTACATGTCGCGATTCACCTCCCGCTTCCTCATGACCGCCATGCTCGGCGGGGCGCTGGCGGCGCCTGCGATGGCGCAGTCGGAACCGGACAAGGGCATTTATGCGGTCGCCCGCGTCGGCGGTGCGATCGGCAGCGAGGCGAAGATCGACGACGCCTCGTCCTTCTTTCGGGACAAGACCAAATATAAGGCCGGCATCACCGGGCAGATCGGCGGCGGCTATGATTTCGGGATGTTCCGGCTCGAACAGACGATCGGCTATTCGAGCATCGACCTGAACGGCAAGAAGGCCGCGACCGGCGGCTTCGACGCCGACGGGCGCAGCCGCATGTTCAGCACCAGCGTCGCCGGCTATATCGACATCCCGCTGCACGCGATCGTCGTGCCCTATGTCGGCGGCGGCGTCGGCATCGCCCGGGTCGACTCGCGGCTGTCGCGCGTCAGCGGAACGACCGGGGTCGGCAGCAGCTACAGCGGCAAGGACTGGGGGATGATGTTCCACGGCGATGTCGGCGTCGGCATCGAGGTCGCGCCGAAGACGACGGTCGAGGTCGGCGGCCGCTACACCCGGGTCAGCGGGCTCAAATATGACGGCCAGTCGGGCACGACCGATGCGAGCTTCAGGCCGAAGCTGTCGAGCATCTCGGCGACGCTGGGCGTGCGCCACATCTTCTGATCCGGTCGGTCGGGGGGGGGGGGGGGGGGGGGGAGCGGCGAACCCCCACGGGGGAGGTGGGTGCGG
>NZ_JBXANN010000004.1:191549-251889 GCF_058801765.1 Rhizorhabdus sp. GW822-FHT03C02
GCGCAGGGCTGGATGCGCGCGCCGACCCCTCATGGCGAATGTCGGTCCGAAAGGGATCATGATGTCGCACCCTTCCATCGTCGCGCTGCCCGGCAGGATCGGCGAATGAGGCGCGCGCGGCGCATCCGCCAGGCGATCGCCGCGGCCGGCTTCCTCGCGCTGCTCGGTTTCGCCGAACTGGGGCTCGCGGCGCTGCTCGACGATCATCTCGCCGCGACGATCCTGGTGCTGATCGTCGGGATCGTCGCGCTGAGTCTCTTCTATCCGGCGGTCGGCACGCTGTGGGACGAGAGGCCGGCTTCGCGCCGCACCCGCTGATCGGGCGGATCAGCCGCGCGATCCGCCGCCCGCCGCCTGTGGCGCCGGCGTGGTCCGCGCGCGGTACCAGCCGACATGGACGCGCTCGATATAGCCGGCCTTGCACAAATTGCTCACGCACTGCCGCGACACCCCCGAAGCGACGAAGTCGCTGGTGCTCGCGATCCCGCGCTGCTGGAGGACCGTGCGGGCGCGGGCGCGCATCGCCGCCGGCCGGTCGGTCGGCCAGACGATCGCCGCCTGGGGTTCGTTGGACTCCGAGGTGTCGGTCGCCGGACCGGCGCGGCCGGCGCCGCGCGCGACCGTGCGGAACGGGAGTGCGATCTTCGCGTCGGCGAGGACCGCCGCGCAGCGATGGAGCGCCTCGACCAGCGTGGTCGCCAGCCCGGTCGGCAGCCCGCCGCGGCTGCGCTGCGCCATCGCCAGCCAGCTCAGCACCAGCATCTCCTCTTCGCCGACCCAGCGTGTGCCCGGCTGGCGGAGCTCGATCGGATGCGCGGCGAGCGCGGTCCGCAGCGTGGCGAACAGGGGAACGACCTCGGCCGGCAGGCTCCGGTCGGGCGTGCCGCCGCGCAGCAGCGCGAGCGCCCGGCGCTCGTGATGGTGGATGGCGGTGATGCTCCGCTGTGCCATGCCGAAATCCCCGCAGGCACAGCGGGATGCTGCGCCACCAACAGCGAACGTCGCTAAGAACGGTTCGCAACTGAGGGTGTATCGGCGCCCGCGAGGCCGGGTCCACCAAAAGCGGGAACATTGGGAAAAGGTATAGCCGCGCCAATCTGTTGATGGGTGTGAGCGGTTGCTAAATCAGAAGTGATGGCAGCCCCGACGCTACCCCATTCATTGACCGAGCAAATCGTGCAATGCGCATTGTGGCTATGGCGTCGATGTGGGGGCGATGAATGCAACCTCCTTCGTTTGAATCGAAGCGATGGCCTCTCCGGCGACGCCGCGTGCTACCGCAAGAGCACCACTCGAACCCACTTGGGCACAGGCTAGCGCTCCGAGAAGATCGTTTGCGCGTTGCTGTTCCAGAACTTCGATTTTGGTCATGGGCCGCTTGCGCGGAAGCACGGGTGTACAGTTGGAGACAGTTCCATCGAGACCCACCTCAAAAGCAACGAGTACCTTTGCAGGAGACTGGAGTCCGGATGGAAGTCGATTGACGGTCAGTTGGATTTCGAGAGGTGGTGGCTTGCGAAGCGTCTCGGTGCCCGTCCACCACATTACGCGGTTGGTATAGACGGCAGTCTGGGCATTCCCGGCGGCATTTCGGGCGGGATCAAACCGTCCTCTCTTCATGGCCAGCGCACAGGTCTTTACGTCGAGATCTTCGGACCCGCTCGATTCAGCGATATCGCACTTCATTGCCGATCCGGTGGGCGACACGGTTAGGTTGAAGGTCGTAAATCCGCCGCGGCGATCGGCTAACGCCTTTCGCGGATAATCCCCAGGTTTGGCCCAATCGATGTCGCCGAGCGGCAACGCCGGGACAATAGTTGCGACAAGTAGAGTGATGAGCATGTGGTTGTGAGCTCCTTTAACCCCTCTTGTTTACGGGGGAGCGTGGAATCGGTGGCGGTCAGATTCGAAGCATCTACGAACATTTCGGTACGAATATCAGGGTTCGCCGTACAGCGAGTCGATGAACATCTTGTCGGCCGGTCTTGCCGCCGCCAGATCGGCTCGGGCGCGCAGAGCGCGGGTGAAGGCCAATTCGCGACCGACCAGCGACGGGCAGTCTTGCTCGCGTTCGAGTGCATCGCGAAGCGCGCGCCGTACCGCTTCCATTTTGTTGATCCGCTGTAGCGTGGCGAGGCGTTCGGCCATCCGGTCGACCTCCATGTCTTTGACGTAAAGCGGTGTGAGATCCGTACAATATATTGAATATATGATTGGTATATAGCATCGAACCGGCGGCATTTACAGGCTTGCTGAAATCTCCGCCGATCAGATCCACCCCCGCGCCTTGAGATCGGGCACCGCGTTGCGCGCGACCGGCGCGATCAGGCCGCCGCGCAGTTCGAGGCGGATGTTGCGGCCATCGCGGCCGACCGTTTCGATCGCGTCGCGCGCTACCCACCAGCTGCGGTGGACCTGGGCGCCGTCGACGGCGCCGAGCTCGGCGATCGCGTCGCGCAGCCGCAGCAGGATCAGCGCCGATCCCTGGCCGGTATAGGCACGGACATAATGATCCTCCATCTCGAGCGCGAGCAGGTCGGTGCCGAGATGCGGCGGCAGCCGGTCGAGGAACGGGGCGGCGGGCGCGCGAGGCTCGGCGACCGGCGGTGCTGAGGCCGGCGGCTGCGGCGCGGCCAGGACCGGTGTTTCGGCCGGTTCGCCCGCCGCCAGCGTGGCGCGCTGCTTCGCGCTCGCGAACCAGAAGACGATGCACACCACGCCGGCGACGATCAGGATATTCGCATAGAGTTCGAACAGGGCGGCGAACGCGGGCGGGTCGCTGCGGCCGATCAGGCCGTTGGCGAACCACAGGATCGCGGTCATCGGAATGCCGGCGAGCAGACAGGTTGCCGCCCATAGCCCCGGGATCGGCAGGTCGAGCCGAATAGCGGCGCGCGTCGCCGCCACCATCGCCGGGCGGTAGAGCAGATAACCGCCGGCGCCGACCACCAGCCAGTAGAGGATCCGGATCGGCAGCGGCACCGCGAACATGCCGAACGGTCCCATCAGCGCGAGCACCAGCGCGATGAACGCCATGATCGACAGATCGATGAGGAAATCCCGGAGCCGCGCCATCGCGCGATCACTCGCGCAAGCCCGCGCGCGATGCAAGCGACCCGTTCGCGCTTCGTGAACGGAGCAGCCGGCACCGCCCGCGAACGCATGGGTTCCGGCCACGCAGAGGCGGTTGCCGGCAAACGGGCGGCGGGCATCAGGGGGCCATCGATATTCCAGACTTCGGGAGCAGATGATGGCGACGAGCTTCGATTCCAGCATGATCCAGGGCCGGGCAGGCGACCCTTCGCCGCTGCTGCGCGCCGCGATGATCGCCGGCGGCGGACTCGTCACCGCCGCCAGCGCGGTCGCGATCGGCCGCTGGGCGGCGGGCGTCGCGCCCGATGCGGCGGTGGTGAAGCAGGTCGCGGTGATCGTCCACCTGCTCGCGGTGCTGCCCGCGGTGCCGATGGGGCTGGTGGTGATGCTCCGCCGCAAGGGGGGCGCGGTCCATCGGATGCTCGGCCGGATCTGGATGGCGCTGATGCTGGTCACCGCGCTGTCGGCGATCTTCATCCGCGAGCTCAACGGCGGCGGCTTCAGTTGGCTGCACATCTTCGTGCCGGTGGTGATCGTCACCGCGGTCCGCGCGGTCGCGGCGGCGCGCGCCGGGCGGATCGACCAGCACAAGCGGATGATGGTGAGCTTCTATCTGGGCGCGCTGGTGGTGCCGGGGCTGGCGGCGTTCCTGCCCGGCCGGCTGATGTGGCTGTGGCTGGTGGGGTGAACTGGCCGCACGCAAGGCGACGGCGTTGCCGTCGTACCCCTCTCTCCAACTCTCTCCCACAAGGGGAGAGAGGGCCTGTTGCGCTTATTTCGCCGTTACGCGCCACACCGTGTTACCCAGGTCGTCGGCGATCAGCAGCGCACCCTTGGCGTCGATCGCGAGGCCGACCGGGCGGCCGCGGGCATGATCGTCGGCGTCGAGAAAGCCGGTGACGACATCGACCGGCTTGCCCGCCGGCTTGCCGCCGCGGAACGGCACGTAGATCACCTTGTAGCCGTTGAGCGGGCTGCGATCCCAGCTGCCATGCTCGCCGACGAAAGCGCCGCTCTGCCAGGCTGGGGTCAGCGTATTGCCCGTCGCGAACGCCATCCCGAGCGGTGCGACATGCGAACTCAGCGCATAATCGGGGACGATCGCACGCGCGACGAGGTCGGGGCGCTGCGGCATCACCCGCGGATCGATGTGCTGGCCATAATAGCTGTACGGCCAGCCATAGAAGCCGCCGTCGCGTACCGAGGTCATATAATCGGGCACGAGGTCGGGGCCGATCTCGTCGCGTTCGTTGACGACGGTCCACAGCGCGCCGCCGGTCGGCTCCCATTGCAGCCCATTGGGGTTGCGCAGGCCGCTGGCGAAGACCCGCGAGGCGCCGGTCGCGCGATCGACCTCGAGGATCGCCGCGCGGTTCATCTCGGCGCCGATGCCGTTTTCGGTGATGTTGCTGTTCGATCCGACCCCGACGTAGAGCTTGGTGCCGTCGCGGCTGGCGAGCAGGCTTTTGGTCCAGTGATGGTTGATCGGGCCGCCGGGCAGGTCGGTGAGCTTCACGCCCGGTGCGGTGATCCGGGTCTGGCCGGTGACATAGGGGAAGCGCATGATCGCGTCTGTGTCGGCGACATAGAGGTCGCCGCCGACCAGCGCGACCCCGAACGGCGAGTTGAGATTGTCGAGCAGCACCGTGCGTAGCTCGGCCTTGCCGTCACCATCGGCGTCGCGCAGCAGGGTGATGCGGTTGCCGCCCTTGGCCTTCGATCCGCCGAGCGCCTGGACCCAGCCCATGACGATCTCCTTGGGCCGGAACACCGGCGCCTTGGGGCCATTGGCCTCGACCACCAGCACGTCGCCATTGGGCAGCACATAGACCGTGCGCGGATGTTCGAAGCCGGTCGCGAGCGCCGCGACCTTGAGGCCGGCGGCGACCGTCGGGACGGCCTTGCCCCAGCTGCCGACGCTGGCCACCTTCATCGGCGGCAGCAGATATTGATGCTGCGCCGGCAACTGCGCCTGGGCGCCGAGCTGGGTGGCCGGGTCGACCGGTTTCGGGCCGCAGCCGGCGAGGGCAAGCGCCGCAGTGGCGGCGACGCTGAGCGTGAGGGCGCGGCTCATCGGGCGATCTCCGTCGGCTGGCGCCAGGTGAGGGACGTGCCGATCCAACTGGTGACGAGGACGAGCAGCGCGACGATGCCGGACAGGATCAGCCCGGTCGGCCACACCGACATATAGGCGTCGCGGCTGTGGACGAAGACGTTCCACAGCGACAGCAGCATCACCAGCGCATTGCCCAGGCTGTGCAGCCAGCCGGGGCGCCGTCTGCGCGTGCGCCGCCGCGCGACGAAATCGATGATCCCTGCCAATGCCGCGAGCGCGCCCATCACCAGCCCGGCGGTGATCAGCCAGACCGAGAAATTGGCCCACTGCATCTCGTAGCTGCGGACATAGACGATGTCGGTGACGAAGGCGCCGGTGAAGCAGGCGATCGGGAAGGCGGCCAGGATGACGTGCAGCGGCATCAGCGGGCCGGCGGTGGCGACGGGTGTCGGGGCAAGGGGCATGTCGGGGTTCCGGATGAGCATATCGGCCGGGGAGCGGTCGTGCCGGGGCATTACGATCCGGGGGAGGATG
This sequence comes from Rhizorhabdus sp. GW822-FHT03C02, assembly GCF_058801765.1. Taxonomy (NCBI): domain Bacteria; kingdom Pseudomonadati; phylum Pseudomonadota; class Alphaproteobacteria; order Sphingomonadales; family Rhizorhabdaceae; genus Rhizorhabdus; species Rhizorhabdus sp. GW822-FHT03C02. Next base: position 197,233 of record NZ_JBXANN010000004.1, read on the forward strand.
CGTTCCGTGGGGGGCGGGTCTTCGAGGCGACAGCAAGGCGACGGCTGCGCCGTCGTACCCCTCTCTCCATCTCTCTCCCGCAAGGGGAGAGAGGGCCGGCTGCGTGCGTATCGACGGCGATTTCCGCCAACGTCTCGTCGCATGAAGCAGAGTTGTAACGCACGCGGCACAAAAGTGACGCTGAATGATCCTACCGCGCCGCAGCATGGCCGACGCAAAAATACGGCCGGCTTGTCAAAGGGATCATGATCATGACCGTTCGCGCCACGCTGCTGATGACCGCAGCCATATTGTCCTTCGCCACGCCCGCCTTTGCCGCCGATGACGTCGCCGCGGCACCCATCGGCACGCCGGCCGCGGCCGGCGACGATGCGGGCGCGGGCGATGACGAGATCGTCGTGTTCGGTACCGGCCAGACCCGCCAGGTCCAGGAGGTCAGCCAGCAGGATCTGCGCGTTCAGGTACCCGGCACCAGCCCGCTGAAGGCGATCGCCAAGCTGCCCGGCGTCAATTTCCAGTCGGCCGACGCGTTCGGCAATTATGAATGGTCGCAGCGCGTCTCGATCCGCGGCTTCAACCAGAACCAGCTCGGCTTCACCCTCGACGGCGTGCCGCTCGGCGATTTCAGCTATGGCAACGTCAACGGCCTCCACATCAGCCGCGCGATCAGCTCCGAGAATATCGCGCGGACCGAGGTGAGCCAGGGCGCCGGCTCGATCTCGACCGCCTCGACCAACAATCTCGGCGGCACCCTCGAATTCGTGTCGCGCGATCCGTCGAGCGAGTTCGCGCTCGATGTCGAGGGCACCTATGGCGACAATGACACGATCCGCGGCTTCGCCCGGGTCGACAGCGGCGATCTCGGCGGCGGGGTGCGCGGCTATCTGAGCTATGGCTATCTCAACATGGACAAGTGGAAGGGCGTCGGCGAGCAGAAGCAGCATGTCGTCAACGCCAAGGCGGTGGTCCCGGTCGGCGAAGCGACCCTGACCGGCAGCTTCGACTTTTCCGACCGCCGCGAGACCGACTATCAGGATCTGTCGCTCGACATGATCAAGCGGCTCGGCCTGCGCAACGACAATATCGGCGACAATTTCGCGCTCGCGCTGCGGATCGCCCAAGTCGGCGCCAACCGCGGCGACACCGGCGCGGTCGCGACCAACCCGCTGGCGGGCACCGTCTATCCGGCGCCCTATGGCACCGTCGACGACGTCTATTATGACGCCGCCGGCCTCCGGCAGGATTATCTCGGCAGCGTCCGCCTCGACGCCCCGCTCGCCGAGGGGCTGACCGGCCATCTGACCGGCTATTACCACAGCAACCATGGCATGGGCCTGTGGTGGACGCCTTATGTGCCGAGCCCGAACGGGTCGCAGATATCGCAGCGCACCACCGAATATGACATCCGCCGCGGCGGCGCCTTCGGCTCGGTCGATTATGAGAAGGGCGACAACAAGCTGACCGTCGGCGGCTGGTGGGAGACCAATGACTTCCACCAGGCGCGCCGCTTCTACAGCGTCGATCCGGCGACCGTCGACGCCAGCGACCATCTGAAATTCCCGAAGAACCCGTTCGCGACCCAGTGGGAGTTCAAGTTCAAGACCGACACGCTGCAATATTTCGTCGAGGACCGGATCGAGTTCGGCGACCTGACGCTGAGCGCGGGCGCCAAGGGCTTCAAGGTCAAGATCGACGCCAACCCGATCGTCACCGGCGGGCTCGCCCAGGGCAAGATCGCCTCGACCGACTGGTTCCAGCCGTCGGTCGGCGCGGTCTACAAGATCGGCTTCGGCGAACTGTTCGCCGATTTCACCCAGGCGACCCGCGCCTTCACCGGCGCCTCGACCGGCGGTCCGTTCGCGACCACCCAGGCGGGTTTCGACGCGCTCAAGGTCAAGCCCGAATCATCGGACACCTATGAGGCCGGCCTGCGCTTCCGCGAAGGCGCGCTGTCGGGCGTGCTGGCGGGCTATTATGTCGAGTTCAGCAACCGCCTGCTGTCGTTCACCAACGGCGCCGGCATCGTCGGCAATCCGGCGATCCTGCAGAATGTCGGCGGGGTCGAATCCTACGGCATCGAGGCTGCGGCGCAGTACAAGATCATGAACGCGGTCACCCTGTTCGCCTCGTACAGCTACAATCACTCGACCTATCAGGACAATGTCTTCAACGCCAACGGCACCATCCGTTCGGCGATCAAGGGCAAGACCGTGGTCGACGCCCCCGAACATATGCTCAAGGGCGAAATCGCCTATGATGACGGCACCTTTTCGGCCAGGATCGGCGCCGATTATATGAGCAAGCGCTACTTCACCTACACCAACGACCAGTCGGTCTCCGACCGGGTGCTGGTCGACGCCTCGATCGGCTACACCTTCCACGGTGGCGCGATCGAGGGGCTCGAAGTCCGCGCGAGCGCGAGCAACCTGTTCGACAAGAAATATGTGTCGACGATCGGCTCGAACGGCTTCGGGGACTCGGGTGACAACCAGACCCTGCTCGCCGGTTCGCCGCAGCAGTTCTTCGTCACCGTGCGCAAGAGCTTCTGATGCGGATCAAGGCGCTGCCCGCACTGGCGCTGGCCCTGGCAGGCTCGGTCCTGGCAGGCGCGACGATGGCGCCCGCGCGGGCGGCGCCGCTGCTGCTGATCTCGATCGACGGGCTGCGGCCCGCCGACGTGATCGACGCGCAGGCACGGGGGCTCAAGGTTCCCGTGCTGCGCCGCTTCATCGACCAGGGGGCCTATGCGAAGGCGGTGGTCGGGGTGCTGCCGACCCTGACCTACCCCAGCCACACCACCCTGATCACCGGGGTCAGTCCCGGCAAGCACGGCATCGTCAACAACCTGACCTTCGATCCCACCGGCATCAACCAGATCGGCTGGTACTGGTATAGCAGCGACATCAGGGTGCCGACCCTGTGGGATGCCGCGCACAAGGCCGGGCTCGTAACCGCCAATGTCCATTGGCCGGTGAGCGCGGGGGCGGCGGTCGACCTGAACCTGCCGCAATATTGGCGGACCGGTCATGACGACGACCGCAAACTGCTGCGGCTGATCGAGACCCCGGGGCTGGTCGAAGGGCTCGAGAAACAGCTCGGCGCCTATGCGCAGGGGATCGACGAGAGCGTCGCCGGCGATGCCGTCCGATCAACGTTCGCGGCGAAGCTGATCGCCGATCGCAAGCCGGGCTTCACCACCGTCTATCTGGCCGGGCTCGACCATGTCGAACATGAGTTCGGCCCCGACACCCCCGAGGCGAAGGCCGCGCTCGAGGCGATCGACGCGATGGTCGGCCGGCTGCAGGCGGCGGCGCTCGCCGCCGATCCGGCGACGGTCGTCGCGGTGGTCTCCGACCATGGCTTCGCGCCGGTCACCACCGACGTCAATCTGTTCGGCGCCTTCATCCAGGCCGGGCTGATCCGGGTCGAGGGCGGCAAGGTCACCGGCTGGGACGCGATGCCGTGGATCGCGGGCGGCAGCGCCACGGTCGTGCTGGCGCATCCCGACGACGCCGCGACCAAAACCAAGGTCGCCGGGCTGCTCGCGCAGCTCAAGGCGAACCCCGCGCTCGGCATCGCCGAGGTGATCGACGCGGCCGAGGTCGCGCGGCGCGGCGGCAGCGGCGATTTCGCGGTCGCCTTCCGCCCCGGCTTCGAGACCGGCCGCGATCCGGCGGCGGCGATGACGACGCCGTCCAAATCCAAGGGCATGCACGGCTATGCCCCGAGCCTGCCCGAGATGCGGTCGGCGTTCATGGTGATGGGCCGCGATGTGAAGCTCAAGGGCGATCTCGGCGAGATCGACATGCGGCGGATCGCGCCGACCCTGGCCGGGCTGATGGGCGCCGAACTGCCGACCGCGGAACTGCCCGCCATCGGCAAATGAGCGGCCGATTTGGTCGTTACGGGGAATCAATGGCATAAGGCCGGACAAGGGGGCGACATCGGGGGCAGGGTGCTGCGAGCGGAGAGACGATGGCGGACGAAATCGAACTCAAGCTCGTCCTGACCGCGGACGCCGCCGATGCGATCGAGGCGGCGGCACCGTTCGCGGGCGAACCCGCGATCAAGGCGCTGCGATCGACCTATTTCGATACCCCCGATGGCGCGCTCGACGCCGCCGGCTTCTCGCTTCGCATCCGCGAGGCGGGCGGCGCGCGCATCCAGACGGTCAAGGCCGATGGCGGCCGCGCCGCCGGGCTGTTCGCGCGGCCCGAATGGGAACGGCCGGTCGACGGCGACATGCCGGTCCTCGACGACGGCACCCCGATCCGCGCGCTGCTCGGCGAGACGGCCGATGCGATCGGCCCGGCTTTTTCCGTCGCGGTCGAACGTCGGATCTGGATGCTGCCCGCGGAGGGCGGGGCGATCGAGGTCGCGCTCGATCGCGGCGCGGTGACCGCGGGCGACCGCACCACCCCGATCTGCGAGATCGAGTTCGAGCTGACGGGCGGATCGCCGGTCGCGCTGTTCACGCTGGCGCGAACGATCGATGCGATCGCGCCGGTGCGGCTCGGCATATTGAGCAAGGCCGATCGCGGCTATCGGCTGCTCGGGCCGCCGCCCCTGCTCGAAAAGGCCCAGGGCGTGCGGCTCAGCGACGACATGACCGCGGGCGACGCCTTTCGGCGGATCGCCCAGTCGTGCCTGCGCCATTACCGGCTCAACGAGGATATCCTGCTCGACCGGCGCGAGGCGAGCGCGCTCCACCAGGCGCGGGTCGCGCTACGGCGGCTGCGCTCGGCGATCGCGATCCACAAGCCGTTCCTCGAGGGCGCCGCCTTCGACCGGCTGGGGGGCGAGCTGCGCTGGCTGACCGCGATCCTCGGCGACGCCCGCGACATCGACGTCATGCTCGACCGCGCGCCGCCCGGGCGGCTCCACGACCGGCTCGTGCGGGCGCGCGACGGCGCCTATGCCGCGGTCGAGGCGGCGTTGGCCACGCCGCGCATCCGCGCGCTGATGATCGATCTCGCCGAATGGATCGATGCCGGCGAATGGCTGGATGATCCCGATCTTGCCGATGATCGCGATCGCTCGGCGCGCGCCTTCGCCGCCAAGGCGCTCGACACCAGCCGCCGCCGGGTCAAGAAGCGCGGGCGCCATCTTGCCGAGCTTGACGACGAGGAGCGGCACGAGGTCCGCAAGGCCGCCAAGAAGCTGCGCTACGCCGCCGAGTTCTTCGCCGGCCTGTTCGGCGAGAAGCGCGAACGCCGCCGCCACCGCGCCTTCGTCGACGCGCTCGCCGAACTGCAGGACCAGCTCGGCCTGCTCAACGATCTCGCCACCGCGCCGCAGATGCTCGACCGGCTCGGCCTCGCCGACGATCCCGACGCCGGGCTGCTGCTCGGCAAGGCGCGCCGCAAGAAGCTGCTCCAGGCCGCGGCCGAGGCGCATGACGGGCTGGTCGATGCGAAGAGGTTCTGGCGGTAGGGTGAAGGGGAGGGGGAAGCGGCGCGCGCCGACCTCACCACCGTCATCCTGAACGTGCTTCAGGATCCGCTCTTCCGCTCGGGGACAGGCCCCTGTCGCACGGTGGCCCCTGAAACATGTTCAGGGTTACAGGTCGAAATGGGTCGTGCGCATGGTCGAAAACCGTCGTGCGGCGCGCCGTGCCCCGCGGCAATCCTTTGCGATATCGCCCATGGCGAATATGGTGGCGCGATCTTCCATGTTTCGCCGCCGAAAGTCCGACCCGAATTGACCATGCAGCCGCCCTACGACAGGCGCCCGACATTGCCGGGCAGCCTGTGTTTCGCGCTGATCTATTTCGGTCTGTGCAGCGCGAGCGTGACACTGACCCGTTTCGAGGGCGGCGCCGCCTTCATCTGGCTGGCCAACGCCCCGCTGGTGGCGCGGCTGAGCCTCTATCCGTCGCGCGACTGGCTGTCGCAGCTGCTGCTGTGCGCGGTCGCGTCGATCGCGGCCAGCAGTCTGTTCGGGCTGGGCACCGTTTCGGCGGTCCCGCTGGTGGTCGCGGTCGTCGGCGAAGCGGGGTTCACGGCCTTTCTGCTGCGCCGGGCCGGCCAGCGATTGCTGGCGCTCGATACGATGCGCAGCGTCCTGCTGTTCGTGCTGTGCGCGGGGCTGATCTCGCCGGCGCTGTGCGGACTGGTCGCCGCCGCCGCGATCAGCCTGCGGACCGGCCATCCTTTCTGGTCCGACTGGTGGATCTGGTCGACCGCGCATGGGCTCGGCATGGTCAGCTTCGCGCCGGTCCTGCTCATGCTCCGCGGCGAGACCAGCTGGAAGACCACCGTGCGATCGGTCCGCGGCGTCAAATATCTGGTGATGATGCTGGCCGTCGCGCTGCTCTGTGTCGGGGTCTTCGCGCAGAACCGGCTGCCGTTGCTGTTCCTGCCGCTGCTGCCGATCATCGTCGCGACCTTCTGGCTGGGCCGGATCGCGGCGGCGGCGGCGATCCTGCTGCTGTCGGTGGTCGCCGGCCTGCTGAGCGCCCGCGGGCTCGGGCCGATCAACATGATCGAAGGATCGCTCGGCCTGCGCGCGCAGTTCCTGCAATTCTACATCGCCACGATCGTCCTGATCATCCTGCCGATCGCCGCCGAGCTGCGCCGGCGCGAGCAACTGCACCTGCGCCTGCAGGAAAGCGAGATGAGCTATCGGCTGCTCGCCGACCATGTCGGCGATACCGTCATCCGGATAACCCCCGACGGCAATGTCCAGTTCGTCTCGGCGGCAGTCCGCGAACTGGCAGGTTTCGTGCCCGAGCAGGTCGTCGGACGCAATGCCCGCGATTTCGTCTATCCCGACGATCTCGACCGTTTCCTCGACGCGCGCGACCGCTCGTTGGCGGCCCCTTCCGAGGCGATCATCCTCGAATATCGCGCCCGCACCAGCAGCGGGGCGATCGAGTGGCGCGAGACGCATATGCGCAGCTACACCGACGCGCGTGGACAGCCCGCGGGCCTGGTGCTGGTGGTGCGTAACGTCGAAGCGCGCAAGGCCGCACAGGAAAGGCTCGCCCGCGACGCCAGCACCGACGCGCTGACAGGCCTGCCCAACCGCCGGGCGTTCATGCGCGCGCTCGACGCGCAGCCCGATCATGGTCCGGCGTGGCTGGTCATGCTCGACATCGACCATTTCAAGCATATCAACGACAGTGCGGGCCATGTCGCTGGCGACATCGTCCTCAAGGCCGTCGTCGATCGCGCCCGCGCGGCGCTGCGCCCGTCCGATCTGTTGGCACGGCTCGGTGGCGACGAATTCATCATGCTGCTGCCGGAGATCGCGATCGGCGAGCTTCTCGGCATCTGCGAACGCGTCCGGTCGGCGATCGGCGATCATCCGGTCGTACTGGGCGCAAACGAGCGGGTCGCGGTCAGCGTCAGCCTGGGATGCGCGATGCTGCATCCGGTCGGCGACGCGATGAAGCGGGCGGATGCAGCGCTGTACCTGGCGAAAAAATCCGGCCGCAATCAGGTTGCGATCGCCGAAGCGACAGGCGATCCATCGTGACGGCCTGCCGACCCGGGCTATCGAACAAGGACGCGCCGTGCACCCAGTAGAAACACTCGAACTCGTCATCGGCCTGCTGCTGGCGATCCTCGCGCTGCACTGGCTGGCCGCGCGCGCCGGGGTGCCGCCGGCGGTGGCGCTGCTGGTCGGGGGCGGGGCGCTCGCCTTCGTGCCGGGGCTGCCCGCGGTCGAGCTCGACCCCGAACTGGTGCTGGTGCTGTTCCTGCCGCCGCTGCTGATGGACGGCGCCTATTTCACCGCGATCGCCGCGTTCCGGCGGCATATCGCCGGGATATTGTCGCTCGCGGTCGGGGCGGTGCTGTTCACTACCCTGGTGGTCGGGGTCGCGGTCCATTGGCTGCTGCCGTCGCTGCCCTGGGCGGCCTGTTTCGCGCTCGGCGCGATCGTCTCGCCGCCCGACGCGGTATCGGCGCGCGCGGTGCTGCAGCGGGTCAGGCTGCCACGGCGGCTGACGACCCTGCTCGAGGGCGAGAGCCTGCTCAACGACGCCAGCGGCCTCGTGCTGTTCCGCTTCGCGGTCGCCGCCACCCTGACCGGCGCCTTCGATGCGGGCGAGGCCGCGGGCAGCTTCGCGCTGCTCGCGCTCGGCGGCATCGCCGTCGGCGGCGCGATCGGCGGGCTGTGGGTGGTGCTGCTGCCGCGGCTGCGCGACGACACGCTGATGGTCGCGGCGTCGATCATCCTGTGCTGGACCGCCTATCTGGCGGGCGAGGCGGTGCATGTCTCGGGGGTGATCGCGACCGTCGCCGCCGGTCTCGTCTATGGCTGGTACCAGCATGTCATCCTCAGCGCGAGCGTGCGCATCCGCGGCACCGCCTTCTGGCATGTGATGGTGTTCCTGTTCGAGGCGATGGTGTTCGTGCTGATCGGCTTCTCGCTGCGCGGGGTGCTCGAACGGGTCGGCGGGTTCGAGACCGTGGTCGCGACGATGACGGTGCCGGTGGCCGGTGCGGTGCTGGCGGTGATCGTCGCGCGCTTCGCCTGGGTCTTCGGCAGCGACGCGGTCGTCGCGCTGCTCGCCCGCACCGGGCTGACCGCCGAACGCCCGCTGGGCCCGCGCGCCGCCACCGTGCTGAGCTGGGCGGGGATGCGCGGGGTGGTCACGCTGGCGATCGCGCTGACCTTGCCCGAGGCGATGCCCGGCCGCGACCTGATGCTGGTCACCGCCTTCGCGGTGATCCTGATGACGGTGCTGATCCAGGGGACGACGCTGGGCCTGGTGATCCGCGCCGCGAAGCTGGTCGATCGCGATCCGCCGGCGCGGCTCAGCCTGGGCGCGGCCGAGGCGGCGATGGCGCGCGCTCAGCATGCGACCGTCTCGCAGCTCGCACATGGGCCCGACGGTGCGGTGCTCCATCCCCGCCTGCTCGAATCCTACAAGCGCCGCGCCGAGCAGACCGATGCCTATGTCGGCAACGAGGATTCGTTCACCGACCGGATCGTCGCCCATTTCGACATCGTCATCGCCGCGGTCGCCGCCGGCCGCACCGAACTGGTACGGCTCCACCGCGCGCAGGACATCAGCGACGACACCCTCCACAATCTCGAACGCGATCTCGACCTCGAGGAGCTGAGCGCGACCGCCGCCAAAAGCTGACCGGCGGCGGCGCCTTCGTCCCGGCGCGGGACGTCCCGCCGCCGTCATGCAAACGATCTCTCGTTAGACTAAAGTGGATTTTAACGAACCGGCTTTAACGCAGCTCCCGTGAGTAACGAGTATGGGGTCGCGTACATGGTATCGAATATCCGCAAGCATCTTCTCCTCGGCGTGATGCCCGTCCTGCTGGCGCAGCCCGGCTGGGCCGCCGAAAAGACCGGCGCCGAACCGGCCGGACAGAGCAAGACTGCGGCCCCCGCGGCCAAGGCCTTCACCACCGGCGTCGCCAAGGGGCGCGACCTGCTCGACAGCGCGATTTCCGCCAGTGCGCTCGACGACACCGAAATCACCAAGCTCGGCGCGCGCTCGCTCGCCGAGGTGCTGCGCACCATCCCCGGCATCCGGGTCGAGGCCGCGAGCGGCGAGGTTGACGGCAGCTACACCATCCGCGGCCTGCCGCTGGCGGCGTCGGGCTCCAAATATCTGCAGCTGCAGGAAGACGGGCTGCCGGTGCTCGAATTCGGCGACATCAACCTGCTCGGGCCCGACATGTTCACCCGGGTCGATCTCAATGTCTCGCAGGTCCAGACGATCCGCGGCGGTTCGGCCTCGACCTTCGCGTCGAATTCGCCGGGCGGCGTGATCAACCTGATCTCGAAGACCGGCGAGGTCGAAGGCGGCGCGGTCGAGGCCTCGACCGGGCTCGATTATGGGTCGCACCGGATCGACGCCGATTATGGCGCCAAGCTGTCCGATACGCTGCGTTTCCATGTCGGCGGCTTCTACCGCCAGGGCGAAGGCCCGCGCGACGCCGGCTACGATGCCTACAAGGGCGGGCAGGTGAAGTTCAACATCACCAAGAGCTTCACCGGCGGCTTCATCCGCCTGTCGGGCAAATATCTCGACGATCGCGCGCCCAATTACGAGCCGACCGCGCTGCGCGTGACCGGGTCCGACGCCAATCCCAATTTCAGCAATGTCGCCAATTACGACATCAAGACGGATTCGCTGCTGTCGCGCAACATCAACAAGCTGACCGGTCTCGACGCCGGCAACAGCCCCACCACCCTCGACGCCCGCACCGGCACCCATGTGAAGTCGAAGGCGGTCGGCATCGAGGCCCAGTTCGAGGTCGCCGGCTGGACGATCAGCGAGAAGGCGCGCTATTCGTCGAACTCGACCGACCTGCTCAACACCCTGCCGCTGGCGGTGGCGCCGGCGAGCGCGCTGATGAACGCCTATGCCGGGCCAGGCGCGACGCTGAGCTATGCGACCGGTCCCAATGCCGGCAAGACGATCACCACGCCGTCCACCCTCAACGGCAACGGCCTGATGATGCAGAATCTGTTCATCAACGCCAATGTCCACAGCCTCGACAATCTGACGAACGACGTCCGCGCGACCCGGACCTGGGATGTGGGCGGCGGCACGCTGACGACGACCGCGGGCAGCTATCATGCGCGCCAGGAAATCGAGATGGACCTGTTCTTCCAGTCGGGGTTCAACGACGTCGTCGGCGGCGGCAATATCTCGCTGCTCGACATCACCGATGCGCTCGGCCGCAAGCAGACCCAGGGCGGCATCTTCTCCTTCTCGACCAACGCGACCGCGCCGACCTTCCGCCGCGACTATGACGTCGCCTACACGATCGATGCGCCTTACGGCTCGATCAACTATCATGTCGGCAAGCTGACCGTCGGCGGTTCGCTGCGCTACGACATCGGCCGCGCGCGGGGCACCATCAACGGCGGCGAGCTCGGCGGCGGTCGCGCCGGCATCACCAGCTTCGACATCAACGGCGATGGGGTGATCTCGCTCGCCGAGCGCCGGGTCGCCTTCCTGCCGCAGACCAACCCGGCGCCGGTCCACTATAATTATCATTATCTGTCCTATTCGGCGGGCGTGAACTATCGATTCTCCGAGGGCTTCGCCGCCTTTGGCCGCTATTCGAAGGGCGCCCGCGCCGGCGCCGACCGGCTGCTGTTCTCGCCGACCGTGTCCTACACCACCGGCGATCTGGTCGGATCGAAGGGCTATGATCCGGTCAAGCAGGCCGAAATCGGCGTGAAGTACCGGCAGGGCACGCTCGCGCTGAACCTGACCGGCTTCTGGGCGAACAGCCGCGAGCAGAATGTCCAAGTCAACACCTCGAACACCGGCACCACCCAGCTCGTCAACATCGTCCGCGAATATGGCGCGACCGGCGCCGAGTTCGAGGGCAGCTACAGCATGGGGCCATTCCGCATCGCCGCGGGCGCCACCTATACCAAGGCCGAGATCAAGCATGACGCGACCGACCTGACCCTGAACGGCAACGTGCCCCGCCATCAGCCCAAGCTGCTCTATTCGGTGACCCCGCAGTTCGAGATCGAGCGCTTCACGATCGGCGCGAACGTCACCGGGGTGACCAGCAGCTATGCCCAGGACATCAACAAGCTCAAGATGCCCGGCTATGCGACGGTCAACGCCTTCGTCCAGTATCGGCCGTTCGACCGGGTGCAGCTGTCGGTCAACACCAACAACCTGTTCAACACCCTCGGCCTGACCGAGATCACCCAGGGCAGCATCCCGGCGAGCAACGTCGTGCTCGCACGCGCCATCACCGGTCGGACGGTGTCGGCGTCGGCCCGCTACAGCTTCTGATGTTTCAAATCCTCCCTGCGCGTAGCGCGGGGAGGATTTGAGGTTTCGAACGGGCCGGAAGCGCATGCGCTTCCGGCCCGTTTCGCGTTCGCGCGTTGCGCCGCGGCATGATCCGCGTTAGCAGGCGCCATTCGCTCTGGACCCGGTGCAATTCCGGGTGGCTCTTCCGGCCGCCGATCCGCCGGACAACCGCACCGCCCTTCGACAGCACCGCATCGCCGCGCGATGCAGGGTGGACAATTTCTGCGGATCGCACCCGATGAACAGTCTTTCCCGTTACCGCGCCTCCTGGTTCGACGGCGCATCCGGCGCCCGCCGCGAGATCCTCGCCGGCATGGTCGGCACCTTCGCGCTGATCCCCGAGGTGATCGCCTTCTCCTTCGTCGCCGGGATCGATCCCGAGGTCGGGCTGTTCGCCTCGTTCGTGATCGGCATCGTCATCGCGATCGCCGGCGGGCGGCCGGCGATGATATCGGGCGCGGCGGGATCGGTCGCGCTGGTCGCGGCCGCGCTGGTCCATGGCCATGGCCTCCCCTATCTGCTCGCCGCGACGCTGCTCGCCGGGCTGTTCCAGATCGTCTTCGGGCTGTTGAAGCTCGACGTGCTGATGCGCTTCGTCTCGCGCTCGGTGCGCACCGGCTTCGTCAACGCGCTCGCGATCCTGATCTTCTCGGCGCAGTTGCCGCAGATGATCGGGGTGAGCTGGCAAAGCTATGCGATGATCGGGCTCGGTCTGGCGATCATCTATCTGGTGCCGCGGCTGACCACCGCGATCCCGTCGCCCTTGATCTGCATCGTCGTGCTGACCGCGATCGGCATCGCCTTTCCGATGCCGCTCCATGTCGTCGCCGATCTCGGCCGGCTGCCCGACGCGCTGCCCGTGCCGACCTGGCCGCAGGTGCCGGCCAACTGGCAGACGCTGACGATTGTCGCCCCCTATGCGCTGGCGATGGCGGCGGTCGGGCTGCTCGAATCGATGATGACCGCCAGCGTCGTCGACGATCTCACCGAGACCACCAGCGTGAAGGCGCGCGAATGCACCGGGCTCGGGCTGGCCAACCTCGCGGCGGGGCTGTTCGGCGGCATCGCCGGCTGCGGGATGATCGGCCAGACCGTCGGCAATGTCCGCTATGGCGGCCGCGGCCGGCTGTCGACCCTGGTCGCCGGCGTCTTCCTGCTGGTGGTGATGGTGCCGCTGCGCCCCTGGGTGGCGCAGGTGCCGGTCGCCGCGCTGGTCGCGATCATGATCATGGTATCGGTCAGCACCTTCTCCTGGGGGTCGCTGACCGATCTCGCACGCCATCCCAAAATGTCGGGGGTCGTCATGCTGGCGACCGTCGCGGTCACCGTCGTCACCCACGACCTCGCCGCCGGGGTCGCGGTCGGGGTGTTGCTGAGCGGGGTCTTCTTCGCGTTCAAGGTGATGCGGCTGATGGACGTCGCGGTCGCCTATGATCCTGCGACCGACACCCGCGTCTACACCGCCTCGGGCCAGATATTCTTCGCCAGCGCCGACATGTTCGCCGACCGTTTCGACCTGCGCGACGGCGCGTCGCGGGTGCGGATCGACCTGACCGCGGCGCATCTGTGGGACATCACCGCGGTCGGCGCGCTCGACGATGTCGTCGCGAAGATGCGCCGCCACGGCCTGTCGGTCGAGATCGTCGGCCTCAACGCGGCCAGCGCGATCCTGGTCGACCGCCACGCGCCGCTGGTCCGCGAATGATGCGGGGATGGCATCAGGCGCGGGCGGTGACGATCCACGCCGCGCCGTCGATCATCACCGCCTTGTCGCCGGGCCTGGTCGCGTAGGCGGCGCGGACCGCGGTTGCCGCGCGGGCGCGGATATCGTCGGGCTGGTCGGCCAGCGCACGCGACAGCGGGCCGACCTCGAACGCCATCTCGAGCGCATCGTCGATCGCCTCGGCGCGGGTCGCGCCCTGGCCGAACGGGATCGACCGGTCGAGCGCGTCGATCCGGATATCGGCGAAGCCCGCACCGGCGAGGATGCGCGTCACCCGGTCGCGGTCGCCGAATGAGAAAGGGCCCGGCGCCTCGGGCGCGGGTGGGGCGGGCGGCGGCACGATCCCGGCGATCGCCGCCAGCGGCAGCCGTCCCCAGTCATTCTCGGCGGCGCCGCGCCAGCACACGAAGGCGATCCGCCCGCTGGGCCTGAGCGCGCGTCGCATATGCGCGAACGCCGCGGTCGGATCCTCGAAGAACATCACCCCGAAGCGCGAGAACAGCAGGTCGTACGACGCCTCGGGCAGCGCCGCGCGGCCGGCATCGGCGACCTCGAACCGGAGCTGCGGCACCGCGCCGGCCTCGCGCGCCCGCGCGACCAGCGGCTCCGAGATGTCGAGCCCGAGCACATCGCCTTGCGCCCCGACCGCCTGCGCCAGCGCCCGGCTGGTCGCGCCCGCGCCGCAGCCGATGTCGAGCACCCGCTCGCCAGCGACCGGCGCTGCCGCACCGATCGCCGCCTCGCCGAACCCCGCGAGCATCGCGTCGAGCCGCACCTGGTTGGCGACCCAGCGCTCGCCGCTCGACCCGTTCCAGTCGGCGACCTGATAGGCGTTGGGCTGTGACATGGTCGCTCCTTGTTGAGAATGAATCGCAATTAAGCCGCAAAGCTTGTCGGCACAAGGGGCGGTTGCGGCGGACTTACGGGCTTGGCGGCCTTCGACTGGTGGCTTGCAACCGCCGGCCGGTCATGCGCATTGGCCGGAAGATAGCGCCTTGGCGCGGGGCAGGGGATGTGACGATGAACTTCATTCTACGACTCTGTGCCGCCGGATCCGCGCTGCTCGCGATTCCCGCGATGGCGGCCGCGAAAGGCGTCACCTATGATTGCGACACCGCGGCCGATCATTTCTCCGAATTGACCCTGCCCGCCGGTGACGGCGCGTTCACGGTGTCCGGCAACGTCCGGCTGATGACGCTGGCCGGCAGCAAGACCTATACGCCGATCGTGCGCATCCAGGTCGCGCCGTCCTCCGCGCCGGGCCAGTCGCCCGGTGCCTATGCCGGCTTCTCGCTCTCTGCGCTGGCGGTCAATGCCAAGAAGACGCCGACGGGCGCAGCCGCCATCCAGATGCTGAGCTATAATGTCGGCGGCAAGGAGGACGAGGTCCTGCCCTTGTCGATGATGACCAAGCCGGGCACCGTCCAGCCCTTCACCCTGTCCTATGACGGGAGCACGGTCTCGGTGAATCTCGGAAGCGAAGCCAGGAGCTTCCCCTTGAAAGCGGCCGAGCCGGTGGTCCGGATCATCTGTTCGACCGGCGAGTTTCTGATCACCGACCTGACGATCGCGCCTGTGCGATAGCCTCGTCGCGCGTTGAAAACCGATCGTTTCGGCGTAGAGAGGCGCGATGACGCTCCGCATCGAGATCCCCGAAAACCCGTCCGACGCCGATCGCGAGGCGGTCCTGGCGCCGCTGCGCGCCTATAATGTCAGCCGCGCGGGCGATCCGCATATCCGCCCGGTGGCGATATTGCTGACCGACGCGGACGGCGCCCATGTCGGCGGACTATGGGGAAAATGCGTCTATGACTGGCTGTTCGTCGAGCTGCTCGCGGTGCCCGAGGCGCATCGCGGCGGCCACCATGGCACCGCATTGATGGAACAGGCCGAAGCGATCGCCCGCGGCCATGGCTGCATCGGCATCTGGCTCGACACCTATGAATTCCAGGCGCGCGGCTTCTACGAGAAACTCGGCTTCGAACTGTTCGGCACGCTCGACGATCACCCGGCCGGCCAGCAGCGCTTCTTCCTCCGCAAGCGCCTCGACCGCGCGGCGCAATAGATCACCCCTGCCGCGCCAGGCAGGCGTGGATCTGCGCCACCACCGCCGCGCCTTCGCCGACCGCCGCCGCCACCCGCTTGGTCGAGGCGGCGCGGATGTCGCCGACCGCGAACACCGCCGGGCGGCTGGTCTGGAGTGCTGCGGCGCCGTCCTGGCCGGTCAGGATGAAACCGTGCGGATCGAGGTCGATACAGCCGTCGACCCAGCCGCTATTCGGATCGGCGCCGATGAACAGGAAGATATGGCGGGCGTCGCAACGATGCTCGACGCCGGTCGTGCGATCGCGATAGCTGGCGCCGGTCAGTCCGGTGGCGCGGTCGCCATGAAGCGCGGTGATCTCGGTGCGGACATGGATCTCGACATTGGGAAGTGCTGCGATCCGGTCGATCAGATAACGCGACATCGTCGCTTCGAGCCCGTCGCGGCGGATGATCAGGTGGAGCTTCTTGACCTTCGGCGCGAGGAAGGCGACCGCCTGGCCCGCCGAATTGCCGCCGCCGATCAGCGCGACCTCCTCGCCCTCGCACAGCTTGGCCTCGATCGGCGACGCCCAGTAGGACACGCCGGCCCCCTCGAAGGTCTCGAGATCGGGAATCTCGGGGCGGCGATAGCGGGCGCCCGACGCGATCACCACCGTGCGCGCCTGGACGGTGACGCCATTGTCGAGCACCAGCCGGCGCGGGGCGGGCGGGTCGGTCTCGACTTCGGGGCAGTCGAGCTTCACCGCGGCGATCGGGATCGCGATCTCGGCGCCGAATTTCTGCGCCTGGCTGAACGCGCGCCCGGCGAGCGCCTGGCCCGAAATCCCGGTCGGAAAGCCGAGATAATTCTCGATCCGCGCCGACGCGCCCGCCTGGCCGCCGATCGCGCGCTGATCGAGCACCAGCACCGACAGGCCCTCGGAGGCGGCATAGACCGCGGTCGCCAGCCCCGACGGGCCCGCGCCGACCACTGCAACGTCGTAGAGCGTGCCGGGATCGAGCTCGGGGGTGAACCCCAGGCAGATACCGGCCTCCGCGGTGGTCGGGCGGCGCAGCACGGTGCCGTTGGGGCACAGCATCAGCGGCAGTTCGTCGGCGTGGATGCCGAGCCGTTCGATCAGCGCATGCGCTTCGGCGTCGCCATCGGGATCGAGCACGCTGTGCGGATAGCCGTTGCGCGCGAGAAAGCCTTCGAGCTCGACCAGCTCGGGCATGTCGCGCTTGCCGATCAGGATCGATCCGGCGCCGCCGGCCTCGATCAGCCCGACCCGGCGCAGGATGAAGGCGCGCATCAATATCTCACCGAGTTCGGCCGATCCGATCACCAGCGCGCGCAGATGGGCGCCGTCATAGGGCAGGGCAGTGCAGCCGGCGGGCCCGGCGCGGCCCATCGCCAGCGAGGCGCGGCCGCCGAGCTGGCTGATCTCGCCCGAGAACTGCCCCGGGCATTCCTCGGTGATCGCGGTCTCGTGGCCGAGGCCGTCGCGGCGCGAGATCGCGATCGATCCCTCGAGCACCAGCCACACCCCGCCGTCGCGGTCGCCGACCTCGAACACCGACGCGCCGGGTTCGAAGCGGCGGGCGGGGCCGCTCGCGAAGCGGCGCGCGACCTCGACCTGGGCGGCGCTCAGGGTCGGGAACATCTGGTCGTGGCGGGTGTCGATCACGGGCATGCGGGGTCCTTCGTCGACTGGCGGTGAAATGGGGCGGTCGTCAGGTGAAGCGGGGGATCGGGCCGCGCTGCGGGGTCTGGTCGGGCAGGTCGACCATCTGCCGGTCGACATAGCACCAGCCCCAGCCTTCGGGCGGATCATAGCCTTCGATGATCGGGTGATGGGTGGCGCGGAAATGCGCGGTGGCGTGGCGCCCCGGCGAATCGTCGCAACAGCCGACATGGCCGCAGCTCCGGCACAGCCGCAGATGCACCCACCAGCCGCCGGCCTTCAGGCATTCCTCGCAGCCTGGCGACCCCGGCGTCACCTGGTTGATTGTATCGCGGTGCGGGCAGCTGTTCGCCATGCCGCGAACCTATCGCGGCGATCGCCCCCGCGCCAGCCGCTCGCGCCTGCCCTCGTCACTCCGGGCTCGACCCGGAACATCCCTGCCTTTTGCGGGCGGAAGAGCACGTGAAATCCCGGATTGAATCCGGGGTGACGGGGGAGTCAGCACCCCGGAGCCTGAATCCGACGGCGGCAGCCTAAGCACCCGCGCGACCAAGCAAACACCTCTATTAGACTTTAGTCTAAATAGCTCTCCGATAATATATCCGATTCCGGATGTAATATGGAACCGGTCCGGTCTTTGTTGGCGTGTCGTGGCTATATTCTCATGCAGACCGACTAATGTCTAACGGATATAGAAGGAATCGGGCGATGTGTGGCCGGTCATCATGTCATAGGCGTGATGATATTATCGTGGGAAGGTCTTTGCTTTGCGTGTGAAAGCTATCATCGCTGCTTCGATGCTCGTCATCGGGGCCGTCGCCGGTCATGCTTCGGTGGTTCTGAACCGCACCGATGTCGGGACGATCTTCAACGTCGATTATACCGGCTATGTGCTGGCGCTGCCCAACAGCAATCTCGGCGCGCTCAGCAGCTTCACCTACACCGGGGCGAGCAGCGACGGCCGCAGCTATAATTTCAACTATTCGATCACCAACGACTCGACGATGACGTCGCGGCTGCGCTCGTTCGGCTTCGACGTGCTCGGCAACAACACGATCAGCGCGCTGTCGTCGACCGGCACCTTCGCGACCGCGATGCAGAACCCGCTCGGCGGGCTGCTCGGCACCGATATCTGCTTCGCGTCGAGCACCGGCACCTGCGGCACCGGAACCGGCGGCATCAATGCGGGCCAGACCGCGACCGGATCGTTCACTTTGACCTTCGCCAACATCATGTCGTCGATCGAACTCAACGACTTCGCGGTCAGCTACACCAATGTCGGCGGGCTGCTGACCGGCAGCGGCATGGGCGACGCGGTCTCGATCGGCCCGGTCTCCGCCGCCCCCGAGGCGTCGACCTGGATGATGATGATCGGCGGCTTCGGCCTGATCGGCTGGCTGCTGCGCCGCCGGTCGGCGGGCGGTGCGATGATGCCGGTCATGCAGTTGGTCCCTTCGACCCTGCGATGATCGGCGGCGGTGGCGGGCGCACCTCCTTCGCGCGCGCCACCAGCCGGTCGAGCACGTCGGGAACGAAGCGCTCGGCGAAGCCGGCGACGAACGCCCACAGCAGCAGCTTGAAGACGTCGGCCGGACTGGCGAGGCCCAGCGCGCGCTGGATCTGGTCGATCACCCACAGTTCGTCCTGCTGGCCTTTCCGCGAGATGCCGGCTGTCGTCGGCGCCGCCTGGCGGGCCTCGTCGGCGCTGATCCGTGCGGCGGCGGTGCGCTCGTTGGCGGTGGTCTCGAGCAAAGCGACCGCGACCCTCTGCGCCTGGATCGCCGCCGCCTGCCGGGCCGCATCGGCGGGTGCCGCATTGTGCAGCGTTTCGAGCTTGGCGCGGGCATCGGCGAGCCGCTGTTCGGCGCGTCGCGCGCGCTCGGCGGCCTGGAAGGCGTCGCTGCTCTTCTCGCGCACCAGGTTGCGCGCCTCGCGCTCCTGCTGGCTCGCCATCGTCGGGGCGAGCCCGCCCTTCAAGCCCAGCGTCTCGGGCACCCCGGTCGCGAAGGCGACATAGACCAGGATCGCGAAGATGCTCGCGCTGAGCAAGGCGAGCCGGATGCCGTTGCGGCCGAGCCCCAGCGCGACCAACTCGAAGATCGGATCGCGATCGAGGATGTTCTTCGACGTCGCCGCCTGCAGTCGGTTGGTCACGCTGATCACCGCGCCGATCCGGCCGACCACCGCGAGCAGGGTCAGCCCGACCACCAGCCAGCCGAAATCGGGCGACAAGGTGAGCGCGGCGGCGCAGATCGCGACCAGCGCGACCAGCCCGACCCAGAAGCGATAGAGCAGCCAGGCCTTGAGGTTGCGCAGGCCCTTTTCGCGCGCGGCGTTGAGCACATAGGTCGAATGGAGATAGTCGAGCAGGCCGAGCGTATCGGCCTTCACGTCGACCGTGGAGGCGGGCTGCGGGCCGATCGACATGGTCGGCGGCATCGCGCCTTGCATCGGGTCGGTCACAGCGCGACCTCCGGGTCGGGCACCAGCGCGATCGATCGGCCGACGGCGCCGTCGGCGATCGCGGCCGCGTCGCGCGGCCGGTCGTTGTCCACCTGCGGCTCGGCCGGGACGGGCGCCGCATCGGGCTGGGCGACCGGCGGCGCCGAGACCAGATAGGAGACATTGGCGTTGCCGGTCGCGACCCGGCGGAACCGCTCCTGGAACGACCATTGCCGCCGGTCGATCCGGGCGTCGCTGTACAGCGCGACCAGCTGCGACTCGATGCTCATCAGCTGGGCGAGGCCAGCGCCGCCCTGGGTCATCGCCACCGAGATCGCATC
Source organism: Rhizorhabdus sp. GW822-FHT03C02 (assembly GCF_058801765.1). Classification (NCBI taxonomy): domain Bacteria; kingdom Pseudomonadati; phylum Pseudomonadota; class Alphaproteobacteria; order Sphingomonadales; family Rhizorhabdaceae; genus Rhizorhabdus; species Rhizorhabdus sp. GW822-FHT03C02. Next base: position 217,210 of record NZ_JBXANN010000004.1, read on the forward strand.
GCACAGGTCGGCGCGGGTGCTATGCTGATAATAGCCGCTCGCGGTCGCGCCATCGCCGTCGAACTGCGGCCCGCGCGCCATCGCCTTCAGCCAGTTGCCATAGCCGTCGAGCGCCAGGTCGAAGCCGGTGTCGGGATGGGTCCAGCACAGCACCTCGCGGCGGAACCAGTGCCACCAGCTGCCGAGCGACCCCTGATAGCTGCCTTGCGCTTCCTGCGACGTCATCATGCCCTCCTTGGCGGATCGGGTGAAGGATGCGTTGAACGGCACCGGCCTATCGTACAGGCATTGGCATGCGAGGCGATTCGGGTGCGGACGCCGTGGCGAACCCAGTCATCGAGTCGGTCATGGGATAGACCGTGCGCCGTGTCGCTGCGCGTGACCGCGATCACGTGACCGCCCGTTTCCGAAATTGCATTACGTCGCAGAATGCATGGCGACCGCGGTGCCCTAATTCGGTGACAGTGCACTTTTAGCGGCGCGGCGCCGCGCGGACTCGCTAAAAGTGCACTGTCACCGAATTGCCCTCAATGCGCGGGGCGGGCGGGGCTCTAGATATTCACCCCTTCGTGCGAACGCGCCATGGCGCGTTTGTAGGCGTCGCGGCCCGTGGTGCGGGCGAGATAGGCCTGTTCGGCGTCGCCGAGGGTGATGCCGCAGTTCCGTTGACCCAGGTTCAGCGCATAGGTCACCGAGATGTCGGCTGCCGTGAAAGCGTCGCCCGCGAGGTAGGGCGAGCCGGCAAGCCGTTGGCCGACCAGCTTCAGCCGCTTCTGGAACGCCTTCAGGCACCAGCTCGCGCCCCAATTCTCCCGATCGGCCTCGGGCGCGATGAAGCGGCTGACGACGACGGGCATCATCAGGGTCGCGAGGCCGGCCTCGCCCAGGTGCAGAAACTGCTGATAGGCGGCGAAGCTCGGATCGTGCGGCGCGGGCGCCAGCGGCGTCGGTCCGTAACGGGCCATCAGATATTCCATGATCGCGATCGACTCGACCATGGCGACGTCGCCGTCCTCGATCGCCGGGATATAATCGGCGGGGTTGACCGCGAGGAATTCGGGGTCCTGCTCGGCGGCCAGCATGTCGACCTGCCGCACGCGGTAGGGAAGGCCCATTTCCTCCAGCACCCAGACGACCCGGAGCGATCGCGAGGTCTGTCCGCCCCACACGGTGATCATGCGCCGGCCCTTTCCCGATATGGCTGAAGATCGACCATAGCGAAGCTATATGACCCTGGCACGCCGCTTTCCACCCATCCCGGATCGACCGTCGCGCTATTCCCGCCCCGAAATCCGCTTCCACTCCTGCTTCGAACAGCCGCTCGATCCGCCCGGTCCCGAGGCGGTGCACGAACCGATCCCCGACCGGCCCTCGCGCATCGTCCCGATCCGCTGCGAGACGTCGGCGCGGGCGATGTCGCCGGCGCCGTCCTCGGCGGGGAGCGGCAGGCGGTAGCGCGCGGCGGCGCGGTCGCGGCCGCACACGACGATGTCGCCGGTGCCGGCATCGGCGGGGCAGGGCGCGGCGACCGACCGGCCGCGGCGCGCCAGCGCGTCGAGCGCCGCCTGTGGCGGGGCGGGCGCTGCGGCGGTGGTCGCGGCCCACAACAGAAAACCGATCATCGCATCGCCGTTCCGGCTCCGTCATTCCGCTGCTGGACAGGCCGAGAAGCACCGCCTAATTATTGTTTGTCAATAATTTTGGAGAATTGGCGATGACCGGCCATGGTAAGGCGGAGCATCTGTGTCAGGCCGCGATCATCCTCATCCCCGCGGCGATCATCGGCTATTGGGCGCTGGCGAGCGCCACTGCGATCCGCACCGACTGGCTCGCCGGCATGCCGGCGGGCGGCGCGATCCTCGGCTGGAAGCGGGCGGCCTGCGCGGTCTTCACCCTGTTGTGCACCGCGCCGCTGCTGCTCGGCCTCGTCCAGCTCCAGGCGATCCTGCACCATATGCGGCGTGGCGCCTGGTTCGACGACGCGATGATGCGCGCGGTGCCGGCGCTCGGCCAGGCGCTGATCGGCTATGCGGCGCTGTCGCTGCTCTGCCAGCCGGCGGTCAGCGTGTTGCTGACCTGCGACGCGCCCGCCGGGCGGCGGCTGATCGCGCTCAGCCTCGGCCAGGCCGATCTGCTGCCCTGGCTGGCGGGCGCGCTGGCGCTGGTGATGGCGCGGCTGCTGCTCGCTGGCCGCGCGCTCGCCAACGACCAGAAATATATGGTCTAGTTCGACGCGATGCCGATCGTCGTGAAGCTCGACGCGATGCTCGCGCGGCGCGGCGTGCGCGCGACCGAATTGTCGCGGGCGATCGGCATCACCGAGGCGAACATCTCGCTGCTGCGATCGGGCAAGGTCCGCGCGATCCGCTTCTCGACGCTGGAGGCGATTTGCGCTTATCTGGACTGCAAGCCGGGCGACCTGCTCGACTATGACGCGGAAGACTGACCGACCGATGGCGCGACCTGGACTGAGATATTGGACGACCGCGCGCGCCGGCGGCGCCGGCAGCATCGCCGGGCTCGCCGCGCTGCTGCTGTGGCCGGCCTATGCCGCCTTTCCGCGCACGATGATCCTGCCGTTCATCGCCGCGCTGCTGGTCGCCTGCCTGTGCGGCGCCTCGATCCTGTGGATCATCAGCCTCGACGTCACCCGCCATGTCCGCGGCAGCCGGCTGCGGGTGATCCGGATCTTCGACATCCTGCTCGGGCTGGTGCTGGCGGTGCCGACCTTCCTCGAGCTGCGTGAGATCATGCCGTACGTCATCGGCTGAATTTTCGCCCGGCGCGCCGGAAAATGCGCGGATAACCAAGGTTCCGGACGCTCGTCTCCGTCGCAACAATGTGACGGGCGAACATTGCAGTGCTGAAATCCGGCCGCAACGCAGCAGGCCAAATGTCCGCCTCGCCACGCGCAAGGAAGGACTGATGATGTTCCACGAAAGCCGCCCTCGGACGCTGCTTCGCCCCCAATATGAAGCGGTCGCGGCGCCCGATGTCGCGCGCAGCGCGCTCGGTTGCGAAAATGGCCGCCACTCGGCGATCAGCGCGACCAAGGTCGAGATCAGCGGCGTGACCCATGCCGAATGCCGCCATTGCGGCTGCCAGTTGATGCGCTTCGCGGCATCGCGGCGATGGTTCAGATGTGGGGAAATGGGGTGAAACTCCCCGTCGCCCCGGCGGAGGCCGGGGCCGCCCAAGACTCTCGCGGTGAGCTATCCGCCGGGGGTACGCGCTTAGATGTTGCGTCTTTGCCTTGGGCGGCCCCGGGCGATGCCTGTCCTCGGACGGGGCGAAGTCCCGATCCGGGGGCCGGGGCGACGAATGAGGCCTACTCCGCGCTCGCCCGATATGTCGGCGGCACCCGTCGCTTGGTCGCCTGTTCATAGGCGTAGCCCAGCGCCAGCAGCCTCTCCTCGGACCAGGCGGGGCCGATGAAGGAGAGGCCGACCGGCAGGCCATGGACCTGGCCCATCGGCACCGTCAGATGCGGATAGCCCGACACCGCGGGCAGCAGCGACGCGCCGCCGCCGCTCGATTTGCCGCCGTTGATCAGGTCGCTGACCCCGGCCGGGCCGGTGGTCGGCGCGATCAGCACGTCGAGCCGGTCGAGCGCCAGCATCGCATCGATCCCCTCGGGGCCGGCGAGGCGTTTCGCGGTCGCCGCCGTGGCGGCATAATCGGGGTCGGCGGTGCCCTGGGTCGCCTCGGCCGCCTCGAACGTCTCCTGGCCGAACCAGGGCATTTCCTCGGCGGCATGCGCCTTGTCGAAGGCGATCAGCGCGGCGAGCGTCCGGCTCTTCACCGCCGGCGGGGTGCTCGCCAGATAGGCGTTGAGGTCGGTCTTGAAATCATGGTCGAGGACGAAGCCCTCGGCCTTGCGGATCTTCGCGGTGTCGAACGCCGGAATCTCGACGATCGTCGCGCCTGCCGCCTTCAGGTCGGCGATCGCCCGCTCGAACAGCGGATCGACCATCGGGTGGAAGCCCGCCGCGAACCGCATCACCCCGATCCGCGCGCCCTTGAGCGCTTGCGGGTCGAGGGCGGCGACATAATCGACTGCGCGAAAATACACGGGCTGGGCGGCGGTCGCCGGATCGGTAGGGTCGCGCCCGGCCAGCGCCTGGAGCAGGATCGCGACGTCGCGCACGCTGCGCGCCATCGGTCCGGCGGTGTCCTGGCTGTGCGAGATCGGTACGACATGGGTGCGCGAGACCAGCCCGACGGTCGGCTTCAGCCCGACCAGCCCGTTGACCGACGACGGGCAGACGATCGACCCGTCGGTCTCGGTGCCGATCGCCGCCACCGCCAGGCTGGCCGCGGTCGCAGCCCCGCTGCCCGCGCTCGATCCGCAGGCGCTGCGGTCGAGCGCATAGGGGTTGCGCACCAGCCCGCCGACCGCGCTCCAGCCGCTGCTCGACCGGCTCGATCGCATGTTCGCCCATTCGGACAGGTTGGTCTTGCCGAGGATCACCGCCCCGGCCGCGCGCAGCCGGGCGACCAACGGCGCATCGCGCCCGGTGACATTGTCCTTGAGCGCGAGCGACCCGGCGGTGGTCGGCAGCGGCCCCAGGCTCTCGATATTGTCCTTGAGCAGGATCGGCACCCCGTGGAGCGGCCCGCGGACATGGCCGGCGCGCCGCTCGGCATCGAGCGCGCGGGCATCGGCGGCGGCATCGGGGTTCAGCGCGATGATGCTGTGGAGGCGCGGGTCGATCCTGGCGATGCGGCGGCGATAGGCGGCGACCAGCGCCTCGGCGCTCGTCCGTCCGGCGGCGAGGTCGGCGGCGGTCTCGGCGATCGACCGTTCCTCGACCGGCACCGCCGCCTGCGATGCGACCGGCAGCACCATCAGCGCCGCCATCGTCATGCCCCGGATCATCGTCTTCATCGCTGTTCCCCCGTTCGCAGACAGGGTCGCCGGTAAATAGCTGCACTGCAACATGAAAATGCAGAAAAGCGCGCTCAGCCGCGCCGTGGGCGCTCGATCAGCCGCAATATACGATCGAGCCGGCCGACCATGATGTCGTCCCCCGATGCAACCGCGCCCTTGATTCGATCGACCATATGGTCGATGGCGGTGTCGCCATATTTCCCGATTATTTCAGCAGCTTCGTCTTCGTCCAATGCAATGTCGATCATGGCCACCCTCATGTTGCATCGCGGTGCAAACTGGTTTGCGTAACCTTTGGTTACAAAAGAGTCGATCGAAGATTTTCGGGCTCCGGTCGACCGCTGTCACCCGGTAGCTACGGTCCAACTTTCGCGATGGCTGCACGATGAACGGCGCGATAGAAATTCGGCGCTTTTCCGTCGATCCGTTGCCCTTCTTCTTCCGTCATCCCGGGCTCGACCCGGAATCTCCCTGCCTTCGACGGGCGGGATCCGGTTCGGCATCTGCCGGCTTGCATAGCGGCCGGAAACCGGTCCAAACTCATGACCATGCAGTACAGGGCGATCTCATGACGGCGATCCACGCATGACGGTGGTGACCTCCGGCCCCGAAGGCGCCGACCGGCGCTATGTCACCTTGCCGGCCCGGCCCGAACCGATCCGGGTCGCCGCCGACGAGACCGCGGTGGTGGTGATCGACATGCAGAACGCCTATGCGTCGCAGGGCGGCTATGTCGATCTCGCCGGCTTCGACATCGCCGGCGCGGCGGGGACGATCTCGAAGATCGCGACCGTGCTCGACACGGCGCGGGCCGCAGGGGTTCAGGTGGTTTTCCTGCAAAATGGCTGGGACCCCGACTATGTCGAGGCGGGCGGGCCGGGATCGCCCAACTGGCACAAGTCGAACGCCTTGAAGACGATGCGCGCGCGGCCCGAACTCAAGGGCAAGCTGCTGGCGCGCGGCGGCTGGGACTATGATCTGGTCGACGCGCTCAAGCCGCAGCCCGGCGACATCTCGCTCCACAAGACCCGCTATTCGGCCTTCTTCAACTCGCAGCTCGACAGTGTGCTCAGGGCGCGCGGCATCCGCAACATCGTCTTCGTGGGCATCGCCACCAATGTGTGTGTCGAATCGACCCTGCGCGATGGCTTCCACCTCGAATATTTCGGGGTGATGCTCGAGGACGCGACCCATCATCTCGGGCCCGACTTCATCCAGCAGGCCACCGTCTACAATGTCGAGAAATTCTTCGGCTGGGTGTCCACCGTCGCCGATTTCTGCGGCAGCTTCGGCCAGATCGAAAAGGAGTAGAACATGCCGTTCGAGGCGATCAATCCCCCGCAATTCCCGACCCCGATCGCGCCCTTTTCGGCCGGGACCAAGGCCGGCAATACCGTCTATGTCTCGGGCACGCTCGCGCTCGGCGAGGGCGGGGTGGTGCTCCATCCGGGCGACGCCGCCGCCCAGACCCGCCATGTCCTCGAGGTGATCAAGACCACGCTCGAGGCCGCCGGCGCCGCGCTGACCGACGTCGCCTTCAACCATATCTTCCTCAAGGACTGGGCCGACTATGCCGCGATGAATGCGGTCTATGCCGAATATTTCCCCGGCGCGAAGCCCGCGCGCTACTGCATCCAGTGCGGGCTGGTGAAGCCGGAGTGCCTCGTCGAGATCGCCTCGGTCGCGCATATAGAGGCAGCGTGAGGATGGTCTTTCTTGATCCTCCCTATGCCGCAGGCATGGGGAGGGGGACCACCGAAGGTGGTGGAGGGGTTTTCTGCGCTGTCGGATGTTGCGCCGACCCCTCCACCACGCCTTCGGCGCGGTCCCCCTCCCCAAATCTGCGATTTAGGGAGGATTGCAGGTGATAGCCGGCCTTCACTGGGAATCCTTCGGTCCCGCCGACGGCCCGCCGCTGATCCTCTCGGCCGGCCTCGGCGGCGGCGGGGGCTATTGGAAGCCCAATCTTGCCGCGCTGGCGCAGGATCGCCGCGTCATCCTCTACGATCATCGCGGCACCGGCCGCTCGGATCGCGCGCTCGGCGCGGCGACCAGCATCGAGGCGATGGCCGACGATCTGGTCGCGCTGATGGACGGGCTCGACATCGCTCGCGCCGACATTGTCGGTCATGCGCTGGGCGGGATCATCGGCCTCGCGCTGGCGCTGCGCGCGCCCGACCGGATCGGCGGGCTGGTCGCGGTCAACAGCTGGTCGAAACCCGACCCGCATTTCGCACGCTGCTTCGACATCCGCCTGCAGATCCTGCGCGACAGCGGGCCGAGCGCCTATCTGCGCGCCCAGCCCTTGTTCCTTTATCCGGCGCCGTGGATCTCGCGGAACATCGACCGGATCGAGGCCGAGGAGGCGCATCATGTCGCCGACTTCCAGGGCGCCGAGACCCTCGCCAAACGGGTCGCGGCGATCTGCGCCTTCGACATCGACGCGCGGCTCGGCGAGATCGCCACGCCCGTGCTCGCGCTCGCGGCCGAGGACGACATGCTGGTGCCCGCCTTCTGCTCCGAACGGCTGGCCGAGGGTCTGCCTCACGCCACCCTCGCGCAGCTGCCGGGCGGCGGCCATGCGTGCAACATCACCGAAGCGGCGGCGTTCGAGGACATCGTCCTCGGCTGGCTCGACCACAATAGTTAGGCACAACAGTTAGGAACGGACCATGCAGGTCGGCGTCTTCGTCCCCATCAACAACAATGGCTGGCTGATCAGCGAGAATGCGCCGCAGTACAAGCCGAGCTTCGACCTCAACAAGGCGATCGCCCAGAGCGCCGAGAAGCATGGCCTCGATTTCCTGCTGTCGATGATCAAGCTGCGCGGGTTCGGCGGCAAGACCGAATTCTGGGAATATGGGCTCGAAAGCTTTACGCTGATGGCCGGCCTCGCCGCGGTGACCGAACGGATCAAGATCTACGCGACCTGTCCGACCCTGGTGATCCCGCCCGCCTTCGCCGCGCGCATGTGCAACACGATCGATTCGATCAGCCATGGCCGCTTCGGATTGAACCTGATCACCGGCTGGCAGCCGCCCGAATATACCCAGATGGGAATCTGGCCCGGCGACGAGCATTTCCGCAACCGCTACCAGATGCTCGACGAATATGCCCGCATCCTGCGCGAGCTGTGGGAGACCGGGGTCTCCGATTACAAGGGCACCTATTATCAGATGGAGGATTGCCGGGTCCGGCCGCAGCCGACCGGCGACATGAAGATCATCTGCGCGGGCTCGTCGGACGAGGGCCTCGCCTTCTCGGCCAAATGGGCCGACTATGCCTTCTGCCTCGGCAAGGGGGTCAACACCCCGACCGCCTTCGCCTCGAACAACGACCGGCTCGCGATCGCGACCGCGAAGACCGGTCGCGACGTGTCGGTGTTCGTGTTGGTGATGGTGATCGCCGCCGAGACCGACGAGGAGGCCCAGGCGAAGTGGAAGTCCTATAATGACGGGGTCGATCTCGACGCGATCGCCTGGCTCGCCGAACAGGGCGCCAAGGACACCCACAACAAGGACACCAATGTCCGCCAGCTTGCCGCGCCCGAAGGCGCGGTCAACATCAACATGGGCACGCTGGTTGGTTCCTACGCGACGATCGCGCGCATGCTCGACGAGATGGCCGCGGTGCCGAACACCGGCGGGGTGCTGCTGACCTTCGACGATTTCCTCGAAGGGGTCGAGGCGTTCGGGACGCGGATCCAGCCGCTGATGAAGTGCCGGGCGGGGGTGGTGGGCGGTTAAAATCCCGTCGCCCCAGCGAAGGCTGGGGCCCATGTCTCTTTCCTCAGGCGCTACGCGAGAGATTAAGAAGACAGCGCTTTTTCTACGTTGAGGTCATCGCCCGCCGCGCCAGACATGGACCCCAGCCTTCGCTGGGGCGACGGGATCGGGCGTTACCTATCCCCGCTTCTTCGCCTTGAACCAGGCATAGCCCGCACCCGCCACCGCGCCGAAGATCGGGCCGACGAACGGCACCGGGATCGCGATCACCGCGCCGATCGCCGCGGCCTTCGCCATGCTCTTGCCGAGTGCCTTGTCGTCGGTGATGCCTTTGGTCGTCATGTCCTATGCTCCCTGCTGGAATATCCCTGTGCCAACGCGGGGAAGCGCAGATGGGTCCGGTCCGCGATGGCGGTTCAGGGCGCGGCAGTCGCGGGCGGTGACGCGGTGGTGGCCAGACCCAGATAGAGCATTCCGCCATAAGGCAAGGATGGGTCGGGCGACAGCACCACGCTGCGCGGATGGGAGATGGGGGCCGGCCCGAAATCCCGGGCCTCGCAGGCCGGCGGCGTATTCGGCGCGGCATTCGGCTCGAAGAAGCAGGCCCACTGCGCACCGCCATTGCCGGCGATGTTCAGGGTCAGCCGTCCCGCGGGCGGCAACAGGCCGGCCATCGGCATATAATTGGGCTCGCTGCGCGTCCAGATTATGGTGCGCGCATGGACATTGCCGACCAGCGCCAGAACGAGCTGGTCGGTGCCCGCGCGTTGGATCAGGTCGGCCATTCCCTGCTCATAGGCGGCGGCATCGGCCGTATCGGCCGGCTGGAACCCGACCACGCGCTCGATCAGTCCGGCCCCGCGCATCCGTCGCAGTCGATCGATCAGGTCGAGCATCGCGATGCTGAACCGGCCATCCTGCATCTTGCTGCGCCAGGCGGGCGCCGATAGCAGTGCATCGCGCGCGGCGGTGCCGCCGTCGGAGGCGAGGAAGCGATCGAGCCGGGCCTGGTCGTCGGCGGGATATTCGAGCGCGATCACGATCTTGCGGCCGGTTGCCGCCGCCAGGCAGGCGAGATCGGCGAAGGCGACCGCGCTTTCGGCGGTGCCATGCCGTTCGCCGGCGACCAGCCAGCGCAGGTCCCCCCGGCCGATCATGTCGGACGCGCCGGCGATCGGCAGGGCGGGCGGGCAGGGGGCCGGCGATGCGGCGGCCGCGGCGGCGGCAAGCAGGATCGACATCATCGCGCGAAATCCTTTCGGTCAGGCGAGCGAACGGGCTCGGCGACGATGATCTCCCGCCCCGGCCGGCATCGGCAAGCGGAGACCTCTCCAAATTGGCGACAAGGCGCAAAATCATTTCGGTCCGAAAATGGATCAAAACGGGACACACGCTTTTCCGCCAAAAATACCCTTAACCCGATGATAACCCTGCGACGCCGAAGGTCGTCGCAACGGGGGGAGGCGATCCGGCACAGGGGGTGTCCGGACGCGATGCCGCCTGCGCGACGGAGACGGCAATGGGGGCAGAACCTGCATTCGAACGGTTCGGGGAACGGACCGAATTTCGCGGCAACGATTATTATGTCGATCGCCAGGCGGAGCGTGAATCCAATGCGCGCACCTATGCGCGCAAATTCCGCCTCGCCATCGCCAAGGCGTCGGGGGTCAAGGTCACCGATACCGACGGCAAGAGCTATTATGACTGCCTCGCCGGCGCCGGCACCTTTCCGCTCGGCCACAACCATCCGGCGGTGATCGCCGCGGTTCGCGCCCAGCTCGACAGCGGCATGCCGTTCCAGACGCTCGACATGACCACGCCGGTCAAGCACGCCTTCACCGAGGCGCTGTTCGACAGCCTGCCGCCCGAATTCGCAAAGCGCGCGAAGATCCAGTTCTGCGGCCCGACCGGCGCCGACGCGATCGAGGCGGCGATCAAGCTGGTCAAGACCGCCAGCGGTCGATCGACGATGCTCGCCTTTCGCGGCGCCTATCATGGCATGACCCATGGCGCGCTCGGCATCTCGGGCAATCTCGGCCCCAAGCGCCGGATCGGCGGGCTCGCCAACGACAGCCAGTTCCTGCCGTTCCCGCATGATTATCGCTGCCCGCTCGGCATCGGCGGCGAACCCGCGCACCGCGCCAATGCCCAATTGCTCCGCACGATGCTCGAGGATCCCGAAGGCGGCGTCCTGCCCGCCGGGCTGGTGCTCGAGGCGGTCCAGGGCGAGGGCGGGGTGATCCCCGCGCCCGACGGCTGGATGCGCGAGATCCGGTCGATCACCCAGGCGCACGACCTGCCGATGATCGTCGACGAGGTCCAGACCGGCTGGGGCCGCACCGGGCGGCTTTATGCCTTCGAACATTCGGGGGCGATTCCCGACGTGCTGGTGCTGTCGAAGGCGATCGGCGGCGGCCTGCCGATGTCGGTGATCATCTATGACGAACGGCTCGACCTGTGGGAGCCGGGCGCGCATGCCGGCACCTTCCGCGGCAACCAGCTCGCCATGGCCGCCGGCCTGGCGACCCTCAAGGTGATCCGCGAGCAGGATCTGCCCGGCCATGCGGTGGCGATGGGCGCGCGGCTGACCGCGCGGCTGCACGAGATCCAGGCCGATTTCGCGGTGATCGGCCATGTCCGCGGCCGCGGGCTGATGCTCGGTGCCGAGATCGTCGATCCCGACGGCCTGCCCGATGCCCAGGGCCATCCCCCCGCCGACGGCGCGATCGCCGCCGCGATCCAGCAGGAATGCCTGCGCCGCGGCCTGATCATCGAGCTCGGCGGGCGCTTCGGCGCGGTCGCGCGCTTCCTGTCGCCGCTGATCGTCACGGCCGAGGATATCGACGCGATCGCCGCGATCTTCCGCGACAGCATCGCCGCCGTCCTGTCGACACGGGGAGCCGTGCGTGCGCATTGATTTCGACGCCGATTTCCTGTCGGCGACCCCGGTCGGCCAGGCCGCCTTCCGTCATGCGATCGACGGCGCCGCCGACGCGCTGCTCGGCCGCTATGCCGATCTCGAACGCTGCCATGCCGGCGGGTCGGCGCAGGAGATCGCCGCCGCCATCGCCGCGATCGAGGTCTGTCCCGAGGAGGGGACCGGCATCGATCGCACGATCGGCACCGTCGCCGATCTGGTGCTCAGCCAATCGCTGCGGGTCGCCGATCCGACCTGCATCGGCCATCTCCATTGCCCGCCGCTGATCCCCGGCATCGCCGCCGAGCTGATCATCGCCGCGACCAACCAGTCGATGGACAGCTGGGACCAGGCGCCGGCGGCGACCTATCTCGAACAGCATGTCGTCGACTGGCTCGGCACATTGTTCGGGCTCGGCGACGCGGCCGACGGGGTCTTCACCAGCGGCGGCACCCAGAGCAATTTCATGGCGCTGCTGCTGGCGCGCAACCTGATCGGCCGGCGGCTCGGCTGGGACATCCGCAAACAGGGCATGCTCGGCGCCGCCCGGGCGTTGCGCATCCTCTGTTCGGAGGCCGCGCATTTCTCGGTCCAGCAATCGGCGGCGATCCTCGGCCTGGGCGAGGATGCGGTGGTCACCGTGCCGACCGACGCCGCGCGGCGGATGGACGTCGACCGGCTCGGCGCGATCGTCGACGCGATGCGCGCCGACGCGCTGATCCCGTTCGCGGTGGTCGCGACCGCGGGCACCACCGATTTCGGCAGCATCGATCCGATCGGGCCGATCGCCGATCTGTGCGACCGTCATGGCCTGTGGTTCCATGTCGACGCGGCCTATGGCGGCGCGCTGGCGATCAGCGACCGTCACAAGCATCTGCTCGCCGGCATCGAGCGCGCGGATTCGATCACCGTCGATTTCCACAAGCTGTTCTACCAGCCGATCAGCTGCAGCGCCTTCCTGGTCCGCCGTGCCGCCGATTTCGGCGCGATCAGCCTTCACGCCGACTATCTGAACCCCGAGGAGAATGTCGAGGAGGGCGTGCTCGACCTCGTCACCAAGTCGATCCAGACCACCCGCCGCTTCGACGGGCTGAAGCCGTTCATGACGATGCAGGCGCTCGGCCGCCGCCATCTCGCGGCGATGGTCGATACCACGATCGATCTCGCCCGCGACACCGCCGCGCTGATCGAGGCCGACCCCGATCTGGTTCTCGCCGCGCCGCCGGTGATCAACGCGGTCGTGTTCCGCTTCGCTGGCCAGGAGGCCGACGACGCGCTGCTCGATGCGATCAATCGCGACATCCGCCGGACCTTGCTCGCCGACGGCAAGGCGCTGCTTGCGGGCACGAAGGTCGACGGGCGGGTCCATCTCAAGCTCACCATGCTCAACCCGCGCACCACGATCGACCATGCGCGGACGATCATCGGCGAGGTCGTCGCCACCGGACGGGCGCTGCTCGCCGACCATCGTCCCGCCATCCGGCGCGCAGGAGCCCGTTCATGACCGCAGCCGTCCTCGCCGGCGCCGCCGCCGCGATCCCCGATCCGGGATCGGGCAAGCCGTCGCGCTTCAGCCCCGAAGCGAAGCTCACCGCGCTGCTGTTCCTGTTCGCCTTCTTCATCGCCGGCGTGCCGCGGGTGTTCACCCAGAACGCGGCCTATGCCTTGTTCATCGCCGCCTATGGCGCCAAGGCGGTGCCCTATGCCTATATCGCGCAGGCAGTCTGCGTGCCGATCAGCGGCTGGATCTATCTCAAGGTCGAACACCGGCTCAAACTCAAGCCGCTGCTGCTCACGACCCTCGCCTTCAACACCGCGATCCTGCTGGTCTTCCGCCTCGGCCTGTTCCTCGATGTCCCCGGGGTCGCCGCGGCGACGATCGTCTGGTTCGAGATCGAATTCGTGCTGTCGAGCCTGCTGCTCTGGGGGCTTGCCAACCAGCTGATGACCCTGCGCCAGGGCAAAAGGCTGTTCGGCTTCATCGTCGCCGGCGAGCCGGTGGCGATCATCGTCTGCGGCCTCGGCACGCCGATGATCATGAAGGTCCTGTCGACCCCCGACCTGTTCCTGCTGTCGGCCGCCGGCCAGGCGATCGGCTTCTTCCTCGTCGTCCATATCCTCGGCCGCTACCAGCCGACCGCCGATGCCGAGACGGGCGAGGGCGAAGAGGGCAGCGACGAGGGCGAGGAGGGGGGCGCGACCGCCAGGGCATGGTGGAAGGACCGCTATATCGCGATCATGATCGCGATGATCGTGCTGTCGCAGATGGTCTACTTCTTCATCGACGAAACCTTCTACATGGCGGTCGAGCATCATTATCCCGAGGAAGAGGCGATGGCCTCGTTCCTCGGCATCTATGCCGGGATCATGGGATCGATCAGCCTGGTGGTCAGCCTGTTCGTCGCCGGCCCGCTGGTGCGCCGCTTCGGGGTCAAGGGCGGGCTGCTGACGCTGCCGATCCTGCTGCTCGGCGGATCGATCGCGGCGGTGGTGGTCGGCGAGATGGCCGGTCTGGTCGGCCCGCTGTTCTTCGTGCTGGTCGCCAACAAGATCATCGACCAGTCGTTCCGCTACACCGTCGACAAGACGACCTCGGTCACCCTCTACCAGCCACTGCCCGCGGGCCAGCGGATGAAGCTGCAGGCGGCGCTCGAATCGATGGTCGAGCCGATCACCGGCGGCGTCGCCGGCCTGCTGCTGTCGATCATGCTCCACCAGCTCCATTTCTCGGCGATCGGGGTGAGTGCGGTGATCGGGGTGATCGTCGTCGCGTGGCTCGCCTTCGTGCTGATCCAGGCGAAGGGCTATACCGCGGTGCTGCGGCGCGCGGTCGAGGGCCGGCGCTTCGATCATGATCCCGACGCCGAGCTGTCCGACGATGCGATCGCGGCGATCCGGCTCGGGCTCGGCAGCGCCCATATCGGCGAGGTGCTCTACGCGCTCGAAATGCTCGGCGCGCGCAGCGACGGGCTGGCCCGCGCCGATGTCGCGCCGTTGCTGGTCCATGCCGAGGCGATGGTCCGCACCGCCGCCGCGCGCTGGTTCGAGGATCGCCACGACGCTGGCGACCGGCCGACGATCGCGGCGACGCTCGCGGGCGAGGCCGATCCGGCGGTGCGCGGCGGGCTGATCGCGGCGCTTGCCGCGGCCGGCGGCGACGATGCGATCGAGACGGTGTCGCCCTGGCTCGATGCCGGCAGCGAGGCCGAACGGCTCGGCGCCTATCATGGCCTGATCCGCCATGGCGGGATCGAGGGGGTGATCGTCGCCGGCAACCGGTTGATCGCCGACATCCAGGCCGACGACCCGACACGCCGCACCTTCGCTGCCGAGGTGATGCGCCTCGTCGGTTCGCATCTCTTCTACCGCCCCTTGATGCGGCTGCTCGACGACCATGACGAGGATGTCCGCGCCGCCGCGCTGTCGGCGGCGGGGACGATCCACGCCCCGCCTTTGTGGCCGGCGATCGTCGCCAGCCTGCGCTCGACCCGGCTCACCCAGCCGGCGATCGCGGCGATCGGCCGGATCGGCGATCCGATGCTCGAACCGCTTGGCCGTCTCTACGACGATCAGGACGCGGGCCGTGCCGCGCGCCGCGCCGCGATCATCGCCTGCGGGGTGATCGGAACCCCGGCCGCCGCCGCCTGGCTGATGGCGCGGCTCGACGAGCCCAACCGGGAACTGCGCCATGCGCTGCTCGCCGCCTTGTGGCGCTGCGATCATCGCGCCACCGCCGAGGCGCCGAAGATCCGGGCGATGATCCGCGACGAGGTCGACACCGCCGCCTGGATGCTGCGCGCATGGAAGGATTGTTCGGGGGAAGCAGAAGCCCAGGCGCTCGTCGCCCGCGCGATCGCCGACGAGATCGACAATAGCCAGGAGGCGATCTTCCATCTGCTCGGGCTGATCGTCGACGGGGTCGACATGCGCGAGACGCGGCTGCGCTTCGTCTCGGGCGGCGCCACCCAGCGCAGCTATGTCCTCGAGATGCTCGACAATCTGCTCGACGCCGAGACCCGGGCGGCGCTGCTGCCCTTCCTCGAGCCCGAGACGATCGAGGAGAAATGCGCCGCACTCGCCAAGCGCGGCGAGGGCGATAGCGAGGCGACGATCGACGGGGTCGCCGCGACCCCCGAGGCGCGGCTCGGCGCCTGGGCGCCGGCCAGCGCGCTCTATGCGCTGTCCGAGCTCGGCTCGGCGAGCGCGGCCGACGTGGCGATGGTGGCGAACGATGCGGACGACCAGGTGCTGCGCGAGACCGCGCGGTGGATTTCAGACGGCAGCAGGCCGATCGGGGAGCAAAGAGACATGTTGTTGACCATCGAAAAGGTCCTGATCCTCAGGAGCGTCGGCATCTTCGCGCATGTGCGCGAAAGCTCGCTGACCCAGGCGGCGCAGGCGGTGAAGGAGATCCGGCTGGCGCCGGGCGACACCCTGTTCGAACAGGGCGACCTCGGCGACGCGCTCTATGTCGTCGCCAGCGGCAAGCTGCGCATCC
This sequence comes from Rhizorhabdus sp. GW822-FHT03C02, assembly GCF_058801765.1. Classification (NCBI taxonomy): domain Bacteria; kingdom Pseudomonadati; phylum Pseudomonadota; class Alphaproteobacteria; order Sphingomonadales; family Rhizorhabdaceae; genus Rhizorhabdus; species Rhizorhabdus sp. GW822-FHT03C02. The sequence goes on from NZ_JBXANN010000004.1 coordinate 233,241, forward strand.
ATATCGGCGATCACAATCTCGCCGAGATCGGCGCGCGCCAGGTCGTCGGCGAAATGGCCGCGCTCGACCCCGAACCGCGCTCGGCCTCGGTCTCGGCGGTCGAGGACTGCCTGCTGCTGCGGATGTCGTCCGACCATCTCGAACGGCTGATCGCCGACGACATCCGCGTCGCCCGCGGCATCATCCACGAACTGTGCAACCGCCTGCGCGACGTCAACAAGGCGCCGGCGAAGAAGGCCGACGAGGAACGCGAAGCGGCTTGATGCTCGACGCTGTGGGGGAGGGCGACCTCCCCCACAGCGTCACCCCGGCCTTGTGCCGGGGCCCATGGCTATTTCCACGCAGGCCACCGCTTGATGCCGAGCGATGACCCGTGGCGACGGTGGACCAACGCGGCCCTTCCCGTTTTCCGCACCAACCATGGGACCCCAGGACAAGCCCGGGGCGACGGTTGGCAGGTGGGCGCTAATTCCCCGCCGCCTCCCCCGCGAACAGCACCACCGCATCCCCGCTCGCCCAGGGCGGCAACCTTAGCATCGCCCGCTCGAACAGCGCCGACCCGGTCAGTGCCGCCAGCCAGGCCTGCAGCGCGGGCAGCTTCTGCGCATCGAACCAGGCGCGGTCGGTCGCCGCGAACTGCCGCACGAACGGGAAGATCGCGATATCGGCCAGACCGCGCGCGGCGCCGCCCAGCCAGGCCCGTCGCGCGAGCCGCGCGTCGAGGTCGGCCAGCATCGCCAGCCCGGCCGCGCGATGCGCGAGCGGCTCCGACCCGTGTCGCTCGGGATATTTGTAGCGGTCGAGATGATGTTTGAACGCGCCGTCATTCGCCGCGATCAGCGCGGCGTCGTCGCCGGCCAGCCAGTGCTCGGGATCGTCAAGCGACAGCGCCCAGCGCATGATGTCGAGGCTCTCGTCGATCACCGTCCCGTCGGGCAGCAGCAGCACCGGCACGGTCGCCTTGGGCGAAACGGCGATCATCTCGGCGGGCTTGGCGCGCAGCACGATCTCGCGGATCTCGACGACGGTCGCGCTCGCCAGCAACGCCATCCGCGCGCGCATCGCATAGGGGCAGCGGCGGAAACTGTAGAGGGTGGGAAGCGGGGACATGGTGCCGACTAAGCGACGGTAGCAGGGTGGGGGCAACCCCCAAATCTCGCAAAACCAAACTCTCCATCGTCATGCTGAACTCGTTTCAGCATCCACTCTTATACTCGGGAACGTTCCCTTGTCGCACGGTGGACCCTGAAACATGTTCAGGGTGACGAAGACGCAAGAAGGAGGCGGGCGCCGGTTCGACCGGCGCCCGCAATCTCGGCTTACTGCCAGTGGCAGGTGCGGACCTTGTGATGGTTGCGCCAATGGGTGTTGCAGACCTGATGGCGCTTGTGATGCACCGTGCGGTGGTTGTTCACGACCACGGTCTTCTTGACGACCGTGCGGTGCTCGACCTGCTGCGCCATGGCGGGGGCGACGACGCTGGTGGCGATCAGGGCGGCGAGGGCCAGTTTCAGGGTTTTCATCGTGGTATATCTCCTGTGGGACCCGCTCAACGCCGCGATGAGACGATGTATCCCCACATGAGGCGATAGAATTTGGGAGAGGCGATCCTGGGCTCATGGGCCCGCCCCATCCCGTCATGCCAGCGCAGGCTGGCATCCATGTCTCTCTCGGTCCGTGATGACGCCGAAAAAGGCACCAGCCATGGGCCCAGCCTGCGCTGGGGCGACGGCTTGGGGGACATGGACCGACCTCGCGGACGGTGCCCGCGAAACCTCAGCCACCCAGCACCGCGCGCGCCTGGTCGAGCCGCTTCGCATAAGCGTCGAGCACCTCGGCGACGATCTTCGCATAGGCGTTGGCATCGTCGAAGCGCCGTTCCTCGATCGCCTCGCGCACCCCCGGCAGGGTCTTGGCGCCATAGCCGGTGAAGCGGCCCGGCGCGTAGATCATGTGGCGGTACCAGGGGCGGCCGGGCAGTCCCTTGTCCGACAGCAGCAACTGGTCGATGTCCTGGAGCAGCGCGTTGAGCTTCGCGCGCGACGCCGGGGCGAGCGCCGCGCCGCGCGCCGCATAGACCGCGTCATAGGCGGCCGCCGCCACCTTCAGCCGGTCGACCGCGTTGGCGAGCGGGGCGAGCTCGATGAACGGCGTCGCCGCCTCGACCCGCGGCGGCGCGACCGGGCGGGTCGGGTCGGTCGCGATCGTGAAGCTGCCGTCCTTGACGAGCTTGCCGAGCTTCTCGTCCTGCGCGCGCCGGTCGTCGGCGAGCTTGCGGACCTCGTCGAGATAGCGCGCGACCGTCGTCGCGAAATCGCCGAAGCGCTGCGGCGGGGTGTCGGCGTCGGCGATCCGCAGCACCATCCGGCCCGCGGTCTTCGCCAGCAGCGCGCCATAGACTAGGCCCGGGTCGTCATATTTGGTCACATGGTCGAAGCTGTCGTAGATCGAATGATAGGTGCCGTCCGACTGGCCCTCGCCGCCATAGCCGATGTTGAGCGCGGGCAGCCCCAGATGCTGGAGATAGGCCGAATAGTCCGATCCCGATCCAAGCGCGCCGATGGGCACGTCGCCGCCGGCCTCGGCGGCCTTGAGCGCGGCTTCGCCGACATTGCCGCTCTTGTCATAGGCGTCGGCCTTGATCTCGGCGCGCATCCGTTCGGCGACGCTGGCTTTCGTCTCGGGATCGGTGACGTCGGCGGCGACGCTGTTGACGAAATGCTGCCAATCATGGCTGCCCTCGGCGCTGAACGTGCCGCGGCCGTTGACGTCGGAATTGATGTAGATGATCGCCTTCTTCTGGAGTTCGGCGGCGTGCTGTTCGGCCCATTCGGTCGATCCCAGCAGCATCGGCTCCTCGGCGTCCCAGCTCGTGTAGACGATCGTCCGCTTCGGCTGCCAGCCGCCCTTGACCAGTTCGCCGATCGCCTTGGCCTCGGACAGCATCGCGACATTGCCCGACAGCGGATCGGAGGCGCCGAACACCCAGCCGTCATGATGGTTGCCGCGGATCACCCATTCGTCGGGATAGACACTGCCCTTGATCGTCGCGATCACGTCGTAGACGGTCTTGAGCGACCAGTCGGACTTGACCGCGAGGTGGAGCTTCACCGTCCCGCCGCCGCCGAGATGATAGGTGACCGGCAGCGCGCCGCGGAATTTGGGCGGGGCGACCGGGCCGTCGAGCGCGGCGAGGATCTTCGACGCATCGCCATAGGACATCGGCAGCGTCGGGATCTTGAGGATCGTCGGCGCCTCGGCGCGCGACAGCCGCTTGACGTTGCCCTTCGATCCGACCCCCGGGGTGGTCGGGTCGCCGGGATAGACGGTCATGTCGGCGACCGATCCGCGCTGGACGCCGAAATCGGGCCGCGCGCCGCCCTTGGGATAGGGGTCGTTGACGGCATAGCCGTCGCCCGACGGGTCCGAATAGATGATGCAGCCGACCGCGCCATGTTCCTGGGCGAGCTTGGGCTTCAGCCCGCGCCAGCCGGCGCCGTAGCGCGCGAGCGCGATCTTGCCCTTGACGCTGACCCCGCGCCGTTCGAGCGCGTCATAATCCTCGGGCAGGCCATAATTGACATAAACGACGTCGGCGGTGACGTCGCCGTCGCCCTGGAAGGCGACATAAGGGGGAAGCGCATCCTTGGTGTTCGACGAGGTCGCGTCGCCCTCGACCGGCGGTTCCTGGCCGCCGAGCTTGACCGGGGTCGGCGCGATCAGCTCGACGGTGGTGCTGATCGGGGTCGGATAAAGCACCTCGAACGTTTCGATCTTCGCGTCCCAGCCCCACGCCTTGAACTTGGCGAGGCTCGCCTCGGCATTGGCCTTGTCGTGCGGCGATCCGACATGGTTGGGCTGCGACGCCATGTCCTTCATCCAGCCGAGTTGGTCGGCGGCACTGATGCTCGCATCGAACCGCGACTCGAGCGCGGCGTCGGGGGCACCCCAGGCGGTGCCGGGTGCGGCGGCCGATGCGAGAAGCGATGCGATGACGGCGACCTTGCCCAAGCTGCGACCCATATATCTTCCCCTGTTGGAATATAGGCGAGCTTCGCGCGCCGCGCGGCCGAGCGCAAGCCGCCACGGCTTTCCCCCCATTTGGGGGACGAAGGCCCGCCATCGGCGGGTTAGGGACTCGGGCGGGGAGGGGCGAAGCCGGTGCGGCTGTTTCCTAATGGGGCAGCGATCGTGACGGGCGTCACAGGACAGACGCCGAATTCAACCTAAATTCCGTGGGTTTCGGACCTATGACCGGTCCGGTGGGCAAGGGCATTTCGGCAGTTTGACTCGTTAACGTCGAAAGGCCTACCAAATCGTTAAGACAGGACGGGGGCGTGCTGTCCGTGCCGGCAGAATCCGTCGAACGGACACGCCTTGGGGGGAACATGGCGAAGAGACATTTGATCGGCCGCGCTATCGCCGGCTTCACCCTCACCGCATCGGTCGCGTGGACGGTACCGGCCCTCGCCCAGCAGGCCCCCGGCTTGCCCGAGGCGCCACGCGCCCCCGACTCGCTGCCGTCGCGCGAGCAGGTCGAGCAGCCGCGGCCCGAGGCGGTCGCCCCCAAATCGACGATCACCGTCGACAGCAAGCAGGTCACCGCCGCCCCCTGCGCGCTCGACCGTTTCGACATCGCCGTCACGATCGGTTCGATCAAGTTCGTCGGCCCCGGTGGCCAGCCCTTGCCCGCCGGCTTCGACGCGATCCTCGCGCCGATCGCCGCCGCCCCGCCGCAGGGATCGCAGAAGGTCACCGTGATCTGCGACATCCGCGATCGCGCCACCGCCGCGCTGCGCCGCGAAGGCTATGTCGCCTCGGTCCAGATCCCGCCGCAGCGGATCGAGAATGGCGAGCTCCAGCTCGAAGTGCTCAGCGCGCGCATCGTCGAGGTGCGGGTGCGCGGCGAGGTCGGCCCCTATCGCAAGACGCTGGCCGCGCGCATCGAGCAATTGAAGGCGCTCGACCCGATCAACCAGCGCGACGCCGAGCGCATCCTGCTGCTCGCCGACGATATTCCCGGGCTCGACGTCCAGCTGACGCTGCGCCCCGCCGGTACCGCGCCGGGGGCGGTGATCGGCGACCTCACCATCGTCTCGCGCCGGGTCGCGCTGCTCGCCAATGTCCAGAATTACGGATCGCGCCAGCTCGGCCGCGAGACCGCTTATGCGCGGGTCGATTATTTCGGGCTGACCGGCCTGTCCGACGTCACCTCGATCGGCGGCCAGGTCACCGGCGACCTGCGCGAGCAGCGCGTGCTCCAGGCGGTCCACCAGATGGGGATCGGCAATGACGGGGTGACGCTGTCGCTGTCGGGCACCTATGCCTGGTCGCGGCCGGATCTCGGCGCGCTCGATCTGCGCGCCGAATCCTCGGTCGCTTCGATCGAACTCAACGCGCCGCTGCTGCGCAGCGTGCGCAACAGCATCTTCGCCGGCGGCGGCCTCGACCTGAGCGAGCAGCGCACCCGCGTCTATGGCAGCGCCAGCGGCGGCAGCCCGCTCAACCGCGACCGGTTGCGCACCGCCTTTCTGCGACTGACCGCGGTCCACCGCGATCCGATGCTCGACGGCACCGACGCCTTCTACCTCGCCGGGCGGGTCGAGCTGCGCAAGGGGCTCGACATGCTCGGCACGACCAAGACCGGGGTGGTGTCGGGCGGCTACACCCCGTCGCGGATCGAGGGCAAGGCGACCGCGACCGTGATCCAGGCCGATCTCGACACCTCGCTGCAGATCACCCCGGTGCTCACCATCGCCGGCTCGGCGCGCGGCCAATGGTCGAGCGCGCCGCTGCTCAACTTCGACGAGTTCTCGATCGGCAATCTGACGATCGGCCGCGGCTATAATCCCGGCGCCAATTCGGGCGACCGCGCGATCGGCCTGCGCGGCGAGGCGCGTTTCCGCCTCTATGACAGCACCAGCCTGCGCGTCGAAAGCTTCGGCTTCTGGGACAATGTCTGGCTGTGGAACCGCGACACCGCGGCGATCGAGGATGATCGCCATCTCAGCTCCTATGGCGGCGGCTTCCGTATCTCGCTGCCGGGCACCGCGACGCTCGAGGCGATCTACGCGCGGCCCAAGGATCCGGCGCTGCTGCTGCCGGGGGCGAAGAACGCCTCCGACCGCTTCCTGCTGTCGCTGACCACCCGATTCAACCTGGGGAGCCGCTGATGCGCCGCGCCGGAGATATCGCCATGAGCCGCCGCCCGTCGTCGTCCGTCCGCCGCAAGCTCGTCGTCTCGACGATCCTGATGAGCGGGATGATCGTCGTGCTGCCGCAGGCGCGCGCCGCGAACCTGCCCGGCACGCCGACGGTTGCCGCCGGCACCCCGACCTTCACCCTCGACGGCAGCAATGTCGGCGCGGCGGGCGTCGACGGCACCGGCACCAGCCTCGACGTCGGGCTCAACAATGCCAGCACGATCATCAACTGGGGCGGCGGCTTCAATGTCGGCACCGGCAAGACCGTTAATTTCAGCAATGGCTCGGGCGCCGCGGCGGCCGTCCTCAACCGCGACACCTCGGGGACGGGCAGCTCGATCACCGGCACGCTGACCTCGGCGGCCGACGTCTCGGTCTATATCCTCAACACCAACGGCATCACCTTCGGCGCCGGCGCCAACGTCAATGTCGGCGCGCTGATCGCCAGCTCGCTGCCGATCAGCAACGCCGATTTCACCGCCGGCACCCTGCATTTCACCGACGGCACCGGCGCGACCACCGCCGGGATCAGCATGAGCGGCGGCACCATCACCACCACCAACGAGCTGGTGTTCCTCGGTGCGACCGTGAACCAGAGCGCGGGGACGGTCAGCGCCGGCACCGACGCGGCCTTCGTCGCCGGCACCGACATCACCGTCACCGCCGGTGCGGGCAGCCCGCTGGCCTTCCAGATCGACCGCGGCACCACCGTGACCGGCGCGGTCACCGCCAGTGGCACCGTCGGCGGCCAGAATGTCACGCTCGGCTTCGCCAGCCAGGATGCGGTCACCGGCGCGGTCCTGACCGCGAACGGCACGATCACCGCGACCACCGTCACTGCGACCGATCGCGGCATCGTGCTGTCGGCGGGCACCACCACAAACGGGGTGACGATCGGCGGCACCGATACCAATGGCCAGGCGGCGATCGACGCCGGCGCGCTGACCTCGACCGGCACCTATGGCAGCATCACCGCCGCCGCGCACAACGAACTCACCACCGGCACGCTCAGCGCGGTCCGCAATGTCAGCCTGACCTCGAGCGGGTTGCTGACTGCGGGATCGATCACCGCGGTCAATGGCGGGATCACCCTGGCCGGCACCGGCAACACCGACGTGACCGGCGCGATCAGCGCGACCAACGCCGCGGCGGGCGACCTGTCGATCGATCGCAGCGGAGCGCTGTCGGTGACGAGCATCGCCGCCGGCCGCGACGTGCTGATCGGGCAGACCACGATGAGCGCCAGCGTCACCACCACCGGGACGATGTCCGCGGGGCGGACGATCTCGGTGACGTCGAGCGGTGCGCAATCCTATGGCGCGGGGATCAGTTTCGGCGCGGCCAGCGATTTCACCAGCAGCACCAGCAGTCTCGGTTTTTCGGCGATCGACGGCGGTGCCGCGCTGACCACCAGCAGCAGTGGTGGCACGACCTTCGGCGGCGTGGTCGGCGGCACCACCGCGCTGACCTCGCTCAGCGCCACTGCGAACGGCAGCATCGCGATTAATGGCGGTGCGATCACCACCACCGCGGCGCAGAGCTACAACAGCGCAACCACGCTCGGCGCCAACGCGACCTTGGCCGGGGTCGGAATCAGCTTCGCGAACACGCTCAACGGCGCTTATGGGCTGACCGTCAACAACAGCGGCATCACCACCTTCAGCGGCGCGGTCGGCGGGACGACCGCGCTGGCATCACTGACCACCAATGCCGGCGGCTCGACCCGGATCGGCGGCGGCGCGGTGACCACCACCGGCGCGCAGACCTATAACGACGCGGTCGTGCTGCAGGCGGCCACCACCCTGGCGAGCACCGGCAGCGGCAATATCACGCTGGGCGCGGGCACCAGCGGCGCCTTCGCGCTGACCGCGAACACCCAGGGCGACACCCGGATCGCCGGCGCGACCGGGCTGGCGTCGATCACCACCGATGCCGGCGGCACCTCGACGCTGAGCGGCACGATCGGCGCCAGCGGCGCGCAGACCTACAACGATGCGGTGACGCTGGCGGCGGCCACCACGGTCAGCAGCAGCGGCGGCGGCGCGCTGAACTTCGTCTCGACGATCGACGGCGGTTTCAGCCTGTCGACCAGCACCACCGGCACCAAGACCTTCGGCGGCGTGGTCGGCGGCACCACCGCGCTCGCCAGTCTCAACGGCAATGGCGGCAGCGGCGTCGTCCATATCGATGGCGGGGCGATCACCGTCACCGGCACGCTCGACATCAGCACCACCGCGACCGTGCTCGGCGCCGATGCCACGCTGGCGGGCAACGCCGTGGCGGTCTCCACGACCAACGGCGCGTTCGCGCTCACCGTCAACGCCGCCACCACCCAGTTCGTCGGCGTGGTCGGCGGCACCACCGCGCTGACCTCGATCACCACCAACGCCGCCGGCACCACCACGATCAACACCAGCGCGATCACCACCACCGGCGCGCAGACCTACAACGACAATGTCGCGCTCGCCGCGAACACCACGCTGACCAGCACCGGCAGCGGCGCGATCGGTTTCGGCGGCACGATCAACGGCGGACGCACGCTCGCGGTCAACACCGGGGGCACCACCAGCTTCGGCGGAGCGGTCGGCGGCACCACCGCATTGACCTCACTGACCACCGATGCCGGCGGCGGTACGTCGATCGGCGGCAATATCCGCACCACGGGTGCGCAGACCTATGGCGACGCGATCACCCTGACCGGCAATGCGGCGCTGACCAGCAGCGGCAATTCGGATTTCGCCTTCACCACGACGATCGATGGCGGCTTCGGGCTGACCGTCAACACCACCGGCGCGACCAGTTTCGGCGCGGCGATCGGCGGCACCACCGCGCTGGCCTCGCTGACGACCAATAGCGGCGGGACCACCGCGATCAATGGCGGCGCGGTCACCACCACCGGCGCGCAGAGCTACAACGACGCGGTGACGCTGGGCGCGGCGACGACGCTGACCGGTGTGGGCCTCAGCTTCGCGAACACGCTCGACGGCGGCTTCGCGCTGTCGCTGGTCGACAGCGGTGCGACCACGCTGGGCGGAGCGGTCGGCGGCACCACGGCACTGGCGTCGCTGACCACCGATGCCGGCGGCAGCACCGCGATCAACGGCGGCGCGGTCACGACGACCGGCGCGCAGAGCTATGGCGACGCGGTCACCATCGGCGCCGCCACCACGGTGGCGAGCAGCGGCAACGCCGCGATCGGTTTCGGTAGCACCGTCAATGGCGGCTTCGGGCTGACCGTGAACACCGGCGGCGCCACCAGCTTCGGCGGCGCGGTCGGCGGCACCACCGCGCTCGCGTCGCTCACCACCGACGCGGGCGGCACCACCTCGCTGGCGGGCAACGTCACCACCAGCGGCGCGCAGAGCTATGGCGATGCGGTGACGCTGACCGGCAATGCGACCCTCGCCAGCAGCGGCAATGCCGCGATCGGTTTCGCGAGCACGGTCGATGGCGGCTTCGGGTTGACCGTCAACACCACCGGCGCGACCAGTTTCGCAGCCGCGGTCGGCGGGACGACCGCGCTCGCGTCGCTGACGACCAACGCCGGCGGCAGCACCGCGATCGATGGCGGCGCGATCACCACCACCGGTGCGCAGAGCTATGCCGACGCAGTGGCGCTCGGCGCGAACACCACCCTGGCGAGCACGGGCAGCGGCGCGCTGTCGCTCGGCGGCGGCACCAGCGGCGCGTTCACTTTGGCGCTCAATACGCAGGGCAACAGCAGCATCACCGGCGCGACCGGGCTGACATCGATCACCACCGATGCCGGCGGCACGACGACCCTCGGCGGCACGATCTCGACGACCGGCGCGCAGACTTATGCTGAGGCGATCACCCTGGCGAGCGCGACCACGCTGACCAGCACCGGCAATTCGGACTTCGCTTTCACCACGACGATCGATGGCGGCTTCGGCCTGACCGTCAACACCACCGGCGCCACGACGTTCGGCGCAGCGGTCGGCGGGACGACCGCGCTCGCTTCGCTGACGACCGATGCCGGCGGGACCACGGCGATCAACGGCGGGTCGATCCGCACCACCGGCGCGCAGAGCTACAATGATGCGGTGACGCTGGGTGCTGCGGCGACGCTGACCGGGGCAGGGCTGAGCTTCGCGAGCACCCTCGACGGCGCCTTCGCGCTGTCGCTGGTCGACAGCGGCACCACCACGCTGGGCGGCGCGGTCGGCGGCACCACCGCGCTCGCCTCGCTCACCACCAATGCCGGCGGGACCACCGCCATCAACGGCGGCGCGGTCACCACCACCGGCGCGCAGACCTACAGCGACGCAGTGACGCTCGGCGCGAACACGACGCTGGCGAGCACGGGCAGCGGCGCCTTGTCGCTCGGTGCCGGCACCAGCGGCGCCTTCACTTTGGCGCTCAACACCCAGGGCAATTCGAGCATCAACGGGGCGACCGGACTCGCCTCGATCACCACCGATGCCGGCGGCACGACGACGCTGGGCGGGACGATCTCGACGACCGGTGCGCAGAGCTATGCCGAGGCGATCACCCTGGCGAGCGCCACCACGCTCACCAGCACCGGCAATTCGGACTTCGCCTTCACGACCACGATCGATGGCGGCTTCGGGCTGACCGTCAACACGACCGGTGCGACCAGCTTCGGCGCGGCCGTGGGCGGGACGACCGCGCTGGCGTCGCTGACGACCGATGCCGGCGGGACCACCGCGATCAACGGCGGCGCGGTCACGACCACCGGCGCGCAGAGCTATAATGATGCGGTGACGCTGGGCGCGGCGACGACCCTGACCGGGGCTGGGCTGGGCTTCGGTAGCACGCTCGACGGCGGCTTCGCGCTGTCGCTGGTCGATAGCGGCACGACGACGCTGGGCGGCGCGGTCGGCGGGACCTCGGCACTGGCATCGCTGACGACCAATGCCGGCGGGACCACCGCGATCAACGGCGGTGCGGTCACCACCACCGGCGCGCAGAGCTATGGCGATGCGGTCACCATCGGCGCGGCGACGACCCTCGCGAGCAGCGGCAATGCGGCGATCGGCTTTGCGAGCACCGTCAATGGCGGCTTCGGCCTGACCGTCAACACCGGCGGGGCGACCAGCTTCGGCGCGGCGGTCGGCGGGACGACTGCGCTGGCGTCGCTGACGACCGATGCCGGCGGCTCGACCTCGCTCGCCGGCAACGTCACCACCAGTGGCGCGCAAAGCTATGGCGATGCGGTGACGCTGACCGGCGCTGCGACCCTCGCGAGCAGCGGCAATGCCGCGATCGGATTCGGCAGCACCGTCGACGGCGGCTTCGGCCTGACGGTCAACACCGGCGGGGCGACCAGCTTCGGCGGTGCGGTCGGTGGGACCACGGCGCTCGCGTCGCTGACGACCAATGCCGGGGGCACCACCGCGATCAACGGCGGCGCGGTCACCACCACCGGCGCGCAGAGCTACAACGATGCCGTCACGCTCGGCGCGGCGACGACGCTGACCGGGGTCGGCCTGAGCTTCGCGAGCACGCTCGACGGCGCGTTCGCGCTGTCGCTGGTCGACAGCGGCACCACCACGCTCGGCGGCGCGGTCGGTGGGACCTCGGCGCTGGCGTCGCTCACCACCAATGCCGGCGGGACCACCGCGATCAATGGCGGCGCGGTCACCACCACCGGCGCGCAGACCTACAATGACGCGGTCACCATCGGCGCGGCGACCACGCTGGCGAGCAGCGGCAATGCCGCGATCGGCTTCGCGGGCACCGTCAATGGCGGCTTCGGGCTGACCGTCAACACCGGCGGCGCGACCAGCTTCGGCGGCGCGGTCGGCGGCACCACTGCACTGGCGTCGCTGACCACCGATGCCGGCGGCAGCACCGCGATCAACGGCGGATCGGTCCGCACGACGGCCGCGCAAAGCTATAACGACGCCGTCACGATCGGTGCGGCGACGACGCTGACCGGGGTCGGGCTGGGCTTCGCGAGCACGCTCGACGGCGCGTTCGCGCTGTCGCTGGTCGACAGCGGCACCACCACGCTCGGCGGCGCGGTCGGCGGCACCACCGCGCTGGCGTCGCTGACCACCAACAGCGGCGGGACCACCGCGATCAACGGCGGCGCGGTCACGACGACCGGCGCGCAGACCTACAGCGATGCGGTGACGCTCGGCGCGAACACGACCCTGGCGAGCACGGGCAGCGGCGCGTTGTCGCTTGGCGGCGGGACCAGCGGCGCCTTCACCCTGGCGCTCAATACCCAGGGCAACAGCAGCATCACCGGCGCGACCGGGCTCGTCTCGATCACCACCGATGCCGGCGGCACGACGACGCTGGGCGGCACGATCTCGACGACCGGCGCGCAGACTTATGCCGAGGCGATCACCCTGGCGAGCGCCACCACGCTCACCAGCACCGGCAATTCGGACTTCGCCTTCACCACCACCATCGATGGCGGCTTCGGGCTGACCGTCAACACCACCGGCGCCACGACTTTCGGGGCGGCGGTGGGCGGGACCACCGCGCTGGCATCGCTCACCACCAATGCCGGCGGGACGACCGCGATCAACGGCGGTGCGGTCACGACGACCGGTGCGCAGAGCTATAACGACGCGGTGACGCTGGGCGCGGCGACGACGCTGACCGGGGTCGGGCTGAGCTTCGCGAGCACCCTCGACGGCGCGTTCGCGCTGTCGCTGGTCGACAGCGGCACGACCACGCTGGGCGGCGCGGTCGGCGGGACGACCGCGCTGGCGTCGCTGACGACCAATGCCGGCGGGACGACCACGATCAATGGCGGCGCGATCTCGACGACCGGCGCGCAAAGCTATGGCGACGCGGTCACCATCGGCGCCGCCACCACGCTGGCGAGCAGCGGCAGTGGCGCGATCGGGTTCGCGGGCACCGTCAATGGCGGCTTCGGGCTGACCGTCAACACCGGCGGTGCGACCAGCTTCGGCGGCGCGGTCGGCGGCACCACCGCGCTGACCTCGCTGACGACCGATACGGGCGGATCGACCTCGCTGGCGGGCAATGTCACCACGACGGCTGCGCAGAGCTATGGCGATGCGGTGACGCTGACCGGCGCTGCGACCCTCGCCAGCACCGGCAACGCCGCGATCGGCTTCGGCAGCACGGTCGACGGCGGCTTCGGGTTGACCGTCAACACCACCGGCGCGACCAGCTTCGGCGGCGCGGTCGGCGGCACCACGGCGCTCGCATCGCTGACCACCAATGCCGGCGGGACGACCGCGATCAACGGCGGTGCGGTCACTACGACTGGTACGCAGAGCTACAACGATGCCGTGACCCTGGGCGCGGCGACGACGCTGACCGGCGCCGGGATCGGCTTTGCGACCACCCTCGACGGTGCCTTCGGCCTGACCGTCGCCGACAGCGGCGCGACCATCTTCGGCGGCGCGGTCGGCGGGACGACCGCGCTGGCGTCGCTGACCACCAACAGCGGTGGTACGACCGCGATCAATGGCGGCGCGGTCACGACGACCGGCGCGCAGAGCTACAATGACGCGGTCACCATCGGCGCGGCGACCACGCTGGCGAGCAGCGGCAATGCCGCGATCGGCTTCGCGGGCACCGTCAATGGCGGCTTCGGGCTGACCGTCAACACCGGCGGCGCGACCAGCTTCGGCGGCGCGGTCGGCGGCACCACTGCACTGGCGTCGCTGACCACCGATGCCGGCGGCAGCACCGCGATCAATGGCGGGTCGATCCGCACGACCGGGGCGCAAAGCTATAATGACGCAGTGACGATCGGCGCGGCGACGACGCTGACCGGGGTCGGGCTGGGCTTCGCGAGCACGATCGACGGCGCGTTCGCGCTGTCGCTGGTCGACAGCGGCACCACCACGCTCGGCGGTGCGGTCGGTGGCACCACCGCGCTGGCGTCGCTGACGACCAACGCCGGCGGCACGACCGCGATCAACGGCGGCGCGGTGACCACCACCGGCGCGCAGAGCTATGCCGACGCGGTGACGCTCGGTGCGAACACGACCCTGGCGAGCACGGGCAGCGGCGCATTGTCGCTGGCCGGCGGCACCAGCGGCGCCTTCACCCTGGCGCTCAATACCCAGGGCGACAGCAGCATCACCGGCGCGACCGGGCTCGCCTCGATCACCACCGACGCCGGCGGGACGACCACCCTGGCCGGGACGATCTCGACCAGCGGTGCGCAGAGCTACGCCGACGCCATCACCCTGGCCGCTGCGACCACGCTGACCAGCACCGGCAATTCGGACTTCGCCTTCACCACGACGATCGATGCCAGTACTCCTGGGGGCTTCGGGCTGACCGTCAACACCACCGGCGCGACCAGCTTCGGCGCCGCCGTCGGCGGCACGACCGCTTTGGCGTCGCTGACCACCAATGCCGGCGGGACCACCGCGATCAATGGGGGGGCGATCCGCACGACCGGCGCGCAAAGCTATAACGACGCGGTGACGATCGGTGCGGCGACGACGCTGACCGGGGTCGGGCTGGGCTTCGCGAGCACGCTCGACGGCGGTTTCGCGCTGTCGCTGGTCGACAGCGGGACGACCACGCTGGGTGGTGCGGTCGGCGGCACGACCGCTTTGGCCTCGCTGACCACCAATGCCGGGGGCACCACCGCGATCAACGGTGGCGCGATCAGCACCACCGGCGCGCAGAGCTATGGCGATGCGGTGACGATCGGCGCGACGACGACGCTGGCGAGCAGCGGCAGTGGCGCGATCGGCTTCACCGGCACCGTCAATGGCGGTTTCGGGCTGACCGTCAACACCGCGGGGGCGACCAGCTTCGGGGCCGCCGTCGGCGGTACCACCGCGCTGACCTCGCTGACCACAAATGCCGGCGGTACCACCGCGCTCGCCGCCAATGTCACCACGACGGCTGCGCAGAGCTATGGCGATGCGGTGACGCTGACCGGCAACGCGACCCTCGCGAGCACCGGCAATGCGGCGATCGGGTTCGGCAGCACCGTCGACGGCGGCTTCGGGTTGACGGTGAACACGACCGGCGCGACCAGCTTCACCGGCGCGGTCGGCGGCACCACCGCCTTGGCGTCGCTGACCACCGATGCCGGGGGCACCACCGCGATCAATGGCGGCGCGGTCACCACCACCGGCGCGCAGAGCTATAACGACGCGGTGACGCTGGGCGCGGCGACGATGCTGACCGGGGCTGGGCTGGGCTTCGGCAGCACGCTCGACGGCGCCTTCGCGCTGTCGCTGGTCGACAGCGGCGCGACCAGCTTCGCGGGTGCGGTCGGCGGCACGACCGCTTTGGCCTCGCTGACGACCAATGCCGGCGGGACCACCGCGATCAATGGCGGCGCGATCACCACCACCGGCGCGCAAAGCTATGGCGATGCGGTGACGATCGGCGCCGCGACGACGCTGACGAGCAGCGGCAATGCCGCGGTCGGTTTCGCGGGCACCGTCAATGGCGGCTTCGGACTGACCGTCAACACCGGCGGCGCGACCGTCTTCGGGGCGGCGGTCGGCGGCACGACCGCTTTGGCCTCGCTCACCACCAATGCCGGCGGCACCACCGCGCTTGCCGCCAATGTCACCACCTCGGGTGCGCAGAGCTATGGCGATGCGGTGACGCTGACCGGCAGTGCGACCCTCGCGAGCAGCGGCAATGCCGCGATCGGTTTCGCGAGCAGCGTCGATGGCGGCTTCGGGCTGACGGTCAACACCGGCGGCGCGACCAGCTTCGGCGGTGCGGTCGGTGGGACGACCGCGCTCGCGTCTCTGACGACCAACGCCGGCGGCGGCACCGCGATCAACGGCGGATCGATCCGCACGACCGGCGCGCAGAGCTATAGCGATGCGGTGACGCTGGGGGCGGCGACGACGCTGACCGGGGTCGGCCTGAGCTTCGCGACAACGCTCGACGGCGCGTTCGCGCTGTCGCTGGTCGACAGCGGCGCCACCACCCTGGGTGGCACGGTCGGCGGGACGACCGCGCTCGCGTCGCTGACCACCAATGCCGGGGGCACCACCGCGATCAATGGCGGCGCGGTCACCACCACCGGCGCGCAAAGCTATGGCGATGCGGTGACGATCGGCGCCGCGACGACGCTGACGAGCAGCGGCAATGCCGCGATCGGTTTCGCGAACAGCGTCGATGGCGGCTTCGGCCTGACCGTCAACACCGGCGGCGCGACCAGCTTCGGCGGCGCGGTCGGCGGGACGACCGCGCTGGTGTCGCTGACCACCAATGCCGGCGGCACGACCGCGATCAACGGCGGATCGGTCCGCACGACGGCTGCGCAGAGCTATAACGACGCCGTCACCCTCGGTGCGGCGACGACCCTGACCGGCGCCGGGATCGGCTTTGCGACCACCCTCGACGGCGCGTTCGGCCTGACCGTCGCCGACAGCGGCGCGACCGTCTTCGGCGGCGCGGTCGGCGGGACGACCGCGCTGGCGTCGCTGACGACCAATGCCGGCGGCAGCACGGCGATCAATGGCGGTTCGGTCATCACGACCGGCGCCCAGAGCTATAATGATGCGGTGACGATCGGCGCCGCGACGACGCTGGCCGGCAGCGCGGTCGGCTTCGCGACCACGCTCGATGGCGGCTTCGCGCTGACGGCGAACAGCGCCGGTGCGACCGTCTTCGGCGGTGCGGTCGGCGGCACCACCGCGCTCGCCTCGCTGACCACCGACGCCGGCGGGACCACCGCGATCAATGGCGGGTCGATCCGCACGACGGGCACGCAAAGCTACAACGACGCGGTCAGCCTCGGCGCCGCGACCACCCTGACCGGCGCCGGCCTGAGCTTCGCGACCACGCTCGACGGCGCGTTCGGCCTGATCCTGGCCGACAGCGGCGCGACCGTCTTCGGCGGCGCGGTCGGCGGCACCACCGCGCTCGCCTCGCTGACCACCGATGCCGGCGGCAGCACCGCGATCAACGGCGGATCGATCCGGACGACGGCGGCGCAGAGCTATAACGACGCGGTCACCCTCGGTGCGGCGACGACGCTGACCGGGGTCGGGATCGGCTTCGCGACCACCCTCGACGGCGCCCAGGCGCTGTCGGTGGTGAACAGCGGCACCACCAGCTTCAATGGCACGGTCGGCGGAACGACCCGCCTGGCCTCGCTGACCACCGATGCCGGCGGGACCACCGCGATCGGCGCCAATATCGCGACCAGCGGCAACCAGAATTATGGCGATGCCGTCCAGCTCACCGCCAACAGCACGCTGTCCAGCCAGAGCGGCGCGCTCGCCTTTGCGAGCACGATCGACGGCGGCTTCGCCCTCATCCTCAACGCCGCGACCAAGACGCTCGGCGGCGCGGTCGGCGGGACGACGGCGCTCGCCTCGCTCAATGCCGGCGGCGGCACCAGCTTCGTCAACGGCGGATCGGTCCGCACCACCGGCACCCAGGATTTCAGCACCAGCGCGGTCGTGCTCGGCGCCGACACCAGCCTGACCGGCGGATCGATCTTACTCAGCAGCGTCAACGGCGCCTTCGCGCTGGGCGTCAACGCGACCACCACCCAGTTCCTCGGCGTGGTCGGCGGCACCACCGCGCTGGCGTCGCTGACCACCGATGCCGCCGGCACCACCACGATCAGCGGCGGCGCGATCACCACCAGCGGCGCGCAGAGCTATGGCGACGCGGTCGTGCTCGGCGCCAATGCGACGCTCGCCAGCACCGGCAGCGGCGCGATCGGTTTTGCGAGCACGATCGACGGCGCGCGCAGCCTGACCGTCAACACCGGTGGCGTCACCAGCTTCGGCGGGGCGGTCGGCGGCAGCACCGCGCTGACCGCGCTGGCCACCGATGCGGCCGGCAGCACCGCGATCAACGGCGGTGCGGTCACGACGACCGGCGCGCAAAGCTATGGCGATGCGGTCCTGCTCGGTGCCGATACGGTGCTGGCCAGCACCGGCGCCGGCGTGATCGGCTTCGGCGGCACGGTCAACGGCGCGCGCAGCCTGACCGTCAACACCGGCGGCGTCACCAGTTTCGGCGGGGCGGTCGGGGGCAGTACCGCACTGACCGCGCTGGCGACCGATGCCGGCGGATCGACCCTGATCAATGGCGGGCTGGTCAGCACCAGCGGTGCGCAGGCCTATGGCGATGCGGTGACGATCGGCGCGGCGACCACGCTCAACGGCAGCAATGTCGGCTTCGCGACGACGCTCAACGGCGCCTTCGGGCTGATCGTGAACAGTGCCGGCGCGACCGTCTTCGGCGGCGCCGTCGGCGGGACCACCGCGCTGGCGTCGCTCACCACCAATGCCGGCGGCAGCACGCTGATCAACGGCGGGCTGGTCAGCACCAGCGGCGCGCAGGCTTATGGCGACGCAGTGACGATCGGCGCCGCGACCACCCTGAA
Source organism: Rhizorhabdus sp. GW822-FHT03C02 (assembly GCF_058801765.1). Classification (NCBI taxonomy): domain Bacteria; kingdom Pseudomonadati; phylum Pseudomonadota; class Alphaproteobacteria; order Sphingomonadales; family Rhizorhabdaceae; genus Rhizorhabdus; species Rhizorhabdus sp. GW822-FHT03C02. Next base: position 251,757 of record NZ_JBXANN010000004.1, read on the forward strand.
CGGCAGCAATGTCGGCTTCGCGACGACGCTCGATGGTGCGTTCGGGCTGACCGTGAACAGCGCCGGCGCGACAATGTTCGGCGGTGCGGTCGGCGGGACGACGGCGCTGGCGTCGCTGACGACCAATGCCGGC
>NZ_JBXANN010000004.1:251989-252673 GCF_058801765.1 Rhizorhabdus sp. GW822-FHT03C02
GGGACCACCGCGATCAATGGCGGGCTGGTCACCACCAGCGGCGCGCAGAGCTACAACGACGTCGTGACGCTCGGCGCGGCGACCAGCCTCAACGGCAGCAATGTCGGCTTCGCGACGACGCTCGACGGTGCTTTCGGGCTGACCGTCAACAGCGCTGGCGCGACGGTGTTCGGCGGTGCGGTCGGCGGGACCACCGCGCTGGCGTCGCTGACGACCAATGCCGGCGGGACCACCGCGATCAATGGCGGGCTGGTCACCACCAGCGGCGCGCAGAGCTACAACGACGTCGTGACGCTCGGCGCCGCGACGACCCTGAACGGCAGCGCGGTCGGCTTCGCGACAACGCTCGACGGTGCTTTCGGGCTGACCGTGAACAGTGCGGGTGCGACGGTGTTCGGGGGCGCGGTCGGTGGGACGACCGCGCTGGCGTCGCTGACGACCAATGCTGGCGGGACCACCGCGATCAATGGCGGGCTGGTCACCACCAGCGGCGCGCAGAGCTACAACGACGTCGTGACGCTGGGCGCGGCGACGGCGCTGAACGGCAGCGCGATCGGCTTCGCGACGACCCTCGACGGCGCTTTCGGGCTGACCGTGAACAGCGCGGGCGCGACGGTGTTCGGCGGTGCGGTCGGCGGGACGACGGCGCTGGCGTCGCTGACGACCAATGCCGGCGGCACCACC
>NZ_JBXANN010000004.1:252772-412407 GCF_058801765.1 Rhizorhabdus sp. GW822-FHT03C02
GTCGGCGGGACGACGGCGCTGGCGTCGCTGACGACCAATGCCGGCGGCACCACCGCGATCAATGGCGGGCTGGTCACGACCAGCGGCGCGCAGAGCTACAACGATGCCGTGACGCTGGGCGCCGCGACGACCCTGAACGGCAGCGCGGTCGGCTTCGCGACGACGCTCGACGGTGCTTTCGGGCTGACCGTGAACAGCGCCGGCGCGACGGTGTTCGGCGGTGCGGTCGGCGGGACGACGGCGCTGGCGTCGCTGACGACCAATGCCGGCGGCACCACCGCGATCAATGGCGGGCTGGTCACGACCAGCGGCGCGCAGAGCTACAACGACGTCGTGACGCTGGGCGCGGCGACGGCGCTGAACGGCAGCGCGGTCGGCTTTGCCACCACCCTCGACGGCGGTTTCGGGCTGACCGTCAACAGTGCGGGTGCGACGGTGTTCGGCGGCACGGTCGGCGGGACCACGGCGCTGGCGTCGCTGACGACCAACGCCGGGGGCACCGTCGCGGTCGCGAGCAATATCACCACCAGCGGTGCGCAGAATTATGGCGATGCCCTCACCCTGACCGGCAACGCGACCCTTGCCAGTACCGGCAACGCCGCGATCGGCTTCGGCAGCAGCGTCGACGGGGCGTTCGGGCTGACGGTCGTCACCACCGGCACCACCAGCTTCGTCGGGGCGGTCGGCGGCCGCACCGCGCTGGCCTCGCTCGCCACCAATGCCGGCGGCAGCACCCTGATCAATGGCGGGCTGGTCACCACCACCGGTGCGCAGGCTTATGGCGACGCGGTTCGGATCGGTGCGGCGACGACCCTCAATGGCGCCAATATCGGTTTCGCGACGACCCTCGACGGCGGGTTCGCGCTGGCCGTCAACGACAGCGCGGCGACGGTGTTCGGCGGCGCGGTCGGCGGGACGACGGCGCTCGCCTCGCTGACCACCAATGCCGGCGGCAGCACCGCGATCGTTGGCGGATCGGTGACGACGACGGCCACGCAAAGCTATGGCGACGCGGTGACGATCGGCGCGACGACGGTGCTGCGCGGCACCGATATCGGCTTCGCCACCACGCTCGACGGCGCCCAGGCGCTTACCGTCAGCGGCACCGGCCTGACCAGCTTCGGCGGCGCGGTCGGCGGCACAGCGGCGCTGGCCTCGCTCACCCTCGATGCCGGCGGAACCACCAGCATCGGCGGCGGATCGATCCGGACGACCGGCACCCAGAGCTATACCGAGGCGGTGTCCTTCACCGGCGCGACCAGCTTCACCGGCGGCGATATTGGCTTCACCGCGATCGACGGCAATGCCGCGGCGACGCTGACCGGCGGCGCGATCGCCGGCACCAGCCTGCGCGCGACCAGCGCCGCGATCGGCGCGACCGGCGCCGTCACCCTGACGACGCTGACCGCGACCACCGGCGATGCGACCATCGTCGCCGGCGGCGCGGTCGCGCTGGCGGGCAATGTCAGCGTCGCCGGCAATTACAGCGTCACCGGCACGACGATCGCGCTCGGCAACGACGCCGACAGCGAGACCCACAGCGCCGGCGGCCGCGTCGTCGTCAAGGCGACCGGCGGCAACATCGTCGGCGGGGTCGGGCTGACGCTGGTCTCGAACAGCGGCGGCGTCGCCGACACCGGCTTCGCCCGCTCGCTCAACCTCGACGCGACCGGATCGATCCTGTTCGACACCAGCAGCACGATCAATGCCGGCCCGGCGCGCCAGAGCGTGATCGGCATCGGCCTGCGTTCGGGCGGGACCGCGCTCGCGCTCGGCACCGTCTCGGCCGCGGCGATCCGGTCGGTCAACGGCGATTACAGCGCCTATGTCGCGCCGATCGCGACCTCGGGCGAGATCAGCCTCGTCACCCTCACCACCACCGACGCGATCGGGCTGACCACCAACGCCGGCTCGATCCGCGGCAACGGCTTCACCTCGACCGCGGGCGGCATCGCGCTGACCGCGAGCGGCGGGGTGAGCGGGCTCGGCGGCAACCGCACGTCGATATCGGCGGCGGCCGCCGGCCAGGCGGTGACGATCGCCGCCGGCGCCGCGCTGCTCGCCGGCCCGATCACCGCCGGCGGCGCGCTGACCGCCTCGGCGGCGAGCGCCGACATCACCACCGCCACCGCGGGCAGCACGCTGACGCTCGGCACCACCGGCGGGGCGATCACTTTGGTCACCGCGACCGCGGGCGGCGCCGCGACGATCGACGCCGCGACCTCGGCCGACATCGGCACCGCGACCGCGGGCGCCGCGCTGGCGGTCACCACCCGCGGCGGCAATCTGGTGTTCGGCCAGGGCGGCGGCGCGACCACCACCAGCTTCACCGTCGCGCAGAAGGCGTTCCTGGCGGGGGCAGGCACGGTCTATGCCGGCGGCACCAGCCCGACGGCGGCCAATGCGCTGACCCTGACCGCGCGGGACGCCGATCTGAACGGCGCGGTCCGCGCCGGGGCGGTGACGATCGTCAACGGCTCGCCGACCAACGTCCTGCGGCTGGGCGACGGGCTGACCGGCAGCGCCGGCTTCGACCTGACCACGACCGAGATCAACCGCATCACCGCCGCCAGCCTGACCCTGAACGGCCAGGCACGCGATATCGCGATGGGGACGATCCCGCTGGCGGCGACCACGGGGAGCAGCTTCTTCGGGGTGCTCGGCACCGGCCGGATCGACATCACCGGCACGCTGACCGCGACCCCGGCGGGCCGCACCATCCAGCTCGGCGGCAGCAGCGCCAACACCACCGACAAGGCGAGCTTCATCCGCATCGCCGCGACCGTCGACGGCGGCGGCCGGCTCTATGTCGACAATGCCGCGCTCGACCTGCGCGGGGTGCGGATCGCGGTCGGCCAGGACACCGGCTTCATCAGCACGGTTTCGGGGCAGAGCACCGCCGACGTCGTCAGCAACTTCGTCGCCCAGCCCAATTCGACCCTGTACAACTCGCAGGCGCTCGGCGCGGGCGGGCTCTACACCGCGCCCGACCTGGTCCGCACCGCGACCCTGTCGGTCCGCTTCACCGACTATGCGCTGTTCCAGAACACCGGGATCAGCGGCCAGACCACCGGCGTCGTCATCAACAGCGATGCCCGGCCGACCCTGTCGGTGTCGGGCAGCGGCAGCGGCGCCGCCAATGCGGCCGCCCTGTTCGGGACGATCAACGGCCGCGACGGCAATTCGGCGGCGCTGCTCGGCCCCGACGTGATCGCCACCAACGACCTCAACCTCAACAATTCGCGGATCAACGGCTGCCTGGTCGGATCGGGCGGCGGCGGCTGCCTGATCTCGTCGATCGCCACCCCGCAGATCCAGGTGTTCGACCCCAACCAGATCAACCTGTTCCGGTCGGCCGACGATCTGGCGCTGGCGTTCGATCCGGTGGTCGGCGGCAACAATGAATCGCTCTTCTCCGACATCGGCACGATCGAGTTCCTGACCGACGACGAGCCGGAGAAGGGCGAATGCGACCCGAACAAGGGCGGCGGGTGCGCGGCCAAGGACAAGGATGGGGCGAACCGATGACGGGGCAGGGGACAATGAGGCTGCGTTCCGCGCTGGCGGCGTCGCTGGTACCGTTGGTGCTGGCGGCGTGCGCCACCCCGATGCCGCTGCCCGATCGGTTCGCGCTGGGGCGTGACGACAGCGCGAACCGCTGCGCCGCCAACCGCAGCTGGAACGACCCGCAGCTCAGCAGCCAGTTCGACACCGCTTATGTGATCGGCTGCGAGGGCGCCGCCGCCAGCCGCGCGCTGGGCGCGATCTCGGTGGTCCCCGCCAAGGCGCGCAAGCCCGAACCGGCGACCGCCTGCGGCGCGCCGACCAGCGCCGACTGGGCCGGGATCGGGCCGGTCGAGATCCGCCGCTGCACCGACGCAGCACTGTCGGCGCAGGCGGTGGTGGTGCGCTTCGACCATGGAGGCCGGTCGTATCGCGGCGCCTCGATCCCCAGCGTCGCGGGGCCGATGCGCCGCGCGCTGACCGCGCTGGTCGACCGCGCCGCCCCGACCGGGGAGCGCATGACGCTGGCGTTCGGCACCCGCAGCGACGCGATCGCGCCGGCGCCGGTGGTCGAGGGGGCGGTCGCCGGCGACGCGCTGTTCGATCCGGGCATCCCGCTGCGCGAGGGCATCTCGAACAACCGCCAGGGCCTCTATGTCGAAGCATCGCGGGTGCTCAACGACGCACTCAGCCGGATGCCGGCCGCGACCCCGCCGGGGATCCAGATCGAGCTGCTGCTCGAGGCGGCGCTCGCCGATTCCAACATCCGCTATTCGAACGCCGCCGAGGACCATTTCAAGCGCGCCGAGGCCTTGCTCGCGCGCTACAAGGAAGGCGACCAGGCGGCATTCCTCGAGCGCAAGCGGTCGACCTACCGGGCGATGGACGCGCTCAACCGCCGTGCCTGGCGCGCCGCGCTCGCCAATCTCAAGATCACCGACACCGGCAATCCGCTCGAGGATCCGACCCTGCTCGCCGAACTCAACCGGCCGAAGAACAACGACGTGTCGTCGGCGGTGGCGGGGCGCAGCTCGGCGCAGCTGTCCGAGGTGGTGCTCGACGCCCAGCGCAACTGGGCGCAGAGCGTGGCGCTGCTGCAGCAGGGCGACAAGGACAGCATCGATCTCGCCCGGCCGGTGCTCGCCCAGTCGGCGACCCGGATCGGCGGCCTGCTCGCCGATCCCCAGATCGCGCCGCAGGCGATGCTCTATCTGACCGCGCAGGTCGAACGCCAGGCCGGCCGCATCGACGCCCGCCGCGGCGAGATGCTGAGCGGGGCCGAGCGCACCCAGTCCTATGCCTCGGCGGTCGCCAAGTTCGACTGCGCGATCGCCGCGCTGCGCGGGGTCCATCCGAAGAGCGAGGCGCAATGCGCGATCCCGCTGGCGCCGCTGTCGCGCAGCCGGCTGATCGCCGGCGCGGCGCAGGTCAGCGGCCCGATCGTCGCCGAGACCCAGATCGAGCGCGCCAGCCTGCGCGAGGATGCCGGCGAGGATCCCAAGGCGGTGCTCGCCGATTTTCAGCAGAGCATCGAATCGCTGATCGCCTCGGGCCGGATCGGCACCTCGGCGCCGGTCGGGATCGAGGAATATCTCGACCTGCTGATCAAGACCGCCGACAGCGATCCGGCCTCGGCCGACCGCTTCTTCCAGGCGATCCAGTCGATCGGCGAGCCCGGCATCGCCCGCCAGCTCTCGCAGCTCCAGCAGGTGGTGTCGGCCGACGGCGAGACGGCGGCGCAGCTGCGCGAGCGCGCCGAGCTCAACCGCGACATCGCCGGGCTGCGCTACCAGATCGCCGATGCCGCCGCCGATCCGGCGGCGCGCGACGCGCTCGACAAGAGCCGGCTCGAAAAGGAGCGCCAGCTGATCGACGTCGAGCAGAAGCTCGGCAGCAACGACCGGCTGCGCGCGATCGACGACCGCCCGGTGGCGATCGCCGACGTCCAGGCGAAGCTCGGCGCCGAAGAGGTCTATTTCAAGCTGAGCGAGGTGCGCGCGCGCACCTATGGCATCGTCATCGGCAAGAGCGCGGTGAAGATCTACGCCTCGGCGGCGAGCTCGACCGACCTGCAGAACCGCGCGAACGACGTCCGCGGATCGATCCGCTCCGCCTCGGCCTATCGGCCTCCGTTCAAGGTCGTCCAGTCGCTGGCGCTGTTCCGGCTGATCGCCGGACCGGCCGAGGAGATGCTGCTCGGCGCCAAGGCGATCGTCGTCGATCCGGCGGGGCCGCTGGCGATGCTGCCGGCGAGTGTGCTGGTCACCGACCGCGAGAGTGCGATCGGCTATACCAACATGGTCAAGGCGAAGCTGCAGGGCGTGCGCGACCAGGGCCAGCGCGCGGCGGTGGTGAACGACTATAGCAAGGTCGCTTTCCTCGCCGGCCGTGCCAGCCTGTCGATCGCGCTGTCGCCGCGGTCGTTCGTCGACGCGCGCGGCGTGCCGATGTCGACCGCGACCCAGCCGTTCATCGGCTTCGGTCAGCACGCCTTCCCGATCGGTTCGGTCAGCGCCGACCTCAAGGAGCAGATCGGCCTCGGTTGCCCGATCTCGCGCGCCGAGCTCGCGGCGATCTCCGAAGGCAACGCCCCGATCGACGCGCACAAGATCGACGTCGCCGCGCAGGCGCTCGGCGTGCCGAACGCGCCGCGGATGGTCGGCAAGGACTTCACCGACACCGCGGTGATGGCGCGCAATGATCTCGGCACGTTCGAGGTGCTCCACTTCGCGACCCACGGCCTGCCCGAACTCAAGCTCGAATGCGCGACGATCCCGCCGTCGCTGCTGACGACGCTGGGCGAGCCGCATTCGGACGGGTTCCTGAGCTTCAACGAGGTCGCCGCGCTGCGGCTCAACGCCAATCTGGTGGTGCTGTCGGCGTGCGACACCGCCGCCTCGGCCAGCCAGGCCTCGGCGCGGCGCAGCGGGCAGGAGGATAGCGGCCGCTCGCTCGACGGGCTGGTGCGCGCTTTCCTGACCGCGAACGCCCGCGCGGTGCTGGCGACCTACTGGCCGGTGTCGGTCGAGGCCGAATCCGACGAGCTGTTCCGGACCTTCTACACCAAGGGCCGGACCGAGGTGATCGCCGACTCGCTGCGCGACGCCCAGCGCGACCTGATGGAACAGCCGCGCTACTCGCACCCCTATTTCTGGGGCGCCTATTTCGTGGTGGGCGATGCGAGCAAGATGATGCTGTCGAAGCCGGTGGCGGTCGCGGCGAAGTAGACCGTTTTTAGCCCCTCCCTGAAAGGGAGGGGTTGGGGGTGGGTGGCGCAGCCAAGGGCTCGATGCCCTTGGCGTAGCTTTTGCGGAACCTTCGGGAGGCTCGCTTCGCTCGCCACCCACCCCAACCCCTCCCTGAACAGGGAGGGGCTTTTGTTTGTGGTTCTTTTTCTTCGCCGAAACGAAACAATCGGCGCTTTCCCGATTTGACAATCGCGCAGGCCGGCCGATGATGGCGCGGGGTAGGTTGCGTGGGAACGGGCTATGATCTGTCGTCGACCGGCGGTCTTTTCCGATTTGTTAAACGATGCGGTGGCAGAACGATCTGCCGGTCCGCTGTCGACGATCATGATCCGACGCGGGCCCGAAGCCGGCACCGACCCCAGATCAGGGGACGGGCCGGGGATGGAGAGCACCGCGCATCATGGCTGACATCGGACCCGGCGCCCATCGACCCGCCACGACCCCTGCCACGATCGACGACTCGGTCGTCTATCTGCTGCGGCCGGCGGCGCTGGTCGTGTTCGCGACGCTGCTCGCCTGGCTGACGGTCAAGGCCGCCGCGCATCTCGCCGGCGCTTTGCTGCCCGGCCTGCCCGAAATCATGGACAATGCGCCGCTGCTCGACCTGATCTTCAGCATCGGCGTGTTCGGGCCGATCGCGCTCGCCGGACTGGCGGGGGCGATCGCGGTCAGGGGACGGCTCGGATGGGGCGACAGCCGGCGCGCCTGGCTGGCGCTCGGCCTGGCGGTCGGCATCGGCGGGATCGCGATCAACCTGGTCTATGCGTGGATCGGCGACGGGCTGTCGCGCGGCGGCGCGGGGCCGGTCGATCCGCTGTGGTGGATCGTCGGCAGCCTGCTGGTGCTGTTCCAGGCGACCGCCGAGGAAGTCTATTTCCGCGGCTGGCTGCAGCCGGTGCTCGAGCGGCGCTGGGGCAACGCGGTGGCGGTCACCTTGTCGGCGCTCAGCTTCGCGCTCGTCCATCTCGCGGGCGAGCCCAAGCAGTTGCTGACGATCGTCAACATGGCGCTGGGGGGCGTGCTGTTCGGGCTGCTCGCGCTGCGCTCGCGGGGGCTGCTCGCGCCGATCGCCGCGCATTTCGGCTGGAACTGGGCCGAGGGGCTGTTGTTCGGGCTCGACCCCAATCCCGGGGTCGGTGCGTTCGGCGCGGCGTTCGATTTCGACCTGACCGGGTCGCTGTGGTGGGGCGGCAACAGCGAAGGGCTCAACATGAGCATCGGCACCTCGCTGGTGCTGCTGGCGCTGATCCTGCCGCTCGCGGTGTGGATGCCGAAGATCAAGGTGGCGATGCCCCCGGTGCTGCGCCCGCAGGCGCCGCGGATGTCGGTGGAGACGCGGCGCTATCTGCTGGGGGACGAGTAGGGGCGGTTTTGGGCGAGGGGTGGCAAAGTCCGATTCTCCTTGATGCCGGTCCGTCGATCGAGATCGCGGACCAGAGCCAATAGCCGCAATCGATCCGTCGAGTGTCCAGTTGCAAGGGGGATCGAACAAAGCCATCCTGCCTGGATGGCAGTACTGCGGCTTCTCAAGGTCATCATCAAGCATCTCGCTTTGCAGGTCGCCGCGCTTCTCGGCGCGTTGGGCTATGTGCTGTTCGACAACACCTTGTCCGACCCGGTGGCGCGGTTGTTGGCCGGACTGTTTCTTCTGACGTTGTTGGCGCTGCTCGTCCGCCGGTTCGTCGCTGTTGTGACAGACCCTGTCGGCTCGGTCCGATGGCCGTCCAACAACTGATCAAATTCGGCCAAACGCGGTGCCAAATTCCAATTCGGTGACGGTGCGCTATTTGTAGTCTGGCGACCGAAAATGGGCGTGCCAAAAGTGCACTGTCACCGAATTAGGCGCTTCAATTCGGTGACAGTGCACTTTTAGCGCCGTGCGGATATTTCAGCGGGTGAAGATCGTCGTGCCGCTGGCGACATCTTCAATCCGTGCGATCTCGTTGGATAGGAAGAAGTAGATATGCTTGCCATGGCCGGATAGCGGGATGCCGCCGGCTTCGGCGTAGCGATATTGCTCATCGGAGGGCATGAGGAGCGGGCCTGCGACTTGCTCCACGTTCGTCACCAGCATGCGCTCACCGTCCACGGCGACGACACGGGTCGAGTGGCCGTTCCGCGCGACCAGCAAGCCAACGACCTCAACCTCTGAAATCGTCAATGTAGCGCCTTTCCGATCATTCGGCTGTTGCACGGATGATCGCCTCCGTTTCCGACCGAGCCATCCCGGAGACGGCCATTTCGCAAACCACCCACAGCCGACGCCGCGCATCGCGCCCTAAGCCGACAGCCACGCCGCGATCGCGCCGATCGTCAGGATCAGCGCCGAGCCAGCCAGCGCGGTCAGCAGGCGGGGGGCGAGGCGCGGGCGCGTAGGGGGCCGGGGGGCGTCGTCGCGGGTCATGCCGCCGTCCATCGTCGCGTGTCTCCCCGCTCGCCGATCGATGCCGCTCTCACAAGAACGGCACCAAGTAGTTGAAGCGAATATGCATCCCCGAAAGACGATAACTTGTCTTTCGGCAGGCGTGAAGCTGTGCTTAAACAGGGTCCAAGGGCAATCATCTTGGGGGGATGCATATGGCCGTCCGCAGCTTGTGCTGTGACCATGCGCACAGAGCCTGCGCCGGCTTTGGTCCACATCCCCGATTCGAACCACTGGGACAGGCAGCAGGGCAATGAGCGACGAGGCCGACAACGCGAACCCCGATGGTGCGCCGCGCACCATCTTTCGTCCATCGCCGCTGCAGGGGCTGGCCAAGGGCGCCGAGGCCGGCGCCGCCGCGACCGCCGCGGCACGCCCCGCCGGCGGGGCTGCGGCGCTGCGCGTCGACGACGTGCCGCAGCCGGGCACCCCGCAGGTGTTCCGCAACTGGCTGGTGAGCGAGGTCGGGCCGACGCTGGCGCTGCTCGCATCGGTGCGGTCGGGCCGCGCGCGCATCCCGCTGCCCCAGCTCCACCGCCAGGCCAGCAGCGCGGTCGAGGCCTATCAGAAGGCGATCGCGCCGCACTTCCCCGAGGCGGTCTGCGCCAATGCCAAGTTCGGGCTGTGCGCGACGATCGACGACGTCGCCGCGAATCTGCCCGGCGCCGGCAACGACGCCGCCGAATGGGCCAAGCGGTCGATGGTCGCGACCTATTGCGGCGAGCAGACCGACGAGGACCGCTTCTTCAAGGTCTGCGACGACATGATCGCGCGGCCGGAATCGAGCCGCGACATGATCGAACTCTACCATGCCTGCCTGGCGGCGGGCTATGAGGGCAAGTTTCGCGAGCAGCCCGAGGGGCGCGAGGCGATCCAGGACTATATGAAGGGGCTCCACGACGGCCTCGAACATCCGCGCAGCGTCTCGGCGATCCAGCTGGTGCGCCAGTGGAAGGGCCAGAATGCGCCGATGCAGCGGGTCGCGCTGTACAATTATGTCGCGCTGGCGCTGGTGGTCGCGGTCGGGGTGCTGTTCCTGGTCTATGCCGGCCTGTCGGTGCTCTACGCGCCGTCCCTGGCCACCCCGGCCCCCGCGGCCGCCACCCAGCCCCAGAGCAAGTGAGACCGTCATGAACCGTTTCCTGTCCAGCTGGCTCGCGGTGTCGACCCTGCTCGCCGCGCTCACCATCCTGCTGCTGTGCGTCGCGCTGCCGATCTATGTGCCGGCGCTGCAGCCCGTGGCGATCCGCGCCGCGATCTTCGTCGTCGTCGCCGGCGCCTGGGGCGTCAACGCCTATCTGCGATCGAAGCAGGAGAACAGCGCGTCGAGCGCGATCGCCTCGAGCCTCGCCGGGGGCGCCGCCGCCGACGAGGAGGGCAAGCTGCTCGCCGCGCGGATGGCCGCCGCGCTCGCCACGCTGCAGTCGACCGCGGGCGGCAAGGGCGGCAAGACCTATCTCTACAGCCGTCCCTGGTATGTGATCATCGGCCCGCCGGGCGCGGGCAAGACCACCGCGCTGGTCAATTCGGGCCTGAAATTCCCCTTCTCGAACGAGGAGTTCAAGGGCGTCGGCGGTACCCGCAACCTCGATTTCATGTTCTCCGACGAGGCCGTGCTGGTCGACACCGCCGGCCGATACACCAGCCAGGATTCGGACGCGTCGGTCGATGCCCGCGGCTGGGCCGATTTCCTCAAGCTGCTGCGCACCTATCGTCCGAAACAGCCGATCAACGGGGTGATCGTCGCGATCGCGCTCGACGAGCTGATGCGCGGCGACAAGGCGGCGATCGACGCCCATGCCGCCGCGGTCCATCGCCGCCTCGCCGAGGTGCGCCAGGTGCTCGAGATCGCGGTACCGGTCTATGTGCTGGTCACCAAGGCCGACCTGCTCGCCGGCTTCGTCGAATATCATGACGATCTCGACGTCAACGGCCGCCGCGCGGTGCTGGGCCATACTTTGCCGTTCTCGGCCGACAAGCCGCGCGGACAGCGGTTGATCGACGCCTTCGACGAGATGGCGCGCAACATCGACGCGCGCCAGGCCGGGCGGCTGTTCGGCGAGAAGGATTCGCAGCGGCGCGCGCTGGTGCTCGGCTTCCCGGCACAGCTTTCGAGCCTGCGGCCGCGGCTGCTGCGTTTCCTCGAAGGGGTGTTCGTCCAGGGCGACAAGCCGGTCGGCTCGCTGCGCGGCTTCTATATGACCAGCGGCATGCAGGAAGGCGCCCCGCTCGACCGGCTGATGTCGGGAATGGCGCAGGTCTACGATCAGCCGCGGGTCGCGGTGAAAGGATCGGGCCGCGCCTATTTCCTCAACCGGCTGCTCGGCGAGGTGATGTTCAAGGAGGCCGGGCTGGTCCAGACCGATCCCGACACCCGCCGCCGCCAGAAATTGCGGCTGGGGTTGGGCATCGGCGCGATCGCGCTGGCGACGGTGGCGATCGCCGGCTTCATGGTGATGAACTTCGTCAAGGGCGCGGGCACCGCGGCGGCGGAAAGGCCGCCGGTGGTGCGCCAGGCGGCCGCGGTCGTGTCTGCGCCCGCCTGCGCTGCGGTGGAGGGTGCCGGGTGCCGGGCCGGATAGAAGGCCCCTTCGTCTTCGGCAAATTGCCGAGCCATAACGACTTCGTCGTCCGCGGCCTCGGTCTGGCCGATCGCGAGCGCTGGGACGGCTGGCTGTCGGCCGAGCTGACCGCCGCCAAGGCCGAGCGCGGCGACGCCTTCCCCGAGCTTTACGACCGCGCGCCGATCTGGCGCTTCCGCATCGCGCAGGAGGACGGCTGGCTGACCGGGGTGATGGCGCCGTCGGTCGACGGCGCCGGGCGGCGTTTTCCGATCGTCGCCGGCATCGGCGGCGTCGGCGCTGGCGGCGGCGCGGCGGTGGCGGAGGCCTGCGAAGATCGGCTATATGACGGTTTCGCCCATGGCTGGGCCGTCGACGACCTGCATAAGGCGTTGCATATGGTCGATGTCGGGTGCGATGTGGTCGAAACGGGTTCGCGCTGGTGGACCCCGGGAAGCGAGGAGTTCCCCGAAGCGATGCTCGAGGGCGAATTTCCGGAAGGGTTGGTGCGCATCATGATCATGGCGAACGCGACCCCGGGCTGGACGGCCGACATGACGGGCCGTGCGGCGGGCGACGGGCCGGGCCAGGAATCGGGCGGCGCGCCTTCCGAAGGGGGGACGTGGGCATGAGCGCGATGCTGCGGATCGACGACGCCGCCAAGACCGACACCGGCTGCGTGCGCAAGCTCAACGAGGACAGTTTCTGCAGCCATCCCGAGATCGGCTTCTGGGCGATCGCCGACGGCATGGGCGGGCATGAGGGCGGCGAGCGCGCCTCGGCGGCGATCGTCGCCGCGCTCGACCAGGTCCAGCCGGCGCCGTTCGACGCGCTGGTCGAGGATGTCGCCAACGCGATCCACGGCGCCAATGGCGAAATCTATGCCGAGGCCCAGCAGCGCGGGGTTCAGATGGGATCGACCGCGGTCGCGCTGGTGCTGAGCGAAGGCCGGTTCGGCATCTGCTGGGCCGGCGACAGCCGCGCCTATCTGCTGCGCGACGAGTTGCTCCACCAGCTGACGATCGACCATACCCAGGTCCAGGCGATGCTCGATCGCGGGGTGATCACCCCGGCCGAGGCGAAGAATCATCCGATGAAGCATGTCCTGTCGCGCGCGGTCGGGGTGATGCCCGCGCTCGAGATCGACGCCTTCACCGACGAGGCGCTGCCCGGCGACATCTTCCTGCTGTGCAGCGACGGGCTGACCGCGGTCGTCGCCGAGGAGGAGATCGGCGCGATGATGCATGGCGACAGCCCCGAGGAGATCGTCGACATATTGATCGCCAAGTCGATCGAGCGCGGCGCGCCCGACAATGTGACGATCTGCGTCGTCGCCGCCAACGAAACCACCCAGATCGTCTTCGGCAGCGCCGCGGGGGCGCAGGCATGAACGAAGGCGAGAAGGACGACAGCCGGCCGGCCGAGCCCAAGACCCTGTTCGAGCCCGCCGAAAAGACGGTGCCGCCGGTCGGGGGGCAGGGCCAGGGTTCGGCAGCGCCCCAGGGTTCGGCGCCGCCGGCCGAGCCGGTAGCGCCCGCCTCGACCCCGCCGGCCACCCAGGCGCCGCCCCCGCCGGGGGTGCGCATCGCCGGCCGGATCCAGGTCGGCGACGTGCTCAACCATATGTTCCGGGTCGACCGGTTCCTGGCGCGCGGCGGCATGGGTGAGGTGTTCGAGGGCGCCAATGTCCAGTCCGAGGAACGCGTCGCGATCAAGGTGATGCTGCCCGCGCTCGCCGCCGACGAGAATGTCCAGGCGATGTTCCGCAAGGAAGCGCGCACCCTGACCAAGCTCGCCCATCCGGCGCTGGTCCAGTATCGCGTGCTCGCGCAGGAGCCCGCGCTCGGCGTGCTCTACATCGTCACCGAATTCATCGACGGCACCAACCTGTCCGACGTGCTCAAGAAGCTCAAGCCGACCCCGGCCGAGGTGCGCGCGCTTGGCCGCCGGCTCGCCGACGGGCTCAAGGTCGCGCATGGGCTCGGCGCGATCCACCGCGACATCTCGCCCGACAATGTCCTGCTCGAGGGCGGGCGGCTCGATCGCGCGCGGGTGATCGATTTCGGTATCGCCAAGGATCTCGATCCGGGCAGCAAGACGATCGTCGGCGACGGCTTCGCCGGCAAGCTCAACTATGTCGCGCCCGAACAGCTCGGCGATTTCGGCCGCGAAGTCGGCCCGTGGAGCGACGTCTACAGCCTCGGCCTGGTGCTGCTCGCGGTCGCGCTGGGGCGCGAGGTCGACATGGGCGGAACCCCGGTCGACGCGGTCGACAAGCGCCGCAAGGGCCCCGACCTGAGCGGCATCCCCGCCGAGATCCGCGCGGCGATCAAGCCGATGCTGGTCGCCGATCCGGCGCAGCGGCTGCGGTCGATGGACGAGGTGATCGCGGTGCTCGACGGCGCGCTGCCGCCGAGCAGCGGCAATGGCGAGACCATGGTCGACATGGACGCCGACGCGCCGACCCCGTCGAGCGCGAGCGGCTATCGCACCGCCGACACGTTCGCGGCGGTGCCGGTCAATGATTTCCTGTCCGACGCCAAGAAGGCCGGCAGCGAGAAGAAGGCGTCGAAGGCGCCGTTGTTCGCCGGCATCGGCGCGGCGGTGCTGCTGCTCGGCGGGGTCGGCGGCTATCTGGCGCTGTCGGGCAAGTCGGAGACCGAGACCGCATCGACCGCGCCCGCCGTCGTCGGCGGTACTCCGCGCGAGCAGGTCGAATCGGCGCTGCCCGGGATCGCCTGCTCGTGGCTCGACATCAGCAGCGAGGCCGCCGACACGATCGCGATGACCGGGGTCGCCGAGGACCCGGCGAGCGCGCGTTCGGCGATCGCGACCGCGCTGTCGGCATCGGGCGCGGCGGCGCCGGCGGTCGACATCGACCATGTCTGGGCGGCGCCGCGGGCGATCTGCCAGCCGCTCGAGGCGTTCCGCAGCGTGCGCGACGGCGGCGCGCGGCGGATCTTCTCGACCCAGCCCGAATTCGAGCTGCAGCGCACCACCGGCGGGACGATGGCGGTCAACACCCCGATCACCGTCGATATCGGCGGCGGCAATGGCGGGGTGGCGATCTACGGCATCGATCCCAAGGGGATGGTCGAAAAGCTCGCCGACAGCCGCGCCGAATTCCTGGCGCTGGCCAATGATCCGGCGAACCAGATCAAACGGTCGGGCCCCAACAGCTACACCTTCGTGTCGAACACCGATCATGTCGGGCTGTCGGGGATCGTCCTGATCAGCGGGCGCGAGCCGTTCGATCCCAAGCTGCTCGCCGGCACCCCGGCGACGCGCGGCCCCGACTGGGTCGAACGCTTCAAGGCCGCCGCCCAGGCCGGCGGCTGGCGGACGCAGATGGTGTGGTACAGGACCGTCGACAACCAGCCCGGCTGACGGTTGGGCCGGTATTGGGGTCGTGCCGGGCTGCAAATCGCATCGCGTTTCGCTTCCGGTGCTCACGTACTGAAGTACGCTGCGCGCCGGGTCTCACGCGCCGCGATTTTCGCCGCGGCACGACTCCCAATCCCGACCCAACCGCGGCGCATCAGGGCCGGTCGACATTCGGCTCGGGCTGTGCCGAAAATGGTGTTTTTCGAGAACCGGCGCGCAGCGTACTCAATGTACGTGAGCACCTGAAGCGCAGAAAAACGCCGTTTGCAGGCCAGCCCGAGTGAATGTCGACCCGCCCTAGTCGAGCTGGGCGAGGAGGCGGCGCATGTCGTCGGGGAGGGCGGGGGCGGTCTTGCTGAAGACCGAACGCAGGGCATTGCCGACGCCTTCCTGGATCGACGGGGCGGCAATCGGGTGCGCTCCGTTGCTCCGGGGGCTCGACGGGCCGTTCTGGTTGGTCATTTCCATGCGCTTATAACGCGCCGACCCTCCGCAAAGTTGCGCTCTCAGGCGAAATGCCTAAGCGTGGCCGGAATGACCCAGGTCGATAATAACACCGCGATTTCGGACGCGCTGGCGCGGATCGAGGCGCATTCGCCCTTCCTGCGGGTGCTGGCAAGGCAGCGCGGCGACGTCATCGAGCGGCTGCGCGGCGACGGGCTCGATGCGCTGGTCGGAGACAATCTCGCGACGGTCGAGACCGGCGACGCCGCGCGCCAGCTGCGCCGCCAGCGCCAGGCGGTGGCACTCGGCGTGGCGCTCGCCGATCTGGCGGGGATCGCCCCGTTCGAGACCGTCGTCGGCCATTTGTCGCGCTTCGCCGACCATGCGCTCGACAGCGCGATCCGGGTGGCGATCGCCGAGCGCACCCCCGATGCCGATCCGGTCGGCTTTACCGCGCTCGCGCTCGGCAAGCATGGCAGCCAGGAACTCAACTACTCGTCGGACATCGACCCGATCCTGATCTTCGATCCCGAGACGCTACCGCTCAAGGGGCGCGAGGAGCCGGTCGAGGGCGCGGTGCGGATCGCCAAGCGGGTGCTCGAACTGCTCCAGGCGCGCGACGGCGACGGCTATGTGTTCCGGGTCGACCTTCGCCTCAGGCCCTCGCCCGAGGCGACCCCGCTCGCGCTGCCGCTCCCGGCGGCGCTGAGCTATTATGAATCGGCGGCTTTGCCGTGGGAGCGCGCCGCCTTCATCCGCGCGCGGGCGGCGGCGGGCGACGTCGTGCTGGGGCGCGATTTCCTCGACGCGATCCGGCCGTTCGTGTGGCGCCGCGCGCTCGATTTCGGCGCGATCGGCGAGATCCGCGGCATATCGCGGCGGATCCGCGACCATCATGCCCAGGGCCAGGTCTTCGGCCCCGGCTATGACCTCAAGCGCGGGCGCGGCGGCATCCGCGAGATCGAATTCTTCGCGCAGATCCACCAGCTGATCCATGGCGGCCGCGACCCGTCGCTGCGCGCGCCCGCGACCCTCGACGCGCTCGCGGCGCTCGCCGCCGCGGGCCGGGTCGGCGCGGGGGAGGCAGCGATGCTCGGCGATGCCTATCGGCTGTTGCGCACCGCCGAGCACCGGCTGCAGATGGTCGACGACCAGCAGACCCACCGGCTGCCGGCCAGGCCCGAGGATCTCGACAATGTCGCCGCGCTCGACGGCTTGCCCGACGGCGCGGCGCTGCTCGCCCGGCTGCGTGCGCCGGTCGAGGCGGTCGGGCTGACCTATGACGCGCTCGACGGCGATGCGGTGCGCGAACTGCCGCGCGATCCCGACCGGCTCGAGGCCGAGCTGCGCGCGGCGGGTTTCGCCGACCCGGCGGCGGCGCGCCAGCGGATCGACCATATGCGCGAGGGCAAGGCGCGGTCGCTGCGCACGCCGGTCGCCCAGGCCGCGCTCGAGGCGATGCTGCCCGGACTGATCGACGCGTTCGGCAAGGCGCCCGCGCCCGGCGACGCGCTCAACCGCTTCGACGATCTGGTCGCGGGGCTGCCGACCGCGATCAACCTGTTCCGGCTGATCGAGGCGCGGCCCGCGCTCGGCCATATGGTGACCGACGTGCTGAGTCATGCGCCGGCGCTGTCGCAGGCGCTCGCCCGGCGGCCGGCGCTGCTCGACGGACTGATCGACGCGACCGCGCTGACGCTGCCGCCGTCGGTCGAGACGCTCGCGGCCGAGTTCGGCGGCGATATCGGCTATGAGGAACTGCTCGACCATGTCCGCGCGCGGGTCGGCGAGCGGCGCTTCGCGCTCGGAGTCCAGCTGATCGAGGGGGTGTCCGATCCGATCGAGGTCGCCGCGGGCTATGCGCGGGTCGCCGAGGCGGCGGTCGAGGCGGTCGCGCGGGCGACGATCGCCGCGTTCGAGGCGACCCATGGCCGGGTGCCGGGCGGCGAGATCGTCCTGCTCGCGCTCGGGCGGCTGGGGGGCGGGGCACTGACCCATGCCTCCGACCTCGACCTCGTCTATCTGTTCACCGGCGATATCCTGCCCGAATCCGACGGGCGGCGCCCGCTGGGGGCGACGACCTATTTCAACCGGCTGGCGCAGCGTATCTCGGCGGCGCTGTCGGTGCCGACCGCGGCGGGGCCGCTCTACGAGGTCGACACGCGGCTGCGGCCGTCGGGCACGCAGGGGCTGCTGGCGGTGTCGACCGCGAGCTTCGAGCTTTATCAGCGCGAGAGCGCCTGGACCTGGGAGCATATGGCGTTGACCCGCGCGCGGCCGATCTTCGGGTCGGCGGCGGCGCGCGCCGAGGTCGCGGCGATCGTCGCGGCCACCCTCGAACGCCCGCGCGACCGCGAGACGCTGCGCGCCGACGCGGCGAAGATGCGCGGCGACATGGCGCGGCACAAGCCGGCCAAGGGCCCCTATGACGTCAAGCTGATCGGCGGCGGCACCGTCGACGCCGAATTCACCGTCCATGTCCTCCAGCTCGGCCACCATGTCGGTTTCGACCCGCGATTGCGCACCGCGGCGCGGACGCTCGCCGAGGCCGGGCTGCTCGATCCGGGCTTCGCCGAGGCGCATGCGCTGCTGACGCGGATGCTGGTCGCGCTGCGGCTGGTGTCGCCGAGCTCGGACGAACCGCCCGAGCCGTCGCGCCCGATCGTCGCGCGGGCATGCGGACAGGCCGACTGGGCGGGGCTGGTCGCGGCCTATGCGGCGGCGCGCGAGCTGATCGCGGGGGAGTGGGCGCGGGTTTCGGGGGACTGAGACTAGTTCGTCGCCCCGGCCTCCGCCGGATGACGGGAAGAGGATTCATCCGACCTTAAACCCTCCGCGCTATCACGGCCATTCCATGTGTTGCGTAGCGGTGGGTAGAGCGATGATGTCGAGCATCGAAGGACGGCCGCGGCCGTCGGCGCGGGGACGCGTGTGAAGCAGGACCGGCTCACCACCCCGTTTTTCTCCGACGCGCCGCCGGCGCCCGACAGCAGCCCGTCGCGTGCGCTGGCCGATCTCGTCCATCATGCCGGCGAACTGCTGAGCTTTCCGCCGGCCGAGACGCTGGCGATGGTCATCATCCGGGTCGACGAGCTCGAGACGCTCGCGCTCGGCCTGATCGCGCGGCTGAAGGACAGCGCGACGGTGCCGATCGAGGCGCGGCGGCTGCTCGACATTGCCCATGCCGCGCTGGCGGTGGCGCTCGCCGAGGCCGATCGCGCGATCGTGCTGCCGGCCGGGACCAGCTTCGAGGATGCCGATGCGACGGTGAACGCCGCCGAGCAGCTCGCGGCGCTGGCGCTGATCCGGGCGAGCGCGGCGGCGCTCCACGACCAGCTCGGCCGCGCGATCCGCGCCTGCCTGCTGCCCGGGATCGACGATCCGCTCGAACTGACGCTGGGCGAGGCGGGGTTCGCCGATCCGATCACCGCCGCGCGGCGGCTGCGCGGCTGGACCGCGGGCGAGCCGCCGGTGCTGCGGCGATCGTCCGAACGCGCCGCGCTCGGCGCGATCCTGCCGCGGCTGATCCTGGCGTTGCAAGCGTTGCCCGATCCCGACGCGGCTTTGTGCGCGATCGACGAGATCGTCGCGCGGCTGCCCGCCGACATGGTGCTGTTCGGCGCGCTCGATGCGCGGCCGTCGCTGTTGGTGTCGCTGCTCGCGCTAGTCGCGCGGGCGCCGGCGCTGTCGCGCTATCTGGTGGTCCAGCCGGCGCTGGTCCAGGCAATGGTCGACAGTTCGGCCTATGCGCCGATCCCGACCGTCCAGGATCTCGAAGCCGAGTTCAGCCTGGCGATCGCCGGTGGCGACGCGGGATCGGCGGCGGTGCGGCTGGCGCAGGCGGTCAACCGCCACCGCTTCGCGCTCGGGCTGCAGCTGCTCGAGGCGACCGGCGATCCGCTCGGCATCGCCGCCCGGCTCGCCGACCTCGCCGAAACCGCGATCCGGGTGACCGCGCGCGACGTGCTGGCGCGGTTCGAAAAGCTCCATGGCACGGTCGCGGGCAGCGAACTGGTGATCCTCGCGCATGGCCGGCTCGGCGGGCAGGAGATGACCCACCGTTCGGATCTCGACCTGATCTATCTGTTCACCGGCGACCATCGCACGATGAGCGACGGCGCATGTCCGCTCGACGCCAATGAATATCATGGCCGGGTCGCGCAGCGGATCACCGCCGTGCTGTCGACGGTGACCGCGCTGGGGCCGCTCTACCAGGTCGACACGAGGTTGCGGCCGGGCGGGGCGACCGGGCTGCTCGCCTGCTCGACCGCCGATTTCGACCGCCACCAGGCCGAGCGCGCCTGGACCTGGGAGCATATGGCGCTGACCCGCGCGCGGCCGGTGTTCGGATCGGAATCGGCGCGGCGATCGGTGCGGCGGATGATCAACCTGCGGCTGCGCGCCCCGCGCGACCGTGGCGCGCTGCTTGCCGACGCGGTCAGGATGCGCGCCGAGATCGACCGGGCGATGCCGGCATCGGGGCCGTTCGACGTCAAGCTGGTCAGCGGCGGGCTGGTCGACCTCGAATTCGCGGTCCATGTGAACCAGCTCGACCATCATCTCGGGCTTCATCCCAAGCTGCGCACCGCGATCCGCGCGCTGGTCGCCGCCGGCCGGCTCGACAGCGGGCTGATCGCCGCGCACGAACTGCTCGCGCGGCTGATCGTCACGCTGCGGGTGTTTTCGGGCCAGGGCGACACCCCGGGCGAGGAATTGCGCCAGGCGATCATGCGCGCCTGCGGGCACAAGGACTGGGCGGCGCTGGTCGATGCCTATGATCTGGCGCGATCGACGGTGCAGGATGCCTGGCAGAGCACGCTGGCGACGGCGGGGAGTTGATCGAAGGGGCGATAGCGGCCTAAGCGACCTGGAGAGATTTCAGGAGATAGCGCGATGCCGACCGCAGGTGAAAAGGCCCCGAACGTCATATTGCCGCTGGCCGACGGCAGCACGAAGACGATCGCCGATTTCGCGGGATCGCCGCTCGTCCTCTATTTCTACCCCAAGGACGACACCCCCGGCTGCACCACCGAGGCCAAGGATTTCTCGGCGCTGGCCGACGATTTCGCCGCGGCGGGGACGACGGTGATCGGGGTGTCGAAGGACAGCGCCAAGAAGCACCAGAATTTCGCGAAGAAGCATGACCTCAAGGTCGGGCTCGCCACCGATGCCGACGACAGCCTGTGCGAGGCGTTCGGCACCTGGGTCGAAAAAAGCCTCTATGGCCGGACCTATATGGGCATCGAGCGCGCGACCTTCCTGATCGACGGGGAGGGGACGATCGTGAAGGTCTGGCACAAGGTGAAGGTCAAGGGGCATGCCGACGAGGTGCTGAAGGCGGCGCAGGCGCTGGCCTAATCCGCATCCCGGCCCCCGCCGGGATGACGGACTATGATAGATGGCCACCCCCGACCTCTCCACAGCCTGCCGCGATGTCCTGCTCGCAGCGGATCCGCGCGCCAAGGTCAAGGCGGCGCGCAGGGTCGCGCGCGACTGGCGGCTCGGGCGGATCGGCTGGGGATTCGCCGCGGCGATGCCTGACAGTCCGGCGCGCACCGATCGACCGCCGTTGCTGCCGCCCAACCGGATGCCGCGGCGCGGCGGATCGGTGCGCGGCCGGATCGCGATGCTGCATGCGCTGGCGCATATCGAATATGTCGCGATCGACCTCGCCTTCGATCTGGTCGGGCGGTTCGGCGGGCTGTTCCCGCGCGACTTCGCCGATCGCTGGCTCAAGGTCGGCGCCGAGGAGGCGATGCATTTCGCGCTGGTCGAACGGCGGCTCAACCGCATGGGCGCCAGCTATGGCGACCTGCCCGCGCATGACGGATTGTGGGAGGCGGCGACCGATACCGCCCAGGATGCGCTCGCGCGGCTGGCGGTGGTGCCGATGGTGCTCGAGGCGCGGGGACTCGACGTCACCCCGGCGATGATCGCGCGGTTCGAGGCGGCGGGCGACGAAGCGTCGGCACGGGTGCTGCGCCGCATCGCCAGCGACGAGGTCGGCCATGTCGCGGCCGGGGTCGAGTGGTTCCTCTGGCTTTGTGCAATGCAGCAGCGATTCGATTGCGTAGCGACATGGCAGATGCTGGTGGGCAAGCACTTCCGCGGGGCGCTCAAACCACCGTTCAACGACTCAGCGCGCGGACGGGCCGGTCTGACGACGGATTATTACACCGCGCTTGCGCCCGGTAACGATGTTCCGCACAACTCGCCTCGTCGATCCGGGGGGGCAATCCCGTAACGGCAAACAACAGGGCAACAGCCGGGAGCAACCGCTACCCGGGTGACGTCATAAGCTGGTCGCGGGGGGCATAATGCCGTCGAATGTGAGCAAGTCTCTGAATATTCGTTCTGTTCTCCGTGTTCTCGGCACAAAGAAGAGCTTCTTCCGTTTCGCGGCCCTGTCGCTGGCAGCGGTCCAGCTTCCGGTCGCGGCGCTTCACGCGGAAACTGCGCCTGCATCGGATAACGCCGAAGGCGCCAGCCAGTTCCATGCGCTGTTCATGTCGTGGAAAAAACTCGATGCGATGAACAATGGCGTGATCTCGATCCCGTCGATCCAGCCGATTTCGAAGTTCACCTTCACCAGCTCGTTCGGGGTCCGCTCGGATCCGTTCCGCGGCTATGCGGCGATGCACGCGGGGATCGACCTCGCCTCGCCGACCGGCACCCCGATCTATGCGACCGCCGACGGCATGGTCCAGAAGGCCGAATGGTGGGGTGGTTACGGCAATATGGTCGACATCGATCATGGCAAGGGCATCGAGACCCGTTACGGCCATATGTCGAAGATCATCGCCCATCCGGGCCAGCGCGTGATGCGTGGCGACCTGATCGGCTATGTCGGCTCGACCGGCCGCTCGACCGGCAGCCATCTCCATTATGAAGTCCGCATCGATGGCCACGCCGTCAACCCGATCCCGTTCCTACAGTCGGCCGGCTATCTGGTCGCGGTGAACGAGACCAAGACCCCGGGCACCGCGGTCGCACTGGGCGGTCCCGAAGACTGATATTCGGGTCATTGTGGATCGGCCGGGCAAAGCCTATCTTGCCGCTATGAGCCAGACCGCAGACATCCTCGATATCGACCTGACCCCGTCCGCGGCGGCGCGGGTCGCCGCGATCGCCGCGCGCACCGGCAAACCCGCGATCCTGCGCCTCGCCATCGACGGCGGCGGCTGTGCCGGTTTCCAGTATAAGTTCGAGCTCGCCGATGCGGCGGCCGACGACGACACCGTCGCCACCCGCGACGGCGTGTCGCTGGTGGTCGACCCGATGAGCCTCGACCTCGTCCGCGGTGGCGCGGTCGACTATGTCGAATCGCTTGGCGGTGCGGCGTTCAAGGTGACCAATCCGAACGCGGCGTCGGGCTGCGGCTGCGGATCGAGCTTTTCCATCTGATCGTCGCCCCGGCGGAGGCCGGGGCCGCCCAAGATGCGCGTTTCGGTGTCAACGCGCCTGACCGACAGCGCCCCCGTTTTGGGCGGCCCCGGCCTCCGCCGGGGCGACATATCGCTCAATGCAGATGCCGGAGCTTGTCGGGGTTGCGCATCACGTAGATCGCTGCGATCCGGCCGTCCTCGATGTCGAGCGCGGTGGTCTGGAGTTCGCCGTCGGCCTCGAGGGTGACGAAGCCGGGCAGGCCGCTGATCAGGCAGGTTCGCACCAGCTGCGATCCATATTTGCGGAACAATATCGCGAAGGCCTTGTGGATCTTCAGCACATGATCGGTGCCGAAGATCGGTTCGGGCGCGGCCGGGCGCTTGCCGCCGCCATCGGCGTGGAGGCTGACATCGTCGGCGAGCATCGCCCCGAGCGCGGTCATGTCGCCGCTGCGCGACGCCGCGAAGAAGGCGAAGGCGAGTTCGAGCCCGCGCTGCTTCTCGACCTGGAAGCGCGGCCGGGCGGCGCGGACGTTGAGCCGGGCGCGGCTGGCGAGCTGGCGGCAGGCGGCAGGATCGCGGTCGATCGTCGCCGCGATCTCGTCGAAGCTCTGGCCGAACACGTCGTGGAGCAGGAAGGCGGCGCGTTCGAGCGGCGACAGCCGTTCGAGCGCGAGCATCAGCGGCAGGGTGACGTCGGGTTCCTCCTCGCCCTCATCGACCACCGGTTCGGGCAGCCACGGCCCGATATAAGTCTCGCGCCGGTGCCGCGCCGATTTGATCTGGTCGAGGCACAGCCGGGTGACGGTGCGGCGCAGCCAGGCCTCGGGCTCGACCACCGCGGTGCGATCGGCCCCCATCCAGCGGATGAAGGCCTCCTGCACCATATCCTCGGCATCGGCGACCGATCCGAGCATGCGATAGGCGACCCGGATCAGCTTCGGCCGAAGCGGATCGAAGCTGGTCGCGGCGTCGTGGAGCCCGGCCTGTACGGTCATGCGGCGGCCTTCGCCGCGGCGGGCTCGAGCCACAGGCCGAAGCCGATCGCGATCCGGTTCCAGCCGTTGATGATGTTGATCATCAAAGTGAGGTTCACCTGCTCCTCCTCGCTGAACTGTGCCCGCAGCGCCTCGCCGGCAGCCGCGTGGCGATGGTCTTCGGAGAGGCGGGTCAGGGCATCGGTCCAGGCGAGGGCGGCGCGCTCGCGGTCGGTATAGCAGGGCGCCTCGCGCCATGCCGACAGCAGATAGATGCGCTGTTCGGTCTCGCCCTGCGCGCGCGCCTCGACCGTGTGCATGTTGATGCAGTTGGCGCAGCCGTTGATCTGCGACGCGCGGATCTTGACCAGTTCGACGAGACTCGGCTCGAGCCCCTGGGCGATCGCGGCCGAGGCGGCGAACCAGCTCTTCATCAGGGTCGGCGAGGCGGCGAAGGGATCGAGGGCGGCGGTCATGGCGGGGCTCCTTGCTGGGGTTCGCCGACATGACGAGGCAAGGGTAGGCGTTCGTGACATGGGGGAGATATTTTCTCTCCGGATAACGGCCCGTGACCTTTCCCGCGCCGCACGCTATCCCGGCGCGCATGAAGATCGCGACGTTCAACATCAACGGGATCAAGGCCCGTCTCCCCCGCCTGATCGAGTGGCTCGAGGAGAAGGCGCCCGACGTGGCGCTGCTCCAGGAGGTCAAGACCTCGGACGAGACCTTCCCGGTCAAGGAGATCGAGGCCGCGGGCTATGGCGCGATCTGGCATGGGCAGAAGGGCTTCAACGGGGTGGCGATCCTGGCGAAGGGCGCGCAGCCGGTCGAGCGGATGAAGGGGCTGCCCGACGATCCCGATCCGACCCATAGTCGCTATATCGAGGCCGATATCGGCGAGATGATCGTCGCCTCGATCTATCTGCCCAACGGCAATCCGCAGCCGGGGCCGAAGTTCGATTACAAGCTCGCCTGGTTCGACCGGCTGATCGATCATGCCGGGTCGCTGTGGGAGACCGAGCGGCCGGTGGTGCTGGCCGGCGACTATAACGTCATCCCGACCTCGAGCACCGACGACGTGTTTTCGGAGCGGGCGATGGCGAACGACGCGCTGACCCAGCCCGAGAGCCGCGCCGCCTTCCGCCGGATGAATGCGCTGGGCTGGACCGACGCGCTGCGCACGATCCGTCCGCACGGGCCCGCTTACACCTTCTGGGACTATCAGGCGGGCGCCTGGCAGCGCGACGCCGGTTTCCGCATCGACCATCTGATGCTGAGCCCGGTCGCCGCCGACCGGCTGCTCGACGCCGGGGTCGACAAGGACACCCGCGGCAAGGAAAAGGCCAGCGACCACGCCCCGACCTGGATAAAATTAAGGATGTGACCGCGGCCACAGTCCGTCGTTCGGCGGCCGGTTAAGACACGGCCATCAGGGTTAACGACGGACAAGGGTTTCGGAACATGGCGACTCGCGCCAAGGCACTGTCGGCACGCAGCGGCGAACGCATCTTCTTTTCGGGCATGGCGCTGGCGATGGTCGCGGTGATCGTGATCGGCTTCGCGCCCTCTTATTATCTGCGCGGGGCGATCCCGGCGGCAGGGCCGCTGCTGCCGATGAGCCCGCTGGTCCATCTCCACGGCGCGCTGTTCACCGGCTGGATGCTGCTGTTCGCGACCCAGACCGGGCTGGTCGCGGCCGGGCGGACCGACATCCACCGGCGCCTCGGGATGATCGCCTTCGCCCTGCTGCCGGCGATGATCGTCGTCGCCACCCTGACCGCGCTGCACGGCGTCGCCCGCCATTCGGGGCCGCCGGGGATTCCGCCGCTGAGCTGGCTGGCGATCCCGCTGATCGGGGTGCCGGGTTTTGCCGGGCTGATCTTCTGGGGGCTCGCCAAACGCCGCGATCCGGCCGCGCACAAGCGGCTGATGTTCATCGCGATGACGTCGATGCTCGGGCCGGGCTTCGGCCGGATGGCCTGGCCGGCGTTCATACCGCCGCCGCTGTTCATCTTCGGCTTCAACAATCTGTTCGTGCTCGCGCTCGCCGCCTGGGATGTGAAGACCCGCGGCAAGGTCCACCCGATGACGATCCGGGGCGGGCTGTTCGCGCTGCTGTTCGAAGCGCTGCCGATCTTCATATGGTTCAGCGGGCCGTGGCTGGCGTTCGCGCGCTGGGCGGCGGGGCTGGTGGGGTGATGGTTGGCGTAGGGGTGTCGACCATCGGCGGTACGCAGGTTCAGTCGATCCCGGCTGCCGCCCGCCCGGGTGGCGGGCTATGCGTCGCTTTGATCCAGGCTTGGGCGAGCCGTTCGAAATCGGGGAACCGAAGGTCCGCGGCATCAAGCCCGCTCGCCTGCGCGAGCGCGGGAAGTGCGACAACGAAGCGATCATAGCTGCCGAGAAGTTCGATCGTTGGCGGGATCGTCTTGCGGCGCGATGCCGTCAGCAGGAAGTCACGGACATGCTGGACCATCGTTCGCGGGTCGCCGCCATGGGCCTTGATGTCCATGCCGGCGAGGTCGGAGATGAACATCTGGAAGCGATACTGCCCGGTGTCCTGGATCATGCAGCGCTTCTCCGAATGCTTCCCGTCTCCGAAGCGCTTGGCGCCGAGGAAGATGCCGAGTTCAAGCGGCATGTTGAAGCGCGGCAGCTGGGTCGCGGCGTCCAGCTCGGTGCGCGACAGGTCATGGATGCTGTAGCGGCTCTCGGCGATGATGCGGTAGAGTTTCTCGATCCGCGTTTCGGCGGCATCGTCCATCTCGCGGGCGCAGCGTGCGCGAAAGCCGCAGGCGAGCACCGCGAAGACGAGCGCTTGGAAACTGACCGCGAAACCAACGTCGAAAGGGCAGTTGATGAAGACGTCACGCGCGGATGATGGCACGCGAGGTTACCGCTGATGCGTGTCGAGATAGTCTTTAACGGCCTTGTCGGCTTGCGCGCTGGTGATCGTCGCCCTTTTGGTGACGGGCTTGAGCGATGCGACCGACAGGAAGCGACCGCTCGATGCCGAGCGGCCGGTCTTGCTGGTGTCGCGTGCGGACCCAGGCTTCGACGTCGTTGAATATGCGTTTGTCGCCATGCTCAAAATATAATCTCTAGCCGCCCGAATCGCAACGGCGACTTCGCGTTTGCGCGCTGTCAGCTTCTTCGTTCGGCGGCGGGGAAGGCTCGAAGCAAAACGGCCTCATTCCGGCATTACCGCCGCCAGGCCAGCAGCGACAGGCCGAAGAAGACGAAGATTCCGCCGGTCACCCGGTTGAACATGCGCTGCCAGCTTTCGCGGCGCAGATAGCGGGCGAGGGTGCAGCCGCCGGTGGCGTAGGTGAAGTACCAGCCGGTCTCGATCACCACGAAGGTCGCGAGCAGGATCGCGAATTGCGGCGCCTTGGGCAGATGGGCGTCGACGAACTGCGGAAAGAAAGCGGCGGCGAACAGCAGCGCCTTGGGGTTGCTGATGCTGATCAGGAAGCCGCCGCGGAACAGCGCGCCCGGCGACAGGTCGACGATCGCCAGGCCGTCCTCGGCGATGTCGACCGGGGCGCCGTCGTCGCGCCACGCCTTGATGCCGATCCATACCAGATAGGCGGCGCCGGCGATGCGGATGATGTCGAGCAACTGCGGCAATGCGGCGAGCAGCGCGCTCATCCCCATCGCCGACAGGCCGAACAGCATCAGCAGCGCGACCATGCAGCCGGCCATGGTGAACACTGCCCGCCCGATCCCGTAGCGCATTCCCCGCGCCATGACGTGGAGCATGTTCGGCCCCGGCATCGCCGAGACGAGGAAGGTCGCGCAGACGAAGATCCACCAGGCTTGCAGGGTCATGGGTGGAGTTTAGGCGAAAGCGTGGAAAAGGGCCAGTCGGACCGCAGCCTGCTCCACCACCGTCACCCTGAACTCGTTTCAGGGCCCACCGTGCCACAAGGGGCCGTTCCCGAGTGGAAGAGTGGATGCTGAAACAAGTTCAGCATGACGAAGAAAGAGAAGGATTTACAGCGGCTTCTGGTAGATTCGGTAGATCTTGTTGACCTTCGAATCGATCGTTTCGGCGATCGAGCGCATCCCCTGATTGTCTTCGAGGATCCAGCCGAGTTCGCCGCGGGTCGAGCCATATTCGGAGACCGCGTCGCGGCGGATATATTCGATCATCATGAAGGCGAGCTGCGAGGCCAGGCGGGTCGCCTGGAGCTTCTTGACCACCCCCATCAGCGGCACCCGCATCGTCCGGACCTTGGGCTTGCGCAGCCGCCAAAGCAGCTTGGCCCAGCCGAACGGGAACAGCCGGCCGTCGAGATCGGCGGTCAGTTCGTTGAGGTCGGGCAGGGTCATCATGAACGCGACCGGCTCGCCCTCGACCTCGGCGATGCGGATCAGGTCCTCGAACACGATCGGCCGCAGCTTCTTGCCGGTATAGGCGATCTCGCTTTCGGTGATCGGCACGAAGCCCCAATTGTCCGACCACGCCTCGTTGAGGATCGACAGGATCAGCGCGGCTTCCTCGTCGAAGCGGCTCTTGTCGACCTTGCGGATGCGGATGCGCGGGTTGCGCTCGCCCGACTGGACGATGCGCTGCACCAGCGGCGGGAATTCGTGCGAGATGTCGAGGTCGAAGCTGAGCAGGTCCTTGATCCCGGCATAGCCGAGCGGCTCGATCCAGCCCTGATAGGCGGGGTTGTGATGCCCCATCATCACCGTCGGCGCATGATCATGGCCCTGGATCAGCAGCCCCGGCTCCTCCCAGATCGAGCAGCTGATCGGCGCCATCACGCTGGTCATGCCCTTGTCGCGCAGCCACGCCTCGGCCTGGGCGATCAGTGCGGTCGCGACCTCCTGGTCGGTCGCCTCGAGCAGGCCCCAATTGCCGATGCCGGGCCCGCCGCCCTGCTCGGGCGGCATGCTGAGCCAGAGATGGTCGATATGCGCCGAAATCCGGCCGACCAGTTCGCCGCCGCGCTCCGCCAGGAACAGCTGCTGCTCGGCATGTTCGTAGAACGGATTCTTGCCCGGGGTGATCAGCTCCATCGCCTCGACGCGGAGCGGCGGAATCCAGTTCGGATCGACCTTGTTGAGCTTATAGGCGAGATCGACGAAACGCTTCTTGTCGGCCTTGCCGGCGACGGGCCGGATCTTCACGGTCATAGGGAGGTCAGCCGATCAGTGCTTGATGCGGCTGGCGGGGTGGCCGGTGGCGACGCCGCCCGACAGGTTGGCGACCTGCGGATAACGCTCGGCGATCTCGGGCGTGTAGCCGAGGTTGAACACCGTCGCGCTCTTCTTGGCCTTGTCGATCCGGTCGTAATAGGTGCCGAACAGCCGGTCCCAGAAATAGTTGGTGATACCGAAATTGCCGCGCTCGTCGTGGAAATGATGCGCCATGTGGCGCGCCTTCATGTCGACCAGCATCTTGTATTTCGGCTTGTAGGCGAGGTGCTGGATGCAGTGGCAGAATTCGTAGAAGCAGGTCGTCAGCAGCCCGGTCGCGAAGGCGGCGAGCGCGGCGCCGGTGCCGCCGATCGCATAGCCGATCGGTGCGGTCGCCAGTGCGATCGTCGGCAGCGTCGTGTGAAGCGCGCCGAACAGGATCTCGAGGCGATTCGGGTCCTGGTGATGGTCGTAATGGATGCGCTTCCAGGTCGCGGCGAGGAATGGCACCTTGAACATCCAGCGGCTGTGCAGCACCCAGCGGTGCAGGCAGTACCAGACCAGCGGATAGACGGCGAGCGCGAAGCCGATCGCGATCAGGGTCGGCACCAGCGGCGCCGGGTAGCGGAAGAACATGCCGATCGCGACCGCGGCGCACAGCAGATAGCCGATGATCGCCGGATATTGGAAATAGGCGATCCACAGCTCGCGCAGGGTCATCCGGTCCAGATGATGCTCTTTGGCCCAGAAGGAGGGCTTGGCGGTCAGCTTCACTGCGATTCCTTAAAAGCGCCCCACATATGGGCTGCCATATTGGCGTTGGTTAGTGAATTGGCAATGCGGCGCTTTTGCGGCTGAACGTTGACGGCGGGGGGAGGCGCCCCTGTCGTCATCCCGGCGGAGGCCGGGATCTCAGGCGTATGCCACCGCGCATGCCCCATGTTCCGTCCCTGCCGACTGAGATCCCGGGCGATGCCTGCACTCGGACGGGCGAAGCCCGATCCAGGGGCCGGGATGATGAGCGAGAAAGGCTACTCCTCGGTGCGAATCAGCACGGTCTCGCCGATCAGCAGGAACAGCAGGAACGGCGCCCAGGCGGCGAGCAAAGGCGGGTAGGCGCCGAGATTGCCCATCGCCAGCGCGGCATTGTCGGCGACGAAATAGGCGAAGCCCAACGCCATGCCGATCACCGCGCGGACGAACAGCCGGCCCGAGCGGGCGAGGCCGAAGGCGGCGACGCCGGCGAGCAGCGGCATCAGCACCGACGACAGCGGACCCGAGATCTTGTGCCACATCGCCGCCTTGAGCGGCCCGACCGGCCGGCCCGCGGCCTCGAGATCCTCGATCGCGGTCTTGAGCTGGAACAGCGATTTCGACGCCGGATCGACGGTCGCCAGAGTGAAGCGGTCGGGGGTGACGCCGCGCGCGAAGAACAGCGATGGCGCGGTGGTGGTGACCCCGCGGGTGACGTTGAAGTTCGACACCGGCCGCAGGCTCCAGCCGCCCGGCACCTGCACCGCCTTCGCGCCGGTGATGATCTGGAGCAGTCTGCCGCCGTCGCGATCGTAGATGGTGACGTTTTCCAGCACCGCCTGGTTGCCGCGCCCGGTCGCCGACAGCGCGTGGATCAGGTCGTCGCCGTCGCGGACCCAGACGTCGCTGACGATCCGGCGATCGACCGGGATCGGGCCATAATTGGCGTTTTGCCAGGCGGTGAGGGTCGATGTCGACCGCGCCACAACCCGTTCGTTGAAAGTGAAGGAGATCAGCGCGACGCCGATGCTGGCGACCATCAGCGGCGCCAGGATCTGGTGCGCCGACACCCCGGCCGCCTTCATCGAGACGATCTCGCTGTTCTGGTTGAGCGTCACGAAGGTGACGAGCGTGCCGAGCAGGGCGGCGAACGGCAGGAAGCGCTGGATGATCTGCGGTACCCTGAGCGTGGTATAGACCCACAGCGCATGGTTGCCGTTGCCGGGATATGCCAGGATGTCGCCCGACTCGCCGAGCAGGTCGAGCGCCATCAGCACGATCACCAGCGCCGCCAGCACCGCGAACGACCGCACCAGGAACATCCGCGCCATGTAGAAGGTGATGGTGCGCGAGGCGAAGAACTTCATGTTGACGCTCATTGCGCGGCGCCCTCGCCATTGGATACCGATTTGCGGCCGAGCTTGATCCAGCGGACCACCGTCTTGACCGCCTTGTCGGCGACGCGCTCGAGCGCGCCGATCGGCTGGCCGCCCGGCACATAGGCGATCGTGCGGTACATCCACACCACCAGCGCCGCGAACAGCGCAAACGGCAGCCACAAGGCGATGATCGGGTCGATCCGGCCGAGCGCCGCGACCGAGGCGGCGTAGGAATAGATCTTGAACTGGGTGACGATCAGCACGATCGACAGGAACACGCCGAGCGCCGACGAAGACCGTTTCGGCGGGATCGCCAGCGCCAGCGCCAGCATCGGCAGCAGCAGCATCGTCACCACCTGGACCAGCCGGAAATGGAATTCGGCGCGATATTCGCTCTTCGCCTTGGCGGTGATGTTTTCGGTATGGGCGACCCGAGCGAGTTCGGGGATCGTCATTTCGAGGTCGCGACCGCCGCGTTCGCGGAACGCCGACATCTTGGGCAGGTCGATCGGCAGGTCATGGCCGACGAACTGGAGCACCCGCGGCTCCTTGAACTGGGGTGCATTGTGGACGAGCACGCCGTTGCGCAGGCGGAAGATGATCGTGTCGGGGTCGTCGGTCGCCATGAACTGGCCGTGCTCGGCGGTCACCGCAAGGCTCTTGCCGTCGTTGGTGTTGGTCATCACGAAGATGCCGGTCAGTTCGCGGCCGCCGTCGCGGCTGCTTTCGACCCGCATCGTCATCCGCTTGCCCAGCTTGGTGAACTCGCCGACCTTGATCGAGGCGCCGAGCGCGCCCGATCGCAGTTCGAAGCGCAGCCCCTCATAGGCGTAGCGCGAATAAGGCTGGATGAAGCCGACGATCGCCAGATTGAGCAGCGCGAGCGCGATCGCATAATAATAAGGCACGCGCAGCAGCCGGCCATAGCCCATGCCGATCGCGCGCAGCACGTCGATCTCGGATGACATCGCCAGCCGGCGGAAGGCGAGCAGGCAGCCCAGCGTCAGCCCGATCGGGATGCCGAGCGACATATATTCGGGGATCAGATTGGCGAGCATCCGCCAGACCACGCTGACCGGGCCGCCTTCGGACACCACGAAATCGAACAGCCGCAACATCTTGTCGAGCGTCAGCAACATCGCGGCGATCACCAGCGTGCCGAACAGCGGCGTAGCGATCAGGCGGGCGAGGTAGCGGTCGGTAAGCGTGCCAAATCTCAACTTTTAGACGCCCCATGACCATGTTCTGGCCGCAATCGCGGCCCATCTCCCGACTCATGGGGGCGGAGTACCGGCCATGCGTCAGCGCAGGGCTATAGCTTCCAGGAGTGATGAGGTCATGTCGAAACTTGTGGGTGCAGCGTTGATGGTCATGCTCGGGGCGGCCCTGCCGTCCGGCGCGGGCGCCGCTGCGCTCGGCCCCGATGCCGCCGCGTGCGAGCCCGGCGGGTCGTCGCCGGCGCTGCTGGTGCATGTCGACGGGTTCAAGTCGCGGACCGGCAATGTGCGGGTTCAGCTCTACGGGTCGAACCCGCAAGAATTCCTCGAAAAGGGCAAGAAGCTGCGCCGAATCGACCTGCCGGTGTCGCCGCACGGGGCGATGGAGATCTGCGTCGCGCTGCCGGCCGCTGGCGATTATGCGATCGCGGTGCGCCACGACGTCGACGGCAGCGGCAAGTCCGGCTGGGACGATGGCGGCGGTTTCTCGCGCAATCCGAAATTGTCGCTGCTCTCGCTCAAGCCCGAATATAGCAAGGTCGTGATCCATGGTGGTGCCGGCGTGAAGCGGATCGATGTGACGATGCAGTACCGCAAGGGCCTGTCGATCGGCCCCATCGCGATGGCGAGCCGTTGACGATGGCCCGGGTCGCGCTCCTTTCGAACCCGCGTTCGACGGGGAACCGCGCCCTGCTGCCCCGCATCCGCGCCTTCTGCGCGGCCAACAGCGACGTCTTCCATTATGAAGTCGAGAATATCGACCAGATCGGCGACGCGCTGCGCACCATCGCCCGGGTCAAGCCCGCGGTGCTGGTGGTCAATGGCGGCGACGGCACCGTCCAGGCGGCGCTGACCGAACTCTATCTCGGCGGCCATTTCGAAGGCGCGCCGCCGCCGGTCGCGGTGCTGCCCAACGGCAAGACCAACCTGATCGCGCTCGATCTGGGCGCGGTCGGCGATCCGATCGCGGCGCTCGAGCAGGTCGTGCGGCTCGCCAAGGGCGGCCTCGAAAAGCATCTGGTGGTACGCGAACTGATCGCGCTGTCGGGCGACAGCGCGGGCAAGCCGGTGCTCGGCATGTTCCTGGGCGGTGCCGGCCTCGCCGACTCGATCCTCTATTGCCGCAACAAGATCTATCCGCTCGGCCTGCCCAATGGGCTCAGCCATGTCCTGACCGCGCTGGCGGTGCTGGCGACGCTGCTGCTCGGCATCAAGGCGGCCTTCCTGCCGCCGCGGGCGATGCCGATGCGGGTGACGATGATGAAGCAGGGTCAGCTCAACGGCCGCTTCGCGGTGCTGATCGTCACCACGCTCCACAAGCTGCTGCTCGGCAGCACCCCGGGCCAGGCGACCAACGGCATGCTGCAGATGATCGCGGTCGAACATCGCCCGCTGCCGCTGCTGCGCGCGCTGGGCCTCGGCATGCTCGGCCTGTTCGGCCGCAGCCGGGTCGACGGCATCCATATCGAGCAGGGCGACGAGATCCGCATCGAGGGCGATCGTTCGAGCGTGATCCTCGACGGCGAGATCTTCCAGGCGCTGCCGGGCGGTGCCTTGGTGCTCAAGCCGACCCCGCCGGTCTCGTTTCTCCGCCTGGCCGCTTAAGGCGAAGGCCGATGGAATCGGACGGCCGTTTCGCGCCGCTCCGTGCGCTGGTCGCCGCGGAGCTGGCGGTGCCGGTGTCGCCGCGGGTGACGGCGATGGCGGCGGCGATCGCCGACCTTTACGGATCGGCTGCGCGCGCGGTGCTGTTCTACGGATCCTGCCTGCGCGAGGCGCAACTCGACGGGCTGATGCTCGATTTCTACATCATCGTGTCGGATTATGACGCCGCGTTCGGCAAGGGCTGGTTCGCCTTCGCCAACCGGCTGCTGCCCCCCAATGTCTTCCCGTTCCAGCATGAAGACGGCGAAGGCACGCTCGCGGCCAAATATGCGGTACTGAGCGAGGTCGATTTCGCCCGGCTCGCCTCGGCCGAAACCCGCAACGTCTCGGTCTGGGCGCGGTTCGCGCAGCCGTCGCGGCTGGTCTGGGCGGCGAACGAGGTCGCGCGGCGGCGCGCGGTGTCGGCGGTCGCGCATGCCGCCCCCGCGCTGCTCGCCGCCGCCCGGCCGGTGCTGCCCGATACGCCGACGATCGCCGACCTCTGGTCGGGGGCGTTCGCGCAGACCTATGCCGCCGAACTGCGCGCCGAACGCAAGACCCGGGCCGGATCGGTGGTCGACGCCGATCCCGACCGCTACCGGCTCTTCACCCCGGCGGTGCTGCTCGCCGCCGACCTGCCCGCCGAGATCCGCGGCGACCGGATCGCGTTCGGCGATGCGCTATCGCCGGCCGATCGCGCGGCGGGCGCAAAGCTGTGGGCGCGGCGGCGCCGCGAGGGCAAGTTGCTGACCGCGGCGCGGCTCGCCAAGGCGAGCACCACCTATGCCGGCGGGATCGATTATCTCGCCTGGAAGATCAACCGCCACGCGGGTGCCGCGATCGTGATCAAGCCCTGGCAGCGCCGCTGGCCGCTGCTGGGGGCGGTGAGCCTGTTGCCCAGGCTGCTGCTGCGCGGGGCGGTGCGGTAGGGGATCCGTCATCCTTCTTCTGAAGCCTTCTCCCGTTCTTTACGGGAGAAGGTTTGGATGAGGGTTTTCTGCTTTCTTATGCCGCGCTGATATCGTGCGGGAAGAAGGAAGGCAGAAGAAGACCCTCACCCAAACCCTCTCCCGCGAAAAGCGGGAGAGGGCTTAAGAAGGTAACGGGAGAAGGTTTCGGAAGGCGGAAGCCGCCCTTATTTCTCGACCTGCGACACGTCGCGCACCGCGCCGCGGGCGGCGTTGGTGGTGAGCGCGGCGTAGGCGCGCAGCGCCGGCGAGACCGGGCGCTTGCGGCCGAATGGCTTCCAGGCGGCGGCACCCCGGTCCTCCATCGCCGCGCGGCGCTCGGCGAGCAGCGCGTCGTCGAGGTCGAGGCGGATGGTGCGGTTGGGGATGTCGATCAGGATCGGATCGCCGGTCTCGACCAGCGCGATCAGCCCGCCCTCGGCGGCCTCGGGCGAGACATGGCCGATCGACAGGCCCGAGCTGCCGCCCGAGAAGCGGCCGTCGGTGACCAGCGCGCAGGCCTTGCCGAGCCCCTTCGACTTCAGATAGCTGGTCGGATAGAGCATCTCCTGCATGCCGGGGCCGCCCTTGGGCCCTTCGTAGCGGATCAGCACGACGTCGCCCGGTTCGACCTGTGCGCCGAGGATACCGACCACCGCGGCGTCCTGGCTTTCATAGACGCGCGCCTTGCCGGTGAAGGTCAGGATCGACTCGTCGACCCCGGCGGTCTTCACGATGCAGCCTTCGGGGGCGAGGTTGCCGAACAGCACCGCGAGCCCGCCATCGTGCGAATAAGGATGGTCGGCCGAACGGATCACCCCGTTCTCACGGTCGGTGTCGAGTTCCTTCCAGCGTGCCGACTGGCTGAACGCGGTCTGGGTCGGCACCCCGCCCGGCGCGGCCGAATAGAAGCGGCGGACCTCCTCGCTGCTCGTGCGATCGAGGTCCCAGCGGTCGAGCGCGGCGGCCATGGTCGGCGCGTGCACCGTCGGCAGGCTGGCGTCGATCAGGCCGGCGCGATCGAGCTGGCCGAGGATCGCCATGATCCCGCCCGCACGGTGGACATCCTCCATATGGACGTCGTTGCGCGCCGGCGCGACCTTGCACAGGCAGGGGACGCGGCGCGACAGCCGGTCGATGTCGGCCATGGTGAAATCGACCTCGCCCTCATGCGCGGCGGCGAGCAGATGGAGGACGGTGTTGGTCGACCCGCCCATCGCGATGTCGAGGCTCATCGCATTTTCGAACGCGGCGAAGGTCGCGATCCCGCGCGGCAGCACGCTGGCATCGTCCTGTTCGTACCAGCGCTTCGCCAGGTCGACGATCAGATGGCCGGCCTCGCGGAACAGCTTTTCGCGGTCGCTATGGGTGGCGAGCACCGATCCGTTGCCGGGCAGCGACAGGCCGAGCGCCTCGGTCAGGCAGTTCATCGAATTGGCGGTGAACATCCCCGAGCATGAGCCGCAGGTCGGGCAGGCCGAGCGCTCGATCGCCTCGACATCCTCGTCGGCATAGCTGTCGTCGGCGGCGACGACCATCGCGTCGACCAGGTCGAGCGCGCGTTCGGCGCCCTTGACCACGACCTTGCCGGCCTCCATCGGCCCACCCGATACGAAGACGACCGGGATGTTGAGCCGCATCGCCGCCATCAGCATGCCCGGGGTGATCTTGTCGCAATTGGAGATGCACACCATCGCGTCGGCGCAATGGGCGTTGACCATATATTCGACGCTGTCGGCGATCAGCTCGCGGCTGGGCAGCGAATAGAGCATGCCGCCATGGCCCATGGCGATGCCGTCGTCGACCGCGATCGTGTTGAATTCCTTGGCGACGCCGCCGGCCGCCTCGATCTCGCGCGCGACGAGCTGGCCGAGGTCCTTCAGATGGACATGGCCGGGGACGAACTGGGTGAAGCTGTTGGCGACGGCGATGATCGGCTTGCCGAAGTCGTCGTCCTTCATGCCCGTGGCGCGCCACAGCGCGCGGGCGCCGGCCATGTTGCGGCCGTGGGTGGTGGTGCGCGATCGATAGGCCGGCATGTCGTCTGTCCCGTCTTGTCCAGTGCCCGTATGTGCAGTGGCTGGGCGATAGGCCGGTTCACACCGATAGTGAAATATATTAATATGCGCCGATAAGGTCGTACAGGATATGAGTTTGGACGTTCGCCAGCTCCGCCATTTCGTCACCGTCGCCGATACGCTCCATTTCGGCCGCGCCGCCGAGCGGCTCGGCATGACCCAGCCGCCGCTCAGCCAGTCGATCCTCGCGCTCGAGCGCGAACTCGGCGCGGCGCTGTTCGAACGCACCAAGCGCAGCGTCGCGCTGACCGCGTTCGGCGCGCAGTGGCGTCCCTATGTCGAGGCCGCGCTCGGCGCGGTGGCGGGGCTCGGCGAGACCGCGGCGCGGCTGCAGGCGGGGACGGTCGGCCATCTCGACCTCAGCTTCGTGAGCACCGCCGACTATAGCGTGCTGCCCGACCTGGTGCGCCGCTTCGCCGGCGGCTTCCCCGATGTCGAGATCCGGCTGACCGAGGCGACCAGCGACGTGCAGATCGCGACGTTGCTGGCCGGCGAGGGCGATGCCGGGCTGATCATCTCGCCGCCCGGCGCGCCCTTGCCCGACCGGCTGTCGTCGCTGCCGCTGCTGCAGGAGCGGCTGGTGGCGGCGGTGCCCGAAGGCTGGATCGGCGATGGGCGGCTCGCGCTTCAGGAGGGGCGGCTCACCGCGCCGACGGTGATCGCCGCGCCGCTGATCATCTTCCCGCGGCGGGTGGCGCCCGCCTTCCACGACCTGGTGACCGGTTATCATCTGCGCCATGGCGGGCGGGCGGCGATCGTCCAGGAGGCGATCCAGATGCAGACGATCATCAGCCTGGTGTCGGCGGGGATGGGGATCGCGCTGGTCCCGGCCTCGCTGCGCAACCTCGCGCGGACCGGGGTCGCCTATCTCGACCTGCTCGGCGAGGTGCCGATGCTCGAGACCGCGCTGATCTGGCGCAGCGGCGACGCGACGCCGACGCTAGACCGGTTCCTGGCGATCGGGCGGGCGATGGCGGTGCAGTCGCCGTTCGAGGCAACCGAGGTCAGTGGACCTTGGTCCGCCAGGTGACGATCGCCAGCGCGCAGCCGGCGACCACCCCCACGGCGCAGGCCGCCAGCAGCCAGGTCGGCGATCCCTGGCCGATATCGGTGCCGCCGGTCGCCTCGTACCAGCCATAGAGCTGGCGACCACAATACCAGATCAGCGCCGCGGCGACCGCGAAGCCGATCGTGCGGCGGACCGAGATGACCCAGAGCAGCGGCAGGACCAGCCCGACGATGATGACGGCTTCGGCGAGCAGTTTCTTGTCCATCGCAATATCGTCTTCACTCGGTTCACGGGCCGCGCGAGTCGGCGCGGCGGCTGGATAGCAGGCCGGGAAAGCACTCAAAAGGGGGATATGGTGCGCTGCGCCTTCAGGCCGCGCGCGACTTGCTCGGGGTCGGCTGGCGCCCGATCGCCTTGGCGATCGCCTTGCCGAGCGCGTTGATCGTGAACGGTTTGCGCAGCACCTCG
This sequence comes from Rhizorhabdus sp. GW822-FHT03C02, assembly GCF_058801765.1. Lineage (NCBI taxonomy): Bacteria > Pseudomonadati > Pseudomonadota > Alphaproteobacteria > Sphingomonadales > Rhizorhabdaceae > Rhizorhabdus > Rhizorhabdus sp. GW822-FHT03C02. The sequence continues at coordinate 291,341 of NZ_JBXANN010000004.1, forward strand.
AAGCCGGTGAACTGGTCGCTCTGGCCCGCCTCGCCGACATAGCCGGTGGCGAACAGGATCGCGATATGCGGATGGTCGCGGTGGATGCGCTCGACCAGTTCGGGGCCGGTGATGCCGGGCATCATCACGTCGGTCAGCAGCAGGTCGAAATCATGGCGGGTGGCGAGCAGTTCGAGCGCCTCGGCGCCGCTGCCGCAGCCGGTCGGGCGGTGGCCGAGTTCCTTCAGCGCGGCGAAGGTCGCGTTGTGGACGCGCGGATCGTCCTCGACCAGCAGGATCGACAGGTCATGGCGTGCCGGCGTCTCGATCGGCTCCATCGCCGCGCGCTCCCGATGGTCGATCGCCGCCGAACCGCGCTGGCGCGGCAGGAACAGCGAGATGGTGGTGCCCTGGCCCGGGGCGGAGTCGATCGTCACGTCGCCGTGCGACTGGCGGACGAGGCCGAAGATCTGGCTGAGGCCGAGCCCGGTGCCCTTGCCCGCGGGCTTGGTGGTGAAGAAGGGTTCGAAGGCGCGCGCCTTGACCTCGTCGGTCATCCCGCTGCCGTCGTCGGTGACGCCGATCCGGACATAGTCGCCGGGGACGACCGCGCCATATCTGTCGTTGCCGGCGGCGATGCTGATATTCTCGACGCACAGGTCGAGCCGGCCGACCCCGTCCATTGCGTCGCGGGCGTTCACCGCCAGGTTCAATATCGCATTTTCGAGCTGGTGGCGGTCGGCCCAGATCGGCCAGATCCGGTGCGCGACCTGGGTATGGACCGCGATTCGGTCGCCCAGCGTGCGGTCGAGAAGGTCGGTCATGCCGAGCACCAGCGCCCCCGGCGACAGCTGGTCGGGCAGCAGCGGTTCGGCGCGGGCAAACGACAGCAGCCGGCGGGTCAGCGCCGAGGCGCGGTCGGCGCCCTCCATGGCGCTGTCGATATAGTCGCCGGTATCGGGCGAATGCTGGTCGAACTTGCGCCGCGCCATGTCGAGCCCGCTGACCACGACCGCGAGCATGTTGTTGAAGTCGTGGGCGATGCCGCCGGTGAGCTGGCCGACCGCCTCCATCTTCTGCGACTGGGCGAGCTGCGCCTCGGTGCGGGCGCGGATCGCGGCTTCGGTGCGGAGCTGTTCGTTGGCGTCACGCAATTCGCGGGTACGGTCGGCGACCGCTTCCTCGAGCAGGGTCGCGCGGTCGCCCTCGGCCTCGGCCAGTTCGGTGGCGCTCTGGCGCTGCGAGGCGGCGAGCGCCGCCAGCCAGCCGAGGGTGAGCGCGAGCGCGACTACGCTCAGCCCGAGCGCGGACAGCAGGGTCGCGAAATTGTTCGAGCGTTCGGCCGAGAAGATCGTCGCCTGCGACCGGGTGTCGAGCCGGGCGCGTTCCTTGTCGGCGATCCGGTCGAGCGTGTCGGCGATGTCGCGCACCGTCGGCGACTGGCCGGCGCGGTTGAACATGCCGATCGCATACCAGCCCTTGCCGACATTGGCGAAGCCGGCGGCGTCGGCGAGCTCCTTCTGGCGGCGGCGATAGACCTGGTCGAGATGCTCGACCAAAGCCGCCTGGTCGGGGGCGTCGGCGGTAAGGCGGTGGAGCTGGCGCAGCTGGCCCTCGGCGCGGCGCCATTCGTCGTAGAAGGTGGTGCCGGTGCGCTTGTCGCCATTGACGACATAGCGGCCGAGCGCCGCCTCCGACCGCGCCAGCGACGCGTCGAGCGAGCGGGTCAGCACCATCACGTCGTAGCTGTGCTGTTCGAGCGCGAGCGCATCGTCGCGCGCGGCGTTCGACCGCGCGACCATCCACACCACCGCGATCGCCAGCGCGATCGCGCACAGCCCGGTCAGCGCAACCCCGGCCGCACGCCAGGTCGCGGGCGCGATGCCGCGGCGCAGGCTAGCGGGGGAAAATGTCGCCATGGGCACATAATAGGCCAGAGGCGGGAGAGGGCAAAGCGTGAAAGGGTTAACGGGTGGGGAGTGGGCCTGCTCCCTAGGTCGTCATCCCGGCGGAGGCCGGGATCTCGGGCGTATGCCACTGTGCGTGCCCCATGCTCCGTCCCTGACGACCGAGATCCCGGCCTCCGCCGGGATGACGGAGAGGTTTAAGGAATGACCCCCGTCGCGCGGCCGGCCTTGGCGAACATCTCGAGCACGTCGCCGACCTGCTCGTCGCTATGTTCGGCGCACAGCGAGCAGCGGAGCAGGAACATGCCGGCGGGGGTCGCGGGCGGGCGGGCGGTGTTCACGTAGAGACCGGCCTCGAGCAGCCCCTGCCACAGCGCCACCGCCTGCGCCATGTCGGTGAGGATCACCGCGATGATCGCCGACTGGGCGGTGTCGGTGCCGAGCTTGTAGCCGAGGTCGCGCAAGCCCTGGTGGAGCCGCTTCGAATTCTTCCACAGATGCGCGCGCTTCTCGCCGGCATGCATCAGCTTGCGGATCGAGGTCGCGGCAGTCGCGACCACCGACGGCGGCAGCGAGGCGGTGAACACATAGGGACGGCAGACGAGGCGGAGCACCTCGAACTTCGGATGATTCGACACGCAGAAGCCGCCGACGGTGCCGACCGATTTCGAGAAGGTGCCGACGACGAAGTCGATATCGTCGGCGCAGCCCATCTCCTCATAGACGCCGCGGCCGTTGGGGCCGAAAAAGCCCATGCCATGCGCTTCGTCGCACAGGATCATCGCGCCATGCTTCTTGGCGACCGCGACCATCTCGGGCAGCGGGGCGACGTCGCCCATCATCGAATAGACGCCTTCGAGGATGACGAGCTTGCCGGCTTCCTTGGGCAGGCGGCCGAGGCGCTTGTCGAGATCCTCGACCGAATTGTGGCGGAAGCGGACGACCTCGGCATTGCCGAGCGCGCAGCCGTCATAGATCGAGGCATGGCTGTCGGCATCGAGGATGATGTAGTCGCCCTTGCCCGCCAGCGTCGACACCACGCCGAGATTGGCCTGGTATCCGGTCGAGAAGACGATCGCGTGATCGGTCCCGTAAAATTCCTTGAGCGCGTCCTCGCACTCCTTGTGGCCCTGATAGGTGCCGTTGAGCACCCGGCTGCCGGTGGTGCCCGCGCCATAGGCGTCGAGCGCGGCCTTGCCGGCGGCGATCACATCGGGATCGAAGGTCATCCCCATATAATTATAGGTGCCGAGCAGGATCGTGCGCTTGCCGTTGATGATCGCCTCGGTCGGCGAGAGCACCTTCTCCATGACGATGCCATAGGGATCGCGCACGCCGGTGGCGAGCAGCGCCTCGCGCTCGTTGATCAGCGGGTCGAATTTCGAAAAAAGGTCTGTCGTCACCTTGGTGTCAGCCCCTGAGCTTGGCGACGGCGTCGACGAGCTGGCCGACATTCTCGATCTCGGCCTGCATGTTCATCGTGATGATGATGTCGAACTCGTCCTCGATCGCGGCGACGAAGTCCATCACGGTCAGGCTGTCCCATTCGAGGTCGCCGGCGAAGGTGGTGGAATCGCCGAGCGCGATCCCCTTCTTGTTGAAAGGGGCGATCTGGCCGACCACCGTCTCGAAAATGTCTTTTCTGTCGCTCATCGGGAGTCCTTACAGGGGTTGGGACGCGCATGCCAAGCGAATGCGGCGGGAACGCGGCAGAGCCGGGTCGGGCTTTGGCGGCGGCGCTTGGCAGCAGCCCCGGCATCGTGGCATGACAGCGCAGCAGGGGGACGGGCGATGGCAGACGATATCGAGGCACCAGTGGTGAAGCGCGCGCCGCCGCGCGGCCAGTTCGCGCCCGACGCGGTCCATCTGCTGCGCACCACCCAGCAGATCCAGTATCAGCTCAGCCAAATGGCCGACCAGAAGGCGAGCCTGCTGATGGGCGCGACCTTCGTGATCTTCACCATCACCGTCGGCCAGGTGAAGGGCGGGGCGGCGCCGCCCGCAGCGCTGCTGATCCTGGGGGCGGCCGCGTTCGTTGCGGCGCTGCTCGCGGTGCTGGCGGTGCTGCCGTCGACCAAGGTGCCGCCCAAGACCAACGGTCCGGGCAATATGTTGTTCTTCGGATCGTTCACCCAGATGAGCGAGGACGAATTCGTCCAGATGGTGCTCGACACCGTCACCGACAGCGACGCGGTCTATGCGGCGTTCGCCCACGACATCTACCAGAATGGCCGTGTGCTCGCGCGCAAGAAGTACAAGCTGCTCGGCTATGCCTATCGGGTGCTGCTCGGCGGGCTGGTGCTGAGCTTCGTCGCGTTCATAGCCCATTTTCTGATCTGAATGCCTACTAAGGCGGACGCTACAGCCACTTTTCCTTGCGGTACCAGTCGGCGGTCGCCTTGAGCCCCTCGACGGCGCCGACCTTCGGCGTCCAGACCTCGGTGGGCGGCCGCCGGGCGCTGACCCAGTCGGGGTGGCAATAATAGCCGACGCGGTCGGCGGTGAGCTTGGCGGCGGCGCCATGGCGCAGCTTGTCGTAGAGAGCGACCAGCCGCAGCAGCGGCGCCGGGACCGGCAGAGCGATGATCTTGGGCCTGCCGACCGCGGCGCCGAGCAGCTTTGCGAATTCGCGGTGGCCGTAGCCGTCGGTCGCGCCGTCATCGGGTTCGACGATCTCGCCCGCAGTCTCCGGATGTTCGGCGAGTGCGACCAGCAGCCGGGCGAGGTCGCCGGCCTCGATGATCGACAGCCGGCCACGCGGCGGCAACGGCACGAAGCCCTTCGCCGCCAGCCGGAACAGTTCGAGTATCTCGCGGTCGCCCGCGCCGTAGATCGCCGGCGGGCGCACGATCGTCCAGGCGAGGTCAGACTGGCGCAGCACCGCCTCCGACGATGCCTTCGACCAGCCATAGTTGGACAGGTCGGGCTCGCGCGCCGACAGCGACGAGACATGGATGAAGCGGTCGATTCCGGCGGCCTCGGTCGCCGTGATCAGGGTGGCGGTACCGGTGACGTTCCCCTCGACGAAGCCGCCAAGATCGGGGGCGTTGATCACGCCGGCGATATGGATCACCGCGTCGGCGCCCGCGACCAGATCGGCCAGCGCCTCGGGCCGGTCGAGCGCGCCCCTGACCCACTCGACATTGGCGCGCGGCAGTTGTGGCTTGCGGGCGAGCGCGCGGATCTGGTGGCCATGTTCGGCGGCGACGCGCAGCACATGGCCGCCGAGAAAGCCGGTGCCGCCGGTGATCGCGAGGATCATGCTCAGGGTTCCCCAAAGGTGGTTTGAACAGCGCGCGCCATCACAGCAGCACCATATGGTCGCGGTGGACGAGCGCCGCGCGCGGGGCGTAGCCGAGGATCGCCTCGATCGCCTCGCGGCGCTTGCCGACGATCGCGGCGGCGTCGGTCGCGTCATATTCGGCGAGGCCGCGGGCGACGACATGACCGTCGGGGCCGGCGATGTCGATGACGTCGCCGCGCGCGAACCGCCCCTCGACGACGACCGCGCCGGCGGCGAGCAGGCTGCGACCGCTGCCGAGCGCGGTGACCGCGCCTTCGTCGATCGCGATCCGCCCCTTGGCGGTGAGCCGTCCGCCGAGCCAGGCCTTGCGGGCATTGCCGCTCTTCTCGCCGACGAACACGGTGCCATGGCCATCGGCGTCGAAGGCGGCGAGCGGATGGTCGCGCTTGCCCGAGATGATCGCGAGATGGACCCCCGAGCGGGTCGCGATCTTCGCGGCCTCGAGCTTCGAGATCATGCCGCCCGATCCCATGCCCGACGCCGATCCGCCATCGGCCATCGCCCGGATGCGCGCGTCGATGCGGCGGACCTCGGGCACCAGGGTCGCGCCCGGATCGCGCTGCGGATTGGCGGTGTAGAGCCCGTCGATGTCGGAGAGCAGGATCACCCCCTGCGCGTCGGCGGCCTGGCCGATCCGCGCGGCGAGCCGGTCATTGTCGCCGAAGCGTATCTCTTCGGTCGCGACCGAGTCATTCTCGTTGATCACCGGCACCACGCCGAGGCTGAGCAGCCGGTCGAGGGTCGAGGCGGCGTTGAGATAGCGGCGCCGATCCTCGAGATCGTCGAGGGTGACGAGGATCTGGGCGGCGGTCAGCCCCTGTTCGCCGAGCAGTTCGGCCCAGCGGTGCGACAGCGCGATCTGGCCGGTGGCGGCGGCGGCCTGCGCATCCTCGAGGCTGGCGCGCCCGCCCTTGGCGAGCCCGAGCCGGCGCGCGCCGAGGGCGATCGCCCCCGACGAGACGACCGCGATCTTCTGTCCGGCGCGGTGGCGCGCGGCGATGTCGGCGATCACCCCGGCCAGCCAGTCGCGCCGCACCTCGCCCGCCGGGTCGACGAGCAGGGCGGAGCCGATCTTGACCACGAGGCGCGGGCAGGCGGCGGGGGCGAAGCGGGTGGCACTCAAACTCCCTCTCCCACTTGGGGAGAGGGAAGGGGCCCGCGCCGCAGGCGTGGGAAGGGTGAGGGCACGCGATTTGATAATGAGGGCCGCGGCCTTTGATGCACCGTGCCTAACCACGGCGCCTTTGGCGCCGGCACCGCGCTCTTGTCATGCCCCCGGCATGACGACGCACGGCGCCCCTCCCACCGCTTCGCGGCGGGCCCCTCCCTCTCCCCTGCAGGGAGAGGGGTTCTTAGATCGGCGACCAAGGTGCGGGTTCCTCGCCTGCGGGGACGACGGCCTCGGGTGCGGGGCCGAGCGCTTCGATGATGCGGTCGAGGACCGGCTCGAGGCCTTCGCCGCTGGCGCCGGAGAGCAGCATCACCTCGCCCTCGATGCCGTTCTGGGCGGCCTTCTTGACCAGCTTCTTGCGGAGCTTTTCGACCGCCTTGGCATCGACCGCGTCGATCTTGTTGATCGCGACGATCTGCGGCTTGTCGGCGAGGCCGGCGCCATAGGCGTCGAGTTCGCCCAGCACGATGTCGAACGCGCCGGTCGGATCCTCCTCGGTCGCGTCGACCAGGTGGAGCAGCACCCGGCAGCGTTCGATATGGCCGAGGAAGCGGTCGCCGATGCCGGCGCCGTCGGCGGCGCCCTCGATCAGGCCGGGAATGTCGGCGACGACGAATTCGCGGTTCTTGTGGCTGGCGACGCCCAATTGCGGACGCACCGTGGTGAACGGATAGTCGCCGACCTTGGCCTTGGCGTTCGACACCGCGTTGATGAAGGTCGACTTGCCGGCATTGGGCAGGCCGACCAGGCCGCAATCGGCGAGCAGCTTGAGCCGCAGCCAGACCCACATTTCCTCATAGGGCCAGCCGCTGCCATGCTGACGCGGGGCGCGGTTGGTCGAGGTCTTGTAGCTGGCATTGCCGCGGCCGCCGTCGCCGCCGCGCAGGAACACCCGGCGGACGCCGGGTTCGGTGAAGTCGGCGAGCACCTCTTCCTTGTCCTCGGACAGGACCTGGGTGCCGACCGGCACCTTGATCACCAGATCGTCGCCGCCGGCGCCGGTGCGGTTCGATCCGGAGCCGCCCTTCCCGCGCGGCGCGCGGAAATGCTGGGTATAACGGAAGTCGATGAGGGTGTTGAGGCCGGCGACGGCTTCGAAGATGATGTCGCCGCCCTTGCCGCCATGGCCGCCGTCGGGGCCGCCATATTCGATGAATTTTTCACGACGGAAGCTGACGGCGCCGGGACCGCCCGCGCCGGAACGTATGAAAATCTTGGCTTGATCTAGGAAATGCATCGGCGCGCTTTACAGATTTTACCGACAATTTGAAGCTTTGCGTGTTGCGTGGCCCGTTTACCAGCCGCGCATGTGCTTAATTTGCGCGGCGATCACCTCGCGACCGGCGTCGCGCGGCAGTTCGAGCGCGTCGGCCATCTGGGTGCCGATCAGCCCGTCGCCCAGCGCGGCGAGGAACAGCGACAGGGTGATATGGCGCACCGAGGCGCCGCGATGGTCGCCGAGCTGCTCGACCAGGTCATGGACCGAATCGAGGATCGGCTTGAGCGCGGCATGATCGCGCGACAGGATCATCCACGAGACGAGGGCGGCCATGCCCTCCTTCTCGAACGCGTCGAACACCCGGTCGACGACGTCGCGGGCATCGCCCTCGATCGCGCGCGACAGCAGCACCGCCTCGCGGACCTCGGCGGTGATCCGTGCCATCATCATTTCGGCCATCGCGGTGCGCAGGCCCTCGGCCGAGCCGAAATGGTGGAGCAGATTGGCGTGGGTGCGGCTGATCCGCTTGGCGACCGCGGCGAGGGTGACCGCCTGCGGCCCTTCCTCGATCAGCACCGCGCGCGCTTCCGCCAGTGCGATCTCGCGCATGACCTGGGGCTGGAGACGGGGGCGGGTGTGCGGCATGGCGGGCGCATATACGGTTGCGACCGTGCCCGGTAGCGCGATGCGCCAGTGGAATTTCTGCGCGGGGGGCAAGGGGGGCTTGGGCGGGGCTCGAAATGGCGGATTCGGGCGGGGGGAGGCCCGCCCGAATCGCGAAAGCGCTATGCCGCGAGAGCATCCTCGCGGTCGGCATGTTCGATCACCGGGGTCTTGCCATGGGCGAAGGCCTGGCGGCGATAGACGATGCTCGGCTCAAGGCTCGAGCGCGCCTTCGACATCGTCATGGCTTCGCCGACCGGTTCGAAGCCGAGCTTCGCCAGGACATGGCCCGAGGCCGGATTGTCAGCGAAATGGCGTGCGGCGAGCTGCGGCAGCCGCAGCGCGCGATCGGCGATGTCGACCACCGCGCGCGCGGACTCGGTCGCGAAGCCGAGGCCCCAATAAGGGCGCGCGATCCAGTAGCCGAGCTCAGGCGCGCCGCCCTCGCTTTCCGGTGCGTTGAGCCCGATTCCGCCGACCAGCCGCGGCGCACCGTTGGTGCGCGCGAAGATCAGCAGCCGCGGCAGCGGCCCCGGTTCGATCCCGACGAAGGATTCGGCATCGTCGAGGCCATAGGGCCAGGGCGCGCGCGACAGGTTGCGCACGATCGAAAAATCACCGATCGCCGCAGCCAAAGCCGTGGCATCTTCTCTCCAGGCCGGCCGCAACAGCAGCCGTTCGGTACGCGCGAACATGTGGATTTCCTCCCTCTCCGTCGCCCCCAAACGCCCTTAAAAGCAATTGGTTACACGACGGCGACAAAAAATTTAACGTGCGAGGAAGACACGAAAAAGGGAGCCGGTGCGACCCGTCTCCCTCATGATCCAGCGCGCTGGATCTTCGGGTCGCCCTTGGGACGACCCGATATGGATTCGTCCGATTATTCGGCTGCGATCGCCGCTTCGACGCTCACATATTTGCGGCCGAGCTTGCCGTCATGGAACGACACGCGGCCTTCGACGAGCGCGAACAGCGTGTGATCCTTGCCCATGCCGACATTGCGGCCCGGGTAAACGCGGGTGCCGCGCTGGCGGATGATGATGTTGCCGCCGATGACTTCCTGGCCACCGAACTTCTTCACACCAAGGCGGCGACCTGCCGAATCGCGACCGTTGCGCGAAGAGCCGCCTGCTTTCTTATGTGCCATTTGCTATAACTCCTTGCGTCTCTTCGATCAGGCTTCGACAGCCGCGGGAGCGGCCTCGGCCTTCGCAGCCTTCTTCGCCTTGGCTTCGCCGCCGATCGACAGGATCTTCAGGATCGTGTGCTGCTGGCGATGGCCGTTGCGACGGCGATAATTGTGACGACGGCGCTTCTTGAAGACGATGACCTTCTCGCCCTTCGCCTGCGCGATGATTTCGGCCGAGACGGTGAGGCCGGAAACGGCCTGCAGGTCCGAACCTTCACCGGCGAGCAGCACGTCGCCAAGCGACACGGTCTCACCGGCATCGCCGGCGATCTTCTCGACGACGATCTTGTCTCCTGCGGCAACGCGATACTGCTTGCCGCCCGTGCGCACGATAGCGAACATGGCCCTCATCACTTCTTCAAAGCTGTTAGCACAAGCGACCAGGGCCGATGGACCGGGCTGCCTACGCGGGAAAGATGGGTCCGCTAACGGCAGGCCATCCAAATGTCAACCGTTCCGCCATGGTAAAAGGCCCGTAACCACGGGCTTTCGGGCATGTTTGCGGGAATCGCCCACAAGTTTTTCGGGTTGGCGAGGATGGGGCGAAGCGAATCGCCCCAATCGATCTCGATTAATGTTTGTGTTCGCGCCGCAGATTGTAGCGGCCGTCGGCATAGCCGTCGAACAGGCCGTCGATCGCCGGATGATCGATCATCTCGTCGCTGTCGTCATGGACCAGATTCTGCTGGCTCACATAAGCGACATAGGAACTGTCGCCATTTTCGGCGAACAGATGGTAGAAGGGCTGGTCCTTCGCCGGACGGATGTCGGCGGGAATCGCCTCATACCATTCCTCGCTGTTGGCGAAGACGGGGTCGACGTCGAAGATCACGCCGCGGAATTCGAAGATGCGGTGGCGCACGACCTCGCCGATCGTGAAGCATGCATGCGCCACGGGCGGGCTGGACAGGCCGGAAACCGCGGCATTGCCGGCGGCGGACACGGATACGCTTTTCTCAATCACAGCCGCCAATGTAGGCAATGCGCACAAACATGCAAGCGGGTGCTTGGCAAGCGCATAATCTTCCGCTAGTGGCCGCCCCTCATCGACCGGACGGGCCTCCACGGGCCCGGACTACCTCATGCGGAGAGGTGCCAGAGTGGTCGATTGGGACGGTCTCGAAAACCGTTGTGCCTTTACGGGTACCGTGGGTTCGAATCCCACCCTCTCCGCCAATTTCCCCCAACGAGCGGCCGTCAGGCCAGCGGCGGGCGGGGCGCCGGAGCGCCGTCGCCGTCGGATTTTCGACATGCCGCGGGATAGGTCGGCGGGTGACACGGCATGCGGAGCGCATGTTCCGCGATGTTCCTGCCGGATGTCCCGAAAAATACTGCTCAAGCAATAATCCCGTTCGACGACTGTCTTGCCGTGGTTTTATTTTCCCGCGATATCCGGATTCGTGCCTTTTTCAGGCCGGTTTCGTAGGAGGGGGACGTCGAATGGTCGCAATATCCGGAACCGCAGGCAATGATGTGTTGACCGGGACCGATGCGGCCGACGTCATCACCGGCCTGTCGGGAAACGACAGCATCAGCGGCGGTGATGGCGACGACATCCTGAACGGGGGCGATGGCGACGATATTCTCGATCCCGGTTTCGGTGCGGATCTCGTCTATGGCGACGCCGGCAATGATGTGATCCGCTTTTCGGCGGTCCGGTCGAGCAATATCGCGACCCCCGTCGGACTGCTCAACGGCGGCAGCGGCAACGATGTCCTCGACCTCAGCAACGTCGGCCCCACCACCCTGGGAATCATCCAGAACAATGCCGGCCAATACGCGGTCGGCGTCTATGTCGGCACACAGAAATTCGAACTGGTCGGCATCGAGACGATCAAGCTTGGCGCCGGCGCGAGCCTGATAAATTTCTATGAGGGGAGGCTCGACGGCGTCGCCATCTATGCCGGAGGCGGCAACGATCAGATTATCGTCAGTGGAAGCAAGACGATCTTCGCCGAGGGCGGCGACGATTTCGTCTTGCTCGGCGGTTCCTATCTTCAATCGTCGGTGGGTTTCGCCTCGGGCGGGGATGGCCAGGACTCGCTGACCGCCAATATCGGTGCGGTTCTCGACATCGCTGCGCGGACATTGGTGATGGGGCAGGGAAGCTGGACGTTCGAGGGATTCGAGACCTATTTGCTGTCGACCAACGGCTATAGCTCGACCGCCTATGGTGACGATGGCGACAATATCATCGGCGTTTCCTCGACGCTGGACACCGGCGCGGCGGGGGTGACGATCCAGGGGCGCGGCGGCAACGATCGGATCACCGGCAGCGCCGGCGCCGATTATCTGGACGGAGGAACGGGGAACGACAGGATCGATGGCGGCGCCGGCAACGACCGCATCGTCTATGACGCCGCCGACACCCCCGATTTCATCCTGGGTGGCGCGGGCACCGATACGCTGGTCGTCAATGGCGACGTCCTGCCGACGGGGTTCAGCCTCACCGCCCATGGATTCGAGAATGCGGAACGGAATCAAACCGATCCGGGCGGCCATAGCTGGTCGACGATCCAGTCGATCTACACCTCCGCATGGGCGCTGTCGCAGCAGACGACCGTCAATGACGATTCGTCGCGGGTGGTGGTCACCTTCGACCTCGCCAATGCCACGGCCAACAGATCGGAGCTGAGCTATTATGATACGCTCGGCAGGCTCGATTTCGTCGATCAGAACCGGGATGATGGCAGCCGGGTGATCGTCGACTATGATCAGGCGAACACCCAGTCGTGGAGAACCCAGCTCACGGCTTACGATGCGCAGGGGCGGGTCGATTTCTACGACATCACCGGTGACAACGGCCTGCGGACGATCGTCGATCTCGATCAGGCGGGCAACCAGCCGTGGAGCACGCAACGGACCTATTATGACGCGCAGGGCCGGATCGATTTCTACGATATCACCGGCGACAACGGCCTGCGGACGATCGTCGATCTCGATCAGGCGGGCAATCAGGCCTGGACGTCGCAGTTGACCTATTACGACGCGCAGGGCCGGATCGACTTCTACGACATCACCAGCGACGGCGGGCTGCGGACGATCGTCGATCTCGATCAGGCGAACAATCAGAGCTGGACGTCGCAGCTCACCTATTTCGACGCGCAGGGGCGGGTCGATTTCTACGATATCAACGGTGACAACGGCCTGCGCACGGTCGTCGACGTCGATCAGGCGGGCAATCAGGCCTGGACGTCACAGCTGACCTATTATGACGCGCAGGGCCGGATCGACTTTTACGACACCAATAATGACAATGGCACCCGCACCATCGTCGATCTCGACCAGGCCAACACCCAGCCCTGGTCGCAGCACGTCACGCTGTACGCCGCCAACCATACGATCCTGCAGGATTATTTCATCTGAGGCTGCGGCGATGCGCCGCCGCCCGGGGACGGCGCGGGCGCGCAGGACCCGGCCGCCGATATTTTAACCCTAATTAACGCCGCGCAGGCGTGCTCCGGTGATAGCGAAGACCCGTGTTCGCAGAAGGCCCGATTTCCTCAATCGCGCCGCTATCCCAGGAGGAGATTATCGTGACCCAGCATGTCCTGTTCATCGTCACCAACGCTCCGGTGATCGGTCCGCACAATCGCAAGACCGGTTTCTTCTTCGCCGAGATCGCGCATCCATTCGAGGTGCTCGACAAGGCGGATATCGCGATCGAGTTCGCGTCCCCGGCCGGCGGATGGGTGCCCTATGACGCCTATGACGAGAGCGACCCGGCCCAGAAGGCGTTTTTCGAGAGCAAGGCGTTCCGCCGGCTGAATCGCAGCCGCAAATTGTCCGAGGTCGATGCCGCGGACTATGATGCCATCCTGATGCCGGGCGGGCTCGGGCCGATGGTCGACATCCAGCGCAATGCCGACGTCCAGAAGGCGGTCACGCGCGCCTGGACGACGGGCAAGCTGGTGACCGCGGTCTGCCACGGCCCCTGCTCGCTGCTCGGGGTGGACCTCGGCGACGGCACCCCGTTCGTGCAGGGCAAGAAGCTCACCGCCTTCTCGAAGAAGGAGGAATATGACTATGCCCGGGAGGACGTGCCCTATGAGCTCGAGGATGCGCTGAGGGCCGAGGGTGCGGACTATTCGTCGGTCGCCAACTGGGAGCCGCATGTCGTCGTCGACGGGCGGCTCATCACCGGCCAGAATCCCGCGTCGGCGGGGCCGCTGGCGAAGGAACTGCTCGCCGCGCTCAACCGGATCGCCGCTGCGGCGTAGAAGGGCGGACCGGCGCCGCCGCCTGGGCGATCAGGCGGCGGCGCCCGCGCGCGGGCGTGCCATCAGCAGCGCGACGCCCAGGCTCACCCCATAGCCCCAGAGCAGCCAGGCCGCGCCCGCGCGCAGCGCCTCGGCCTCGTCGCCATAGACCGCGGGCAGCCAGTGGAGCACCGCGCCGTCGATCATCATCGCGATCGCCCCGACCAGCGCGACCCCGGCGAGCAGCTGGTCGGCGACGAGCCGGGCCGCGCGGCGGATCAGCACGACGCTGCCCCAGGCGAAGAACAGGGTGGTGACGAAGGACAGGCCGCCGAGCAGCGGGTCGGTCAGCGCGTCCGGGAACAGGCGAATATACAGCGTCGCCGCGCCCCACAGAGCGAGCGCGACGATGGTGAGGATCGGGACCTGGCTGCGGGTGAACATGGGACCTCCACGACTCGATGTAGTATATGCTACATAGCAGGGTGATGTAGCATCTGCTACAGGCGGTCGCATGACGACCGACAGGACCGATCCGAAGGCAAGGAAGCGCGCCGCGCTGGCGACGGCGCTGGGCGATATCGTGCTCGCCGAGGGACTCGACGCGCTGGCGCTGCGCCCCGCCGCGGCGCGGCTGGGGACCAGCGACCGGATGCTGCTCTATTATTTCGGGACCAAGGCCGAACTGGTCGCCGAGACGCTGGCCGACGTCTCGCGGCGACTCGCCGGCCGGCTTGCGGCGATTCCCGTCGGCGCCGGGCTGTCGCCGGCGGCGATGATCGACCAGGCGAGCCGGCTGATCGCCGAGCCTGCGCTGCGGCCGTTCATGGCGTTGTGGGCCGAGATCGTCGCGCGGGCGGTACGCGGCGACCCGGCCTTCGCGGCCACCGCCCGCGCGATCGGCGCCGGCTGGCTCGGCTGGATCGTCGAGCGGACGTTGTTTCCGGACGGGGTCGATCCCGATCGCGGCGCGGCGGCGATCCTCGCGGTGATCGAGGGTGTGTCGACGCTCGGGCTGATCGGGATCGATGGCGGTGCCGGGTTCGCCGATGCGCTGTGCCGAAGCCTGGAAGGACGATAGGCCCTGCGTCAGCCGAGCGGCAGGTTCTTGGCGTGCACCTGCGCCGTCGATGGTCCGTCGCCGGGCCGGTCGACCCGGAGCCAGCAATCGGCCTGGAGCAGCGAGTGGAGGATGTGCGAGCGCTGGTCCATCGTGGTGTCGATCGCGAGCCGCCCCCGGTCGTCGATCGTCCGCCGGCCGCGCAGGAACAGGGTGGTGCCGGGGCGGCCGGGCTCGGCCGAGGTGATCGGGTCGCCGGTCTCGGCGGGCAGGCCGAGCATGCGACGGATCGCGGCGCCGACGAAGAAGCGGAAGCCGGTCAGCGCCGCGAGCGGAGTGCCGGGCAGGCCGAAAAAGGGGCGGCCGTCGGGCAGCAGCGCGAACAGCAGCGGCTTGCCCGGGCGCATCGCGATGCCGTGGAACAGGATGCGGCAGCCGCGATCCTCGAGCCGCGCGCGCACCAGGTCGAAATCGCCGACTGAGACCCCGCCGGTCGACAGGATGACGTCGCCCGCCGCGGGCCGGGTGGCGGCGTCGAGCAGCAGGTCGATCGCCTCGCCGCGGTCGGGGGCGCGGCCGACCGCGGTGAAGCCGAGCCCGGCGGCAGCGGCGCAGGCGGCGATCATCGGGCTGTTGCTGTCGACCAGCGCGGCGGGATCGAGCGCGCCGCTGCCGGCCTCGGCGAGCTCGCTGCCGGTGGCGAGCAGCCCGATATGCGGCACCCGGCGGACGTCGACCTTCGCGACCCCGAAGGCGGCGAGCACGCCGATCATATCGGCGGCGAGGCGGACCCCGGCGGGCAGGATCGTCGCACCTTGGGCGATATCCTCGCCGATCGCGCGGACGTTGCGCCCGGCCTCGATCGGGCGGTGGATGACGAGCCGGCCGTCGACGATGGTCGCGGTCTCGCGGGTCAGCACCGCATCGGCGCCGTCGGGCACCGGCGCGCCGGTGGCGATCGGCACGGTTTCGCCGGGCGGCAGCGGCGGCGGCCAGGTTCCGGCGGGCACCAGCGCGCCGATCGGCAGCGCGATCACTGCCTCGGCACAGGCGGTGGCGATCGTGTTGCTGGCGACCGCGAAGCCGTCCATCGCCGAGGCGCGGAAGCGCGGGGCGTCGGCGCCGGCGGCGACTGCCGCCGCGGTCACCCGGCCGAAGGCGGCGGCGATGGGGACGGACTCGCTGCCGAGCGGGGTCACGTTCGCGGCGATGATCGCCAGCGCCTCGTCGACGCCGATCCGCGGCGCGCGCTCAGCCATGGCGGGCCTCGATCGCGGCGAGATCGGCGGGGGTGTTGATATTGGCGATCGGCACCGCCAGCGTCCGCCGGGCGGCGCCGATCCGGTCGGCCCAGCCGCGCATCGACCGGCGCGGATCCGCGGCGACATGGCGGTCGAGTTCGTCGGCGAGCGCGCAGGGCCACAGCCCGATCACCGGCAGATCGGCGAGGCAGGCCGGGGCGGCGCCGAGCTGCGCGCGCAGATTCTGCGGGATCTGCGGGGCATCGCAGGGCACGCTCAGCACCGCGTCGAAACCGCGCGCCTGCCCGGCATGAAGCGCGGCGGCGAGCCCGCCGAGCGGGCCGAGGCCGGGGGCGGGGCGATCGGGGACCATGTCATAGCCGTCGATCGTTCGGCCGCAGATCAGGATCGCGTCGCACTGGCGGCCAAGCACGTCGATCATATGCGCGATCAGCGGCGCGCCGCGATAGGACGCGACCGCCTTGTCGCTGCCGAAGCGCCGCGACTGGCCGCCGGCGAGGATCGCGCCGAGGATCTTCATGACGATGTCGCCTCGGGGGCCAGCATGGCGTCGGCGCGGGCGAGCACCCGGAGCGGCAGGCCGGCGGCGGCGGCGCGTTCGATCGCGAGGCTGGTCGGCGCCGAGATCGTCGCGAGCAGCGGACAGCCCGCGAGCACCGCTTTCTCGACCAGCTCATAGGAGCAGCGCGACGACAGCAAGGCGAATCCGTCGTCCCAGCCGAGGCCCTCGCGGAGCATCGCGCCGATCAGCTTGTCGAAACTGTTGTGGCGCCCGACATCCTCGCGCACCAGCCGGATCGATCCGTCGGCAGCGCAGGCGGCGGCGGCGTGGGCGGCGCCGGTCGCGCGGTTGAGCGGCTGGTGATCGCGCAGAGACGTCAGCGCCCGGAAGATCGCGGCATCGCCGGCGCGCGAGGTCGCTGCGACCGCGGGCAGCGGCCGCAGCGCCTGTTCGAGATTCTCGATCCCGCACAGCCCGCACGCCGATTCGGAGACGCGGTGGCGCACCCGGTCGAGCACGCGGCGACGGTTGGCATCGGCGAGCGCGAGGCGCAGGATCATGCCGTTCGCGGCGTCATGGCAATCGACGTCGATGAGGTCGGCGGCACGATCGATCAGCCGCTCGGCGAGCGCGAAGCCATAAGCGAGATCGACCAGGTCGGTGGGGGTCGCCATCAGCACCGCATAGCCGATCCCGTCGATCTCGATCGCGACCGGAACCTCTTCGGCGACGCTACGGGCGATCGGCGCGGCGGCGGCATCGGGCATGATCCGCAGGAAATCGATCGCCACCGATCCGGTCACTGCTTCGTCCCTGCTGTCCATCGGCGATCTTGTAGGGCGAAGCCGGTTGGTCGCGCAACGGACCGGGCTATCCCTTCGCCGTCATGCTGAACTTGTTCCAGCGTCCACCGTGCGACAAGGGGCCGTTCCCGAGAGGAAGAGTGGATGCTGAAACAAGTTCAGCATGACGAATTGGGGAGCGGTCCCGAGGCAGGGAAGGCGATCGGGAACGCGGTCGGGGCCAAGGCGTTGAGGGGGCTTCATATTCCCGGAGAGGTAAAATGCAGAAAATCCTGACGATCACGTCGGTCGCGGCGCTGGCGCTGAGTCTGGCGGCGTGCGGCCCCAAGGCCGAACAGAAGACCGATGCCGCGGTCAACCAGGCCGGCGACGCGATGGCGGCGGCAGGCGAGATCGCGTCGAACGCCGCGCAGGACGTCAAGGAGGCGGTGACCCCGACCCCGACCGGATCGGAGTTCGCCAACACCGCCGCCAAGAGCGACGCGTTCGAGATCGCCGCCGCCAAGCTCGCCGCGGCCAATGGCGCCTCGACCGAGGTCAAGAGCTTCGCCGCCGAGATGGTCAAGGCGCACACCGAATCGACCGCCAAGATCAAGGCCGCGGCCGCCAAGGCGAGCCCGGCGATCACCCCCGACGCGACCCTGACCGAGGACCAGACCGAGGATCTCGCCAAGCTCAAGGGGCTCAAGGGCGCCGATTTCGACACCGCCTATGTCGACGGTCAGATCGACGCGCACCAGGACGCGCTGTCGCTGATGCAGGGCTATGCCAAGGACGGCGAGGTCGCCTCGCTCAAGACCGCCGCCGGCGAGATCGCGCCGGCCGTGTCGCATCATCTGGAGATGGCGAAGGCGCTGAAGAAATAAGGGGGCGGGCGGGGCTTTCGCGGTCCCGCCGCCTTCGAAATTTGCGTCATCCCGGACTTGATCCGGGATCTCACTTCTTCTTCGGCCGCAAAAGGCAAAGAGATCCCGGATCAAGTCCGGGATGACGAAGAAGGATAGAGAGGTAAGTCAGGCCTCCGCCGGGATGACGTGTTATTTGAAGGGCGACGCACGCCGACCGCTCGCCCTCCCCATGGAACCATATAACATCACCGTCCGTTTTCCCGGCCTCGCCTGACGCGGCGATCGTCCGCGCCCTTTGCCGTTCGTTTCGAAAGCTATCGATCATGGCCCATGCCGACCGTCTTCCCTCCCGCAGCAACTGGGGGGCGATGCTCCTCGGCGGCCTGATCGCGCTGATCGGGCTGGTCCTTACGATCGGCGGGGTGTGGCTGCTCGCGGTCGGCGGTTCGGCTTATTATGCGATCACCGGCATCGCGATGATCGTCGCGGGTGTGCTGCTGGTGCGCGGAAGGTTGGCGGGCGGCTGGCTCTATATCGCGATCTTCGCGGTCACCCTGGTCTGGGCCTTCTGGGAGGTCGGCGCCAATGGCTGGGCGCTGGTGCCGCGGCTGTTCGCGCCCTTGGTGCTGCTGATCTTCACGCTGCCGGTGATGGCGTCGCTCGACGCCACCGAACATCGCTGGCGCAAGGCCTGGACCGCGGTCGGCGCGGTGCTGCTGGTCGCGGTGGTCGGCGGGGTGGCGATCGCCAAGGCCGATGAGCCACCCGTGCTCGCGTCGCTTCCGTCGGCGGGCACGGGGATGGCCGATCCGGCGCTGCTGCAGGCGGGCGCCGACTGGCCGCAATATGGCGGATCCTTCGCCGCGCGCCGCTATTCGCCGCTCGCCCAGATCACCCCGGCGAATGTCGGTTCGCTCAAGCGGGTCTGGTTGACCCACACCGGCGACCTTCCGTCGAACCCGATGATCCGCAAGACCTATGGCGCCGAGAATACCCCGCTCAAGATCGGCGATACCCTCTATGCCTGCACCCCCAAATCGATGGTGATCGCGCTCGATCCGGCGACCGGCAAGCAGCGCTGGCGCTTCGATCCCAAGGTGCCCGACACCGCGATCCCCTATACCGCCGCCTGTCGCGGGGTGAGCTATTATGCCGTCCCCAACGTCGCCGCGACCACGCCCTGCGCCACCCGGATCATCTGGGGCACGCTCGACGCGCGGGTGATGGCGATCGA
This sequence comes from Rhizorhabdus sp. GW822-FHT03C02, assembly GCF_058801765.1. Lineage (NCBI taxonomy): Bacteria > Pseudomonadati > Pseudomonadota > Alphaproteobacteria > Sphingomonadales > Rhizorhabdaceae > Rhizorhabdus > Rhizorhabdus sp. GW822-FHT03C02. Next base: position 310,681 of record NZ_JBXANN010000004.1, read on the forward strand.
TGCGCGCACCGGCGCGCGCTGCGCCGATTTCGGGACCAATGGCCAGGTCTCGATCACCGAGGGGATGGGCAATGTCCCCGACGGCTTCATCTCGATCACCTCGCCGCCGACGATCGTGCGCGGGGTGGTGGTGACCGGGCACCAGGTGCTCGACGGGCAGGACCGCTGGGCGCCGTCGGGGGTGATCCAGGGCTATGACGCGGTCACCGGCAAGCTGCGCTGGGCGTGGGACATGATGCATCCCGAACGCAACGGCGCGCCGCCGGCCGGCCAGATCTATGCCCGCGGCACCCCGAACATGTGGACGATCGCCTCGGGCGACGAGCAACTCGGGCTGGTCTATCTGCCGATGGGCAATGCCGCGGCCGACTATTATTCGAGCCTGCGCCGCCCGCAGGAACATGCGTTCGCGACCTCGCTGGTCGCGCTCGACGTCACCACCGGCAAGCCGAAATGGCGGTTCCAGGCGGTGCGCCACGATGTCTGGGACTATGATTTCGGCGCACAGGCGACGCTGATCGACTATAAGGGCGTGCCCGCGCTGGTGCTGCCGAGCAAGCAGGGCGACATCTATGTCCTCGATCGCCGCACCGGCCGCGCGCTGACCCCGGTCGGACAGATCCCGGCGCCGGCCGGCGGGGTCGAGCCCGCGCAGCGATCGCCGGTGCAGATCGTCTCGCTGTGGCAGACGCTGCGCAAGCCGATGCTGACCGAGCGCGACATGTGGGGGATGTCGCCGATCGACCAGATGATCTGCCGCATCCAGTTCCGCCAGGCGAGCTACAAGGGCTTCTTCACCCCGCCCGAGGAAAGCCGGCGTTCGATCGAATATCCGGGCTATAATGGCGGCACCGACTGGGGCGGGATCGCGGTCGATCCGGCGCGCGGGGTGATCGTCGCCAATTATAACGACATGCCCAACTATGTCCGGCTGGTGAGCCGCGCCGAGGCGAATAAGCGCGGCTGGGCGCCGCGCGACCAGGCGCGCGGCCAGATCGGCGGCGCCGAGGGCGCGGGCGATCCGCAGGCGCACACGCCTTATGCGATCGACGTCAATGCCGGCTGGCGGCTGCCCTTCACCGGCATGCTGTGCAAGCAGCCGCCTTATGGCGGGATCCGCGCGATCGACATCGCCACCGGCAAGACGATCTGGGACCGGCCGCTGGGATCGGCGCGCACCAACGGCCCGTTCGGCATCCCGTCGATGCTGCCGCTGACGATCGGCACCCCGAACAATGGCGGATCGGTGGTGACTGCAAGCGGGCTGATCTTCGTCGCCGCGACCACCGACAATCTGATCCGCGCGATCGACCTGAAGACCGGCAAGGAATTGTGGCACGACGTGCTGCCTGCCGGCGGCCAGGCGACGCCGATGGTCTATCAGGCGGGCGGACGCCAGTTTCTGGTGATCATGGCCGGCGGACACCATTTCATGGAGACGCCGATCGGCGATGCCGTGGTGGCGTACGCGCTGCCGCGCTGATTTATCCTCTCCCCTTGTGGGAGAGGATGCCAAGACTTGGCAGCCTGCTGCCTAGTCGCGGCTGGAGAGGGGGCGATTGCGCAGCAATCGCGCGGCGCTTTGCGCCGCACCCCTCACCCTCCCAAACCTGCGGTTTGGGCCCCTCCCTCTCCCACAAGGGGCGAGGGGAAATGGTGGCAAGGACCTTTCCGCATCCGCGTTCCCGATGACTGGACCGATGGACGGGCCAAGAAAACGGACCACGGAAAGGCCCTTGCCCACCCGCACCCGGGAGGGGGGCGCGGGCTATTCTAAAGGGGTGCCGAGCCCGGCTGGACAGGTCCTGCGCCGTCCAGCCGGGCTCGACGCATCATGCGCGAGAGCAAGCGTCCCTACTTGCCCGTTTCGCGCACGATGATCGCATGGGCCTCGCTCTTCGCGGTCGCGAGCGGGGCTTCGCCGCTGGCGACGTCGTCGGCCAGCAGCATCAGGTCGTGGCCCGAGGTCGAGCCGTTATCGGGTTCCTCGCCGAGTTTCAGGCCCCGCGTCGTTGCGATCACCTTGTCCCAGTCGGCGCGCACCGCCGCCCAATAGTCGGCGGTCTTGCTCCAATAGGTGTCGGCGGCGGCGACCGGGAAATCGGTCGCGGGGACATAGCTGTTGATCACCACCTCGTGCGCGAAGGTGACCGGCTTCCCGTCCTTGCTGCCGATCTTGGCATTGTCCTGTTCCTGGACCCAGCCGGCCGGGGTCAGCGCATGGCGGTTGGTGCCGAGATAATGGTCGTAGGGCGGCTTGCGGGTGGCGTCGCGGCGGGCGAGGGGGCGCATCGTCTCGTCGCTCATCCAGCGGGTGACGCCGTCGTCATAGCGCCAGCGGCCGACCGCGCCGTAGCGCGGGCTGTCGTCGGTCTGCCACACCGTCTGCGACCAGGCGCCCTTGCGCTGGGCGGCGGGCACCGCCGCGAGCGTCCAGCGGCCGGGACCGGCATAGACCAGCACGCTCGCCGGCTGCCAGGTCCAGTCCTGCCGCCAATGCTTGATCACCAGCGGCTCCTTGGTGCCGCTGTCGACCACCAGCAGATGCTGGAGGATGATCAGGTCGGGGGTGTCTACGATCACCTTGACCACCTCGTGCCCGCCGCTGAGCTTGGCGGGATAGGGGGTGTAGCCTGCGACGAACGGCACGGTCTCGCGCATGTCGAAGGTCACCTTGTAGGTGCCCGACATCGCCAGGATCGCGGTGCGGTCGCGCGCCTTGTCGCCATATTCGGCCGCGGCCGACGCCGGCGCCGGCAGGATCGCGGGGGCCAGCGTCGCGAGCAGGAGTGCGGCGCCGGCAAGGAGAGGAGAGCGGAACATGGGACGTTTGTTCATATCTCGGCCTTCGCTTGTTCGGTTGCAGGGAGGATGATCAGAGCGTCAGTGCCAGCGACAGGCCGAAATTGCGGCCCGGCTGCGAGTAGGCGTCGCGGATCGTCGAGGTCGAGGCGAGCCCGCGCACGTCGCTCCACCAGAAATATTTCTTGTCGAACAGGTTGAACAGCCCGGCGCGCACCGTCGCATGGTCCATCACTTTGTACGAGACGGTCGCGTCGACGATCCAGAAGCCCGGCGGGGTGAAGCAGACCGTGGTGGTGGTGTTGCAGCTGTTGTTGGTGCGCGACTGTTTCTTGCCATCCGAATGGGTGGCGACGATTTCGGCGCGCAACGGGCTGTCGTCCTTCTGGTAGAAGAGGCCGCCGACGAACTTGATCGGCTCGACGCTGTCGAGCGGGGCGGAGACGCCGTTGCTGCGCACCGTGCCCTTGGCATAGGAGAAGGCTGCGCGCGCGCCCACGCCGCTGTCATGCCGATATTCGCCGGTCGCCTCGATCCCGTGGATCTTCACCCGGCCGATGTTCACATATTGATAGACCGCCGGATTGGCCGCGGTGAACGCGCCGCTGATCTGCACCTGGTCGATAAAATTCTTGTAGCGCCCCGAAAAGGCGGTGGCGCTCGCCGACCAGGCCGAACCGTTGAGGCGAACCCCGCCTTCATAGGCGCGGCTGGTCTCGGGTTTGAGATCGGGGTTGGGGATCGACCGGTAATTGGCGACCAGATTGGCGAAGCCGTTGTTGATCTGGTTGGGCTCGGGCGCCTTGAAACCCTGGGTGTAGTTGGCGAACAGCCGGACCATCTCGGTCGCCTTGACCACCACGCCGATCCGCGGGGTGACCTTGGAGTCGCCCTGGCCGCGCGGCACGAAGGTGGTGAACAGCGGGTCGTTCTTCGGATCGAGCTTGTAATGGTCGTAGCGCAGCGCCGGGTAGAGCAGAACCCGGCCGTCGGCGATCGAGATCTCGTCCTGGAGGAACAGCCCGGTCAGCGTGTAGTCGGTGGTCGGGAAGGCGCGGGTCGGGAAGGTTTCGCCGGCCGGCGGCACGGTGCCGTCGCGCAGGCCGGTCTGCCGGGTGTGCGAGGCATCGCCGCCATAGACGAGCAGATGCTCGACGCTGCCGGTCTCGAACCTGCTTTCGAGCTGGATCATCCCGCCATAGACTTCATTGTCGAAGCGGTTGATGCGGCGGCGGTCGGCGGCGGTGTTGCGGTCCTCGAACGCGTCCTGCAGCGTCGTGCTCTTCTGATAATAGCCGGCGACCCGGGCGCCGCTGACGAAACCCTCGCCGATATAGCGATAGTCGATCGTGCCGCGGTTGCGCTTCGTCGTGTCGTCGGCGGTGAGGCCGAGCACCGAGGTGGTGGCGAGCGGCGGCTTGGCGATCGCGCTCAGCACATTGGTTTCGACGTCGGAATCGAAATGCTCATAGGTGAAACGCAGCCGGTGCGCGTCGCTCGGCTGCCACACCAGCCGGGCGAGCACCGCGTTGCTGTCGATGTCCTGCGGATTGGGGGTGGTGCGGTCGGTGTTGGCGCTGTCGTTGCTGCCTTTGTTGTCGAGTTCCTTGCCGTCGCGGCGGGTATAGGCGACCATCGCCGAGACGGTGCCGGCCTGTCCGGCCGCGACCGCACTTTTGGTCCAGCTTTCGTCGGTGCTGTCGTAACCGATGCGCACGCCGCCGCCGATCGACTGGCCGTCTTTCAGGAAATCCTGCGGGTCCTTGGTGATGAAGCTGACCGCGCCGGCGACGCCGTCGCTGCCATAGAGCGCCGAGGCCGGACCGCGCAGGATTTCGACCGACCTGACGAGATCGAGGTCGACATAGTCGCCACGACCGACCGACTGCGCGCCGAAGCTGAACGCGTCGGGGACGCGGACGCCATCGACGGTGATCAGCACGCGATTGCCCTCGAGCCCGCGAATGTTGAAGCCGCTGTCGCGGTCGCGGCCGGCCGACGATCCGGCGGCGGTGAAGCGGGCGGGCGCGCGGCGGACGCTGACGCCCGGCTCGTAACGGACCAGGTCCTTGATGTCGGTGATGAAGCGGTCGTCGATCGTCCGCGCGTCGATCACCGATACGGTCACGGGAACGTCGATGATCGGCTTGTCGGTGCGGGTGGCGGTCACGGTGATCGTCTCGGCGTCGCTCGCGGCGGCGTCGCCAGCGGCTTCGGCGGCGAAGGCGTTGCCGTTGGCGAACAGGATGGCGATCGGCGCGATGCCGCCGAGCAGTCTATTCAGTTTCATTGCAGTCCCTTGTGGTTGCCCGTTCGGTCGAGCTTCGTCGTTGAAAAACTTGCTAATGAGAATTGTTCGCGTTAGCAAGTCCCCAACGAAACGAAATTTGGGGACGCATGATGACGCGGGTTATGACGGGACTATTGGTGGCGGGCTTCGGGGCGGGAACGCTGATCCTGCTCGCGGCGCCGGCGCTGGCGCATATGCCGGTGCTGAGCCCGAGCCTGTTCGACGCCGGCAAGCGCGACCTGGTGACGATCGAGGCGAGCTTCACCGAGGACGCCTTCCGCCCCGAGATCGCGATGAAGGATGCGCCGTTCGAGGCGACCGGTCCCGACGGTACCACCGTGAAGCTGGCCCCGCCGACGGTGCTGACCGAGGTGACCCTGGTCGAGGCGAAGCTGCCCGCCGACGGGCTCTACCGGGTGTCGTCGGGGCAGCGCTTCGGCCGGATGAACAAGATGTACCGCGACGGCGCCCAGTGGAAGATGGTCGGCGAGGGCGCCCCGGCCCCGGCGGGGGTGGCGCTGGTCGACGCGCAGAGCGCGACCCTGGCCGACGTCTATATCCTCAAGGGCAAGCCGGGCGGCGACGGCGCGCTCAAGCCGCGCGGCACCGCGCTCGAGATCGTCCCGCTCAGCGACCCGAGCGCCTATGAGGCGAAGACGGCGCTGCCGTTCGCGGTCCGCTATGACGGCAAGCCGCTCGCCGGCGCGTCGGTCGAGCTGTTCCGCGAGGCGGGCTTCTACGACGGGAAGAAGCAGGTCGCCGAGGTGAAGAGCGATGCCACGGGCAAGGTCGCCTTCACCGCCCCCGATGCGGGCCGCTACGTCCTGCTGGTGCGCTACCGCGACGCCGCGCCGGTCTCGGGCAAGCCGCTCTACAGTTTCACCGTAACCCTGGCGTTCGAGGCGATGTAATCAGCGCCTTCGCTCCGGACCGCGCCGTCCCGTTCTGCGGGCGGGACGGCGTGTTTCGAGCCATGTTCGCTTACGCCGACGTCACACCCCCGTAACCGTGCCGGCCCACAAGGAAGCCTCATCAGAGGGAAGTTCCATGTCCTACGCCGAGTCACTCTCCGAAATGGAGCGCATCAAGCAGGAGATCGCCGACAGCTTCGACGAGGAGCTGGAGATGGAGATCGACGAGAGCCGGCTCGAGACGATGCTCGCCGACATGGAGGAGCATCCCGAGCGCGAGGCGATCGAGCGGCGCACCTATTTCCGCGAGCTGTTCCGGCTCCAGCACGAGCTCGTCCGGCTGCAGGACTGGGTGGTGCACAAGGGGCTGAAGGTCGTGGTGATCTTCGAAGGCCGCGACTCCGCCGGCAAGGGCGGGGCGATCAAGCGGATCACCCAGCGATTGAACCCAAGGGTCTGCCGGGTCGCGGCGCTGCCGGCGCCGAACGAGCGCGAGCGCACCCAATGGTATTTCCAGCGTTATGCCCAGCATCTGCCCGCCGCCGGCGAGATCGTGCTGTTCGACCGCAGCTGGTACAACCGCGCCGGGGTCGAGCGGGTGATGGGCTTCTGCAACGAGGATGAGGTCGAGGAATTTTTCCGATCGGTCCCCGAATTCGAACGGATGCTGGTGCGCTCGGGCATCATCCTGCTCAAATATTGGTTCTCGATCACCGACGACGAGCAGCAGTTCCGTTTCAAGATGCGGATCCACGATCCGCTCAAGCAGTGGAAGCTGTCGCCGATGGACGTCGAGTCGCGTCGCCGCTGGGAGGATTATACCCGCGCCAAGGAAGTCATGCTGGCGCGCACCCATATCCCCGAGGCGCCGTGGTGGGTGGTCGAAGCGGTCGACAAGAAGCGCGCCCGGCTCAACTGCATCGCCCATCTGCTCGACCAGATCCCCTATGACGATGTTCCCAAGCCCGAGGTCATCCTGCCCGAGCGGGTGCGCCACGAGGATTATGAGCGGCATCCGGTGCCCGAGGAAATGTACGTGCCGGAGCGTTACTGAGGCAGAAAAAATCTTTATTTTCAACGTCATGCTGAACTTGTTTCAGCATCCACCGTGCGACAAGGGGCCGTTCCCGAGTATAGGAGTGGATCCTGAAACAAGTTCAGGATGACGAAGACAGGAAGGTGCGCGGCTTCGGATATCGCCGCGTTTACCGCCGCATGAACCCCATCGCCCGCAGCAGGACATAGGTCGCCGCCGCCGCGCCGATCGCGAGCAGGGTCGCCAGCCAGGTGCCGTGCGGGCTCTGCGCCCAGGGCATGCCGCCGGTGTTCATCCCGAACAGGCCGGTGACGAGCGTCGCCGGCAGCAGCAGCGCGGTGACGATCGAGAGCAGATAGAGATTCTGGTTGGTGCGCTGGTCGGCCTGCATGTCGATCTCGTCGCGCAGCAGCCGGAGCTGGCCCTGGACGCTCAGCGCATCGGCGTCGAGCGAGCGCAGCCGCTGCGAGAGTTTCTCGACGGTCGCCAGCAGCGGTTCGGGCAGGTCCTCATCCTCCTCGAGCCGGCGGAACAGCGCACGCATGCCGTCGAGCATGCGGTGGACCTGCGCGACCCGGCGGCGGATGCCGATCAGCGCGCGCGGGTTGGGCGGGTTGCGGCCGTCGAGGAAATCATCCTCGGCGCGCTGGACGGCGATGCTCATCTCGCGACCGACCCCGGCGAGCGCCTCGCTGATCGTGCCCGCGACCAGATCGAGCGCGGCGGCAGGGCCGGCGACGCGCTGGCCTTGCGCCAGCCGGTTGCGGACGAGGTCGGCCGACCGGATCGGGTGCATCCGCGCGGTGATCATCAGCGTCGGAGTCAAGGCGAGCCGCAGCGCGCCGACCCGGTTGGTGTCCGATCCTTCGAAATCGCGCTCATAATCATGGAGCACGCAGCCGACCACCCCGTCCTCGACCAGCGCGCGCTGGTGGGTGTCGGGGCCGAGCAGCAATTCCTTGACCGCGGCCGGCAGCGGGCCGCGGGTGATCCAGTTGGTGGTGCCCTGGTGCGCGAGCGACAGATGGAACCAGCGGAAACCCTCGCCGCCGGCATCGCATTCCTCGATCGGCTGCGCCTCGCCGGTCGACAGGTCGAAGCCCCAGATCAACCCCGGGGGTGCCGCTTGCGGCATCATGGCGTCTGGTCCGCGCAAATCCTGACCCCCGACAAAGTTGGGACCGGCTCCGTCTAGCACGGAACCGGTCCCATTTTCGATCTCGCGATGATCGGTGCCGGGCGGGTTGCCCGGCATCGCATTTTCTAGAGCGTGATGAAATCTGACTGCGTCAGATCATCTGCTCTAAGTTTTTGATTTACCGCGATATGCGAGTCATCAGGTGATTTCACCTGATTTCATATCGCTCTAGAAGATCGCCGAGAACACCGCATAGAGCCCGCCCGAGAGCAGGATCGACACCGGCAGGGTCAGCACCCAGGCGATCGCGAGGTTGCGGATCGTCGACATCTGCAGCCCCGATTTGTTCGCGGCCATCGTGCCGGCGACGCCCGAGGACAGGACATGGGTGGTCGACACCGGCAGGCCGAGCATGTCGGCCGAGGCGATCGTCCCCATCGCGACGATCTCGGCGGCGGCGCCCTGCGCATAGGTCAAATGCGACTTGCCGATCTTCTCGCCGACGGTGACGACGATCCGCTTCCAGCCGACCATCGTGCCGAGTCCGAGCGCGAAGGCGACCGCGATCTTGACCCAGGTCGGGATGAAGCGGGTCGCCTTGTCGAGCGCCTTCTTGTAGGTTTCGAGCGTCTCGACCTTGTCCTTGGGCAGGCCGAGCGCCTTGTCCTTTTCGAGCCGCTTGATCGCCTCCGACGCCAGATACATGTCGTTGCGGACATTCTCGACCGCCGCGGCCGGCACCTTGGCGAGCGAGCCATAGCCCTGGATCTGCTGGTCGATCTCGCCGATCAGCGCGGTCAAAGCGGGGACGGTGGTGTCGGCGAACTTCTTGTCGGCGATATAGGTGGTGACCGCCTTGCGGGCATCGGCCGGGGCGACCGCGGGGGCCGGGCCGGCGATCAGCGCCTGGCCGGCGGCGATCGAGCTGGTGTGGAATTCGGACACATATTGCACCGGCACCGCGCGGTTGAGCGCATAGGCCGTGGGCACGGTGCCGATCAGGATCAGCATGATCAGGCCCATGCCCTTCTGCCCGTCATTCGATCCGTGCGCGAAGCTGACCCCGGTGCAGGTGAAGATCAGCAGGCCGCGGATCCACAAGGGCGGCGGAACGCCGTCCTTGGGCTCGCTGTAGAGCGCCTTGTTCTTGATCAGCAGCTTCATCGCGAGAAACAGCAGGGCGGCGACGCCGAAGCCGATCAGTGGCGACAGCAGCAGCGCCTGGCCGATCTCGGTCGCCTTGCCCCAGTCGACCCCCGAGGTGCCGCTCTTGCCGTGGAGCATCGCATTGGCGACGCCGACGCCGATGATCGATCCGATCAGCGTGTGCGAGCTCGACGAGGGGATGCCCAGCCACCAGGTGGCGAGATTCCACATGATCGCCGCGATCAGCAGCGCGAAGACCATCGCGAAGCCGGCTTCCGAGCCGACCTGGAGGATCAGTTCGACCGGCAGCAGCGACACGATCCCGAACGCGACCGCGCCGGTCGACAGCAGCACGCCGAGGAAGTTGAAGAAGCCCGACCACACCACCGCGACATTGGCCGGCATCGCATTGGTGTAGATCACCGTCGCGACCGCATTGGCGGTGTCGTGGAAGCCGTTCACGAACTCGAAACCGAGCGCGATCAGCAGCGCGATGAACAGCAGCAGGAACGGCAGATAGGCCTTGGGCTCGACGCCCGCGGCGGCGGCATCGGTGTAGACGCTGTACGCGACATAGAGCAGCGCGGCGAGGATCGCGGCGCCGAACCCGACCAGCCCGGCGACGCCGAGGCCCCGATCGAGATTGGGGCCGGTCGTGGGCCCGGTGCTGGGCGAGTTCATCGTGGCAGTGGCGTTCATTGGGCAATCCCCCGAGTCTTTGGAAGGAGACTAGGGACGCTCGATGACAGTCGGGTTGCAGCGCAGCGTCGATTGTGACGGCGTGGCAATGTTTGGGGGAATGCGGCGGGAGGTGCGATGCTTCGCCGAAATCGCGCGCTTTTCCCTCTCCCCTTGTGGGAGAGGGGCAGGGGAGAGGGGGCGCGAGGGCGAAGCCCGAAGCGTCCCGCACGTGAGGCCGTCGTGCCCTCACCCTTCCCACGCCTTCGGCGCGGGGCCCTTCCCTCTCCCAAGAGGGAGAGGGAGTTGGGTGCAGGCCCGCCTAAGCCGCCAGCCCCACGCCCGGGCCGACATAGACCGACTGCGGCCGGATCAGCCGTCCGGTCGCCTGCTGCTCGCGGGCGTGGGCGATCCAGCCGGCGACGCGGCCGGTGGCGAAGACCGCGGTGAAGGCGTGCGGGGGGAAGCCGAGCGCCTCGAGCAGCAGCGCGGTGTAATATTCGACGTTGGTCTGGAGGCTGCGGCCGGGTTTGGCCTCGGCGAGCAGCGCGAGGGCTGCGGCCTCGATCGTCTCGGCGAGCGCGAGGCGGCCGCCACCGGTGCGGCCGAGCCGGCGGACCGCGGCCTTGAGCGCGTCGGCGCGCGGATCGCGGACCCGGTAGATGCGGTGGCCGAAGCCCATCAGTCGGGCGCCGCCCGCGACCTCGCGCCGCAGCCAGGCCTCGGCATCACCTCCCGATGCGATGGCATCCTCGATCGCGTCGAGCATCGCGATCACCGGCCCCGGCGCGCCGCCATGGAGCGGCCCCTTGAGCGCGCCGAGGCCGGCGAGCACCGTCGAGGTCAGCCCCGCCCGGGTCGAGGCGACGACCCGCGCCGCGAAGGTCGAGGCGTTGAGGCCATGGTCGCAGACGGTGACCAGATAGGTGTCGAGCGCGGCGGCAAGCGTGTCGAGGCCGCCGTCGCGGCCGAGCATGCGCAGCATGTCGACGGCATGGCCGCGCGCCGGATCGGGAGCGATCGCCGCGTCGCCCGCCTTCACGCGCAGCAGCAGCGGCAGCAGCACCGCCGGCGCCGCGATCAGTCGCAGCGCGTCGTCGAGGCCGTCGCCGTCGGGCAGCAGCGCCACCCCGGCGCGCACCCCGTCATAGACGTCGTCGAGCGCGGCGAGCGCTGGCGCCAGCGCCGCGACCCGCGCGAAGACGTCGGCGCGCGCCGCGCCGATCGCCGCCGGCAGATCGGCCGGCAGATCGTCGAAGAAGCCGTCGAGCAGCAACGCCACCACCTCTTCATAGCGGGTCCGCCCGGCGAGATCGGCAAGCGCATGGCCGCGGATCGTCAGCCGCCCGCCCGCGCCGTCGACATCCGACAGGATCGTTTCCGCCGCCACCACATCGTCGAGGCCATTGCTCATCGTCCAGCTCCTTCGCCTGCAAAACTTGACTCTTCGGCTGGCGAGATGCTCTTGGGCGCCGCGTTCATCAATCTTGATCAAGTGAATCAACATGCTGATTTTTGCGCGGTTTTTCGGTCATGGCTGAATGGATCGACCGGCAGGCCGCGCTCGACATCCTCGGGGTGCGCCCGCAGACGCTCTATGCCTATGTCAGCCGGCGGCGGATCGGCATGCGGCCCGACCCCGCCGATCCGCGCCGCAGCCTCTACCGCGCCGACGACGTCGCCGCGCTGACCGTACGGCGCGCGCGCGGGCGCCGGCCGGCGGCGATCGCGGCGAGCGCGATCGCCTGGGGCGAACCTTCGATCCCCACCGCGATCTCGACCGTCCACCATGGCCGGCTGGTCTATCGCGGCACCGACATCGCCGATCTGGTCGAGGCGGCGGGGCTCGAGGATGTCGCCCGGCTGCTCTGGCAGCAGGAGCAGCGGCCGAGCTTCGCGCATCTCCTGTCGCGCGGCGCCGGCACCACCAGCAACGACGTGTTCGTGTCGGTCGCGCGGCTGGTCGGCGAGAGCCGGCCCTCGATCGGGCGCAGCGCGGCCAGGCTCCACGCCGACGCCGCCGAGGCGATCGCCCGGATCGCGGTCGCGCTCGGTGCCGATCCCGGCCAGACCGCGGTCCATGATCGCTGGGCGCGGCACTGGAATCTGGGTGCCGACGGCGCCGATCTCGTCCGCTGCGCGCTGATCTTGTTCGCCGAGCATGAACTCAACGCCTCGACCTTCGCAGTGCGGGTCGCCGCCTCGACCGGCGCCTCGATCGCCGCCAGCCTGCTCGCCGGGCTCGCCGCGCTGACCGGCCCGCGCCATGGCGGGGCGGGGGAGGCGGCGATCGCCTTCATGGAGGATGCCGAGCGCAGCGGCACCGAGACCGCGATCGCCCGCTGGCTCGAACGCGACCGGCCGCTGCCGGGCTTCGGCCATCCGCTCTATCCCGAGGGCGATCCGCGCGCCAAGGCGCTGCTCGCGCGGCTGAAGCTCGACACGCGGGCGCGCGAACTGGCGCAGGCGGTCGCCGAAAGCACCGGCGCGCTCCCCAATATCGACTTCGCGCTGGCGGTGATGACCCGCCAGCTGCCGGTCCCGCGCGACACCCCGTTCCGCCTGTTCGCGATTGGCCGCAGCGTCGGCTGGTCGGCGCATGCGATCGAGCAGATCGCAAGCGGGCAGCTGATCCGGCCCAGAGCGGTGTATGAGGGGGTGATGGCGGGGTGATCCCGTTCTAACCCCTCCCTTTCAAGGGAGGGGCAGGGGGTGGGTGGCGAGCGTAGCGAGCCTCCCGAACGATCCACGAGAGCTGCGCCAGAGGCATCCGCCGTTGGCTTCGGCTGTAGTTCGAAGCCTATCTTGCTTGGGCTAGTGATGGCTTCATCTGCGCCGCGCCATGAACGAACGCGCAGAGGGTCTTGTCGTCCCAGGCGCTGATCTGGTCGAAGCGCGTCTGCTGATACGGCGAAAAGCCATGGGCTTGCGACCGTTCGAGCAAGGCGGTCACGCGCGATGCGCAAAGCGGGGCGGTGACCGTCGCGGTCATGCACCCCAGCAGGAAGCGCCGCTCGAAATCCGATGTGTGGTCGAAAATATAGGCGATGTCGCGGCCTTCGCTTCCAGCCGACCGCTCGCGATGTCCATCCAAAATGATTTGCAGAATGAAAGCTGCACTCGATGGATTCCAGTCGCCCCACACGCTGCTGCTTTTGTTTGGCCAGACATCAAGCTTCGGAAATGTCCCGCCGCAATAGGTTGGGGCGGGGAATTGAGTCATGGCGATGGAGTGGAGATCGCTTGGAGTCCGCGCTTTTGTCGTTTCGATCAGGATTTCGGCAAGCGCGTAATTGTCTTTGCCGCGCAGGCGCCACGCGTCGATGCCGGCGTAAAGCGCAACCGTCATGATGGGCGCGACGATGGCGATGGCGATGATCCACAAAGTCCATCGGAGCATTCGTCTTTTCACCGGTATCTCCGTGCTGGTGAGCTCGAACGCGAGCCTGCGGCTCGCCAGCCACACAAAGGCATCGAGCCTTTGTGTGGCTTACCCACCCCCTTACCCCTCCCTTTCAGGGAGGGGAGATCCTAATCCACATGCGCCCCATGCGTCCCGCCGCCCGAGGTCCCCGGTGCGCCGCCTTCCCACCAATAGGGCGCGCGTTTGGCGGTGCCGGTGACCTCCTCGTTCAGCGTCGCGGCGTCGTAGAGCCGCCCGCCGAGCATCACCTTCGACACGCGTTCGCTGTTGCGGATATTGGCGGTCGGGTCGGCGTCGAGCACCACGAGATCGGCGAGCTTGCCCACCTCGATCGAGCCGATGTCGGCCGCCATGCCGAGCGAGTTGGCTGGCACGATCGTGCCCGCGCGCAGCGCCTCGATCGGGGTCATGCCGCCGCGGACGAACGACCAGAGCTCCCAATGCGAACCGATGCCGGCCTGCTGGCCATGCGCGCCGATCGACACCAGCACCCCGCGCTTGGCGAGCTTGTGCGCCTCGCGGGCATTGGCCGCGTCGACGAAATCCTCCTCGGGCGCCTTGATCCGGCGGACATTGTCGGCAGCGAGCTTGGCCGGCGGGATATGTGCGCGCAGCAGCGGCTGGGCGAAGACGTCGGTCGCCTGACGCCAATAGGGATCGCCGGCGAGTCCGCCATAGGACACCACCAGGGTGGGCGTGTAGTTGGTCTTCGACTGGCTGAAGAAGCTCAGCACGTCCTCGTAGAAGATGTCGAGTGGGACATTATGCTCGAGCGTCGACTGGCCGTCGGCGATCAGGCTCATGTCCATCCCGAACAGCGAGCCGCCTTCGGCGACGACCTCCATATTCTCCTGCCGGGTCGCGGCGACGACCTGCTGGCGCTGGTTGCGGCGCGGCTGGTTGTAATTCTTGATGCTGTGCCCGCCCTCGGCCTTGATCCGGCGGATATGGGCGAGCGCGTCGTCGAGGCTGTCGATCTGGGCATAGACGTCGGGGGCCTTGGCGCCATAGACGATCTCCCCGGTCGAAAAGATGCGCGGGCCGATCAGCTTGCCGGCGCGCTGCATCTCCGACGCGGCGAAAATCTCGCTCGCGCGCGCCGACGGATCGTGGATCGTCGTCGTGCCGAGCGCGAGATTGACCATCAGCGACCAGTTCTGTTCGGGGACCAGCTCCTCCTCGCCCTCCGGCCCATGGGCATGGGCGTCGACCAGCCCGGGGATGATCGTCTTGCCGGCGACGTCGACGGTCTTCGCCCCCGCCGGGATCGCCACCGCGCCGCGCTGGCCGACCGCGACGATGCGATCGCCGCGGATCACCACCACGCCATCGTCGATGATCCCGCCGGCCGCGTCGGCCATGCTGACGATCCGCGCGCCGACCAGCGCGACGGTGCCCGCCGGCTTGTCGGCGGCGACCTCCATCGCCAGCGACACCCCGGTCTTCGGCGCCGCGAATTTCGGGGCGTCGGGGCCGGCCGGGGCGGATGCGAAGACCGTGTCGGCGTTCACCGTGTAGACCGTCGGCCCGAGGCTCCAGTGGAGCGCGGCGCCGTCGTTCGACCAGCCGATATTGTCGGCGCCGTCGCCGCTGACCCGGGTGACCGGCAGATTCTTGGCGTCGGCGCCGACATCGACCCCCTGGCTGCCGGGCATCAGCGGCATCAGGAAAGCCTCGTAATTCTGGCGGAAGGCGGCGAGATCACCGCGCGGTGACACGCTGTAATCGTTGACCAGCTCGCCCTTGGCATGGGTGCGCCTGGCGCCGCCGGCGAGATCGGTGCTGACCAGCGCGAGCTTGCCGTCGTCGCGCGCGACCATGAACACGCGGCTTGCGTCGGCGCCGAATTGCGGCTCGCTCATGTCCTTGGCGACCCGCTTGGCCTCGCCGCCGGCGGCGGGAATCCAGTAGACCCCGGGATTGTCGGACCAGCGCGACGAGACCAGGCTGCCATCCTCGCGCCGTTCGAAGACGATCAGCCTGCCATCGGGCGAGAAGCGCGGCTTGGCATAATGGCCGGGCTGGCGGGTGACGGTGCGCGCGGCGCCGCCGCCGGCGGCCACCGTCCGGATCTGGCCGAGTCCGGCGTCGGTCCAGGCGACGAAGACGATCGTCTTGCCGTCGCGCGACCAGCTCGGGAACAGTTCGCGGCCATCTTCTGCGCCGCTGATGAGCCGCTTCGGCGCGCCGCCCGCCATCGGCTTGATCCACAGCTTGCCGAGGGTCTCGAACACGACATTGCGGCCGTCGGGCGAGACCGCGGGCCAGCGCGCCATATGGGTGGTGAAGCGGTCGGGAGCGACATCGACCTTGGGGTGGATGCCGTCGATCATGTCGCGGCTGTCGTCGATCCGGAACGGGATCACCGCGGCGTTCGATCCGTCGGCGTCGACCCGGCGGATCTTGCCGCCGGCCCAGAAGACCAGGCTCTTGCTGTCGGGCGTCCAGGCCATGTTCGGATAGAGCCCGGTCACCGCCCAGGTCTCCTGCACATCCTGGTCAAGCGCGTCGTAGATCTTGCGCTCCTCGCCCGAGACGAGGTCCTTCACATAGAGTTTCGACTTCGCGCGCTCGCGCCGGACGAAGGCGATCGACTTGCCGTCGGGCGAGGGTTGCGGCCGCACCGATCCGCCGAGCCCCGACACCGCGGTGGTGACCTCGCCGCTGGTCAGGTCGTAACGTTCGATGTCGAACAGGTCGGTGTTCGAATTCTGGGCATATTCGAAGATATTACCCGGCGTCACGTTGCGGGTGTAGAAGATGCTCTTGCCGTCGGCGGCGTAGATCGGCTCGCCCAGCTCCTTCTGGAGCTTCTCGTTGGCGCGCTTGACCAGCTGGACCCCGCCGCCGCCCGAGACATGGTAGAGCCACACCTCGCCGGTGCCGAGCGAGCGGCCGGTGGTGAAATGCTTCTTGGCGGCGATGAAGCGGCCGTCCTTGCTCCAGGTCGGCTGGTTGAGCAGCCGGAAATCCTCCTTGGTCACCTGGCGCTTGTCCTGGCCGTCGGTGCGCATGATCCAGATATTGTCGCCGCCGCCGCGATCCGAGGTGAAGGCGATCCAGCGGCCGTCGGGCGAGAAGCGCGGCTGCACCTCCCACGCCAGCCCCTCGGCGATCCGGGTCGGGGTGCCGCCGGCGATCGGCATGACGTAGATGTCGCCGAGCAGGTCGAAGGCGATCGTCCGCCCGTCGGGGCTGACGTCGACGTCCATCCAGCTGCCCTCGTCGACCTTGATCGGCACCTTGCGGATGGTCGCCCCCGGCGGCGCGTTGACGTCCCATTTGGGCTTGTCGTCCTTCTTCGCCACGGGCGCAGCGGCCGGTGCGGGTGCCGTCTGGGCGGTGGCGGGCGCGATGAGGAGGATGGCGGCCAGGACCGTCGCGACGCTTTTCATAAGGATTCCCTGTATTATCTGGGCGACACGGTAAGCGGTGCTTGCGGCGCTGTCAGCAGGAGAGTTGGCTGCCCCTCACCGTCGCCCCGGCGGAGGCCGGGGCCGCGCAAGGCTCCTGCCCTGAGCGCGTTCCAATAGTGCCAGTTGCTTCGATAGGCTCATCAACGTCGTTCCTTGCGTCACACTATGCGTTTCTACCTTGAGCGGCCCCGGCCTCCGCCGGGGCGACGGGGGGGGGCAACAAAAGGGTTAACGGCTCGTCAACACCTCGCCGCTATCCCCTGCGTCCACTCGTGGTCCGTGGAGGCGGGCCGGGTTGGGAGGTGCGTGGTGTTGAATTCGCTGTCGCTGCGGATCTACGGGATCGGGCTGATCGTCGCCGGCGCGGTCGCGGCGCTGGTGATGATGGTGTTCATGGCGACCGAGCGCACCAGCAGCGCCTTCGTCTGGATCGGCCATACCGAGGAGGTGATCCGCACCGTCGATGAGCTGCTCGGCGACATTCGCGAGGCGGAATCGGGCCAGCGCGGTTTCCTGCTCACCCGCTCGCCCGCTTATGTCGACAGTTTCAACGAGCGGATCGACAGCGCGATCGAGCGGTCGAACGATCTCGTCCAGCTCGTCGCCGACAATCCCGACCAGAGCAAGCGGGCGCGCCGGTTGAAGGACGATGTCCAGGACAAGGTCGACGCGCTGCGCATCCCGCTGGCGCTGGCGAAGAAGCAGGATTTCGAGGCGGCGATCGCCTATGTCGCCAGCGGCCGCGGCCGCTCGCTGATGGAGGAGGTCGCCCGCCGCGCCGACGAGATGAAGTCGGCCGAGGGCAGCCTGCTGCGGGTCCGCTCCGAAAATGCCGAGGACCAGGCGGCGTGGAACCACCAGCTCGTCTTCTTCGGGGTGCCGGCGATCGCGCTGGTGATGATCGGTTTCCTCGCGCTGCTGGTGTCGGCGGTGCGGCGGCCGCTGGCGGCGGTGCTCGCCTCGATGACCGCGTTCGGCGACGGCGACCTGTCGGCGCGCGCCGCGGTCGATGCCGGCACGCGCGAGTTCGACGATCTCGCCCGCGCTTATAACGGCATGGCCGACCGGCTGGCGGCGGCGCTCGCCGGACAGAGGTCGAGTGAGGACGAACTGCAGGGCGCGAACCAGGCGCTGCGCGCGCAGGGCGAGGCGCTGCAGGCGCGCGGCGACGCGATCGAGCGGCTCGGCGGGATGGCGCACCGCATGCAGGCGGCGCGCACCGACGACGAACTGGCCGAGGTGATCAGCTGTTTCCTGCCGCAGGTGCTCGAGACCCCGGGCGCGCTCTATGTCCATGACGACGGCCGCAGCCATCTGGTGCGGCTGGTGGGCTGGGGCGGGGTCGACGATCTGCCGGCGGGCTTCACCCCGAGCGAATGCTGGGCGCTGCGCCGCGGCCAGAGCCACAGCGTCGAACAGCGCGGCGCCGATGTCTGCTGCCACCATGTCGGCGAAACGGTCGAGACCTATCAGTGCCAGCCGGTGCTCGCCGGCGGCGAGGTGATCGGGCTGCTCTATCTCCAGGGCGCGGTCAGCGCCGAGGCGCGCTTCCGGCTGACCGTGCTGACCGAGAATATTGCGTCGGCACTGGTCAACCACCGGCTGCAGAAGGGGCTGCGCGAACAGTCGATCCGCGATCCGCTGACCAATTTGTTCAACCGCCGCTATCTCGAGGAGACGCTCGGGATCGAGGCGGCGCGTGCGCGGCGCGGTGACGGCCGGCTCGGCGTGGTGATGTGCGACGTCGACCATTTCAAGCGGTTCAACGACAGTTTCGGCCATGACGCCGGCGACGTGCTGCTGCGCGAGGTCGCCGCGCTGATCCAGGCCCATGTCCGCGACGGCGACGTCGCCTGCCGCTTCGGCGGCGAGGAATTCGTGCTGGTCGGCCCCGGCGCCGAGACCGGCCAGCTCGCCCGCCGCGCCGAACGGCTGGGCGACGCGATCCGCGCGCTACAGGTCGTCCATGACGGCAAGCCGCTCGGGCAGGTGACGATGTCGTTCGGCATCGCCTGCCTGCTCCCCGGCGAGCGCGGCACCGCAGGCCTGCTGCGCCGCGCCGACAATGCGCTCTACGAGGCCAAGCGGCTGGGCCGCGACCGGGTGGTCATAGTCGGCGGCGAGGTGGGGGCGGCGGTCTGAGTTGGCAACCAATTCGGTGGGCAACCAATTCGGTGGGCAACCAATTCGGTGACAGTGCACTTTTAGCGAAGCCGCGGGTAGCTCCGGCCTGTTGTGTCGCGCCGACGACGCGCTCTGCGAGGCGAAGTGGCTGGGGCGCGACCGGGTGGTTATCGCCGGGGGCGGTGTGGAGGGGGGCGCGGCTTGAATCGGAGGCGCGCGGTGGTTGGCGGGCCGAGTCTGCAGGGTGCGGCGAGCATAGGCATGCACGGACTAGATGTCCCCAGCGGGAGGTGCGCAGAATGGCCGCTCTTGAGCCAAAGGCCGCGATAGCAGACAAAGCCCTATGACCCTGTCTGACGTACGCCTAGGTGACCCTTGGTGGTCATCTGAGACCCGCCTGAGCGAACTGCCACCTGGCTGGCAGCCGCTCCGATATTCCGTAATCGGCAACGGCGCGCTTGCCGTCATTGCGACCGATGTCGATCTTGCTGGCGAGTGGGCGCGAATCTTTGCCATGCAGGAGCGGCTGGATCCTCCCAGCCGCCTGCGCGAACTGACGGAAGCGGGTACTGCCTTACTGATGTCTTGGGACGGTGTCGGCTGGCGGGAGGAGGTACGTGTTCCGCTGGAGACGCCGCACCCGCTGGTAGAACGCTTCGCGGACGGTCGCTGGCTGATCGTTGGTTCCCGGACAGACGGTACGCCCAACGCACGTCTTCTTGCGCCTGACGGCTCGCTGCTCGATCGCTTCATGCTCGGCGACGCGATTGAGCATGTCGGGATCGATAGCATGGGAAGGATTTGGGTCGGCTGGTTCGATGAAGGCATAGGTGGTTCCGGCAACGAAGGCTGGTGCTTACCTGGCGAAGAGCGACCACCATCAGATCGGGGCATTGGCTGCTTCGACGAGACCGGCAAGCTCATTCCGCTCCCGCCGATACCGGAGGCAGGAAGGATTTCGGACTGCTATGCGCTCGCGCCTGCCTCGGAAAGCGCGTGGGCGTGCCCATACACGGACTTCCCGCTGCTCCACGTCTCACCGGGACGATCCGTGCGCTGGTGGACGAGCGACCTGGCCGGACCGAAAGCGCTGGCAGTTGATGCCCCACACGCCCTCATCGCTGGTGGCTACGGTGAGGAGGCAAACCGCCTGGTGTTGGTTTCGCTTGATGGAGAGGGGCAAGGTCAAGCCGCGAAGCAGCTTGTTCAATGGTCGCTGCCGCTACGTCGATTGCCTACTCCAATGAATGAGTGGGCTCCCGTCTGGGATCAGCCACAGCTTCTGTCCGGTCGCGGAGACACTCTGCACCTCATTGACGATGGCGTTTGGCATCGTTGGTCCGTTGCGGAAGCGGTTGCCCAAATATGCCCATAGGTCGAACGGATGGCTGCCTTCGGGTAGGCCGATCTGTCATGGGAACGACCAACTAGGGTCGCTCGCCGCCGCTAGTTCGACGAGGGTTGCCCAATACCCAATCGAGCAGCCTTCCCGACCCGAGAGGGCACTGGTCTTATCGCTTACATTGGCCGACAACGCCCCGGTGCGCCAACCGGTGGCGCGCAACGATGCGCGGAACATATCGATGGGTCTTGCCTATTTCTCCGCCGCGCTGCTGGCGCTGACGCTGGTCGGGATCTTCGTCGTCCGGTCACGGTCGATCAGGACGAAGCTGATCTGCGAGATCCTGCTGCTGGTTGCGATCGGCGGCTATCTGATGCTGCGCGGCACGACGCCATTGCCGATGGAAGAGGAGGCCGTCCTCGGCATCGACGGCGGCTGGCTGCGCGCGCTGGCGGTGGTGTGGTGGCTGGTCGGGGCGCGGCTGGTGGCGACCGTCACCGTGCTGCTGATGGGGCGCGACGCGCGGTCGCGCCAGGCGCGGCTGTTTTCGGATCTGGCGGCGGGCGCGATCTATCTGACCGCGGGGCTGATCATCCTCAACTCGGTGCTCGACCTGCCGATCAGGGGGCTGCTCGCGACATCGGGGGTGATCGCGATCGTGCTCGGCCTCGCGCTGCAGAACACGCTGGGCGACGTGTTTTCGGGGATCGCGGTCGGGCTCGAACAGCCCTTCCATGTCGGCGACCGGGTGACGATCGGCGACCATGCCGAAGGGGTGATCGTCCAGATCAACTGGCGATCGATCCGCATCCAGACCGACGGCGAGGATCTCGCGACGATACCCAATAGCATCGTCGCCAAGAGCCAGATCGTCAACCGCAGCGTGCCGACCGAACGGCGCGCCGCCAGCGTCGAGATCCCGACCCTGTCGACCGCGCGGTCGGAGACGCTGATCGGCCTGGTCCAGCAGGCGATCCTGCTCTGCCCCGCGATCCTGACCCAGCCGGCGCCGTCGGTGACGATCCGCCATGTCGGCGCGCGGACGACGACGCTGGGCGTGACCTATTTCGTCGCGCGATCGCCCGAGCTGTCGACGGCGCGCGGCCAGTTGCTGCGCCAGGTCCGCCGGCTGTTCCGCCACGCCAATATCCAGGCGGGCGAAGAGGCCTCGCCCGCCAGCCTGCTCGCCGACCTGATCCTGTTCGAATCGCTCGACGCCAGCCAGATCGCGCATCTCGCCGAGACGCTGGTGCCGCATATGCTCGACATCGGCGATGCGATCTTCGAACAGGGCAGCCGCGGCGCGTCGCTCTATGTGATCCGCTCGGGAATCTTCGAGATCGTCGGCGAGGAGGGCGGCCGCCGCACCGCCTTCGGCCGGATCGGCCCCGGCGAATATATCGGCGAGATCAGCATGATGACCGGCGATCCGCGCCCGGTCAGCGTCCGGGCGCTGTCGTCGGGCGAGGTGCTCGAACTGCCGCGCTCGGCGATCGAGAGCCTGCTCGGCACCGACAGCGCCTTGAGCGCGGCGCTCGAACGCTCGGTCCAGCGCGGGCTGCTGCTGCTCGACCGCGACCCCGCCGCGCGCGCCTGCCAGCCGCTCGACCAGGGTGGGACGCTGCTGGGGCGGATCCGGAGCTTTCTGCATCGGTGAGTGAGGCTTTGCGCGCCATCCCCCAGCCGTCGCCCCAGCGAAGGCTGGGGTCCATGTCTGGTAAGGCAAATGCTGCGTAGTGAGGTCGGGCGCCCGGTCGACGGCAACTTGCGGGCGAGAGACATGGATGCCAGCCTGCGCTGGCAAGACGGGGAGGAGGGAAGTGCGGAGACGGGTGTCGGCTTTTGCTATCGTCTTGCTGGTTGGCGGTTGCTCGGATGTTTGCACCAATCGGCTCATGGCGCGTTCCGCGTCTGCCGACGGGCGCCATGACGCGGTGCTGTTCCGGCGTGATTGCGGCGCGACCACCGGCGTGTCGACCCAGATCGCGATCGTTGATCACGGAGAAGCGCCGGCTGGCACGGGCAATGTCTTCCGTGCCGACGATGGCCATGGCGCGGCGAAGGCGGCGGCCTGGGGCGGGCCATGGGCCGATATGCGGTGGCTGGCGCCGGACCATCTGATCGTTCGCTACGACGCGCGGTCGCGGATCTTCGCTATGGAGGAAAAGCTAGCGGGGGTGTCAGTCAGCTATCGGAAGGTGGCGCGGTGAAACGCGGCGACTTGCGCTACCGCAGCCGCTTCGCCAGCCACAGCGTCGCGACATAGCTCGCCAGCAGGCTGATCGGGGTCGCTAGCGCGCCCATCGTCAGCAGCCCGACGAACGCATAGCCCTTCGCCTCGTTGGGCGGCGGCTGGTCGGGGATGGCGTAGCGGACGATGCAGGCGCCCGCGACGAACACAAGAGGCACGAACAGCCCGCACAGCAGCACCGTGGCGATCCGGCTGCGGCGGACGACCAGCCGGCCGAGGCTGAAGCTGATCGCGAAGGTGAAGACCGCCGCGAAGGCGAGCAGGCCCAGCAGGAAGGGGATGTCGTCGGCGGCGGCGATGTTGGTCATGGGGTGGTGTTAGCGGGGGATGGCGCGGGAGTCATGCGGGGCGGTCACCATCACTCCACCGCCATGCTGAACTGGTTGCAGCATTCGCTGTGCGACAAGGGGCCGTTCCCGGGTGGAAGAGCGGATCCTGAAACGCGTTCAGGATGACGGTAAAAAAGAAGAGGCGGCGGCGTGTTGGGGCCGTCACTTGTCCTTCAGCGTCCACACCCCGTCCCAGCCGGCCACCGGCGGCGCCGCGGCGAAGGTGCGGCAGCGGTCGAGATACATGGTCGAGGGGCCATCGCCGGGCATCGCCGCAAGTGCTGCGAGGAAGGCCTGCTCGGCGTCGTCCCACGCCTGCGCCTTGTACGCCGCGACGCCGCGGCCATAGGCGTCGAGCATCGTGCCGAGCCCGTAGTCGAGTTCGGCGGCGCGATATTCGAGCGATTCGAACACCCCGACCGGGAAATCCTTGCCCTTGACCCGGATCAGGTCGATCTCGCGCATCAGCGACGGCGCGGTCAGCCGCTGGCGGGTGAATTCGGAGAACAGGATCTTCGAGCCATAAGCCTTGTTCGCGCCCTCGAGCCGCGAGGCGAGGTTCACGCTGTCGCCGATCACCGTATATTCCATGCGCTTGATCGAGCCGATATTGCCGACGATCACGTCGCCGGTGCTGATCCCCAGGCCGATGTCGAGCGGCTTCTGCCCGGCGCCGATCCGCCGGCCGTTGAGCAGCGCGAGTTCGGTCATCATCTGGTTGGCGGTCGCGATCGCATTGTCGGCGTCGTTCTCGCCGGCGAAGGGCGCGCCGAACAGCGCCATGATGGCGTCGCCGATATATTTGTCGAGGATCCCGCCATGCGCGAAGATCACGTCAACCATCTCGGTAAAATAGGCGTTGAGCATCGCCACCGTCTCGCGCGCCCCGATCTGTTCGGCGATGGTGGTGAAGCCGCGCACGTCGGAGAACAGGATCGACACGGTCTGGTCCTTGCCGGTCAGCTCGCTCTCGCCGGCCTCGAGCAGCTGGTCGGCGACCTCCTTCGACATATAGCGCGCCATCGTCGATCGGACGCGTTTCTCGGAGGTGATGTCCTCCATCACCAGCATCGATCCGATCCGCTGCTCGTTGGCGTCGATCAACGGCGCCGCGGTGAGGTTGACCGACGCCGATCCGCCGCCGGGATGGGCGATCTCGGCATCGACCGCGAGCTGCGCCTCCTTGTCGAGGTCGCTGCGCTCCATCTGCTCGAATATCCAGGCATTGGCGCCGTCGAACGCGTCGCGCGCTGGCACCCCGACCAGATTGTCGGCCGTCCCCATCAGCTTGAGCGCGGCGTCGTTGGTGGTGACGATCCGGTTGTCGGCGTCGAAGGTGATCACCCCGTTCGACGTACTCTTGAGGATGCTCTCGTTATAATTCTTCATGCTCAGCACGTCATCGAACAGCCGGGCATTGTCGAGGCACACCGCGATCTGCGCCGAGAAGGCGCGCAGCCGGGCCTCGTCCTTCAAGGTGAAGCCGCCGCCGCCGCGCTTGTTGAGCACCTGGGTCACGCCGACCCGGCCGCCCTGCTTGTCGAGGATCGGGTGGCAGACGATCGAGGTGGTGTGGAAGCCGGTGTCGCGATCGACCTTCTGGTTGAAACGCGGATCGGCATAGGGATCGGAGATATTCTCGGCGATGCCGCTGGTGAACACCGCGCCGGCGATGCCGGTGTTCGACGGGATCCGGATCTCGGTGACCAGGTCGCCCTCGGCGAACAGCGAGAACAGCTCGTCGGTGCGGGCGTCGTAGACGAAGCAGGTCGATCGCTCGGCGCCGAGCAGCTCGGTGGTCGCGCGCATGATCCGCGCGATCAAGATGTCGAGCTGGAGCTCGCCGGCGAGGTCGTTGCTGATCGCCAGGATCAGCTGTTCCTCGCGCAGCGCCTCGATCATCAGCTGGAAACCGCGGAAGATGTCGGCATATTCGTCGGTCGACAGCACGTCGACCTCGACCTCGTCGAGCCGGCCATTCTCGACCGATCGCATCCCCTGGACCAGCCGGCTCGCCGATCGCGACACTTCGAGCGCGGTCAGGATCGCCATCATCACCGAACCCAGCACGCACACGATCAGCACGCCCGCGATCCAGACGTAGAAGGGCAGCATCTGCGCCAGGTCGACGCGGATGCCCTGCATCTGGAACAGCCGCCCGACCTTGAACACCATCGACAGGCCGAAGAACACCAGCGGCAGCGCGGTGACGAAGATCGCCAGATAGAGCAGCTTGCTCTTGAGGTGGATCGACACCAGCCGCTGCTGATATTCGGGGGGCAGCGGCCCCGACATCGCGTCGGACAGCCGCAGGATCGTCGGCACCATCGCCCGGCTGACCCCGAAATATTCGAAGATCGCATGGGTGGGCGAGGCGAAGAACATCGTCGTCA
Organism: Rhizorhabdus sp. GW822-FHT03C02; assembly: GCF_058801765.1. Classification (NCBI taxonomy): domain Bacteria; kingdom Pseudomonadati; phylum Pseudomonadota; class Alphaproteobacteria; order Sphingomonadales; family Rhizorhabdaceae; genus Rhizorhabdus; species Rhizorhabdus sp. GW822-FHT03C02. The sequence continues at coordinate 335,961 of NZ_JBXANN010000004.1, forward strand.
TGCAGAAGGCGATGATCTGCCAGTTCTGGAAGCCGGCATCGACCAGGACGTTCGCCGCCGAGAACACGATCCACACCATCAGCGTCACCAGCGGCCCGTGCACGAAGGTGACCCGCAGGAACGAATAGAAGGGCAGGTTGAGCGACCATACCACCGCCTCGGCCAGCACCGGCTCGGACGGCTGCTGGCCGCGGTCGAGCGCTTCGAGCGCGGCCTTGATCGGCCGGAAATGGCGGACGATCAGATAGACGTCGGAAAGATTGTAGACCGCGACCACCAGCGGCATCTCGATGAACAGCACGATCCACTGATAGGCGCCGAGTTCGAGCCCGAGCAGGGCGAGCAGCATCGTGATGACGATCGCCGCCGCGCAGCCGCCCTGGTACAGCCACACCAGCTTCCAGAACAGCTGGCGCGCGGTCTGCGCGCGCGGCATCGCGTCGCGGGGGACCGGAATGGCGGTCTGGGTGTTCACGCGGCTCCGATCGCCAACAGCTCGGCGCGGCGCAATTCGGTTTCGACCATCGACGCCAGATCGGCGAGCAGCGCGCGCTCCTCGGGCGGCATCGCCCGCGGACGGGTGTCGAGGATGCACAAGGTGCCGATCGGCTGGCCTCCACGGGCATAGATCGGCGCGCCGGCATAGAAGCGGATGCGCGGCCCTTCCTTGACCAGCGGATGTTCGCGGAAGCGGTCGTCGAGCAGCGTGTCGGGCACCACCAGCATCGCCCGCGCCGCCACCGCATGCGCGCAGAAGCTCACCTCGCGCGGGGTCTCGTCGAGTTCGGTGCCATAGCAGGATTTGAACCATTGCCGTTCGGCATCGACCAGCGAGATCAGCGAGATCGGCACCTTGAACAAGGCCGCCGCCAGCCTCGTGTGGCGATCGAAGCGTTCCTCGGCGGGGCTGTCGAGGATGTCGAGCGCGTGGAGCGCGGCGATCCGGTCGGCCTCGTCCTCGGGGATCGGCGGGCGTTCCCAGCGCACCTCGTTGCGCAGCAGCCAGGTGCGGATGCGGGTGCGGGCATATTCGACCGACCAGGGCTCCTCGAGCCGGTCGACCGTGCCGGCGTCGGGCGGGCCGTTGCCGCCGACCAGCATCGTCGCGACCGGGGTGCCGCCATTGTCGCTGCGGATCTTCTCCAGCGCGCGGTCGAGCCCGGGCAGGCCGAGTTCGGCGATCACCAGTGCCGGCGGCCGCTGCCGCGCGAGCGCGGTGCTTTCGGGGGCGCTGCCGGCATGGCTCAGATGGATCGGCTCCTGGTTCACCGCGCGGCCGATCCGTTCGATCACCCCGGCATCGGCGGCGATCAGCAGCACCGACGGCACCGCCAGCATCGATCCGGCGCGGATCGCGCTGACATTGCTCAGCGTGTTGTTCGCGGCGATGGCGTTGGCGGCGAACGACAGCATCGTCACCGGTTTCTCGTCGAGGTCGATCACCATCCCCTCCGCCGCGGCGATCAGCTTGGGGTCGCCGGGGCGCAGCAGCTTGCGCAGCTCGGCCATCGCCGCGTCGACCGCGTCGTCGTTGCGCAATGGGTCGTGATGGGTGAGCGCCAGCCGCTTGGCGCCGGCGGCGCGGCCCATCTGCAGCGCATATTCGATCGTGCTGTGCCCCCAGCCGCGCTTCGCCTCATATTCGGTGGCGAGATATTGGGCGTCGTGGATGATCAGGTCGGCGCCGCGCATGAAATCGGCATGGGCGGCGTCCTCGCCGGCGATCTCGGCATCGCCGACCGCCAGCTCGCGCGAATGCGGTTCATGGTCGCAGGCATAGACCATCGTCGCCCCGCCCGATTCCAGCCGGAAGGCGAGGGTGAGCGCGGGATGGTTGAGATAGCGGGTGTGGATGACGACATCGTCGATGACGAAGCTGCCCTCGCCCAGATTATTGTAGCGGACCTTGCCCCCGAACGCGTCGAGCGTGACCGGGAAATAGGTATATTCCATCTGCCCGGCGAGCGCCTCCTGCAGCGACTCGTCGAAGCCCTGCGGCGCGTAGAGATCCCATTCGTGGCCAGGGACGAAGAAGGGGGTGAAGAAGGGGATGCCCTGGATATGGTCCCAATGGGTGTGGCTGATCAGCATATGGCCGCGCGACGGCCCGCCCTCGGCCATGATCGCCTGGCCGAGCTCGTGCCCGCCGGTGCCGCAATCGATCACGATCCGGGTGCCCCCGTCCGAAATCACCTCGATGCACGATGTGTTGCCGCCATATCGTATCGTCGCGGGGCCCGGCTTGGCCAATGATCCCCGCGTTCCCCAGAAGCGTACCCGCATGGCGAGCTCTCCCTGTCCCCTGCCTGCGCGACACTAGCCACAGTCGCCCCGCGAAGTCGACTGTTTTGCAGGTCTATTACAGCGGGTTGGGCGGGTGGTTTCGGGACGGGGACGCGCAACCGGCGGCGCGATCGGCGGCGATCCGGGGCAGGTGCCGTGGGCGCGGCCGGTGTGCCTGCCACCGGCCGGCACCGACCTCAGCGAATGACCAGCGCGAACGACGCGACATGCGCGGCGAGCGCGCAGGCAACGATCATCATGGCATGGCCGTCGAGATATTTCTTCATGACATACTCCCCCAAAAGCACCCGGCCGCCGACCCGTGAAGAAACGCGACCCGCCTGCCGCGACCCCGCGAAGTCGGGGGCATGGCAAGCCGGAGTCCGTTACGCCAAAGACATGAACAAAGCGTTGGCATGAGCGCATCGGGGAAGTTCGAAGGCAGGATTGCCAGTCGGACGGAGCATTTCTATCCTGCGTCGATGCCGGCTCCGCCTGATCTTCGCGACGCGCGCAAGATGTTCACCGCTTTCGATGCTCCGCTGCTCGCGGAGGCGTTCCCTGCGGCGTGGCGTGACGAGGCTCTGCCGGCGGGCGCGGCTGTCTGCCGGACGCTTCATCCGACGCAGTGGAGCGAACGCTTCCCCGTTCGGGTCATCGAAGAGACGGTCCTGATCCCGGCGCGGCTGCATTTCGCGACGATCGGGCCGCCATTGCCGCTCGACGATATGGCCGGGTTGATGGCTCGCGCGCTGCAGACCCGCAGCAACGATGGCTATGAGCGCCAGCGTGCGGCACGCGATGTCATGGTCGATCTGCAGCCATGGTCGGCCCCGTTCATCGTCGCGCTGATCGGCGAATATATCGATCGGATACTCCTCGATATCGAGGCGGCCCTCACCCCCGAGAGATTGCGAGCCCTGACCGAATTCGTCGCCGCCAACCCCCTTTATTGGGAGACGACCAAACGCCGCCTCATGAGCTATTGGAGCGTCTATCATCGCGCCACCTATCGCCGGTCGGACTATGCCGGATTCCGGATCGTCGAACGGATCGAGGCCGGCCTGGCACCCGCTTCGCTTTCGCCGCAACGAAGGATGCGCCGGGGATGAGCATCGACGCGATCGACCGGATCGGTTGGCTGGCATGGGGAACGGCGGCGATCGCGATCGCCTTCGTCGCCCGATCCGATGTGGCGGGGATGGTCGCTTTCTACCATGACAGCCTGACCCGGGCCGGCTTCGGGCTCGCGATGCTCGGCTGGATCGTCGCGACCTATGGCCCGATGACGCTGGCGGTGCTGTTCTGGCGATCGGCGCGCATGCGGTCGCATCGGTCGGCAAGACTGATGTTCCTGCCTTGCGTCATCGCCGTCGCCGCGGTCGGTGAGGCGATGCTGTACGTGGCGACCGGCGGCTTTGCCGAACTGGGGCCGGACCTCGTCCTGCGGCCGGCATGGCTGCTGCTTATCCTGATCGTCGCGGCATATCCTGTCGCGACGATGGCACCCGCGATGCTGCGCCGCCTGCGGCGCGGATGATCCGCGCCATCCGGCAACCGACTCCACTTCGGATGAAGTCGTGTCTCACAACAATTCGCTGACAGTGCACTTTTACGGCCGGACGACAAGAAAGGCGCGCCAAAAATACACTGTCACCGGTCTGATCGTCCATCGATTTGATCTTCAACCCTTCCCGAACATTCACCTTTTCGGCTTCATGCCATAAGGTCTGGCTTCGCAAGGGGGCGTGCATGGCGTCGATCGGATCGGTTCAGCCGAAAATAGGCATGATCGTGCACGCCATCATCGGCTTGCTCGTCGGTGCCGCCCTGCCGGAGGCGGCGTTCGCGCTGACCCCGCAACAGGCGCAGACGCTTCCGGTTGCCGAGCTCGCGCGCGTCGTGCTCGGCGAGGGGGGCGCGCCCGTCGTCGATGTCGACCGGCCGGCCTGGCCGGTCTGCTCGGGGCTGTGCCCGGCGCCGACCGCCGATGAGGTGCGGATGCGCGAGGGGCCGGCGCCGCTCGACAACGGCATGACCTTCTACCAGCGGCCCGTCGCGATCTGGGGCGGCCGCATCTGGACCGGCACCTGCGCGACCACCTTGATCCGGGTCGCCTATGGCGACGGCGGGGTCGCCGGGATCACGACCGAGATGCGATATGGCGCGCCGGGCGGGCTGCGGGGACGTCCGCCCGCCGGGGCGCCCGGCGCGGACGCGCAGATGCGCGCCGAAATGGCGGCCTGTGCCGGGACGGCGGGGGTGAAATCCTTCTTCCAGGCCGACAACTGGATGGTCGCCTATCGCGCGCTGGTGGCCAGCCGCCTGTTCCGCGATGCGGCGCGGGGTTCGAAGCCGCTGCGCTTCAAATTTTCGTGCGAGATCCATATGCGCCCCGATTGCGGCCTGCCCGACGCCACCGACATCGCCGGCAGCGTCGACGAAACCGCCATCCGCGCCGCGAGCCAGGTCGGGTGCGCGTCGCGATTGCCGACAGCGGGACTCGATCCGCTGGCCGATCGCGCCTGTTTCGATGTGTCGCTGGCGTCGCGAGGCGAGGGGTTCGTGGCCGAGATGGTCGGCGGCACGGACGATCCCCGCATCGCCGGCTTTCATTATTATCGGGTTCGGGTCGTCTATTGATCGCGTCCCCGATCCTCGTCGGGCTGGAAACGGCGTTTCGCCGGATCGCGATCGCCCCCGTCGTCGCCCGGCAACCGACTCCACTTCGGATGAAGTCGCGTCTCGCCGCTTGACGGCGCGGCCGCCCCGGCGTCAATCTCGCCGTGCCGTGGGGACGGCATTTCGGGGGACTATATGATCGCAATCCATCGGGCCGCCGCGGTGGCGGCACTTCTCGGCATCGCCGTGCCGGCGCTCGCCGCGCCGAACTATAGCGTCTATGCGGTCCAGACCGGGCAGGAGACGGTGCGCTATCGCCAGGGTGTGCCGACGCTCGACCTCGAGACCGACGGCGCCGCGGTGCAGGTCACCCCGCGCGCGATGGATCATGGCAGCCTGGCGTTCGACATTGCCGTCTACAACAAGGGCGCCGACGGCTTCAATTTCGACATCGGCGATATCGACGTGCGTGCCGGCGACCAGCATCTGGCGGTGTTCAGCAAGGACGAACTGATCGCCAAGGCCAAGAACCGGGCGATCTGGTCGCAGATCGGCATGGCGGTGCTCGCGGGCGCGGCTGCCGCCGCGGTCGCCAATGCGCACAGCACCAACAGCTATCGCAGCCGCACCTATTTTCCGGGCTATGGCACCGTCACCCATGTCGCGCGCTGGCGCGACAATTCGATCGGCCAGCTCGGCGTCGTCGCCTCGGTCGCGGGCGGGGCGATCGCGATCAAGGGCATCCAGAACCGGCTCGACTATACCGTGCAGAACCTGTCCGACGACGTCGTCCAGATGAACACGATCGACGGCGACAGCAGCTATGCCGGCAAGATCGTCGTCGAGAAGATCAAGGCGAAGACGCTGCCCCAGGAGATCCGCATCGTCGTCAGCGCCCATGGCGTGCCACATGCCTTCGCCTTCCGGCTGGCGCTGTCGGGGCATGACGTCCCGCCGGCCTTCACCGCGGTGACGAAGGCATCCGCGGCGCCCGTGGCCCCGCTGGGGGTGGTGGTGCCGGCGGCAGCGTCTCCGGCCGCCCAGCCGCCGGCGGCGGTGCCGGCCGCGCCGGTGACTCCGGTCGCGACCTCGATCGGCTGATGGGTTCGGGTGATCCCGTTGGCGATCCATGGGCTGGGCATGCCGTCGGCCGTCGCTCTTGCCTCGTCACGGCATGCTGCGCGCAGGAAACAGTCGCAATCCGCTCGACGATCCCAGTAATGGCAGCAGTCAGTCTTTTGTGGTCGGCTACGGGCTGCTGGGCACAAAATGGACCCCTTCCCGAGTCGGCAAGCGCGAGCATCGGCTATGAGACCGTGGCAGCCGCGATGGCGGACCTTCGTTCAAAGCCGGGCGTAGTCTTCACCACGGAGAACGGCTGGGCGATAGCAACTGATCGTGCAGCACTGAGCATTTGGTCCTTCGCCCCTGAGCAATACCCGGCCTATCCGGCCGTCGTACTGAGAAAGGCCGTTCCACGTGGACAGCAATCCACGATAGTCATGAACGTGCTCTGTGAAGCGTCGAAAACGGCATGCGACGATTTGGTGCGAACCTTTGCCACGATGAACGGCCTTCCCGTTCCGAATTAAAGATGTCAGTCCGACCGGGTCGGTTTTATCTGATGGGGCGATCCGCCGAACCCGCCCCAGTAGCGGACATCGCAGTGGGCAGCTATGCTGCGAGGGTGGAGAACGAGGCACACGCAACCTTTGAGGGATCATCGGGCTCGCTACGCATTGGCGTAGAACGCTACCAGTTTCCGGAAATCACGGATGACGATTGGGACTCCAATTGGCTGATCATCAACGGCGATGCCGTCCTTGAAGACAAATCGTGGAGCTTTCGTGATCCCTGCTTGACCACCTTTGAAATGGAGCGTCTCGCCGATTGGCTCGAGCAAGTCTCTTCCGGTGGAAACCGGAAGACATTTTGCGGCTTTACCGAACCGAACCTCGATTTTGAGCAGGTGTCGGATACGACCGTTCGAATTGCGTTTTCGCTCGAGGCCCTGCCGCCTTGGAGCAAACGCGCCGGCGACTTTGGTGTGGTTGGGTTCAACTTCCCGATCGACGATCGGCTTGGTGCTGCCGCGAGCAGCCTGCGGGCACTTTTGACACGCTTCCCGATCCGGGCGCGCAACGGCGGCTAACCACCCAAACCGACATCACCTTCCCGGACCCACAACCCGAACTCTCGCCGGCGAGCGGCGATTATGCATCGATCGGAACGCTTCGGTCGTAAATGCGCATGACTGTCTTGGATCGTCCGTCGCGACATGGCATCGCTTTGCGCCGACGACGGGCAGGGTGCATGGATAGCGAAGCGAACCTCGAAGACTATCTCCACCGACAGATCCCGCTGTCGGCGGCGATGATGGTGTCGGTGCGGTCGGTCACCGCCGATGCCGTGGTCCTCGCCGCACCGATCGAGCCCAACATCAACCACAAGCACACCGTGTTTGGCGGCAGCGCCTCGGCGCTCGGCATCCTCGCCGCCTGGTCGCTGCTCCACCTGCGGCTGGTCGATGCCGGCCACCCGAGCGAGATCGTCATCCAGTCGAACCAGATGGACTATGACCGGCCGATCATCGGCGCCTTCGCCGCCGCCTCGGCGCTCGCCGATCCCGCCGCCTGGCCGGCCTTCGTGGCGATGCTGGTGCGCAAGAAGCGCGCGCGGATCGAGGTCCGGTCGGTGCTGACCTGCGACGATGCGGTCGTCGGCCGGCTGAGCGGCCGGTTCGTCGCCTTCCTGCGCAAGGGGGCGTAGCGGCGGGCGCGATTGTTCAGGAACATGCGGGCATCCTGGCCGCCATCGTCCGGAAAATCGCCGCGCGTTGCCCTGCCGTCCAAAACACCCGGAGCCCCGCCTGTAGCAAAACGCCGCGCACATGCCACCACAGATGCGCAGACGGCACACCCGCTTCGAAATTCGCTGCTTTGGCTATCAAGATCTCCTGCTGATCGGGGGTGAAGCGGTCGTTCTTCAGCTGCGCGCGATCGGCCGGAGCAGTGCATAATTGGGGGCGGTGCGTCGCGGCCTCGACCCGATCGCCGACCCAGAACCTCGCCGCCGACAGCGCCAGGGCGGTGGCCAGCACGGCGGCAAGGATCTTGGGATATCGCCTCATCTGAACCGCACGATGGCGGGGATGGTCGATGTCGGCAAGATGATCGGCGCGGATGGCGATAGGATCGGCGCCGGCCTGCGCCGATGCAGGTATCTGCCCGTGCGGCGCGCGAGCATATCGACCGAGGCAGCAGCGCATGCCGGATCGCCGGTTCCGGATCTGCGGCCTTCGCGACCGGCGATCAGCCGCCGCCTATAGGGGCGGTGGTGCCGGCTCCGATGTGCGGTGCGGCGGCCCGCATGGCGCCCGCCAAGGCGCCGAGCCGCGCCAGGTCGCGCCAGCCATAGGCCAGCTCGACCAGCATCGCGTCCGGCCGCTCGTCGGATTTCTCGCCGGCGATCGCGCCGCCGAGCCGTTCGTAGAAGCCGCGCGCCGAAGCATTGTCGCGCAGCACCCACAGCGCCGCCGCGCGATGGCCGTGACCGGCCAGCGCCTGCGCCATCGCCGCCATCAGCACGCGTCCGATCCCGCGATGCTGACCAGCGCGCAGCAGGTAGATCGCACTGATCTCACCGTCGAACCCGGCTTGTGCGAGCCTGTCGTCGCGCTGCCGTCCGCACGAACCGAAGCCGATGACGGTGCCGCCGATCTCCGCGACGAAGACCGCCACCGCGCCCGATGCAGCGGGATCGTCGAGGATAGCGCGCCACATCGCGCTGCGCCCCTCGACCGACAGCGCCGCCAGCATCGCGTCGGGGACGATACCGCGATAGGTCTCCCGCCATGCGGCGACATGGACCGCGCCGATCGCCGCGGCGTCGGCCGCGGTCGCCGGGCGCAGCCGGGTCGCGCCGCCGGCCGCTCCGGTCATGCGGCAAGCCGATCGATCAGCCGGTCGAGCGCGCGTGGTGTCAGGATCGACAGCGCCTCGGCGATCCCGTCCAGGCGGCTTTCGGTCAGCGCCGCGATCGGATCGAGCAGGTCGCGCACATGGCCGTTGAGGCGGTGGATGGCTTCATTGCCCTCGAGGAGCCGCAGCGCGGCGTCGGCCGCGTCGTAGCAGGCCCGGTTGCGGATCGTCAGTTCGGTCACACCATCGGCCAGCGCACGCAGCAGCGCGTCGCGGGGCAGGGTGGATAATGTCGCTTGCAGGGAAGGCATCGATCGAGCCTTTCGACTGTCGTTCATGGGATCGGCGTTCATGGGATCGGCGCCTCGAAGGGCGGCGGGGGAGCTCTGCGTTGCGTTACCGTCAGCGACGCCGCACATGATAGAAGACCATCACCTCCTTGAGCCTGCCGCCGTCGTCTCGTTCGAACTGCGCGAACATGGTCTGGGTCGACAGCCTGCCATCGTCGAAGCGTCCGCTGACCTCGATGCGGCATTGCGGCGTAATATAGAGATATTCACACGATACCGCCCCCACATTCACCAACTGCGCGGCGTCGCCGGTTCGCGATGCGAAGCGGGCGAAACGCGGCGACCATTCGTCCCAATGCGCCGCGATATAGGCAGCTAGCTCGGCCTGCTCCGGAAGCGCCGGGGGCATGATCGCCTGCGATCGGGTCGTGGCACAGCCGGACAGGGTTATGCCGGACAGGGGTATGAGAACCGCCAGAATCGAAAGCTGTGTCCGCATCGTTCGATCATGATCGGTTCGGGCGTCGTGGCGCAACTGTCGAAAGCTCGGCGTCGGCCCGCGCGCCATCACCCGTCGTTCGCACCCTCGCCCGGCGCGATCCCCGCCATGTGCATCCGCGCGGTACGCTCGCGGATCCGCTGATGGTTCGACTTGAACTTGCGGAAGCCGCGATGCTTTCTGCGGCCTTTCCGGATTGCCCGGAAGCGGTGGAACCGCTCGATCAGCAGCATGCCGGTCACGAAGGTGACGAATCCCAGCAGCCAGGTCCACTCGACGTCATAATGCTTCATGGCACCTCTCCCGGGCGACAGAGCATCGGGGGGCACCCGACGGGCATCGCCGTGGAAAGCCGAAACCGTTGCGGGCGATCGGCTATCGTCCGATTCGTCCCGCGCCGACTCTCCGGGCGAGCGCCAATGATACGCCTTGTCGACGCGCTTCGCATCTTTTTCGCGCGGATCGCCGCGCCCCTGTTCAGCCACATGGCCAGATGATAACGGTTCGCAACTTTGTCCACCAAGCCCGCCAGGAAGCCGTTCATGCCCAGCCCCACCAACGATCTGCTGGCGATGGACGCCGATGCCATGCGCGCGCGCATGGCCGGATCGCCCGCGGAGGCGGCTTCATTGCTCGAGGCGGGCGCCAGGGCCGGCCTGCCCGAGGCGCAGGCGCTCTATGCGCAGGTCCTGCTCGACGGCCGCGGCGTCGCCGCCGATCCGGTCGCGGCGCTGCGCTGGTTCGGTGCCGCGGCGCGCGGGGGCCATGTCATGGCGATCAACATGGTCGGCCGCTGTTACGAGAAAGGCTGGGGCGTCACCGCCGACCCGGTGGAGGCTGCGCGCTGGTACCGGGCCGCGGCCGAGGCCGGGCTCGATTGGGGCATGTACAACCATGCCAGCGCGCTGGGGCTGGGCGCCGGGGTGGCGAAAGACGAGCGTGCCGCGCTCGCCTGGTTCGGCAAGGCGGCGGCGCTGGGCCATGCCAAGTCGATCAATTTCGTCGGCGCCTTTCACGAGGAAGGCCGGCTGGTCCCGCGGGATCTGGCGCAGGCCGCCGACTGCTATGCCCGCGCGGCCGAAGGCGGCGATTTCCGCGGCCAGTTCAACCATGCCCGGATGCTCGCCGATGCCGGCGACATCGACGGCGCGATCTTCTGGGTGACCATGGCGGACCAGAAGTGCACGCCGGCGTTCCGGGCGACGATGCAGGCCTGGCTGGCGGTGTCGCCGCTGGCCGCCTTGCGCGCGGCGGCGACGGGTCTGGGGCGCGACGATCGGTAGAAGCGGCTTCGATCGATCGCGAGAACGGCCTGTCGTGATCGATGGAAAGGCGCAAGGACGAGCCGGCCCATCCGGTCGGCGGGCGCGGCTGCGCCAGGCATGATCAGTGGTCGAAAGTCCCGGCGATCCATCGGTCGGGCGGGCCGCCGATTGACTCGTTGTTTCTGATTTGTTCTCATAATGGCGAAGCGACTCGCCACCCCGGCGATCGCGCGGGGAGGGGCCATGTCGAGGATCGTCAGCCAGTATCGCTTGCGCGCCTGGCACCGTCCGCGTGCGCCGTGGCGCTTCGATCGCGACAGCGCGATCGAGGACGGGGTCGATCTGGGCTTCGTCCATCGCCATCCCGGGCGGCGCGGCGAATGGATCGCCTATTTCGAGATCATGGTCGAGATCGAGGAACGCCGGGTCGCCGCCGAGCAGGTGGTGGTGCGGCTGGCGGCGGCGGGGCGGGCGGCATGATCCGGGTTCGATATGGTCAGGCGCGGTTCAACATCGTCCGCAGTTCGGCGACGATGTCGGGGGTGACGACAAGCTGGGCGACATAGCCGGGATTCAGCACGACGCCATAAGCCGGCGGCAATCGCCGGAAGAAATCCCCGCCCGTCATCTGCACGACGAAACCGGCGGCGTGGCTGTGCAGTTCGGACCGATCGAGCGAGGTGAAGGCCGCCACCAGCGGCTGGCCATCGGCCTCGAGCAGCAGCGGTTCGAACCCGCTGCCGTCCTGCAGGACTTCGGCGCGGCTCGACACGAACAGCGGCGCCTGGGCCAGCTGGACCAGAAGCGCACGAAGCGGCGCGCCGCCGTGCCGCGCGTCGGCGATCGCGCGTTCGGCGGCGTTGGCGGGTTCGAAGGGTCTGAGGGTCATGCGCGATCATCCTGATGGAAGCCTGGATAGAGGTCGCTGGCTTCGGCGGCCGATACCCGCCGTGCCCCGCGCAGATCCTCGTGCCACAAGGTCGTGCACAGTTTGCAGCGGTTGAGGAAGGCCGGCCCGTCCGCGATCGTCGCGACCCGTTCGAAACGCTCGAACGGGGCATGATAGCCGACCGCACAATAGGCGCATGGTGTCGGCGTGCCGTCCGCCATCATCGTCACCATCCCCTTATCGGAACGCGGGTTCCGTTCGGGCCGACCTTGAACAATGTCGATCCTGCCGGCATCGGCGATCCTCCCTGTATGACGGCTTCACGCGTGGGGTTGACCAGATAGCCGTGGCCGCCCGCGAGCTTCAACGCAGTGTGGCCGCCCTCCAGAAAATGCTCAAGCGTGGTATCGTCCGCCGTCGGCAGGCGCGGATGGAATGGGTCGAGCGGGAATTCGACCCCGAAAATATCCTTGCCGCCGACATAGGCGCGTTCGAGAGACGGGGCGCCGCCGGTATGCCGATAGGCGCTGGCGGCGTCGGTGACGACCGCCGAATCCTCCGCCGGCATGAAGAAATGCGGCTGGTCGGCGAGCCCCAGCGTCGCGTTCGGGCGGTCGATATAGGGAAGCACCGCCTGGTCGAAAAAATAGACGCCTCTGGCGCCGGGCTGCCGATCGCCATCGCTGCCGGCGCGTTGCGCGTCCGGACCGGGATCGGTTTCGGTACCGAACTGTCCGGCATCGGGAGTGGGCACCTTCCCGGGGCCGCCCGTCGGTCTGCTGCCCGCGGCGCGGTCCGCGCTGCCGGCGATGGGGCCCGGGCTCGGGAGGGACGGGATGCCCCCAGGCGCCTCGTGCCGGTCGATGTCCTGCCCGGGCGTCTCTCCGTTCGTGCGCGCCGCTATCGCGTTGCGCTGCTGCATTCGGTGCTGCGGCTGGTCCCGGCCGGCTGGGAGTGCCCGATCGGTTCGATCCAGCACAAGGGCGCGGTGGCCCGCTTCGCCATTGGCGGCCGGCCCCGCACCGTCTATAAGGGAGACGGAGCCCTCGGGGGCCACATGCCGGTTTCATCCGGGTGTGGACGTCCCTGACTGGAAGGACACCGAAGAGGGCTCCACCTCCGCCACATGCTGGACCTCGACGGTGTAGAGCGGGTTCGGCGCATCGGCGGCCGTGGTCTCCTTGACCAGCATCAGGACCTGCAGCGTCCGTCCGTCGCGCGTTGCCATCGCCGCCTGAAAGCGACGGATCGCTTTGATGGTTGGTTCTCCCCGCACATCGGGCGCGGAACCATATTCGCGTGCCACCGGGAATAATGCGTCGAGATTGGCGACGGCTAGCGACTGGTCGACGCCCGAGGTCGATTTACCGACAGCTTTGCCGCTCAGCATCTTGTTGATCGTTTTGTTCGACACGGTGGCTCGCAGTCCGGTTTCGCCGTTCACCAGCCCGCGACCGACGAACGCACGCGCCGCCTTGCGGGCGTCGGCGAAGGATCGAGCGATCCGCGACGGCGTGACGGTTGCTCCCGCCGGTGGCGCGGGGCGGAGTGCGCGACCGGGCGGCGGTCGTTGTGGATCGTGCGCCACGACATGTTCGTCCGACGGATCGTTCGGCCGGGTCGAGCCACCCAGAATGTCGGTGGCCGGGGGCTTGACTGGCTGCTCGCGAGGTACGGACTCATCGCCCGGGACCGGATCGTCATGCAGTGTTAGTGCACCGTCGAATGGTGTTTTATGGGGGGCGGGCCGAGTTGCGACATCATCCGCGTTCGTCCGATGGAACGGCGCCTCGGCCACGCTCATGCCCGCGCCCAGAACGGTGCCGACGATGCCGGCATCGAGAATCCGGCGGAGTGCTTGCCCCCAGCTCATCTTCTCGTCGAGGATGCCGCTGGCATAGCCGGTTTCGATGATCTGGCTGACCATCTCCTGCGTGCCCTCGGCGGCCATTGTCTTGAGGGTGCGCGCGAAGAAGCGTCCGCCGGGTTTCATCAGCATGCCCAGCGGAATTTTTTCCGAAAGACCGCCGACCGTGCCCATGAACGCCGCGTCGGCCAGACTCAGCGCGGGATCACGGCCGCTTTCCCGGCTTTCTACATATTGGTGGCTGCCGATCTGCCCGGCAGACATTGCGGCGGTGACGGACGGGTTGCGTGTGACGACGCCGGCGATCAGCGCGGGGGCCATTTTCAGGCCGCTTTCGGCGATCATCGTCGCATAGCGTTTCGCCGTGCTGTTGCCCACATGATAGGGGGTGGCGGCGGTCTCGCGGCGTGCTTCGCGTACCATGCGCTGTCCGGGCAGAGTGCCTCGCGCCCGGGCGGTGGCGTTCAGCGATCGCGCTTCGCTGCGCGCGTCCCATTCCGCGACGGTTAGCGGCATCTCGATGTTGGCGGTATCGCCGGTCTCGGCGATCGACTGGATCATGTCGCCGAGGCTTTCCTTGAGGCTGGGCAATATGTGCCGGCCAAATGTCCGCCCGATGTCCGACCAACTGTCGGTGGGCGCGGTGCCTGCAACAGCTCCATATTTGATCGGGCGTGGGACGAGCTTGTGATCGATCGCCTTGGGAGTGGCGTTGGCCCTACCTGCCGGTGCCGTCGTGGCTCGCGGCTTCGCGGCGGCGGCCTCCAGCTTCGCTATCGCCGCTTGCTTCTTCGCATTGGCATCCTGCATGCTGCTGGGCAGCATCGGCGCGAGCGGATCGGCTAGGCCGAGATCGGACAGACCGAGATCGGCCATCAGTTGCCCTGGCCCCTTGAGGGCTCCGTTGCCCCCTTCATTCCACCACATCAGTGACGACCGGGACGGATTGCCCGGCTCGACGCTGCCGTGCCCGTCGCCGTCCGATGGTGCGCGAACGTCTTCGTCGCTTTGCGTCCATTCTGGAAGGCCGGTTCCAACGGCATCGGCATATCGCTCATTCCCCATCCCCCTGATCTGATCGTGGTTGCGCCGGCATCGGCGACGCGGTTTGTCGGACGGGCATCGTCCGATCTCTCGCGGGCGGCCGGGGCGCCGGTCCTGCATCCGGCGTTCATCCGCCATTTGTCGCGAAAGGTCGACGATCGCCGCCGAAGCCGATCCGCGGCGAATTCAGTTCTCGCCCCGGTTCATGCACCATCCTCTCTGCAGGCGAACAGGACGGACGGGACTTCGGCACGCCTTCACACGCGATCTAGGATGCGTCGGGATCTGCGAGATCGTCCGTCATATCGTCGTGAACGTGCGGCTCGGTCTCCGCTCTGGAGTGCGCCCTGGTGATATTGATCAGAACACTCTAAATTATCTTTGTTTGCCGTGATTTCCGAGCCGGCAGATATTCTATCTGCCTCGAAATCACTCTAGCCGAAACTGGCGGCGAAGGTGACGGCGGTGGTCTTGCTCAGGAAGGCGGGATCGGCGTCGGTGATCAGGTCGCACATCCGGATGATGGATCGCCTGATCGGGAAAGCCGCGCTGCGCAATTGCGAAACCAGTTCATGACGGGTCGCCTCGTGATTCAAGGTTCGAACCAGCACGATCGACGCGATATCCGGAGCCGTGATCGAAATGAGCGGGCATGCGAGCAGCAAGGATCGTACATAATCCGCGCGATCGAAAGCTTCCGCCGCATGGATGATCGAAAATAATCCGGCATCGGACATGACGTCGTCCGACAAGGTCGAAAGAAGATCATATGCCATATTGGCCGATGGATATTGCCTGATCGTTTCGATCTCGCGATCGATCCTGACCGGATTGGCATCGTCGGCGGCGATGATGTCGATGATATTGGACAGCGCTTGATCATATGGGGTCATTTCGACGGCTTCCGAAAGACATGATGGTGATGGCGGAGGTTGAGCTTGATCAGTTCGCGAAGGCCGGAACTTATGGCTGGCGTATAGAGGCCCTCTTTCCTGTAGATACGTTGGGCGTCGAGCACGCCCGCCATCAGGGCCTCGCGTGCCGGCATGTCGATATCAGCCTGCGTTCCATAGGTAAATGTGGCGCGATGGCGGCCGCCGGGCCGGTCGGTCGGATGTTCCATATTGATCGATATGGCGTCGTTCCCACGAACGCCGTCCCGCGCCATGCGGTTTGCCGACGGAATATGGTGCGGGGTGATATTGTCTCCTGCCACGCCCGCCCTGCGAAGATCGCGATGGACCCCCGCGCGCCCCTCGCCGGGCAGGAGGGCGGGGGCCGTTTGCGCATTGCTCCGATCGGGACGGGGCGCCGCTGCACCGGAATCGCTTTCCGCATCGACCCCGCTGTCGGAGAGGCCGTCGCCTCCGCCGTGGGCGGCCGCCTCCGCCCCTGACCGCAAGAACATCGAAGAAGGCTCCGCCTCCGCGACATGTTCGATTTCGACGGTATGAGGCGGGTTGGCGGCTGCGGTGGTCGGCCGGACCAGCATCCGCACCTGCAGCGTCCGCCCGTCGGGTGTCGCCATCGCCGCCTGGAAACGGCGGCCCGCCCCGATGGTCGGTTCTCCCGGAGCATCGGGCGCGACGCCATATTCGCGGGCCGCCGGGAACAGCGTGTCGAGATTGGCCACCGCCAGCGACCGGTCGATGCCCGAGGTCGGCAGGCCCGCCGCTTCGCCGCCGAGCATCTTGTCGACGGTCTTGCCGGATATCGTCGCACGCAGGCCGGTTTCGGCGTTGATCAGCCCGCGGCCGATATAGCCACGCGCCGCCTTGCGCGCATCGGCGGCGGATCGCGCCGGGCGCGCCGGCGTCACCGGTTCGCCCGGCGGGGCCATCGGCGGATCACCGGCACCGACGCTATTCGTGTCGGCCGGTGCGCGCGACATCGTCGTCGCGTCCGGGGCGGCCACGTTTCCATCCGCGCGCGCGTCGACTGTGCGAGCGCCATCCTCCCGGCTGCTCCGGGCGTTGGAATCGAGGGGCGATGCGACGCTGTCGGCATTCGTCGCCGGGGGATATTTCCTGATCGAAACCACCGCGAGACGACCGCGGTCGTTGCGCACCTCCTCGACGACCAGCGTCGACTGGTCGGGCATGCGCTTGAGCGAAACCACCTGGTCGCGGCCCAGCTTGCTTCGCGGGCCGAATATCCGGGAGTCGGGCACGGTCACGACATCGGGGAGCGCGGCGAAATCGGTGTCGGTCACCGCGATCCGCCCGCGCGCACTTTCGCGGGCGGGATCGCCGTGATGCTTGCGCACATGCCGGACCGTCGAACTGTCGATGACATGGTCGAAGCCGGCGAGGTCGATGCCGTGGCGCGATGCTTCGGCGGCCAGCCGGTCGCCGACCGCGCCCAGCGGCGCCAGCGCATGGCGGTTGCCGACGGCCGATGCGGCCTCCAGCACCCTGGTGATCGCCGTTCGTGCACTGCTCCGGTCGGGCTTGCCGCCGGTCCCGGCATTGCCGCCGGCATCGGGATGCGGCGGCGGGGGGAGCGGGGTCGGTGGCGTGTCCGCCGTGGTTCGCGCCATCGCCGGTTCCGGGGGCGGTTCGATCGGGTCCGGCCTCGGCGGCGTCGGCGTGCGTGTGGCGGGCACGGCGCGGTGGAAGGGGGCCTCGATCCCCGCGGTGCCGGCGCCGGTGAAGGCACCGACGATCCCGGCATCGCGGATCTGCTCGAGCGCTTCGTTCAGCGTGATGCTCGGGTCGATGGCGGCGGCGGTATAGGCGGTCTGCAGTCCCTGACTGACCATGTTCTGGGCGCTGTCCGCGCCGATCGTCCCGAGCGTGCGCCCCAGCAACGTCCCGCCGGGCTTCAGCACCACGCCGAGCGGCAGCGTCTGCGGCAGGCCGTCGATCGCGCCGATCACACCGGCATCGACGAGGCTCTGGCCGGTGGTGCGCCCGCGTTCGCGGCTGTCGCCATATTGGCGGCCGCCGGTCTGCCCCGTGACCATCGCCGCGCCGATCATCGGGTTGCGGGTGGCGATGCTCACCGCCAGCGCCGGCAGCGCCTGGATCCCGCCTTCGGCGATCATCGCGGCATATTTCTTGGTGGCGCTGTCGCCGAAATGATAGGGATTGGCCTCGATCTCGCGGGTCGCCGCGCGATACATTTTCTGCCCCGGCAGGTCGCCGCGCCGGCGCGCCGCCTCGACCGCGGCGGCATGTTCGGCGCGCATCGCCTCGCGTTCCGAACTGGACAGCGGCATTTCCGGATCGGTGCCGTCGCTATTTTCGACAAGCGCCTGGAGGGCGCCGCCGATCGTCTGCCTGACCATCGGTCCGGCCCGGTCGACAAGCTTGCGGCCGATGTCGGGCCAGCTGTCCTCGGCCGGTGTCGATGCGGCGATCAGCCGGTCGAGCTCGCGCCCGGCGCGCTTGCGCTCGGCGGGGCTCATCGCGGCGAAGGCGGCGATCGTCTCGCGGGCCGACGGGCCGGCCACGCGCCGCAGCGTCGCCGCATATGCCTCGGCATCGAGTCCCCACGCGGGCCTGTCCTGTCTGAGGGCAGGGCGATCCGCGGTCGCGCGGCGGCCCGCGTTCGACCGCGCGGGATTCGGGCTGCCGGTCTGCGCGGCTGGACGCGGCGGCGACGCGGCGGAGCGGTCGCCCCCGACCGGGTCGATCAGGCCCAGCGCCGCCATCCAGCCGCCCACGCCCCTGATCGCGTCGTCGATGGCTCCGGTCAGGGCGTTCACCGCCCTCGTCTCCCGATCGCCGTCGTCAGTGCCGGCATCGACCGGGCGAGCGTACCGGCCTGGTCCTCGCGGATCAGCGCACCGAACTGCTGCTCGGCCCCGGCCTGGTCGACCATCGCCCCGGGGTTGTTCTTCAGCACGATGTCCATCGCCCGGTACATCGCCGCCTCGAGCTCTTTCTCGCCGAAATCATGGATGCGCGCGGCGTCGGCGAGGTCGGCGAGATCCTCGAGCAGCTCGACCCCGCCATGATAAGCGATGTCGGGATCGATCCGCCGGCCGGCGGCGGCGGCGTTTTCGATCAGGCCGGTGACCAGCGAAGCCGCGGTGACGGCCAGATCCTGGACCGGATCGTCGGTCGCGCGCAGCGACGCCAATATGTCGGGATCGACCCCGTTCGGGCTGCGATCGTCATAGACCAGCCGCCGGCCATTGCCGACGAACGCGTCATATTGCGCCTGTTCCTCCGGCGACACGTTCGGGGTGTCGTCGGCATGCCTGCCGCCTGCGCCGGGCGCCTGCCCGGCGATCTGGAAGGCGGCGCCGGGCACCTGCCCGGCGGTCTGGAAGGTGGCGCCGGGCGCCTGCCCGGCGGTCTGGGCGCCGCCGAGCGCCCGTGCGGTGCTTCGATCGGCGGCGCCGATCGGGGCCATGGCCTGTCCGATACCGGCCATGATCAGGCCCCCCGCAGCAGGCGCTTGGCGGCGCTGTCATAATAATAGGATCCGGCCGGATTGCCGAACACCGGATAGGATATGCCGTCATAGCTGTCGGTGACCCGGGCGGCGGCCTTGCGTTTGTCGCCGGCCTCCGCGCGCGAGATCACCCCCGTGCCGACCGTGCCGATCAGGCTGGCGGTGATCGCGGGATTGTCGACCGCGAAGGTGCCGAGCTTCGCCAGGAAGCCACCGCCGCCCGCCGACGTGGCCGCAGGTGCCGCGCTGGCGACGGCCGGCATCGTCGCTGCCGTGATCTCCTGAATCGCCCCGGCCTGCGCCGCCCCGACGCCGTTCGGCAGCGCCGATGCGGTGTTGACCGCCTGCGCAGCGCTGCTGGGCCCAAGTCCGTTAACTGGGGCCGCGCTCAGCGTGCCCTTGCCGACGTTGAGCCCGCCGCCCATCGCCCCCAGCGCGCCGCCGGTCAGGCCGCCGATCAGCGCGCCTTTTTTCAGCCCCTTCAGCCCGCCGGTCGCCAGGCCCAGCGCGCCGCTGATCCCCGCGCCCGATATCGCCCCGGTCAGCGCGCCGGTCAGCGCGGTGGGCAGGCCCAGCGACGCGACCATCGTCCCGACCGCGGGCAACGCGCCCAGCGCCGCGCCGCCGGTCAGCACCACCGCGCCGATCGCCAGCGCATAGGGGGCGACCTTCTTCACCACCTTGGCGACCTTCTTGAACACTTTCACGATCCGCCCGCTCTCGTCCCGGCGATACAGCCGATACTCCGCCCACCAGTTCTGGCAGGTCGAAAAAATCTTCAATCGCCCGGTCATCATCCGTTCCCAGACGTTCAACATCCCCGCCTCGACGCTGTTCACCGCCGGCTCCAGGTCGAGCCCCAGTGCGCGATAATCGTGGATCAGCTGATGGCCGTCGCTTTGCGCGCGCCCCTGCGCGGCGGGGTCGATCACCCCGGGCAGCCAGGTCCCGCGTGCGCGGATCGCCGCGGCATGGACCGACGGCGGCGCCTCGGCGAGATAATGTTCGGCATAGAGGAAGACGGTGTCGGTCTCGCGGTCATGCGCGCCGAAGATCGCCGCGGTCCGCTTCCAGCCGACGTCGATCGCGAAACCGCGCGGCCAATGATCGGGCAGCGCGAACGGCGCGACCTTCAGCTCGCTCTCGCCGATCGGATAGATCGCCCCCGATCCCAGCGACGGTATCCCCTTGCTGCGCGCATCGCGCAGATGCGGCGGGATCGACGCGAGCATCTCGCTTTTGGTCGACTCGTCGAGATGCGGCACGTCGTCCCAGCCGCAGGTCACGACATAACGGCTCGCGCTCACCTCGGGCATCGCGTGCCGCTGCTGCTGTGGGGGGATTGCATGCCGCCATCATCGCGGGGGCAGGGGGCCGCGGCGAGGCGATTGGGCGAAGCCTGGTCCAACCTGATCGCATGACGGCGCGATATGCCGATATCGGGGGACTATCGGCCGGCCCGTCAGTCGAACCCGTTCCCCATATTCCGTCGTCCCAGCGCAGGCTGGGACCCATGTCTCGATCGTCGAAAGCAGAGGTCTGTGTATGCGCCACAGGGCTCAACCGCACCGCGCGGGGCGAGAGCCATGGATGCCAGCCTGTGCTGGCAAGACGGAATGTCGGTAACCCCCAAACGCAAAAGGGCGACCCGCAGGCCGCCCTCTTCGTCACGATCGCCTATGTCGGCCCGGCGTCAGAACGCCAGTTGCGGCAACGGTGCCGGCGGCGGCGCCAGCCGCACGAAGATCACCGGCGACTTGCCCCGATATTCGCAGCGCTCGACCAGCGTCCGGTCGCCGCTCGCCAGGGTCAGCGTGTCGCCGACATGCGGCAACTCCTGGCCTTCGAACGTCTCGACATCACCGAACCACCTGCGCACCACTGCCTTCATGGGAAATCCTCTCGACCGTCGCTTTGTTATCGACCCTGAAAACGTCGATATCGGCCGAAGGTTTCGCGGAAATGTCACATTTTTTGACGAATCCGTAGAAACCCTGAGCGGCTCTGGGGTCAATAAGCCGATGCACCCAGCGGCGGCCGCACCAGGATCACCCGCTGCGCCCCGTCGAAATCGCAACGCTCGACCAGCATCCGCGCGCCGCTCGACAGCGTCATCATCTGCCCCGCACGCGGCAGCTCGGTCCCTTCGAAGGCATCCACATCACCAAACCAACGCCGAACAACCGCCTTCATCTCGACCTCTTCGCAAAGCTTTGCGTGAAACCTTCCACGCTCTCATTTCTCTGACGGAGGCATTAGGCGAAAACCGTATTAACATGGCGTAAACAAGCGTAACTTTCGGCGCTTTCCCGGGAAATTTCGACCAAAGTCGTAGGGTTGGAGGATCAGGGGTCGACCGGCCATTCGACCGTTGCCGTCACCACCCCGTCGGCGCGCGCCGCGACGCCGCCGTCGGGCTCGGGCCAGTCGCCGCCATTCCACTGCCCGCCCGGGCCCAGATAGCCGACCGCGCGCTGGCCATGGGCGTCGATCCGGTCGGGCAGATACCAGATCGCCCCCGGGGTGGGATCGGGATTATGCGCGTTGCAGAAATCCAGATAGGCGTCGGCGGCGGCGTCCTTGCCGGCCGGAAACAGGATGATCAGCGACATCAGGCGATGGCTCCACGGTTTTTCAGATAGCGGGCGAACTGGCTCGCCTGGTCGGGGTTCAGCAGGGTGGTGACCGCGATCAGGCTGATGCACGCCGATCCGAACTGGCTCGCGCTCGCGCTGACATTGGCGCCGATCCGCAGCCGGTCGGTGTTGGTGGCGGGAACGATCGCCGCACTGGTCGCCGCGCCCTCGTCGAGGCTGATCGCCTGGGCGGCGCCGTCGATCACCGCGCGCACCACATGCCGGCCCGAAAAATCGGCGCTGCCGTTGGTCGTGGTCGCCGCGCTGCCGTTGCCGGTGATCACGCCGGCGCGGTTGGACGACGTAACGATGTTGCGAAAGATCCGCCGCGCATTGGCGGTGCCGCCGCCATAGCCGAACAGGCAGCGTGCCAGCCCGTCCGCCGCCGGCGCGATCTGGTCGCACAGCATCCAGATCTCGCCCGCCGCCGCGCCGGTCGGCAGCGGCGATCCGGTCAGCGTCAGTTCGTCGTCGGTCCCGTCGAAGGTCACCCCCGGCCGGCCGTTGAAGCTGGTCGCCGACCAGAGCGGTTTCGACCCCGACACCGCCTGCGCCGGCGCATAGCCGCCGACCAGGTCGGTCCACGCCGACACATTGGCGCCGGCCAGGCTCAGCCGGTCGGTCCGCTCGGCATCCCACAGCGCCAGCAGCGCCGCCCCCAGATCCCCCGGCGCGAACCCGCGCCCGCCGCGCGTCGCGACAGCGGGTATCGACACCCCCAGCCCGATCACCCCGCACCGGGTCATGGAAGGTCGCCCAGATCGTCGCCCCGGCGGAGGCCGGGGCCGCCCAAGGCAAGAGCGAAACCGATCGCAACGTCCCCCATCAATACAGCGCCAAGATATCGCCGGCGGTCGTGCCGGTCGCCTTGATCAGCTCCGCCCGGACCGGCAGCACCGCCCCCGCCGGCACATTCTTCCACAGGATGTCGGCATCGTCGTCGACCGCCTGCAGGGTGATATTCCCCCCGGTCCCGACATAGAGCGCCTTGGGCGCATCGCTCAGCCGGTTGCTGTCATGCGGCACCACCGCCACCGCTCGCCGTGCGGGGCTCGAGACGCTGTCGCCCAAAAGCCCGAAACTGTCCGCCATAGCCCTGACCTCCCTGCTGTGCCGGGCGCCCGGCGCGCACCCGCACGCCGCGCCGCGACGCCGGGTCCGGTCGCGGTCCCGATGACGATGGAGACATTAGACCGCCCGGCCGTCACCGCCCAACCGCCCCGCAGGCGCCGACCCTCGCACCCGCCTCGATCCGTTCGCGGCGAGCATCGTCGAGACGCCCCGTGCCACATCGGTCCGACGCCCCTCGACCCGCCCAAAATCGAAATCCAGCCAAGCGCAGCGCCAATCCGCGCCAGCGCCCACCGGCCATTTCAGCCCGCGCCCGCGGCGAATCGTGAGTGAATCGGTTGATTGTTTGATTCTAAGACTCTCCCTGTCCCTTGCATCGCCGCTGCATCTGCCCCGGCACCCACCCGGCAATCCCGCGGCATCTCCATCGGCACGCGGCAGGCCGGACCGAAGAGCCTCGCGCCTCAGTCCAACCAGACTCGCAAAATCCCTCTCCCTTTTGGGGAGAGGGAGGGAACCGCACAGCGGCGGAAGGGTGAGGGCACGCGGCAGGCGGAGCGCATGGAGAAAACGCGAACCCGGCTGCAGACGCGCCGCGGTAGGCGGTCAGGCCGGTTATCGAGACACGCCCGCCGCACCCCATACAGACGGCTTCGACATTTTCGTCTGTACGGCTATCGTCCGGCACCGCCACCATCGGGGGAGACAGCATGCGAAAGTCGAAATCCGTTCAGGCTCTGAATGGTCTCGCTCGCTTCCGCCTCGTTGTTATGTCAGAAAGGCCCGAGTTTCTGACATAACAACACTGCCAATGTCAGAACGGGAATTCAGTACGTGCCCTTATCGGGTTCGGAACGGGCTCTGCCGGCCTATCGCAACGTCAAACATCGCCTTGTCCGTCCTTGTGACGGCGAAGCCTTCCCGATATCCTACCTACAATTGCGCTCATCAGGCCTCTTCCCCTCGGGAAAGCACACTTGGCGGGCCTCTTTGTTTTTAGGCGCCTCCGCCCCCAAACCCGCCCCTCACGAAACCCCGCCACCATCCGTCCCCTCATGCGTTCCCCCTCTTTGAGGAGACCGCATCATGACCCCGCCCCGCACCCCCGACGCGCAAGAAGACGACATCCCCGAATTGCTTCCCGATCCGATCCCGCCCGAGGAAGCTGTGAAAAATATCGAGGAGAAGGGCGAGCCCTTCGATGGCAACTTTGCCTGACGCCGCCGCCCATCCCGCGCCGGCCATGATCGGCGCCGAATTTCCCGTCACCCCCGATGGCCGCTATTTCGTCGTTCGCGGGCGGTTGTGGCGGATGTCCGATCCGACCCTCGGCGCCGATCGCCACGCCGCGCTCGTCGCCGATCTGATGAACGCGCGCCGCGCGGTCGCGGCGGCGAAGCGGGCGATGGACGGGCCTGCGATCGTCGCCGCGCGGCTGCGCGTCGACCAGGCCAAGCGCGGCCTCGGCGAACGCGGCGCCGTGTGGTGGAACGACGGCGCCCCCGATCTAGGCCGCCACATGGTCCGCACCTCGCTCTATGCCGACTGGTATGCCGGACTTGCCATCGGCGCTTGACGTTTCGTCATATCCCGAAATATCATGCGGCCTTCTCCAGGGAGGACTCGCATGGCGCAGCATATCGTCAATGGGCTCGGTCATTTCGAGGTGAAGGGGCCCGATGCCGCGGCGCTCCAGGTCTTTTACGGCGCGGTGTTCGGCTGGGGCTTCGATACCAAGGGGCCGGGCTATACGCTGGTCCGCACCCCCGACGGCGCCGTCGACGGCGCGATCGTCGAGGCCGAGGCGGCCGAACTCGCGATCGGCATCGTCGTCGCCGACATCGACGCCGCGGTCGCCGCGGCGGCGTCGGGCGGCGGCAGCGTCGCGATGCCGGTGGTCGACAATGGCTGGGTCCGCAAGGCGACCGTGGTCGATCCCGCCGGCAACCAGGTGACGCTGATCCAGGCCTGATCGCACCGGCCTTATGCCATTGCCGGCCGACCCCGCCGATCTCGACGAACTGCTGCGCGCGCTCTCGCATCATGAGCGCCGCGGCTTCGTCCGCGCCTGTCTCGACGAACCCCAGGCGGCGGGCACGCTCGCCGCGCGCTCCAGCCTGTCGCTCGCCACCGTCTCCGAACATCTCAAGGTGCTGCGCAAGACCGGGCTGCTGATCGTCGAGAAGGATGGCCGCTTCTGGCGCTACGCGACCGATCGCGCGCGGCTGGCGCAGGCGGTCGCCACGCTTGCGGCCTTGACCGAAAGCGGCGCCGCCGAGTGAAATTTGCGCACCCTTCGCAGGTGCGGGAACAATCGCCCGATCGGTTCGCTTGGGCAACGAAAGGGAGATTTCACATGGCCAATCTGCTCGGCGCGCTGATCGGCGCCGCCATCGATCGCCAGGACGGCGACAGCGGCATCAAGGGCGCGATCGTCGGCACCGTCGCCGAAAGCACGATCAAGATCGTCGCGCCGCTGCTGCTCACCTATGCGCTCGGCTGGGCGGTCCAGTACGGCATCCGCAAGGGCTGGGAAGCGGTCACCGGCGACGATCCGGTCGACGCCGACGGCCAGATGAAACCCGCCAAGGTCGTCGGCTGATCCGATGAACGGGGAGCGCGACCTTGCTCTCCAATCCCGTCGCCCCAGCGAAGGCTGGGGCCCATGGCTGGTGCCTCATGAACCGCCATCGCCTGTGAAGCTGGCCTTCGACGGCGCCCGCGACGATGTGCGGGGCGACGCGCTCCCCCTCGCCATCGCCCATCTCTTCCTCGGCGCCTGATCCGATGCTGGGGGGCACCGAAACCGAAGGCGGCCCATGGGGCAGGGGCGATCCCGCTCCCGGCCAGGCTCCGGTCGACCGGCCGGCCAGGGATCCCGCCGCCATCCCGCTGCTCAGCATGATCTTCGGCTTCGGCCCTATGCTGCCGATCCTCGCCGCCGGCATCGCCGCGCTGGTCGTCGCCGATCCGCTGCGCTCCGTCGCGATCGTCGGCGGCACCGGCTGGGCGAGCGGGATCCTGATCTTCATCGCCGGGGTCCGCCGCGGCTATGGCTTCGCGATCGCCGATCACCCGCGTCCCGGCGCGCTGACCGGCACCTTCTTCCTGTTCGCGATCGGCATGTTCGCGCTGCCCTTGTTCCTGCTGGCGCCGATCCTTGGCGTGCTGCTGCTGATCGTCGCTTATGCCGCGGTCGCCATCCTCGACCGCGCCGCCGCGCTGCGCGGCGAGGCGCCGCGCCACTTCGCGCGGCTGCGCCCGCCGCAGATGGCGGTCGGGCTGCTCGGGCTGGCGATGATCGAGGTGGCGTGCCTGTCGCTGGGCTGATCAGCCTTCGACACCCACCGCCGCTGCGCGACCATGGCACCAACGCCGCACCGCCGCGTTGACAGCCGCCGGTCGAAAAGGGAATGGCCCGCCATGCAATCGCAACCCGCCTGTTCCGGCTGCCGCGACGGCGCCGAAGCCACCCCCGACTTCACGATGGCGTTCCAGCCGATCGTCGACACGCGCACCGGCCGGCCCTTCGCCTATGAAGCGCTGGTGCGCGGGCCCGACGGCGCCGGCGCGGCCAGCGTGCTGTCGCAGGTGACCGCCGAAAATCGCTACGCCTTCGATCAGGCCTGCCGGGTTCGCGCGATCGAGGGGGCGCTGGCCGCGGGGCTGCTCGACACCGACGCCCGCCTGTCGATCAATTTCCTGCCCAACGCGGTCTATTCGCCGATGGCCTGTATCCAGCTCACCCTGCGCACCGCCCAGGCGGCGGCGATGCCGGTCGACCGGCTGATCTTCGAATTCACCGAGAATGAGGCGATGGACACCCCCGAACATGTCGCCGCGATCGTCGATACCTACAAACGGATCGGCTTCGCGGTCGCGATCGACGATTTCGGCGCCGGCCATTCGGGGCTCGACCGCTTCGCTCGCTTTGCGCCCGACCAGATCAAACTCGACATGGGCCTCGTCCGCGGCATCGACCGCGACCCGCGCCGCCGCGCGATCGTGCGCGCGCTGGTCGGGCTGTGCGCCGAACTCGACACGCTGCTGATCGCCGAGGGCATCGAAACCCCGGACGAGGCGCTATGTCTAGCCGATCTGGGTGTGCGCTATCATCAGGGTTATTGGTATGCCCGGCCTGCGGTAGCGGCGCTGCCGCCGATCGAGCAAGGGCTTGGGACCCTTTAGATGGGGGTTCCGCACGATCGATTGTCCGCTAAGCGTCGCTGGGTGAATGCTATGTCTGATTTTCGGCGGAGTGCTTCGGTCGCCATTTGCCGTCGGGGGCGATGTCGAGCGCCGCAAGGATCGCGACTCCCATAACTCCATGATAATATTTGTTGAGTTCAGTCGGCCGCTCGCGGATCGTACATATTGCCTGTTGGCCACCATAGGCTGGGGCCGAGGGGCGTTGGTTCATCTTCGTCGGCGGCGTGAAGATTGGCGTTCGCGCCACACCAGTTCCAGTGATCCGGTACATCAGCGGCGTAGCCACCGACTACCATGAGATCAGATAAATCCTCGCCGTCCGCTCGAACGACCCGCGCCCGCTTCGTCCCATCCGGACCTCTGGCTTCTTGCACCATATGCCATGCGCCATTTGAGAGTTCGGTTTCCACATAGGTCTTCGCATGCCCAGCCAAGGCCGCCTCTGCCCAGCACTTCGCCCACGGCCCGAGCTCCGGCGCGTCTATTCCAGCAATTTTGAACACCTCCCCGTGCCATAGGAGTGTGTCGCCGTCCAAAACTCGTCCGTTTTCGCCGATGGTGAACGTGCCGAGATCGCTGCCTGCACCCTGCGTAGCGGACGATAGCAGCGGTATTGCTGCGAGAAGAAGCGACAATGCGGTAGCTTTGAACATCATTCGCCTGCTTATGGTTATCGTGCAGTCTCTCATGCCGGCAGCCCAGTCGAGAGAAAATTCGATTCAAATCTGGTAAGATCCGATGTCTGAGGCGCAACCCTTGGCCCCGATCGATAATGCGGACATCCATAATCTCCGTAACAGCGCATCTACCCGCGCGGCACCCGCACCTCGAACACCGCCCCGCGCTCCCCCTCGACCAACCCGATCTCGCCCCCGCTCGCGCCCAGCAGCGACCGCACGATCGGCAATCCCAGCCCCGTCCCGCCCTCGGCGCGGCGGCTGGTGAAGAAGGGTTCGAACAGGCGCCCGCGGTCCGCTACGGGCACGCCCGGACCGTCGTCGGCGACGACGATCCGTACCCGCTCCGCATCGGCGTCGATCGCGATCGTCACCGCACCGGCGCCCGCCTGGCGGCTATTCTCGATCAGCGCCGCCATCGCCGCCTCGATCGTCGACGCGGGCACTGCCGCCATCGGCAGGCCGGGCGTCGCACTCGCCGCGATCGCGAAGTCGCGCCCCGCCCAGGCGTCGATCACCCGCGCCACCGCCAGCGCGACGTCGCAGCGCGCGTCCGGATCGGGCTGGGCGACGTCGGCGCGCGCCAGGTCGAGCAGCCGGGTGACGAGCTGCGACAGCCGCCCGGCATCGGCGGCGATATTGGCGAGGAAGCGGGTCCGCTCGGCCTCGCTCATGCTGTCATGATGGTCCTGCAGCAGCTCGATCGCGCCGCTGATTCCGGCGAGCGGGGTCTTGAACTCGTGGCTCACCGCCGCCGCGAAGTCGCGCAGATAGCGCGATCGCCGGCCGATCGCCTCGGCCATGATCGCGAAGTCGGCGAACAGCGCCTGGATCTCGACCGCCGCGGTCGGCGGCACCGGCGGGATCGCGCCGCCGCCCGCCGCCACCGCCCGCGTCGCCGCGCTCAGCTGGCGGATCGGCTTGCCGATCCCGCGCGACAGCAGGATCGCGATGACGGTCAGCAGCGAGAAGATCAGCACGATCCCGATCAGGATCTTGTCGAGATCCTGGTACAGCCCCTTGAACAGCGCCCGCGGTGACCGCGAGAACATCAGCACCCCCGCCACCTGCCCGCCGACCATCACCGGCCGGACATGGTGGATGCGCAGCGCCGACGCCTTGCTCAGCCATTCGAACGAATAACGCGGCCGATAATCGCCGTTGCGGCGCAGCACCGTGCTGGTCCGCCCCGCCAGCGCCGCCGCCACCTCGGGCACCCGGGCATAGCTGCCGCCCTGGCCATAGCCGATCAGCACCCGTCCTTCTGCGTCGGTGAACTGGATCGCCGCCAGCGTGGTCCGCGCGGTCTTCGCCAGGATCGGCGCCAGCCGGATCGCGACCTCGGCCGCCGCCGGATCGGGCGCGCCCGCCGCCGCCGTCGCGCGCGGCCGTTCGGGCAGGATCGGGGTCGATCGCAGGTCGATCGTCGGGGGTTCGGGCCGATAGCGCCGGTCGGCCGGCGTCGCGGCGACCGGGGCATAAGGATCGTCATTCTCGACCGCGCGGGTGAAGGCGTCCGCCGGTTCGGGGACATCCGCCACCGCCCCCGGCCAGATCGCCGTGGTGGTCGCCGCCAGTGCCGCGCCCTGCGCGACCAGCTCGGCCTCGGTCTGGCGCACCAGCACATTCTCATAGACCCGCAGGAAGATCGCGCCGATCCCCGGCAGCACCGCCGCGAACAACAGGGTCCCGATCAGGATCGTCCGCAGCTTCAGCCGCGGCCAGTGCCGCTTCGCCCAGTCCTTCAGCGCGCGGATCACCCTGGCACGGCCGCGCCGTTACAGGCGCCGATCCGATAGCCGATCCCGGCGCGGGTCTCGATCAGGTCGTGCGCGCCGACGCCTGCGAACTTGCCGCGCAGGTTGCGGACATGGCTGTCGATCGTCCGGTCGGTCACCGCGAAGCCCGGCCCGTGCAGCCGGTCGATGATCGCATCGCGCGAGAAGATCTTCGACGGCATCGCCGCCAGCGTCCGCAATATCCCGAACTCGGTGACGGTCAGCACCACCTCCTCGCCGCGCCAGCAGGCGCGCCAGCCGTCGACGTCGATCGACAGCAGCCCGTGCGCGATCCCGGCCTGGGTCTCGACCGCCACCGGCTTGCCGGCGCTGCGCCGCAGGATCGCCATCGACCGCGCCACCACCTCGCGCGGGGAGAAAGGTTTGACGACATAATCGTCGCCGCCCAGCTCGATCCCCAGCACCCGGTCGATCTCGTCGTCGCGCGACGACAGGAACATGATCGGCGTGTCGCCCTCGGCGCGCAGCCGCCGGCACACCTCCAGCCCGTCCATCCGCGGCATGTTGATGTCGAGGATGATCAGGTCGGGCTTCGCCTTGCGCGCGGCCTCGATCGCCGCCTCGCCATCGGCCGCCTCGATCGCGTCGAGCCCGGCCTTGGCAAAGGCGAACACCAGCAGCTGGCGGATGTGCGGATCGTCGTCGGCGATCAGGATGGTGCGCGGCATGGGGCACATGATCATTGCCCATCCCCTTTCGTCAATGGGGCCTTCGACGACGGGGCAGGGGGCGGGGGCGATGCGGCAGGCACCTGTGGGGGTGCTACGATCTCGACCGGCGGCACCGGCGGTGCGGGTGCGATCAGTTCGCCGTCGCAATCGCGATACCAGCCCTTGCGCGCGATCGGTTGCCGCAGCCGCCCGATCGCCGCGATCCGGTCCAGCCGCCGTGCGTTGCGCCACGTCCAGCCGCCATGCGCCATCGTCCACAGCATCTGGCGCTGGGTCTGCGCGCGCACCGCGGTTACCCGGTCGCGCAACACCGGATCGGACGCCACCCGCTCCAGTTCGGCCAGCGACACCAGCGCCGATGGCCCGAGCAGGGACAGATAGCACAGGTCGATCGCCGGCCCGCCGCCGCCGACCTCGCGGGCATGACGCACGTTCCAGTTCGCCGCCACCGAACCCAGGTCGATCGCGGTCGCCACGGCCAGCACCACCAGCAGCGCCACCGCATTGGCGTTGACCAGCCACGCCCCGCTGCGCCCGCGGATCAGCCGCCAGCAGATCAGCGCCAGCCCGACCGCGACCAGCGCCATCCACGCCAGCGCCGCGATCCGCAGCACCGTCAGCGAATAGGCCCCGACATAGTCGATCGTCCGCAACATGCTCGACGCGACCAGCAGGATGTTCTGCGCGGTCCACGCCATCACCAGCCGCCGGATCGCCGGCACCCGCGCGGTCTCGCTGCCCGGGCGCAGCGTCACCAGCACGAACAGCCCGGCGAGCAGCGCGGTGACGATCAGCGTATAGGCGCCGCGATGCGCATAATCGGCCAGGGTGACATGGCCGGGCAGCGGCTGACCGCTCCACAGAAAGGCGATGTCGAGCCCGTTCTGCACCGCGAACACCAGGTTGAACAGGATCAGCGACAGCCGGATCGCCGCCGGGCCGGTGCCGGGCAGCACCCATGCGACCCGATCGGGGTCGGCGTCGATCCGCATATGCATCCGGCTCGGTCGCAGGCTCCCCCACACCAGGATCGCCAGCACCGCCCAGATCACCAGCCGCGGCAGGTCGAGATCGGGCAGGGCGATCCGCCCCAGTACGTCGCCGATCAGCGGATTGGCGTTGGCGAACAGGGTGATGAACAGCAACGTCCCCGCCAGCGGCAGCGCGATCACCGGCAGCAGCCCGCGGACCGGCACGCGCCGCGACGCTCGCCGGCTGCCGCCGACCTTGCCGATATCGATCACCGGCATGCCCAGGCTGGTGGCGCCATGGACCAGCAGCCGCACCGCCCAGCGCGCGGCGTCGTCGAACCGCGCCGCGCACGGCAGCAGCGTCGCCAGCGTCAGCGCGATCCAGAACAGGCACCACCCGAGCAGGCTCGGATCGTCGATCATCAGCCCCGCCGCAAGCGTCGCCGCCACCAGCGCGATCAGCGCGCGCCGGTCGCGCAGTATCGCCGGGCGGAACAGCGCGGTCACCACCGTCCAGGCGAGCGCGAACGCCCCGATCGCCGACCCTGGCCCGCCGCGCTGCCAGAACAGCCAGTCACCCAGCGCGACCAGCGCCCCCGCGCCCGCCACCTTCCCCCAGAACCGCGACCGCATATGCCTTGCCGATGACGCCATGACCCGTCTCCTTCGCCGCCGGGAATGCGCCCGGCGCGGGCAGGGCGATGCGCGCCCGGTTTCGAGCGGCGATGCGCTTGTCGTGCAGATCCTGTGCAGAGACGATGGGAGAGGTCGCCCGCTTTCCACCACCACGTCACCCCAGCGAAGGCTGGGGCCCATGGCTATCTCCCCTCACGCGGTCATTTCCCGTGGAAAGAGACATGGACCCCAGCCTTCGCTGGGGCGACGAGAGGGAAGGATCCACCCTCTGGCGCCCACCCCCGCTTCGCGTCATCATCCGCCGATGACCGAAACCCGCGCCGGCCTCCCGATCCATCTCTTCGCCGACGCCACCGGCTTCGACGCCTGGCTCGCCGCGCAGCCCGCCGGCAGCTCCGGCCTGTGGCTGCGCCTCGCGAAGAAAGGCTCGGGGATCGCCAGCCTGGCGAAGGCCGAGGCGATCGACGCCGCGCTGTGCCATGGCTGGATCGACGGCCAGCTCGATCGCTATGACGACACCTCCTGGCTGATCCGCTTCACCCCGCGCAAGCCCCGCAGCAAATGGTCGGAGATCAACCGCACCCGCGCACTCGAGCTGATCGCCGAAGGCCGCATGGGGCCCGCGGGCCTTGCCCAGGTCGACGCGGCGAAGGCCGATGGCCGTTGGGACGTCGCTTATGCCCCGGCCAGCACCGCCGAGGTGCCTGCCGATCTCCAGGCCGCGCTCGATGCCAGCCCGTCGGCCGCCGCCTTCTTCGCGACCCTCACCGGCGCCAACCGCTACGCGATCCTCTACCGCATCGGCGCGGTCAAACGCGCCGACACCCGCGCCCGCAAGATCGCCGGCTTCGTCGCGATGCTCGAGCGCCGCGAGACCATCCACGGGTAGCGCAGCGCAGCGCGGGGCTTACGATATCTTCATCCCGCCATGCGATGGCCGGTTTCCCCGCCGTTCAGGGATCGTTGCTTACCCATGTCCGCAAAGACCGCGCGCCGCTTCGCCGCGCTGGCGCTCGCCGCCATCGGCCCACTGCTCCAGGGCGCGCTCGATCCGGGAGCTCATCTCGACGACCGGCTGCTCGCCGCGCACAACCGCGAACGCGCGGCGCTCGGCATCGCCCCGCTCGCCTGGGATGCGGCGCTTGCGCGCAATGCCGATGCCTATGCCCGCCAGCTCGTGGCGACCGGCCAGTTTCGCCATTATCGCTCGGGCCCCGAACCCGATGCCCAGGGCGAAAATCTCTGGATGGGCACCGCCGGCTATTTCGCGCCCGAGACGATGATATCCTATTGGACGGCGGAGAAGCGCAATTTCAAACCCGGCATCTTCCCCGACATCGCGATCCGCGGCGACTGGGCGCAGGTCGGCCATTATTCGCAGATGATGTGGCGCAGCACCGGCACGGTCGGCTGCGCGATCGCCAGCGGCGGCGGCCGCGACATCCTCGTCTGCCGCTACCGCGAGGCCGGCAACGTCTATGGCGAGCGGCCTTATTAGAGCATTTTCAATCACCTGACGGCTCGGGCTGGTCGATGCGCGCATCGGCCAGGCGGCCGCCTACAGGAAATAGTCCTGCAGCACCGAACCGTTCGTGGCGTACAGCGTGACATGCTGTTCCCAGGGCTGGGTATTGGCCTGGTCGATGTCGATGATCGAGCGGGTGCCGTTGTCGTTGTTGATATCGTAGAAGTCGATGCGCCCCTGTGTATCGAAATAGGTGAGCTGACTGGTCCAGGGCTTGTCGCCGGCCTGGTCGACATCGACGATCGTGCGGGTGCCGTTGTCATTGTTGATATCGTAGAAATCGACCCGGCCGGCCGTGTCGAAATAGATGAGCTGGCTGGTCCAGGGCTTGTCGCCGGCCTGGTCGACATCGACGATCACTCGGGTGCCGTCATCCTTGTTGATGTCGTAGAAATCGACGCGGCCGGCGGTGTCGAAATAGGTCAATTGCGACGACCAGGGCTGGTTGCCGAGTTGATCCTTGTCGACGATCACCCGGGTGCCGTCGTCATTCTGGATGTCGTAGAAATCGACGCGGCCGATCGGATCATAATAGGTCAGATATGATGACCATGGCTGATCGTCGTTCTGATCCTTGTCGACGATCACCGAGGACGTGTTGTCCTTGATGATCACATGATAGTCGATCCGGCCGTTCGGCGCATAATAAGTGGTCTGCCGAAGAAAATCGGCCGTCCCCGCCTGGTCGTAGTCGACGACGATCCGCAGGCCGTCGTCTCCGGTGGTGTCGGTGAAATCGACCCGTCCCTGCACGTCATAATAGGTCGTCTTGTAGCGATAATCGGATGTCCGTTCATAAGGGTCGAACAGCGACATCGATCGCGTACCATCATCGAAGAAGGTCTCGCCCGTCAGCTGCCGCCCCGATGCATCGGCGATATTCCTGAAATAGGAAAAGGCCGCGCTGTTGCTCAGGTCGTTGGTGACGCTCTCGACGAACTCGAAGCCATGCGCCGCGACGTCGAAGCCGGCGGCGAGGCTGCGGTCGACCAGCACCAGCGTGTCGCTACCCGCGCCGCCGATGATGTTGGCGGGGTTGTCGGCGGCGTCATAATAGATGCGGTCGTCACCGTCGCCGCCGTCAAGCAGGTCGGCGCCGGCGCCGCCTTCGAGGATGTCGTCGCCGGCACCGCCCAGCAGCACGTCGTCGCCGCCATTGCCGACCAGGTGATCGTTGCCGAAGCCGCCTTCGATCCGGTCGTTGTTGCTGCCGCCGATCAGCGTGTCGTTGCCGGCATAGCCCGATATGGTGCCGCCGACCGTCCCGGCGCTGCCGTCGAAATAATCGTTACCGACGTCGAGACTGACCTCGCCGGCGATCGTCGCCGCACTGGTGATGCTGAGCGATAACGTCGTATTGCCGGCCGTGGCACCCAGCCGGCCGGCATCGGTGGGGCCCGTGATGCGGCCGACGAAGGTCGAGGAATCGAGCGTCACCGCGGACTTGTCGGAGATCTGCACCAGGGCACCGCGCAGATCGGTTCCCTCGATGCTGATCGGTGCGTTCGAACCCGACGAACTGATGAAGACCGACGAGACGTCGCGCAGGTTTTTGACATGCAGCGGCAAACCGGGAGTGCGGGTGATGCCGGGTATGGTCGCGCTGGAAATATAGGCCTGTTCGAAATTCCTGATCGCGGCGGCATCGATCGTATCGCCGCCGAGCAGCTGGATGAAGAGCTTGTCCTCGCCCGCGCCGCCATCCATGAGGGCCGGCGGTTGGGTCGGATCGGCTTCCGGGTTAGGAAATTGGCTCGCCGTGATGATCAGCGCGTCGTTTCCGCCCTTCAGGTCGATCTGGCCAAAAATGATCGTATCGCGGCCGACACTGACGGACTCGGCACTATCGGTTCCAATGATCGAATGGAGTAGCGACTGGTTGTAGATGGTCAGATATTGGATGGCCGAACCGCTCGAACCGCCGAACAGGATATCGGCATCCGGCGACGACAGCCGCTGAATGACCGTCGGCATCGCCTTGTCGCGCCCGATCTCTATCCGTGACAGGCCGCTGATCGAGCCGAAATTCACGCCGCCGCGGATTTCGAGAATTTCGAAATCCTCGAAATGGGCCAGCACGCCGCTGCCGGTGCCTTCGATGATGGCGCGATCGATGCCGTTTCCGCCCGTCACCTGGATCGAATAGGTGTTCGTCGATCCCGTGGATAATCTTATCACATCGTCGCCATCGCCCAGATCGATATCGCCCTGCGTTACCGCCCCATCGCCGAGCTCGACGAGATCGTTGCCGGAGCCGGTGTCGATCCTGCCGATGATCGTACCGAAATTGCGCACGATGTCGGCCCCCGCGGACCCCGTAATCGCGAAACCGTCCGGTGAATCGGTCTCCGGATCGGTACGGATCACCCCACCGGCCTGATTGATGACGGTGCCGCTGGCGTACATCGCCACGGCCTGCACATAGGACTCGTTAGAGCGGATGACCCCGCCGCTATGATTGACCAATGTGGCATTGACGGCGTTCAGAACTAAGGCCGGTGCGCCTTCGACGGTCGAGACATTCTCATAGGGTGTCGTGCCCTGCGTAATCGTGACAGTCAAAGATCTGCTCCCCCCGAAGCCAGGCGAAAAATGGTCCGTTCAGCATCGTAATATGAAATGGATGATGGGCAGGCTAGCGCGTTTTCACGTCAGGTGGAATCATCTGACGAATCGGAAAATGCAGCAAACAAGGGCAATTAGAGCATGTCCTGCTTCGGGTGATCACGACATGCTCCAGAGGCCGGTGCGACCGTCAGAGGAAATAATCCTGGAGTATGGTCGTCCGGTCGGCGGCGTATAGCGTGACATGCTGCGACCAGGGCTGGGTATCGGCCTGGTCGATGTCGATGATCGTGCGGGTGCCGTTGTCGTTGCTGATGTCGTAGAAGTCGATGCGCCCCTGGAGGTCGTAATAGGTCGACTGGTTCGTCCAGGGCTGGTTGCCGGCCTGGTCGACATCGACGACCGTGCGGGTGCCGTTGTCGTTATTGATGTCGTAGAAATCGACCCGTCCCTGGGTGTCGAAATAGGTGAGCTGCGACCGCCACGGCTGGGTATTGGCCTGGTCGATATCGACGATCGTGCGTGCGCCGCCGTCGCTGACGATGTCGTAGAAATCGATCCGGCCCTGGGTGTCGAAATAAGTGAGCTGCGACCGCCATGGCTGGGTGTCGGCCTGGTCGATATCGACGATCGTCCGTGCACCGATATGGCTCACGATATCGTAGAAGTCGATGCGCCCCTGGACATCGTAATAGGTGGTCTGGGTCGCGAAGTTCTGGGTAAAGCCTTGGTCGATATCGATGACCGTGCGCGTCCCGTCGTCGTTGGCGATATCGTAGAAATCGATCCGGCCCTGAAAGTCGAAATAGGTGAGCTGGCTCGTCCATGGCTTGGTGCCGGCCTCGTCGAGATCGACGATGGTGCGGGTGCCGTTGTCGTTGTTGATGTCGTAGAAATCGATCCGCCCCTGCGTATCGTAATAGGTGAGCTGCGACCGGAAGCTCTGGGTGTTGGCCTGATCGAAATCGACGATCACCCGGCTGCCGTCATCCTTGTTCTGGTCGACGAAGTCGAGCCGGCCCAGCGTGTCGTAATAGCTCAGCTCCGACGTGTTCGGCGTGACGTTGGCGAGGTCGAAGGTGGCGAGGACGCGCGACCCGTCGTCGTTGACCGTCGTCCGCTGCTGCAGCCGCCAGTCGGCGGCGTAGATATTCTCCATCGTCGCCCAGATGTTGCCGCCCGGGTCGGTCAGTTTCTGCTCGGCGCGCTCGAATCCCTGCGCGGCCAGGTTGAAACCGGTCGGCGTGGCGATCCCGACGACCAGCGTGTCGATGCCGGCCCCGCCGAAGATATTGGCGCCGTTGTCGGCGGCATCGTAGATGATCCGGTCGTCGCCCGCGCCGCCATCGATGCGGTCGGAACCGGTCCCGCCGTCGATCATGTCGTCGCCGGCTCCGCCCTGGAGGTCGTCGTCGCCCACGCCGCCGTCGAGATTGTCGTTGCCGCCGCCGCCGATCAGAATGTCGATGCCCGCGCCGCCCTTCAGCGTGTCCACGCCCTCGCCGCCGTCGAGATTGTCGGCCCCGTCGCCGCCATCGAGCAGGTCGTCCCCGGCACCGCCCTTGATGACGTCGTCGCCCTCGTCGCCGAAGAGGCTGTCGTTGAAATCGCTGCCGGTGATCTGGTCGTTGCCGGACCCCGCATAGATGCCGCTTCGCGAACCGCCCGCGTCGAGGATGTCGTTTCCGGAATAGCCCTGGATCGCCTGGTAGGTCAGTCCGCTGATTCCGGTGATGCGATCGTCCTGCAGCGAACCGCCGATGCTGACATTTTCGATATTCCGGAAATAGCTGCCCTGCGCGACCGCGGTCGTCAGATTGAACGTCATCGAGGAATAGAAGTCGTTGGCGTTGAAGTTGATGCTGTCATAGCCGGCGCCGCCGTCGACATAGAATTTCGGCCCGCCGGGAAGCAGGATGAGATCATTGCCGTCGCCGCCGTTGATCGTGTTCGATCCGGTGATCATGCTCGTGCGGACGATGTTCACATAATCGTCGCCCGCGCCGAGGTTGATCAGGTTGGTCCCGCCGCCTTCCAGGATCGTCACCGAATCGCGGTTCGGGCCCGCGGTGATGATGTTGTTGCCGCCGATCCCCTTGATCACGCTCGATTGGGCCAGGCCGACCTGGGTCAGCGTCGCCGTGGCCGCATCCCACGAAAAGCTCGCGACCTGGGTGCCGTCGGTGCCCGCGGCGCCGTAGATCTTCGTGACCGCCGCCAGGTCGAGCGTGCCGAGCGTCGTCCCGGCAAAGCCACCGCTGTTATAGGACATCACCGTGCTGCTGTAATTGTCCAGGTCGGCGGCCAGGACGTCGCTCCCCTCGAACGAATGCTTGAAGCCCAGGAAATGGCCGATCTCGTGCAGCAGGATATGCTTGTCGCCCGCCAGCGCGGTCGAATAGAAAATGAAATTGCCGTCGACATAGGCGGCGTTGCCGGTCGACGCGATGTCGAACTTGCCGAGCACGACGTCGCCCATGCCCGCCGGCACTTCGAAAAAGGTCAGGCCGCTGGCATTGGCCCACTCGCTGAAAGCCGCGCGGGCGAGATCCTTTTCGCTTTCGGAAAAGGGGACGAAGCTGTTCAGCAGCGACGGCGCATAATTTAGCTGGCCCTTCGACGCCTCGATCGATGCTGCGGTTTCGAAGGAAAAGGACACGAAAGCGGGGCGATTGGAGGCCGCGGCTTCGGTCACCCCTGTTATGACCAGCGATCCGGCGGTCGAAAGACTGAAAGGGGGCGATCGCAATACCGCGCGTTCGTCTCTTACGATTGGCACCCGCTACGCTCCCCACGAACATGGACGGAAGGAGAATCGGTTATTCGATCTGCTTTGGCCGTCTCTATTTCGATATGTCGCACCGAATGACGGCTTGTCTACGATCACCGGGAAAAATTCGATGGATCGAACCAAACTGGGACAGGGCGGGACGTCGTCGGTCGGTATCGGAAGCGGATCGCCGAGCCGCTTCCGATGCGCGGCGCGCCGTTACAGGAAATAGTCCTGCAGGACCGAACCGTTCGTGGCGTACAGCGTGACATGCTGCTCCCACGACTGGGTGTTGGCCTGGTCGATGTCGATGATCGTCCGCGTGCCGTTGTCGTTGTTGATGTCGTAGAAGTCGATCCGCCCCTGGGTGTCGTAATAGGTGAGCTGCGACGTCCAGGGCTGGGTGCCGGCCTGGTCGGTATCGACGACGGTACGGGTGCCGTTATCGTTGTTGATGTCGTAGAAATCGACCCGGCCCTGCGCGTCGAAATAGGTGAGCTGCGACGTCCAGGGCTGATTGCCGGCCTGGTCGGCATCGACGATCACGCGCAGGCCGTTGTCGTTGTTGATGTCGTAGAAATCGACCCGGCCCTGCGCGTCGAAATAGGTGAGCTGCGATGTCCAGGGCTGGTTGCCGGCCTGGTCGAGGTCGACGATGGTGCGGGTGCCGTTATCGTTGTTGATATCGTAGAAATCGATGCGTCCCTGGGTGTCGAAATAGGTCAGTTTCGACGTGAAGCTCTCATTGCCGGCCTGGTCGAGGTCGACGACGGTACGGGTGCCGTTGTCGTTGTTGATGTCGTAGAAGTCGATGCGTCCCTGGGTATCGAAATAGGTGAGCTTCGACGTGAAGGTCTGGAAACCGTTCTGATCGATGTCGACGACGGTGCGGGTGCCGTTGTCGTTGTTGATGTCGTAATAATCGACGCGATCCTCGGAATCATAATAGGTGATCTGGCTCGTCCACGGCTGGTTGCCCAGCTGGTCGATATCGGCGACGCTGCGCGTATCGTTGGGGTAGCGGGTCTCGTAATAATCGACCCGGCCCTGCGCATCATAATGCGTCGATTGCGAATCCCAGGGCTGCGCGCCCGTCGGGTTGACGTCGATGACGATGCGGGTGCCATCGTCATAGCGCTGGTCGAACAGCGACACCCGGGCATTGGCCGTATAATAGATCTGCTCCGACGCGATCGACGAGCTGTTGTTGACGTCGAAGGTCGTGACGATGCTCGTCTGGTCGTCATAGACGGTCGTCTGCTTCTGCAGCTGCCAGCCGGTCGAATAGATCGACTGCCGGCTCGACCAGTTGTTTCCGGGCGTGTCGGCCTCGTTATATTCGGCGCTCTCGAAACCCTGCGCGGCCAGGTTGAATCCCGTCGGAACGGGGCCGCCGTTGATGACGAGCGTGTCGGTGCCGGCGCCGCCGATCACCGAGGCCGCGCTGTCCGCCGCGTCGTAGATGATCCGGTCGTTGCCCGCGCCGCCGTCGAGGCTGTCCGCACCGGCGCCGCCGTCGAGCGTGTCGTTGCCGTCGCCGCCCGAAAGCTGGTCGTTGCCCAGCCCGCCCGAAAGCCTGTTGGCGCCGGTGTTGCCGACGAT
This sequence comes from Rhizorhabdus sp. GW822-FHT03C02, assembly GCF_058801765.1. NCBI lineage: Bacteria > Pseudomonadati > Pseudomonadota > Alphaproteobacteria > Sphingomonadales > Rhizorhabdaceae > Rhizorhabdus > Rhizorhabdus sp. GW822-FHT03C02. Next base: position 376,176 of record NZ_JBXANN010000004.1, read on the forward strand.
CACATTGTCGAGGCCGTTGCCGGTCCCATCGATCGCGAACGACCCCGTCAACGTGAGGTTCTCGACATTCGCGGCCAATATATGGGTCACGCTCGATCGCACCGTGTCGGTGCCCTCGTTCGCATTCTCGACGATGACGTCGGATGCCGAATCGACGATGTAGCTGTCGTTGCCGGTCCCGCCGGTCAGCAGGTCGTTGCCGGTCCCGCCGTCGAGCGTATCGTCGCCCGACCCGCCTTCGAGGCGATCGTTGCCGCCCATGCCGTTGATGATGTCGTTGCCGGCATAGCCGATGACATGATCGGCCAGGGCGGACATGTTGAACGTGTCGGCGCCGCTCAGGATGCTCGAGACGATGCTCAGATCGTCGGCGTTGCCGGCGGTCAGCGCTGCCTGGTAAAGCGGCACGGCCGGCGTCGAGAAATCGCCGAGAAACCAGATGCCGTCACCGATATTATAGCTATATTCCAATATGCCGGTGACGGTTCCGCCGGTGACGTCGCCATTGTTGTTGACGGTGATGCCGGTGCCGCCGAAATTGATCTCCTGGCGGTCGTTGGACGGGCCGGCGATGACCGACACGATGTCCTGGAAAGTCCGCCCCTGGATGGGGTAATTAATATTGTCGTAAAGGTCCGAAGAAATCAGGTTGCGCAAGTAATAATTCAAATCGATGTGATCGATATCGAACGCTACACTTGATTTCGCGACAAAATAGGCCACCGATCGTTCCCCCCGAGATTCGTTCCGCTTGATGTCAGCGGGGGTATCGCTCGTCAATCCTCGAGCCGAACTCGGTTCCAAAATGGATGAAGTTGTGCTCGGCCGGGCTGCGATCCTTGCGGATGTGCAACAATTTCTTCGGCTTGGACATCATCTTCCGTGACGGCCGATGTCGGATCGGCGGCGTCCGCCGTCAACGCCGCGAAATCTGCCGCGGTGCCGACATCTCGATCAGGCGCTCCGCCAGCGTCGGCTGCCATGGCGCCCGCCAGCCATGATCATGGCCCTTGTGCATCGCCACGCCGCAATCGGCGCAATGGCTGGTCTGGGGACCTTCCTGCCAGGGGCGGAAGGCGGCGGCGGGCCAGTGGCGGCCGAACAGGCAGGCGATAGACATTTTCGCTAAGCGCCTGATTCTACCGCAAGTTCCCGATCTTGTCTTCGTTCGCGCCTGCCGATAGGCGCGGTGACGAAGATTTTGGCCGGGTCGAGTCGGTCGCCCATTGGAAAATGGCGAAAAATAGGGAAAAACGCCGCCGCCCTGCGCCATAAGGAGTTTGACGCCCGATGGGCGACGGTTTCGCATTTCTGTTCCCGGTGATGTTCGTCACCCTCGGCTGCACCTTCCTGCTGGTGTGGCGCTGGGGCGCGCCGATCGCCTTGTGGTGGGGCGCGGGCTTTTTCTGCTCGGGAATCGCCGCTTGCGTGCCGCTGCTTCCCCACGCGATCCCGATGATCGTGCGCGGCATGATCGCCAACGGCCTGTTCGGCTTCGCCTTCTTCTGCTTCGGCGAGGCGCTGCTCCGGCGCGCCGGCGCGGGTCGGCTGATACCGCTCCGTGTCGCCCTGCTGATCGTCTCCGTGGGCGGGTCGGTCGCCGCCATGGTGCTCGACAATCTGCGTGCGCAGATATTCTCGGCGGACATGGGTTGCGCGCTGCTGCTCGCGGTCGCGCTGCCGGCGGCCGCGCGCAGGCTGCGCCAGCCGATCGACCGCGCGCTGTTCGCGATCTGCGCGCTCGTCGCCTTCGAAACGTTCCTCCAGGCCGCGACCGTCATGGTCACGGTTCCCGCCGGCGACGGCAACGGCGCCTATCTGTCGTCGCTCTACGCCTTCCTGATGCAGAGCAGCGCGGTGGTGCTCGGCCTGATCCAGGGGCTGATCGCGCTCGCCTCGGCGGTGCTCGATCGCATCGCTGCCGATCGCCAGTCGGCGCTGCGCGATCCGCTGACCGGCCTCGCCACCCGCCAGGGGCTCGCCGAGGAGCTGGCCCAGCGCCCCGCCGGCCCGGCGGCCGCCTGCGTGGCCTGCGACGTCGACAATCTCAAACAGGCCGGCGAGATGTTCGGCCCGCAGACCGGCGAGCGGGTGATCGCCGAGATCGCCGATCTGGTCGGCGCGCTCTGTCCCATCGGCGGCGTCGCCGCCCGGGTCGGCGATCACCAGTTCCTGCTCTATCTGCCGACCGGCGGCACCCGCGGCGCCGAGGCGACCGCCGATCGGCTGCGCAAGGCGATCCTCAACCACGACTGGAAAGCCCGCGAGGTCGTTCCCACCGCGCTCGCCGGCCTCAGCCTCACCGCGATCCTCCAGATCGACTGCCACGTCCAGGCCGCCCCCCGCTGACTTCTTCTAACCCCTCCCTTTTAAGGGAGGGGCGAAGGGGTGGGTGGCGAGCGAAGCGAGCCCTCCGACGGTGCGGCAAAAGCCAAACCCTTGCCCCTCCCTTGAAAGAGAGGGGTTGCGAGAGCCGCTATCCGATCGCCGCTTCGATCGCCCCCGCCAGATCCTCGATCCGATACGGCTTGTGCAGCAGCCTGATCCCCTCCTGCGCTGCCGCGGCCGCCGCCGCGCTGTAGCCGGTCATCAGCACCGCGGGCAGCTCGGGCCGCAGCCGCGCGACCGCGCGGACCAGGTCGAGCCCGCTCAGCGCGCCCGGCATCACCATGTCGGACAGCAGCATGTCGAACCCGCCATCGGCCTCGACCCGCGCGATCGCCGCGTCGCCGCTCGCCACGCGCTCGCTCGCCATGCCTAGCGCGTCGAGCATCTCGGTCACCATCGCCGCGACATGATCGTCGTCCTCGACCAGCAATATTCGCCGCTGCCCATCGACGGCGGCGGGGGCAGGGGGCCTGTCCTCGGTTTTGCGGGGCGGCGCCTTGGCCGATCGCGGGATGATCAGCGCGATCGTCGTGCCGCGCCCGACCGCGCTGTCGACCACGACCTCGCCCGCCGATGATCGCGCGAAGCCGTAAACCTGGCTCAGCCCCAGCCCGGTGCCCTGGCCGACCCCCTTGGTGGTGAAGAAGGGCTCGAAGATCTTCGCGGTCATCTCGGGGGCGATCCCGGTGCCGGTGTCGGTCACCGCGATCCGCACCCGGTCGGGGCGCTCGCCCTCGCCGGGCAGATTGCCCGCGCTCACCACGATCGTGCCGCCGTCGGGCATCGCGTCGCGCGCGTTCAGCGCGATGTTGAGCAGCGCCACCTCCATCTGCGACGGATCGACCTCGATCGGCCATAGCCCGCCGGCGAGTTCGAGCCGCACCTCGACATCCTCGCGCATCGACCGGTCGAGCAGCGTGTCCATGCCGCGGATCCGCTCGCCGGGATCGATCACCTCGGGGTGCATCGGCGATCGCCGCGCGAAGGCGAGCAACTGCTGGGTCAGCTTGGCGCCGCGGTCGACCGCCTGGCGGATGCCGGTGCGCAACCGCTCGCGCTTGGCCGGATCGGTGGTGCGCTCGAGCAGGTCGAGCCCGCTCGACGCCACCATCAGCAGATTGTTGAAATCATGCGCGACCCCGCCGGTCAACTGCCCCATCGCCTCCATCTTCTGTGACTGGCGCAGCGCCTCCTCGGCCTGCTGGCGGCCCTCGATCTCGGTGCGCAGCTTGGCATGGGCGTCGCTCAGCGAGGCATAGGAGGCGCCCAGCACCGCGACCAGCAGCGACGCCATCACCACGATCAGTGCGATCCCCAGATAGCGCAGCGCTCGCCTGGGCCAGCTCTCGATCGATGTGCGCAGATAGACCGATCCCAGCACGGTGCCGGCCTGCGCGACCTTGGCGGTGACGATCAGGTCGCGCCCGTCGCGCACCGGCGCCGTGACCCGGCTGGTCGCGGGCAGGGCGACCCCGGCGGTGCTGTAGCCGGCGACCATGTTGCCGCTCGGACTATAGGCGCCCGCCGCCTGCACCTCGGGGTTGAGCCGCAGCGCGTTCAGGAATTCGCTGGTCGCGTCCTGATCGTCGAACGCCAGCGGCGCCGCGACGCTCGCCGCCAGGATCCGCGCCTGAACCTCGGTCTGGCGCAATTTCTCCTGGGTGCCGATCCGGTCGTTCTGGATCGCCAGCGTCAGCGCGCCGATCAGCAGCGCCAGCGCGATCAGCACCGCGGTCAGCGGGGTGATCGCCAGCCTGCGGGCGGTGCGGCCCAGCATATCGGTGGTGCGGTTCAAGATCGTCATTTTTTCGGCGCCCCGATTGCCAGCCCCAGCAGCTTCGAACTCACCCCGATCCCGTTCGCGCGGGCGGCGTCGGCGTCGATCTGGAAACGAACCCGCCCGGCCTGGACGACGAACACGATCATGCAGCCGGCGGCGCCGGTCGCGCTGTCGCCGATCGTCAGCACCGGCTGGCCGGTGATCGTGGCGGGGGCGACCCCGCCCGCCGCCGAAGGCCGGCCGACATAGAGGATATGGCAGCCGCCGGTGCCGCCGCCGGCTGCGATCCGGCGCAAAGCGACCGGGCGGCCGCGCACCGTCTGGCCGCGCGCGACATCGTCGATCAGCGCGCCGAACGGATCCTGCCCGGCCAGGCAGATCGTGAACGGCGCGCCCGGCGGCGGCATCGCCGCGGGCGGCCAGTCGACGAACGGCGCGAACTTGACCAGATAGCTCGCCTTGACCGCCTGCTCGAGCGCCGGGGTGGCGGCCGGGGCGGGCGCGGCGACGGCAGCCGTCGGCATCGCCGGCGCGAGCATGCCGGCAGCGATCAGCGGCCAGGCCGGCCGCATCCAGGGCGATCGCCGGCTCAGATATGCCATTTCAGCGCGGCGAACATGCTGCGCGATACCGGATTGGCCTGGCTCGCGGGCAGTTCGCGGTGCCGCTTGTGGAGCAGGTTGAACCCCGACACCGATATCTCGGCCTGGTCGCTCAGCATCCAGCCGATCCGCGCGCCCAGCTCGACATAGCCCGATGTCCGCGGCGACGGCAGTGCGCTGACATAGCGCAGGTCGGCGTCGACATTGAGCCGCGGCCCGATGTCCATCGATGATCGGAGCGTCACCCTATGCTTGGGATCGTTAGTGACCTGCTCGATCCCCAGCAGCGGCACCACGCCCGGCTTGAACCGGAATTTCTCGATCAGCAGGCTGTATCCGGGCTTGAGCCGCCACCAGCTCGTCACCCGATAATCGGCCCAGCTGTCGAAACCATAGCTGTGCCCCTCGATGCCGTTGCCCCATTGCAACGGCAGCAGCCCGCCGGGCGCGGGCTCGATGCTGCGCAGATCGTCATAGCGGTTGTAGAAGCCGGAGATCGACAGTGAGGCATTGGCCGACGCGATCAGCCGGGTGCCGCCTTCGAACGCGGTCAGCTTCTCCGACCGGAAGCTCGACGGCCCGATCAGGAACAGCGTCGGCCCGATGCTCTCCTCGACGTCGCGGTCGAACGGGCTGGGGGTGCGGACCGCGCGCGATATCGCGCTCCACAGCAGCAGGGCGGGGTTGGGCTTCCACGACAGCCGCGCCGAGGGCAGCAGCGCCATCCCCGAATAGGGATCATGTTCCAGCTTGAGCCCGCCGATCGCGGTCAGCGTCGGCGCGATCGCGATCGTATCCTGCGCGAAGATATTCGCCTGGAACAGGGTCCGGTGCGCGGGCACGAACGCCAGGCCGTTGGCGCCGACGATATCATAGTCGATGCTGCGCGCGCCGCCGCCCCAGACGATCTTGTGCGCGCCGCCCAGCGCGAAGCTGTGCTGGATATCGAGGTCGAACGTGTCGACCCCGAAATGGCCGCCCTCGTCCTCGGTGCGGCGGCCGCTATGGTCGTAATAGGCCTGAACCTGCAGCGCCGATCCAGATGCCCAGCTCCGGTTCCAGCGCGCGACGATGTCGCGCCCGTCGATATGCTCGTCGCCGGCGGCATTTTGCGACCGGCGGCCGTCATAGGCGTCGCCCTGGATCATCAGCAGGTCGTCGGGCGACACGTTCCAGTCGATCCGGAAGCCGCCCTGGACGCGCAGGCTGTCATTGTTGATCGCGGGCGAACTGTCGGTATTGCGGTGCGCCTTGGCGAACAGCCGGTAACTCAGCGTGTCGCCGATCCGCCCGCCATAGCGCAGCCCGGCGTCGCGGGTCTTGTCGCCGGCCACCGCGGTCGCATAGGCGCCCTGGGTCTGGCCGGCATGGCGGGTGATGATGTTGATCACCCCGTTGACCGCATTGGTCCCCCACAGGGTCGCGCCCGGGCCGCTGATCACCTCGATCCGGTCGATATCCTCGGGCAGCACGTCCTGCATGTCCCAATAGACCCCCGAATAGATCGGGGTGTAGACGCTGCGGCCGTCGATCAGCACCTGCAGCTTGTTCGAGAAATTCTGCGCGTCGGCATTGCCGCCCAGGCCGCGCGCGGTGATCACATAGCCGCCATTGCCGCCACCGCGCATCACCTGCAGATTGGGCGCCAGCCGCAGGATGCCGGGCAGGGTCAGCGTCCCCGACCGCACGATATCGTCATGGGTGATGACGTAGATCGATGCTGGCGCATCGCCCAGCGCACCGTCGGACTTGGTCACCGACGACACGTCGAGATTGGCCAGCGACGTGATCGACATGTCGCGCAATTCTTCGATGCTCTGCGCGGCCGCCGGCACCCCCTGCATCCCCAGCAACGCCAGTCCGATTGTCCGGCCGATCGCGCCCGCCCTCGGCTTCGCTCCCATTCTTCCCCCTTCGCGCGTACGCAATCCGCGCGATACGCTTGAGGATGCCATGCGGTTCCGCTCCGGAGCAATGAATGTTTCGGATCGGTTACGGTCGTTAAGCCTGTGCGGCGCCTGAGCAAATCGATCGCCTATGCCTTGGCATCCTCGCGATCGCGGGCAGAATCCCGGAAATCCTCGATAGTTCTGACTATGAACTATCTTGCGGCGGATCGGTCGGCGCTTTATGATCGGGGGAGGAGAGGCCGGGCGCGAGTCCCGGTCCCGTCTGAAAGAAAGGTTTATCTTGATGCGTGCTCTGACTGTCGCCGCGATGCTTGCTCTGTCGGCCGTTCCCGCGGCCTCCTTCGCGCAAGCCGCGCCTGCGGCCGCCGCGACCGGCTATAATGTCGAGGACACCGACATCGGCACCCTGCTCGACGATCCCGCCGCCAAGGCGGTGCTCGACAAGCATCTCCCCGGCTTCACCGCCAATCCGCAGATCGACATGGCGCGCTCGATGACCCTCAAGTCGATCCAGCAATATGCCGCCGACACCGTCACCGACAAGGCGCTCGCCGACATCCAGGCCGACCTGGCGAAGCTGCCCGCGAAGAAGTGATCCGACCTTAGGGTCGTGATGCAAGAGGGGGCGCGGCCTGCGAGGGCCGCGCCCTTTTTGTTGGCGGCGAAGAATGAAGAAAACAACACCGCCCCCATCTTCGTCATGCTGAACTTGTTTCAGCATCCACTCTTCCTCTCGGGAACGGCCCCTTGTCGCACGGTGGATGCTGAAACAAGTTCAGCATGACGAGTGAGATCATGTGGGCCGCCGCCTGTCCCCTTCGCCGGAACAGGATAAAAATCGGCCGGCCAGTCCTGCGACTGGCCGGCCAGGTCATCCCAGGGCGGGATAGGTCGTCAGTTTTTAACGCGACCCGAAGGCGTAGCGGATGTTGAGGCCGAACTCGCGCGGCTGGGTGAAGGTGATGCCGCGATAGCCCGAACTGCCGATCGCCCCGGTGGCGCCGATATTATAGGTGGTGGTCAGCGGGGTCGGGCTCCGGCTGAGCACCCGCTCGGTCTTGGTGATGTTCTTGCCGTAGATCGACACCTCCCAGGCCCCGCTCGGCGAACGGATGCCGGCGAAGAGGTTGAGCAGCGCATAGGCCTTCACATCGTCGACCGCGTTGGTCGGGTCGTTCTGCGACTTGCCGTAATAGGATAGCAGGCCGCGCAGATAGCCGTCGACCATCGACGAAATCGGCATCGAATATTCCGACGTCACCGTCCCGCTGAACGGCGGCGCCAGCGATGCGCGCTGGCTGACCGCGCAGGCCGCGATCGTGTCGCCGCCGGTCGCCGCCCGGATCTGGGCGACGGTCGGCACCGTCGACACGCTGTCGGGTTTGCCGTCGGTCGGGAAATAATCGTTGCAGGGGATCACGCCGCCCTTGATCTTGCTCCGGGCATAGCTGCCGTTCATGCCGATGTCCCAGCGGTCCATGACCTTGAACGACGCTTCGGCTTCGATTCCGTCGACCTTGACCGGCACCGCCGCGACGAAGTTGAACTGGTTGACCGACTGGACCAGCGTGATCGGGTTCGTCGCCGTGTTGGCGGTGGTGTTGATGAAGAACACCCCCGACGACGACCGGTAGGGATAATTTTTATAGTCCTGGTGATAGGCCGAGACGTTCAGGCGGATCCGCTTGTCCATGAAGCTCGATTTGAAGCCGGCTTCATAGGATTTCGACTTTTCGGGCGGCAGGTTGACGAAGCTGCTTTCGCGCGCCGACCGTGCCAGGCTGAAGTCGCCGGTCGCCGTCACCGGCGGGCGCCACGAACTGCCGACATTGGCGTAGAGCATGAAATCGTCGCTGAAGCGGTGCTTGACCGATCCCGAATAGATCACGGTGTTCTCTTTGACATTCTCGGCCGCGGCGGCCAGCACATTGCCCGAGACGCTGAGGCTGCCGACCGCCTTGTAATCGATATAACGCAAGCCGCCCGAAATCTCGGTCGCCTCGCCCAGATGCATCGTCAGGTTGCCGAACGCCGATTTCTCCTTGTTGCCGCCGCCGCGCACGACCGGGGTCTGGACGACGATGCCGGCGACCGTCGGCGAGGGCAGGCCGAACAGCACCGGGGTCGGGCTGGTCAAATTGGTCGGGAAATCGCCCTTCTGGTAGAAGGCGCCGACGATATAGTCGAACATCCCCGCGATCTGCTCTTCGGACGACAGCCGCACTTCATGCGCCCAGGTCTTCGAATTGCTGTTGGTGATCTGGCCATAGCCCTGCAGGAAGGCCGGGAAAGTCGGTCCGAAGAAATCCCCGGTGTCGGAGATCTGCACCGAATAGAAATGCTGCTTGTTGCGCTCGCCGACATAGTTGAGCTTCTGCCCTGCGAACGCCCATTGCGCCTGCAGGTTGTAATTCTCGAACTCCTGGCGGATCCGGCGCGGCGCATCCTCGATCGCGCGACGATCATTGCCGTCGATGAAGATCCGGCTCGGTGCCGCGGTCGGGTCGGTCGCCTGCAGCGATTCGACCTGGTCGTAGCTGTGAAGCCGCTGCACCAGCTTCTGATAGCTGCCGTTGAACGACAGCGTGTCGGTCGGCTCGAACCGCGCGGTGACGCGGCCGCCCTTGGTGCGCGAATAGGGGTCGGTGCCGTTGGTGACCTTCTTGACCCGGCTGCCCTCGTTATTGTCGATGATCCCGGCGACGCGGATCGCCAGCATGTCCTTGACCAAAGGCACGCCCAACGCCCCGTTGACGTTGATCCCGCCGATGCTCGTGCCGGTCGCGGTCATATAGCCGCCGATATCCTGCAGGCTGGCGCGGTGGGTGGTGATCGTCATCGACCCCGATGGCGATGCCCGGCCGCGCAGTGTGCCCTGCGGCCCGCGCAGCAACTCGATCTGGCCGATGTCGAACAGCGCCTGGAACAGGTTGCCGGCCGAAATCGGCGCGTCGTTATAATAGAATTCGATGGTGCCGTTGTTGCCCGACGCGTTGACGTCGTAATTGACGCCGCGCACCGATGCCGTCGCGCCGATGCCGTTGGCGTTGTTCGCCAGCGTCAGGCCGGGGACGATCGTCGAGATGTCCTCGAAGCGGCGGATGTTGAGCTTGGCCAACTCTTCGGCCTTCACCGCGTTGATCGTGATCGGCACGTCCTGAAGGCTTTCCTCGCGGCGCCGCGCGGTGACGATGATCTCGTCGTCGATGCTCGCCGTCTCTTCGGCGGCCGGTGCCGACTGGGCATGCGCGGCGCCCGCGGCGATCATCGCCAGGCTGGTTCCCGCGAGCAGTTCGATGATTTTTATGGATTTCATTATCTTCCCTCCCCTTGTCGAATTTTTTCGATGTTCGCTCATGTGGCGGAAACGAGTCGCTTCGCTCCCGATCCCGGGTTCAGCCCCGGAATGTCGCTGCCTTTCCGGATGCGCCGATGCGGGGCGATCCTCTCAAGGCAAAATTGGCATGACCAATTTTATCGGACGGATCATGTCCGGTTACCCGAACACGGCCAACGCCATGAAAAAACTGGAAGACTATATTTTCGAGCGCGGGGAGGTGCCAATGGCAGGCGGTCGCCTCGAACGAGGCGAAAAATGCCCAGATGCTATGACGGATCGACGATATGATCATCGCGCCTGACGGCTCCCCTCCCTAGACGGGCGCCTGCTTTTAGTCAGCGGGTCGTCCCTGTTTCATGGGGTAAGCCAGCCTTATTTGGTCTGTCAATTACGCATAATTGGTCAAACCCATTAGTAATGGACAATACAGTTTGCGATAACTGAGAGCATCGCAGATTTCCGCGAAAAATGACGGGCTGTCATGTTCGCACGCGCCGCGGCTTTTCTTCGGATGATCGCCTGAGCGTTAGGTGCGATTGCCATTGTGGATAAATGCGGCCGGCGACGTCAAGGGGGACAGGCGATGACTCAGTCCGTCGCCCGCCCCTACGTGCCTCTTCTTATGACCCCGATCACCGCTTCGGCTTGCGGAACCGCAGCACGAACTGGTCGGTCTTGCCGCGCACCCCGGTCTCCTGGACCTTGAGGCTGTGATCGTCGCCGGCATGCGCCAGCAGCGGGCTCGTCGCGTCGAGCTTGAACCCCGCCGCCTCGACCTCCTGCTTGACCACGACATCCTCGATCCGGTGCAGCGTCGACGTCTGGGTCGCGCCGGCGCCCTTGGCGGTCTGGTGATCGACGATCAGATAGACCCCGCCGGGTTTGAGCGCCTTGTACGCCGCGGCGTTGATCAGGCTCGCGACATCGGCGTCGCCGACCTTGCTGTTCTTGAAGTCGTGATAGTTGAGCGTGGTCCAGACGATGTCGACCGGCTCGGGCGCCTTGATCTCGCCCGGCTGGATCGTGACCACCGCGACATTGGGATGCGCCGCGGCATAGTCGGTCAGCGCCTGCGACGGCTTGCCGGCCATCGCATAGACCTTGCCCGCCGGCCCCACCGCGGGGCTCAGCAGCCGGGTGAAATAGCCGCCGCCCGGCGCCAGCTCGGCGATCTTCGCGCCCGGCTTCACCCCGGCGAACGCCATCAGCTCGGCCGGCTTGCGATCGGCGTCGCGTGCCTTGTCGGCATCGGGGCGCCCGGCATCGGCCAGCACCGCCGCCAGATCGACCTTCGCCGCCACAGCCGCGCCGCCCATCACCAGCGCCACACCCAGCGCGCCCGCCAACATCCCGCGTCCCATCGTCCACTCCCTGTTCGGTTGCGGCGGCAATAGGCGCTGTCGGCGAGGCGGGGTCAACCCAAACTCGTCGCCCCGGCGGAGGCCGGGGCCGCCCAAGATTGAAGCACATCATTGACGTGGGCGGCTCCGGGCCGATGCCTGTCCTCGGACGGGGCACAGCCCCGAGCCGGGGGCCGGAGCGACGACAGGAGCGGAACGCAACCCCAATCCGCACATTATCCTCCGACGCAACCGAAGAGGCCCCTCATGGCGACCCACACCCTCGTCCCCGCCGCCCAGCTGGCGGCCGGATTGAACCTCCCATTCCCCGGCGCGAGCCCGGCCTATCGCGATGCGCGCGAACAGTTGCTTGCCGAGGAGATCGAACTGCGCCGCCACATGACCCGGGTCGTCGCGCAGCGGCAGGCGCTTCCGCCCGGCCCGCTGATCGCCAGGGACTATCGCTTCAAGGACGCGAACGGCACCGATCTCGGCCTCGCCGATCTGTTCGGCGGCAAGGATGTGCTCGTTGCCTATTTCTGGATGTACGGGCCCCAGCGCGAGCGGCCCTGCCCGATGTGCACCAACTGGCTCGGCGCGGTCGACGGCAACGCCGCCGACATCGCGCAGCGGGTCGCGCTCAGGATCTTCGGCCGCAGTCCGGTCGAGCGCCAGCGTGAATTCGCCCGGGAACGTGGCTGGCGTCATCTCGATTTCGTCCAGACGGTCGGCGACGATTATGCCCGCGACCTCGGCCTGCTCAACGCCGACGGCAGCGAGAATCCCGCGCTCACCGTCTACCGGCGCGACGGCGACGCGGTCCGGCTGTTCTGGTCGAGCGGGATGACCGGCGCGATGGCCGATCCCGGCCAGGATCCGCGCGATGCCCCCGACATCGCTGCGCTCTGGTCGATCCTCGATCTCACCCCCGGCGGCCGCGGCACCGACTGGTATCCGAAGCTCGACTATTGATGACGCGCGGATGATCAAGACCATCATCGTCGCCGCGCGCGACCGCGCCCGGCTGGGCGAGATCGCCGCGATCGCCACCCGCTTCGGGCTCGATACGCTGCTCGCACGGCTCGGGCTCGAACGCAAGCAAGGCGACGAGGGCGAGGCCGCCGATCTCCCGCGCCGCACCCGGCTCGCGCTCGAGGCGCTCGGGCCGACCTTCGTCAAGCTCGGCCAGATCCTCGCCACCCGCGCCGATCTGCTGCCGCCCGACTGGATCGCCGAGCTCGAACATCTCCACAGCCGCGCGCCGACCCTTCCGTTCGACGAACTGCGCGACGCGGTCGAGGCCGCGCTCGGCCAGCCGCCCGAGACCGCCTTCGCCAGCTTCGATCTCGAACCGATCGCCGCCGCCTCGATGGCGCAGGTCCATCGCGCCGCGCTCCAGGATGGGCGCCCGGTGGTGCTCAAGATCCGCCGCCCCGGCATCCGCCCGCGGATGGAGGCCGATCTCCGGCTGATCGCCCATCTCGCGACGATCGTCGAAAAGGCCAGCGCCGAGGCACGCCGCTTCGCCCCGGCCGCGCTCGTCCGCCAGCTGGCGCAGGCGGTGCTCGAGGAACTCGATTTTTCGAACGAGGGCCGCAACGCCGATCGGCTGCGCGAGGATTTCACCGGCAATCCGAACGTGGTGATCCCCGAAATCCACTGGGCATGGACGTCCGAGACGCTGCTGGTGATGGACTATATCGACGGCGTGCCCCCGCGCGACGGCGCCACCCTGCGCGCGGCCGGGATCGATCCGGCGGCGATCGCCGGGCTCGGCGCCGACATCGTCCTCGACATGGTGCTGGTCAACGGCCGCTTCCACGCCGATCCGCACCCCGGCAACCTCCTCTGCCTGCCCGGCAACCGCCTCGCCTTGCTCGATCTCGGCTCGATCGGCCATGTCAGCCCGCGCCGGCGCGAGGAGTTCATCGGCTTCGTCCGTTCGCTCAGCGCCGGCGACCCCGCCGCGCTCGCCGACACGCTGGCGCTCTGGTCGGCGGGCAGCGGGGTGCCGCGCGAGCGCATCCTGATCGCCTCCGAACGGATCATTGCCCGCCATGGCGGCGGGCGGATCGTGCTGTCGGCGCTGATGGCCGATTTCTTCCCGCTGTTGCGCGAGGAAGGGCTGGCGCTGCCCCCCGATCTGCTGCTGATCTTCAAGGCGATGGTGACGATCGACGGGGTGCTCACCGGGATCGAGCCCGGCTTCGACCTGTCGGGCGCGATCGAACGGTCATGGCTCCGCCTCGCCGGCCAGCGCCTCTCGCCCGACCGCTGGGCGCCGACCGTCACCGCCTTGTTCTGGGAGCTCTCGAAGATCGGCGAGGACGCCCCCCGCCTGCTGCGCGCGCTGATCCGCCGCATCGAGGCGCCCCCGGCCCATGACGGCGCGATGGTCGCCGACGCGATCGCCGGGGCCGGGCGATGGATCGCGATCGCGATCCTCCTCGCGGGACTGATGGTCGCGGCGGCGTTGGTGCTTTGAGGCTGTCGCGAAGAGGCGACACCACCCCTTCCGTTCGTGTCGAGCGAAGTCGAGACGCCCCGCGCACCATCTCCCTTTCTCGTCTTCCCAGCGAAGGCTGGGATCCATGTCTCTCTCCGGGGAAATGACCGCGCGAGGGGCAGAAGCCATGGATCCCAGCCTTCGCTGGGAAGACGAGCGTCACCTCGTCACTTGCAACCCGCAACCGACGCGCTATCTTCCCCTCATGGACCCCGAACGCTTCTCCGATGGACCTTGCCCGGTCGGCCGCGGCCTCGCCCGGGTGGGCGACGCCTGGAGCATGCTGATCCTGCGCGACGCCAGCTACGGCATGACCCGCTTCGACCAGTTCCGCACCAGCCTCGGCATCGCCCCCAATATCCTCACCCGCCGGCTGAAGGCGCTGACCGAGGACGGGCTGCTCGCAAAGAGCCGCTATTCCGAACGGCCGCCGCGCGACGAATATCTGCTGACCGCGGCCGGGCGCGATTTCCTGCCGATCCTCTACGCGATCGGCGCCTGGGGGAAGCAGCATCATGGCGGTGGCGAGATGACCTATGCGGTCGACGAAGCCACCGGCCTGCCGATCGAGCCGGTCGTCGTCGACCGCCAGAGCGGCGCCCCGCTCGGCTCGCGCCCGCTGCGGCTGGTCGTGCCGCCGAAGGGGTGAGGACCATGCAGCCGCCCCGGCCGACCAGCCTCGTCACCGGCGCCTCGTCGGGGATCGGCGCGGCCTTCGCCCGGGCGCTGGCGGCGCGCGGCCACGACCTGATCCTCACCGCCCGCCGCGCCGACCGGCTCGAGGCGCTCGCCACCATCCTGCGCGCCGATCATGGCACGACGATCGACGTCATCCCCGGCGACCTCGCCGCGCCCGGCGGCGCCGCCGCGCTGGTCGCGGAGATCGAGGCGCGGGGCCGCCGCGTCGACTGGCTGATCAACAATGCCGGCTATGGCGTCCCCGGCGCGTTCGACGCGAGCGCCTGGCCGGTCCATGAGGCCTTCATCCGGATCATGATCGAGGCGCCGACCGAACTCGTCCGCCGGCTGCTGCCGGCGATGCGTGCGCGCGGCTATGGTCGCATCGTCAACGTTTCGTCGCTCGCGGCGCATGTGCCCAGCACCGCCGGCCACAGCCTCTATCCGGCGAGCAAGGCCTATCTCGTCAAATTCTCGCAGTCGCTCGCGCTCGAAAATGCCGATGCCGGCGTCCATGCCTGCGCGCTGTGCCCCGGCTTCACCTGGTCCGAATTCCACGACGTCACCGGCACCCGCGCGACGATGAACAGGATGCCGTCCTATATGTGGCTCACGGCCGAGGAAGTTGTCGCCGACGGCATCGCCGCGGTCGAGGCCGGCACCGCCGTCCGCATCCCCGGCCGCCTCAACCGCGCCATCGCGGCGTTCGTGCGGCTGATCCCGCCGGGCCTCGCCTTCCGCATGACCGCCCGCCAGTCGCACCGCTGGCGCGACGCGAGCCGCGGCTGAAGCGGATCACCGCTCCCCCCGTTCGCCCTTAGAGCATTTTCAAGTCAGGTGGAATCACCTGACGGCTCGGAAAATGCGGAAAACAAAGACAATTTAGAGCATGTCCTGATCAATCTGATCGGGACATGCTCTAGCGAAATCCGACGGCAACGCGCCGGTGACGCGGCGGAAGGCCGCCGCGAATTTGCTGGGATTGGCATAGCCGACCGCCAGCGCCGCGGCGGTCACGCTCTCGCCGCGGCCGAGCCATTCGGCGGCGCGCTCCATCCGCCGCCGGGTCAGATATTGGAAGGGCGCAAGGCCGGTCGCCGCCTTGAACGACCGGCCGAAGCTGCCGATGTCCTGTCCGGCCTCGCGCGCCAGTTCGGCCACCGACACGTCCTCGGCCAGCCGCGCGTCGATCAGGTCGAGCACCCGGGTGAGCCGGGCGCCGGCGAGCGGCCAGATCCGCCGCGCCGGCGCCGGTGCCGCGCGATAATGCTGCAGCCGCCCGACCAGCAGCGCCAGGCCATGGTCGAAAAAGGCACTCGACAGCCCATGCGCCTCGCCGTCGCGCCACAGCGCGGTCATCACCGCGGTCAGCAGCGGATCGTCGTGCAGCGCGCCGGCGGCGTCGGCGAGCGACAGCGGGTCGACGCCGTCGTCGAACCGGTCGGCCAGCGCCGCCGGATCGAAGCCGATCCCCAGCATCTGCATCCGCGACCAGCGCACCCGCGCTCCGTCGTCGGGCAGGGTGACGCTCAGCGTGCCCGGCCGCATCACCCCGTCGACCCGGATCTCGCCCGATCGGCGCGCGAACGCGCCGGCGTTACGCGTGCACAGGTTGAACAGGATATAGCCCGCTTGCTGCTGTTCGCCGGCGAAGTCGCGATAGTCGAGCAGCGCCATCCGCACCGAACCGGGATCGTTCATCCGCATCATCCGCGGCACCGCGCCGAACCGGGCGGCCCGGTCGCGCAGCGCGATCATCTCTCGCTCGTTCGACGCTTCAGCCATCAAGCCTCGGACATTTTGGGTTGGATCGGAGCATGTCGCACCGGATCGGAGTGGCAGTGCCGGATATGTCCGATTAAGGCTCTCGCACTTGCAAATCAATCGCAATAAACAATTGCACATTGGGGGCACCGATGAACCATATCCACCGCGCCGCCGCGGCGCTGACGACCGCGCTCGCGACACCCGCATTCGCCGCCGGGACTGCCGACCTCGACGAGATCGTCGTCACCGCCGAACTGATCCGCCGGCCGCTGCTGGTGACCGGCACCAGCGTCGAGATTCTCGATGCGGATACGCTCGCTCGCCGGCCCGGCCTCGCCACCGTGCGCGACGTGCTCGACACCATCCCCAACCTGTCGATGGTCACCGGCACCGGCAAGGCGCCGACCGTGCGCGGGATCGACGGCACCGGCCCGGCCGAAAATGCCAATGCCTTCTTCGCCGGCAGCCGCGCCCGGCTGAGCTGGCGGATCGACGGTCGTCCCGCCAGCTATAACGAGGTGGTGTTCGGCGATATCGGCATCTGGGACGTCGACCGGATCGAGATATTGCGCGGCGCGCAGAGCAGCCTGGTCGGCCGCAATGCGATCGCGGGCACGATCGTCGTCGAGACCCGCGATCCGTCGTTCGACACCGAAGGCGCCGCCCAGGTCGCCGCCGGCAACCGCCACCAGCGCCGCGCCTCGGCGATGCTCAACCTGCCGATCGCCGCCGACAGCGTCGCGTTGCGCCTGTCCGCCGACTGGTCGCGCCGCGATTCCGCCACCCATTATACCGCCTATGCCGGGGTCGCCGATCCGGCGCGCGGCGAGGGGCTGGTGCTGCGCGGCAAGCTGCTGCTGGCGGCACCGTCCGATCCCGACCTCCGGCTGGTGCTGACCGCCGCCCATACCGACTATCGCGGGCCCAATGGCGAGATCGTCGTGCGCCCGTTCCAGGACCGGGTCTCCAACTTCCCGCGCCAGCCGGTCCACAAGCCGCGCACCGACAGCCTCGGCGCCGAATTCAACGCGCCGCTGGGGCAGGGGCTCGCGTTCGAAGGCTTCGTCTCGGCGACCGATTTCCACTTCGCGCGCAAGGCGGTGCCCGGATCGACCAACGCCACCGTCGACACCACCGAATATATCGTCGAACCGCGCCTGCGCTACGCCGGCGAGAACGGCCTGTCGGGGGTCGCCGGCATCTACAGCTTCCGCGCGCGGCAGAAGGAGTTCATCGAGTTTCTCGGCGGGCAGAATTTCCGCGACCGCAGCGACACCGTCGCGCTCTATGGCGAAGGGGTGGTGCCGCTGTCGCCGGCCTTCGACCTGTCGCTCGGCGCACGCTACGAGCGCGAGAAGCGCCGGCGCAACGGCGGCGATGCCACCGGCACGCTGGTGCGGATCGCCGCCGACGAGACCTATCATGCCTTCCTGCCCAAGGCGGGGCTGACCTGGAAGCCCGATGCGCGATCGGCCTACGGCCTGCAGGTCTCGCGCGGCTATAATTCGGGCGGCGGCGGGGTCGCCTTCGTCTTCCCGATCGTCAATTACGAATATAAGGCCGAATATGTCTGGACCGCCGAGATCTTCGGCCGCCAGTCCTGGGCGGGCGGGCGCGTCCGCACCACCCAGAACCTGTTCGTCTCGCGCTATCGCGACATGCAGCTGCCGTTCGACCTGACCCCCAACGATTCGCGCGACGAGGCGTTCGTGGTGCGCAACGCCGATCGGGTGCGGACCTGGGGCGCCGAACTCGGCGCCTCGGCCGATATCGCCAAGGGGCTCGGCGCGCGGCTTTCGGTCGGACTGCTCGGCACCGACGTCGCCCGCTATCCGGGCTCGGGGATCGAGGGCAACGACCTGCTCACCGCGCCGTCGGTCACCGCCGGCGGTGGGCTCGACTGGACCTCGGGGCCGTTCAGCGCCTCGACCAGCCTGCGCTATTCGGGCGGCTATTTCACCGACGTCAACAACCGCCCGCGCGGGCGCACCGACCCTTATCTGGTCGCCGATGTGCAACTCGCCTGGCAGCTCGGCGGGTTCCGCCTGTTCGGATCGGTCCGAAACCTGTTCGACAGCGAGAAGCCGGTCGCCCGCTATCCGGGGATCGCCCCCACCGGGTCGACCCAGCCCGACAGCGCCTTCGACAGCGCGGTGCTGCTCCAGCCACGGACGCTGACGGTCGGGCTCCAGGCGAAATTCTGATCCGATGCTCTCGAACCGGGCGATAGGCGGCTGGTCGGTGGTGCACCGCTGGACCAGCCTGGCCTGCACCGCCTTCCTGCTTATGCTGTGCCTGACCGGGCTGCCGCTGATCTTCCATCAGGAGATCGAGGCGGGGTTCGGCCGGCACGCCGATCTGCCGCCGGTGCCCCCTGGCACCCCGCCGCCGTCGCTCGACCGCATCGTCGCGGCGGTGCTGGCGACCCGGCCGGGCGAGGTCGTCCAGATCGCCTATTTCGATCCCGCACGGCCGGTGATCGCGATCGCCACCGCGCCCGCGATCATGGCGCCGCCGGACCGGGCGCATCTCCAGTCGGTCGATCTGCGCACCGGACGGCTGTTGCCGCCGCCGCCACCGCAGGCGGCCTTTCTCGATCTGATGCGCCGGCTCCACACCCAGATGCTCGCCGGCCTGCCCGGAACATTGTTCCTCGGCGCGATGGCGCTCGTCTTCATCGCCGCGCTGGTGTCCGGCGTGGTGCTCTACGCGCCCTTCATGCGGCGGCTCGCCTTCGGGACGGTGCGCGGGACGCGCAGCCGGCGGCTGGCATGGCTCGACCGCCACAATCTGCTCGGCATCTGCCTTGCCGCCTGGCTGCTGCTGGTCGCGCTGACCGGCGCCTTCAACACGCTCGATGCGCCGCTGGCGATGCAGTGGCGCCAGGGCCAGCTCGCCGAGATGATGGCGCCCTATCGGCACGCGCCGCCGCCCGTGCGCCACGCCCCGCTCGATCGCATCGTTGCCGCCGCGCGCACCGTCGCGCCCGGCATGACCCCCGGGATCATCGCCTTTCCCGGCTCCTTCTTCGCCACTCCCAGCCATTATGATGTCTTCATGACGGGGCGCACCCCGCTGACCGCCCGGCTGATCCGGCCGACCCTGATCGACGCCGCGACCGCCCGGCTCGTCGACAGCCGCGACATGCCGCTCCACATCCGCGCGCTGTTCCTGTCGCGGCCGCTCCACTTCGGCGATTATGGCGGGCTCGCGCTCAAGATCGTCTGGGCGCTGCTCGATATCGTCGCGATCGTCGTGCTGGCCAGCGGCCTCTATCTGTGGGCGGCACGGCATGTCCGCGGAGCCGCTGCGTGACGCGCCGCGCCGGCCTCTCGTTCGCGGCGATCTTCCGCATCCCGTCGCTGGTCGCGGCGCTGACCCTGGCCGGGGCGATCGCCGCCTTGCTGTTCGACGGTGCGATCGACCTGCTGTGGAGCGCACTCGTCGCGACCCCCTTGCTCGCGATCGGCCTCGCGCTGCGGTGGCGGTGACCTAAACCCCGTCGATATGCGGGGCAGGGGCGTTCGCGATCGGTGGCCGCGCCCCCCTGATCACCAGCCACAGCATGATCGCCAGCTCGCCATAGCGCGCGGGCGCCGACAGTGCGAACGCCCGGTCCTGATAGGCCGGCGCCAGCAGCCCGATGACGCTGATCGCGACATAGGCGACCCCGTTGATCGCCAGCCACAGCGCGATCAGCCGCGGCGCGAAGCGCGACCGGTAGACCAGGATCGCCAGCGGGATCAGCCACAGCCCCCACAAAGTCTCGGCGACGGTATATTGCTGGCTGTGCAGGCGCAGGAACAGCATCACCAGCGCGTCGCGCTGCGGCGCGCTGAACGCCGCGAGGAAGTCGGCGCCGCTCGCCGCCATCAGCGCGCCGGCATCGGTCACGACATTGGTGAAATGGATCGTCGCCGGCATCACCCCGCCCAGGATGATCACCAGCGCCGACCAACGCCGGTCGACGCCCGCGAACAGCCGGTGGAACGCCATCACCAGGAAGATCAGCAGCACCGCGATGACGATCTCGTCGACCATGCCGAGCCGGAACAACGTCTCGTGCGCGACGATATTCCGCGCGGTCGCCGCCGGATCGCCGGTCACGAACAGCGTGTGCGGAATATAGATCAGCCGCAGCGGCCCGGCGAGGATCAGCAGCAGATACCACAGCCCCGCGGCTCTGCCGGGATTGAAGAAAGACTTCATGGCGCCCCCCTTGGGAGGCTCGTGATCGCATAGTGGCGGCGATGCGACAATGACGACCGGCGGTCCTGTGCGTTCGCGGCTTGTCCGCGGTCCGGCGATCTGCCTATCGTCGCCGATGGAGCATCTGTCCCCCGCTTATATGTCGGCGCTCGCCGCGCAACTCGCGACGCTCAGCGCCTTTCTCGGCGGTTTCGCGGCGACCTTCCTCGCGACCCTGCTCACCCTCGGCCATCAGGGGCGGCTGATGACGATCACGATCGGTTTCGCGGCGACATCGTCGGTCGCGTTCATCGTCACCGTCGTCGCGGCGACGATGCTGACCGCGATCTTCCATCCCGACGCGCCGCCGATGATGGCGACCGCCGGCGCGGCCGGCCCGCGGGCGATCATGACCCTGGGCTTTTCGGTCGGGGCGCTGTCGCTGCTCGCCAGCCTCGGCTGCAGCGGCTGGACCCGCTCGCGCAGCATCGGCTGGATCACCACCATCGCCGGGCTGGTCGGGGCGATGTTCATCATCGGGATGACGGTTCGGGTGGCTTGAGCCCGTCGATCGAGGATGCGTCTTGACGGCTCGGAAAATGCGGCAAACAAAGACAATTTCGAGCATGTCCTGATCAATCTGATCAGGACATGCTCTAGGAAACATCGGTTGGCTCCAAGCCCGTGGGTATATGCGAAACGATCGTCGCGATCGCTTCACTCCGATCCGATCTCGACGAAACAGCCGATCTCGACCATGCCGGCATCCAGCGGATAACCCGTCACCCGTTCGCCGGCGGCATCGAGCCACGCATGCGGGGTCAGCGCATTCGCTTCGTCCCGGCCGGTGCCGAAATGCATGATCGCGGTTATGCCGCGACGGTGCAGCATGGCGTGCGCCGCCAGCGCCTGCTGAAGGCAGACCGACCTGAACGGCAGCCAGGGCGCGACCGACCGCACCGCCCAGCCGACGTCGCGGGCGGTCGCCGCCGCTTCATGCGACATCGGATGCGAACGGATCCGCGGATCGCCGGGCGGCACCAATGTTCCCAGCCGCGACGCTATCCGGCGAAAGGGCAGGATGGCGAGCTTGATGCGCGCGGACGCCAGGCGAATGACCGCCTCGGCGACGAGAAATTTGCGCCGTCCGCCTGCCGCGGCCAGCGTCCGCAGCTTACGCCTGGCGATACGCCAATCACCTGTCCGCATATGCCCGCCAGTCTCGTGCCCGGTCCTGTGCACTACCCCGTGCCCGATCCCTGCTACGCCGCGATCGGCGTAAACTCCAGATGCAACCGCCGCACCCCGCGCAGCACATAGCCTGGTTCCTGCCGGAACGTTCGCGCCTCCGCCGGCCCATGATGCTCCTCCGACAGGCGGATATCGCCCATCCGGTCGAGCAGCCGTTCGAGGCTGATCCGCACCTCGGTGCGCGCGAGCTGCGCGCCGACGCAGGTATGCGCGCCGCGCCCGAAGGCGAGATGTTCGCGCGCCCGCGGCCGGCCGAGCCGGAATTCGTCGGGCGCGTCGAACTTCGCCGGATCGCGGTTCATCGCCCCGCTCAGCAGCGCGACATGGGTCCCGGCCTGCAGCGTCACCCCGCCCAGCTCGACCGTCCGGCGCACCAGCCGGCTGCTCGTCTTGACCGGACCCTCATAGCGCAGCGTCTCCTCGATCAGGTCGGGGATCAGCTTGCGGTCGGCGCGCACCTGCGCCTGGAGGTCGGGCCGTTCGGCGAGGATCTTCATCGCGCTGCCGAGCAGCCGCGCGGTCGTGTCCTGCCCGGCGCCGAACAGGAAGGTCGCCAGCGTCACCACCTGGTCGAGCGTCGGGATGCTGCCGTCCGACAGCGTCGCATTGGCGATCTCCGACAGCACGTCGCCGGTCGGCCGCGCCCGGCGCTCGACCATATAATCGGTGAACTTCTCGTCGAGAAAGGCGAGCGGATTGTAATTCTCACGATCGCCGGCCTGGTCGAGCCGCGGGCGCGAATTGAACATCTCGCGGAACCAGGCGCGGTCCTCGGCGGGCACGCCGAGCAGGTCGGCGATCACCAGCCCCGCGAACGGTACGCCATAGCCGCGGATCAGATCGACCTTGCCGCTGTCGGCGAACTCGTCGATCAGCCGGTCGGCGATCGCCGCGATATTGGCGTCGATCTGCCGCAGCCGCGCCGGCGTGAACAATTGCGCCGCCAGCGCGCGCAACCGCAGATGATCGGGCTTGTCGAGCGTGACCAGCAACCCCGCCATCGGCAGGTGGGCGCGGTGCGCCTCCAACTGCTCGCCGATATCGTCGCCTTCGGGGAGGAAGGGGAGCGGCGGCAACGGCCCGTTGGTCGCGTTGACCGACGAATAATGCTCCTGGTCGGCATAGACCTCGACCCCCTGCTGGAAGCCGGTCACCAGCACCACATCGTGCTGCCCATGCCGATAGACCGGCGAACGGCGGCGGATATGGTCGTAATAGGGAAAGGGATCGTCGATCACCGCCCGATCGGTGAAGAAATCGAGCGCATCATAGTCCGATGCCGGCCGTTCCATCGCACCTTCTCCCTGCTCGCCCATTTCATGAGCATGCTTTGCAATAGGGGTAGGATTGGGGATGGGCGGGGTCAATCGGCGCTGACGGAGTTTGCTCTGATAACGCAGTCGTGAAATGTCGCTTAAAAGCGACGAATATGTTGATCTATCAATCTTTGTCGTTTATAAGTGACATGTGGAGACCCAGCAAACACCGGAATTTGCCGATTGGTTGAACAGTCTTGCCGACGTGGCTGGGCAGGCCAAAATTCGGGTGCGGATCGCCCGGATCGAAGCCGGCCTTATGGGTGACGTCAAATCGGTCGGCGACGGCGTAAGCGAGGTTCGGATCGACTTCGGGCCAGGATATCGGCTCTATTTCACCCGTCGCGGTCGCGTGCTGCTGATCCTGCTCATCGGCGGCGACAAGGACAGCCAGGCCCGCGACATCGCCCGAGCCAAGGAAATGGCTGCTCTGATACCCTGAGGGGCTGCCCGGGAACGTCAAAGGACAAGGAGTTAGACGATGGAAACCATTCCCTATGACAGCGCGGCGGGCTTCACCGACCCCGCCGCCCAGGCGGAACTGCTCGCCGATGCGATTGCGGAAGGCGATGCCGCCTATCTGGCGCACGCGCTCGGAATCATCGCGCGCGCGCGCGGCATGGTCGAGGTGCAGCGTGCGACCGGCCTCAACCGCCAGGCGCTCTATCGCGGCCTTAGCGCCGACGGCAACCCGACGCTCGATACGGTGCTGAAGGTCGTCAAGGCACTCGGCCTCAAGCTGACGATCGAACCCCAGGCCGATCCGCTTGCCGCGTGAATGCCGGAGTTGTTCGATTCATTGCCGCGATAGGGCGACGACTATCACATACGGCGCTAGACCGGCGTCATGACCCGCGACTGGACCACCACCCCGATCACCGCCGACATCGTCCGCGGCGCGATCGAACTCGAACCCGTCGACGGCGCGATCCGTCCGCACCGGCTCCCGGCCTGGGCGCGGGCCCAATGTGCCGATCCGCAACTGGCGATGGTCGAGGCCCAGCCTTCGGGCATCCGCCTCGTCTTCCTCACCCGCGCGACCGTCATCGAACTCGACGCGCTGCGCACGAAGCGCGTCTACACCGGCATGCCGCCCCGGCCCGATGGCGTCTACGACCTGCTCGTCGATGGCCAGATGATCGCCCGGTCGGGTGTCACCGGCGGCCATGTCCTGCGCATCGACATGGCCACCGGTACCGCGGTTACCGAGCCGGGGCCGGTCGGCACGCTGCGCTTCGCCGGCCTGTCCGAGGGCCTGAAGCAGGTCGCGATCTGGCTGCCGCACAACGAGGCGACCGATCTCGTCGCGCTGCGCACCGATGCGGCCGTCGAGCCGGTCGGCGACGACGGGCGCCGGCGCTGGCTCCACCATGGCAGCTCGATCAGCCATGGCTCCGATGCCGCCAGCCCCAGCACCACCTGGCCCGCGGTCGCGGCCGGGCTCGGCGGAGTCGAACTGCTCAACCTCGGCTTCGGCGGCAGCGCGCTGCTCGATCCGTTCGTCGCCCGCACGATCCGCGACACCCCCGCCGAGCTGATCAGCCTCAAGCTCGGCATCAACCTCGTCAACACCGATCTGATGCGGCTGCGGGCTTTCGGCCCGGCGGTCGACGGCTTCCTCGACACGATCCGCGAGGGCCATGAGGCGACGCCGATCCTGCTCGTCTCGCCGATCCTCTGCCCGATCCACGAAGACACGCCCGGTCCGACCGGCTTCGACCCGCAGGCGCTCGCCACCGGACAACTGCGCTTCGTTGCCACCGGCGACCCCGCCGAGCGCGCTGCGGGCAAGCTCACCCTCAACGTCATCCGCGACGAACTCGCCCGGATCGTCGCCCGGCGATCGGTGGACGATCCGCACCTCTTCCATCTCGACGGCCGCGATCTCTACGGCGAGGCCGACGCGGCGGCGCTGCCGCTGCCCGACCGGCTCCACCCCGATGCCGCCACCCACCGCCTGATCGGCGAACGCTTCGCCTGGCAGGCCTTCGCGCCGGATGGTCCGTTCAGCGCATAAGCTTCACGGGATCAGCCGGTCCGCGCTCAACCGCGCGAACAGGTCGAAGAACGCGTCGTCGGTCGGCTGATAGTCGAGGAAGCCCAGCCGCCGGCTCTTGCCCATGTCGGTCACCACCTCGATCGGCCGGCCGAGATCGGCGTCGCTGTGCCACGGCGAGGCCAGCCGCGACAGATCGGGCTCGGCCAGCCCCTCGCGCTCGGCGATCCGCCGCCAGATCGGGGCATCGTCGGCCATCTGCACCTCGAGCGGCACCACCGTCCCGTCGAACGGCGCCGCCGCGATCCCGAACCAGTCGGCGATCCGTCCCCACATCCAGCTCCAGCGGAAGACGTCGCCATCGACCACGTTGAACGCCTCGTTGCGCGCCGCCGGCGTTGCCGCCGCCCAGCGCAGATGCTTCGCCAGCAGCCGCGCGTCGGTCATGTCGGTGAGCCCGTTCCACTGCGCCGCCGATCCCGGAAAGCGGAACGGCCGTCCGGTCTCGCGGCACAGCGTCGCATAAGCGGCGAGGGTCGATCCCATGTTCATCGCATTGCCGACCGCCTTGCCGATCACCGTGTGCGGACGGTGGACGCTCCAGCCGAAGCCGTCGCGCGCGGCGGCGGCGAAGACCTCGTCCTCCTGCGCATAATAGAAATTGGCGACGTCGAGCCGGCCCTGTTCCTCGCGGAACGGAGTCTGCGGCAACACGCCCTGGCCATAGGCCTCGAACGGGCCGAGATAATGTTTGAGCCCCGTGACCAGCGCGACATGGCGCACCGTCCCGGCCGGGCTGAGCGCGTCGAGCAGGTTGCGGACCATCGCCGCGTTGACCCGGATATTCTCGGCCTCGTTCGCCTGTCGCGCCCAGGTCGTGACGAACACCGCATCGGGACGGATGCCGGCGAGCGCCGCGGCGGTGGCGCCGGCATCCTGCAGATCGGCCGCGACCGGTCGCACCCCGGCCTGCGCGACCGGCCGCCGCGCCAGCCCATGGACGGTCCAGCCGTCGCCGGCGAGCAACTCCGCCGTCGCGCTGCCGACGATCCCGCTCGCGCCCACCACCAATGCCGTTCCGGCCATTGTTCGATTCCTTCGCTGTAGAGGCCGGGAACTAGGCAGCGGTCGCGGCATATTCTAGACGGCACCTTCTGGGGACATAGCCACCATGAGGTAACCACCGATGCGACCGGGAACCCCCGACGAGGAATGGCGCGAGGACTGCGCGCCGCGTCGCGTGCTCGATCTGTTCGTCACCAAATGGACGAGCATGATCCTCCACAGCCTCCACGCTCGCCATGACGGCGTCGCCCGCACCGGCGTCCTCCAGCGCAGCCTGCCCGGCATCTCGAAGAAGATGCTGACCCAGACCCTGCGCCAGATGGAGGATAGCGGGCTGGTTACCCGCCATGTCCACGGCACGATCCCGCCCGCGGTCGAATATCGGCTGACCGCGCTCGGCACGCGCTTCATCGAGCCGGTCGAACTCCTCTACGCCTGGGGCCGCCGCAACGCCGACGCCCTCGACCAGCTCGGCAGCCGCCCGACCTCGCGGCGGTGAGCGCTCCGCGCATTCGCCCGTTTGCGGGCAAAGGAAAGCTGGGGTCTCCTTCTTTTCGTCATCCTGAACTTGATTCAGGATCCAGAGCCGCAACATCGCGCTTCCTGCTTCGACGTAGCGGTTCTGGATCCTGATTTTCATCAGGATGACGGTAGAAGTGATCTATGCGTTCGAGGGGGGGCGCCCGGCTCGCCCGAGCGACCCTCTGGAAACCCGAACCGCTTTGACGCTAGTCATGCGCAAACCAGATATCCGGAGAGCCGCATGACCGACCATATCAAGACGACCATCGCCGACGGCATCCTGACGCTGGTGATGGACCGGGTCGACAAGAAGAATGCGCTCACCGATGCGATGTACGCGGTGCTTGCCGATGCTATCGAGGCGGCGCAGGACGATGCCGCGGTGCGGGTGATCCTGATCCGCGGCGAGGGCGAGATGTTCTCCGCCGGCAACGACATCGCCGAATTCGCGAAGGTCGCCGCCGGCGCCGCCGGCCCGCAGAATGTCTGGCGCTTCATCAAGGCGCTGGGCACCAACATCAAGCCGCTGGTCGCCGCGGTGCAGGGGCGGGCGGTCGGCATCGGCATGACGATGCTGCTCCACTGCGACTATGTCGTGCTCGCCGAGGATGCGCTGCTGACCACGCCCTTCGTCAATCTCGCGCTCGTGCCCGAAGCGGCGTCGAGCCTGTTGCTGCCCGCGCGGATCGGCCATGTCCGCGCCTTCGCCATGTTCGCGCTCGGCGAGGCGGTCGGCGCCGCCGACGCGGTCGCCTGGGGCCTCGCCAACAAGAGCGTGCCGCTCGCCGATCTCGCCACGACCGCGCAGGATGTCGCCGGCCGCCTCGCCCGCCAGCCGCTCGGCGCGCTGATCACCACCAAGCGGCTGATGCGCCCGATCGACACGATCGCCGCGCAGATGGACGTCGAGGGCGAGCAGTTCGCCGCGCGGCTCGTCTCGCCCGAGGCCGGCGAGGCCTTCGCCGCCTTCGCCGAACGCCGCGCCCCCGATTTCACGCGCTTCTCCTGAAGGGCGGTCGCCGCGACATTCTCCCGGTGGATCGATGAAGCAGCGCCTGTTCCTCACCGCCGTCCTCGTCGACGACTATGACGAGGCGATCGCTTTCTATGCCGGCAAGCTCGGTTTCGAGGTCCGCCTCGACGAGCGCCTGTCCGGCACGAAGCGCTGGGTCGTGCTGGCGCCGCCGGGTGGCGGCCAAGGGTGCATCCTCCTCGCCAGGGCCGAGAGCGAAGAGCAGTCGGCGCTGATCGGTGCGCAGACCGGGGGACGTGTCTTCCTGTTCCTCGACACCGACGATTTCGAACGCGATTTCGCTGCCCACACCGCGCGCGGAGTGATCTTTGTCGAGCCACCGCGGACCGAGCCTTATGGTATCGTCGCGGTCTTCGAGGATCTTTATGGCAATCGCTGGGACCTGATCCAGCACAGCGGCTATTTCGGACTGAAAGCATAGTCCTCGCCGGCGATGTCACCCATCGGCCGAACTTCGCCGTCTTGCCGCCGCAATATTGGGCGAAGACGGTCCGTCTCCCCGAAGGATCGGCCTATGGTTTCGACGACCCGATTATCGCTCTGCCTCGCCGCCGGGCTGCTCGCCACCGCCGCCGCGCCGCCAGCACCGCCGCTGACCGTGGCGCCGGGCGAACTGGTCGACGCGACCGTCGATGGCCATAAGCTGCGCTTCGCGGTCCAGGCCAACGGCCTGTCCTATCCGGTGCTCAACCCCGATGCCGCCAAGGCGGCGGGGTTCAAGCCCGGGCTGTTCGCCGCGGCGGCCGGGGTCGGCCCGATCAAGGTGCCCGGTTACAGCATGGTGGCCCGGCTGCAACTCGGCGCCGGGGACGGCAAGCGGCGGATGCTGTGGTTCGACCGCGCCTTCGCGCCGCGCGCGGACGGATCGCTCGGGCCCGGCGCGGTGCCCCAGCCGGTGGTCAGCTTCCGGCTGCGGGCAAGTGTTGCCGACGAGCGCCGGGTGGTGCTGCCGATGACGGCGCAGAATGGTGGTCTCGGCACGCTGGTTTCGGCCAATGGGCGCGCGATCTTCGTGACATGGGATCTCGAACGGCCGGCGTCGCTGGCGACCGCGGCCGCCGGCCAGGCGCTCGCCGGCGACACCGGCCATCTCGAAGGGGCGCCGATGCGCGAACCGATCCGGTTCGGCATCGATCGGCCCGCGCGCTGGCTGGCGCTCGCGCAGCCCTTCGCGGTCGGCCCGCTGCGGATCGCGCGGCTGAAGGTGCGGACCACCGATTATGGCGATACCAGCCGCATCGCCGACGCCGATCAGGATCCCGGCGAGATCGTCGTCTCGGCCAAGGGCAAGCGCGGAAAATCGCAATCCTGGCTCGCGATCGGCGCCGCCGACATGGCGAGCTGCTCGACGCTGACCTTCGACAAGCCCGCGAAGCAGATCATCCTGTCCTGCCGGCTTTAACGTAGAATCCCCCGCCGCCGCATCGCCCAGGCATAGAGCAGGAACAGCGTCAGCAGCGCGGCGATCACCGCGTTGGTGATCGCCATCGGCGGCCCCATGATCGTGCCACCGTCGCTCAGCATATGGATGTACAGCAGATCGAGCAGGAACGCCGCCAGCGCCACCGCGAAGATCGGCGCCGCCAGCCGGTTGCGCAGCAGAATCAGGATCGACGCCAGCAGCGCGCCCAGCGTGCCGATGCCCCACACCGCCATCATCCACAGCGGCAGGCTCTGATAATAAGCGATCTGCGCCGGCGTCATCCCCGCGCTCGCCATATAGGTCGCGCCCTGCAGCAGGTTCATCACATAGTCGAACGCGCCGATCGCATCGAACAGCACCGCGATCGCGCCCACCAGCCAGAGGTGCCACGGCGCCCTGATCGGCATGTCGCTCATCCTTCCCGCT
This sequence comes from Rhizorhabdus sp. GW822-FHT03C02, assembly GCF_058801765.1. Lineage (NCBI taxonomy): Bacteria > Pseudomonadati > Pseudomonadota > Alphaproteobacteria > Sphingomonadales > Rhizorhabdaceae > Rhizorhabdus > Rhizorhabdus sp. GW822-FHT03C02. Next base: position 405,707 of record NZ_JBXANN010000004.1, read on the forward strand.
CGAACCGCATCGTCCCGATCACCTTCAACGCGCCGCCGCCATGGTCGAGCGGATGATGGACCCCGTCGACCACCGGCACCATCGCGAAGTCATACGGACTCATTCCCTCGATACAGGCGACGTTGATCGCATATTGGCTGGGGTCGAACCGGCGCCGGTGATGGGTGTAGATGCCGCAGCGGCTGCAGAAATAATGCGCGGCGACCCCGCTGTTGAAGCGGTAGCTGGTCAGCAGGTCCTCGCCCGCGACGATCCGCAGCCGGTCGATCCCCGCGAACACGATCACCGCCCCGCGCATCCGGCAATAGGAACAGGTGCAGCGGATCGCGCTGCGCAGCCCGTCGGCCAGCCGCGCCTCGAACCGCACCCCGCCGCAATAGCACTGGCCGCGGACATCGTCGATATCGTCGTTCATCGGTCCGCCCCTCCCAGTCCGGTACAAAGCGAGCCTATACCAGCCGGGAGGGGCGCGCGAGCCGGGCGATCAGCCCAGTATCGATCAGCCTTGTATGTCGCCGTCCGCGGGTACCTCGATCGCGAAGCCGTTGAGCGTCATCGACACGAAGGCATAATGGCCGACCAGATAGATCAACTCATTGGTCCCCGCCTGGCCGAAGCGGTCGATCGCGCGGGCGTAGAGCGGCGCCGGCAGCGGCCCGCCGCGCAGCAGCGCCGCCGCCACGTCATGCGCGGTCGCCTCGTCGTCGTCGAGATCGTCGGGGCGCTGCCCGGCGGCGAGCGCGGCGATCCGCCGCGCGCTCATGCCATGCTTCGCCCGCGCGACCGCGGCATGGGCATAGATCTCATAGGCCGCGCCGAAATGCGCGCCGGTCACCAGGATCGCGACCTGCCGCGCCGGATCGGGGATGCGCCTTGCCTTGGTCATCGCCTGGGTCACCGTCCAGAAGGCGGCGCCCAGTTCGGGATCGTGCAGCCAGGCATTCCACGGCCCCAGCAGCGCGCCATCGTCGCGGGTGGTGGTGAAGTCGGCATATTTGGCGGCGACGCCGGCGGTCATCGCCTCGAACAAGGGCTTCTGGTCGTCGGTCAGCTCGGCGGGCGCGATGGGGGCGAGGCGCATGGTCGGTCTCCTATGGGGATGCGAGGGCAGGGGCGGCGTCAGCCGTTCCAGCCGTTGAGGAATTCGAGCAGCAGCGCGTTGACCGCCTCGGGCCGCTCCTCGTGCGGCAGATGGCCGCAGCGCGCGATCGGCACCGCGCGCAGGTCGCTCGCCATCTCCGCCCAGACCTTGGGCATGTCGAACATCTCGCCGACCGCCCCGAAATTCTCGCCCCACAGTGCCAGCGTCGGGCAGGCGATCAGCGTGTCGGCGTCGGCCAGGTCCTGCGCGATGTCCTCGGCATTGGCGCGATAGTCGGCCATCGCCCCGCGCACCGCGCCGGGTGCCTTGTAGGCGCGGACATAGGTCTCGAACGCCTCGCCGCTTATCGCCGCCGGATCATAGGTCCAGTCGGAAAAGAACCAGCGCAGCCACGGCTCCTCCTTGCCCGCGATCAGCGTCTCGGGAAGGTCGGGGATCAGGTGGAACAGGAAGAACCAATAGGCCTTGGCGATCCGGGCATCGAGGTCGCGCGCGACGATCCGGGTCGGGACATTGTCCATCACCACCAGCCGGTCGACCCGGTCGGGGAAATCCTTGGCGAAACGGGTCGCGACCCGCGCGCCGCGGTCGTGGCCGACCAGCGCGATCCTGTCGATCTCGAGCGTGTCGAGCAGCGCCGCGAGATCGTTCGCCATCGTCCGCTTGTCATACCCCGCCGCCGGCTTCTCGGTCTCGCCATAGCCGCGCAGGTCGGGGGCGATGATGCGGTGGAGTTCGCCCAGTACCGGGATCTGGTGGCGCCAGGCGAAATTGGTCTCGGGAAAGCCGTGCAGCAGCACGACCGGCGCCCCGGCGCCGGCGTCGATATAATTTTGGCGGATGCCGTTGGCGCGCAGCGTGTGGTTGGTCTGGGCAATCATCGGATCGGGCCTTTCAGCGGTTGAGCGTGTAATTGGCGGGAACCCAGCGATAACGGCCCCCTTCCGCGGCGCGGACATGACCGATTCCGGGGAAGGAGACATGCGCGCCGGCGACCCACCAGCCTTCGCGCGCGGCGAGCGCCAGCGCTTCGCGGCGCGCGGCGATCGCCATCGGCACGTTCCAGTCATATTCGATCGCGATCTTCGGCTCGGCGATCTGCACCGGCAGCATATGGACGGTGTCGCCCCAGAACAGCATCGCCTCGCCGCCATCCTCGATCAGATAATAGCTGTGTCCCGGCGTATGGCCGGGCGCCGCGATCGGCCTGAGCCCCGGCAGCAGCGGCGCTTCGCCTGCGAACGTCCGCAGCCGCCCGCTCGCGACATAGGGCGCGACCACCTTCTGGATCGCCGGGAAGAACGGCTTCAACAGGTCGCCGACCGTCGCCTGGTTGCGGTCGTCGAGCCAGAAATCGGCGTCGCGTTTCGAAACATGGACGATCGCCTGCGCGAACACCGGCTGGCCGTTCAGCATCAGCCCGCCGGCATGGTCCTCGTGCAGATGGGTGATGAAGATGTCGTCGACCTGCTCGGGGGCATAGCCCGCCGCCCGGATCGCCGCGACCAGCCCGCCGCCATCCTTGCCGTAGAGATTGCCCGCGCCGCTATCGATCAGCACCAGCCGGTCGCCCATATTGACGAGGAAGGCGTTGATCATCCCTTCGAACGGCGACGCCAGCCCCTGCGCGCCGAGCAGCGCGTTCACCTCGCCAAGCTTCGCCCCGACCGCGAGCTTTTCGGCCTGGAAGGGATGGGTACCATCGAGCAGCGCGGTCACCTCGAACCGGCCGACATGCATGCGGTAATAGCCGGGGGCCTGCCCGCCGACCGCCGGCGCGGCCGCCTGGGCCGGGGCGGCCGGCAGCATCGCCGCGGCCGGCGCCAGCAGGATCGCCGCGAGCGTCGCCGCGGCGGTCAGCCGGCGGTTCATCGTGCCGACGCCCGGACGGTGGCGGCGACCGCATCCTCGATCACCGCGGCGACCTCCTGCGGGTGCGACAGCAGCGACATATGGCCGGCCTGCAGCACCGTCGTCTTCGCCTTCATCCGCGCGGCGAGATCGCGCTCCATCTGTGGCGAGATCACCCGGTCGTCGGCGGACACCACATACCAGGACGGCACCGTCCGCCATGCCGGCACGGTGACCTTGTCGCCGAAGGTGCTCGCGGCGAGTGACCCCTGGGTGACGAACAAGGTGCGCGCCTCGGTCTCGGGCAGGTCGGGGGCGATATTGTCGATCATCCCCCGTTCGGTCTGGCGCAGGAAACCATGGCCGTCGTCCCAGATCGTCCCGAGCGCGGGCGTCCTGGGATAGGCGCCGACCAGATCGCCGCCCGACTGGCCCTCCTTGTTGGCGAAGCCTGCGACATAGACCAGCGCCTTGACCTTGGGATCGGTCCCGGCCTCGGTGATCACCGTTCCGGCCCAGCTATGGCCGACCAGCACGACCGGACCGGCGACGTCCGCCAGCACCCGCCGTGTCGCGGCGACATCGTCGGCAAGCGAGGTGAGCGGGTTCTGCACCCCCATCACCGCGATCCCCTTGGCCTGCAGCAGCGGGATCACCCGAGCCCAGCTCGATCCGTCCGCCCAGGCGCCATGGACCAGCACCACGGTGACCACCGGCTGCTTCGCCGCCGAAACCCCGGCGCCGGGCGCTGCCGTCGTCGTCGCTGCGGCGGGGGCGGCAGGGGCGGCGAAGGCTCCGGTCGCGGGCACGGATATCGCGGCGGCGGCGGCCAGCAGGGTGCGGATATATCGGGTCATGGAGCAGTCATCCCTTGGTTCGACGGCGGCGGTCGCCACCTGCCGGACCGAGGTAAACGCCATCGGCATTTCCGAATATTTGGAAAATATATCAAAAATTGTTCGATAATGCCGAAAAGTCGTGCCGCCCCTCCTTCTATGCGGCGGCCGGCGCGAACATCGCCCGCATCCGCTCGCGATAATGATCCTCCGACGTCGTCCAGCGCAGCGCCGCCAGCATGGCGGTGTCGGCACCGGCCGGAAAACGGATCGCGGGCCCGGCGTCGGTCGCCGCCGCGAACACCGCGTCGGCAACCTCGGCCTCGGTGCAATAGGCCGCCGGATAATCGGCCATCCGCGCGAAACAGGCCTGTGCGAACCCAGCATAGTCGGGCGGGATCAGCCCCTCCATCCGCGCGCCGCCATTGGCGGTGAAGTTCGTGGTCGGCGCATAGCCGGGCTCGACCAGCCGCGCCCTGATCCCGAACGGCGCCAGCTCGTAGGACAGCGATTCGGTGAAGCCCTCGACCGCCGATTTGCTCGCGGTATAGGCGGCGACCAGCGGCATCACCCCGATCGTGCAGCTCGACGTGACGTTGACGATGACGCCGTGCCCCTGCGCGCGCATCCGCGGGATGATCGCGCGGCAGGTCGCCAGCATGCCGAAACAATTGGTCTCGAACAGCTCGCGCACCACCGCGTCGGGCGTCGCCTCGAAGGCGGAGGCGAGGCCGATCCCGGCATTGTTGACCAGCACGTCGATCGCCCCGAACGCGGTGACGGCGTCGCCGATCGCGCGCGCGATGCTGGCCGCGTCGGTGACGTCGAGCGGCAACAGCGTCAGCCGGTCCGATGCGGCGAACAGCCCCGCATCGGGGCGCCGCATCGTCGCGACGACGTTCCAGCCGCGATCGAGGAAAAGCTCGGCGATCGCCTTGCCATAGCCCGACGATGTTCCGGTGATGAGGATGGTGCTGGTCATGTCTGTCTCCTTGTCGCCGACCAGCATAGACAGGCGTGCGATATGATCGATAATGGATCGGCCGTAAATCATTATGGATCGTCCAATATGGATCCGCTCGCAGACATCATCGCCCTGCTGCGCCCGCACGCCGCGCTGGCGAAGCCGATCACCGGCCGCGGCGAATGGGGTGTGCGCTACGCCGCCTATCGCCAGCCCGGTTTCGCGCTGATGCTCGCCGGGCGATGCTGGCTGACGCTCGCCGGCGGCGATCCGGTGCGGCTCGATCGTGGCGACTTCGTGCTGCTGCCCTCGACCCCGGCCTTCACCCTGGCGAGCCGCCCCGGCGCGGCATCGATCGCGGTCGAACCCGCGGACCGCGCGGTGCGCCATGGCGACCCCGATGGCGATCCCGATGTCGCGATGCTCGGCGGTGCCTTCCGGATCGATCCGGTCAACGCGCCGCTGCTGGTCGGGCTGCTGCCGGCGCTGATCCATATCCGCGCCGCCGATGCCGGGCGGCTCGGCGGCATCGTCGACCTGCTGATCGACGAATGTGCCGGCGATCGCCCCGGCCGCGACCCGATCCTCGAACGGCTGCTCGAGGTCATGCTCGTCGAATGCCTGCGCCGGCCCGGTGTCGACGAAAACCTGCCAGCACCCGGCCTGTTCGCCGGGCTGCGCGACCCCGCGCTGGCGCGGGCATTGCGGGCGATGCACGCCGATGTCCGCGCTGGCTGGGACGTCGCGGGGCTCGCCCGGATCGCGGGCATGTCGCGCTCGGCCTTTGCGGCGCGGTTCGCGGCGGTGCTCGGCTGCGGCCCGATCGAATATCTCGCGCGCTGGCGGATCGCGCTGGCCCGCGACGCCCTCGCCCGCGGCGGCCTCTCGCTCGATCGGATCGCCGCAGAGATCGGCTATGAATCGGCCAGCGCGTTCAGCACCGCCTTCCGCAAGCGCACCGGCAGCGCGCCCGGCGCCTTCGCGCGGGCACGGCGCGCATCATTGTCCGAAGTTAAAAATATTTGACATCGGTCATGGTGTGGCGCATCCCGTGTTAGAAATTTTTAACACGGGAGTCTCCCATGTCGTTCCGCGAAGTCTCCGCCTGGGTGATGGGCGCGCTGATGGTCGTCGCCGGGCTCTATTATCTCGATCTCTATATCGATGCGGCGCGCGCGCTCGGGGCGGTGCCGCCGCCGCGCGGGATCTTCATCCCTTACACGGCGTTCGTCGTCACCGCCGCGATCGTCGTCCAGATCGTGCTCGCCAGCGTGAGCCCCGACGATGTCGAGGTTCCGCCCGACGAGCGCGAACGGCCGCTGCTCGATCGCGCCGGCAACTGGTCGGGCCTTCTTCTCGGCGGGCTGGCGGTGTGCGCGCTGCTGCACTTCATGCATTATGGCGATGGCAACGCGCTCTTCCATCTGGTTGTCGGCAGCCTGATCGTCTCGCAGATCGCCGAATATGGCCTCCAGCTCATCTTGCTGCGCCGGGGCGTCTGAGGATGGGCAAGAGCCCCCCGATCACCAATCGGGTGCGGGACTATCGCGAGCGTCATGGGATGAGCCAGGCCGAACTCGGCCAGGCGATCGGCGTCACCCGTCAGACCGTCGCCGCGATCGAAAAGGGCAGCTACTCCCCCAGCCTCGAAAGCGCCTTCCGCATCGCCCGGCTGTTCGGCGTCGGGCTGGAGGACATGTTCGGCTGGGAGGGGCGGTGAGGCGGGCGTCCGCCAGTTCAATCACTTACCGTCGCCCCGGCCTTGTGCCGGGGGCCATGGTTGGTGCGTCAGGCGATAAGCTTTTGCAAATCACGCTTCGGTGCGACCGCGCCCAGCCATAGGCGTTGGCCCGTGCGGCGAGAGCCATGGACCCCGGCCTCCGTGTATGGACCGGGTACAAGGTGAACAGCGTTCGGAGACATGGTGAACACATTGGCATGGGCAGGA
>NZ_JBXANN010000005.1:0-387130 GCF_058801765.1 Rhizorhabdus sp. GW822-FHT03C02
TCAGCAACCTCACTCTGGCAGAGCGGCGGTCACTATCCACTCCCCATGGGATCTTGTTGCGGGGTCCATGGCTATCGACGCGCAGACCACCGCTCAAGGTTGAACGCCGGCTTATTTGCTCTTCGTTCTTTAGAGCATGTCCTGATCAATCTGATCAGGACATGCTCTAGACGGCCAACCCCTGAAGCAATCGCGGGAGCGCGCCGGTCTCGCCGCGCGCCTCGGCCATGAAGCGGCCCTTGAGCGGGCCGAGCCGCTCGACCGCGGCGAGCCCGAAGCGCCGCACCGCGCGCGCCGGCCGGCCGGGGATCCCGAACAGCCGGGTCAGCCCGTCGGTGGTCGAGGCGACCAGGAAGGTGTCGAGGCTGCGCCAGCGCTGATAGCGCGCGAGCAGCTGGGCATCGCCGGGATCGAGGCCGAGCCGCATCCCTTCGACCAGCACCTCGGTCAGCGCGGCGACGTCGCGATAGCCGAGATTGACCCCCTGCCCCGCGATCGGATGGATGCCATGGGCGGCGTCGCCGACCAGCGCGAGCCTGTTGTCGGTGATCCGCGCGGCATGGTGGAAGCCGAGCGGATGGCTCGACCGCGGCGAGATGATGCGGATGTCGCCGAGCATGTCGCCCATCCGCTTCTTAGCCTCGGCGGCATAAGCGCGATCGGGCAGGCCGAGCATCGCCGGCGCGTCCTTCGCATCGACCGTCCAGACCAGCGCCGAGCGATGGCTGCCGTCGTCGCCGTCGGGCAGCGGCAGCAGCGCGAACGGGCCGCTGGGGTAGAAGATCTCATAGGCGATCGCGCCGTGCGGCTTGTCGTGCGCGATCGAGACGATCATCGCGACATGATCATAGCTCCAGCGCGCGATGGTGATGCCGGCGGCGTCGCGGGTCGGCGACTGGCGTCCCTCGGCACCGACCAGCAGCGACGATGTCAGCACCCGGCCGTCGGCCAGGGTGACGCGGACCGCGTCGCGATCGCGCTCGACCGCCGCCGGCTTCATCGGGATTTCGAGGGTCAACCCCGCGGTCGCCAGCGCCGCCTCGCGCAGCGCGATCCGCAGCAGCCGGTTTTCGAACATATGGCCGAGCGCACCGTCGGCGGCATCGGGTTCGAAGGTCAGCGCCTCGGGACTGAGCCCGTCCTGGACCTTGATCCCCGCGATCGGGCAGCCCTTGCCCTCGAGCAGGGCGCCGACCCCGATCGCCTGGAGCATGCGCCACGGCGCGCTTGCCACCGCCGAGGCGCGGCCGTCGAACCCCGCCGCCAGCGTCTTCGCCGGATCGGCGGGATCGACGACGGTGGTCGCCAGCCCATGTTTCGCAAGTGCGATGCCGAGCGTCAGGCCGACCAGCCCGCCGCCGAGGATGATGACGTCCTGACGTTCCATGCCGCCCTCATAGAACCTCATCCGCCGCAGCGCCAAGCGGCTTCGCTTGACCGCGAGTCCAAGCCATGCGCATTGTCCGCCGATCGGAACATTTGGGGCACAACGCCGGCCAGGCGCCCCCGCAGACGTCCGGAGTCAGGACATGGCGACAAGAGCGGTCGATCAAGGCAGGACGGGTGGTACGTTGCGGACCATGGGGCAGCGCGCGGGCGGAATCCTGGCCGCGGCGCTGCTGATCGGCGGCACCATCGCGCTCGCCTTCACCCTGATCAGCTATCATGTCACCGACGCCGCGCTCAACACCGCCGCCGGCGGACCCGAGCGCAACGTGCTCGGTGCGCCCGGCGCCTGGATCGCCGATCTGGCGCTCAGCCTGTTCGGGCTGCCGGTCGCGCTGGTGCTGCCGCTCGGGCTGATCTGGGGCTTCCGGCTGTGGCGCGCCGCGCCGGTCGGGCGCTGGGGCCGGTCGCTGCTGGTCGCGCTGCTCGCGGCGATCGTGCTGGGCGTCGGCCTGGCGCTGTTCCGCGGCGGCTCGGTCGCCGGACTGCCCGCCGGCTTCGGCGGCAGTTTCGGGCTCGGCGGCGCCGCGCTGATCGGCCTGGGGCTCGCCCAGATCGCCGACCCGCTGGCCGCCAATGCGGTGCGGCTCGCCGCCGCCGCGCTATTCGCGATCGCCGGCCTGTCGCTGTGGCTGTGGGGGCTCGGGCTGATGGCCGACGAGCGCGACTGGCTGCTGCGCCGCGGCGCCTATGCCCGCGCGCCGCGCGAGACCTATGACGAGGACGAGGATTATGATCCCGCCGACATCGCGACGATCGATCGGGTGCCGGTGCCGCCGCGGCCGCCGCGCCACGCCCGGATCGACGAGGACGAACCGAGCGCACCGCCGCCGGTGATCGCGTCGAGCCCGAAGGTGACGACGCCTTCGGCGAAGGCGGCGACCCGCGATCGCCAGAGCTCACTGCCGCTCGGCGACACCTACAAGCTGCCGCCGCTCGACCTGCTGGCGCCGCCACCGCCGATGAATCCGGCGCACAAGATCGACAAGGCCGCGCTCGAGAGCAACGCCCGGCTGCTCGAAAGCGTGCTCGACGACTTCAACGTCAAGGGCCGGATCACCGAGATCCGCCCGGGCCCGGTCGTCACCATGTACGAACTCGAACCCGCCGCCGGCATCAAGGCGAGCCGGGTGATCGCGCTCGCCGACGACATCGCCCGCAACATGTCGGCGATGTCGGCGCGCATCGCGGTGATCCCGGGACGCACGGTGATCGGCATCGAGCTGCCCAATGCCCGGCGCGAAGGCGTCGTCCTGTCCGAACTGATCTCCTCCGATGCGTTCGAGGATGTGTCGGGGCTGGCGCTGGTGCTCGGCAAGAATATCGGCGGCGATCCGGTGATCGCCGATCTCGCGCCGATGCCGCATCTGCTGGTCGCGGGCACCACCGGATCGGGCAAGTCGGTCGGGCTCAACTGCATGATCCTGTCGCTGCTCTACCGGCTGACCCCCGACCAGTGCCGGATGATCATGATCGATCCCAAGATGCTCGAACTGAGCATCTACGACGACATCCCCCATCTGCTGTCGCCGGTGGTGACCGAACCGCAAAAGGCGGTGCGCGCGCTCAAATGGGCGGTCGAGCAGATGGAAGACCGCTACCGGATGATGGCGTCGGTCGGGGTGCGCGGGCTCGCCAGCTTCAACGAGAAGGTGCGCAACGCCAAAGCCAAGGGCCAGCCGCTCGGCCGCAAGGTCCAGACCGGCTATGATGCCGAGACCGGTCGGCCGATCTACGAGGAAGAAAAGCTCGAATATGAGCCGCTCCCGCAGATCGTGGTGATCGTCGACGAGCTCGCCGACCTGATGATGACCGCGGGCAAGGAGGTCGAGTTCCTGATCCAGCGGCTCGCCCAGAAGGCGCGCGCCGCCGGCATCCACCTGATCATGGCGACCCAGCGGCCGTCTGTCGACGTCATCACCGGCGTGATCAAGGCGAACCTGCCGACCCGGATCAGCTTCCAGGTCACCAGCAAGATCGACAGCCGCACGATCCTGGGCGAACAGGGCGCCGAACAGCTGCTCGGCAAGGGCGACATGCTCTACATGCCCGGCGGCAAGCAGATCGCCCGCGTCCACGGCCCGTTCGTCAGCGACGAGGAGGTCCGCGCGATCGCCGACCATTGGCGCGGCCAGGGCACCCCCGATTATATCACCGCCGTGACCGAGGAGCCCGAGGATGGCGGCTTCGCGCTCGAGGGCGCGCCGGCCGGCCCCGACGATCCCGAGACCCAGACCTATCGCCGCGCGATCCAGCTCGTCGTCGAGAACCGCAAGGCCTCGACCAGCTGGCTCCAGCGCCAGCTGCGGATCGGTTACAACTCGGCGGCGCGGCTGATCGAGCGGCTCGAGAAGGACGATATCGTCAGCGCCCCCGACCATGTCGGCCGGCGCGAAGTGCTGATCGACGTCGCCGATCTGGGGCGGTTCTTGAGTTAAACTAGCTCGTCATCCCGGCGGAGGCCGGGATCTCAGGAGGTTAGCGCGCGCCCTTGCCTCCCGAGATCCCGGCCTCCGCCGGGATGACAATTCAGGCAGGGGTGATCATATGACGATGCGGATGGTGGCCGGACTGGGGTTGATGGCGCTCGCGACCGCCGGGCCGGCGCAGACGCCGCCGATGGCGGTCGATATCCCGCCGAGCTTCACCGCGACGACCCCCCAGGCCGATTATATCCGCCGCGAGGTGATGATCCCGATGCGCGACGGCAAGAAGATGTTCGCGGTCATCGTGATGCGCAAGGGCACCGCCAACGCGCCGATCCTGCTGACCCGCACCCCCTATAATGCGAGCAAGACCACCAGCCGCAACCCGAGCCAGAAGATCGAGGAGATATTGCCGATCTCCGACGCGACCTTCGTCGATGGCGGCTATATCCGGGTCTATGAGGATGTCCGCGGGCGCAACAAGTCCGAGGGCGATTATGTGATGAACCGGCCGCTGCGCGGGCCGCTCAACGATACTGCGGTGGACCACGCCACCGACGCCTATGACACGATCGACTGGCTGGTGAAGAATGTCCCCGAAACCAATGGCCGGGTCGGGATGACCGGATCCTCCTATCCGGGCTTCACCACGCTGATGGCGACGATCGACCCGCATCCGGCGCTGAAAGCCGTCGTGCCGATGAGCCCGATGGTCGACGGCTGGATGGGCGACGACTGGTTCCACAACGGCGCCTTCCGCCAGCCGGCCTATGATTATTTCACCGGCCAGACCGCGCAGTCGGGCGACGGCGACAAGGTCGCATCGGGCAGCGGCGACCAATATGATCTGTGGCTGAAGACCGGATCGGCGGGCGATTATGTGAAAGCCTATGGCCTCGACACGCTGCCCGCCGCGCGCAAGATGCAGGAGCATCCTGCCTATGACGCCTATTGGCAGGAGCAGGCGCTCGACAAGCTGCTCGCCAAGCGTCCGTTCACCGTGCCGACGATGCTGGTGGTCGGCCAGTGGGACCAGGAGGACAGCTATGGCGCGCCGGCGGTCTATCGCGCGCTCAAGCCCAAGGATAAGGATGGCAAGCTCCACCTGGTGGTCGGCCCGTGGCGCCATTCGGGGGTCAATTATGACGGATCGTCGCTCGGGAATCTGCGCTTCGCCGGCGACACCGCGCTCCAGTTTCGCCGCGACGTGATGAAGCCGTTCCTCGACCAGTATCTCAAGGACGGCGCCCCCGCGGCATCGACCCCGCCGGTGCTGACCTATGAGACCGGGGTCGACCGCTGGCAGCCGACCGCGGGGATCTTCGACACCAGGCTGACCCCGCTCTATCTCGAACCCGGCTTCGGCCTCGGTTTCGACAAGCCCGCCGCGAAGACCGCCGACAGCTATGTCTCCGACCCGGCCAAGCCGGTGCCGTTCGTGCCGCGCCCGGTCCATTGGGGCGACGGCGACGTGTGGAAGCCCTGGCTGGTCGCCGACCAGCGCTTCGCCGATGGCCGCCCCGACGTGCTGACCTATGTCACCCCACCGCTGACCAGCGCGGTCCATATCCTCGGCCGGCCGATGGTCGACCTGTTCGCGGCGACCAGCGGCACCGACAGCGACTGGGTGGTCAAGCTGATCGACGTCTATCCCGACGAGCTGACCGCCGATCCGAAGCTCGCTGGCTATCAGCTCGGCGTCGGCATGGAGATTTTCCGCGGCCGCTATGTCGACGGTTTCGACAAGCCGCATGCGCTCAAACCCGGCAAGGTCGAGAATTACCGGTTCGAGCTGCCGACGGTGAACCACAGCTTCCAGCCGGGGCACCGGATCATGGTCCAGATCCAGTCGAGCTGGTTCCCGCTCTACGACCGCAACCCGCAAAGCTATGTGTCGAACATCTTCTTCGCCAAGCCGGGCGATTACAAAAAGGCGACCCAGAGCGTGTCGGTCGGCGGCGTCAGCGCCAGCGCGGTGCTGCTGCCGGTGGTGGCGGACTGACGCCGGCTGACGGCGACGATCCCACCGTCACAGCTTTGTAGAATAGTCGTCACCGACCCGACTTGCGATTGTCGTACCGCGTGCTTCCATCACGATGGAGGCTTTGATGGACACCGCACTGGCGCGCAGGAACCGCAAGGGGCTGGGAGAGGCGGTCCACCGTCACGAACAGCTGAGCAAGCAAGGGCTGCTCGAGCGCGCCTTCACCTTCGCCTTTCGCGGGCTGGTCTATGCCCAGATCTGGGAGGACCCCGCGGTCGATCTCGAGGCGCTCCAGCTTCGGCCCGATTCGCATCTGGTGACGATCGCCAGCGGCGGCTGCAACGTCCTGTCCTATCTGACCGCAGGCCCCGCGAAGATCAGCGCGGTCGATCTCAACACCGCGCATGTCGCGCTCAACCGGCTCAAGCTGGTCGCGGCGCGGCACCTGCCCGACCATGCCAGCTTCCACCGCTTCTTCGGCGAGGCCAACCGGCCCGAAAATGTCGCCGCCTATCGCGAGCATGTCGCGCCGCATCTCGACGAGACCTCGCGCCGCTATTGGGAGGGTCGCGACCTGATCGGGCGGCAGCGGATCGACGGCTTCGCGCATAATATCTACCGGCGCGGGCTGCTCGGCCGCTTCATCGGCGGCACCCAGCTGCTCGCCCGGCTCTACGGGATCGACCCGCGCGAGATCCTCGCCGCCAATTCGATCGATGAGCAGCGCGCGATCTTCGAGACCCGTTTCGCGCCGATGTTCGAGAAGCGCTTCGTCCGCTGGCTGGCGAGCAATCCCGCCTCGCTGTTCGGGCTCGGCATCCCGCCGGCGCAATATCGCGCGCTGCTCGGCGACGAGCCCGAGGGCATGATCAAGGTGCTGCGCGACCGGACCGAGAAGCTCGCCTGCGATTTCGACATCGGCCAGAATTATTTCGCCTGGCAGGCGTTCGGCAAAGGCTATGGCGAAGGCCCGGCGGCGCCGGTCCCGCCCTATCTCGAGGCCGACAATTATGGCGCGGTGACCGAACGGGTCGACCGGGTCGAGATCCTCCACATGAACTTCATCGACTATCTGGCGGGCTGTCCCGATGCGAGCCGCGACCGCTATGTCCTGCTCGACGCGCAGGACTGGATGACCGACGAGCAGTTGACCCAGCTCTGGACCCAGATCGGCCGCACCGCGCGGCCCGGCGCGCGGGTGATCTTCCGCACCGCCGCCGAACCGACCCTGCTCCCCGGCCGGGTGCCCGAGGCGATCCTCGGCCGCTGGCGCTACGAAGAAGTCGCCTCGCGCGACTTCACCCGCCGCGACCGCTCGTCGATCTATGGCGGGATGCACCTCTACGTGCTGGCCGACGCATGACCGTCGCGCTGCCGGCCGCCGATGCCCCCGTCGCCGACGATGCGGCGCGGATGGACCGCATCTACCGCCGGCAGCGGCATATCTACGACCTCAGCCGCAAATATTATCTGCTCGGCCGCGACGCGATGATCCGCGCGCTCGATCCGCCGGCCGGCGCCACGCTGCTCGAGGTCGGGTGCGGCACCGGCCGCAACCTGATCGAGGCGGCGCGGCGCTACCCCCAGACGCGGCTGTTCGGCCTCGACATCTCGGCCGAGATGCTCGCGACCGCGCGGGCCAATATCGACCGCGCCGGCCTGGGCGACCGCATCCGGCTGGCGCAGGGCGATGCCACCGGCTTCGACCCCGCCGCGCTGTTCGGCGTGCCGGCGTTCGACCGGATCTTCCTGTCCTACACGCTGTCGATGATCCCCGACTGGCGCGCGGCGATCGACATGGCGACCGCGATAGTCGCCGACGGTGGTCGCCTGCACCTGGTCGATTTCGGCCAGCAGGAGCGCCTGCCCGCGCCGTTTCGTCGGCTGCTGTTTGTCTGGCTCGCCAAGTTCGACGTCACCCCGCGCGCCGAGCTGGCGTCGGCGCTCAACATCGTCGCCGCGCGCCACCGGCTGATGCTCGCCTGGAAGCCGATCCGCCGCGGCTATGCCTGGTCGGCGGTGCTGGACAGCGCCCACAAGATCTAAAGGCTACGTTGTCTTCGACGCGCATCCCGGCTCTATGGGAAACATTGGCGGGCCGTAACGTTTCGCCTTCATTCCCAATTCAGCGGCGACCGTCCAAAGGCGGTCGCCCCTCTGTCAGTTCAGGACCGCCATGCGCCCGTTTCTCGTTCCGATCGTTGCCGCGGTCGCCCTCGCCAGCCCGGCCGTCGCGCAGAATGCGACGATGGCGCAGGTTCAGGGGCATCTGCGCGGCATCACCACGCTGACCGCGAGCTTCATCCAGACCGACCGCAACGGCAAGGCGGTGACCGGCACCCTCACCCTGCGCCAGCCGGGCAAGGTCCGCTTCGAATATCAGAAGGGGGTGCCGCTGCTGATCGTCGGCGACGGCAACTGGCTGACGATGATCGACTATTCGGTGCGGCAGGTGTCGCGCTGGCCGGTCGGCGGATCGCCGCTGTCGGCGCTGATCGACCCGAGCAAGGACCTGTCGCGCTTCGCCCGGGTCGTTCCGAGCCCGGTCGCCGGCACGATCATGATCGAGGGCCGCGACCCCAAACATCCCGAATTCGGGACGATCAGCATCGCCTTCGCCCCCGGATCGGGCCCGGGCGGCCTCGTCCTGCAGGGCTGGAGCGTGCTCGATGCGCAGAACGGCCGGTCGACCGTCCGGCTGACGAATCAGCGTTATGGCGGGCCGATTTCCGACAGGGCGTTCCGTTGGGACGACCCACGGCCGAAGGGTCCGGGAAAATAATCGGACCGTTCATCCGGGCGACAGGGTTGGGAGCCTAATACCCCTTCAGCGGCCACGAGGCCCCCGGGATTCCCCCCTGTTGCCCGGGTTCCCCTTCGTGACCCGCCTGCGTGACGAACGCTAGGTCGGCCCTTGCTCCTCGCCCCCGGAGCAAGGGCCATTCTATTTTATGGCGCTGAGCGGCGTCATGCCGGGCTGCAAATAGCGCCTTTCTGCGCTCCGGTGCTCACGTACGGAAGTACGCTGCGCGCCGGGTCTCGAAATTCACTATTTTCGCCTCGGCCTGACACCACTCAGCGCCATAAAATGGCTGTGGTTGCCTCGGTGGGTTCGGCACCACATATCTGTGCCCTTGATGCCCGATGTCCCCATCCCCGCCGTCCTGACCGACTGGTTCGCCGCGAAGGGGTGGGATGTAAGGCGGCATCAGCGGGAGATGTTGGCGGCGGCACGGGCGGGGCGGGATGCGCTGCTGGTGGCGCCGACGGGGTCGGGCAAGACGCTGGCGGGGTTCCTGCCGACGCTGGCCGAACTGGTCGAGGCGCCGCAGGACGGGCTGCACACCCTCTATGTCTCGCCGTTGAAGGCGCTCGCGGTCGACGTCCAGCGCAACCTGCTGACCCCGATCGAGGAAATGGCGCTGCCGATCCGGGTCGAGACCCGCACCGGCGACACCCCGTCCGACCGCAAGGCGCGCCAGCGCGCCAAGCCGCCGCAGATATTGCTGACCACCCCCGAGTCGCTGAGCCTGCTGCTCTCCTATCCCGAGAGCCTGACGATGTTCGCGTCGCTCAAGACGATCGTCATCGACGAGGTCCATGCCTTCGCCACCGGCAAGCGCGGCGACCTGCTCGCGCTGTCGATCGCGCGGCTGGCGACGCTTGCCCCCGATATGCGCCGGGTGGCGCTGTCGGCGACGATCGCCGATCCCGACAGCTATCGCGGCTGGCTGTCGGGCGACGGCGACTATGAGCGGGTCGCGCTGGTGATGGGCGATCCCGGCGCGCCGCCCAGGATCGACATATTGATCCCGGAGGACCGCATCCCCTGGGCCGGCCATTCGGGGCGCTACGCGATCGCGCAGGTGATGGCCGAGATCGAGACCCACCGCACCACGATCATCTTCTGCAACACCCGCAGCCTCGCCGAGCTGATCTTCCAGGATCTGTGGAAGGCCAATGCGATGGGGCTGCCGATCGGCATCCACCACGGATCGCTGAGCCGCGAGGCGCGCCGCAAGGTCGAAGGCGCGATGGCCGACGGCCGGCTGCGCGCGCTGGTCGCGACCGCGAGCCTCGATCTCGGTGTCGACTGGGGCGATGTCGACCTGGTGATCCAGATGGGCGCGCCCAAGGGCGCCTCGCGGCTGCTCCAGCGGATCGGCCGCGCCAACCATCGGCTCGACGAGCCGAGCGAGGCGGTGCTCGTCCCCGGCAACCGCTTCGAATATCTCGAGGGTCGCGCCGCGCTCGACGCGATCGAGGCCGGCGAACTCGACGCCGATCCGTTCCGGGCCGGCAGCCTCGACGTGCTCGCCCAGCACGTGATGGCGATCGCCTGTGCCGGGCCGTTCGTCGCCGAGGATCTGCACGCCGAGATCAACCGCGCCGCGCCTTATGCGACGCTCACCCCCGAGATCTTCGACCGGGTGCTCCATTTCATCGCCTCGGGCGGCTATGCGCTCAAGGCCTATGACCGCTTCCGCCGGCTGACCCGCGATCCCGACGGGCGCTGGCGGATCAGCCACCCCAATTTCGCCGCGCAGCACCGGCTCAACGCGGGTATCATCGTCGAGGCGCCGATGCTCGACGTGCGCTTCCGCAACGGCCGCAGCCTCGGCAAGGTCGAGGAAGGCTTCGCGGCGACGCTGTCGCCGGGTGACTGCTTCTTCTTCATGGGGCTCGCGCTCGAGGTGCAGAAGATCGACGGCACCGACCTGCTGGTCCGCGCCACCGCCAAGCCGGCGCGAATCCCGACCTATGGCGGCGCGCGCATGCCGATCTCGACCCATCTCGCCGACCGGGTCCGCCATTATCTCCACGAGCCCGCCGAATGGCCGCGCTTTCCCGCCGATGTCCGCGAATGGCTCGAGGCCCAGGGCCGCCGCTCGCGCCTCCCCGCCCCCGACGAGCTGCTGGTCGAGACCTTTCCGCACCAGGGCCGGCATTATTGGGTGATCTACAGCTTCGAAGGGTGGAACGCGCACCAGTCGCTCGGCATGCTGCTCACCCGGCGGATGGAGAGCGCGGGGCTGATGCCGCTCGGCTTCGTCGCCAGCGACTATGCGCTCGCCTGTTACTCGCTGCACCCGGTGACCGACCCCGCCGCCCTGTTCTCCGCGGAGATCCTCGAGGAGGAGTTCGTCCAGTGGGTCGAGGGATCGGCGCTGCTCAAGCGCGCCTTTCGCGAGGTCGCGGTGATCGGCGGGCTCGTCGAGCGCCAGCATCCGGGCAAGAAGAAGACCGGGCGCCAGGTCACCTTCTCGACCGACCTGATCTACGACGTGCTGCGCCGCTACGAACCCGACCATCTGCTGCTCGACGCGGCCTGGGCCGATGCCCGGCTGAAGATGACCGACGTCGGGCGGCTCGGCGCGCTGATCGAGCGGGCGGCCAGCCATATCGTCCATGTCGCGCTCGACCGCGTGTCGCCGCTGGCGGTGCCGGTGCTGGTGCTGATCGGCCGCGAGACGGTCGCGCAGGGGACCGCCGACGATGCGCTGCTGATCGAAGCGGATGCCCTGGCAGCCGAGGCGATGCGGGAGTAAACCGGCGCTATCGCCCGTCAGCGCCCCATTTCGGCCAATACGGCGACGACTTCGGCCTGCCGGGACACGCCCATCTTCGCCATCAGGCTCTTGAGGTGCGACCGCACCGTCGAGATCATCGTGCCCGCCAGATCGGCATGGTCCTGCAACGACAGGCCGCGCATCAAACTGGCGCAGAGCCGCTCCTCCGAGCCGGTCAGGCCGAAATGCGCGCCGGCGCGGCGCACCCGGCGCGCGGCCTCGCCGTCGGTGTCGCGCAGCCGGACCAGCGCCATCGGCCGGCCGCTCGGCGGATCGAGCGCCGGATCGACCTCGACCACCCAGCGGCCGGCGCGGACGATGTTGCTCTGGGCGGCACCGCCGGCGGTCGCCTCGCGGATCGCGCGGCCGATCGCGGTGGTCGACGACAGGCGCTGGCGGCCACCGACCGCGGTCAGGCGGAACGGCCAGTCGGAATCGGCATCGACCGGGCGGTTCGACCAGAACAGGCCGAAGCCGCGGTCGATCAGCATCGTCAGCGGCTCGGCCTCGAGCGCCAGTTCGAGCCGGGCGATCTGGTCGGCCTGGTGGCGCAGCCGCCAATGGGTGGTCAGCGCGCGCTTGAGATGCGGCAGCATCCGGTCGAGCCGTGCCTCGGACTCCAGGCTGAACGCGCCCGCCTCGCGGGTCCGCTGCAGCGAGATCGCATAAGGCTGACCGTCGAAGGTGAAATGCGCGCCCATGCAATGCGCATAGTCCGAGCGCGGCCGCAGATATTCATTGTAGAATTCGCCGCTGAGGAAGCCGCCCAGCGCGATATGCCTGTCGAGGCTGTGCGCCTGGTCTGCGCCGAGGCTCATCCCCTTCGCCAGCCAGGGATCGATGCTGTAGAAGCGCTCCATATAGATATCGTTGTCGGCGACGATGTCGAACCCCGACGCGGTCAGCATCTCACCGTTCGCCGGATGGACGCGCTGCACCCAGCAGCCCTGCGCGTCGAGTTCGGCCGACAGCAGGTCGCCGAGCGCGCGCATCGCCTCGTCATTCAGTCCCGCGTCATAGATCGCGTCGTCGATACGGTCGGAAAACATGCCCCCAGGTCCCCCAGCCTGTGGATTAACGCAATCGTTCACCCGGGCCAAGTGATTGAAACGTCTGCGTCACGGTTGTTAACCTTTGCCCATCAACCCTTGTAGAGGGCGTCGAGCCGCGGACCATAGACCGCGCGGATCGCATGGCGGCGCGCCTTGAGCGACGGGGTCATCTGTTCGTTCTCGATCGAGAAGGGCTCGTCGGCGATCGCGATGCGGCGGACCTTCTCGATCACCGAGAGATCGCGATTGACCCGGTCGACCGCCGCCATCAGCGCCCGCTGGAACTCGGGCAATTCCTTCAGCGCGCCGAAATCGGCCTTATAGTCGTTGGCGTTCGCCCACTCGACCATCCACTCGGCATCAGGCACGATCAGTCCGACAATATAGGGCCGCCGGTCGCCCCATACGACAGCCTGGGCGATCTCGGACTGGAGGGTGAGCATCCCCTCGATCCGCTGGGGCGCGACATTGTCGCCCTTGTCGTTGACGATCAGATCCTTCTTGCGGTCGGTGATCATCAGCCGGTTCTTCTCGTCGAGATGGCCGACATCGCCCGAATGGAGCCAGCCGTCCTTGAGCACGCGCTCGGTCTCGGCCTCGTTGCGCCAATAGCCGTGCATCACCAGCTCGCCGCGGATCAGGATCTCGCCATCCTCGGCGATCTTGACCTCGACCCCCTTCAGCGGCGGCCCGACCGTGTCATATTTGATTCCGGCCGCCGGCCGATTGCACGCGACCACCGGGCCCGATTCGGTCTGGCCATAGCCCTGGAGCAGGGTCAGCCCGAGCGAGCCGAAAAACTGACCGATATCGGGGTTGAGCGGCGCGCCGCCCGACACCAGCGCCTTCATCCGGCCGCCGAAGCGCTTGGCGACCTTGGGCTTGAGCAGCCGGTTGACCGCCAGCCGCATCGGCAGGTCGGCGAGCCGCGGAGTCTCGCGCTTGCCGATCACCAGCGCCTGGTCGAGCAGATATTGGGCGACCTTGCCCTGTTTCTCGACGGTCTTGATCAGCCGCGCACGCAGCAACTCGAACAGCCGCGGCACCACCACCATGATCGTCGGCCGGACCTCCTCGATATTGGCGGCGAGCTTTTCCAGCCCTTCGGCATAGAAGATCTGCCCACCCAGCCCGATCGGCAGATATTGGCCGCCCGAATGTTCATAGGCATGGCTGAGCGGCAGGAACGACAGGAACACCTCGTCGCCCCAGAAGAAATCATTGGCGATGATGTCGATGCAGCCGGCGACATTGAGCAGGATCGCGCCATGATGCTGGCGCACCCCGCGCGGCGCGCCGCCGGTGCCGCTGGTGTAGATCAGGCAGGCAAGGTCATCGCGGCTGAAATTGGTCTCGCCGCGCACCGCCGCGACGTCGACATCGCGGTCGCCGGTCATATCGGCCATCGACACGATCCGCACGCCACCCGCCGGCACCGCATCGATCGCGATCAGCAGCTCGCAGGTCGAGGAGCGGACGATCGCCGGGCGCAGCGTCTGGGCCAGCTTCGCATTCGACACGATCGCCGCCCGCGCGCCGCTATTCTCGAGGATATGCGCGTGATCGCGCTCGGTGTTGGTGGTGTAGGTCGGCACCGTGACGCAGCCCGCCGCCATGATTCCGAGATCGGCGATGCACCATTCGGGCCGGTTCTCGGACACCAGCACCACCCGGTCGCCGGGCTTCAGACCTTCGGCGCGCAGCGCGCGCGCGAAGGACGCGACCTGCCGCGCCGTTTCGGCCCAGCTGATGGCGACCCAGGCGCCGTCCTTCTTCGCCGACAGGAAAGGCTTGTCGCCATTTTCCTGCGCCCGCGTGAAGAACATGGTCACCAGGTTCGGGAAATGCTCGAAAACCCGCATCGTCTCTCCTGACCGCGTCTATGCGCCTCTGATCCGGCTATAGGCCGGGGGGCACCGCCATGGATAGAGACAACGCGTTACAGCCAAAATCGAGGCGGAGCATGGTGCAAATCGCGCCGCCCGCCGCCGACGCGGGGTTACTCGGACGGCCGGTCGCGCTGGAGCGCCTGCGCCGCCGGCTTCACCACCTTGCCGTCGACGCCCATCGACACGCCCTCGCTGCGCGGGTCGGCGGCACCGGCCCAGGCGCCGTCGCGCCATTCGATCGCATTGGCCTTGAGCCCGAGCGGCATGACCTCGAGATGCTCGCCGAGCGCCGCGAGCGCGGGCAGCATCGGCTCGAGCTGGGTGTCCTTCTCGGCGACGCCGCCGGGCGCCGGCGCATAGAGCAGGCCGAGCGAGATCGCGTCCTGCGCGGTCAGCTTCCAGTCGAGCACCCCGACCAGCGCCTTGGCGACCTGGGCGATGATCGTCGATCCGCCGGCGGCGCCGATCGAGAGGCGAACCTTGCCCGCCGCATCATAGACGATCAGCGGCGACATCGAGCTGCGCGGCCGCTTGCCGCCCTCGACCCGGTTGGCGGTGAGATAACCGTCCTTCTCCGGCACCAGGTTGAAGTCGGTGAGCTGGTTGTTGAGGAAGATGCCGTTCATGCTCTGGCCCGATCCGAACACGCTTTCGATCGTGACGGTGGCCTCGGCGACATTGCCCCAGCGATCGACCGCGGTCAGCGACGAGGTGCCATGTTCGGGCTGCAGATCGGCACGCTGGAAAGCGGGCGCACCGGCCGGGGTGCCGGGGGCGACGGTCGCCATCGTGCCGTCGGGCGAGATCAGTGCCGACCGCGCCGCGATATAATCGGGCGCGAGCAGCCCTTCGACCGGGACCTTCACATAGTCGGGATCGCCGAGCCAGGTATCGCGATCGGCATAGGCGAGCCGCGAGCTTTCGGCGAACAGATGCCAGGCGACCGGCGAATCCTTGCCGAGCTTCGCCATGTCGAAGCGTTCGAGCTGCTTGAGGATCATCAGCACGATGGTCGGCCCCGAGGCGGGCGGCCCCATGCCGCAGATCTTGTAGGTGCGATAGGTCGCGCAGACCGGCGGGCGCTCGCGCACCTGGTAGGAAGCGAGATCGCCGGTCGTCATCTTCGACGGGTTGCGCGCGGCGCCGTTGACGGTCGCGACCAGCGTCTGCGCCGAGGGGCCGACATAGAAATAGCCCGGACCATGCTGGGCGATCCTGTCGTAGAAGGCGGCGAGTTCGGGATTCTTCACCACCGTGCCGACCGCCTTGGCCTGGCCGTCGGCGGTGTAGAGATAGGCTTTGGCCCAGTCGTTGAAGAAGCCGGTCGCCGGCATCCGGGTCAGGAAATTGTTGAAGCGCGGGGTGATCGCCCAGCCGTCGCGCGCGAGCTTCGTCGCGGGCACGAACAGCTGCTTCCATGCCAGCTTGCCATGTTCGGCATGCGCGGCCTCCATCAGCCGCAGCTCGCCGGGCACGCCGACGCTGCGTCCGCCGGGGATCGCCTGACGGATCCCCATCGGCTTGCCGTCGGCGCCGTAGAACCAGCGACCGTCGGCCGCAGCCGGCGCGGCCTCGCGCGCATCATAGCTGCTGATCTTGCCGGTCTTCGCATCGTGATAGACCATGAAGCCGCCGCCGCCGATGCCCGAATGGCCGGGCTCGATCACCCCGAGCGCGAGCATCATCGCGACCGCCGCATCGGCGGCGGTGCCGCCCTTCTTCAATATCTCGACCCCCGCCGCGGCGGCGCGGGGATCGGCGGCCGAGACCATCGGCTGGGCGAGGGCTGTGGTCGAGGAGAGGACGAGGGCGACGAGGGCGATGGCGCGGTGCAGCATGAGCAGACCTTAGCTTCTTCTCCCCTCCCTGCAAGGGAGGGGCCGGGGGTGGGTCGCGAGCGTAGCGAGCCTCCCAGCGTTCCGAAAAAGCTGCGCCAAGGGCATCGAGCCCCTGGCTGCGCGCCCCCCTCGATCCCCTCCCTTTCAGGGCGGGGAAGCTCTACGCCCCGATGGCGTCGCCGATGGTCGCAAAACCGTCGCGGTCGAGCAACTTCACCAGACCGGCATTGATCCGTTGGGCCAATCCCGGCCCCTCATAGACCAAGGCCGAATAGAGCTGGACCAGGCTCGCGCCGGCGCGGAGGCGGGCATAGGCGTCTTCGGCGGTGGCGATGCCGCCGGCGGCGATCAGCGGAACGGCGCCGCCGGTCGCCTTGCGAAAATCGGCGAGCCGGGCCAGCGCGAGGTCGCGCAGCGGCGCGCCCGACAGGCCCCCACCCTCGCCGGCATGCTCCGATTTGAGCGGCGGCCGGCCGATCGTGGTGTTCGAGACGATCAGCCCGTCGAGCGGCTGGTCGGCGAGCACCGCGGCGATGTCGTCGATATCGGCGGGCTCGAGATCGGGCGCGACCTTGAGGAATATCGGCGGGCCGCCTTGAGGGCGCGCGGCACGCACCGCGGCGAGAAGGTCGGTGAGCGCGGCGCGATCCTGGAGCGCGCGCAGCCCGGGGGTGTTGGGCGAGGAGATGTTGACGGTCAGGTAGCGGGCGACTCCCGCCATCACCTTCACGCCATTGGCATAGTCGGCGATGCGGTCGGCGGCATCCTTGTTGGCGCCGATATTGACTCCGACGATGCCGGGCCGGTCGCGGCGGCGCAGCAGCCGCTCATAGGCCGCCGCCTGCCCGCCATTGTTGAATCCCATCCGGTTGATCACCGCACGGTCTTCGACGAGCCTGAACAGCCGCGGGCGCGGATTGCCCGCCTGCGGGAAGGGGGTGAGCGTCCCGACCTCGACGAAGCCGAAGCCCAGGCCGAGCATCGGATCGGGGACCTGGGCGTCCTTGTCGAACCCCGCGGCCAGGCCGACCGGATTGGGGAAGTCGATCCCGGCGACGCGGATCGCCAGCCGCGGATCATGATCGGGCAGGCCCAGCACCGGTTTCAGCCGCAGCCCGCGGATCGTCATCCGGTGCGCGCGCTCGGCGTCGAGGGTGAACAGCAAAGGGCGGAGCGCGGCATAGACGGACATGGCTCCGCTTAACCCGGCTTCGCGCCCGCGTCATCCTTGCTCGCTTCCCCCCCAAATGAGGGATGTTCGCCGATGATCGCGCCTGTATCGGTTTGGGCATGTGCTGGCGGTCTTATCCGGCCCCGTCGGCACGACATGATCCCGAGGCGACCCGAGGGACGGCACCTAATTCGCCGCCCTCACACCTGGCCCGACCGGCCTCGCGCCGGTCGGGTCGATTTTGCCCCGGCATGCCCCCCGAAGCTTCCCGCCTTGCCATCTCCCGCAATTCGCCGGTAGAGGCCCTTGACCCCGCGGCCTTGTGCGCCCAATTGGCAATCGGATCGAATCAATCCGATTGGACTTTTTGACCGATCGGTCTTCAGGGTTAGCCATGCGATTATCGAGCCTTGCCGATTATGCGGTGGTCATGCTGTCCGCCGCCGCGCGCCATGAGGGCGTCGAGCGGCTGAGCGCGAACCTGCTCGCCGACGAGACCGGGGTGCCGCTGCCCACGGCGCAGAAGCTGATGGGCCGGCTCGCCGCCGCCGGGCTGCTGGTGTCGGCGCGCGGCACCGGCGGCGGCTTCGCGCTGGCGCGCGACCCGGCCGCGATCAGCCTCGCCGACATCATCGAGGCGGTCGAGGGACCGATCGCGATGACCGCCTGCGTCGACGACCATCGCCATGATTGCGGCCTCGAAGGCGCCTGCCGGGTCAAGCCGCACTGGACCATGGTCAACGACACGATCCGCGGCGCGCTGGGCGGGGTCAGCCTCGCCACCCTCGCGGGTGCGAGCCGGCCTGCGTTGACCCAGGCTGCGACGATCCAGGCCGAAATATTGCAGCCGGGAGTAGGCGCATGACCGATATCGACACCAGCATCGACACTGGCAGCGCGCCGCTGAAGAACCAGGCCGCGCACGAGGCCGCCGACCGCGCATCGAATTACGAATGGGGCTTCACCAGCGACATCGAGCAGGATTTCGCGCCGAAGGGGCTGAGCGAGGACACCGTCCGCTTCATCTCGGCGAAGAAGAACGAGCCCGAATGGATGCTCGAATGGCGGCTGAAGGCCTATCGCCTCTGGCTGACGATGACCCCGCCCGACTGGGCCAAGCTCGACGTGCCGCCGATCGACTATCAGGACGCCTATTATTACGCCGCGCCCAAGGCGAAGGACGGCCCGGCCTCGCTCGACGAGGTCGATCCCGAAATCCTGCGGGTCTACGAGAAGCTCGGCATCCCGATCGAGGAGCAGAAGATGCTCGCCGGGGTCGAAGGCGCGCGCAAGGTCGCGGTCGACGCGGTGTTCGACAGCGTCTCGGTCGCCACGACCTTCCGCGCCGAACTGGAGAAGGCCGGAGTCATCTTCCGCTCGATCAGCGAGGCGATCCGCGAATATCCCGATCTGGTGAAGCGCTGGCTCGGCAAGGTCGTGCCGATGCACGACAATTATTTCGCCACGCTCAACTGCGCGGTCTTCTCCGACGGCACCTTCGTCTACATCCCCGAGGGGGTGCGCTGCCCGATGGAGCTGTCGACCTATTTCCGGATCAATGCCGAGAATACCGGCCAGTTCGAACGCACCCTGATCGTCGCCGACAAGGGCAGCCATGTCTCCTATCTGGAGGGCTGCACCGCGCCGATGCGCGACGAAAACCAGCTCCACGCCGCGGTGGTCGAACTGGTCGCGCTCGACGATGCCGAGATCAAATATTCGACCGTCCAGAACTGGTATCCGGGCGATGCCGAAGGCCGCGGCGGCATCTATAATTTCGTGACCAAGCGCGCTTTGTGCCAGGGCCGCAACAGCAAGGTCAGCTGGACCCAGGTCGAAACCGGCAGCGCGATCACCTGGAAATATCCGAGCTGCGTGCTCGCCGGCGACAACAGCGTCGGCGAATTCTACTCGGTCGCGGTCACCAACAACCGCCAGCAGGCCGACACCGGCACCAAGATGATCCATCTCGGCAAGAATACCCGCTCGACGATCGTCTCGAAGGGAATCTCGGCCGGACGCAGCGACAACACCTATCGCGGGCTCGTCCGGGTCGGCCCGACCGCCGAGGGCGCGCGCAACCACACCCAGTGCGACAGCCTGCTGCTCGGCGACCGGTGCGGGGCGCACACCGTCCCCTATATCGAGGTGAAGAACCCCTCGGCGCAGATCGAACATGAGGCGACCACCTCGAAGATCAGCGACGATCAGCTCTTCTACGCGATGTCGCGCGGCCTCGACCAGGAGGCCTCGGTGGCGCTGATCGTCAACGGCTTCGCCAAGGAAGTGCTCCAGCAGCTGCCGATGGAGTTCGCGGTCGAGGCACAGAAGCTGCTGGGGATCAGCCTCGAGGGCTCGGTTGGTTAAGTATCCAACCCATCACCGTCACCCCAGCGAAGGCTGGGGTCCATGGCTGTTGCCGCATAAGGCAGCGTTCGTGGAGAGAGACATGGATGCCAGCCTGCGCTGGCACGACGACAGGAAATAGAATGCTGAAGATCGAAAACCTCCACGCCGAAATCGACGGCAAGCCCATCCTCAAGGGGCTGTCGCTGACGATCGAACCGGGCGAGATCCATGCGATCATGGGGCCGAACGGCGCCGGCAAGTCGACCTTGTCCTATGTCCTGTCGGGCCGCCCCGGCTATGAGGTGACCGAGGGCAGCGCGACCTTCGATGGCCAGGATCTGCTCACGCTGGCGCCGCACGAGCGCGCCGCCGCCGGGCTGTTCCTGGGGTTTCAGTATCCGGTCGAGATTCCCGGCGTCTCCAACGTCCAGTTCCTGCGCGAAGCGCTCAACGCCCAGCGCCGGCTGCGCGGCGAGGCGCCGCTGTCGGGCGGCGATTTTCTCAAGCGCGCCAAGAAACAGGCCGACGAGCTCGGGCTGAGCATGGACATGCTCAAGCGCGCGGTGAATGTCGGCTTCTCGGGCGGCGAGAAGAAACGCAACGAGATGGTCCAGATGGGGATCATCGATCCCAAGCTGGCGATCCTCGACGAGACCGATTCGGGGCTCGACATCGACGCGCTGCGCACCGTCGGCCACGGCATCAACATGATCATGCGCAAGCCCGACAAGGCGGTGCTGCTGATCACCCATTATCAGCGGCTGCTCGACTATGTGAAACCCGACTTCGTCCATGTGCTGGCGGCGGGGCGGATCGTGCGCACGGGCGGCGCCGAACTGGCGCTCGAACTCGAGCGCGAGGGCTATGGGGCGATTGCGGCGTGACCCTCGCCCTCCCCACCTCGCGCGACGAAGCGTGGCGCTGGTCGGATCTGACCGCCCTGCCCGCGCTCGCTGAGGCGCGCGCGTCGGGCACCGCGATCGAACCGCGGTGGATCGGCAGCGGGCCGCGGCTGCTGTTCGTCGACGGTCGCTATGACGCGACCGCCAGCACCCCCGGACCCGTGGTCGTCGGCCCGACCGAGGCCGTATCCGATCATCCGCTCGCGAAGCTCGCGACCGGCCCCGGCTGGACGCTGACGCTGGGCAAGGACGAGGCGACGCCGAAGGGGGCGATCGAGATCGTCCATGTCGCGACCGGCGGCGCCAGCCATCTGCCCGCGCGAATCGTGCTGGCCGAAGATGCGCAGGCGAGCATCGTCGAGACCTATGTCGGCGACGGCTGGGCGAATGCGCTGACCCGGATCGAGCTTGGCCGCTCGGCACGGTTGATGCGGGCGATCCGGATCGTCCAGGCGAGCGGCTTCACCTCGCTGCGCGACGAGGCGACGGTCGGCGCGGGCGCGAGCCTGGTGACGACCGTGCTCGGCGCCGGCGACGGCGGCAGCCGGATCGACGGCCATATCGTCCTCGACGGGCCCGGTGCCTTTGCCGAGCATGGCGGCGCGCTGCTCGCGCGCCACAGCCAGCGCCACGACGCCGCGATCGTCGTCCGCCATGCCCGTGAGCAGGGCAGCAGCCGCCAGCCGTGGCGCGCGGTGGCCGACGACAAGGCGACCACCAGCATGGCGGCGCGGGTCGAGGTCGCGCGCGACGCGCAGAAGACCGACGCCGAACAGTCGCTGCGCGGGCTAATGCTCAAGCGCACCGCGACGGTGAACCTCAAGCCCGAGCTCGAGATATTCGCCGACGACGTCAAATGCGCGCATGGCGCCACCGTCGGCGAGCTCGACGATCGCGCGCTGTTCTACATGCAGAGCCGCGGCATCACCCCCGAGCGGGCGAAGGTGCTGCTGACCCATGCCTTCATGGCCGATGCGATCGACCGGATCGGCGAGGACGATGTGAGGGAGGCCTTCATGGCCGATGTCGACGCCTGGCTGGACGAACGCGCATGAACGCCGCCGCCACCAACTGGGCCGCAGATTTTCCGGCGATCGAGGCGGGCTGGCATTATCTCGACACCGCGGCGACCGCGCAGAAGCCGCGCGCGGTGATCGACGCGATCGAGACCGCCTATGCCCGCGACTATGCGACCGTCCACCGCGGCGTCTATCGCCGCTCGGCCGACATGACGATCGCCTATGAGGCCGCACGCCAGCGGGTCGCCCGCTTCATCAATGCACGGTCGGCCGACGAAGTCGTGTTCGTGCGCGGCGCGACCGAGGCGATCAACCTCGTCGCGCAGAGCTGGGGCGTCGCCAATCTGAAGGCGGGCGACCGCATCCTGCTGTCGCAGCTCGAGCATCACAGCAATATCGTGCCGTGGCAGCTGATCCAGGATCGGACCGGAGTCGCGATCGACGTCTGCCCGCTCACCGCCGACGGCAAGATCGATCTCGACGCCGCCGAGGCGATGCTGACCGAGCAACATAAGCTGGTCGCCTTCGCGCATGTCTCGAACGTGCTCGGATCGGTGCTCGACGCGAAGCGCGCGACCGAGCTCGCGCATCGGGTCGGGGCGAAGATCCTGATCGATGGCTGCCAGGCGGTGCCGCGGATCGGCGCCGACGTGCAGGCGATCGGCTGCGACTTCTACGCCTTTTCGGGGCACAAGCTCTACGGCCCGACCGGGATCGGGGTGCTGTGGACCAAAGGCGAGATCCTGAACGCGATGCCGCCCTGGCAGGGCGGCGGATCGATGATCGACCGGGTGACCTTCGCGAAAACGACATGGGCGCCCGCGCCGCAGCGTTTCGAGGCAGGCACGCCCAACATCGTCGGCGCGCTCGGCCTCCATGCCGCGATCGACTATGTCGAGGCGATCGGCCTGCCGGTGATCCACGCGCATGAGGTCGCCTTGGTCGCGCAGGCCCGCGCCGCGCTCGGCGCGATCAACAGCGTGACGCTGTTCGGGCCCGACGACGCCGCCGGAATCGTGAGTTTCGCGATCGAGGGGGTGCATCCGCACGACATCGGCACCATATTGGACGAAGGGGGAGTCGCGATCCGGGCCGGGCATCATTGCGCCCAGCCGCTGATGGAGCATCTCGACATCCCCGCGACCGCGCGCGCCAGCTTCGGCATCTATAATGGCGAGGCCGACGTCGCGGCGCTGATACAGGGAATCGAACGGGTGACGCGGATTTTCGGATGATGGACGAACAGCAACCTCACAACCTCGATGTCGAGGAGGTCACCGCGGTGGCCCCGCCGCCCAAGGCGCGTGTCGATCTCGACGCGATGAAGGGCGAAGCCGCCGACGAAGCCGGACGCAAGCCCGACTATCTCGAAGGCTTCCTGCAGGCCAAGCCGATGGCCGAAGCCGCAGGCGAGCCGGGCGGCGATCTCTACGAAGGCGTGATCGATGCGCTCAAGGAGATCTACGATCCCGAGATTCCGGTGAACATCTACGAACTCGGCCTGATCTACGGGGTCGATATCACCGCCGACAATCATGTGCTGGTGACGATGACGCTCACCACCCCGCATTGCCCGGTCGCAGAATCGATGCCGGGCGAGGTCGAGCTTCGGGTCGGCGCGGTGCCGGGGGTCGGGTCGGCCGAGGTCAACCTGATCTGGGATCCGCCCTGGGATCCGGGCAAGATGTCCGACGAAGCCAAGCTCGAACTGGGAATGCTCTGATGGCCACCACCACCCGCACCCGACCCGCCGCGCTGATCCTCACCCCGTCGGCCGACGCCCGCATCGCCACGCTGATGGCGAGCGCGCCGGCAGACGCCATCGGCGTCAAGCTGTCGACCCCGCGCCGCGGCTGTTCGGGACTCGCTTATTCGGTCGATTATGTGACCGAGGCCGATCCTTTCGACGAGAAGATCGTGACGTCGGGCGGCGACTTCTATGTCGACGGCGGATCGCTGCTCTATCTGATCGGCTCGACGATGGACTGGGTCGAGGATGATTTCACCGCGGGCTTCGTGTTCGCCAATCCCAACGCCAAGGGCAGCTGCGGCTGCGGTGAGAGTTTTACGGTCTGAATTCAATCACTTTTCTTTCGTCATGCTGAACTTGTTTCAGCATCCACCGTGTCACGGGGGAACGTTCCCGAGCTGAAGAGTGGATGCTGAAACAAGTTCAGCATGACGGTGTCGAGGAGCCATGCTCCCCCAATAGGCCGCCTCAGAAGCTCGCCGCGTAGCGGATGGCTGCGCCGCTGTCGGTGGGCGCGGTGGCATAGTTGCCGGGTTGGCGGCGCAGGAACAGATTGGCGTCGATCCAACCCGCCCCCAGCCGCCGGCCATAGCTGGCCTCGGCGTCGATCTCGCGGCCCGCAGGCGCCAGGCCCAGCCGCTCGCGCGAATAGCCCGTCACCCCGGTCGCATAGTCATAGCCGGTAGGGAGATTCAGATCATAGCCGCCGCTTTCGACCCGCAGCGGCTGCGTGATCCGGAAGCCGAAACGCTGGTCCTGACCAACCTTCGCGATATCGAGCGCGAAAGCGTTGACCGCGAGGCGGCCGCTGACCAGCGCGCCGCCGGTGTCGGCGCGGGTCCAGCCCTGGCGCGCCGCCGCGGCCAGCGACCAGCCATGGCCCAGCGCCCATTCGGCGCGGATATCGGCCAGCCGGGTCGTGGCCCCGCCGCCGCCCAGCGCCGCGCCGAAGCGCGCACCGAGCACCGTCCCGGTCTCGCGCATCATCGCGATCCCGCCCGACAGCGACAGCGCGCCGAAACGGCGGTCGAGCCGGATGCTCGCGCTTTGATAGGCATCGTCGCGGCCGCGGCCGATCCGCGATTCGGTCGCGGTCATGCGATTCGCTACCCCCTGCTCGCTGGCGATGGTGACCCCGGCAAAGCCGAGGTCGCGGCGCAGTGCGAAGGACTGGCCGCTGCGGGTGGCGAAGCCCGGGGTGGCGTCAGGCTCGCGCGCGACGACGAAGGGCAGGTCGGCACGGCCGTCGAGCATCGCCGCCAGCCGCCCGGCACCCTCGGCAAAGCCGAACACCGCGTCGGTGCGCGCGCCGAGCTTCGCCGCGACCCGGCCCGAGATCATCCGCGCGGTGCGGGCGTCGGTGTCGCTGAGGCCCAGCTTTCGGATATCGGCGGCCGGCTGCGCCAGCGCATTGCGGGCGATATTGAGCGAGACCGCGACCGTCCCCGCCGAAAAGCCGGTCGCGCGCATGTCGCCGACCAGCGCCGCCCCCAGCGGCCGGCTGAGCGGTGCATGCGCGAGGCTGCCGCCGAGATTCATCGTGAAGGCCCGGCCATAGCCGTCGATGACGACCGCACCGACCGACGCACCGGTCTGACTCGCGTCGCCCATCGCAGTGCCGAGCACGGCGTTGTTGCCGGTCGATACCGGGGTCGCGCTGCCCGCCAGGCTAGTCGATCCCTGCGGCTGGAACGCCTTGGTGAGGTTGAGGATACCGCGCCCGAACACATCGTCGACGCCCGTGCTGCCGGCATCGGTCGCGGTCGCATAAAGAAGGTCGACGATCTGCTTGCCGGTCAGGGTCGGGAAGGCCTGTTCGAGCAGTGCGATCGCGCCGGCGATCGCCGGCGCCGAGTAGGAGGTTCCCGAATAATAATAGTCGCTGCCGTCGTTGCTGAACGCGCGCGCGCGATCGCCGAGCGCGGCGAGATAAAATTGGCCATAGCCGCCGGCCTTGTTCGAGAAGCTGGAGATCGCCCCCGTCGAATCATGCGAGCCGGCGATGATCACCATGCCGTTCATCTGGCTGTCGGCGGCCATCAGCGCGAGAGCGTCGGGTGACGCCGCACTGTCGTTGCCGGCCGAGATCACGACGATGATCCCCGCCTGGGTCGCGGCACGGACCGCCGACACCAAAGTGCTGTTGCCGGCGCTGCCGCCGAGCGAGATGTTGATCACCTTCGCGCCATTGGTGCGCGCATAGTCGACCGCGCGGGCCAGCGAGCTGTCGCTATGCTGGCAGCCGGTGCTGCTGGCGCAGGTGCCGACCGAATCGGTGCGTTCGATCAAAAGGGTCGCGCCGAACGCCATCCCCAATATGTCCGATGCGTCGCGCCCGGCCGCGGCCACCGCCGCCACCGAGGTGCCATGGCCGCTCTCGTCGGTGATGCCGCGGTTCGAGACGATGTCGGTGCTCGCCGAATCGATGCGGCCGGTGAACTGGCCCTTGGCGTCGGTCACGCCCGAATCGAGGATCGCGATCTTGACCCCGGCCCCGGTCGCGCCCTGGCTGTAGGCCGCCAGCGCGTTGGCGGCCGTCGCCGCGTTCGAGCGCTGATATTCGGCATCATTGTAGTTGATGTTGCCGACATTGCGGGTGGCGACCGCAGGTGTCGAGGTTGGTGTAGGAGTTGGGGTTGGCGTGGGTGTCGGGGTGGGCGTTGGTGTAGGAGTCGGGGTCGGGGTCGGGGTCGGGGTCGGGGTCGGGGTCGGGGTCGGCGTCGGAGTAGGGGTCGGGGTCGGGGTCGGAGTAGGCGTCGGGGTCGGCGCGCTCGTCGTCGTCGATGCCGTACCGGTCGGGGTTGGAGTCGAGTTGACGCCGCCACCGCCACCACAGGCGGCGAGGACGAGGAACGGCAAGACACTGACGCAGCTGCGCGCGGCGGCCCGATGGTTACGCATGAAACGCTCCGAAACAAATTACCGGCGGAGCGTTCGCAGTTTATGGTTAACAAAATCTTGGATGCACCGAGCCATGGCCGCCGCGATCGCCAAGCCGGATCGGTCGGTCATGTCGACATCATGGAATCAAACGATAAATTTCCGGCGGGAGGGTCGATGGCGTTGCAATCCTTTGCAATCGCTATCCATCGCGCAGCCGCGAATGTTCAAAACGCGGCCTGGTAGCGAATCGCCCCGCCGCTGTCGGTGGGTGCCGTGGCGAAATTGCCGGGCTGGCGGCGCAGGAACAGATTGGCGTCGATCCAGCCTGCCCCCAGCCGCCGGCCATAGCTGGCCTCGGCGTCGATCTCGCGGCCCGCAGGCGCCAGGCCCAGCCGTTCGCGCGAATAGCTCGTCACCCCGGTCGCATAATCATAGCCGGTGGGAAGATCGAGGTCGTAACCGCCGCGCTCGACCCGCAGCGGCTGGGCGATCCGGAAGCCGAAACGCTGATCATAGCCGAGCTTCGCGATGTCGAGCGCGAAGGCGTCGACCGCGAGGCGGCCGCTGACCAGCGCGCCGCCGGTGTCGGCGCGGGTCCAGCCCTGGCGCGCCGCCGCCGCCAGCGACCAGCCATGGCCCAGCGCCCATTCGGCACGGACATCGGCCAGCCGGGTGGTGGCCCCGCCGCCGCCCAGCGCCGCGCCGAAGCGCGCACCGAGCACCATTCCGGTCTCGCGCATCATCGCGATCCCGCCCGACAGCGACAGCGCGCCGAAGCGGCGGTCGAGCCGGATGCTCGCGCTCTGGTAACCGGCATCGCGCCCGATCCGCAGGTCGGCGCTGCCGAGACGGTTGGCAACACCGCGCTCGCTTGCCACCGTCACCCCGGCGAAGCCGAGGTCGCGGCGCAGCGCGAAGGATTGGCCGTTGCGGGTGACGAAGCCCGGGGTCGCATCGGGTTCATGCGCGACGATGAAGGGCAGGTCGGCGCGGCCGTCGAGCATCGCCGCCAGCCGGCCGGCGCCCTCGGCGAAGCCGAACAGCGCATCGGTGCGCGCGCCGAGCTTCGCCGCAACCCGGCCCGAGATCATCCGCGCGGCGCGGGCGTCGGTGTCGCTGAGGCCTAGCTTTCGGATATCGGCGGCCGGCTGTGCCCGCGCATTGCGGGCGATGTTGAGCGAGACAGCGACCGCCCCCGTCGAAAAGCCGGTCGCGCGCATGTCCCCGACCAGCGAGGCCCCCAGCTGCCGGCTGCGCGGCTGATAGGCCAGCGTCCCGCCGAGATTCATCGTGAAGGCACGGCCATAGCCATCGAGGATGACGGTGGTGAGCGATGCCCCGGTCTGGCTGGCATCCCCCATCGCGGTGCCGAGTATCGCCTCGCTTTGGGTGGTGATCGCGATGCTGCTGCCGGCGAGGCTCAGCGCCCCCTGCGGCTGAAAGGCTTTGGTGAGGTTGAGCAGGCCATGGCCGAAGATGCTGTCGACCCCGGCCGCACCACCATCGGTCGCGGTGGCGTAGAGAAGATCGATGATCTGCCGGCCGGTCAGGGTCGGGAAGGCCTGGGCGATCAGCGCGATCGCACCCGCGATCGCCGGCGCGGCATAAGAGGTCCCCTGCGGCAGCCAATAGGCGCCGTTCTGATCGAAGGTGCGCGCGAAATCGCCCATCGCGGTCAGATAATATTGGCCATAGCCGCCGGCCTTGTTCGAGAAGCCGGAGGCATTGCCGGCGGCGTCGTGCGAACCGGCGATGATCACCATGCCGGCGACCATGGTGTCGCCGGCGAGCTGAGCGAAGGCATCGGGTGCCGCAGCGCCTTCGTTGCCCGACGAGATGACGGTGATGATACCCGCCGCCGCCGCGGCGCGCACCGCGGTCAGCAGGGCGCTGTTCGGGGCGCTGCCGCCGAGCGAGATGTTGATCACCTTCGCGCCGTTGGTGCGCGCATAGTCGATCGCGCGGGCAATGTTCGAATCGCTGTGCTGGCAGCCGGTGGCGGTGCAGCTGTTCACCGAATCGGTGCGCTCGATCAGCAGGGTCGCGCCGAACGCGACCCCCGCTATGTCGCTGCCGTTGCGCGCTGCGGCGGCGATCGCGGCGACCGAAGTGCCATGGCCGTTGGGATCGGATATGCCGCGGTTCGCGACGATGTCGGTGCTCGCCGAATCGATGCGGCCGGTGAACTGGCCGTTCACGTCGGTCAGCCCTGAATCGACGATCGCGATCTTGACCCCGGCGCCGGTCGCGCCCTGGCTGTAGCCCGCGAGCGCATTGGCCGCGACCGCGGTGTTCGACCGGCGATATTCGGCATCGTCATAATTGATATTGCCGACATTGCTGGTGGCGATCGTCGGGGCTGGTGCCGGCGTCGGGGTCGGCGTCGCACTGACCGTCGGGGTGGGCGTCGGGGTGGCCGTGGCCGAACCGGTCGGTGCCGGCGTCGAGTTCACGCCGCCGCCACCACCGCAAGCCGACAACAGCAATACAGGCCATATCGCGGCGCCCCCGCGCACGCGCTTCGCAATCCTACGCATCTACGCCCCCCAACAATCGCGCAGGGACGTGGCAGCCGCGTGCTGCGCCATGCTCAAGCGGCGACGTCCCCCCGATCCGGCCCGAAATGGTTGCGGTCGCCCCACCGACCGGCTAGTCCGCGGCGCCATGCCCCCCGGTCTAAGCCATATTCAAAGCTGGATCTTCGATCTGGATAACACAGTTTATCCGGCATCGGCAGACCTGTTCGGGCTGATCGACGTCCGCATGGGCCTTTATGTCCAGCGGCTGCTCGGGCTCGATCCGCAGGCGGCGCACGAGGTCCAGAAGCGGCTGTTCCACGAACATGGGACGACGCTGTCAGGGCTGATGCAGACCCACGACATCGACCCGCACGAGTTCCTCGCCTTCGTCCACGATATCGAGATGGACGTGCTGCAGGAGGACGAGCGACTGGTGCGCGCGATCGCGAAACTGCCCGGGCGCAAGCTGATCTTCACCAATGGCGATGCCGACTATGCCGGGCGCGTCCTCGCCAAGCTCGGGCTGTCGAAGAGCTTCGAGGCGATTCACGACATCCACGCCTGCGCCTATCAGCCCAAGCCCGATCCGCGCAGCTATGCGAGCATGACCCAGGCGCTTGCGGTCAATCCGACCACCGCGCTGTTCGTCGAGGACATGGCGCGCAACCTGAAGCCGGCCAAGGCGATCGGGATGACGACGGTGTGGATCAACAATGGATCCGAATATGGCGCCCACGGCGCCGACAGCAGCTTCATCGACTATGAGATCGGCGATCTCAGCGAATGGCTGCACGAACTGACAGGGGATATGGAATGAGTGATCTGCAGACCGTGATCGAACAGGCGTGGGAAGACCGCGACTCGATCGGCTTTTCGACCAAGGGCGCGGTGCGCGACGCCGTCGAGGAGGCGCTGCTCGCGCTCGACGCCGGCACCCGCCGGGTTGCCGAAAAGGGCGCCGACGGCGGCTGGACGGTCAATCAGTGGCTCAAGAAGGCGGTGCTGCTGTCGTTCCGGCTCAACGACATGGAGCTGATCGCCGGTGGCCCGGGCAGCGGCAATTCAACCGCGCACTGGTGGGACAAGGTGCCGAGCAAGTTCGCCGGCTGGGGCGAGGCCGAGTTCCGCCAGGCGGGCTTCCGCGCGGTGCCCGGATCGATCGTCCGGCGCGGCGCGCATGTCGCCAAGGGTGCGGTGCTGATGCCAAGCTTCGTCAATCTCGGCGCGTTCGTCGGCGAGAACAGCATGGTCGACACCTGGACCACGGTCGGCAGTTGCGCGCAGATCGGCCGCAACGTCCATCTGTCGGGCGGGGTCGGCATCGGCGGGGTGCTCGAGCCGCTCCAGGCGGGCCCGGTGATCATCGAGGACGACTGCTTCATCGGCGCGCGATCGGAGGTCGCCGAGGGCGTGATCGTCGAACAGGGCGCGGTGCTGTCGATGGGCGTCTATCTGGGCGCGTCGACCAAGATCGTCGATCGTGCGACCGGCGAGATCGTCTACGGCCGGGTGCCGGCCTATTCGGTGGTCGTGCCCGGATCGATGCCTGGCAAGGATGGCGGTCCGGGACTTTATTGCGCGGTGATCGTCAAGCGGGTCGATGCGCAGACGCGGTCGAAGACCGGGATCAACGAGCTGCTGCGGGATTGAGCCGAATGTCCGGCTGTCCCATCGGCGGCCGGATTTCATGACGACGGCGCGCGTTCTTACCGCCTGAGATCCCGGCCTTCGCCGGGATGACGAGGGGAAGAGCGCGCGCAAACGCCGCTGGCCACCCTGCCCCGCCCCGCTATGGTGCGGTGGATGTCTTTCATCGGCGATCTCGTGCAACATTATGGCCCCTGGGCGGTCGCGCTGGGGGCCGGCTTCGAGGGCGAGACCGCGGCGGTCGCGGGCGGGGTGATGGCGCAGCGCGGCCTGATGCCGCCCTGGGCCGCGTTCATGGCAAGCAGCGTCGGCGCGGTTTTCGCCGACCAGATCTTCTTCCTCCTCGGCCGCCGCTTCCGCGACCGGCCGTTCGTGGCCCGCACCCGGCAGCGTCCCGCCTTCGCGCGCGCGGTCGGCTTCATCGAGCGCTATCCCACCGCCTATATCCTGGTGTTCCGCTTCCTCTACGGGCTGCGGACGGTCAGCCCGATCGCGATCGGGCTGACCCGGATCGATCATCGGCGATTCATCGCGCTCAACATCGTCGCCGCGCTGATCTGGTCGGCGGTGTTCACCTCGATCGGCTATCGGTTCGGACCGGTGGTCGACCGGTTGCTCGCAAGGCTCCTGCCCTACAAGACCGAACTGCTGATCGCGGTGCCGACCGTGGGAGCCTGCATCCTGCTATGGGTGCTGTGGCGGCGGCATCGCAGACGCACCACCACTGCCGAAGCCGCCGGCGGGTCGATCAGCCCGGCGGATTGAGCGCGTCGTCGATCAGCTTCTTCGCGCCCGCGCCGCCCCAGTCCATCGCCCCCATCACCCGCCACTGCTCCTTGCCATGCGCGTCGAAGAAGATCGTCGTCGGCAGCGTGTCGGTCTGGAACGCCTCCATCAGCACATTCTGCTGATCGAGATATTGCGGCAGCGCCTTGAATCCCTCCTTCTGGAAGAAGGGGGTGACGACCTTGGCGCCTTCGAGATCCTGGCTGACGGTGATCAGCCGGAAGCGGCCGGCCTCCTTTTGCGCGATCGCATCGAGCGCCGGCATCTCCGCCTTGCACGGCGCGCACCAGGTCGCCCAGAGATTGACCATCAGCGGTTTGCCGCGAAATTGCGCCAGGCTGGCGGGCCCGCCGCCGGGTGCGACGAACGGAATCGCGGGAATTTCCTTGCCCCGCTGACTGATATCGACCCGACCGACCGATTCGGGCGGTACGCCGCCTTGCGGTGACTGTTGGGGTTTACTATCGCAGGCGACCAGCGCGAGCGCGAGGAGACAGGCAATTAGCGGCCGCACGGAAGACTCCAACAAGATGTGGGGAGGGCGCTTCGCGGAAGGGCCCGCCGCGGTGATGCGTGAGATTAACGCCTCCATACCCTTCGACAAGCGGCTTTGGCGACAGGACATTGCCGGATCGCAGGCGCATGTCGCGATGCTCGCCGACCGCAAGATCGTCAGCCAGGCCGATGCCGAGGCGATTTCGGGTGGGCTGGCGACGATCGAGGCCGAATATCGCGCACAGGGTGTGCCGGTCGATCTGGCGCTCGAGGATATCCACATGGCGACCGAGACCCGGCTCGCCCAGCTGATCGGCCCCGCCGCCGGCCGGCTCCACACCGCGCGGTCGCGCAACGACCAGGTCGCGACCGATTTCAAACTGTGGGTCCGCGACGCGATCGATTCGGTCGAGGCCGGGCTCGCCGCGCTCCAGACCGCGCTGGTCATCCGTGCCGAAGAACATGCCGCGAGCGTGATGCCGGGCTTCACCCATTTGCAGGTCGCCCAGCCGGTCACCCTCGGCCATCATCTGATGGCCTATTATGAGATGATCGGCCGCGACCGCAGCCGCTTCGCCGATGCCCGCGCCCGGCTCAACCGCTGCCCGCTCGGCGCGGCCGCGCTCGCCGGCACCGGCTTTCCGATCGACCGCCACGCGACCGCGGCGGCGCTCGGTTTCGACGCCCCGACCGACAATTCGCTCGATTCGGTGTCCGACCGCGACTTCGCGCTCGATTATCTGATGGCGGCGACCCAGGCCTCGCTCCATCTGTCGCGGCTCGCCGAGGAATTCATCATCTGGGCAAGCCAGCCTTATGCGTTCGTGTCGCTGCCCGATGCCTATTCGACCGGGTCGTCGATCATGCCGCAGAAGCGCAACCCCGATGCCGCCGAACTGGTGCGCGGCCATTCGGGGCGGATCGCCGGCTGCATGACCGCGCTGGTGATGACGATGAAGGGGCTGCCGCTCGCTTATTCGAAGGACATGCAGGACGACAAGCCGCCGGTGTTCGAGGCGCACGACCTGCTGGCGCTGTCCATCGCGGCGATGACCGGCATGGTGGAGACCGTGACCTTCAACGCCCCGCGGCTGCGCCAGGCGGCCGAAGCGGGCTTTTCGACCGCGACCGATCTGGCCGACTGGCTGGTGCGGATCGCCGATATCCCGTTCCGCGAGGCGCACCACATCACCGGCACCGCGGTGAAGCTGGCCGAACGCGAGGGGCTGGCGCTCGACAGGCTGCCGATCGAGGCGTTGCAGTCGATCGATCCGCGGATCGACGACCGGGTCTATGCGGCGCTGTCGGTCGATGCCTCGGTCGCGAGCCGGGCGAGCCATGGCGGTACCGCCCCCGACCAGGTGCGCGCGCGGATCGCCGACGCCAAGGCCGCGCTGGGGATCGCGTCATGACGGCGAGACTGCTCCCCGCCGCCGCACTGATGCTCGCGCTTGCCGGCTGCGGCGGTCGCGAGGTGCTCAAGCCCGCCGAAGGCCATGCGATGCCGCAGAAGCCCGCAACCGCGGCGATCCAGCCGGACATCAACGCGCTGCTCAAGCCGCCGGTCGAATCGCGCCCGCAGCGCACCGATGATGTCCTCCGCAAGTCGGAGGAGCGCCCCGACGACCGTTTCAACCTGCCCCCGCCGGGCTGACAAGAGACCCATGGACCATTTCACGCTCAAGGACGGCGTCCTGCACGCCGAAGACGTTCCGCTGCCCGCGATCGCCGAGGCGGTGGGCACCCCCGTCTATGTCTATTCGACCGCGACGATCGAACGCCATGCCGATGTCTTCAAGGCCGCGCTGGCGGGCGTCGAATCGGGCGAACAAGGTCCGCTGATCGCCTTTGCGATCAAGGCCAACCCCAATCGCGCGGTGGTCGCGACGCTGGCGAAGGCCGGGTTCGGCGCCGACGTCGTCTCGGGCGGCGAATTGCTGCGCGCGCTCGCCGCCGGGGTCCCGGCCGAGCGGATCGTGTTTTCGGGGGTCGGCAAGACCGCCGAGGAAATGCGGCTCGCCCTCGACCGCGGCATCTATCAGTTCAACATCGAATCCGAACCCGAAGCCGAGATGCTGTCGGACGTCGCCCTGGCGATGGGCCCGACCGCGCCGGTGGCGTTCCGGGTCAATCCCAATGTCGTCGCCGGCACCCATGCCAAAATCTCGACCGGTGGCGCCGAGGACAAGTTCGGGGTCGCCTATGACCGGGCGATGGCGGCCTATGCCCGTGCCGCCGAACTGCCCGGACTCAAGGTTCGCGGGATCGCGGTGCATATCGGCAGCCAGCTGACCGACCTCGGCCCCTCGCGCGCGGCGTTCGAGAAGGTCGGGGCGATGATCGCCGAGTTGCGCGCCGCCGGCCACGACATCGTCACCGCCGATCTCGGCGGCGGGCTCGGCGTGCCCTATGATCCGGCCAAGCCGGTGCCGCCGCTGCCCGACGCCTATGGCGCGATGGTGCGCGAGGTGACCCGCGGCTGGAACGTCCGGCTGATCTTCGAACCCGGCCGGGTGATCGTCGGCAATGCCGGGGTGCTGCTGAGCCGGGTCATCCGGGTGAAGCCGGGCGTCACCGACCCGTTCGTGATCGTCGATGCGGCGATGAACGATCTGATGCGCCCCAGTCTCTACGACGCGTGGCACGACATCCGCAGCGTCACCCCCGATGGGGCGGCGATGACCGCCAATATCGTCGGGCCGATCTGCGAAAGCGGCGACACCTTCGCCAAGAAGCGGCCGATGGATGCGGTGCAGGCGGGCGATCTCGTCACCTTCATGACCGCCGGCGCCTATGGCGCGACGATGGCGAATACTTATAATTCGCGCGCGCTGACCCCCGAAGTTCTGGTGTCCGGTCACAATTGGGCGATAGTCCGGAATCGGCAGCCGCTCGAAGCGTTGATCGCGGCCGACACGCTGCCGCCCTGGTTGGATGAGGAGATCGCATGAAGCCGGTACGCAAAGCCATTTTCCCGGTCGCCGGTTTCGGCACCCGCTTTCTGCCCGCGACCAAGGCGGTGCCCAAGGAGATGCTGCCGGTGGTCGACCGGCCGCTGATCCAATATGCGGTCGACGAAGCGAAGGCCGCGGGGATCGAGCAGATGATCTTCGTGACCGGCCGCAACAAGGGATCGATCGAGGATTATTTCGACCGCGCCTTCGAGATCGAGACCGACCTCGCGATCAAGAACAAGACCGCCTTCCTCGACATCCTCGAACAGACTCGCCTCGCCCCCGGCAAGGCCGCCTTCGTCCGCCAGCAGCAGATGCTCGGCCTGGGCCATGCGGTCGCCTGCGCGCGCGAGCTGGTCGGCGACGAGCCGTTCGCGGTGCTGCTGCCCGACGAACTGCTGTGGAACCCGGCCTCGCCCTGCCTCGCGCAGATGAGCAAGACCTATGAGGCCAAGGGCGGCAATGTCGTCGCGGTGCTCGAAGTGCCCGCCAGCCAGACCCACAAATATGGCATCGTCGACCCCGGCCTGATCGACGGGCGGGTGACCGAGATCAAGCGGATGGTCGAAAAGCCCCCGCAGGGCACCGCGCCGTCGAACCTGGCGATCGTCGGCCGCTATATCCTCCAGCCCGACATCTTCGACCTGCTCGACAAGGGCGAGCGCGGCGCGGGCGGCGAGATCCAGCTGACCGACGCGATGGAGAAGCTGATCGGCGTCCAGCCCTTCCACGCCCAGACCTTCGACGGCACCCGCCACGATTGCGGCGACAATGCCGGTTTCATCCAGGCCAATGTCGCGCTGGCGCTCGAGCGGCCCGAAATCGCCGATTCGATCCGGGCGTTCATCAAGACGCTCTAGGCCCCGGCCCCATGGACAGCCTGCCGGTCTTTCTGAAGCTTTCGGGAAAGCCGGTGATCCTGGTCGGCGACGGCGATGCCGCTGCCGCCAAGCGCCGGCTGATCGAGCGCGCCGGCGGGATCGTCGCCGACGAGAGCGCCGCGGCGCGGATCGCGATCGTCGCGGTCGAGGATGCGCACGAAGCCGCCGCGGCCGCGGAACGGCTGCGCGCGCAGGGCATTCTGGTCAACGTGACCGACCGGCCCGACCTGTGCGACTTCACCATGCCGGCGATCGTCGATCGCAGCCCGGTGCTGATCGCGATCGGCACCGGCGGCGCCTCCGCCGGGCTCGCCAAGGCGCTGCGCCAGCGGATCGAGGCGCTGCTGCCGGCTTCGCTCGGCGCGCTCGCCCAGGCCCTGTTTGCGGCGCGCGACGCGATCCGCGCGCGCTGGCCCGAACCGGCCGATCGCCGCCGGGCGATCGATGCCGCGATCGACGGGCCGCTCGACCCGCTGTCGGCCGGATCGCACGACCGGGTCGAGGCTTGGCTCACCGATCCCGCCGCAACGGCGGCGGCGCGGCTGGTCACGATCGGGCTGCGATCCGCCGATCCCGACGACCTCACCCTCGGCGAGGCCAGGCTGCTCGGCCAGGCCGACCGCATCTACCACCGGGCGGATGCGCCGGCCGCGATCCTCGACCGTGCCCGCGCCGATGCCGTCCGGCTGTGTGCGGC
Source organism: Rhizorhabdus sp. GW822-FHT03C02 (assembly GCF_058801765.1). NCBI lineage: Bacteria > Pseudomonadati > Pseudomonadota > Alphaproteobacteria > Sphingomonadales > Rhizorhabdaceae > Rhizorhabdus > Rhizorhabdus sp. GW822-FHT03C02. The sequence continues at coordinate 36,259 of NZ_JBXANN010000005.1, forward strand.
CGCGCCCGCATCGCTCGAACCGGGGCTTTCGATCGATCTGGAGCAACCATGACGCGCGGCTGGGAAATCAAGCAGAACGGCTTTTGCTGGGTCCATCTCGATGGCCGTGAGGAGGAGACCCAGCGCTGGCTCGACGCCCAGAATCTGCCGCTGACCGCCCGGATCGCGCTGACCGCGATCGAAACCCGGCCGCGCTGCCAGCCGCTCGACGAGGGCACGCTGATCAACATGCGCGGGCTGCGCCAGAATCAGAACGACAAGGGCGACATGCTCGTGTCGATCCGGCTCTGGGCCGAGCCTGGCCGGGTGATATCGGTGACCTTCCGCCGGCTCGCGGGAATCGACGAACTGCGCACCAAGATGGATTCGGGCGCCTTCAAGGATCCCGGCGACCTGATCGCCGCGCTGGCGATCAAGATCACCCACCAGCTCGACCCGGTGGTCGCCGATCTCGGCGATTCGGTCGACGATTGCGAGGTCGCGCTGACCAGCGAGCGTGCCTATGAACTCCGCCGCCACATCGCCGAGGCGCGCAGCGAGGCGATCAGCTACCGCCGGTTCGTGGTGCCGCAGCGCCAGGCGCTCGAGACGATGGCGCTGCTCGACACCGCCTGGATCGAGGATGACGACCGCATCCACCTGCGCGAGGCCGCCGACCGCTTCGCGCGGATGGCCGAGGAGCTCGAGGCGGTCCGCGAGCGATCGGCGCTGCTCCACGAGCAGATCACCGATCTACGCGCCGAGCGGATCGACCGCCGCTCGCTGGTGATCGCGATCGTCGCGATGATCTTCCTGCCGCTGACCTTCGTCACCGGGCTGTTCGGGATGAATGTCGACGGCATCCCCTATGCCCACCACCCCTTGTCCTTCTGGGCGGTGACCGGATTCTCGCTGGCGGTGGCGGTCGGGGTTACGCTCTACTTCGTCGTCGCGCGCTGGTTCAAAAGTTAAGCGGTTCGGACCTTAATCCCGTTCGTGTCGAGCGCAGTCGAGACACGCTCCACCACCGATGCGTGTCTCGACTGCGCTCGACACGAACGGAAATGGAGGCATCAAACTATTCAAGCGGCTCGGGCGTCCAGGCCTCATCGGCCGGCAAGGGCGCGAACAGCGCCGCGATCATCTCGTCGGTGACCGCCTCGGGGCTCGGCGGGCGCCAGTGCGGGCTGTTGTCCTTGTCGATCAGCAGCGCGCGCACGCCCTCGCGGAAATCGGGGGCGACCGCGACCCGGGTGGCGAGGGCATATTCGGCCGCCATCTCTTCGGCGAAATCGCCGCGCGTCGCCCCGCGCCGGATCAGTTCGAGCGAGATCTTGCACGCCGATGGCGACTTCGCCCGGAGCGTCTTCAGCTCCTTGGCGGCCCAGTCGGACGGATCCTCGGCAAGGCCCGCCACGATATCCTCATAGCGGTCATGGCCGAACAGCCGGTCGATCCGCTCACGGTTGCGCTCGATCCGCGCCGGCGGCGGGGTGGTCGCGGCTTCGGCGAGAAGCCGATCGATCGCGGCGGGATCGGCGACGATCGCCGCCTTGAGCGCGGGCAGCGCGTCGGCCGGGACATGATGGGTCGCCAGGCCGAGCGCGAGCGTCTCGGCCGCATCGAGCCGCGCACCGGTGAGCGCGAGGAAGGCGCCGAGCGCGCCTTCGAGCCGCGACAGGAACCAGCCGCCGCCGATATCGGTGAACATCCCAATCCCGGTCTCGGGCATCGCCCACAGCGTGTTTTCGGTGGCGATCCGGTAGCGCGCCGGCGCGGCGATGCCGACTCCGCCGCCCATGGTGATCCCGTCCATGAAGCTGACGATCGGCTTGGGGTAGACGAACATCAAATGGTTGAGCCGATATTCGGCGTGGAAGAAGGCGCGCGCATCGCTGCCGTCGGCGGCGCCCTCGGCCGAGAGGAAACGCACGTCGCCGCCCGCGCAGAAACCGCGGCCCTCGCCATGCTCGACGATCACCAGCGCCACCCGATCGTCGCCGATCCAGGCGACGAGCTGGGCGGTCATCGCCTCGCACATCGCCAAAGTGAGCGCGTGGATCGCCTTGGGGCGATCGAGGATGATCCGGCCGACCTGGCCGTCGACCGCGAAGCGGACCCCGACGCTCATCCGCGCGCCCCGAACAGCGCCGAGCCGACCCGGACATGGGTGGCGCCGAGCATCACCGCGGTCTCGAAATCGGCGGACATGCCCATGCTGAGCTTGGCCAGTTCATGGCGCTTGGCGAGCTTGGCGAGCAGCGCGAAATAGGGCGCCGGCTCGACATCGGCGGGTGGCACCGCCATCAGTCCGACCACCGGCAGGCCCGCGTCGCGCGCCGAGGCGAGGATCGCCGGCAGATCGGCGATCGCACAGCCGCCCTTCTGGGCCTCCTCACCGATATTGACCTGGATGAAGCAGTCGGGGCGCTTGCCCGCCTTGTCGATCGCGCGGGCGAGCGCGTCGATCAGCGACGGCCGGTCGACCGAGTGGATCGCGTCGAACAGCGCGACCGCCTCGGCCGCCTTGTTCGACTGGAGCTGGCCGACCAGATGGAGACGGACCGGCTGCGCGGCGATCAGCGCCGGCCATTTATCCTCGGCCTCCTGTACGCGGTTTTCGCCGAAGCTCGCCTGGCCTTCGGCGATCAGCGGGGCGATCGCCTCGACCGGCTGGGTCTTGGAGATCGCGATCAGCTCGATCGTCGCGGGATCGCGGCCGGCGATTCCGGCGATATGGGCGATGCGGTCGCGCACCGCCTGGAGAGGGCTTTGGGTCGGGTCGATCGTCGGCATTGCCGTGCTATAGAGGCGGTGATGACCCTTCGCCACCCCACCCGGTTCCGGGCCCTCCCCAGGCTCTGGATGATGACCGACGAGCGCCAGGGCGATGGTCTATGGCCGGCGCTCGCCCGGCTGCCGCGCGGATCGGGGGTGATCCTGCGCCACTATCGGCTGCGAACGGCCGAACGGCGTGCCTTGTTCGACAGGGTCCGACGGATCGCACGTCGGCGCGGCCTGGTGCTGCTGGTCGCGGCTACGGAGGGCTGGCCGACGGCCGACGGGCTCCACCATCGCCTGGCAGGTGCGCCGCGCTTCGGCACCGCCCCCGCGCATGACCGGCGCGAGATTCGCGCCGCCGAGCGATCGGGTGCGGCGGCGATCCTGGTCTCGCCGGTCTTTCCGACCCGGTCGCATCCGGGCGCGCCGGGATTGGGACCGCTTGGATTCGCGGCGCTGGCACGGGCGACCCGCCGGCCGTTGATCGCGCTCGGCGGTGTCGACGCGCGGCGCGGCGCCCGGCTGATGCGGATGGGCGCCCATGGCTGGGCAGCGATCGACGCCTGGGGGTGATCAGGATTCGCGGCAACGGTTCGCGCATGACGACCGACATCCCGAAGTCCGCCGGGATGAGGATCGTTTCAATCAGGAAGATCAGAAGCGGAAAGCGGTCCCGACATAGACAGCCTGGCTGTCGCGGCGCTGGTCGTTCGAGAGGTCAAACCGCTCGCGCTGCGACTTGTAGCGCAGCCCGCCGCCAACCTCGAGATTGTTGGTGATCGAATAGGAACCACCCAGATCGACCGACAGCGCCTCGGCCGGGCCGGTCAGCTGGGTCCGCGCCGAGGCCCGCTCGGTGCCGAACATCAGGCGGGTGCTCCACTTGGCGGCGTTATAGCTGACACCGAGATCGGCCATTTCGCGACTCTCGGGAATCAGGCCGCCATCGACCCGGGCAATGTCGCCGTCGAGCGCGAACCGCTTCCAGCCGATCGACGCGCCCAGGCTGTAGGCCGAAGCATCGATGCCGGGGACCGACGCATTGGCGACCGCAACCGGGCCGCGGGCGGCAGTCGCCTTCGAATTGGTCCGCGCGCGAATCGCCACCGTCACCGGACGACGGCCGCTGCCCGAGGGGGTGAAGCGGAAGCTGGCCCCGTCGAGTCCGCCGCGCTCGAACAACGCGGTGCGATGCGCATCCGATGCCGCCGGAGTGAAGAAGCCGATCGAAGCGGCCCGTTTCTTGATGATCTTGACCTTGGGCTCGGAGGTCTGCGCCGCGGGCGCCGCCACCGGCAGGGCGAACAGGGTCAACGCCGCAAACGCGGCGGCAATCTGCCCTGCTATGATCCCCCTGTAGGTCATTCAAATAAGACTCAATTCCAGTTGAGATCGGCCTTAGCACGGGCGTGCGAACGCTTTCCACCCGCCTTTCCCAAATTTTTCCGCCTGTTGCACAGACTCCACAACGCGCGTGCGCCGATCCGGCTGCATGACTTTGCTTGCCGCTTGCACCAGAGCATCTATAACGGCCCGACTTTACCGAAGGCCCAAGGATTTCACGCATGTTCAAGCCCGCTCGCACCGCGACCGCCATCGCCCTGATCATTGGCGCCGCAAGCCTTTCGGCCTGCGGTGGCGGCGGCGGCAAGAAGCTGCGGGTGGCATCCGACGTCGCCGCTTCGAAGGTGACCACGATCGGCGTCAACGCCTATCTGTGGAAGGCCGCGCTGGAGACGCTGTCGTTCATGCCGCTGCTTCAGAGCGACTCCAATGGCGGCGTGATCGTCACCGACTGGTATGTGAATCCCAACCAGCCGGCCGAGCGCATGAAGCTGACCGTGACCATCCTCGACGCCGATCTGCGCGCCGATGCGGTTCGGGTGTCGCCGGTCCGTCAGGTGCTCGCCAACGGCAACTGGGTCGATGCGCCGGTCCAGGCCGCGACCACACAGAAGCTCGAGGACATCATCCTCACCAAGGCGCGCGACCTGCGCCGCGCCACCATCGCCGGATAAGCGGACCAGCATCACCTCATGAATGACGCGCGTTTCAACCATGTGAAGGCCGACGCGCACTGGCAGGGCGTATGGGAGCGCGAAGGCAGCTTCCACGCATCCGACGACAGTGCCAAGCCGCGTGCCTATGTCCTCGAGATGTTCCCCTATCCGTCGGGGCGCATCCATATGGGCCATGTCCGCAACTATACGATGGGCGACGTGCTCGCCCGGTTCCGCCGGATGCAGGGCTATGAAGTGCTCCATCCGATGGGCTGGGATGCGTTCGGGATGCCCGCCGAAAATGCGGCAATGGAAAAGAAGGTCCATCCCGGCACCTGGACCCGCGCCAATATCGCAGCGATGCGCGAGCAGCTGAAGCGATTGGGCTTCGCGCTCGACTGGAGCCGCGAGCTCGCGACCTGCGAACCCGATTATTATGGCCAGGAACAGGCCCTGTTCCTCGATCTCTACGCGGCGGGCCTGGTCTATCGCAAGGAATCGGCGGTCAACTGGGATCCGGTCGACATGACCGTGCTCGCCAATGAGCAGGTGATCGACGGTCGCGGCTGGCGATCGGGCGCGTTGGTCGAACGGCGCAAGCTGAGCCAGTGGTTCCTCAAGATCACCGACTTCGCCGAGGAGTTGCTCGACGGGCTCAAGACGCTCGACCAGTGGCCCGAGAAGGTCCGGACGATGCAGGAGAACTGGATCGGCAAGTCGCAGGGCATGCGCTTCACCTTCCGGCTCGATCGGGCGGTGGACAATGTCGATCGGTTCGAGGTGTTCACTACCCGCCCCGACACGCTGTTCGGCGCGAGCTTCGCGGCGATCGCGGCCGATCATCCGATCGCGCAGGCGCTGGCGGCTGACAATGCGGCGCTGCAGGCGTTCATCGCCGACTGCAAGCGCACCGGCACCGCCGCTGCCGAGATCGAGACCGCCGAGAAAAAGGGTTTCGACACCGGCCTGTCGGTGACCCACCCGCTCGACCCCGACTGGAAGCTGCCGCTGTTCGTCGCCAATTTCGTGCTGATGGACTATGGCACCGGCGCGATCTTCGGCTGCCCGGCGCACGACCAGCGCGATCTCGACTTCGCGCGTAAATATGCGCTGCCGGTCACCCGCGTCGTCGCCCCCTCCCCCGAGGAGGCCGCGGTGCCGATCGACGACGAGGCCTATACCGGCCCCGGCAAGATCGTGAATTCGCGTTTCCTCGACGGCATGACGGTCGACGACGCCAAGGCGGCGGTGATCGCGCGCGGTGAGGCCGAAGGCTGGGGCACCGGCACCACCGTGTGGCGACTCCGCGACTGGGGCGTGTCCCGCCAGCGTTACTGGGGCACGCCGATCCCGATCATCCATTGCGAGAATTGCGGCCCGGTCGCGGTGCCCAAGGCCGACCTGCCAGTGGTGCTGCCCGAGGATGTCAGCTTCGACATTCCCGGCAACCCGCTCGATCGCCATCCGACGTGGAAGCATGTCGATTGCCCGGCCTGCAAGGGCCCGGCGCGGCGCGAGACCGACACGCTCGACACCTTCGTCGATTCGAGCTGGTACTTCATCCGCTTCGCGAGCCAGCCCGACGACAAGCCGTTCGACCGCCAGGTCGCCGAGCAATGGCTGCCGGTCGGCCAGTATATCGGCGGGGTCGAGCATGCGATCCTGCATCTTCTCTACGCCCGTTTCTGGACCCGCGCGCTCGAGCGGATCGGCAAGATCTCGGTCAAGGAGCCGTTCACCGGCCTCTTCACTCAGGGCATGGTGACCCACGAGACCTATAAGGACAGCGACGGCGTCTGGCTGTCGCCCGAAGAGGTTTCTAACGGCATCGTCGTCGCGACCGGCGGACCGGCCACGGTCGGCCGCATCGAGAAGATGTCGAAGTCGAAGAAGAACACCGTCGATCCGGGCCCGATCGTCGACCAATATGGCGCCGATGCGGTGCGCTGGTTCATGCTGTCGGACAGCCCGCCCGAGCGCGACCTCGAATGGACCGAAGCCGGAATCGAAGGCTGCTGGCGCTTCATCAACCGGTTGTGGCGGATCACCGACGCAGCCGAAGGCGAAGCCACCGGCACCGACAAGGATCTCGACAAGGCGCTGCACCGCGCGATCGCCGGTATCGCCGCCGATATCGAAGGCCTGGGCTTCAACCGCGCGGTCGCCAAGGTCCATGGCCTCGCCAATGCGATCGAGAAGGCGCCGGCGTCGACAAGCCGCACCGCGGCCGCCCGCGCGCTGGTGCGGCTGATCGCGCCGATGGTGCCGCATATCGCCGAAGAGGCCTGGAGCCGGCTCGGCGAACCGGGCCTGGTCGCCGACGCTCCGTGGCCCGATCATGATCCGGCGCTGCTGGTCGACGACGAGGTGACGATCGCGGTCCAGGTCAACGGCAAGCTGCGCGACACGCTGACCGCCGCCAAGGGCGCCGCCAAGGCCGATCTCGAGGCATTGGCGTTGGGATCCGACAAGGTCCAGGCGCTGCTAGCGGGCGCTGCACCGAAGAAGGTGATTGTCGTTCCCGATCGTTTGGTGAACATCGTCGCATGACCCTGCGCTCCCCTGCCCTGCTCGTCGCGCCTATGCTGGCGCTTGCCCTCGCCGGCTGCGGCCTCAGGCCGCTCTACGGCGGCGGCGGAGCGGGCACGGTGGCGCAGACGCTGTCGGCGGTCGAGGTGGCGCCGATCGGCGACCAGAAGGGCTGGCTCGTCCATAATGCGCTGGTCGACCGGCTGCATCGCGGCGACGGCAGCCCCGCGCGCTATCGGCTCGAGGTCGAGCTCGACGACAATATCACCGGCTTCGGCGTCCGCCGCGACAATGCGATCACCCGCGAGCGGCGCGTGCTGCGCGCGCGCTACCGTCTAGTCGATGTCGCGACCGGCGGGGTGTTGCTCGACCAGACCGCGAGCGCCGATGCCGGCATCGATGTCACCGGATCGGGCTATGCGACGATCGCCGCCGAACAGACCGCGCTCGAGCGGCTGAGCGCCGCACTCGCCGACCAGATCGTCGCGCGTGTCGCCACCTATGCACGCCGCGGCGAAACCGGGTCGGGGGCCGGCGCCGGCGGGGGCAAGTGAAGGCCGACGCCGCCCAGATCGCCCGGGCGCTCGACGCCGCCGACCCTGCCTGCCGCCTGTTCCTGCTCTACGGCCCCGACGAAGCCAGTTCGCGTGACCTCGGCACCCGGCTGCCGCGCAAGCTCGGCGCCGATGCCGAGCGGATCGACCTCACCGGCAGCGCGCTCAAGGGCGATCCGGCGCTGCTTGCCGACGAGGCCGCCTCGATCTCGCTGTTCGGCGGCGCCCGCTATATCCGGGTAGACCCGGCCGGCGACGAGATCGTCGACGCCGTCGAGGCGCTGTTCGAGGCGGGCTCGGCTGGCAACCCTGTGCTGGTAATCGCAGGGAATTTACGCAAGGATTCCAAGCTGTTGAAGCTTGTCCTCGCCAGCCCGCACGGGCTTGCCTATGCCAGCTACCAGCTTGAGGGCATGAAGGCCGACCAGGCCGCCGCCGATATCGCGCGCGGACTCCATCTGCGGCTCGAAGGCGACGCGGCGCGGCGGATCGCCGCGGCAACCGGCGCCGACCGTGCGCTGATGACCCGCGAACTCGAAAAGCTCGCGCTCTATGCCGACGCCACCGCCGAGGAGCCCAAGACGGTCGACGGCGCGATGCTCGATGCGGTCGGTGCCAGCACCGACGAAGGCGATCTCTCGACGATCGTCGAGGCGGTGATGGGTGGTCAGCCCGACAAGGTCTCGAGCGAGCTGTCGCTGATCAGTGCGACCGAAGGGATCGGTCTGGTCCGGGCCCTGCTGCGCCGGCTCGCCCAGATCGCGCCGCTGCGCGCCGAGGTCGCCGCCGGCCAGAGCATCGACGCGGTGATGGGGTCGGCCGGGCGTGGCATCTTCTGGAAGGATCAGAAGATCGTCGCGGGCCTGCTCGCGCGCTGGACCCCCGAAGCGATCGCCACCGCCACCCAGCGCCTCGCCGAGGTCGAACGCGCGTTCAAACGCTCGGGCAGTGTCGGCATGATCGCGGTCGAGGAAGAGGCGATCACCCTCGCCCGCGTGGCGGCGGCGAAGCGGCGGCGCTAGGCCGCCGCCGCTTTCCGAGACTCAGATCGGTTCGCCGCTGAGCCGCTGGCAGATCAGGTCGAGCTGGTCGAGCGTCGAATAGTTGATCACCACCTTGCCCGATCCGCCGGCATGGTCGATCGCCACCTTGAGCCCCAATATGTCGCCGAGATGGCGCTGCAGCGCATCGATATCGGCGTCGGGAGTCTTGGGTTCGGCAGCCGGCTTCTTCGGCGCCGGCGGATTCTTGTTGGCGCGCGCCAGCTTCTCGGTATCGCGCACCGACAGGTCGCGGCGGATCACCTCCCGCGCCAGCTCCTCGGCATTGGGCGAGGTGATCAGGGCACGGGCGTGACCCATGTTGAGAGTGCCGGCGGCGAGCGCGAGGCGCACGGGGCTCGGCAGGTCGAGCAGGCGCAACAGATTGGCGACATGGCTGCGCGATTTGTTGACGAGCTTGCCGAGCACTTCCTGGGTGTGGCCGAACTCGTTGGTGAGCCGCTGATAGGCCTCGGCTTCCTCGATGACGTTGAGATCCTGGCGCTGGATATTCTCGATGATCGCCAGTTCGAGCGTCTCGACGTCGGACAGCTCGCGGATGATCACCGGAACATCATGCAGCCTGGCCCGCTGGGCCGCACGCCAGCGGCGCTCACCGGCGACGATCTGATAGCCCTGGCCGAAGGGCCGCACGACGATGGGCTGGATCAGCCCGCGCGCGGCGATCGATTCGGCAAGTTCGTTGAGCGCCTCTTCGTCGAAGATCCGCCTTGGCTGGCCAGGGTGCGGCTCGATCTGCGAGACGGGCAAGGTCTGGACACCGGGCGCGCGCGTCGCGCCGGGCGAAACGGGTTGTTCGCGCTCGACTTCGCCCAGCAGGGCCGACAGCCCCCGGCCCAATCCTCTGCGTGGCGGTTCGGCACTCATTCTCGGTCTCGGTCTTTCTTCAAAGAAGGTCTCAAGCGGCTGCGATATCGTTGCAGCCGGCGGTCGTTCACGCCGCCTGCGCGGTCTTGGTCAGCCGGGCGATGCATTCGCGGGCAAGGCCGATATAGGCTTCCGAACCCGGGCAGCGATAATCATAGATCAGCGCCGGCAGGCCATGACTCGGCGCCTCGGATAGCCTGACGTTACGCGGAATGACGGTGTCGAACACGACATCGCCGAGCACGGCGCGGACATCGGCGGCAACCTGTTCGGACAGCCGATTGCGGCGGTCATACATGGTCAGCGCGACCCCCAGGATCGACAGCTGCGGGTTGAAACGCTCGCGCACCCGCTCGATCGTCTGGAGCAGCTGGCTCAACCCTTCGAGCGCGAAGAACTCGCACTGGAGCGGGATCAGCATCATGTTGGCGGCGACCAGCGCGTTGACAGTGAGCAGGCCGAGCGACGGCGGACAGTCGATCAGGCAGACGTCCCAGCGCCCTTCCGACGGCGCGATCGCATTGTGCAGCCGGTGCGCGCGCCGCTCGACGTCGATCAGTTCGATCTCGGCACCCGACAGGTCGACGGTCGCGGTGACGATATCGAGCCGCGGAACCTTGGTTGGTACCGCCGCCTGTTCGATCGTCACATCGCCGCGCAGCAGTTCGTAGCTCGAATGAACCCGGCTCGACTGGTCAAGCCCGAGGCCGGTCGAGGCATTGCCCTGCGGATCGAAATCGATCAACAGCACCCGCCACCCGGTCGCTGCCAGGGCGGTCGCGAGATTGATGGCGGTGGTGGTCTTGCCCACCCCACCCTTCTGGTTCGCGATGGCGATACGGATCATCGACGTCCCTTTGGCTGAACATTGTCGGCGACGATGATCGCCGCGTCCGGATCGGTCAGGCTCGGCTCGATCCGGAAACCACCCTGCCACGAACTCTGAACTGCTTCCAGTTCGATGGCAGCACTTCGCCCTTTTGGCAGCAGCCAGCGCGTTTTGGCTGTGGAAAAACTGTGGGCAAGTGGCAGAAGCCTATCGAGCGGCGCGAATGCGCGCGCGCTGATGACGTCGAACGGCTTGGGCGCGATCGTTTCGAGCCGCGATCCCGCGACCGACACCCGCGTCAAACCCAGCGATTCGCGGACATGTTCGAGAAACTCGATCCGCTTGCGCCGCGATTCGACCAGCATGATGTCGAGGTCTGGCCGGATGATGGCGATCACGATACCGGGAAAGCCGGGACCCGACCCAAGATCGAGCCAGCTCTTCGCTTCACCGGGCGTCGAGCCGAGCAACTGGGCCGAGTCGACGATGTGGCGCGACCAGATCACCGCCTTGCTCGCTTCGGAGATGAGGTTCTGCTTCGCCGATTCGGCGAGAACAAGCTCGACGAAGTGGCTCAGCCGCCCCAATGTTTCACGTGGAACATCGTCACGCTGACCGAGCCATGCCTGGGCTTCATCTTCGGTCATGCGGCAAGCTTTCGCGCGTGGAGCATGATCGCGGTCAGCGCGGCAGGGGTTATCCCACGAACGCGTCCCGCCGCGGCAAGGTCTGGCGGCATGGCGCCGTTGAGTCGCTCGACCATCTCATTGGAGAGCCCGCCGATCATGCGATAGTCGGCGATCGCCGCCAGCGAGACGCCGGCATCGGCGCGGATGCGTGCGATCTCTTCATTCTGACGGGCAACATAGGGTGCATAGCGAGCATCCTGAATCACCTCCTCAACAAGCTCATCGGCGATCGCAGGCAGTTCAGCGAGCGTCTCAACATGGCGCCGGTCGACCTCGGCAAACCGCAGCCAGTCATAGAGCGGACGGCGCACGCCATCATCGACGATGGCCGCTCCGACGCGTGCCACCTGCTGCGAGTTTGCGACCTGCTGCTGCAACAGCGTGACAAGTTGTTCGCGCGCGGTCGCTACAAGGGCGTGTGAGGCACGACGTGCCGCGCCGACTGCGCCCTGTCCGATCGCCCATTCGGTCAACCGTGTCGGCGCATTATCGGCCCGCAGCCGCAGCCGATATTCGGCGCGGGCGGTCAGCATCCGATAAGGCTCGGTCACGCCCTGAAGCGTGAGGTCGTCGACCATCACCCCGATATAACTCGTCGCCCGATCGAAATGGATCGGCGGCCGGTCGGCGGCAAAAGCCGCCGCATTCATCCCCGCGACCAGCCCCTGCGCGGCGGCCTCTTCATAGCCGGTGGTGCCATTGATCTGGCCCGCACAGAACAGACCCGGCATCGCGCGCAGGCCAAGCGACAGGTCGAGCGCCCGCGGGTCGATGAAGTCATATTCGACCGCATAGCCCGGCTGAACGATCCGCACCTGCTCGAGCCCGGCGATCGTCGCGAGGAGACCCTGCTGAACGTCGAGCGGCAACGAGGTCGAGATGCCGTTGGGATAGACGGTTGCATCATCGAGGCCCTCGGGCTCGAGGAAGATCTGATGGCCATCGCGATCGCCGAAGCGGACGACCTTGTCCTCGATCGACGGGCAATAGCGCGGCCCCAGTCCCTCGATCGCCCCCGAGTAAAGCGGCGACCGGTCGAGGCCGGCGCGGATCGCATCATGGGTGCGCTGGTTGGTCCGGGTAATCGCGCAGGCGAGCTGCGGTACCAGCCGCCGCTCGGTCATCGCCGAAAAAGTCCAGGCCGCGTCATCGCTGGCCTGGCGCTCGAGCCGCGACCAGTCGATCGTCCGGCCATCGAGCCGCGGCGGCGTCCCGGTCTTCAGGCGCCCCATCGGCAGATCGAGCGCACGCAGTTGAGACGCCATCTCAACCGCAGCGCCCTCCCCGACCCGGCCACCGCTGACCGTCTCCATGCCGAAGTGAAGGCGGGCACCGAGGAAGGTGCCGGTCGCAAGCACGACCGCCGATGCCTCGACCCGGCGGCCGTTACCCAGTTGGACGCCCGACACCTTGCCGTCGCTGACGATCAGCGCCTGCGCAGTCGCTTCGATGATGTCGAGTCCCGCCTGTTCATCGAGCAACGCCTGAACCGCAGCCTTGTAGAGCCGGCGATCGGCCTGGACCCGCGGCCCCTGGACCGCCGCGCCTTTGCTGCTGTTGAGCATACGATGATGAATCGCCGCCGCGTCGGCGGCCCGCGCGATCAGGCCGTCGCAGGCATCGACCTCACGAACGAGGTGGCCTTTGCCGAGCCCGCCGATCGCCGGGTTGCACGACATTGCCCCGATCATGGCGCGTTGCATGCTGAGCAATGCGACGCGCGCGCCCATACGCGCCGCGGCAGCCGCTGCTTCACAGCCGGCATGGCCGCCACCGACCACGATCACATCGAAATAGTCCTGCATGACGCCGCGCTACGAAATAGGCGCGCTCAAGTCAAAATTGTTCCACGTGAAACATCACTTGCCGATGCAGAAGGCACCGAACAGCGAGTCGAACAGCGCCTCGGTCCCGGCCCTGCCGGTCAGCCCGTCGATCGCATGGCGCGCGGCGCGAAGCGATTCGGCAACGAGAATCAGATCATCCCCGGCGATTGCTTCGGCGAGGCCGGCGGCGACTCCATCGATCGCGAGACGCTGCCGCGCATTGAGCGCCACCTCGCCTTCGACGGGGAGCAACCGATGGGCTCGCTCGATCAACATCGCGATCAGATGGTCGATGCCGGCGCCGGTCGTGGCCGACAGGACCACGTCATACGCCCCTGGATCGAGCGACCGCTGATCGGCTTTCGCGCCCACCGCTATCCGCGACCGATCGCGGGCTTCGTCGGGGTTGCCCAGCCACAAGAGGATATCGGCGGTTTCGACCGCGCGCTGCGCTCGCTCAACGCCAATTGCCTCGACGAGGTCGCTCGTATCGTCGCGCAGCCCCGCCGTATCGGTGAGCAGAAAGGCGACCCCTCCGATTGCGACCGGCACCTCGACCAGATCACGCGTGGTGCCGGCGATCGGCGTGACGATCGCCGCCTCGCGGCCGACCAGCGCGTTGAGCAGGGTCGACTTGCCGGCATTGGGCGGTCCCGCCAGCACCACCCTCACCCCATCTCGCAGCCGCTCGACCGCCGGCCTGCCGCGCCACCGTTCGATCTCCCCCGCCAGCCGCGCGAGATCAGCGGCGATGTCGGGCGGCGCGACATCCTCCTCATCGGCAAAATCGAGCGCCGCCTCGATCCGCGCCGACAGGCTCAGCAATTGCATTTGCCAAGCCTCGACCGCCCGGCTCAGTGCGCCATCGGCCAATCGAATCGCGTTGCGGCGCTGTGCCTCGGTCTCGGCAGCAAGCAGATCGCCCAGCGCCTCGGTTTCGATCAGATCGATCCGCCCGTTGGAAAAGGCCCGTCGGGTGAATTCACCCGCGGTCGCCGCGCGCAGTCCGGGTTCGCGGCCAAGGCAGGTCAATATCGCCGCAACCACCGCGCGGCCGCCATGCAGATGAAGCTCGGCGAGATCCTCGCCGGTGGCGGTCGCCGGACCCGGGAACCACAGGATCAGTGCCTGATCGAGCAGACCGCCGTCGGCGGGATCGCGCAACGCGCGCAAGACGGCTTGGCGCGGAGCCGGGCGACGTCCTCCGGTAAAACGATCGAGCATCGCGCCTGCTCGGCTCCCGCTGATCCGCACCACCGCGATCCCCGCCGGCGGCGCGCCGCTCGACAAGGCGTAGATCGTGTCGTCGATCATCATCGCGAAAGACCGCTATTCGCGTCGTGCCATGACCACCGGACGGCTATTTGCCCGAATCATGCGGAGGCCGTGCCGCGCCGCCACCCATCTGATCGATCATCGATCGCCACATCGAGAAACCGGTTTCGCCCATCGGCATCCAGCTTCGCATCATCGCCTCGAGCGTGTCAGGGGTGACCCCCTCTTCGACCATCCGCTTCATCCGATCGAGATAGATGTCATGCAGCGGGGTAAGATCGGGCAGTCCCATCAGCCGGCGGGCTTCCTCCGGGGTGCAGTCGACGTCGAACGTCACTTTCATGCGCGTGCAACTTTCATCGGGCATCCTCCCAAAGGCGTTGAAACTGGCCGGTCAGGCGCTTAGGCAATAGGCGATCTCGGGCCGGGAGACGCTCGGTCTCCCTCCCATCGCTTTGGGGTTATCGCAGGCAAGCGGCAATGGCACAAGCGACCCTCCCCTCGCCGATCGGCCTGGTGCTGATCGATGGCGACGCCCGGCATGTGCGTGCGATCCACATCCTCGCTCCCGGCATTGACGCACCGCCGCTCGATGGCGATCCCGACGCGCCCGTTCGCGAGGCACTGGAGCAGCTTGCAGGCTATTTCGCCGGCCGAATGCACATCTTCGACCTTCCGCTTGCCCCACTGGCGAGCGAGCGGGGCAATGCGCTGCGCTCGGCGATCATGGCGATCGGCTATGGCGACCAGCTCAGCTATGGTGCACTCGCCCGGATCGCCGCATCGGGTCCGCGCGCGATTGGCCAGGCCTGCAGCCGCAACCCATTCCCGATCGTCGTCCCCTGCCACCGCGTGACCGGCAGCGGTGGTGCGATCGGCCATTATTCGGCCGGTGCAGGCATATCCGCCAAGCAGTGGCTGCTGAATCATGAACGAAAGGACCTGTTTCGTGGGCAAGACGATTGAGATCACCACCCTGGACGGCGCGGCGCAGTTCGGTGCCTATGTCGCCGAGCCCCAGGGCACGCCGACCGCCGCGATCATCGTGATCCAGGAGATTTTCGGGGTGAACCCCGGCATCCGTACCAAATGCGATCAATGGGCGGCGCAGGGCTACCTCGCCATCGCGCCGGACCTGTTCTGGCGGATCGAACCCGGCATCGAACTCGATCCCGATGTCGAGGCGGAAATGCAGCGCGGCTTCGGCCTGTTCGGCGAGTTCGACCAGGATCTGGGAATCCGGGACATCGAAGCGACGATCCACGCCGCCCGCAAACTCGTCGACGGCGGCAAGGTCGGCGCAGTGGGCTACTGTCTCGGCGGCCGGCTCGCCTACAAGACCGCGGCCCGCACCGACATCGATGCGAGCGTCGGCTATTATGGGGTGGGGATCGATGGGCTGCTCGGCGAGGCCAAGGCGATCGCCCGCCCGCTCATGCTGCATATTCCGACCAGCGACGGTTTCGTCTCTCCCGAATCGCAGAAGGCGATGCATGACGGGCTCGATCCGCATCCCAAGGTGACGCTCCACGACTATGTCGGGCTCGACCATGGCTTCGCGACGACCTTCGGCAAGCGTCGCGACGATGCCGCCGCCGAGCTGGCCGATGGCCGCACCGCTGCCTTCTTCGCCGAGCACCTCGCTTGAGCGGCGATTATCGGATGATCGCCCGGGCCTTTGGCGGGCCCGAGGTGATCGAACGCGAGACGTTCGATCCCGGCGCACCGCCGCCGGGCAAGCTGCTCGTCCGCCACAGCGCGGTCGGGCTCAACTTCATCGACACCTATCGCCGAACCGGCCTCTACCCCGGCGAGCTTCCGCTGTTGCTCGGCGAGGAAGGCGCCGGGACGATCGTGGCGATCGGCGAGGGCGTGACCGACTTCGCCGTCGGGCAGCGGGTCTACACAAAGGGCGGCTATGCCAGCGCGACGATCGCCGATCCCGACAGCCTGATCGCGCTGCCGGAATCGATCAGCGACGAGATCGCGGTGGCGGCAATGACCAAGGGTCTCACCGCCGAGGCGCTGATCTTCCGCTGCGCCGAGATCAAGCCCGGTGAGACCGCGCTGGTCACCGCCGCTGCCGGCGGCACCGGACAGATCCTCGTCCAGTGGCTCCACGCGATCGGCGTCAGGGTGATCGCCCATGCCAGTTCGGAAGCGAAGGCCGATATCGCGCGCCAGGCCGGCGCCGATGTCGCGCTCCATGGTGGCTATGAGGAACTGGCTGCCAAGATCCGCGCCGCCACCGATGGCGAGGGTGTGCATGTCAGCTTCGACGGCGTCGGCGCGGCCAGTTGGGACGCGTCGCTGAATTCGCTACGTCGCCGCGGACTGCTGATCACCTTCGGCAATGCGTCGGGCGCGGTACCGCCGTTCGCGCCGCTCGAGCTGCTGCGCCATGGTTCATTGTTCGTGACCCGGCCGACCATGGGCGATTATATGCCGACCCCGCAGGAGAAACGCAGCGTCGCCGCGCATCTGTTCGAGGCGATCGAGAAGGGAACGATCCGTATCAATATCGGTCAGCGTTTTGCCCTTGGCGACGTCGCTGAGGCACATCGAGCGCTCGAGGGGCGCCGCACCACCGGATCGACCGTATTGATCCCCTGATGGCGCCCTGAGCCGCTCTCCTGGAGGGCTCGCCGGCTCTTCCGGGAACGATCCTGTCGAGACAAAAAGGAGGGGCCCGCCGAAGCGGGCCCCTTCCCTTTTACATCATCTATGCCGTCGATCAGCCGGCGAAGGCGGGCCGCACGGTCACCGCGGGGCGGCGCTGGCGCAGGATCGCCCCGATCAGGCCGAAGCCCAGGATCAGCATCGCCCAGGTGCTCGGCTCGGGGGTCGCCGAGACGCTGCCGCCGACCGAAGACAGATCGCCCTGGAAGCTGTCCATATGGACTTCGCCATTCTGGACCAGCGAGTTGGCGACCAGCGTACCTTCGACGAAGTTGCTGGTGGTGACCGCGGCGTTGGGCGCCAGGATCGTGCCGTAGAAGGCGGTGCTCAGCGACAGCGAGGTCGCCTCGTAGAAATTCCAGATCACGTTGCGGCCAAGCTCGGACGCCGGGCTGATGAAATTGTCGTTGAGGGTGATGTTGGTCCCCGAGACGTTGATCACCGTCGTCGCGCCGCTGGCGTTGGTCACCGACAATTCGCCGATGCTGTCGAGCTGCGACGAGGTGACGCTGAACACGTTGAGGGCGTTGGCGTTGGTCGCGTTGATCGTCAGCCGGTTATTGGCGATCGTGCCGGTGCCGGTGTTGGTCAGCGCCTTCAGGTTCGACGCCAGGCCGTTGGTGCCCGAACCGAGCGACGAGACCAGCAGATCGCGCTGCGCGATCAACTCGTTGGTGAAGCTGGCTCCCTTGTTCGCGTTGACCGTATTCTGGTTGATGTTGGTCTGCGTCGAGCTACCGCCGATGTTGAGGGTCTGGTTGCCGCCGTTGAGGTTGAATCCGTTCTGGCTGGCCAGATTGCCGCCGATATTGGCGCCGCCGGCATTGTTCAGATTCTTGGTGCCGCCGGTGACGTTGCCGACCACGGTCAGCGCCGGATTGTTGTTCTGCGAGGCGATGTTGCCCGGCGCGATATTATAGTTGGACGAGTTGCCGTCGAGATTGCCGCCGATGAAGCTGCGGCCCTCGACCTCGGAACTCGACGTCACATTGTTGAAGACGATGAGATTCCATTCCTTCAGCGCATTCACGCCGGAGAGCAGCGCGGCATCGGCCTGATTCGCGCCGCCCACCAGCAACGCACCGGCCAAAAGCATTGGAAAAACACGAGAAATGCGCATCTTATGCCCCGACTAAGCTTGTTTGGTGCGCCGCGATGGATTCCAATACGGCACCTTATGATGCGCCCCTAGCAAGCCCTCCCGAATTTCTCCAGTAAAAAATTGTTACTTCTTGGGTAAATACAGCAAATCCACGCAAGCCATACTGTAAAAAAATCCGACACTGCGCGATTGTAAAGTTAACCGACACGCATATCGCCATAATACTTTGAAATATTCTACAGTATTACTTGAGATCAATTCATGATTAGACTTTGGTCGTAGCCGTAGAATCAAGAAAATGAGCGCAGCTCACCGCATTCCGGCCAAGCAGAATCAAGCAAAGGACAATGGCCCCGGCTCAAAACCGGTGCCGAAACTCAGTTGAGGAATGGCAGGACCTGATGGCCGCCTTCGTAGATCATCTTGACCGCGACATAGAGGATCACGAGCAGACCGACATAGGCGATCCATTTGTAACGCTCGATATAGCGGGCGATCAGATTGGCGGCGATCCCCATCAGCGCGACCGACAGCAGCAGGCCGATCACCAATATGCCGGGATGCTCGCGGGCCGCACCGGCCACCGCAAGGACATTGTCGAGACTCATCGAAACATCGGCAAGCGCCACCGACCAGGCCGCCCCCAGGAAGCTCCTGGGCTGGGGAACCCCGTCATGCGCCGTCGGATCCTCGCCATGTCCGGTCGAACTGCGCAGCTCGCGGAACATCTTCCAGGCGACCCACAGCAGCAGCAGGCCGCCGGCGAGCACCAGGCCGACGATGTTCATCAGCGCGCTGACCCCGATCGCGAAGATGATCCGCAGCACGAGCGCGGCTATGATCCCGATCAGGATCACCTGCTTGCGCTGTTTGGCGAGCAGGCCGGCGGCGAGCGCACCGACGACGATCGCATTGTCGCCCGCCAGCATGACGTCGATCATCAGCACCTGGCCGAACGCGGCGAGCGCCGAAGGCGAGCCGATGTTCGAAAAATCGGCGACGATGTGATTCCAGAGCTCGAGCATGGCCTATCCGTAGCGAAACTTCGGCCGGTGTCGAGCCATGTCGGTGCCGGCCCGTGCGCGGGCCGGCGATCGCCGTCCTACTGGTTCATCGAGTCGAAGAAATCCTCGTTGGTCTTCGAATCCTTCATCTTGTCGAGCAGGAATTCCATCGCGTCGATCGTGCCCATCTGCATCAGGATGCGGCGCAGGACCCACATCTTCGACAGCTTGCCCTTGTCGACGAGCAGCTCTTCCTTGCGGGTACCCGACTTGCCGACATCCATCGCCGGGAAGATGCGCTTGTCGGCGACCTTGCGGTCGAGGACGATTTCCGAGTTGCCGGTGCCCTTGAACTCTTCGAAGATAACCTCGTCCATGCGGCTGCCGGTGTCGATCAGCGCAGTCGCGATGATCGAGAGCGAACCGCCTTCCTCGATGTTGCGGGCCGCACCGAAGAAACGCTTCGGCCGCTGCAGCGCGTTGGCATCGACGCCGCCGGTCAGCACCTTGCCCGAGCTCGGCACCACCGTGTTGTAGGCGCGGCCGAGGCGGGTGATGGAATCGAGCAGGATCACGACGTCCTTCTTGTGCTCGACCAGCCGCTTGGCCTTCTCGATCACCATCTCGGCGACCTGGACGTGGCGCTGGGCAGGTTCGTCGAAGGTCGAGGAGATCACCTCGCCCTTCACCGAGCGCTGCATGTCGGTGACTTCCTCGGGCCGCTCGTCGATCAGCAGGACGATCAGGAAGACCTCGGGATGATTGTCGGTGATCGCCTTCGCGATGTTCTGGAGCAGGACGGTCTTGCCGACCCGCGGCGGCGCCACGATCAGCGCGCGCTGGCCCTTGCCCTGCGGCGAGATGATGTCGATCACCCGCGCCGACTTGTCCTTCACCGTCGGATCCGAGGTGTCGAGGACCAGCTTCTCTTCCGGATAAAGCGGGGTCAGATTGTCGAAGTTGACCCGGTGGCGGACGACGTCGGGATCGTCGAAATTGATCGAGATCAACCGGGTGAGTGCGAAATAGCGCTCGCCGTCCTTGGGACCGCGGACCTCGCCTTCGACGGTGTCGCCGGTGCGCAGGCCGAATTTGCGGACCTGGTTCGGCGAGACATAGATATCGTCGGGACCGGCGAGATAATTGGCCTCGGGGCTGCGCAGAAAGCCGAAACCGTCAGGGAGAACCTCGATCGTGCCGAGACCCATGATCTGCTCGCCATTCTCGGCCTCGACCTTGAGGATCGCGAACATCAGATCCTGCTTGCGCATCGTCGATGCGCTTTCGACCCCCAGGCTTTCGGCCATGCTGACCAGTTCGGCCGGGCTTTTTTTCTTGAGGTCCTTGAGATGCATGGACTTTTCCTGATGTCCTGGAAATTGGGCCGCCAATGGTGCGCGAATAGCGATAGCGAGCTGGAAAAAAAGCCTCACTCGAATGGGAGGCCTGTTCTGAATCCGCGGTAAGCGCGGCGGCGATTCAAGTCAAGCGATGACGCGCCACCGCCGCACGGTCCGTGACTCCCCCGGGGAGGCCGCGGCGATGGGATGGATGTGGTGACGGCGATCCTTCGCTTCAAGCGCGGGTCAGAACGGTCTCACGATCACGAGGATCACGATCACCGCGGTGGCGATTCCGGGAATCTCGTTCATCAGCCTGAGCGACTTGTCCGACGGCGCGCGATAGCCCGCCGCCATCTTGCGGCCATAGCCGACCGCCCAGCCATGGAATCCGCTCAGCGCGAACACCGTCGCGAATTTGGCGAGGAACCAGGGCGTGGTCCACAGTCCCTGGTCGAAGGCCAGAGTCACCCCGAAGATCCAGACGATCACCATCGCCGGGGTGATGATGATCGATCGCAGCCGCCGTTCGCGCTCGACCCAGGCGCGATCCTCGGGCGATCCCGGCTTGCTCGCCCAATGGTAGATGTAGAAGCGCGGCAGCATGAACAGCCCCGCCATCCAGAAGATGACGAAGATGACATGGCCGGCCTTTACCCAGGGATAGGCATTGCCCAGAAAGCCCATCGGCAGGCCGCCCTCGATCATCATCGCCGCTCAGCCGCGCAGACGCGCGAGCAGATGTTCGACATGGGCGATCGGGGTGTCGGGCAGGATGCCATGGCCCAGATTGAACACATGTGGCCGCGTTGGAAAAGCCCCCCTGATCCGATCGATCGCCCGATCGAGCGCGGATCCGCCGGCGATCAGGGCCAGCGGATCGAGATTTCCCTGGACCGGCAGCCCCTCGGGCAGATTCGCGTCGGCCCATGACGGATCGACCGTCTCATCGAGTCCGACCGCATCGACACCCGTCTCCCGGGCGTAGGCCGCAAGCTTGCCGCCGGCGCCCTTCGGAAAGCCGATCACCGGTGTCCCCGGGTGCGACGCATGGAGTCGCTTGGCGATCTCCACGGTCGGCGCGATCACCCAGCGTTCGAATTCGGCTGGCGCGAGACTCCCCGACCAGCTGTCGAACAGCTGGACCGCATCGACCCCTGAATCGATCTGTCGGCGCAGATAGGACACGGTCGCGTCGACCAGCCGGTCGATGATCGCCTCGAAAGCCTGCGGATCGCGATAGGCGAGACGCCGGGTTTCGGCCTGTTCCTTGCTGCCCTGCCCCGCCACCATATAGGTCGCGACGGTCCAGGGGGCGCCGGCGAATCCGAGAAAAGTCGTCGAGTCCGGCAGTTGCGCGCGAACCTTGCGCACAGTCTCGAAGATCGGATCGAGCCGTTCGGGGGCCGCGACCAGATTCTCGAGCGCATGATCGACCAGTTTCGGGGCGAGCCGCGGGCCTTCGCCGGTCTCGAACCAGAGATCCTGACCGAGCGCGTGCGGAATCACGAGGATGTCCGAAAACAGGATCGCCCCGTCGAATCCGAAGCGGCGGATCGGTTGCAGGGTGATCTCCGACGCCGCGTCGCTGTCATAGGCGAGCGCGAGGAATCCGCCCTTTTCAGCCCGAAGCGCACGATATTCGGGAAGATAGCGTCCGGCCTGACGCATCAGCCACACTGGCGGTGGGTCGCGGCGTTCACCCCGGAGCACGGCGAGCAGGGCGCGGTCGGCGCCCTCGGGGGCTTCGGAGGCGAGGCGCGCAACCATATTCTTCCTTTAAGATTCTAAGAATTAGGAACTGAAGTGTTTGTAGGCCGTTGGATCGCGGGGTTTATTCACAGTTGGCGTGATTGCCAACAGCTTGACTCATGCAAAGCGCCCGTCCTTCACCGAGTCATTGATTCCATTCCCATTATCCACAGGCTCGTCCCCCAGTGGACGATCTGTGGATGAAGTGTCGAATGGCCGCAGGCTCAGCGGGGATCGATGCCCGGCTTGAAACGATCCCGTGCTTTCCGCTAGCGCCATCACCATGGTTTTCCACAGACTCATCCAGCGGTGAACGCATCGATGGTTCGGCTCCACCTCCACCTCCTGTCGGATTCGACCGGCGAGACGCTCGAGAATATCGCCAAGGCCGGGCTCGCCCAGTTCGAGGGGGTCGAGACGATCAAGCATTTCTGGCCGATGGTGCGCTCGGTCGGCCATCTCGACCGGATCATGCTCGAAATCGCCCAGCGCCCGGGGCTGGTGATCTTCACCCTGGTCAACAACGATGTCCGCAAGCGGCTCGAATCGCGGTGCCATGCCCTGTCGCTGCCGATCGTCTCGGCGCTCGACCCGGTGATCGAGGCGCTGTCGCGCCTGCTCGGCCAGGAAGCGATCGCGCGACCGGGGCGTCAGCACATCCTCGACGCCGCCTATTTCGCGCGGGTCGATGCGATCCAGTACACGATCGCGCATGACGACGGCATCGCGCCCGAAGACTGGGAGGAGGCCGACATCGTCCTGACCGGGGTGTCGCGATCGTCGAAGACGCCGACCTCGATCTATCTCGCCAATCGCGGCTACAAGGTCGCCAATGTGCCGCTGGTGATGGAATCGCCGCCGCCGCCGTCCTTCTATCAGCTCGTTCATCCGGTGATCGTCGGGCTCACCACCAGCCCCGACCGGCTGATCCAGATCCGGCGCAACCGGCTGCTCTCGCTCAACCAGTCGCCCGAAACCGCCTATGTCGACCAGGAAGCGGTCGCGGCCGAACTGGCGTTCGCGCGGCGGATCTTCTCCGACCAGGGATGGCCGGTGATCGACGTCACCCGCCGCTCGATCGAAGAGACCGCGGCCGCGATCATCAATCTGGTCAACGAAAAGCAGGGCATCGGCCCCGAATGATATCCGAACCTAGCGGGCCTGCGGCCCGGGAAGAAAGAAGGCCGGCATGACATCGCTGATCCTAGCGTCGCAGTCGACCGCGCGACGGGCGATGCTCGACGCGGCGATGGTGCCCCATCGCGCCGAAGCCGCCGGCGTCGACGAAGACGGCATGAAGCTCGCGTTGCGCCGCGAGGGCCATGACGCGCGCCAGCTCGCCGATGCGCTCGCCGAGCTCAAGGCGACCAAGTTGTCGCGCCGCCATCCGACCGCACTGGTGCTCGGCTGCGATTCGACGGTCGCGCTCGACGACGGCACGATGGTCGACAAGAGCGCGACCCGCGACGAAGCGCGCGACCTGCTGCGGCGGATGGCGGGGACCCGCCACAGCCTGTTCAGCGCGGCGGTGATCTGCCAGGCCGGCGAACCGGTGTGGCGCCATGTCGATGTCGCGCGCCTCCATATGCGGACGATGAGCGATGCGTTCATCGACGGCTATCTCGATGCCGAATGGCCGGCGATCGCCGGCTGCGTCGGCGGCTATCGGATCGAGGGGCCGGGGATCCAGCTGTTCGCCAAGGTCGAGGGCAGCCAGTTCACGATCCAGGGGCTGCCGTTGCTGCCGCTGCTCGACTATCTGCGCGTGCGCGGAATCCTGGCGGCATGAGCCTCGACAATCGTACGCCCTATGCCGAGGTGATCGGCGACCCGATCGGCCACAGCAAGTCGCCGCTGATCCACAAATATTGGCTCGAAGCGGCGGGAATCGCGGCCGATTATCGCGCGGCTCATATCCGGTCGCAGGATCTTGTCAGCTATTTCGAAGCGCGCCGGATCGACCCGGCCTGGCGCGGCTGCAACATCACCATTCCGCACAAGCAGGCGGTGATCCCGCTGCTCGACCGGATCGACAGCGCCGCCGAGCGGATCGGCGCGGTCAATTGCGTGCGGCCGGAAGGTGACAGGCTCGTCGGCTATAATACCGATTATGCTGGATTTCTCGAGCCGTTGAGATCCTTTCTGAAGCAGCCGCACCTGTTTCGGATGGCGCGGCTGCTCGGCGCCGGCGGTGCCGCAAAGGCGATCGCGCTCGCGCTCCACGACGCCGGCTTCACCGTCGTCGTCGTCGCGCGCGATCTCGATGCCGCGCGGATGTTGCGGGCCAGCTTCGCACCGAACGAGGATTTCGGGACCGGCGAGCTCGTCGTTCCTCTCAGCCATTTCGCCGAACCCACGGATTTCGCTTTCGACGATCGTACCGGCCTGTTCGACCTGATCGTCAACACCACCCCGCTCGGTATGACTGGCAAGCCGCCGCTGGCGGTCGACTTCAGCCATGTGCCGCCGGGGTCGGTGGTCTATGATATCGTCTATGACCCGCTCGAGACCCCGTTGCTCGCGCAGGCGCGTGCACGGGGGCTGGAAACGATCGACGGGCTGGCGATGCTGATCGGCCAGGCCGCCGAGGCGTTCGAACTTTTCTTCGGCGTACCGGCGCCGCGGGACGGCGATGCCGCCTTGCGGGCGAAATTGACCGCATGATCCTGCTGGGCCTCACCGGATCGATCGGCATGGGCAAGTCCACCGTCGCGGCGATGTTCGCGCGCGCCGGGGTGCCGGTCTATGATGCCGATGCCGAGGTCCACCGGCTCCAGGGACCCGGCGGCGCGCTAGTCGAGGCGATCGAGGCGCTGTTCCCCGGGACCGCCACCCCGGCCGGCATCGATCGTGCGGTGCTCTCGCGCCATGTGCTCGGCGACCGCGAGGCGCTGCGCCGACTCGAACGGCTGATCCATCCGGTGCTGCTCGAGTCGCGCCGCAAATTCCTGAGTCGCCACCGATCGCGGCCGATCGTCGTGCTCGATATCCCGCTGCTGTTCGAAAAGAAGGGGTGGCGCAGCGTCGATGCATCGGTGGTGGTATCGGCGCCAGGCTGGCGGCAGCGCCGGCGGGTGCTGGCGCGGCCGAATATGAATCCAGCCAAATTCAAGCATATCCGCGCGCTGCAGGTGCCCGATCATGTCAAGCGCGCACGCGCCGACTTCGTCATCGACACCGGGGTGAGCCGCGAGCGCACCCATCGACAGGTCCGGCATCTCATCGCTTGCCTAGCGGCGCATGGAGTCCGATATTGTCGCTCATGCGCGAAATCGTCTTCGACACGGAAACCACGGGGCTAAGCGCCGCGGACGGGCATCGACTCGTCGAAATCGGCTGCATCGAACTGATCAATCGGGTCGAGAGCGGCAACAGCTTCCACTGCTATTTTCATCCCGAACGCTCGATGCCGGCCGAGGCCGAGGCGGTGCACGGGCTGAGCGAACGCTTTCTCAGCGACAAGCCGCTGTTCGCGTCGCAGGCCCAGGCGCTGCTCGAATTTCTCGGCGACAGCCCGCTGATCGCCCATAATGCGACCTTCGACTTCGGCTTCCTCAACTGGGAACTGAAGACCTGCGGCCATCCCGAGATCGATCTCGGCCGGATGATCGATACGCTGGCGATCGCCCGCAAGGCGCATCCGGGCGCCAAGCACAGCCTCGACGCGCTGTGCAGCCGCTATGGCATCGACCGCAGCCACCGCGTCAAACATGGCGCGCTGCTCGACGCGCAGTTGCTGGCGCAGCTCTATGTCGAGCTGACCGGCGGCCGGCAGATCGGACTTTTGCTGAAAACCGAAGAGGTTGAAGCGACTGGGCCGATCACCGTCTCGCTCGATCCCGTCCATCCGCGGCCACAGGCTGTTGTTCGGCCGGCGAGACCCCATATCGCAAGCGAGGAGGAACTGGAGAAGCACAGACACTTTATAGCTGGTCTCAAAGATGCCCTCTGGCTGGAGGGTGTCGCGAGCTAGCGGAGAGCTTGAACAGCGGGCCTGCACGCGGTGCCGGTCCAGCATAAGATTGGAGGTAGAGATGGAAATCCGTGTTTCGGGACATCAGGTGGACACCGGCGAAGCGCTGCGAGTCCATGTCGAGGAACGGCTTCAAGCGGTTGCCGACAAATATTTTTCCCGCAGCCTTTCGGCCCATGTCACCTTCGGTCGAGGACAGCATGGCAACGGATTTTCCTGCGATATCGTCGCCCATGTTATGCACGGCGTGATCCTCAAGGGCACCGGCCATGCGATGGAGGCCCATCCGGCCTTCGACCAGGCCGCCGATCGGATCGAAACCCAGCTCCGCCGTTATATGAAGCGCCTCAAGAGCCGCAACGGCGCCGCCGCGCCGGTGCTCGAGACGATCGACGACAATGCCGGCTATACGGTGTTCGATGCCCCGGCCGACGAGGAGGTTCTCACCGACAATCCGGTGGTGATCGCCGAAACCCGGGTCGACGTGCCCGATGCGAGCGTGTCCGATGCGGTGATGATGCTCGACCTGCGCAACACCAACGCGCTGCTGTTCAGAAATTCTGGTACCGGCGCCTTCAATATGGTGTATCGGCGCACCGATGGGACAATCGGCTGGGTGGAACCGAGCCGGGCGGCCTGAGGGGGGACAGAAGCTCGTCGAATGACCACTGCCAAATCGATGGACGACCTGAGCGACCTGCTCGTGCCGCAGGCGCTTCAGGGCGCCATCGTCGCCCCTAATAAAAAAGCCCTTTTCCAGCAGCTTGCGGCTATCGCTGCCAAGCTGGTGGATAAGGATGCCAAGCTGATCGTCGAGAAGCTCGCCGAGCGCGAGCGGCTGGGATCGACCGGCTTCGGTGGCGGCGTGGCGATCCCGCATGGCCGGATCGAAGGACTCGACAAGGTCATCGGGGTGTTCGGGCGACTCACCGCCCCGGTCGATTTCGCGGCGATCGACGATCTTCCGGTCGACCTGGTGTTCATGCTGCTGTCGCCGGTCGACGCCGGGGTCGAGCATCTCAAGGCGCTCGCCCGGGTCAGCCGGC
Organism: Rhizorhabdus sp. GW822-FHT03C02; assembly: GCF_058801765.1. NCBI lineage: Bacteria > Pseudomonadati > Pseudomonadota > Alphaproteobacteria > Sphingomonadales > Rhizorhabdaceae > Rhizorhabdus > Rhizorhabdus sp. GW822-FHT03C02. The sequence goes on from NZ_JBXANN010000005.1 coordinate 63,545, forward strand.
GGATGCGCGACAAGGCGTTCGTCGCCAAGCTGCGCGGCGCGGGATCGAACGACGCGCTCTACGCGCTGTTCGCCTCCGACGAAGCGCGCAACGCGGCCTGATCGGCCGGTGGCGGGCGAAGGGCCGGCAGGTTCGGGGGCGCCCTCGGGGGCCGATGCGCATTATCGCGCGCTCGAGCAGCTCTATGCCGCGGCGCCGATCAACAACATCTTCAAATCGCGGCTCGAGATCGTCAGCGAAGGCTTTGCGCGCATTCACTTTCTGGTCGACGAGAGCGTCTATCATGCCGCCGGCGCGGTCCATGGCACGACCTATTTCAAGATGCTCGACGACGCCGCCTTCTATGCGGCGAACAGCCTGATCACCGACCATTTCCTGCTGACCACGGCGTTCAACCTGTTCCTGACCCGTCCGATCCACAAGGGCAACCTCGTCGCCGAGGGCCGGTGGGTCAGCGGGCGCCGGCGGGTGCTGGTCGCCGACGCCCGGCTGATCGATGCCGACGGCGACGAGGTCGCGCGCGGTACCGGCACCTTCATGCGCTCGCGCATCGCGCTGGCCACCCTGCCCGGCTACGCCCGGCCATCATGATCGAGGCACGATGATCGAAGCCCGGGCGGCCTCGGGGATGCTGGTGTCGGCGATGATCCGCCGGATCGAAGGCGAAGGCGGGTCGGCGATGGTGCTGGCCAGGGGCGATGCGATCGCCGGCGCGATCCTGCTCGTCATCGCCGACCGCGGCGTCACCCGGCGCATCGTCGAGCGGCTCTGGCGTTTCGATGCCGGCCACGCGCTCGAACCGGTCGGCCCGAAGGATTTCGCGGAGCCCGGAGCGGCATCGGACTATATCGCCCGACGCCGCCGGTCCGATCCCGATCTCTGGGTGGTGGAACTCGACCATCCCCGGGCCGAGGCGCTCGCGGCGGCGATGCTATAGGAATCCGGTTTCAACCGTTCCCGTCTTGTTCTAGTGTCGACCCATGGCGACCGACCCCGAAAGCCTTGCCCTCGCACCGGTTCCGCTCGTCGCGCAGGACGTCGCGCGCGGGGTGGCGCGGCTGTTCCTGCGCCACCAGATGGCGCCTTTGGTCGAGGTGCCGCTCGGCAATGGCCGGCGGGCCGACGTGATGGCGATCGATCCGAAGGGCATCATCACCATCGTCGAGATCAAGGTGTCGCGTGCCGACCTGCTCGGTGACGGCAAATGGCCCGATTATCTCGATTATTGCGACCGCTTCTTCTGGGCGGTGCCGTGTGGCTTCGATCTGTCGCCATTCGCGACCGAGGCGTTCCGCCCCGACGTCGCCGGACTGATCTGCGCCGATCGCTACGATGCGGCGATCCTGCGCGAACCGCTCTACCGTCCGCTCCCGGGCGCGCGCCGCAAGGCCGAGACCCTGCGGTTCGCGCGACGATCGGCACGGCGGCTATGGGGCGATCTCGATCCGTTCGGCGAGCAGGGCCTATAATTTTGGCCCGGACATTTTCGGCTTCGCCACCGCTGGCGTATCGTCGAGCAGCTTGAGAATCACCGACGCGCGCGCATCCTCGGCGGCATAGTCGCGCGCCGACTTGCCGGCGATGCGATCGGCCTGTTTGGGATCGGCGCCCTTGCCGAGCAGGAAGCGCACCATCGGCAGGTCGCGCTGCTGGACCGCGATGATCAGCGCGGTCTCGCCGCCGGTGTTGGGCAGGTCGATCGAGGCGCCGCGCGACAGCAGCAGGGTCGCGCCCTCGATGAAGCCGATCCGCGCCGCGACGATCAGCGGGGTGTCGCCGGCATTGTTGCGAATATTGGGGTTCGCGTCCTTGCCGAGCATGAAGCTGGTCCAGGTCAGGTCGCGTCGGCCGATGGTGATGTGCAGCGCGGCGTCGCCGCTGCTCGGGTCACGGGTGTTGACGAGCGTCGAGCCCGATCCTTCGAGCGCCTTGGTCGCATCGTCGCCGTTCGCGTCGCGAACCGCCTTGAGGAATTTATAGCTCGCCGAAAACTGCGCCGCGGCCGGTGCCGTCACCGCCAGGGCCAGCGTCGCCGCGCCGACGATCTTCAAAAGGCTCTTTGCCATCAGCCGGCCACCAACCATATCGCTCCCGTCCGATCCACGCATCCGATCTTGCAACCGGGGGCATAGCAAAGCATGGCTGCTGCTACCATGAACAATCCCGCATCCTCGCGCGCGCTGCGGCTGGCCGCCTGCCTGCTCGCCCTGGCGCCGCTGCTCGCCAGTTGCAGCGGTGGGCCGACGACCCCGCCGCTCGAGGGCACCAGGCTGGGCGGGCCCTTCACCCTGACCGACCAGGACGGTCATCGGGTCAGCGACCGCGATTTCGCGGGCAAATATCGGCTGATCTATTTCGGCTATACCTATTGCCCCGACGTCTGCCCGGTCGATGTCCAGAATCTGATGAAGGGCTATCGCCGGCTCGAGGCCGACAAACCGGCGATCGCGGCGAAGATCCGGCCGATCTTCATTTCGGTCGATCCTGCCCGCGACACCCCGGCGGTGCTCAAGCAGTTCGTCAGCGCCTTTCATCCCAAGCTGATCGGGTTGACCGGCAGCGAGGCCGAGATCGCGGCGGTCGCAAAGGAATATGCGATCTACTACAAGAAGCAGGAGGGTGGTTCGGCCGATGGCTATCTGGTCGACCATTCGCGCCAGACGGTGCTGTTCGATCCCACCGGCGCGCCGCTGGCGCTGATCCCCCAGGATGAGAAGCCCGAGGCGATCGCCGCCGAAATGGCGAAATGGACCAGATGACCGGCCTGACGTCCGCACAGCCGCCTTTCTGGGAGACCAAGACGCTCGACCAGATGAGCCGCGCCGAATGGGAGTCGTTGTGCGACGGCTGCGGAAAATGCTGCCTGCACAAGCTCGAGGACGAGGAGACCGGCGAACTGCTCGCGACCAACGTCGCCTGCCGGATGCTCGACCGCCGCTCGGGCCAGTGCAAGGATTACAAGCATCGCCGGATGTTCGTCCCCGAATGCGTGCGGCTGACCCCGGCCAAGCTGCGCCAGATCGACTGGCTGCCGTCGACCTGCGCCTATCGGCTGCTCGACGAGGGGCTGCCGCTGCCCGACTGGCATCCGCTGCTGACCGGCGATCCCGAATCGGTCCATCGCGCCGGAATCTCGGTGCGCGGCTGGACGGTGTCGGAGGACGAGGCCGGCGATCTCGAGCATCATCTTGTCGAACGCGACCTCTGATCTCGTCTTCACCGGTGGCGGCCGCAGCCGGCCGCTGATCGTCCGTCGGATGGCGCAGGCGCGGCGGATGCGGCTGTCGGTCGATCCGCGCGACGGCGGCGTCCGGCTGGTGCTGCCCAAGCGCAGCTCGCTCAAGGACGCGATGCGGTGGGTCGAGGGCCAGCGCGAATGGGTCGAGACCGCGCTGGCCGCGCTGCCCGGTCCGCGGCCGATCGTCGACGGCATGGAACTGAGCGTCGCCGGCGAGCTGCTGCGGATCGACATGGGCGCTGGGCGCGGGGTGCGCCGCGACGGCGACCGGCTGCTGGTGGCGGGGCCCGCCGAACTGCTCGCCCCGCGGGTCTTGCGCTGGCTGAGGAAGCTCGCCGCCGAACGGCTGGAGGAGGAGACACGCCGCTTCGCGGCGCTGGCGGGAGTCGGCATCGGCCGGATCTCGGTCGCCGATCCGCGCGCGCGCTGGGGGAGCTGCTCGTCGACCGGGGATATCCGCTACAGCTGGCGGCTGATCCTGGCGCCGCCCGCGGTGCTCGAGGCGACTGTCGCGCACGAGGTCGCGCACCGGCTCCACATGGACCATAGCGCCGCCTTCCACGACGCGGTCGCGCGCCTGCTCGGCCGCCAGCCGCGCGCCGAGCGCGCCTGGCTGCGCGCGCACGGGTCGAGCCTCTACTGGCTCGGTCGCGACGTCTGATTATTGCCGCGGCGGCTTTGCCGGCTGCCGTTCGCCGCGACCGATCACGCCATCCAGCCACTGCTGGTCGAGCTGCTGCTTCGCTGCCGCCGGCTTCGGGGTCGGAGCGGCCGGCCGCGTTGCGGCGGTGTCGGCCGGCGGCGGACCGGGCTGGACGGCCGGCGGCGTCGCGCCGCCCTCCTCGGGCACGCCCGCGGCGTCGAGCGCGCTGTCCATCGGATCGGCCTCGGCAGGAACGCCGTCGGTCGGCTGACCGAAATAGGCCTCGTCATCGGGCTCGAGCTGCCATTCGGGCAGGGTGACCTGGGTCTCGAACGCCTCGACCGGGCGCTTGGCGACCGCGACCCGCATGAAATCGGCGAAGGCGCGCGCCGGCGCGCGGCCGCCCTGCAGCCCGGGAATTGCCTTGGCGTCGTCGCGGCCCATCCAGACTCCGGTGGTGATCCCGCTCGAGAAGCCGAGGAACCAGCCATCCTTGTTCGACGAGGTGGTCCCGGTCTTGCCCGCGACCGGACGGCCGATCTGGGCGGCGCGCGCGGTGCCGGTGTTGACCGCGGTCTGCAGCAAGTCGGTCATCTCGGCGGCGACCCAGGGGGCCACCAGCACCCGATTGTCGTCGGACTGATGCTCGTACAGGGTCGTGCCCTTGGCGGTGGTCACCTTGACGATGCCGTAAGGCACCACCGCGACGCCCTTGCGCGACACCGCGGCGAAGGCGCGGGTCATGTCGATCAGGCGGACGTCGGAGGTGCCGAGCACCATCGACGGATGGGTGTTGATCGGGGTGCTGATCCCGAAGCGCTTCGCCATGTCGGCCACCGCGTCGAAACCGACCTGCGAGCCGAGCTTGGCGGCGACGGTGTTGATCGAGAAGGCGAAGGCGGTGCGGATGTCGATATTGCCGGCGAACTGGCGGTTGCTGTTGCGCGGACTCCAGTCGCCGATCTGGACGGGCTCGTCGACCTCGGGGGTGTCGGGCTTGAGCCCCGATTCCATCGCCGCGAGATAGACGAACAGCTTGAATGCCGATCCCGGCTGGCGCTGGGCGGCGGTGGCGCGGTTGTAGATCGACGAGACATAGTCCTTGCCGCCGACCATCGCGCGCACCGCACCGTCGCGGTCGAGTGCGACCAGCGCACCCTGCGCGCCGTCGGGGGCGTTGGCGCGGATGGCGCGATCGGCGGCCGCCTGCATCATCGGGTCGATCGTCGTCCAGACGTCGATCGGCTCGACCTGTTCGTCTATCAGGTCGTCGAGTTGGGCAAGCGCCCAGTCGGTGAAATAGCGCACCGCGTTCTGATCGGTCTCGGGGGCGAGCTGGACCTTGTCGGGGTCGCCCTTGGCGGCCTCTTCGGGGGTGATCGCGCCGGCATCCTGCATCACCTCGAGCACGACCTTGGCGCGGTCGACCGCAGCCTCGCGGTCGGCGGTCGGCGAATAATGCGAGGGCGCCTTGACCAGCCCCGAGATGATCGCGGCCTCGCCCAGGCTCAGCTTGTTGGCGGGATGGCCGAAGAATTTGCGGCTGGCGGCGTCGATGCCATAGGCGCCGCCACCGAAATAGACCCGGTTGAGATAGAGTTCGAGGATCTGGTCCTTCGAGAATTTGCGCTCCATCGCCAGCGCCAGGATGATCTCGCGGAACTTGCGGCCGATGTCATAGCTGTTGGTCAGGAAGATGTTGCGCGCGAGCTGCTGGGTGATCGTCGAGGCGCCCTGGAGCCGCCGGCCGGTGCCCTTGCGTTCCCACGCCACCCACACCGACCGCGCCATGCCGACCGGGTCGATGCCGGGGTGCATGTAGAAGCGGCGATCCTCGACCGCGACCATCGCCTTCTTCATGACGTCGGGGATCTGGTTGCCGGTGAGCCAGTCGCCATAGCTCGGCCCGAGCGCGACGATCACCGATGAATCAGCGGCGCGAACGCGCACCATCTGACCGTTGGGGCTCGATTTGAGTTCGTTGAAGCCGGGGAGCGAGGCCATCGCGATCAGCACCGCGATGATCAGGGCCCCCAGGCCCGCCAGCGCCCCGAACAGCGCATATTTGGCGGCCTTCTTCGCCCAGCTCATGACGACATCTTGTCCCGGTTCCGGAGAGTGGTTGCGCGCGGCATCGTGGCTGGCGGACCTATCGCTTATCCGGACGACTGCCAAGCATCATATGCCCCATATCCCGGCCGAAATCCCGCGGCCGAATCGCATTGCGCCTAGCGGTTCCCGGGTTGCGGAGCGCTGAACGGCGGTCGCGGCCCGATGGGCAGCAAGAGGGGCTCAACCGGTCGTGAAAATCATGCCTATCGTCGATTAACCACATGCGATTGTAAAATTTTCGCACTTTGCCGCCATTGTGATCCTCGTCACTTCGGACGCGCGGTCGCGGGCTTAGTTGGCGTGTATCGGTTGCATCGGCTTTTGTAAGTTGCGTGGCGTCCCCTGCCCCTGTTGGGCATTTTTCGACGTCCTTCCATCGCCGCCGCCTTCGGGCCGTGGCGCCCCCCGGGAAGGGCCTGCGAAGCGTCAGGCGGCCCGTGGTCCGGTTCCAGCGTATCGGGACCGGACCACAGCAGCCTGATCGTCAGGCCATGCCGCGGTCAGGCTGCGAGCAGCCGCAATCCCATCATGAAATCGCGGGCCTCGCCGGCGGCGATCGTCACCATCCCCGGCTTGTCGCCGATCTCGCCGTCGAAGCCGGCGGGATCCGAATGGCCCTGCCATGGCTCGATGCACAGATAATCGGCGCCGGGCTTCATCCAGAAGGCGATCTGCGGCATGTCGGGATAATCGACCGCGATCCGGGTCGCGCCGGGTGCGCCATAGGTGAGCGCCCGGCTGACCGGCCGGTCGAGGATCAGCGCGTCCCCGGCGAACAGGCTGTCGTCGAGCGCGAGGCGGCGTCCTTCGATCGGGGTCGCGAAGCTTTCGGGCATGACCAGCCCGTCGGCGTCGAGCCGCCGCACCGGTGCGGGTTCGTCGCGGTCGAAGAGGATGGCATGGTCGGCCTTGACCGCCCCGCCCGGCAGCGGCCAGCGCAGCGCCGGATGGAAGCCGAAGCTTGCCGGCATCGGGCCGTCGCCGCGGTTGGTCACCGTCGCGCGTATCTCCAGCCGGTCGCCGCCGATCGCGAATCGCATGTCGAGCGCGAAGTCGAACGGCCAGACCGCGCGGCTTGCGGCATCGGCCTCGATCCGAAAGGTGACCGACGCCGCATCCTGCGCGACCAATGCGAAGGTGCGGCGGCGGGCGAAGCCGTGGCGGGGCAGTTCATAGCTGCGCCCCTGCCAACGATAATGGTTGTCGCGCAGCGTGCCGACGATCGGAAACAGGATCGGTGCATGTCCGGTCCAGAAGGCCGGATCGCCGTCCCACAACAGTTCGTCGCCGGTCGCGAGATCGGTCAGCCGCACCAGCTCCGCGCCTTCGGCGGCGATCTCGGCGGCGAGCCGGCCGGAGGCGATGCGGACGACCATCGCGATTGTCAGGCCTGGTCGGCGATGTCGCGGAAATAGGCTTCGACCGGGCCCTGCAGCTTGATCGTCAGCGGGTTGCCCTTGCGATCGCGGGTGTTGCCGACGGCGACCCGGACCCAGGATTCGCTGATGCTATATTCCTCGACATTGGTCTTCTCGACGCCCTTGAAGCGGATGCCGATGCCACGTTCGAGCAGATCGCCGCCGAAATAGGGGCTCGACGGATGGATCGAGAGCCGATCCGGCGGCGTATCGGCGACGGCGGCTTCGGCGGGGGCCGCTGCGGCTTCGGTCTCGGGGGTGTCGGTCGGTTCGGTCATGGTCCATTCATCCGCTTTACGGTCTATGGCGGCAGGCTTTAGCCGCCTTCGTCCCCGCATGCCACCCGGCGTCGAGAACGCGGTCAGCGGATTTTTCAGCCAAATTGTTTCGCCTGTGGCCGAGATCACAGCGAAGCGTGCGCAACTCGACGAAAAGGCCATCAAGATGATGGAGGATTTCATGGTTGGAACGGCGAAAAACGGTATGAAAGCGACCGCGCTCTTCTCTCCGCTCGAATGGAAGGTCGTGGCGATCGCGATCAAGGAAGCCGGCGAGATGGCGCAGGGCAATGGCTGGTTCGCGCGGCTGTTGCGCCGTGCGACCGGAGCCGGCTCCAGCCTGCCGCTCGCCGATCCGCGCCTCGATACGCTGCGCCGGTTCGTGTGCGAGGTGCGCCGCCGAGCCGACGTGTCCGAGATCGCCCGCAGCCTGGGCGACCTCGGCTACAGCCCGAACCAGATCGCCGCGGTCGCGACGCTGGCACGCTGATCCCTTTCCCCGAAGGCGCGGTTCCCCTTTGCCGCAGCCGGCCGGTCGCCCGCCTGCCCAGTCCCCCCGGCAGGCGGGCGATTTGTTTTTCCGCGGCGCAATGTCGCGGACCGAGTTGAAACATGGTGCCCGAGCGCCGATCTGTCGGCGCTACCGATGCACTCTTCCCTCAAGGACATGCCCATGGCTCTCACGCTCTCGCAGGCTTCGCTTCCGGTCTTTCGCCGCGCGCTCGAAAATCTCGCCCGGGTCGTGATCAAGAGCGCCGATCATTTCGCGGCGACGCCGATCACGGAAGCCGAATGGCTCGACGCGCGGCTGGCGCCCGACATGCTGCCGCTGCCCCGCCAGATCCAGATGGCGAGCGATAGCGCGAAAAACGTTGCCGCGCGGCTGGCCGGCGCTACCCCGCCGAGCTTTGCCGACGAAGAGAAGACGGTTGCCGAGCTGCTCGACCGGATCGCGCGGACGATCGCCTATCTCGACAGCATCGACCCGGCGACGATCGACGGTCGCGAACAGGCCGAAGTCGTGCTGAAGACTCCGAGCAACGAATTCCGCGCGACCGCGATCGACCATCTCAACAATTTCGGGCTGCCCAACTTCTTCTTCCACGTCGTGACCGCCTACGCGATCATGCGGTCGAAGGGCGCGCCGATCGGCAAGATGGACTATCTCGGCGGCATCTGACGCGTCGCAATGGTCGGGGATGGGACGGCGGACCGCCCCATCCCGTCAGACGTCGAGATTGGCGACCGACAGCGCATTGTCCTGGATGAACTCGCGGCGCGGTTCGACGACGTCGCCCATCAGCCGGGTGAAGATCTCGTCGGCGACGTCGGCCTGCTGGATCTCGACCTGGAGCATCGCGCGGTTGGCCGGATCGAGCGTGGTTTCCCACAGCTGTTCGGCGTTCATCTCGCCCAGACCCTTGTAGCGCTGGACCGACATGCCCTTGCGGCCCGCGGCGAGGATCGCCTCGAGCAGTTCGGCGGGGCTGTTGATCGCGGTGCCGCGGGTATCGGGCACGTCGTCCGAATCGTCACCATCGGCCGCCTGGATCGAGCGGCCGCGCACCAGCCGCGAGGTGGTCGCGAAGCTTTCGGCCTGTTCGGACGCCAGCGTGTGGAGCTTGCGCGCCTCGGCCGAGCGCACGAAGGCGGCGTCGATGATGTGGTGGTCGGTCACCCCGCGCCACAGCCGGCGCAGATGATAGCCGCCCTCCTCCGACACTTCGCCGGACCAGGCCGCTTCGGGATCGGTGTTGCCGAGCCAGGCGGCGACCGCGCTGGCCGACGCCCGGTGCGCGGCGTCGCCGGCATCGGGCGCGAGCGCGCCGGTCAGCGCAAGCGCCTCGACGATCTTGGGATCGTAGCGCCGCGGCACGAAGCGCATCAGCGAGCGCATCCGCCGGGCATGTTCGACGACGGTGCGCAGATCCTCGCCCGATCGCGCGCCGCCCTGGGTCTCGAGCACCATCAGGCCGAGACCCGCGGTCACCAGATATTCGTCGAGCGCGGAATCGTCCTTGAGATAGACCTCCGAGCGGCCCTTGCTGACCTTATAGAGCGGCGGCTGGGCGATATAGAGATGGCCGGCCTCGATGATCGGCTTCATGTGCCGGTAGAAGAAGGTCAGCAGCAGGGTGCGGATATGCGCGCCGTCGACGTCTGCGTCGGTCATGATGACGATCTTGTGGTAGCGCAGCTTTTCGAGGTTGAAGTCGTCGCGGCCGATGCCGGTGCCCATCGCCTGGATCAGCGTGCCGACTTCCTTCGACGACAGCATCCGGTCGAAGCGGGCGCGCTCGACGTTCAGGATCTTGCCCTTGAGCGGCAGGATCGCCTGATTCTCGCGGTTGCGTCCCTGCTTGGCCGAACCGCCGGCCGAGTCACCCTCGACGAGGAACAGTTCGCACTTCGACGGATCGCGCTCCTGGCAGTCGGCAAGCTTGCCGGGCAGCGAGGCGATGTCCATCACCCCCTTGCGCCGGGTGAGCTCGCGCGCCTTGCGGGCGGCCTCGCGCGCGGCCGCGGCGTCGATCACCTTCTGGATGATCGAACGGGCATGCTGCGGATTTTCCTCGAGCCATTCGACCATCTTGTCGGCCATCAGGCTTTCGAGCGGCTGGCGGACCTCGGACGAGACCAGCTTGTCCTTGGTCTGCGACGAGAATTTCGGATCGGGCAGCTTGACCGAGACGATCGCGGTCAGCCCCTCGCGCATGTCGTCGCCGGTGAGGCTGACCTTCTCCTTCTTCAGCGCGCCCGATTTCTCGGCATAGTTGTTGAGGGTGCGGGTCAGCGCGGCGCGGAACGCCGCGAGATGGGTGCCGCCGTCGCGCTGCGGGATGTTGTTGGTGAAGCAGAGGACCTGCTCATAATAGCTGTCGTTCCATTCGAGCGCGACGTCGATGCCGACATCGTCGCGTTGGCCGTGGATCGCCACCGGCTCGGGCATCAGCGGAATTTTGGTGCGGTCGAGATATTTGACGAAGGCCGCGATGCCGCCTTCATAGAACAGTTCGACCTGCTTTTCCTCGGCATGGCGGGCGTCGATCAGGAACAGCCGCACCCCCGAGTTGAGGAAGGCCAGCTCGCGATAGCGATGCTCGAGCTTGTCGAAATCGAACTCGGTGATCTTGAAGGTGTCGGCCGAGGGGGTGAAGGTGACCTTGGTGCCCTTCTTGCCGTTGGCAGGGCCGACGACCTTGAGCGGCGCGACCGCGTCGCCGCGCTGGAAGCGCATATAATGTTCTTCATCGTCTCGCCAGATCGTCAGGTCGAGCACGTCGCTGAGCGCGTTGACCACCGAGACGCCGACGCCGTGGAGGCCACCCGACACCTTGTAGGCGTTGGCGTCGTTGGTGTTGTCGAATTTTCCACCGGCGTGGAGCTGGGTCATGATGACCTCGGCCGCCGAGACGCCTTCCTCGCTGTGGATCCCGGTCGGGATGCCGCGGCCATTATCCTCGACCGAGACCGATCCGTCGGGATTCAGGGTGATGACGATCCGGTCGCAATGGCCGGCGAGCGCCTCGTCGATCGCGTTGTCGGAGACCTCGAACACCATATGGTGGAGGCCCGATCCGTCGTCGGTGTCGCCGATATACATGCCGGGACGTTTGCGCACCGCGTCCAGGCCCTTGAGGACCTTGATCGAATCGGCGCCATAGCTGTTTTCGTTGGGGGTGTTCTGCGGTTCGTCAGTCATGCCGATTATATAGGCGCGGACCCGTCGAAACTAAAGCAAAATGGGCATGCGACTCGGCCGGACCGTCGTCGCGCCGATCGTCACAGGATCAGCCGGCGGATTTCGCCATCCTCGAGGTGCAGCCGCTGCACCGCCGGGGCCTCCTCGAACAGCGCCGGTTCGGTGCCGGTCATCCACACCTGGCCGCCGGCCGCCGCCAGCCGGTCGAACAGCGCCGCGCGTCGTCCGGGATCGAGATGTGCCGCGACCTCGTCGAGCAGCAGGATCGGCCGCCGTCCGGTGCGCCCGGCGACGAGATCGGCATGGGCGAGGATGATCGCGAGCAGCAGCGCCTTCTGCTCGCCGGTCGAGCTGTGTTCGGCGGGCTGGCCCTTGCCGAGATGGGTGACGATCAGGTCGCTGCGGTGCGGGCCGGCCAGGGTCCGCCCCGCCGCCGCGTCGCGCGGCCGGCCGGCGCGCAATTCGTCGGCCAGCGCCTGCGCGTCGCGATAGTGCCACCCGCCGATCGCGATGCCCGGCCGTGCGAACGGCCCTGCCGGCATCGTGTCGAGCAGCGCCATCAGCGCCGCGACCGCATCGGCGCGCGCGCGGCCGATCTCGGCACCATGTTCGACCATCGCCGCCTCGAGCGCGTCGAGCCAGGCGCGGTCGGGGGTGCGGCCCTCGCCGAGCAGCTTGTTGCGTGCGCGGGTCGCCGCCTCGTAGCGGGTCGAATGCTGGGCATGGGCGGGTTCGAGCGCGAGCACCAGCCGGTCGAGGAAGCGCCGCCGTCCGCCCGGGGTGTCGACGAACAGCCGGTCCATCGCCGGGGTCAGCCACAGCACCGATGCCCATTCGCCAAGCTTGTTCGCCGAGCTGTTGGCGCCGTTGATCCGCACCAGCCGCCGTTCGGGCGCGGCCGAGGTGGTGCCGGTGCCGATCTCGATCGGCGCACCGCCGCCGGCGTCGAGCCGCGCGGCGATCGCGAAGCCGCCGGCGCCGGCATTGTGCGCCATCTCCGACAGCAGCGCCCCGCGCAGCCCGCGGCCGGGGCTCAGCAACGACACCGCCTCGAGCATGTTTGTCTTGCCGACGCCGTTGTCGCCGGTCAGCACCACCAACCCCGGGGTGGCGTCGATACCCAGTGCGCGGTGCGAACGGAAATCGGTGAGGGTCAGGCGGAGGACGGCCATGGCCCCTCTTGGGCGAATTTGCGGTTGAGGGAAAGCATGCGCCGTGCTCCATGCGGATGGAAAGCGGAGGGTGCCATGCATGTGTTTCGGAACGGGTTTCTGCTGGCGGCCCTGCTCGCCGCGACGGCGCCCGCCGATGCCGGGCTGCGCGCGATCTATTTCGACGCCGCCAAGACCAAGCAGCTGGTGATCGAGGTCGCCGACAATGGCGACGCGCGGATCGGCGAGAGCGATGCCAGCGACTATGGCCTGCTGATCGGCGGGACGTTCTTCATCGTCGGCGATCTCGACGGCAAGCCGATGGTCGCGCGGATCGAGGATGTCGGCGCGGCGGTCGACCAGGTGGTGCCGCCGATCTTCAAGGATATGCTCAAGGGCGGCGCGATGAAGCCGGCCGGGCTGAAGATCGAGCCCGGCGGCGCGGCGAGCGTGGGCGGGCGGCAGGGCCGGGTCTATCATGTGCGGGGGCTCGACGATTCGGATCCCGCCAAGGCCGCGGACTATGTGATCAGCACCGACCCCGCGCTGAAGCCGGTGGGCCAGGCGCTCGAGCAGTTCATGAACGCCGCGCTGGTCCCCGCCGCGGTGATGATCGGCCCGGCGGTTCCCGAACTGATCGCCGAAACCCGCAGCATCTTCGCGCTCGGCACCCCGATCGACGTCGGCGGCCGCTTCTGCCTCGATCGTGCCGAACCCGCTGAGGTGCCGGCGTCACGGCTGCGGATTCCGGCGGAGCCGCGGACGGTCGAGGCACTGGTCGCGGCGATGAAGGCCGAAGCCGTGGAGAATGCGCACCAGTAGGAAAAAATCACCCCTCCCTTTCAAGGGAGGGGTGAAAAAGAGGCCTACTTGGCGATGCCGGATGCCGCGAGGACGGCGAGCGTCAGCAGTTCGGTGGCGGTGGCCGACATCGTCGCGATCTGGACCGGCTTTTCGAGCCCGACCAGCATCGGCCCGATCATCGTGCCGCGGCCGAGTTCACGCAGCAGCTTGGCGGAGATGTTCGCCGACTGCAGACCCGGCATCACCAGGATGTTGGCGGGGGCCGACAGGCGGCAGAACGGATAATTCTTCATGATCGACGGGTTGAGCGCCGCGTCCGGGGCCATCTCGCCTTCATATTCGAAGCTCGGCCGGCGCTCGTCGAGGATCGCGACCGCGCCACGGATCGTATCGAGCCAACTCCCCGGCGGGTTGCCGAAGGTCGAATAGGACATGAACGCGACCCGCGGCTCATGGCCCATGCGCTTGGCGACCGCGGCGGTCTGCTCGGCGATGTCGGCGAGTTCCTCGGAGGTCGGGGCCTCGTTGACGGTGGTGTCGGCGAGGAAGGTGGTGTGGTTCTGGCCGACGAACAGATGGATGCCGCAGGGCTGCTGGCCGGGGGCCGGATCGATGATGTGGCGGACCTGGCGGTAGCTCGCCGAATAGGTGCGGGTGACCCCGGTGACCATCGCGTCGGCCTCGCCCAGCGCCATCAGCAGCGGGCCGAAGATGTTGCGGTCCTGGTTGACCATCACCTCGATCTCGCGGCGCAGATAGCCGCGCCGCTTCAGCCGGTCGTAGAGATAGTCGACCATCCGCGGCACCAGCGGCGAGACCCGGCTGTTGTGCAGCTCGTAGCTTTCGGGATCGTCGACCCCGAGCGCCTTGAGCTTGTCGAACACGTCGTCGCGGCCGACCAGCACCGGGGTGCCATAGCCGTTGTTCTTGAACTGGATCGCGGCGCGCAGCACCACCTCTTCCTCGGCCTCGGCGAAGACGACGCGCTTGGGATGCGCGCGCGCGGTCTCATAGGCCATCGTCAGCACCGACGTGGTCGGGTTGAGCCGCGCCTTCAGGCTCTGGCGATATTCGGCCATGTCGAGGATCGGCTTGCGCGCGACCCCGGTGTCCATCGCCGCCTGGGCGACCGCCGACGGGACGATCTCCATCAGCCGCGGATCGAACGGCGCCGGGATGATATAGTCGCGACCGAAGGTCGGCGCGGCGCCGCCATAGGCGGCGGCGACTTCCTCGGGCACCTGCTGGCGGGCCAGTTCGGCAAGCGCCTGCGCGGCCGCGATCTTCATCTCCTGGTTGATGCCGGTCGCGCGCACATCGAGCGCGCCGCGGAAGATGAACGGGAAGCCGAGCACGTTGTTGACCTGGTTCGGATAGTCCGAACGGCCTGTCGCGACGATCGCGTCGGGGCGGACCGCCTTGGCGTCGGGCGGGGTGATTTCGGGATCGGGATTGGCCATCGCGAAGATGATCGGGTGCGGCGCCATCGTCTTGACCATCTCCGGGGTCAGCGCGCCCTTGACCGACAGGCCGAGGAACACGTCGGCGCCGTTCATCGCCTCGGAAAGGGTGCGCTTGTCGGTCTTGGCCGCATGCGCCGACTTCCACTGGTTCATGCCCTCGGTGCGGCCCTGATAGACCACGCCCTTCGAATCGCACAGCAGCACCTGGTCGTGCGGCACGCCGACCGCCTTGATCAGTTCGGTGCAGGCGATCGCGGCGGCGCCGGCGCCGTTGACCACCACGGTCATGTCTTTCATCGCCCGGCCGGTCAGGAAGGCGGCATTGATCAGGCCGGCGGCGGCGATGATCGCGGTGCCGTGCTGATCGTCATGCATCACCGGGATGTTCATCTTCTCCTTGAGCGCCTGCTCGATGATGAAACATTCGGGGGCCTTGATGTCCTCGAGGTTGATGCCGCCGAAGCTCGGCTCCATCAGCGCGACCGCGTTGATGAAGGCCTCGGGATCCTCGGTGTCGAGCTCGATGTCGATCGAATCGACGTCGGCGAAGCGCTTGAACAGCACCGCCTTGCCTTCCATCACCGGCTTCGAGGCGAGCGCGCCGAGATTGCCGAGGCCGAGGATCGCGGTGCCGTTCGAGATGACGGCGACGATATTGCCCTTGGCGGTATAGTCATAGGCGGTCGCCGGATCCTCGGCGATCGCGCGCACCGGCACCGCGACGCCCGGCGAATAAGCGAGGCTCAGGTCGCGCTGGGTCGCCATCGGCTTGGAGGCGATGATCTCGATCTTGCCCGGCCGCCCGGTCGAATGGAAAAACAAAGCTTCCCGATCGGAAAACTGGACCTTGCTCTCGCTCATCTGAATCCCCCCCGCCACGCCCGCGGCGTCTGATCTGCACGGACGCCTTTTGGGGCATGGCTGCGGCCATCACAAGCCGCTATCAGCCATCGCATGGCCCGAAGCACGAAAACCGACACGCCCGCGAAAACCTCCCAGCCGACGCCGATGATGGCGCAATATCTGCAGTTGAAGGCCGGGGCCGACGACTGCCTGCTCTTCTATCGGATGGGCGACTTTTTCGAGATGTTCTTCGACGATGCGAAGATCGCCTCGGCCGCGCTCGACATCGCGCTGACCGCGCGCGGCGAGCATGACGGCGAACCGATCCCGATGTGCGGGGTCCCCGCCCATTCGGCCGAAGCCTATCTCGCCCGGCTGATCAAGGCCGGCCACCGGGTCGCGATCGCCGAACAGACCGAAAGCCCCGCCGAGGCGCGCAAGCGTATGGGGTCGAAGGCGCTGGTCGGCCGCGCGATCGTCCGTGTCGTCACCGCCGGTACCCTGACCGAGGAGGCGCTGCTCGACGCCCGCACCGCCAACTGGCTGGTCGCGGTCGGGTCGGTCGGACAAGGATCGGACCGCCGCCTCGGGCTCGCCGCCGCCGACATCTCGACCGGCCGGTTCGAGATCGTCGCGCTGCTGCCGTCGGCGTTCGACGCCGAACTCGCCCGGCTCGGCGCCGCCGAGATCGTCTGCCCCGAGGATCTCGACGATGCGCCACAGGACGCCGTCACATGGCCGCGCGAGCATTTCGATTCGATCAAGGGCGAGGCGCGGCTGAAATCGCTGCTCGGGGTAGCGACCCTCGACGGCTTCGGCGCGTTCGGCCGCGCCGAGCTTGCCGCCGCCGGTGCGCTGCTCGCCTATCTCGAGCGCGCCGGCCAGGGCAGCCTTCCCTTCCTGCAGCCGCCGCGGCGCCGCGAGATCGCCGATCATATGATGATCGATGCCGCGACCCGCGAGAGCCTCGAAATCACCCTCAGCCAGAGCGGGACCCGCAAGGGCAGCCTGCTCGACGCGGTCGACCGCAGCGTCACCGGCGCCGGCGCGCGGCTGCTCGCCGCCGATCTTTCGGCGCCGCTCACCGATCGCGGCGCGATCGAAGCGCGGCTCGACCTGGTCGCCCTGTTCGAGGGCGACGGCATCTTGCGCGACCGGATGCGCACCACCCTGCGCGCGCTGCCCGATATCGGCCGCGCGCTCGGACGGCTGGTCGCCGGGCGCGGTAGTCCACGCGATCTCGGGCAGTTGCGCGACGGGCTCGACCAGGGTTTCCAGCTCCATCAGATGCTGGCGAAGATCGCCCCGGCCCCGCCGCTGCTCCACGAATTGCTGCCGGCTTTCCTCGGCCATGGCGAGCTGGTCGACCTGCTGCGCCGCGCGCTGGTTCCCGCGCCGCCGATCGACACCGCGCAGGGCGGCTATATCGCCGAGGGTTTCGACCCGGCGCTCGACGAGCTGCGCGGCCAGGGCGGCGAGGGGCGCCGCGCGATCGCCGCGCTGGAAGCGCGCTATCGCCAGCAGACCGGGATCGGCTCGCTGCGGATCCGCCACAATGGCGTGCTCGGCTATCATATCGAGGTTCAGGCGAAACATGCCGATCCGCTGATGGCTGCGGATTCGGGCTTTACCCACCGCCAGACGCTGGCCGGGGTGGTGCGTTTCAACGCCCCCGATCTCCACGAGCAGGCGATGCGGGTCGGCCAGGCCGGAGGCCATGCGCTCGCCGCCGAAGCGGCGCATCTCGAGGAGCTGATCGCGACCGCGCTCGGCCGCACCGCGCCGATCGCGGCGACCGCCGACGCGCTCGCCCGGCTCGACGTCGGCTCGGCGCTCGCCGAACGCGCGGTCGAGGGCGGCTGGACCCGGCCGCTGTTCGAAAATCACAACTGCTTCGACGTCCGCGGGGGCCGCCATCCGGTGGTCGAATCGGCGGTCGCGGCGCAGGGCGGGCGGTTCGTCGCCAATGACTGCTGCCTGTCGGAAACCGGGCGGCTGTGGCTGGTGACCGGTCCCAACATGGGCGGCAAATCGACCTTCCTGCGCCAGAATGCAGCGATCGCGATCCTCGCCCAGGCCGGCAGCCCGGTGCCCGCGACCTCGGCGACGCTCGGTATCGTCGACCGGCTGTTCAGCCGGGTCGGCGCCTCGGACAATCTCGCCCGCGGCCGGTCGACCTTCATGGTCGAGATGGTCGAGACCGCGGCGATCCTGGCGCAGGCGACCGAGCGCAGCTTCGTGATCCTCGACGAGGTCGGCCGCGGCACCTCGACCTATGACGGGCTCGCGATCGCCTGGGCGGTGGTCGAGGCGGTCCATGACATCAACCGCAGCCGCTGCCTGTTCGCGACCCATTATCATGAGCTGACCCGCCTCGCCGAGCGGCTCGATGCGCTCTCGCTCCACCATGTCCGTGCGCGCGAATGGAAGGGCGAGCTGGTGCTGTTGCACGAACTGGCCGAGGGGCCGGCCGATCGCAGCTACGGCATCGCCGTCGCCAAGCTCGCGGGTCTGCCGCCGGCGGTGCTCGGCCGCGCCAAGGACGTGCTCAAGCGGCTGGAGGCCGGGCGGGTGGCGACCGGCGGGCTCGCGGCCGGGCTCGACGACCTGCCGCTGTTCGCGGCC
The DNA here is from genome assembly GCF_058801765.1 of Rhizorhabdus sp. GW822-FHT03C02. Classification (NCBI taxonomy): domain Bacteria; kingdom Pseudomonadati; phylum Pseudomonadota; class Alphaproteobacteria; order Sphingomonadales; family Rhizorhabdaceae; genus Rhizorhabdus; species Rhizorhabdus sp. GW822-FHT03C02. Next base: position 81,823 of record NZ_JBXANN010000005.1, read on the forward strand.
GCCGCCGCCGCGGCGGTGGCGGAGGCGGCGCCCGATCCGCTGCGCGCCGAACTCGACTCGATCGACGCCGACGCGCTCAGCCCGCGCGAAGCGCTCGAACTGCTCTACCGGCTCAAGCGGGTGGCCAGCGAGGAATGATGCGGGGGTCGGTGGCGGCGTGCCCGCCACCGACCCGATCGATCAGACCAGTTCGGCCAGCGCCGATGCGTCGAAATTCTTCAGGCCGGCATGATCGTCCTGCCGGATCTTGGCGACCCATGACGGATCGCTGATCAGCGCGCGTCCGACCGCCACCAGGTCGAACTCGTCGCGTTCCATCCGCGCGATCAGGCGATCGAGCGGCGTGGCGGTCGAGCTTTCGCCGCCGAACGCGCCGAGGAAATCGCCCGACAGGCCGACCGAGCCGACGCTGATCGTCGGCGCGCCGGTGACCTTCTTCGCCCAGCCGGCGAAGTTGAGACCGTCCTCGCCGTCGATCTCGGGAAATTCGGGTTCCCAGAAGCGGCGCTGCGAGCAGTGCAATATGTCGATACCGGCCTCGACCAGCGGGCCCAGCCAGTCGGCCATCTGGGCCGGGGTTTCGGCCAGCCGCGCGGCATAGTCCTGCTGCTTCCACTGGCTCACGCGCAGGATGACCGGGAAGTCGGGGCCGACGGCTGCGCGGATCGCGCGCACCACCTCGGCGGCGAACCGCGCGCGCTCGGCGATGGTGGTGCCGCCGAACCGGTCGCTGCGCTCGTTGGTACCCGACCAGAAGAACTGGTCGATCAGATAGCCGTGGGCTCCGTGGATCTCGACGGTGTCGAACCCCAGCTGCTTCGCATCGGCGGCGGCGCGGGCGAATGCGGCGACGCTGTCGGCGATCGCCTCCTCGCTCATCGCCACCCCGCGCGGCTTGCCCGGGGCCAGCAGCCCCGAGGGGCTTTCGACCGGTGCATCCGGCGCCCAGTCCTTGAAGCTCTTCGTCGAACCGGTGTGCCAGATCTGCGGGCCCATGCGTCCGCCGGCGGCATGGACCGCATCGATCACTCGCTTCCAGCCATCGAGCGCCGCCGGGCCGTGAAAGAAGGGAATGCCCGGATCGTTGCGCGATGCGGGGCGGTCGACCACCGTTCCTTCGGACAGGATCAGGCCGACTTCGCCTTCGGCGCGCCGCCGATAATAATCGGCCTGTGGCCGGCCCGGCACGCCGGCCGGCGCGAAGGCGCGGGTCATCGGCGCCATGACGATACGATTTTTGAGCTTGAGCGATTTGATTTGGAAGGGACGGAACAGCGTGGCGGTGTCTTCGGAGGACATTCGTAAAGGCTCCATTGCGGCGAACCACCAGTAGGTATATTTTGTAGACCTGGTGTCAATGAGGCACTCCAAGGTCATCAGGTATATTCGAGGAAACCGTCATGAACCTGTGCGACCCGCAACATTTCGCATCGAACTGCCCGAGCCGGGTGCTGTTCGATCAGATCGCCGACAAATGGTCGATGATGGTCCTCACCGTGCTCGATGCCGGGCCGCTCCGCTTCAACGCGATCAAGCGGCAGCTCGAGGGCGTCACCCAGAAGGCGCTGACCCAGTGCCTGCGGCGGCTCGAGCGCAACGGGCTATTGTCGCGCCGGGTGATCCCGGCGTCCCCGGTGGCGGTCGAATATGAGATCACCCCGCTGGGGCGAACGCTGCAGGATCCGTTCAAGGCGCTCTACGCCTGGACGCTGGCCAATCTTCCCGCGGTGGAGGTGGCGCGCGACGCGTTCGACCGGCGCATGGCGGCGGCGTGACGGGCGATCATGAACGGTCCCAATAAGGCGGATCGCCGAAACTGCGTCGCAGGCTCTCGACCAGCGCCAGAACCTTCGCCGACGCGGTGCGGTCGCGCGGATAGACCACGCACAATTCGGCGCCTTCGGCTTGGCGGCCGATGTCGATCGCCACGAGTCGACCGTCGCGCAGCGGCTCGTCGACGAAGAAGCGGGGCAGCAGTCCGATCCCCAGCCCGGCGATCGCCGCGTCGCGGATCACCAGGCCGTTATTGACCCGCAGTACCGCGCGCGGTCGCGCCACGCTCCAGCCATGCTCGCCGGCGAAGCGCCAGTCGGCCTCACGGTTGGCGTAGAGGATGCCGCGATGCGCCTCGAGCTGCTCGAGGCAGGTCGGGGTGCCGTGTGCGGCCAGATAGGCGGGCGATGCGACCATCAGCCGCCTGATCGTCGCCAGCCGCTTGGCGACGAGTCGGGTGTCGGCGATCGTGCCGCTGCGGATCACCGCATCATAGCCGTCGGCGGCGGCATCGACGAAGCGGTCGTCGAGATCGAGGGTCAGGTCGATTTCGGGATGGTCGGCGAGGAAGCGGCTGATCGCCGTGCCGAGATGCAGCACCCCGAATCCGACCGGCGCCGATATCCGCAGCGGCCCGGCCAGCCGCCCGCGCCGGTCGTTGAGTTCGGTCGAAGCCTCGATCGTCTCGCGCAGGATCGTCCGCGCCCGCGGCAGGAAGGTCGTGCCATCCTCGGTCAGCGACAATTTGCGGGTCGATCGCTGGATCAGGCGAGTGCCGAGTTCGCGTTCGAGTTCGACCAGCCGTTCGCTCACCACCGATTTGGGTTTGCCGAGCAGCCGCGCGGCGCCGCTGATCGATCCGGCGTCGACGATCGCGAGAAAGGTGGCAAGGCCGTCGAGCTTGATCATCGTTCGGTTTTTCCGGAAACCAGATTCGAATTTCGCCGACTAGTGCGAACGATGCAAGTGGCGCATCTCCGCTGCCGGGGGAAGGCGCCATGTCGGCGCCGCTCCATCTGGGAGTGAAGCCGATGTTCCGATCGTTTCTTGCCGCCGCCGCGATCGCCCTTGCGGCACCGATCGTCTCCACGCCGGCCTCTGCCGAGGTTCCAGCCTTTCCCACGGCCTTCCAGGTGAAGGATATTGCGACCAACGGCACCACCCTCCATGTCCGCGTCGGCGGTTCGGGGCCGGCGGTCGTGCTGATCCATGGCTATGGCGAAACCGGCGACATGTGGGCACCGCTCGCCGCCGACCTGGCCCGCGACCACAGCGTGATCGTTCCCGATCTGCGCGGCATGGGCCTCTCCGCCCGGCCGGCCGGTGGCTATGACAAGAAGACCCAGGGCCAGGATATCGCCGGCCTGCTCGATGCGCTCAAGGTCGGCAAGGTCGACGTCGTCGGCCACGATATCGGCAATATGGTCGCCTATGCGTTCGTCGCCCAGCACCGCGACCGGGTGACGAAGCTGGTGCTGATGGACGCGCCGCTGCCCGGCGTCGGCCCCTGGGAGGAGATCCTCAAAAATCCGCTGCTGTGGCATTTCCGCTTCGGTGGGCCCGACATGGAGCGGCTCGTCGCCGGCCGCGAGCGCATCTATCTCGATCGCTTCTGGAACGAATTCTCGGCCGATCCGAAGAATTTCGACGAGGCGTCGCGCCAGCATTATGCCGCGCTCTATGCCCGCCCCGGGGCGATGCACGCGGGCTTCGCTCAGTTCGCGGCGTTCGATCAGGACGCGATCGACGATCATGCCTTTCTCGCGCAGGGCAAGCTGGCAATGCCGGTGCTGGCGCTCGGCGGCGAAAAATCCTTCGGCACGACGATGGCCACGGTTGCCGGTTTCGCGGCGACCGATGTCACCGGCGGCGTCATCCAGGGCGCGGGTCACTGGCTGATGGAAGAGCAGCCGGTCGCGACGGTGAAGGCGGTGCGGACGTTCCTCGACCGCAGATAAGGCCTCGATCGGCGGCGCCGGCGACGATGATCGCCGGCGCCGCCGATCACCCTCCGATCATCACCGTCGGCAGGCCCAATGCGATGCTGCCGCCATGCGCGGTGGCATCGCCCATCCGCGCGGCCGGCCTGCCACCGATCATCACCGTCGAGGATCCGGCGGCGATCGTGTCGGGCGGCCCTATGCAGACGCACATATCGCCCAGCACCGCGGCCGGCAGCTTGCCGACCAGCACGGTTGGGCAGCCCGGCCCGGCGATCGGCCCGCCGACATGGGGGATCGGCGGTACGCCGGGGGTGGTCATCGGGCAGACATGCATGTCGGTCAGTCGTGCGGCTAGCGGCATCGGCCCGTTCCTTTCGTCACGATCAATTGATCATCACCATGGCGCCCTGCACGGTCGTCTCGCCCGATGCGGTCAGTTTCGCTTCGGCATTGCCGTGCGCCGAAAATCGAATCCGGGCATCGGCGTCGATGTTCAGGCCGGCGATCTTCACGCCTTGTGCGCCGCTGAGCGACAATGTCCCGTTCGCGGCGATCATGAGGTCGTCGACCGCGCCGATCCGTAGCGCGTTCGCGCTATCGATGGTGATTCCGTCCTTGCCCATGACGATGCGATGGCCGTTCGCGTCGGCCAGCAGGATCGTTCCCGCATCATCGTCGATGCGCAGGCGCTGCCCGCCCGGGGTCGCGATCTCGATCGCCTTCGCATCGTCGAACAGGTCGATCCGCAACTGCGATCGCGTGACGACCGTCTTGCGGTCGTTGTTTGCTCCGGGCGCGACCGGCGGCGGATTGGCCCGGCCGTACAGGCTCCCGAGCAGGACCGGCTGCTGCGGATCGTCATCGAGAAAGCCGACCAGCACCTCGTCGCCGATCTCGGGCAGGAAGAGCGCGCCGCTGCCGTGCGACGCGTGGAAGCTGCTCGAACGTGCCCATAGGCGGGCTCCGTCCGCCTCCAGCGCGGGCAGGCTGACCTCGATCCGGCCGGTGTCCTCGGGATCGTCGTTCCGCGTCACTACGCCGACCAGCAGATTTGCCGTGCAACCGCCCGTGGTCGTCCGATCGACGGCCACCGCCGACGGGCTAGGCGGCATGCCGAAACGGACGGTCGTCATCCAGTTGCCGTCGGCGATCTGATGATCGACACCCGCGACATAGACATCGCCGTCGAAGCGTTTGCCAACCCCGGCGAGCCTCACCACCATGCCGGGACGTGCCAGGGCACTGCCCTGGAAACGGATTTCTCCCCGGACCCGGGCCAGCGGATCGGTGTCGCCGCCGTCCCAATCGGCGCGGAAACCGAAGATCGTCTCGCCCTGCGTGAGCGCCAGCGCCGGCACCTGGTCGCGATCGGGAACGGCGACCGTCACCGTGCCGCCGGCGGCGATCACCACCATCGCATTGTCGCGGGCATGCGCCAGCATCAGATCCCAGTCGGAGGCGCGATATCGGATCGTCGCCGACCGGATCGTGGCGGTGGGCGTCACCCTTGCCTTGAGCCCGTTCGCGCCGATCAGCCGCTCCATCAGCTCGCTGTCGCGCATGGCGCCGAACAGCCTGTCGCGCGCGCTGGACAGCATCGCGGTTGCGCGGTCGATCACGTCGACGATCAGCCGCGCGCCGCCCTCTTCGATGTCGAGCCCTTGCCGGCGGACGATGCCGCTGAACACCGGCCTGGTCTGATCACCATAGCCGATCGCGATCTCGATCGTCGCCCCCGGGGCCAGCGCGTCGCTTTCGCTGACCGGATAGCCCCGCTCGGCATCGCCGTCGGCGATCACCAGCCGCGCCGACGGCAGCTCGTTGATATTCGAGTGGATGTCGACCGCGATCATCCGCCATCCAGTGTCGATCGGGGTGCCGTTGCTCAGGATGGTCAACCCGACGAGGCCATCCATAGCGGGGGTCGGTAGCGTCGAGGCCATGAACGGATTGTCCTTCTGCGATCGGGATGCGCTTACGTCGAGGCTAAGGCCCTTTTCCGGCGGTGGGAATGTGCGAAGCCCGCGAATTGCCGCCACCCGGATCGGCTATATCCGGCGCCGGGGCTTTCCATCGCCGCCATCCCATGCTCATCTCCACGTCTCGGAACATGGGCGGAGGTCGGGGCATGAAATGGACGGGCGGCTGGGCGATCGGACTTGCGGTGCTGGCACAGCCATTGGCGCCGATCGCGGCGGCGCAGGCGCAAAACCAGGCGTCTGCCTCGCCGGCGCTTCGTCCCGACCAGCTCGCCTTCCGCGCCCTTTATCAGGAGTTGGTCGAAACCGACACCAGCGCCACCAGCGGCAGCTGCACCGCGCTTGCCGACAAGGTCGCGGGGCATCTGCGCCAGGCGGGCTATGACGACGGCGCGATCACCCTCTTCTCGGTTCCCGAATATCCCAAGGAAGGCGGCCTCGTCGTCGTCCTGCCGGGCAGTTCGAAGACCGCCAAGCCGATGCTGCTGCTCGGCCATCTCGACGTCGTCACCGCCAAGCGCGCCGACTGGGTGCGCGACCCGTACAGGATGGTCGAGGAAGGCGGCTATTTCTACGGCCGCGGCGCCGCCGACATGAAGGCGATGGACGCGATCTGGATCGACGCGATGATGCGGTTCAAGACGTCGGGCTACAAGCCGAAGCGGACGATCAAGCTCGCGCTGACCTGCGGCGAGGAAGGGGGCTCACCGTTCAACGGCGCGCAGTGGCTGGCCAGGAACCGGCCCGACCTGATCGCGGCGCAGTTCGCGCTCAACGAGGGTGGCGGTGGCCGTTCCGACGGCCATGGCAAGCTGCTCACCGCGAATATCCATGTCGGCGAGAAGTCCGCGCAGAATTACCGGCTCGAGACGACCAATCCCGGTGGCCACAGCTCGGCGCCGGTGCGCGACAATGCGATCTATGAACTTGCCGATGCGCTGGTGAAGGTCCGCGACCTCGAATTTCCGGTCCAGCTCAGCCCGACTACCCGCGCCTATTTCGCCAAGGCCGGCGCCGCCCGCGGCGACGAGATCGGCCAGGCCATGGTCGCGATATCGAAGGATCCGGCCGACAAGGCGGCCGAGGCGATACTCAACCGCGACAAGGGCTTCCATTCGATGCTGCGCACCACCTGCGTCGCAACGCTGCTCGACGGCGGCCATGCCAACAACGCGCTGCCGCAGCGCGCCGGCGCCAATGTCAATTGCCGGATATTCCCCGGCGACAGCGTCGAAGGCACCCGCGCCGCCCTGGCCGCGGCGATCGGCGATCCGAAGGTCGTGGTGAAGGCCGAGCAGGAGCGCGGGCCGCTGGCGGTGCCGCCGCCGCTCGATCCGCGGATCATCGGTCCCGCCGAAAGGCTCGTCGCCAAATATTATCCGGGGGTGCCGCTGGTTCCGGTGATGTCGACCGGCGCCACCGACGGCATCTTCCTCGAGGCGATCGGCATCCCCTCCTACGGCCCGCCGGGCATGTTCAGCGATCCCGACGGCAACGGCACCCACGGCCTCAACGAACGTGCTTCGGTACGGGCGGTCTATACCGGCCGCGACCTGCTGACCGAACTAGTGAAGAGCTACGCCGACACGCCATGGTGATCGCCACGTTCGACTGAAACGAAAAGGGCGCCGACGAACGGCTCGTCGGCGCCCTCGATCGGCATGAGGTTACGACATCATATCACCGGTCGCCGCCGCGACCCCCGCGACGATCGTCATGGTCGCGGTCGCCCCGGTTCATCCCGCGCACCACCGAACGGAAGGCATCGCGCTCGGCATCGCTGATCGTGCCGTCCTTGTTGGTGTCGAGCAGGTCGAAGCGCGCCAGCGGACCGGCCGAGGCCTCGGCGAGAGTCAGCTTGCCGTCATGATTGGTATCGGCGCGATCGAACCAGCGGTCGCCGAAACCCAGACCCTCTTCGATGCCGGGTCCGCGCATCGGGCCGGGGCCGTCATGACGCCAGCCCATGCGATGGCCGTCGGGGCCGCCATGACCGAATTTGCCGGGTCCACCGGGACCTTCGTGCCCTGGCCCGTCCCTGCCCGGCCCATCCCTGCCGGGCCCACCCTCGGGGCCGCCCGGCGGAGGCGGCGGCATGTCGGGGCCACCCTCGGGGTGCGGCGGCGGGGCGGTGAATTCCTGCTTCGACAGCGACCCGTTCTTGTCCTTGTCGAGCATCGCGAAGATCTCGGCGCGGCGCGCGACGCGCTTCGCCTCGAACTCGGCCTTCATCTTCTCGCGCATCTTGTCGCGCGCGGCGTCGAGTTCGGCCTTGGTGACCACGCCGTCATTGTTGGTGTCGGCCGCCTTGAAATGCTGGGCGATCATCGCCTGCAGCTCGGCGCGGGTCTTGGGAACCGGCGGGCCGGGCGGGGCCGCAGGCGGCGCCGGCTGGGCGATCGCGATCGCCGCCGCCAGCGTCGTCGCCAGCCCGGCACCGCCGATCATCAGATATTTGCGATTCATGTCGGATCCTCTCGAAACACCACGAAAAACTTGGGCGAAACAGGCGGACGGGCCGGCGACACAGGGGAACGCGCCGTCCCGTCCTGTCGATCGCTCTACAACGTGATTCATGTTTGCGTAGTTCGACGCTGCATTCATGTTTCGGCGTTGAAATATCGCCGTGGGATATCCGGTGAAGATCGTCTCCCGGACCGTTCTACATCCCCAGCGACTGCTGCAGCAGCAATATCTCGCCCTTGGCCTGCTGCATTTCGGCCTGGCTCAGCTTGCCGTCGTGATTGCGGTCGGCGGCGTCGAAGCGTTGGCGCGCGGCGGCCTGGACCTCGGACAGCTGGATCAGACCGTCATGGTTGCGGTCGACATGTTCGAACAGCATGTCGAGCCCGCCCGCCGATCCGAAGGCGCGCTGATCGATCGTGAAGCGCGGCCGGCCATCGGCACCGGTTTCGACCCCGAACATCGGGACATTGGCCTGGCCGCGCGCCTTCTGGCCGACGATCCCCAGCGCTTCGGCGGCCTCGATCCGGTCGATCGCGCCGTCATGGTTGGTGTCGACGGTCGGGAAACGCTGCGCGATCATCTGGTCGAGGCCCGCGCGCGAATTCGGAATCGTGCCAGCCGATTGCGCCCAGACCGGCGACGCGATCGCCGCGATGGTCCAGACCGCCAACGCCATACGCCTACTCATGTTCGTCATATCCCGCTCTTAGGAGTGTCTCGCCCTCAGCTCATGCTTGAACAGTGGAACGCTGCATGGCAAGGCGCGCCGCGCCCGCTGGCGGTGGGTCACTCTTGGAGATCTCGAATGTCGAATGACGTGAAGCGTGTCGTGCTGGCCTATTCGGGTGGTCTCGACACCAGCGTGATCCTCAAATGGCTGAAGGAGACCTATCAGTGCGAGGTCGTCACCTTCACCGCCGACCTCGGCCAGGGCGAGGAACTCGAGCCCGCCCGCGCCAAGGCGAAGCTGATGGGCATCAAGGACGAGCATATCTTCATCGACGATCTCCGCGAGGAGTTCGTGAAGGATTATGTGATGCCGATGATGCGCGCCAACGCGCTCTATGAAGGGCTCTATCTGCTCGGAACCTCGATCGCCCGGCCGCTGATCGCCAAGCGCCAGATCGAGATCGCCAAGATGGTCGGTGCCGATGCGGTGAGCCATGGTGCGACCGGCAAGGGTAACGACCAGGTCCGCTTCGAACTCGGCTATTATGCGCTCGCGCCCGATATCAAGGTGATCGCGCCGTGGCGCGAATGGGACCTGACCAGCCGCACCCGGCTGATCGAATATGCCGAACAGCATCAGATCCCGGTGCCCAAGGACAAGCGCGGCGAGTCGCCCTTCTCGACCGACGCCAATCTTCTCCACACCTCGTCCGAGGGCAAGGTGCTCGAAAATCCGTGGGACGAGGTCCCCGACTATGTCTATTCGCGCACCAACAATCCCGAGGATGCGCCCGACGCCCCCCAGTTCATCACGATCGATTTCGAGCGCGGCGATGCGGTCGCGATCGACGGCGAGGCGCTGTCGCCGGCATCGCTGCTCGCCAAGCTCAACGAGCTGGGCAAGACCCATGGCATCGGCCGGCTCGACCTGGTCGAGAATCGCTATGTCGGCATGAAGTCGCGCGGCATGTACGAGACCCCGGGCGGCACCATCTATCATCTCGCGCATCGCGGGATCGAGCAGATCACCCTCGACCGCGGCGCCGCGCATCTCAAGGACGAGCTGGCGCCGCGCTATGCCGAGCTGATCTACAACGGTTTCTGGTTCAGCCCCGAGCGCGAGATGCTGCAGGCGGCGATCGACCATAGCCAGGAGAAGGTCACCGGCACCGTCCGGCTCAAGCTCTACAAGGGTGGGGTCTATGTCGTCGGCCGCAAGTCGCCCTACACGCTCTATTCGGAAAAGGTCGTCACCTTCGAGGACGACGCCGGCGCCTATGACCAGCGCGACGCGGCGGGCTTCATCAAGCTCAACGCGCTGCGCCTGCGCCTGCTGGGGCGTCGCGACGGGCGCTAAGCTCCGATCCTGGCTCCGGCGAAAGCCGGAGCCGTCTATCTCTTCGGTGCGGGTGCTGTCGGTTCGATCCGCCGCAACCCCACCACGTCCGCCGGCCACTGGAAGAACTGCCCGATCTTGGTCCGTCCGGCTGCGGTGAGTTCCTCGACGAAGACGTCGCCCTTGTCATAGGCCCAGGGGCCGCCGCGCACGAGCCAGATCGTCGGCACCGCGCGCGTCCTGGGCTCGGTCGCGATCGCGCGCAGATGGGCGCGGTCGAGCGAGGGCACCCCGCGCGATCCGCTGACATACCAGCTGCCCGGCGGCGGATCGAGCGTCGGCACGTCGGTCGGGATCGCCCGGATCGGCATTTCGAGCCCGAGGTCGAGCAGCGCCCGACCGAGCGGCAGTGCGCTTTCATTGGGATAGGTGAAGATCTGGTCGCCGGGCCGGAAGCGCGGCGCGATCCAGCGGGCGACCTTGTGCCAGTCCTCCATCGGCTTGCCCTGGCGCGCGCCGATATCGATCGCCGCCTGGTGCCCGACCATCCACAGCAGCGCGGCGAGCATCGGCCAGCGCACCAGCCTGCCGAGGCCGGGCCCGCCGAATCCGCCGGCGCCGACCGCCATCAGCACCAGCCCGGGGCCGGCGAGCGCGGTCATCGTCCGCACGATGAACACGGGTGCGACCGTCGCCGACAGGATCAGCGACACCGTCACCGGCACCAGCATGAGCAGCAGCAGCGCGATCGCGATCCGCGGCGTCCGGCGCAGCGCGGCGACGCCGCCAATCAGCAGCAGCGCCGCGGCGATCCGCAGTTCGTCGGTCGGCCCGGCATAGATCACGGTCACCCGCCGCCACAGATTGGCGGTCTGGAATTTGAGCCAGGTCGAACTGATCCAGGTCGGCGCCTGGTCGAGCAGGATCATCAGCGCCGGCGTCCAGACCAGCAGCACGATCAGATGCCCGCCGACCAGCCACAGCCAGTCGGCACGGGTCATGCCCCGGCGGATCACCAGCACCAGCAACGCCAGCCCCATCGCGAAGGCGTAGAGCGGCCCCATATTGTGGAGCCACAGCATCAGCGCGCTCGTCGCCAGATAGGCCGCGAAGGCCCGGCCCGCGAGCGGCTGCCCCGCCGTGCTGCGCGCCGCGATCCGCAGCAGCGCCCAGCAGGCGCAGCCATAAGTCAGGATCATCACCGGATAGGGCCGCACCTCGCGGCTCATCTCGACGAGGATCGGCGACACCGCCGCCAGCGCGACCGCGGCGACCGCGATCGGCAGCGCGCGCGGGGCCAGCCCCGCTGCCCGCGCCGCCATATGCGCCGCCGCGCCGATCACCGGCAGCGCGGCGATCCCGCACGCCAGGCCCAGCGCGCGATGTCCCACCAGTCCGTCGCCGGCGATCAGCGTCCAGCCGCGCAACAGCGAATAATAGAAAGGCGGGTGGGTCTCGTAGCGCGGCACCGCCTCCCACAGGAACGCCCAGCCCTTCGATGCGGCATAGGCGCTATAGGCCTCGTCGAGCCACATCGGTTCCTGGCCGATCCCCCATCCGCGCAGGCCGATCCCGACCGTGGCGATCAGCAGTGCGAGCAGCAGCCAGCCATGACGGGGGGTGAGAAGCGAAGCGACGTTCATCGGCCGCGCTTAGGGCAAGCCGGCCTGTGTCACAATGTCATGCCCCGGCCTCCTCCTGCGCCGGCCGGTCGGCGAGCCCCGCGCGATAGCCCTTCAGCTCGGGGGCGACATGCGCGAGATTGCGTTCGCGCAGCTGCGCGGCGGCGTCATCGTAAAAAAAGGGCAGGAAGGCATAGCGCTGTCCGCGCGTTACCGGCGTCGCCTCGTGGAGCAGCGAACAGGAAAACACCACCGCGCCGCCGGTCGGCGCCCGGTAGAGGCGGCTGCCATATTCGGGAAAGTGCAGGTCGCCGCCATCATAGTCGCCGGCGTTGAGGTTGATCGTGCAGGCGAACCGGCGGTGGGCGGTGCCCTTGGTGGTGTTGTCGCGGTGCGGCCGGAAATGGCCGCCACCATCCTCGCCGTCATAGCAGGCCACAAGCCAGCGTTCGATGCGGGTTACATCGAACTGGAAGGCGCGTGCGATCAAAGGTTTGAGGCGGTCGCGCAGGCGTATGCGCAAGGCATCGATCAGTGCCTCGTCCGTTATCATATGATCTGCGCGGCGCTTATGATCATGGTCGACCTTGAGGACGGTCATTCCGGCCTCCTCACGCATGAAGCCCGAGTCTTCGCCGCCCTTTTCGCGATACAGCGCAATCAGCCGTGCGCATAATTCGGGTTCGAGGATGCGCGGTGCGACGAGCACCGGTGCCGGCAATTCCTCGGCGCCGGTTTCGATCAGCGTGGCCAGCCGGCGCAGCATCGCCGCGCCTTCGCTGATCGGCGCGGCTGCGAGCACCCGAAGTGCCGGATCGAGCAGCAGCCAATGCTGACGATAGGGGCGCGTGCCTTCCCTTGGCTCGCCGAGGGCGCCGTACCGGCGCGAAACCGCGCCGTCATGATCGAGAAACCACCGTACCCCCGGTAGCAGCTGGGCAATGTGGCCCTCCGCCGCATCTTTCGGATCGACGCTGACGCCGAAGAAGCAAGCGCGTCGATCGTCGAACAGCGCCCGGTGGAGCGCCAGTTGCGCGAGCGCGGCAGGGCCTTCGGGCGTCGCCGCGCTGCCAAGGAACAGCATCAGGATCGGCCGCCCGGCCGCTGACGAGAAGGCATAGTTCGGATTGCCGCCCAAGGCGGCTGCGTGAAACCAGGGCGCCGGCTCGCCCGGCTGAAGGACATGGGTCATGTACCGGGTTTAGCGTCGGTTCCGACAAGAGCCTAGTTCGTCAGCGGGCCGAACCGGCGCGCGTTAACCATGAATTAGCGGCTGGTGCGGCAAATGCGGACCCTGAACAGGAACCGCAGGGATTCGGAAATATGGCGCGGCCGCAGCAGCATGTCGACGTGGCGATCATCGGGGCGGGCCCGGCCGGACTCACCACCGCTTATATGCTCGGCAAACAGGGTCGTTCGGTGATCCTGGTCGAAAAGGACCCGGTCCAGGTCGGCGGGATCAGCCGCACTGTCGAACATGACGGTTTTCGCTTCGATATCGGCGGGCACCGCTTCTTCTCGAAATCGCGCGAGGTCGTCGCCTTGTGGGACGAGCTGCTGCCGGACGATTTCATCGAGCGGCCGCGGATGAGCCGGATCTTCTACCAGGGCAAATTTTACAGCTATCCGCTGCGCGCGTTCGAGGCGCTGTGGAATCTCGGCCTGTGGGAATCGACCCGCTGCATGCTCTCCTATTTCCGCTGGAAGGCGTTTCCCCACAAGGATGTGCGCAGCTTCGACCAATGGGTCACCAACCAGTTCGGGTCGCGGCTGTTCGGCATTTTCTTCAAGACCTACACCGAAAAGGTCTGGGGCATGCCGTGCGAGGACATGTCGGCCGATTGGGCCGCGCAACGGATCAAGGGACTGAGCCTGGGCGGCGCGGTCCTCGACGGGATCAGGCGCTCGCTGGGCCTCAACAAGAAGCCCAATGACGGCATGGGCGCCAAGACCCTGCTCGAGACCTTCCGCTATCCGCGCAAGGGCCCGGGCATGATGTGGGACGCCGCGCGCGACCGCATCGTCGAACAGGGTGGCAGCTTCCTGATGGGCCACAAGCTGCTGCAGGCGAATTTCGACGACAATGCCGGCATCTGGCGGGTGTCGGTCACCGGCGAGGATGGCCGGATCACCGTGCTGACCGCAAATCATCTGGTGAGTTCGGCGCCGATGCGCGAACTCACCGCGCGGCTCCATCCGCTGCCCGCGACGATGCCGCAGGCGATGGCGCTCGGCTATCGCGACTTCCTGACGGTGGCGCTGATGATCCGGTCGGAGGATCTGTTTCCCGACAACTGGATCTACATCCATGATTCGAAGGTGAAGGTCGGTCGCATCCAGAATTTCCGGAGCTGGTCGCCCGAAATGGTGCCCGACGACAGCCTGGCCTGTGTCGGCCTCGAATATTTCTGCTTCGAAGGCGATGGCCTGTGGAATGCCGGGGACGACAAGCTCGTCGCGCTGGCCACCCGCGAGCTGGCCACGCTCGGTCTGTGCGACCCCGCCCAGGTCGTCGGCGGCACCGTCGTCCGGCAGGAGAAGGCCTATCCGGTCTATGACGAGACCTATGCCGCCAATGTCGATGCGATCCGCCAGGAGCTCGAGGCGCGCTACCCGACGCTGCATTTCGTCGGCCGCAACGGCATGCATCGCTACAACAACCAGGACCATGCGATGATGACCGCGATGCTGACCGCGAAGAACATCGTCGCCGGCCACCGTCGGCATGACGTCTGGTCGGTCAACGAAGACGCCGAATATCATGAGGCCGGCGAGGAAGGCGACGACCAGGGGGTCGCCGCGGCGCTGCGCTCCGAGCGGCTGGTGCCGACCCGGCTGAAGGCCGCCTGATGGACTCGATCCAGGGCGAGCGCTGGCAGGGTCCGGACTGGACCCATCCCCTTCCCCGCCGGCTGGTGCTGGCGGTGCTCGGCCCCTGGCTGGCCGCCTGCGCGATGATGCTCTGGTTCTCGGCCGGCCATATCCACGGCCTGCGGATGTGGGACACCGACGATTATATGCGCCTCCAGCAGGTGCGCGACTGGCTGGGCGGGCAGAGCTGGTTCAACGTCGACCAATATCGGCTCGACCCGCCACATGGTTTCCACATGCACTGGTCGCGGCTCGTCGACCTGCCGCTGGCCGGGTTGATCCTGCTGCTGCGTCCGTTCGTCGGCGCCGCGCTCGCCGAGACCGCGGCATCGGTCGTCGTCCCGCTGGTCACCCTTGGCCTGATCATGGCGATGGTCGCGCGGGTCACCCGCCGGGTGGCCGGCGAAATGGCGGCCATGCTGGCGCCGCTGCTCGTCGCGTGCAGCCCGCTGATCCTGTTCCATACCCTGCCGCTCAGGATCGACCATCATGGCTGGCAGGCGGCGATGGCGATGGCGACCCTCGCCGCGCTGCTCGACCGGCGCCGGCTGCGCAGCGGCCTGTTCGCCGGGCTGTTCGCGGCGATCTGGGTCTCGATCTCGCTCGAAGCGCTGCCGCTGCTGGCGGCGATGTTCGGGCTGCTGATCGTCCGCTTCCTGATCGATCCGCGCCATGCCGAGCGGCTTCACGGCTTCGCCGTCGCGCTCGGCTTCTGCTGCGTCGCGCTGTTCGCGTCGACCCATGCGATGGCGCGCTGGGGCGAGCCCGACTGCGACGCGATGTCGGTCGGCTATCTCGGGCTGCTCGGCGGGGTCGCGATCGCCGCGATCGTCGCCACCGGCCCGCTGGTCGGCCGTAACCGGCTGGTCCATGCCGCGATCATCGCCTTCGGCACCGCCGCCGGCCTCGTGCTGTTCGTCCACAGCGCGCCGGCCTGCCTCGCCGGGCCGTTCGGTGCGCTCGATCCGGTCACCCGCCAATATTGGTATATGAACGTGCTCGAAGGCCGCCCGGTCTGGGAGCAGGAGGCCGGCATGCGCGGCATGCTGCTGCTGTCGCCGCTGCTCGGCCTCGCCGGCGCCGGCTTCGGCTGGCATCGCGCGCGGGGCCATGATCCGCGTGCCGCGGCCAACTGGATGACGATGATCCTGCTCGGCGGCGCGGCGATGGCGGTGTCGTTGATGGTCCAGCGCGCCGGCACGGTGGCGCATGGCTTCGCCCTGCCGGGGATCGCGTCGCTGCTCGCGCTGATTCTGGATCGGGTCTCGCGCTCGCCGCGCATGGCGTTTCGCGTCGTCGGATCGGCGGCGGCGATCCTGGGGATGACCCCGGTCGCGGCGGCGGCGGTCGCCGGCATGCTCGCCCCCGCCGAACCCGCGGCGTCGGCAAAGGCGCCGAAGCCGAAACCCGCATGCCCCGGCGGCTGCGACCGCTATGGCGCGCTCGACCGGCTGCCGGCATCCTATATCTTCGCACCGATCGACATCGGTCCGGACCTGATCGTCCATACGCCGCACAGTTTTCCGGCGGCGGGCTATCACCGCAATCCTGCGGCGCTTCGCCGTACGATCGAGACCTTCCTCGGATCGGCCGACGATGCCCACCGGGTGATCGACCAGGTCGACGCCGCCTATGTGCTGATCGATCCCGACGCCGCCGAGGCTGCGACCTACCGCAAGGCGGCGCCGCACGGCTTCATGGCGCAGCTTCTCGCCGACAAGGCGCCGGGCTGGCTCGAACCGGTGCCGCTGCCGGGCAGCACCCTCAGGCTCTGGCGCAAGCGCAGCTGAATCGCAGCGCCCGGTCACGAAGGCTGATCGCGGCGCTTGCAGCGCGGGGCGCGGCGAAATAAGGCGGGATTCGATGTTCCGATCCGCGCCGCACCAGACGCCACCCGAAGGCTGGTGGACCAGCCCGTGGTATGTCGCGGCGCTGACCCTTGCCTGTATCATCCCGCTGATCCGGCCCGAGATCCCGCCGCTGGTCGACCTGCTCGGCCATATGGGCCGCTATGCGGTCGAATTGGCCCCGGGGGACTCGCCGCTGCGCGAGCGCTTCTTCGATTTCAAATGGGCGCTGATGGGCAATCTCGGGGTCGATCTGCTGATCATCCCGATGGCGAAGATCTTCGGGATCGAACTCGGCGTGAAGCTGATCGTGATGGCGGTCCCTGCCCTCACCCTGCTCGGGCTGCTGCTGGTCGCACGCGAGGTCCATGGACGGCTGCCCGCCACCGCGGGTTTCGTCGCGCCCTTCGCCTATTGCTGGCCGTTCCAGTGGGGCTTCATCAACTATGTCTTCGCGATGGCGCTGGTGCTCAACGCCTTCGCGCTGTGGCTCTATCTGGCACGGATCGATCGCATCCGCCTGCGCGCGATAATGTTCGTGCCGATCGGGGTGGTCATCTGGGTCGCCCACGGCTTCGCCTGGGGGGTGCTCGGACTGCTCGTGTTCGCCGCCGAGATCATCCGGATGCGCGACCAGGGGCGCAGCGTCGTCCAGTCGCTTTTCTACGGCGGCCTGCACTGCCTGCCGGTCGCGCCGCCGCTGCTGCTCAACTTCGCCTGGCGCAGCGGCGCGGTCGCCGGCGAGACCACCGACTGGTTCAACTGGGTCGCCAAATATGTCTATCTGGTCTCGTCGCTGCGCAACCATTGGATGAATTTCGACATCGGGCTGGTGTCGGCGCTGATCGTGATGATCCTGTTCGGGATGATCGGGCTGGGCTTCCGCATCCGCCGCATGCTCGGCGTCGCGACCCTGATCCTGATCATCACCTATATCGTGATGCCGCGGATCGTCATCGGATCGGCCTATGCCGACATGCGGCTCGCGCCCTATCTGGTCGCGATCGGGGTGATCGCGGTGGTGCCGCGCTTCACCAACCGCGTCGCGCTCAACGCGGTCGCGGCCCTGGCGCTGATCGTCTTCGGCTATCGGCTCTATCTGTCGACGGTCCGCTTCGATGCCTTCGCCACCCACCAGGAGGCGCAGCTTCAGGCGCTCGACCATGTCGCACGCGGATCGCGGCTGTTCGTGCTGGTCGACCTGCCCTGCCTCGGCATGTGGGAATCGCCGCGCATGGAGCATCTCGGCGCAATCGCGATCGAGCGGCGCGAGGCCTTCGTCAACGGCCAGTGGACGATGCCCGGCGCGCAGCTGCTCAGCATCAAGTACAAGGCCGCCAAGGGCTATTCGGAGGATCCGACCCAGGTGATGCGGCCGCGCCGCTGCCGCGCCCGTACCGCGCGCAGCATCGAAAGCTCGATCGCGCTCTTCCCGCGCCAGGCGTTCGACTATCTCTGGCTGATTGACGCGACCCGCGACCATTGGCCGGCCAACGACCCGTCGCTCAAGCTGGTCTGGAACGGCGGCGAGCGCGGCGCGCTCTACCGGATCGTCGGTTCCGCGACCATGGCCATGGATACCCCGATCGGCACCGGAACCGTCGCCACCCAGTGACGCTCGGCGCCGAAGATCGCGGTCAGGATCGCGTTCACCGGCTTCGAGGGCATCGCATCGTCGCCGCCTTCGCGCCCGGTCAGCTTGCCGAGCGCGCGCACCGCGATCACCACCGGCAGCAGCAGGCTGTTGAAATGGCTGACATGCTTCGGGGTCAGCCCGGACTCGCGGAACACCCGGGTCAGCGTCGCCCTGGTGTAGCGGCGCTGGTGGTGATGGGCGACGTCGTGCGCGCTCCACAGCGACGGCATCGCCGGCACCGTCACCAGGATGCGGCCGCCGGGCGCCAGCTTGTCGCGGAGCGCCGACAGCGCGGGGACATCCTCGGGAATATGTTCGAGCACGTCGAACAGCACGATCAGGTCGTAATAGCCGTCCTCGAGCGGAACCCCGTGCGGCAGATAGCCGCCCTTGATCGTCAGCCCGCTGCGCCGTTCGGCGAGCGCGCGCGCGCCGTCATCGGGTTCGATCGCGTCGACGACGCCGTAATTCTGCAGCAGCGACAGGTTCGATCCGGTGCCGCAGCCGACCTCGAGGATCTTCAGCGGGCCGGGCTTCGGGCGGAAGGTCTCGATCAGCCGGGCGATGATCCGGCGGCGGGCCTTGAACCACCAATGATCGGCATCGATCTCGGCCATGCGGTCATAGACGGCGCGGTCCATCTTCAGTCGTCCTTCCCGTCGGGCGCGGTGCAGCCGATCCGTTCGCGCACGATATAGATCGGCCGGTGCTTGGTCTCGACCAAGATGCGGCCGACATATTCACCGAGCACCCCCAGCGACAGCAGCTGCACCCCGCCCATGAACAGGATTGCCACCATCAGCGAGGGATAACCCGCGACATCGGCCCCGAACACGATCGTCCGCACCGCCAGATAAAGCGCGTAGACCAGCGCGAGGAACGCGATCACCGCGCCCATATAGCTCCACACGCGCAACGGCAGCGTCGAGGCCGAGGTGATGCCGTCGATCGCCAGCGTCCACAGCTTCCAATAGTTGAACTTGGTCTCGCCGATCGCGCGTTCGGCGCGGTCATATTCGACGGCAGTCTGGCGGAAGCCCGACCAGGCGAACAACCCCTTCATGAAGCGGTTGCGCTCGGGCATCCGCTTGATCACCTCGACCACCCGCCGGTCGAGCAATCGGAAATCGCCGGCATGTTCGGGGATCTTGTCCATCGAGAGCCAGTTGTGCGCGCGATAATAAAGGTCCGCGGTCAGCCTTTTGGGCAGGCTGTCGGTCATCCGGTTGCGGCGCACGCCATAGACGACCTCATGGCCTTCGCGCCATTTGGCGATCATCTCGCCGATCACCTCGGGCGGATCCTGCATGTCGACATCGATCGGCACCACCGTCAGCCCGGTGACATTGTCGAGGCCCGCCGACAGCGCCGCCTCCTTGCCGAAATTGCGCGACAGCGACAGCGCCTTGACCCGCGGGTCGGCCTGGTTGGCGAGCATGATCGCCGCCAGCGTCGCATCGCTGCTGCCGTCGTCAACGAACAAGATCTCCCAGTCGGGCGACGAGCCGTCGGGTTCGTGCAGTCCCTTGAGGATCGGTGCGACCCGCGCGAGGAACGGCCCGATCGCCGCCTCCTCGTCCTTCACCGGCACGATGAGGGAGATCAGCGGATGCGTCATTCGAAAACCCATTGGCGATTGAGCCAGAAGATCAGCAGCGGCGTCACGAACAGCGCGAACGGATAAGGCGACCAGGTCGGCAGCGCGAAATGCTTGACCAGCAGCCAGACCCAGAAGCTGTTGAGCGCGAAGCTGATCAGCGAGACGATGAAGAAGCGGGTCGTCTGGCGCCACAGATTGTCGCGGCTGCCATGCCCTTTGAAGCTCCACTGGCTGTGGATGATGTAGGCGACCGTCGCCGCGCCCAGGAAGCCCACCGTCCAGGCGAGATTGGGATCGAGGTGCAGCGTCTTCACCCCGACATGGTAGATGCCGATATTGACGAGGCTCGCGAGCAGGCCGCTGATGCCATAGCGGAACAGCTGGCCCAGCAGCGCCAGGCGCTCGGCATTCAATAGTTGGGAACTGCGCATGTGGATTGCGCTCTTTTCACAAAAGCGTCCGCGCCTCAAGCGGCGCGACGTCGAACGGCGGACTTCGATCACGCTTGTCCGACCGATCCGCTTGCCCGCGCCGTCCGATCGTCCTAGCCCACGACGCAGGCAAAGCGACGGGGCACCGGGTGGAAGACAGGGTAATTGCGTTCCTCGAACGACATTGGCGTCGCGCCTATTGGCTGCTGCTCGCCGGGTCCGTCATCTATTTCCTGTCCTATAAATGGGGTGCGATCCGCTGGCTCGCGCTGTCGGACACCGACGACAATCTGCGCCTCGCCCAGGTTCAGGCCTGGCTCCACGGCCAGGGCTGGTATGATCTGCGCCAGTATAAGCTCGATCCGCCGGCGGGCGCGAGCATCCACTGGTCGCGGATCGTCGACCTGCCGATCGCGGCCTTGCTGCTGATCGGCGAGCCGCTGTTCGGCGCCTATAAGGGTCAGCAGATCGCGACCGCGATCGCGCCGATGCTCGCCTTCGCCGCGACGCTCTGGGCGATGATCGTCGCGGTCCGCCGGCTGGTCGCGCCGCTGGCCTATGTGCTCGCCTTCGCGCTGCTGCTGTGCGCGCAGACCGCGCTGTTCATGTGGATGCCGCTGCGGATCGACCATCATGGCTGGCAGCTGGCGATGCTGATGCTCGCGGTCACCGGGCTGACCGACCCCGAACAGCGCCGTGGCGGGATCCTCGTCGCATTGGCGACCGCGGTCTCGCTCGGCATCGGGCTCGAACTGTTGCCGTCGATGGCGATGGCGGGCGCGGCGGTGGTGCTGCGCTGGGTGTGGGAGCGCGAGCAGGTCGACCGGCTGCGCGCCTATGCGGTCGCGCTCGGCGGCGGCTGCGCGCTGATCTTCGCGGGATTCGCCTCCAACGACAATCGTGCGCTGATCTGCGATGCCTTCACCCCGGTCTATCTCTCGTCGATGCTCGGGGTCGCCGCGCTGCTGTTCCTGATCGCGCTGGTTCCGGCCGAGCGGCGGCTCGCGCGCTTCGCGCTCGCGCTCGGCGCGGGGGGGATCGTCGCGGCCGGCTTCGCGGGCCTCTTCCCGCAATGCCTCGGCCGCCCCGAACATATCTCGCCCGAGCTCGACAAGCTCTGGTTCCGCAACATCCGCGAGGTGAAGCCGCTCTACACCAAGCCATGGCGCGACGCGCTCGACATCGCGGCGTTGCCGGTGGTCGGGGTGATCGGCGCGATCTATGCGACCTGGCGTGCGCGGCGCACCCCGCTCGGCGCGCCCTGGGGCACGATCGCACTGCTCGGGCTCTTCTCGACCGCGATGATGCTGTGGCAGTCGCGCTATGCCCCGCAGGCGCAGATGCTGGCGGTGCTCGGCGCGACCGCGGTCGGCTGGCCGCTGATGAGCGCGCTGATGAACGCCCGCAACAGCCTGCTGCGCATCGCCGGCCCGACCCTCGCTTTCCTGCTCGTCTCGGGACTCGCGGTCGAGTTCGCGACCGAGATGGTGCCCAAGCCGGCGAAGCCCGCCGCGAAGGGCAATCCCAATGTCGAACCGACCAACAAGGTCGAACTCGCCAACCGGCGCTGTCCGACCCTGCCCGCGCTCAGCGCGCTGCGCGACCTGCCCACGGCGACGATCCTGACCCATGTCGATCTCGGCCCGCGTCTGATCGCGATGACCAAACACAGCGCGATCGCCGGGCCCTATCACCGCAACGGCGCCGCGATCCTCGACATCCACCGCGCCTTCCGGGCGACCTCGCCCGAGGTCGCGCATGAGGTGATGCGCCGCCACCATGCGACGCTGCTGCTGGTCTGTCCGGGCATGTCCGAGACCACGCTCTATGCCGCGCAGGATCCGCTGGGCTTCTATGTCCAGCTGCGTGGCGGCAAGGTGCCGGCCTGGCTGGCGCCGGTCGATCTGCCGAAGAATTCGCCTTATAAATTGTGGCGGCTGGTGGGGTGACCTGACCGGTTACAGACCGAAGCTCGCCTTCACCCCGTCGATCACGAACTGCGCGGCAAGCGCGGCGAGCAGCACGCCGAGCACCCGGGTGATCATCGCTTCGAGCTTGGGGCCGAGCACCCGCATGATCGGGCCGGCCGCCATCAACGCGGCGAGGGTCAGCACCAGCACCGAGATCAGCGCGGCGATAACGATCGCCGTCTGCTCTATGCCATGGCTGCGCGAGACCAACAGCATCGTCGTCGCGATCGAGCCGGGACCGGCGATCATCGGGATCGCCATCGGGAAGACCGAGATATCCTCGATCTCGCGATGCTCCTCGGCGGCCTTCTTGCTGATCTCCTCGGCACGGCCTTCGCGCCGCTCGGTGCGCTTCTCGAACACCATTTCCAGCGCGATCAGGAACACCATGATCCCGCCGGCGATGCGGAACGCGTCGAGGCTGATGCCGAGGGTGCGCAGCAACACCTCGCCGACCAGCGCGAACAGCAGCAGCAGCACGCTGGCGATCGCGCTCGACCGGATCGCCATCGCCCGACGCTGCGCATTCGACGCGCCCGAGGTCAGGCTGGCGAAGATCGGCGCGCAGCCCGGCGGATCGATGACGACGAACAGGGTCACGAACGCCGAGAGGAACATCGCGATCATGGCGATGGTACCCCGATCGGTGCCCGCATCAGATCGCGCCCTTTTCGAGCGGTACCCGCGCCAGCCGGTGCGCGGCGACGAGGGTGTTGCGCAGCAGCACCGCGATCGTCATCGGTCCGACCCCACCCGGCACCGGGGTGATCGCGCCCGCGACCGCCTGCGCCTCGGCAAAGGCGACGTCGCCGACCAGCCGGGTCTTGCCCGGCTCGGCGCCCGGCACCCGATTGATGCCGACGTCGATCACGGTCGCACCCGGCTTGATCCAGTCGCCGCGGATCATCTCGGGCCGGCCGACCGCGGCGACGACGATGTCGGCGCGGCGCACGACATCGGCGAGGTCCTTCGTCCGGCTGTGGGCGATGGTCACGGTGCAATTTTCGGCGAGCAGCAGCTGCGCCATCGGCTTGCCGACGATGTTCGACCGGCCGACCACCACCGCGTCGAGACCCGACAGATCGCCGAGCCGGTCTTTGAGCAGCATGATGCAGCCGAGCGGGGTGCAGGGCACATAGCCGTGCAGGCCGATCGAGAGCCGGCCGACATTGATCATGTTGAAGCCGTCGACATCCTTGTCGGGGTCGATCGTCGCGATGATCAGCTGTTCGTTGATCTGATCGGGCAGCGGCAGCTGGACGAGAATGCCGTCGACGGCGGGGTCGGCGTTGAGCGATTGGACCAGCGCGACCAGCTCGTCCTGGCCGACGGTTGCCGGCAGGCGATGCTCGAAGCTCTCCATCCCGGCCTCGATCGTCGCCTTGTGCTTCGACCGCACATAGACCTGGCTCGCCGGATCCTCACCGACCAGCACCACCGCCAGCCCGGGCGCGCGGCCGGCGGCCGCCTTGAATCCGGGCACGAAGCCCGCGACCCGCTCGCGCAGGCCCGCCGCAAATGCCTTGCCGTCGATGATGTCCGCGCTCATTGTCCGATCAACCTCTCGAGGGCGGCGTCGAGCCGCTCCGGATGCCCTGCTATATGCAGCCTCTTTAGCCGCGAGGTCGCGCCGCTGGCCAGCGCGATATCGGCCTTGCGCACACCCAGTTCGCGCGCGAGGAGTCCGATCAGCGCGTCATTGGCGGCGCCGTCGCTGGGCAGCGCCGCCAGCCGCAGCGACAGCCAGTGCCGTCCGTCGTCGGTGGCGATCACGCCGGCGATCTGGTCGCGCTGCGCCTTGGGCGTCGCGCGGACGGCGATCTCGACGCCGTCGGCGAGGACAGTCCAGGGCTTCAGAAGCCCGATGCCGACAGGATCGCCTGGTTGAGCACCATCTGCAGGATGATCACGAGCAGCAGCGCCACCATCGGCGACAGATCGAGCGCACCGAAATCGGGCATGATCCGGCGGATCGGCCGGTAGATCGGCTCGGTGATCTTGTCGAGCGCGTAGAGCACCGACCGGACGAAGTCGTTATAGGTGTTGATGACGTTGAACGCGACCAGCCAGGACATGATCGCCTGGATGATGATGATCCAGCGCAGCACGCCGAGCAGCATGTTGACGATGTTCAGAAGCAGGACGAGCATCACGATTCCTTGTGGAGGGCGCTCTTTCTAACGGGAACGGCCGCCCGGCCGCAACCGGTGCGGATCATATGTGATTGCAGCGACGCCCGGGCATCGGCGATCGGGCGCCGCCGGCCGATCTCAATCGGTCCACACCAGGGTGCCGGCGCCGCGCTTGGTGAAAGCCTCGATCAGCATCGCGTGCGGGATCCGACCGTCGAGGACGACCGCGGCATCGACGCCGCCCTCGACCGCGTCGACGCAGGTTTCGAGCTTGGGAATCATCCCGCCCTGGATCGTGCCGTCCTCGCGCAGGCCCGCGATCTGGATCGGGGTCAGGTCGCGGATCAGCTGCTTTTCCTTGTCGAGCACGCCGGCGACGTCGGTCAGCAGGAACAGCCGGGCGGCGCCCAGCGCGATCGCGATCGCCCCGGCCATCGTGTCGGCGTTGATATTATAGGTGTGGCCGTCCTCGCCGATGCCGATCGGGGCGATCACCGGGATCATGCCCGCCTTGGACAGCGTGTCGAGCACGCGCCGGTCGACCTCGACCGGCTCGCCGACGAAGCCGAGGTCGACGGCCTTCTCGATATTGGAATCCGGATCGCGGGTCGTGCGCTTGACCTTCTCGGCGATGACCAGCCGGCCGTCCTTGCCCGACAGGCCGACCGCGCGGCCGCCGGCCTGGGTGATCCAGGAGACGATCTCCTTGTTGATCGATCCCGACAGCACCATCTCCGCGACCTTCGCGGTCTCGGCGTCGGTCACCCGCAGCCCGTCGACGAAGCTGCTCTCGATGCCCAGCGTCTTGAGCATCTTGCCGATCTGCGGCCCGCCGCCATGGACGACGACCGGATTGATGCCGACCGCCTTGAGCAGGACGATATCCTCGGCGAAGTCGCGCGCCGCCTCGGGATCGCCCATCGCATGGCCGCCATATTTCACGACGAAGACCTCGCCGGCATATCGCTGCATGAAGGGCAGCGCTTCGACGAGCGTCTCGGCCTTGAGCAGCAGGGCGGGGTCGGGGGCGTTATCGATCGACATGGGGCGAGCCCTTAGCGGAGGGTGGAACGACGTACAATGTGGTCGGGCGCTACGCGTCCTCGAGTTCGGCGCGTTCGGTCGCCTGGCGCATCCACATGTCGGCATAGAGGCCGCCGCGCCCGAGGAGTTCGCTGTGGGTGCCGCGTTCGGCGATGCGGCCGGCGTCCATCACCACGATCTCGTCGGCGTGGGCGACCGTCGACAGCCGGTGGGCGATGATGATCGTGGTGCGGCCATGTTCGACGCCGCGCAGCGTCGCCTGGATTTCGGCCTCGGTGCGGCTGTCGAGCGCACTGGTCGCTTCGTCGAGGATCAGGATCGGCGGATCCTTGAGCAGGGTGCGGGCGATCGCCACGCGCTGCTTCTCGCCGCCCGACAGCTTGAGCCCGCGCTCGCCGACCCGGGTCGCATAGCCTTGCGGCAGCGACAGGATGAAATCGTGGATCGCGGCGCCGCGCGCGGCAGCCTCGATCTCGTCCTGGCGCGCGCCGTCGCGGCCATAGCCGATATTATAGGCGATCGTATCGTTGAACAGCACCGTGTCCTGCGGGACGATCCCGATCTGGCGGCGCAGCGACGCCTGGGAGACGCGGGCGATGTCCTGGCCGTCGATCGTCACCCGGCCGGCGGTGACGTCGTAGAAGCGGAACAGCAGCCGGGCGAGGGTCGACTTGCCAGCGCCCGAATGGCCGACCACCGCCAGCGTGCCGCCGGGGCGCACCGACAGGTCGATGCCCTTGAGAATCTGGCGGTCGGGTTCATAGGCGAAATGGACATCCTCGAAACGCACCGCGCCGCCATTCACCGCCAGATCGGGGGCGCCGTCGATGTCGACGATCTCGGCGGGGGTGTCGGCGAGCCCGAACATCGCCTCCATGTCGATGAGGCCCTGGCGGATTTCACGATAGACCATGCCGAGCAGGTCGAGCGGGCGGAAAAGCTGGTTGAGCAGCGTGTTGACGAAGACGATGTCGCCGGTGGTGAACTTGCCGACCGACCAGCCCCACACGCTGTACGCCATCGCCCCGCCGAGGATCAGGTTGGTGATCAGCGACTGGCCGATGTTGAGCAGCGCCAGCGAACGCTCATTCTTGCTGGCGGCCTTGGCGTAAGCGGCGACCGCATGGTCGTAATGCTCGGCTTCGCGCGCCTCGGCGCCGAAATATTTGACGGTCTCGTAGTTGAGCAGCGAATCGACCGCGCGCGCGCCGGCGCGGGTGTCGTGCTCCATCATGTCGCGGCGGACTCTGCTCCGCCATTCGGTCATCTTCTGGGTGAACAATATGTAGGCGGCGACCGTGACGACGGTGGCGACGACCAGGCCCGGGCCATATTTGACGTAGAAGAGGATGCAGACCCCGGCCAGTTCGAAGATCGTCGGGCCGATGTTGAAGAACAGGAAATAGAGCATCATGTCGACGCTCTTGGTGCCGCGCTCGACGATCTTGGTGAGTGCGCCGGTGCGCCGTTCGAGGTGGTAGCGCAGCGACAGCGCATGGATGTGTCGGAAGATCTCGACCGCCAGCCGCCGGGCGGCCGTCTGGCCGACCAGTTCGAACACCGCGTTGCGCATATTGTCGAAGAACACCCCGCCGAAGCGCGCGGCGACATAGGCGAAGACCAGCGCCATCGCGAGGCCGACCGCGGGTTCCATGCCCGGCGCCATCCGGTCGATCACCGCCTTGTAGGCGAACGGCATGGTGAAGGTCGCGGCCTTCGCCGCCAGCACCAGCACCATCGCCACGACCACCCGCATTCGCAGCCCCGGCTCGTTCGCGGGCCACAGATAGGGGAGGAAGCGGCGAAGGGTGGCGAAGCCCTTTTCGGGGTGGCCGGGACTGGAGGGCGTTTGCGGTGGCATCAACGCCTAGATAGGCATGGTCGGCGCACAGCGGAAGCGGCGCCGCCGCTTATTCGAGCGGGTTGCTATGCCGGCTCAGCCATTGCCGATCAGGGCGGGGCCGATCGAGTGCACCGCGATCAGGTTGCGGCCATAGCGCCGGCCTTCGATCGAGACCTGCTGTTCGATCAGGTGCATCGGAATCCGGTCCATCTCGAGCCAGACGGCGACACCGTCGAGCCCCTCGAGCGCATAGCAGCTGTCGCGGCAGACCAGCCGGCCGATTTCTGAGCAACTGCCGTCGGCGCCGTCGCGCCGCGGTGGGGATTTGATGATCTGGTCGGCCATGCAAGTGATCTCCCGAGACTCATCTCAGTGCCACCCTCTCCGACTCGCAGCTTATACCTGTTGTGCCCCGCAGCAATGGCTTTGTGGCATAGGGGTTACACTACGCAAATTGCGTATGGCGCGTTGCTCAAGAGCAACACTAAAGCGGCAATTTGCTGGCCTTGTTCGCGTTGAGCCGGTGCGAATAAGCGTGCCAGGTGAACACCGCCGCAGCGCCGCGATGCGGGCGCCATGCTTCGGCGATCGCCCGGGTCGCGCGTTCGCTCGGCCGTTCGGGCAGGCCCATGATCTGGCCGACCTCGATCTGGACCGCGAGATCGCCCGCCGGCCAGATGTCGCCGCGCCCTTCGGCGAACAGCAGGTAGATCTCGGCCGACCAGCGGCCGATCCCCTTGATCGCGGTCATCGCGGCGATCGCTTCCTCGTCGTCGGCGGGCAGCGCGCCGAAATCGAGCGATCCGTCGGCGACATGGCCAGCGAGGCTCTTGGCATAGCCCGCCTTCTGTCGGGACAGGCCGGCGCCGCGCAGCAATTCATCGGATGCGACCGCGACCGCCTCGGGCGCCAGCCCGGCGCCGACGGCGGCCTCCAGCTTGCTCCAGATCGAGGCGGCGGCGGCGACGCTGACCTGCTGGCCGACGATCGTGCGCAGCAGCGTCTGATAACCGCGATCGCGGATGCGCGGTTCGGGATAGCCGATCCGGTCGAGCCGGTCCGCGAGCAGCGGTTCGATCCGGGCCAGCGCGTCCAGCCCGTTGCGCAATTGCTCCGCCGACAGGCCCATAGATGTTCTCCGCTTGATTTCGTGGACTCTGCGCGACACATAGCCGGCAGGAGTCGATGCTTGGGGAGCGAGTTAATGCCGAAATTGGTGGTCGTCACGCGCGACGGTGATGAATCGGTCATCGAGGCCGAAACCGGCCTGTCGGTGATGGAGGTCGTCCGCGACAACGGCATCGACGAGCTGCTCGCGCTGTGCGGCGGCTGCTGCTCCTGCGCGACCTGCCACATCTATGTCGACGATGCCTTTGCCGGCCTGCTGCCCGACATGAGCGAAGACGAGAACGACCTGCTCGACAGTTCGGATCACCGCACCGAGCGTTCGCGCCTGTCCTGCCAGATCGCGATGACCGACGAACTCGACGGGCTGATGATCACGATCGCACCGGAAGACTGAGCTTCTTCGGCGGCGGTGCTTCAAAAGCCGAAGGTCGCCTTCGCATAATAGAAGCCGCCGCTGACGCCATAAGGCGAATATTGGTTGTAGAGCGAGAAGCCGTTGCCCTGCAGCGCCGGCACCAGTCTGTCGGGGTAGGTGTTGAACAGGTTGTTCGCACCTGCCGACAGCTTGATTGCCGCGGTCAGATCGATTCCGGCCTCGAGATCGACGATGACCCTGGGGTGGATGACCGCGTCGAGCGATGGCGTCGTCGGATGGACCTGGGTGATTCTGCCATAGCGGGTCGCGCGCAGGTTCAGCGAGAACGCGTTCCTGATCCAGTTGATGTTGGCGATGAACTTGTCGCGCGGGGTGCCCTTGGTGAAGTCGCCCTGTTTCGAGCGGCCGATCAGCACCAGTCCGGCGGCGGCGAGGGCGGCCGGCGGCTGGTCGACATGGGTGAAGACGGTCCGGTTGAAATTGGCCGACAGGCTGAGATTGGCGCTGCCGAGATCGCCCAGCCCGGCGCGGTAGGTGCTGACGATGTCGAGGCCGCGGGTGCGGGTGTCGGCGGCGTTGGAGAAATAGAATCCGCCGGCCGAAGCGGTGATGCCGGCGGCGCGCAGCACGTTGATCACGGTGGCGCCCTGCAGGGTTTCGGACAGCAGGATGCGGTCGCGGATCTTCACCTGATAGGCATCGATGGTGAGGTTGAGTCGCGGGATCGCGTTGAAGACGAAACCGGCGGAAAAATTCGTCGATTTCTCGGCCTTGAGCGGGGTCGCGCCGAGCGCGATCGCAGCGGGTGAATCGACCGGGAGCGCCTGGACCGGCAGCAACACCCCGCCGACATTGATCGTGCTCGCCGACGAATAATGCTGCTGCTGCAGGGTCGGCGCGCGAAAGCCGGTGCTGGCGGTGCCGCGGACCGCGAAGCCGCGGACCGGCTCGATGCGGATCGAGCCCTTGCCGGTGTTGGTGGTGCCGAAATCGGAATAATCCTCGTGCCGCCCCGCCAGCGCGACCTCGATGCCTTCGGCGATGGTCTGCTCGAGATTGGCATAGGCGCTCCAGCTGTGCCGCCGGAAGCGCCCGGCGGCGCTGGCAGGGAAGCCGGTCACGCCCTGCGATCCCGACGTGCGGACGACGCCGCTGTTCGGTCCGGTCGTCGACCGATAGCCGCCGTCGAGATAGGATGCGGGCTCGCCCGCGCCGATCCGGTAGCGATTTTCACGATATTCGGCGCCGACCGCGAACGACAGCGGTTCGATCAGGCCGAGGTCGAGATCCTTCTGAAGATCGAGATTGCTGGTCCACTCGGTCGTCCGGACCGCACCGATGTGAAAATCGGTCGGGCTGTTCGGGCCGAGCGAGACGTTGAGCGCGGTGGTTTCGGTATAGCGGACGCGGTTCTCGGCATAGGTCGTGCTGAGATCGTAGCGCACGCCGCCGGCGGCATCGCCCTTGATCCCGGCGGCGGTCTGGAAATCCTCGTCATAGACATGGAGATGCGGGCTGTAGCCGAGCGGGAAGATCTCGGGGATGTTGTTGGTGGCGTCGGGGAAGCGGTAGGTCAGCCAGGCATCGTTATGCCGCTTCGACCAGGTGCCGAAGCTGTACAGGCCGGCATCGCCGACCGGCATATTGGCATTGTAGCCGAGGTTGACGCCGAACGCCTGCGGCTGGCCGCCGCGGTTGGTATGGCGATCGACGGTCGCCTCGCGCGGATCGGCGACGCCGGTCGCCGGCCCGGGGTAGAGCCCGCCGAGCTTGGCGTAGAACTGGCCGAAATTGGGCGCGCTGCGGAAGGTGCGGCCCTGCAGGAAACCGTCGGCGGTCAGGTGCACCATCCCCTCGCCGACCGCGAAGCCATGGTCGATCTGCGCGCGCGCCTGTTCGCCGCCGCCGTCCCAGGTGAGGCCGCTCAGGAAGGACGCGCCGCCGGCGATATCGTCCTTGAGGATGATGTTGACGACCCCGGCGATCGCGTCGGAGCCATATTGCGCCGAGGCGCCGTCGCGCAGCACCTCGATCCGGGTGATGCCGTTCGCCGGAATCAGGTCGAGATCGGGCGGGGACTGGCCGTTCTGGGTGGTGCCGTTGATGAACAGGGTCGCGGCATTGTGGCGGCGCTTGCCGTTGACGAGCACGAGCAACTGGTCGCCGCCGAGCCCGCGCAGCGACAGCGTCTTGACCGCGAAGCTCGCACCGGCGCCGCTGTTCGATATGTTGATCGAAGGCACCAGGGTGCCGAGCAGATCGCGCACCGACTGTTTGCCGCTGGCCTGGAAATCCCGGCTCGACAGGACGTCGATCGGCGCGAGGCTTTCGGCGACGGTGCGGGTGACCTGGCGGGTCCCGGTGACGATGATCTCGTCGGGTGGCCGCGAATCGATCGCTGCGAGCGCGACCGGCGTCTGGGCAAGCGCGAACAATGCGGCGTCGTTCGAGGGAGTCGACATCTGGGCGATACGAATCACGGTGGGCCGGCGCTGTGCGAGCGTGCGCGGGCCGGTCGCCGACAGGGCGATCGTGCCGTCCCCCATGTGCCGGGCGCGCAGCGGGACCCCGGCCAGCAGCCGGTCGAGCGCCTCGTCGACGCTCAGTCGCCCGTTGATCGCGCGCGCGCGCAGATTGGCGATATCGTCATAGGGAAACAGGATCCGGACCCCGGATTGTTCGGACAGGTCGTTGAGCGAGTCCTTGAGCGGCTGTTCGGCGATCCGGAAACTATATTTGTGCGCCGCGGCGGAAGGCACGGGTTCGGCCGCCGCCAGGGAGGCGGCGTCGATGAGCATGGTCGTGGCGAACAGGCGGAGTGCGACCCCCTTCTTGCGCATGTTCTTTCCCCGGGACGGCTGCTTTCCGCAGCACTTTCACACAGGAAAACGGATCAGTCTCGCCGACCCGCCATCGATCGGTCAAAAAAGCGTCATTCGGCGCTGACCAGCATGACGGTGCCGTCGCTGCCGGTGATCGCCCGCACCGGCAGCGTCTGCTGCAGCGCCGCGAGGAATTTTTCGGATTCGGAAATGCCGAAGCGGCCGCCGACCCGCATCGTCGCGATCGCCTGGTCGCCCACCACCATCGGCTTGTCTCGGTAGCGGTTGAACTCGGTCACCGCCTGCTCGACGGTATTGCCGTCGAGCTCGATCACCCCCTCGCGCCACGCGGTGCGCTGGCGGAAGCTTTCGGGATCGAGCGAGGCCCGTGCGACCATTCCGCGCCGGATCAGCGCGCCATGGCCGGCGGTGACGTGCATCTGATCGTCGACCGACCGCCGCTCGTCGGTCTCGGCGACCGCGACGGTCCCCTCCGTCACGGTCAGTTCGACCAGTTCGGACCGCATGCGGACGTTGAATTCGGTGCCGACCGCACGGATCCGGGCATGGCCGACATCGACCAGGAAGGGCCGGTCCTTGTCGTGAACGACGTCGAACAGCGCCTCGCCGTCGATCAGGCGGACGATCCGGGCGGTTTCGGTCATCCTGACCTGGACCCGCGAGGCGGTGTTGAGGCGGACGATCGAACCGTCGGCGAGCGCCACGTCGCGCCGTTCGCCGATCGCGGTGTGGATGCTTTGTCCGAACAGCAGGCGGCGTACCGACGGCACCGCCAGCCCGACCCCGGCGCCCGCGGCGGCGATCAACCCCGCGGCGAAGCCGCGCCGCGTCGCCGACCAGCGCCGCGATGCGGGTTCGACGTCCTGCATCGATGTACCAATCGACAATTCGGGGCCGGCGCGCAGGCAGCGCGCACTGTCCCATACCGCGTCCATCCGCGCATAGGCTACCGCGTTGGCAGGATCGGCCGAGATCCAGGCGGCAGCTTCCGCGCGGGCATGATCGTCGCCGTCATGCACCCTCGCGACGAGATGCGCCGCCCTTTCCTCCCGTTCGGCTGTCGCCTGTGGTGTCTCGAACGGCACGCTCGACGCTCCAGTCCTCGTTCCTCGCGATCGCCCTTGCCACGAGCATCAGGGCATTGGCGAGGTGCTTCTCGACTGTGGAAACGGATAACGCCATCGCATCCGCTATCTCGGCCATCGAATGGCCGTGGACGCGCCGCATCACGAAGACGCGGCGAGCCTGCTCGGGGAGGGTGGCGATGATCGCCTGGACCTGGCGGAGTTCGTCGCGGGCATCGAGTGCGGGCTCGGGCTGATAGTCGTGGCGCAGCGTGTCGAAGTCGGCGACCAGGTCGAATGACACGATCGCATCGCGGCGCGCCGAATCGATCAGCATGTTGCGCGCGATCATGAACAGATAGGAACGTCCCGACGTGATCGGCGCCCAGTCGCGGACCGCCCAGGCGCGCGCCAGCACCTCCGAGACGAGGTCGTCGATGTCCGATCCGCGCGGTGCGACGCGGCGCAAGCGTCCGCGCAGCGCGCCCTGATGCGGCAGGATGACCGTCTTGAACCAGTATAGGCGTTCATCGAGATCGACCACGGCATGTTCCCCACTGCCGAATGCGATCCTCTCCCATCCATTATGGAGCGAAGATCATCATCTTTCGCGGTCGATGTCGACAGGGAATTTCGGCGGGCCGGCCCGCCGAGCGGGCGGTCAGCCGCGAGTCGCGATGGCGTAGAGTGCGATCGCCGCCGCGTTCGAGATGTTGAGGCTCTCGACCTTGGGGCTGATCGGCAGCTTGGCGAGCTGATCGCAATGCGCTTCGGTGTTCTGGCGCATGCCCTCGCCTTCGGCGCCCAGCACGATCGCGACCCTGGTTTCGCCCATGACGTCGGCCAGCGTGCCCTTGGCATGGCCCGATAGGCCGACCCGCCAGAAACCGGCTTCGGCGATTTCCTCGAGAGCGCGGGCCAGATTCACCACGCGGACCCAGGGGACGAGTTCGAGCGCACCCGAGGCGCTGCGCGCCAATGCGCCGGACTCGGGGGGCGAATGGCGATCCTGGGTGACGATGCCGAGGGCGTCGAACGCCGCCGCCGAGCGCAGCACGGCACCGACATTGTGCGGATCGGTCACCTGATCGAGGATGATCAGCGGTCGCTTGTCGCCCCGTCCAAGTGCGAGCAGGTCGCCAAGCCAGATGTCGGGCAGCGGATCGACTTCGATCACCAGTCCCTGATGCGGCGCGTCCTGCGGCACCATCCGGCCGAGATCGGCGACGTCGGCGAAGGTGACCGGAAGATCGGAAGGCAGGTCCAGCGCGGCCACGGCCTCGCGGGTCGCCCACATCCGGCGGATGGAGCGTTCGGGATTGGCAAGCGCGGCGATGACGGCGTGACGCCCCCAGAAACGGGGACGGCCGGTCGGGGCTTGCGATGGTCTGTGGCCTCGGCGCATCGCGCGCCTTTCCCATTGTCGGGCGTCGAGCGCAAGCCGCAGCATCATTTGCGATATTTATGTGGGGCTGCAGCGTTGACACGGCCGATTCGATTGGCCATGGAGCCGCCTCGCTTTCAGGCGCCCTTGGAGGGGTGGCCGAGTGGTTAAAGGCAGCAGACTGTAAATCTGCCCGGTTTTCCGTACGCTGGTTCGAATCCAGCCCCCTCCACCACCACCACCGACCAGCACCATCGCGATTTAATGGGTTCCCGCCGGGATTCCACCAACGCGGTTTACGTCCCGATAACCATTCGCGCCGTAACGATAGAGTCGCGAAGGGGTGGACCGATGTTCTTGTCCGAAGTCTCAGTGGTGAACAGGATGGGTCGCGAGCATGAGCGGCTGCCGGTCGACATGCGCGCGCGCTATGGCGGGGGCGGTCCGCCGACGCGGGCGCTGTGCCGGATCGTCGACCTGTCGAAGCGCGGCGCGCGGCTCGAAGTCTATTGCGATCTCGAACGCGACGCGATCATCACCCTGAGCCTGCCCACCGGCGACGTGGTGCGGGCGCGGGTGATCTGGGCGAAGGATTTCGAAGCCGGCTGCCGTTTCATGACCCCGCTCGCCGAAGGTCAGCTCGATATCATCCTGCGGCAGGGCCACGCCTGACCGATCGGCAGCGATTTCACTTGCGGCGCGCGCAGCCGAGCGCGGCGGCGTCGATCGCGCTGGCAATCCCCTTGAGCAGATAACCGTCCGATCGGTCGCGGCCGTCGACCGAGACCCAGGCGACCCGCATCGAGGTGCCGCCGCGCATCGCCGCGATGATCGCGGCGTCGCCGCGCGGATCGGGCGCCCAGGCGTCGAGTCCCCCTGCAACCAGTGGAAAGCTGGCGTCGCCGAAGATCAGCCGGATCGGGCTGCCTTTGGCGCGTGGCTCGCGCAGCCGAAAATGAACCTGGCCGGATAGCCCGCGGGTCGGCCAGATGCCGACCGCGGCGAAGCTCTGCCATTTGCTGCCGCGCCGGCCGCCTTCGGGAGTCGCGATCGCGTAGCAACGCGGCGGCGCGGTGTCGCGAAACGCACCCCAGGCCGAAAAAATTCCCAGCGACTGACGACCCGGCGGCGCCGCCGCGACGAGCGCCAGCAGCGCCGAAAGCCCGACCAGCCGGGGCCATTTCGCTGTCAAGCGATCAAAGCTCTGCGTGGCAAAAATGCAACAAATTCCTTCGTTTATGTGAGGTTCATGCAACCCGATCTGCTTTCGGGCACTGGGCATCCCACGTCTCCACCTTCCTATCGGGAGACGGGTCATAATGGAGTTATATCATGCGTAGCATCGTTGTCGCCGCCCTCGTGGCAGCCACCGCGGCTTCCCCCGTTTTTGCCCAGGATTCGTCGGGCCGCGCTCCTTTCACGGGACCGCGCATCGAAGGTCTGGCCGGCTGGGATCGCGTCCAGAACAACGGGCATGACGACGGCGTCAATTATGGCGTCGCCGCAGGTTACGATATTCAGACCGGCATGGGCGTGGTCGGGATCGAAGGCGAGGTCGGCGATTCGAGCACCAAGCAGTGCGTCGGCGCGAAGACCACCGCCGATCCGCGGCTGTGCGCCAAGGCGGCGCGCGACCTCTATATCGGCGGCCGTATCGGCAAGGTGATTGGCGACAAGACGCTGATCTACGCCAAGGCCGGTTACACCAACACCCGCGCCAAGCTGACCAGCGACGACGGCACCGCCCGCACCACGCTGGCCAAGACCGATCTCGACGGCGCCCGGGTCGGCGCCGGCGTCGAATATGCGCTCAGCTCGAACGCCTATGTGAAGACCGAATATCGCTATTCGAACTATCAGGATGGCTATACCCGCCATCAGGTCGTCGGCGGTTTCGGCATGCGTTTCTGATCGGTTTTCAGCAAAGCTGATACGCCGAAAAGACGAGAAGGCCGGGCGGAAACGTCCGGCCTTTTCTTTTATCCCCATGCTTTTCTCGCTTTCGGGCTGGCGGCATGGCGGGGCCGCGCTATAACCGGCTTCCTTTTAGGTTCGGGACGGGATTTCGGGGCAGGCAATGAAGGCTACGATCGAACGCGCAACGCTTCTGAAGAGCCTGGGCCACGTCCAATCGGTCGTCGAGCGGCGGAACACGATTCCGATCCTGTCGAACGTGCTGATCGAGGCGACCGCCGATGGCGCGCTCAAGCTGATGGCAACCGATCTCGACCTGCAGATCGTCGAGGTCGTCGCGGCGGCGGTCGACCAGCCGGGCGCGATCACGGTTTCGGCGCACACGCTGTTCGACATCGCGCGCAAGCTGCCCGAGGGATCGCAGGTCAGCCTCACCGCGGCCGAAGGCAAGATGCTGGTGGTGGCGGGCCGCGCCCGCTTCAACCTGCAGACCCTGCCCAAGGACGATTTCCCGATGATTGCCGAGGGCGAGCTGCCGACCCAGTTCGAGCTGCCCGCCGAGACGCTCAAGCAGATCATCGACAAGACCCGCTTCGCGATCTCGACCGAAGAGACCCGCTATTATCTCAACGGCATCTTTCTGCACGTTCAGGACGACGGCCAGCCGGTGCTCAAGGCCGCGGCCACCGACGGCCACCGCCTGGCGCGGGTCACCGTCGCCCGTCCGGAAGGCGCCGAGGGCATGCCCGACATCATCATCCCGCGCAAATGCGTCGGCGAGCTACGCAAGCTGCTCGACGAGGTCGACGGCTCGGTCGAGATGTCGCTGTCGTCGACCAAGGTGCGCTTCGGTCTCGGTACCGCGATCCTGACCTCGAAGCTGATCGACGGCACCTTTCCCGATTATAGCCGCGTCATCCCCACCGGGAACGACAAGCTGCTCAAGATCGACCCGAAAAGCTTCATGGAAGGCGTCGATCGCGTCGCGACGATCGCCTCGGAGAAGACCCGCGCGGTCAAGATGGCGCTCGACCGCGACAAGATCACGCTGTCGGTGACCAGCCCCGAAAACGGCACCGCCGCCGAGGAAGTCCCCGGCGACTACACCTCGCCCGGCTTCGAGATCGGCTTCAACGCGCGCTATCTGATGGACATTCTCGGTCAGATCGACGGCGACATGGTCGAGGTCCATCTCGCCGATGCCGCCGCGCCGACGCTGATCCGCGAGAACGACAAGGCTGCGGCGCTGTACGTGCTCATGCCCATGCGGGTCTGATCGACGGTCTGGCCTCTCGATCCGGGCAATAGACTCATATCGCTGCGGCGTCTCCGCGATCGGTTTCGATTCCTCGACAATATCGCTACGGGCTGCGGTCGATGACACGTCCACCCGCCACGACCGGCGCCGGCCATGCCGGCCTGCCCTTCACCCACATTCTTCTCGCGCTCGCGGTGGTTGCGGTGTGGGGGACCAATTTCGTCGTGATCAAGGTGGCGCTCGCCGAGATGCCGCCCTTGCTGTTTGCGACCTTGCGCTTCACCTTCGTCTTGCTGCCGGTCGTGCTGTTCGTACCGCGCCCGCGCATCGCATGGAGCGCACTTGCCGCTTACGGCCTGCTGATCGGCTTCGGCCAGTTCGCGCTGCTCTTCATCGCGATGGACGGGCTGATCTCGCCGGGGCTCGCGAGTCTGGTGGTGCAGAGCCAGGTCTTCTTCACGATCGGGCTGTCGATGTGGTCGCATGGCGAACGCATCCGCGGCTATCAGGTGGTGGCGCTGCTGCTCGCGACGATCGGGATCGGCATCATCCTGTTCCATGGCGATCGCAGCGCGACCCCGCTGGGGCTGATCCTGACGCTGCTCGCCGCCGCCAGCTGGGCGGGCGGCAATCTTGTGTCGAAGCGCAGCGGGGTGACCGACATGTTCGGTTTCGTGATCTGGTCGAGCCTCTTTTCGGTTCCGCCGCTGCTGGCGACCGCGCTGCTGCTCGAAGGGCCGGTGAAGATCGGCCATGCCCTGGTCCATGCGGGGCCATGGGCATGGGCTGCGATCGTCTGGCAATCGGTCGGCAACACGATGTTCGGCTATGTCGCCTGGGGGTGGCTGCTCAATCGCCATCCCGCGGCGACGATCACGCCGATGGCGATGCTGATCCCCTGTTTCGGCATGGGCGCTTCGGCGCTGCTGCTGGGCGAAGGGCTGCCGTCGTGGAAGATCTTCGCCGCGCTGCTGGTGATGAGCGGGCTGGCGATCAACATCCTGATGCCAATGGCGGCGCGGCTTCGGGGCTTTCCGTGGCGGCGCGGCGCGACCTGATCGGGCGCGTCATTTCGCTTTCGTGTAGGGTGTGAAATCGCCGAGCAGGCAGGCGCCGAACGCCTGGGGGCTCGGCGGATCGATCACCCTGACCCGATCCCTGCGGCATGTCTGTCCGCCGAAGGATTCGGCCACCAGCACCCGGCCGGGCCGGAGCCAGGGACAGCGGCCGCCCGCGGGACGGTTCAGGTAGAGCCGCGACGCGCCGACTTCATAGAGAATCGCGCTCTCGTCGATGATCCGGACATTGCGGATGTCGGAGGAATCGACGCACGCGACCGGTTCTCCGGCGGTGCGCCCCTCGATCGCTTTCAGCGCGAGCGCCGAAAGCGGGGCATCGGCCGGCGCCGCCGCGATCGCCAGCGGCAAAGTGGCGAGCGCGACGAGCCGCCGCCGCCTCAGAAGACGTCCTTGGCGGCCCGGCGCGCGCCGAGCTCGGCGGGGTCGCGTGCGCGCATGAACGGGTTGGTCGCGCGTTCGAGCGCGATCGTCGTCGGCACCGTCGCCTCACCGACGGCGCGTGCGGCATCCACCTGTGCGACCCGATCGGCGATCGCCTGGTTGTCGGGCTCGGCCACCAGCGCATAGCGACCGTTCGACTGGGTATATTCGTGCGCGCAATAGACGATCGTCTCGCCCGGCAGCGCGGCGAGACGTTGCATATTGGCGAACATCTGCTCGGCGGTGCCCTCGAACAGCCGGCCACAGCCCATCGCGAACAGCGTGTCGCCGACGAAGGCGACCCGCTCGGTCGGGAGGTGATAGGCGATATGGCCATCGGTGTGGGCGGGCACCGCGATCACCTCCGCCGCGATCGCGCCGATCCGGACGACATCGCCTTCGCCGACCTTGACGTCGAGGGTCGAAATCCGGTCGGACTCGGCGGCGGGGCCGGTGATGGAGCATGCCGTTGCGGCCTTGATCGCCGCGTTGCCGCCGACATGGTCCGGATGCCAATGGGTGTTCCAGATCTGGGTGATGCGCCAGCCTCGCGCCGCCGCAGCCTCGAGCACCGGTTCGGCGACCGCGGGATCGATCACGACCGTTTCCGCGCTGTCCGGATCGTGCATCAGCCAGACATAATTGTCGCTGAGCACGGGGACGCGCAGGATCTCGACCGGCATTACCAGACGCCTATGTTCGGCATCGATGCCCAGGGTTCGGCCGGCTCGAGGACGCCGTCCTGGAGCAGCTCGATCGAGATATTGTCGGGGGTGCGGATGAACGCCATATGGCCGTCGCGCGGCGGGCGGTTGATCGTGACCCCCGCATCCATCAGCCGCTGGCAGCTCTCGTAGATATTGTCGACCTTGTAGGCGAGATGGCCGAAATTGCGGCCGCCGTCATAACCCTTCTCGTCCCAGTTCCAGGTGAGTTCGACCTGCGCATCCTCGTCGCCGGGGGCGGCAAGGAAGATCAGGCTGAAGCGCCCCTTCTCATTGTCGATCCGACGCAGTTCCTTCAGGCCGAGCAGTTCGAAGAAGCGAATGGTCGCGTCGGGATCGGACACGCGGATCATGGTGTGGAGATATTTCATCCGCCCAATCTAGGACGGAGCGTTTTCTTTGTCAGCCCTCGGCCGTGGTCAGGGGTTGGGTGTCCCGTCGCCGCCCTTGAGCGCCAGCGCCGCGGCCTGGCCTGCATCGCTGTCGGGTGCGAGCTTGGCCGCGCGCGTCCATGCCGCCCGGGCGTCGTCGATCTGTCCCTGGGCGGCGGCGATATTGCCGGCTTCATAGGCGATCGCCGGTTCGTCGGGCGCGAGCTTCGCGGCCTCGCGAATCGCCGCCAGCGCACCCGGCAGATCCTTGGTGCGGCGTGCGAGATTGGCCTTGAGCAGCCAGGCGAGCGGGTCGCGCGCCACCAGCTTCGTCGCCTGGTCGAGGTCGGCACGCGCACCCACCTGATCGTTGGCGGCGACCCCGGCGCGGGCACGGTCGAGATAGACCTCCCCGCGCATCTCGTCGGTCAGGCCGTCGAGTTTCAGCGCGGCGTCGAGGTCGGTGCGGGCGCGCACCGGCTCGTCGCCGGCGAGGGCGGCGTTGCCTGCCTGCATCCACAGCACGGCCGCGGTCCGGTCCAGCTTGAGCATCGCATCGCGCGCGGCCTGTTCGAAGGCCGTGGCGGCGTTCGACCATTCGCCCTTGCCGACCAGGGCAAGGCCCAGACATTGGCGTGCGGCCGTCCCGCCGCCGCTGTCGCGCCAGGCCTTTGCTTCGATCTCGCCCTTGGCCGGATCGGCCTTGGCCAGCGCGGCGCAGGTCGCGGCGCGATCGGCAGCGGGCGCCGGCGGGCCGGGGGTGACGGTGGCGGCGGCGAGAAAGAGCAGAGCGATCATGATGATATCGGGGCCAGTTCCATGAGCGACGCGAGGGTGCGGATCAGGAGGTCGATGTCCTGGTCGCGCGACAGCCGGTGATCGCCGTCCTTGACGAGGATCGTCTGCACATCGGCTGAACGCAATGCACGCGACAGCCGCAGCGCGACCGAGACCGGCACGCTGATATCGAGCTGGCCCTGGAGCAGGCGCACCGGGCAATCGAGCCCGATGACCCGGTCGAGCAGCAGCATCGTCTGGCCCGACCGCCAGAAACCGAGCGTGGTGATGAGCGGCTGGTCGGCATAGTCGCCAGGCTCGACGATGCGGCCCTGTGCCTCGAGCAGGGTGGCCTGCTCGTCGGTGAACCCCCAGTCGGTGAAATCGGGGGCCGCCGCGACGCCGACGATCGCGCGGACGCGGTCGCGCAGGCGAAGCGCGGTGTGGAGCGCCAGCCAGCCGCCCATCGACGATCCGACGATGACGATCGGTCCGTCGGACG
Organism: Rhizorhabdus sp. GW822-FHT03C02; assembly: GCF_058801765.1. Classification (NCBI taxonomy): domain Bacteria; kingdom Pseudomonadati; phylum Pseudomonadota; class Alphaproteobacteria; order Sphingomonadales; family Rhizorhabdaceae; genus Rhizorhabdus; species Rhizorhabdus sp. GW822-FHT03C02. Next base: position 122,826 of record NZ_JBXANN010000005.1, read on the forward strand.
CGAAGGCATCGATCGCGTCGAGAATGTCGGCGAGCCACATGTCGAGCGTGCCGTCGACGAAGCGCCCTTCGCTGGCCCCGCATCCCGAATAGTCGAGTCGCAGCATCGCGTGCCCGGTGCGCCCTGCCCAGGCGTCGAGCGCGACCGCCTTGCCGCCTTCCATGTCGGACATGTAGCCCGGGAGGAACAGGAGCGTCGGTGTCCGGCCGGGCCGGTATTTATAGGCGAGCGCGGGCTTGTCGGGCCGGGTGAGGAAGGCGGTCATGGACCGACGCTTTAGCGCGCGCACAAGGCCAAGGTAAGCCGCGCCGATCGTTCAGCGGTGGTCGGCGGTGCCCGCAACGAACATCGCCGGACGGGGCCAGGGACGGTCATAGCAGCGTGGCGGATCGCGATCGGTGACGAGGCGGGGATCTGCCGGCCGTATGGCAGGCGGGACCTTGTCGAACGCGGCGAGATAGGAGTCCTTGGGGAAGCCCGAGAAACTCTGGTCCCAGGCCCGTGAAAAGCCGCAATGCGGTGGGGGAGCGGTCGGGAAGGTCAGCCCGCGCACGATCTCGGTGACGCCGGTGACGGTGCCGATCGCGAGGATGGCGACCAGCGCAGCCTTGCGGGCCGGGCTCGCGGCCGCGCCGCCGAGAATGTCGACGAGCTGGGCGATCAGGATCGCGAAGGCGGGGATCGCGGCGCGCATCGTGAAATCGATCGACCAGCCGATCTGCCCGAACGGCATCAGCAGCAGGCAGGCGGTGACCAGCGCGAGCGGCCAGCCGCCGAAGCGATTCGACCCGAAGCGCCACGCGAACAGCAGGAAGGGCGCGACCTCGAGCGCTTCGAGCAGGACCCAGCTCTGCGGTGCGAGTGGGAAGACGTGCATGCTGACCGCGTCGCCGGCGGCGGCGAGATAGAGCAGGCCGGGAAGGCAGAAGGCCACCCCGGCGGCGGCGAGCGCGACGTCGGCGGCGCGGACCCTGCGTGCCGAGAGATCGGCGAGACCTGCGCCGGCGACGAACGGCAGCGCGCCGAGCGTTCCGAACGGCGACCAGAGCGCGACCAGCGGCAGGGTTAGCGCCAACGCGCCGATACGCAGCCGGCCGGTGCGCCAGAGCAGGAAGGCGACCGCGGCAATCCAGCCGGCGAGCGCATGCTGCGGCACCCAGAAGAGCAGGGTGATCGTCGCGCTATATTGGGTGCGGTTCCACCCCTCGATATGCGCGGTCGGGGTGAAGGCGCCGAGATGGCCGGTCAGCCCCTGGCCGACGATGTCGAGGCCGCTGAAAGCGAGGAAGGTCGCGAGCGCGATGATCCGCGCGCGGCGCGTGCCGAACAGCGACGATGCGAGCCCCAGCACGATGCCGAGCAGCAGGCTGTTCTGGGCCAGCAGGGCGATATCGCCGCCGGCCTGGCCCCAGAGTTTCGCGGCGAGTGCGGGCAGCAGATAGACCCCGATCGGCGCGCGCAGCAGCTGCGCACCGGCATCGGTCGCATAAGCGAATGGCCAGGGGTGGACGGCGAGGTCGCGCAGTACCGCGTCGCGGACCTGCCAGTCGAGATTGGCATAGAAGAAACGGCCCTCGCCGCCGACGAGCAGCAGCGCGAAGGCGATCGCCAGACAGGCGATCAGCCTGCGCAGCGGGATTTGCCCGCCTTCCTCGCGCGCCGCGGTGCGCGCGAGGAAGGCGGCGATGGCAAGGCCTGCGGCATAGGCCCAGCCCGGCATGACATCGAGAAAGCGCCAGAGCAGCAGCTGGTCGATGGCAAGCCAGGCGAGGAGCGATGCGAACAGCATGCCGGCCGAGACGCTGCGCAGCCGCACGGCAGCCGGCATCGGTCGGTCGGCTGGGCTGAGCGGAAAGCCGGGCTGATACATCGCGCGAGGGTAGGCGAGATGTGGTTAAGATCGGCTTTGCGTATCGGCGCGATTCGTCGTGCCGAGCATCTGGTTTTTCGGCCGTGCGCAGGTTATATCAGCGTCATGCAGCGCCGGATCGCCTCATCCCCGACGACTAGCACCCCCGGTTTCCGGGGGGCTTTCGGCCTGCGCGTCACCCGCTGACGCTTCTCGCCGGAGGCTCCGCCCGGGAACGGGTGGGACCGGCGTGATCCCTCTCGTTCCTCCTCGCTTTTCTCGCGCCGCTTTTCTCGCCCCGCTTTTCTCTCTGGGCCGCCTTGTGCATAAGCGCCGCAAATCGACAGGAACGACCATGAACCAGATGCTTTCGATCACGCTGCCCGACCAGTCCGTTCGCGCGGTGCCGGTCGGCACCACTCCGGCGGACATCGCGGCGTCGATCGGGCCGGGCCTTGCCAAGGCGGCGATCGCCGCGCGGGTCGACGGCGAGTTGCGCGACATCAACCGGCCGCTGACGTCGGACGCCCAGCTGGCGCTGGTGACGTCGCGCGACGAGGCCGATGCGCTCGAGCTCGCCCGTCACGATTATGCGCATATCCTCGCCGAGGCGGTGCAGAGCCTGTTCCCGGGCACGCAGATCACCTTTGGCCCGTCGACCGACGACGGCTTCTATTATGATTTCGCGCCGAAGGAACGGCCCTTCACCGAGGAGGACCTGCCCGCGATCGAGGCCGAGATGCGGCGGATCATCGCCGCCGACAAACCGCTGCGCCGCGAAGTGTGGAGCCGCGAGGACCTGATCGCGCGCTGGAAGGAGCAGGGTGAAAGTTTCAAGGCCGAATGGGCCGCCGAACTGCCGGGCAACGAGGATCTCACGGTCTACTGGTCGGGTGGCGACTGGCTCGACATGTGCCGCGGGCCGCATCTCGCGTCGACCGGCAAGCTCGATCCGGCGGCGTTCAAGCTGACGCGGGTATCGGGTGCCTATTGGCGCGGCGACCAGAAGAACGCGATGCTCAGCCGCATCTACGGCACCGGCTGGCTCAACAAGAAGCAGCTCGACGCACATCTGACGCGGCTCGAGGAGGCGGCCAAGCGCGACCATCGCAAGATCGGCCAGGAGATGGACCTGTTCCACCTCCAGCCCGAGGCGCAGGGATCGGTGTTCTGGCATCCAAAGGGCTATGTGATCTGGCGCCAGCTCGAGGCCTATATGCGCCGCAAACTCGACGCCGCCGACTATCGCGAGGTCAAGACCCCGCAGCTGATGGACGCGCGCCAGTGGGAACAGTCGGGCCATTGGGGCAAATATCGCGAGAATATGTTCGTCGTCCCCGACGAGGTCCCCAATGTCGAGGACGAGGGCCCGGTGCTGACCGGCGAGGGCGAGCTGATGGCGCTCAAGCCGATGAACTGCCCGGCGCATGTGCTGATCTTCCGCCAGGGGATCAAATCCTATCGCGACCTGCCGATCCGCATGGCCGAGTTCGGCTGCTGCCATCGCAACGAGGCGCATGGCGCGCTCCATGGGCTGATGCGGGTGCGCCAGTTCACGCAGGACGACGCGCATATCTTCGTGCGCGCCGACCAGCTGGTCGACGAGGTGCGACTATTCTGCGACCTGCTCGACGGGATCTACAAGGATCTCGGCTTCGACAGCTATGCGATCAAGCTGGCGTTGCGCCCCGAGAAGCGTTTCGGTTCGGACGAGATGTGGGACTGGGCCGAACAGTCGCTGCGCGACGCGGTCGCCGCGACCGGGCGTGCGACCGCCGAATATGGCTGGGAGGAACTGCCCGGCGAGGGCGCCTTCTACGCGCCCAAGCTTGAATTCCACCTGACCGACGCGATCGGGCGGACGTGGCAATGCGGCACGCTGCAGACCGACACGGTGCTGCCCGAGCGGCTCGACGCGAGCTATGTCGGCGAGGACGGCCTGCGCCACCGGCCGATCATGCTTCATCGGGCGATCCTCGGCACGTTCGAACGCTTCCTGGGCATATTGATCGAGCATCATGCCGGCCGTTTCCCGATGTGGCTGGCACCGGTGCAGGCGGTGGTGGCGACGATCGTCTCCGACGCCGACGATTATGCGAGCGTCGTCGCGAAGAAGCTCGCGGCGGCGGGCATCCGCGTCGAAACCGATTTGCGCAACGAGAAGATCAACTACAAGGTCCGCGAACACAGCCTTGCCAAGGTCCCGGCACTGTTCGTCGTCGGCAAGCGCGAGGCCGAGGAAGGCACCGTCGCGATCCGGCGACTCGGCGACCAGGGGCAGACGATCCTGCCGGTCGACGAGGCGATCGCGCTGCTGAAGGCGGAGGCGACCCCGCCCGACCTTGTAATATGAGCGATCCGACGCGGCGTGCGGTGGTGGCGGGCGGGCTGATGGGCTCGATCGTCATCGCCGCGCCCGCGCTGGCGGCGAAAGGAGGCACGCCGATGTACGGTCTGATGGGGCGGATGATCGCGACGCCGGGCAAGCGCGACGCGCTGATCGCGATCCTGCTCGAGGGCGTCGATGCGATGCCGGGTTGCCTGAGCTATGTCGTCGCCCGGGATGTCAAGGATGCGAACGCCATCTGGGTGACCGAGGTCTGGGACAGCAAGGACAGCCACGCCGCCTCGCTGAAGCTGCCGGTCGTGCAGGCGGCGATCGCCAAAGGCAGGCCGCTCATCGCCGGTTTCGACTCGCATGCTGAATCGGAACCCGTCGGCGGGGTCGGACTGCCGCGCTGACGCAGAAAGCGGCGGCAGGCGGCCAGAATCGATCCCGGTCGCCTAAAATGCGCGATTTGGACGCGTCGTGCATCTTTCAAAATGCCCCGCTTAGGCATATATCGCGCCCAAGATCAGCCACGACAGGAGAAGCTTCTATACGTCCCCCCATGATGCGCCGCCCGATCGGGCAGCCGCCGATGCCGCTCAATGGCCCCCGCTTCAATGAGTTCATCCAGTCGCCCAAGGTTCGGGTGATCGATGAGAACGGCGAGAATCTGGGCGTGATGTATACGCGCGAGGCGATGGAGCAGGCCGCTGAGGTCGGGCTCGATCTGGTCGAGGTGTCGCCGAACGCCGATCCGCCCGTCGCGAAGTTCCTCGATGTCGGCAAGTTCAAATATGAGGCCCAGAAAAAGGCCAACCTGGCCCGCAAGAGCCAGAAGACGCAGGAGATCAAAGAGATCAAGATGCGTCCGAACATCGACGATCATGATTACGACACCAAGATGAAGAAGATTCACGAGTTCATCGAGGAAGGTGACAAGGTCAAGGTGACGTTGCGCTTCCGCGGTCGCGAACTCGCCCATGGCCAGCTCGGCATGCAGGTGCTCCAGCGCGTCCAGGCCGACATGGCCGAAACCGCCAAGGTCGAGCAGTTTCCGCGCATGGAAGGTCGGCAGATGCTGATGGTGCTCGCACCGAAGTAAAGCGGCTCTTACCGTCCAAGAGACATCGAAGCCTCTCCGTCTTACAACGGGGAGGCTTTTTGATATCAGGCCCGTCGCGCCAACCGTTCGTCGATCCAGCGAATCGCGAAGCCCAGCCCGAGGAAGAACAGCGCGATGGCGGTCATGCTGATCGCGGTCCGGCCGGCGCCATATTTGACATAGTCGACGAACGGATAGGGGAACCAGCCGGTCAGCCCGCCGACGACGAGTGTCCAGCCGCTATAGGCGAGCGGCAGGATCAGCCAGCGGAACGGCGCCGCGCGGTCGAGCCGGCCGTGTGGGCCGGAGCCTATCCAGAGCGCGATCCAGAGCGCTGGGACCAGCTGGTGGGCGAGCAGATTGCCCCACCAGGCCGATCCGGTGAAGCGGTAGAGATGTGCGAGCAGCAGCTGGAAGATCGCCGCGACGACGATGATATAGACGCTGATCGCCCCGCGCGTGCCGGGCGCCGTCGCCCAGCGGTGAAGCGGCCCGTCGCCGAGCGCACGGCCGAGGCTGGCCAGCGCGACCGCGGCGTTGCTGATGATCGTGAAGAAGGACAGATAGCGCAGCGTCTGGACCAGCGGCTGGCCCGGGTCGCGCGACAGCGAGGTCTTGTACTCGAGGATGAGGCCGATCAGCGCAAGCAGCGCGAGCAGGCCGTGGGCGATCCGGATACGGCTCAATGTGGCGGCTGCCATAGTTCGATCGCATTGCCTTCGGGATCATGGATGCGCGCGAACCGTCCGGTTTCGGGAGCGTCCCATTCGGCGCGGGTCTCGACCGCGATGCCGGCTGCGGTCAGCGAGGCGATCAGATCGTCGATCTCGGACACCCGCAGGTTGAGCATATATTGCTTGTCGGCGGCGAAATAGTCGGTGGTCGCCTTGAACGGCTGGAACACGACCGGACCGCTTTCGATCTGCCAGAACCATTCGGACGGGGTGATGTCGCCCGACGCGCTGCAGCCCGCGCCGACATGGAGATGATCGCGATACCAGGCGGTCAGCGCCTGCGGGTCCTGGGCGCGAAAGAAGATCCCACCGATTCCGAGCACGCCCATCGCCACCTCCATCGCTTGACCGGCGGTTTCTGCCGGGTCGATTAGGATATCATCATTACAGCCAGGCTTCACGCGGCCTTCTTGGTGCTGGCCGGGGCGGCAGCCTCCAGCAGCAGCCGCTCGAGCGTCCTGACGCGCGACTGGCTGCTGATCTTGTCGCCGGTCAGGTCGGTCACGTAGAAGACGTCGACCGCCCGCTCGCCATAGGTGGCGATATGCGCCGAGTGGATCGTGACCTTGGCCTGGAACAGCGCGTGCGCCAGCGCGTGGAGCAGCGCCGGGCGGTCGCGGGCGTTGACCTCGATCACGGTGTAGCGGTTCGAGGCGCGATTATCGATCAGCGCATTGGGTTCGATGGTGAAGGCATCGGCGCGGGTGCGCGCGAGCGGCCGTGCGGCGAGCCGGTCGGCCATGCGCGAGCGGTTGGCGAGCGCATCCTCGATCGTCACCACCAGCCGCTTCATCTGGCCATCCTCGTCGAACGGCCGGCCGAGCGGATCCTGGACCAGCAGATTGTCGATCGCCATGCCGTCGCGGGTGGTGTGGATCCGCGCGTCGATGATGCTGCCGCCCGCGACATGGATCGCGCCGGCGATCCGGTAGAACAGGCCGGGATGGTCGCCGGCATAGATGCTGACCAGCGTCGCGCCGCGATCGGGATCGGGCTGGGCGACGATCGACAGCGGCTTGCCCTCCGCGTCGGCGGTCTCGATCATCCGGGCATTGCCTTCGAGGATGTCGAACCCCTCGGCGACCCAATAGCTTTCGGGAAAGCGCTGCGCGAAGGCGGTGAAACGCGTCTCGTCCCAGCCGAGCGCCTCGCGCAGATGACGCTGCTTGGCCTCGACCCGCTCGCGCCGGCCGTTCTGCTTGTGGCCGAGCCGGAGCACCTCCTCGGCAGCTTCGTAGAGATCGGCGAGCAGCTGGCGCTTCCAGCCGTTCCAGATGCCGGGCCCGACCGCGCGGATGTCGACCACGGTCAGGCACAGCAGCAACCGCAGCCTTTCGGGGCTCTGCACCTTCTCGGCGAAGTCGAGGATCGTCTTGAAGTCGGACAGGTCGCGCTTGAACGCGGTATCCGACATGATCAGATGGTTGCGCACCAGCCAGGAGACGGTCTCGGTCTCGGCCGGGCTCATGCCGAAGCGCGGGCACAGCTTCTCGGCGACCTCGCCACCCAACACCGAATGGTCGCCGCCGCGGCCCTTGGCAATGTCGTGGAGCAGCACCGACACATAGAGAACCCGGCGCGAGACGATCCGGGCGATCACCGCCGAGGAGATCGGGTGATCGCCCTTGAGCTCGCCCTTCTCGATCCGCGCGAGCAGGCCGATCGCGCGGATCGTATGCTCGTCGACGGTATAATGATGATACATGTCGAACTGCATCTGCGCGACGACCCGCCGGAAATCGGGCACGAAGCGGCCGAAGACGCCGGCCTCGTTCATCCAGCGCAGGCTGGTCTCGGGGTTGTGGTGCGAAGCGAGCACGTCGAGGAACAGCGCATTGGCGCGCGGATCGCGGCGAATCTTGTTGTCGATCAGCTTGGCGTCGCGCCCGGCCGCGCGCATCGTCAGCGGATGGATTTCCAGCCCATGGCGGTCGGCCAGCGCGAAGATCTGGAGCAGCCGCACCGGATCCTCGGCGAAGAATCCTTCGTGCGGGATGGCGAGCCGGCCGCGATCGAGGACGAAGCCGTCGAGCTTCGTCGGCTTGCGGCGCAGCGACGGCAGGCCGAAGCGGCGGCCGCGTCCGGCAAAGGTCTCGTCCAGATGGGCGAGGAAGATCGCGGTCAGGTCGCCGACGCGCTTCGCCATCAGGAAATAATGCTGCATGAAGCGCTCGACCGCGGACTTACCGGGGCGATCGGCATAGCGCATCCGCCGTGCGATCTCGGACTGCATGTCGAAGGTCAGCCGGTCCTCGGCGCGTCCGGCGACGATGTGGAGATGGCAGCGCACCGCCCACAGGAAGTTCTCGGCGGTCTGGAACTGGCGCAACTCGCTGCGGGTCAGCAGGCCCTTGTCGACCAGTTCGGGAACCGAACGCACCTGATAGGCATATTTGCCGATCCAGAACAAAGTGTGGAGATCGCGCAGGCCACCCTTGCCCTCCTTCAGATTGGGCTCGACGACATAGCGGCTGTCGCCCATCCGCTGGTGCCGCGCATTGCGTTCGGCGAGCTTCTCGGCGACGAAGGTGCGCGCGGTGCCGGCGACGACGTCGCGTTGGAACACCATCGACGCCTCGTCGTAGAGCGCTTCGTCGCCCCACACGAAACGGCCCTCGAGCAGCGCGGTGCGGATCGTCAGATCGCTCTTCGCCATCCGCACCATCTCGTCGATCGAACGGCTCGAATGGCCGACCTTCAGGCCGAGATCCCACATCGAATAGAGCATCGATTCGATGACCTGCTCGGCCCAGCTGGTCTGCTTCCACGGGGTGAGGAAGGCGATGTCGACGTCCGAATGAAGCGCCATCTCGCCGCGGCCATAGCCGCCCACCGCCATCAGCGTCAGCCGCTCGCCGGCGCTGGGATTGTTGAGCGGATAGAGGCGCTCGGTGGTGAAATCGAAGATCAGGCGCAGGATCTGGTCGGTCAGGAAGGCGTAGGAGGTCGCGGTCTCGCCGCCGGTCGCGGGCGGCGCGGCCTCGAGCCGGCGGGCAATCTCGGCGCGGCCCTGTTCGAGCGCGCCCTTGAGGATCGGGGTCGCGGCCAGACGCAGCGCGCCGGTGTCGCTGCCGACGGGGGGCAGGCCGTCGAGCGCCTCGACGAGCGCGCGCCGGTCGATGATCGCGCGGCGATGGGGCAGGGTTTCGAAACGCGTGGCCATCGCCTGCACATAAGGGCGAACGGGCGCGATAGAAAGGCTATCACCGCTCCGGTTCGCGGATCATAATGGGCCCATGCCCACGATCCTGCTGCTCATCGGTTCGAACCTGTTCATGACCACCGCCTGGTATTGGCATCTCAAGGGCGGGATGAACAAACCGCTGCTGCTGGTGATCCTGATCAGCTGGGGAATCGCCTTCGTCGAATATTGCCTGGCGGTACCGGCCAACCGGCTCGGCTATGCCGGTGGCTGGAGTGCCGGCCAGCTCAAGATCGTCCAGGAGGCGATCGCGCTGATCATCTTCGGCGGCTTCATGGTGACCGTGCTCGGCGAGCCGCTGCACTGGCGCCATTTCGCGGCCTTTCTGTGCATCATGGCCGCGGTCGGTTTCCTGTTCGTCGGCCGTTAGGCCGATCGCCGGTTCGCTTCAGGCCAGGTCGAGCGCTGCCGCTTCGTTGACGGGATCGTCGATCGCCTCGGCGCAGCTGACGCGGTCGCGGCCTTCGACCTTGGATCGGTAGAGCGCGCGGTCGGCGCGCGCGAACAGATTGGCGAGCGCGGTATCGCCTGGACGCAGCCCCGTCACGCCGAAGCTGGCGGTCATCCCGATCGATTCGGGTCCATCGACCGGCATCGCCGCGACGTCGCGGCGGATGCGTTCGACGACGTCGAGGGCATCCGCCGAACTGGTGTTGATCAGCAGCAGCGCGAACTCCTCGCCGCCGATCCGACCGACCAGGTCGCCGCGACGAACCATACGTTCCATCCGCGTCGCGAAATGCTGGATCGCCCGATCGCCGGCCGAATGGCCGTGGCGATCGTTGATCGTCTTGAAGCGGTCGATATCGGTGACGACGAGGGCGAGCGGCTGACGCTGGCGCTGTGCGTTGCGGATCGCGCGCTCGGCGGCCTCCTCGAACCCGCGCCGATTGAAGATCCCGGTCAATAGATCGGACACCGCGAGCGCGCGCATGCGGTGCGCGAGGTCGCCGGCCACGAGGAACACCGTGAACAGGCCGATGCCGATGAAGGCGGGCGGATTCAGCAGGTTCAGCGCGAGCCCGAACAGTTTCAGCGCATCGCCTTCGGAGGCCGGCGCGCCCTGGCCCAGGGCGAGGGCTGCGGTGCCGAAGCGGATCAGCGCGAACAGGATGAGCATGGCGACCGTAGCCCGTTCGGCGACGGGGGCACGGCGGATCGTCGGTGCGACCTTGCTCGCGCTGATGAGGAGCATCAACCCGCTGAAACCGAGCCAGAGCGCGTCGCGTATGCCCTTGTAGGGAAGGACCAGGGTGGCCCCGACGACCAGCAGGATTCCCGCGGCGGACATGGTCAGCATCGGCATGATGTCGGCGGCGGGCCGTGCCCGTTGGGCGAAACCGACCGCGATCAGCGCGCTGAACAGGCAGGACAAGCCGACGGCGGCCGCGGAGACGACGGGTTCGTCGATCGCGAAGGTCCGCATCATCAGATTGACGAACCAGCCTGCGGTCGCGACGTAGAAAGCCAGTGCCCAGACCAGCGCATGCCGGGGGCGATCGAAGCTTTGCCACGCGATCGTCAGTATCGTCGCGAGCATCGCCGAGACGAACATCAGCCCACTGAGATTGATCTGTGCCGCGCTCATCCCACCCCTGACAAAAGCACTGCGTCGGCGCCCCTTATATCTTGCGCGAAGCAGACGAACCATGTGCCGGCCCGTAAAAATCGCGCTGGCCTGCCTTCGGCCAAAATGATTTGCAAGTCATTATCAGACGACATCGCCGTCGGCACCCGAATCCGGCCGATATCTTGCGCCAAAATGGACCTGCATTCGATTTCACGCCCATCTTGATGGTGGTCGAAACGGCCCCGAAACGGCTTTCGGGGATCCGATCGGCACCCGTAAACCGGGGGGATTCGCGGACCTCCGCCCCTGCGGCGAGGGGCGGGGCCGCTGACTCCTCTACCAGCCGCAGGCCTGGCCTTTGTTCTGTTCCTGAAGCCAGGTCATCAGCGGCTGGAAATAGGCGATCATCGCCGATCCGTCGATGTCGCGGCTGCCGGTGAATTTCTCGAGCGCATCGGGCCAAGGCTTGGACGCGCCCATTTCGAGCATCGCCTCGAGCTTCGCGCCGACCTCCTTGTTGCCATAGAAGGAACAGCGATGCAGCGGGCCCTTCCAGCCGGCCTGCTCGCACGCCGCCTTGTAGAACTGGAACTGGAGGATGCGGGCGAGGAAATAGCGCGCATAGGGGGTGTTGCCCGGGATGTGATATTTGGCGCCGGGGTCGAAATTGGTCTCGTCGCGGGGCGCCGGCGGGATGATGCCCTGATATTGCAGGCGCAGGTCGGTCCAGGCCTGGTTGTAGTTGCCGGCGGGAATCGCGCCGCTGAACACGCCCCAACGCCATTTGTCCATCAGCAGCCCGAACGGCAGGAAGGCGACCTTGTCCATCGCCTGGCGCAGCAGCAGCCCGGTGTCCTTGTCGGGGCTCGGCACCTTCGCCTTGTCGAGCAGGCCGATCTGGACGAGATATTCGGGGGTGATCGATAGCGCGACGAAATCGCCGATCGCCTCGTGGAAGCCGTCATTGGCGCCGCCCAGATACAGCAAAGGCTGTTTGTTGTAGGCGCGCTGATAATAATTATGGCCGAGCTCGTGGTGGATGGTGACGAAATCGTCGGCATTCACCTTCACGCACATCTTGACCCGCAGATCGTCCTTGTTGTCGAGATCCCAGGCCGAGGCATGGCAGATCACTTCGCGGTCGCGCGGCTTCACGATCTGCGAGCGCTTCCAGAAGCTCTCGGGCAGCGGATCGAAGCCCAGCGACGAATAGAAACCCTCGCCGGTCTTCACCATCTTCAGCGGGTCATAGCCCTTGGCCTTGAGCAGGTCGCCGACATCATAGCCGATGTCGCCGGCGCCCTTGGGGGCGACGATATCGTAGATATTGCCCCATTCCTGCGCCCACATATTGCCGAGCAGGTCGGCGCGGATCGGGCCGGTCTTCGCCTGGACCGCGTCGCCATATTTGGCGTTCAGCTTCGCGCGGGTGTAGCAGTGGAGCTGGTCGTAGAGCGGCTTCACCTGCAGCCAGAGCTTGTCCATCATCTTGGCGAAATCGTCGGCGGGCATGTCGTAGCCCGCGCGCCACATCGCTCCGACATCCTTGTAGCCGAGATCGATCGCACCCTTGTTGGCGATCTCGACCATCCGGGCATAGTCGCCGCGCATCGGCTTGCCGACATTGTCGTGCCAGCTGACCCACATCTCCTTGAGCTCGGCCGGGTTGCGATCGGTGCCCATCGCCGCCTCAATGTCCGATCCGCCGATTTCCTTGCCTTTCAGCGTGCCGCGACCCTTGCCATAGGTCGACGACAGCCGGGTGGCGATGTCGTTGAGTTCCTTGGCGGCGCCGGGCGTATCGGGGGCGGGCAGGACGAGGCCCTGCTTGAGGAAGTCGAGCTTGCGGCGGGTGTCGTAGGAAAGCCCTTCGACCTTGTCGAATTTCGCCGCGCCCTTGGCGAAGCGCACCCCCATTTCGGTGCTTTCGGCACCCACCCGCGCGGCGACGGCATCGGTGTCGTCGGTGATATAGGTCGCGTTGATCCACGCGACCTGCGCGCCGTAGAGCGAGAAGTCGCCATATTCCTTCTCGACCGCGGCGATATAGGCGTCGGCGTCGGCCTGGGTCGGCGCGACGACGGCCGGCGCTGCCGTAGCTGCCGGCGCCTCGTCCTTCTTCTTGGCGAAGGCGGGCGTGCCGGCCGCCAATATGACGGCGAGCGCGAGCGCGGACGACGCCGCGCGAATGGCGATTTTCATGGAAGTGCCCCTCTGGCAGATTTTCTTGCTGACAGCGATGTGACCACAGGGGCGGCGGATCGGTCAAGTCCGTGTATTACGGAGACCAGACGGTGTAGCGAGGCTTAAAACCAGTCGGCGATCGCGTCGCCCATCGCCGGGAGCGTGACCGCGCTCATATGGTTGCCGGGGATCTCGACATAGGTCGCGTCGGGAAGCTCGTCGGCCAGGGCCCGCGCCGAGCCATTGTCCTGGTCGTCGGCGCCGGTCAGCACCATCACCGGCATGTCGATGCCGGCGAGCGCCGCGCGCGGAATCGACGGGAAGCAGTCCATCAGCAGCAGCAGCGCCTCGGCGTCGCCACCGGTGGTCTTCAGAAATGCCTCGGCCATCCATTCGGTCGAGAATTTCTTGTGGGTGCCGCGGCCTTCGAGCACCGAACGGAAGAAACCGGCGCGGTTGGCGAGGTCGAGCAGGCCTTCGAGGCCCATGCCGGCGAGCATCGCCTTGCCTGGTTTCGCGCCGCGCACCAGCATCCGCGCGGTGGTGCGGCCGCCCAGCGAATAGCCGCCGAGGTCGAAGGTGCCGGGACCGAAGCCGAGCTGGTCGAGCAGCGCCAGATTGTCGTCGGCGAGGATGTCGGTGCTGTAATCGGCGGGATCGTGTGACCGCGCGCTTTCGCCATGCGCGCGCAGGTCGGGCATGATCACCCGCCGCCCCTTGGCGACCAGCTTGGCGGCATGGCCATATTTGATCCAGTTGGTCTCGGCGTTCGAAAACAGGCCGTGGATCAGGATCACCGGCCGCGCATCGGCCGGCCCCAGCTCGTGCCAGGCCATGCGCGCGCCGCCGGCGCCTTCGAAATAATGGGTACGGGCTTCAGTCGGGGAGCTTGCCAACGGTCTTCATCCATCGATCGACGAGGGGTTTGTTCTCGTCCGTCCTGTGGCGCGGAAGCGCGCGCGTGTCGATCCATGCTTCGTGGATGCTCTCGGCCCCCGAATGTTCGACGGGACGAAAACGGCCCGGATCGTCGAAGCTGCCGACGGTCAGGTCGATATTCTCGCCGTCGAGGAATTCGAAACCGAGCGGGGTGCCGCATGCCGAGCAGAACGGCCGCCGGGCGATCTGCGAGCTGTGATAGAAATCGGGATCGGTCTGCCATTGCACCGCCGTTTTGCGCACATTGACGAAGGCGATCGAGACCCCGCCGGTGGCGCGCTGGCACATCCGGCAATGGCACAGATAGGCTTCGTCCGACGCGATCCGCACATCGTAGCGGATGCGGCCGCACTGGCAGCCGCCGGTCATCGATAAGGGGGCGTCGGGATCAGCCATGATCGTTCGGTCTCCTGCGCAGGATCGCGACGAAGGTCGTCAGCGCCGCACCGGCCAGCGCGAAGGCCATGTCCTTCTGGGAGTCGAACATGTCGCCCTGCTGGCCATTATAGGCATCGGCCGATGCCGGATCCATGCCGACCGCCAGCAGCCATTCGAAGATCTCGTAGACCGCGCTGAACGCGGCGACGAATTCGGGGGCGATATAGAGCGCTGCCCTGGGGCCGAGGCCGAAATGCCGGCTGGCGATCTCGCGCACCGGCCCGACCGCGAGCAGCCCAAAGCAGAAATGGACGAGCCGGTCGAAATGGTTGCGGGTGAATCCGAACCGTTCGTTGACGCCCTCGCCGGTCAGCGCCCGCGCCCAGTCGTCATAGGGCACGAAACTGTAGGAATAGCGCGCGCCCACCGAGTGCAGCAGGAAGAACAATGTGATGGCCAGCACCGATCGGGTCGACAAGGGAAAGCGCCGCAGCAACGGGATCGCGGCCAGCAGCACCAGGATGGTCGGTCCGTCCTGGAGATAGGTGTTCTCGGGATAGAGCGCGTGCCAGGTCGCCAGCGGCACCGCGCACAGCAGGATCGCGAGCAGGCCATATTGCGCGGCGGGGATCGGATAGCGGGTCATCGCCATGGTCTAGGGGCGTCCCGATGCCGGGTGCAACCCGCAGCTGTCGATGGAACCGCGGAGTATTGGTGCAGGTTTTGACATCGGGCGCGGTCGCGTACGGTTGGGGCGGCCTGCGCTTGAGTGAGCGTCCCGCCCCGCCCTCCGGATGGGCGGGGCGTTACGCCGCTGGTCTTTCGATCCCGGTTCGACACGGTCCGTCTTGACCGGTGTCGTACAAGCACCGCACACAGGCGCCAACCAGACCAGACCAGAACAACCGGGGAATCCGATCGATGCCGTCGCGCCTGCTCGCCATCCTCCTGCTCGCTGCCACCAGTTTCGCGATTACGGGTGCCGCGCCCGCCCCCGACCCCAATCTGTGGCTCGAGGAGGTCGAGGGGGCGAAGGCGATCGCCCAGGTCAGGCAATGGAATCTGGCGACCGACCGCATGCTCGAGGCCGAGCCCGGCTTCGCCGCCTATCGCGACCGCGCGCTCGACCTGCTGCAGGACGAGAGCCAGATCGCCACGCCGACCCGGGTGATCGGCGACCGCGTGCTCAACCTGTGGCGCGACAAGGCCAATCCGCGCGGGTTGTGGCGGATCGCCTCGATCACGAGCTTCGTCGCCGGCAAGCCCGAATGGCGTACGCTGATCGACGTCGATGCGCTCGGCAAGGCCGAGGGCAAGAGCTGGGTGTGGGGCGGGGCCGATTGCCGCGCGCCCGATTATGTCCGCTGCATCGTCACGCTGTCGAACGGCGGCGGCGACGCGTCGGTGCGGCGCGAATATGATCTGCCCGGCGGCCGGTTCGTCGAGAATGGCTTCGTCCTGCCGACCGCCAAGAGCAGCACCGCCTGGGCCGGCGCCGACGCGCTCTATGTCGCGACCGATTTCGGCCCGGGCAGTCAGACCAGCTCGGGCTATGCGCGGATCGTCAAGCTGTGGAAGCGCGGCACGCCCTTGTCGTCGGCGACCCTGGTCGCCGAGGGGCGGTCGACCGATGTCAGCGTCGCGCCGCGTGTCGTGCGCGATGCCCGCACCGACTGGCCGATGATCGTTCGCGGGGTCGACTTCTACCATAGCGAGGTCAGCCATGTCGCGCCCGACGGCCGGCTGATCCGGTCGCCGCTGCCGACCGACGCCCAGGTCGAGGATGTGCTCGACGGGCATCTGATCGCGACCCTCGCCAGCCACTGGCAGGGCCACAAGACCGGGTCGATCGTCGAATATGCGATCGCCGATCTGCTCGCCGGCAAGACGCCCGCGGTTCGCGACGTGATGGTGCCGACCAGATCGCAGGCGATCGAGGACGTGTCGGCGGGCGACAGGATCTTGTGGGTCAAGCTGCTCGACGATGTGTCGGGCAAGCTGGTGGCGATCAGCCAGCGTGCGGATGGCGGCTGGACGCCGAAGCCGGTCGATCTCCCGGCCAATGCGACGGTGCATCTCGACGCCGTCGGCGGCACGCGCGACTGGGCGTTCGTGACGGTCGAGGCGATGCTGACCCCGCCGACGCTCTATGCGGTCGCGCCGGACGCGGCTCCGGTCAAGGTCCAGGCGTTGCCCGCACGTTTCGATGCCGCGGCGATGACGGTGACCCAGCGTTTCGCGACTTCGAAGGACGGCACCAAGGTCCCCTATTTCCTGGTCCGCAAGAAAGGCGCGACCGGGCCGGTGCCGGCGCTGATCCATGCCTATGGTGGCTTCCGGCTCGCCCAGACCCCGACCTATCTGACCGAACAGCCCTATCGCAGCGGACCGGCCGGGCTGTTCTGGGTCGAGGAAGGCAATGCCTATGTCCTCGCCAATATCCGTGGCGGCGGCGAATATGGACCCGGCTGGCACCAGGCGGCGCTGCGCGAGAAGCGCCAGAACGCCTATGACGATTTTCATGCGGTCGCCGAGGACCTGGTCAGGACGGGTGTCAGCGCCAAGGGGCGGATCGCGGCGTCGGGACGATCGAACGGCGGCCTGCTGGTCGGGGTGCTGATGGAGCAGCGTCCCGATCTCTATGGCGCGATCGTGATGGGATCGCCGCTGATCGACATGCAGCGTTATTCGCACATGCTCGCGGGCGCATCGTGGATGGGCGAATATGGCGACCCCGACAAGCCGGCCGACTGGGCGTTCATCTCGCGCTACTCGCCCTATCAGAATCTGAAGGCCGGGGTGCGCTATCCGAAACCGTTCATCTACACCTCGACCAAGGACGACCGCGTCCATCCGGGACATGCCCGCAAATTCGCGGCGAAGCTCGAACAGCTCGGCGATGGCTTCTATTATTCGGAGGCGATCGAGGGCGGGCACGCGGCCGGCGCCGATCGGGTCGAGGATGCGCGGCGCGCGGCGATGGTGACGGTCTATCTCAACAAGGAACTGGGCGCGGCGCGCCGATAGCGGGGGGTACCGACCTCACAGCCGCCAGTCGAACAATCGATCGAGGATCGCCATCGCGAACAGGCAGGTGACGACGCCGAGAAAGAAGGTGACGACGGGAATCCAGAGCGCGGCCGCGCGGCGCTGTTCGTCCTCGATGACGGCCAGTCTGATTTCGACCGGGCGTTCGGGCATGGCGCGCGCCTGATCTTCGATCTCGGTCTCGGTGGTCGGCGCGGGATCGGCCGGCTCGTCGCTCACCGGACGGGCCGTGACGAAGCGACAGCCGACGACATCGTCCTTCTGCCAGCGGACCTCGGCCTCGCGCCGGCCGGTCAGCGGCATGTCGACCAGCACCCGCCGGCCGACCAGCGCGCTGGCCGCGCCATAGCTGGCCCGTACGCCGTCGATCGCGACGTGGTGGATCGTGACCTCGGTCGTGGCGGCGCGGCCATCGTCATGGCCGACATGGCTGATGAAGGCGGGGCCGAGCGCGCTCGACAGCAACGGCAAGCTGGCGTCGACCTCGAAGGTGCGGAGGCGGGACGAGCGGGCGAGGGTCGCGGGCATAGAGCCTCCTGCTGTTGGCCTTTCCGCCAAAATCCGCCATCGGCGGCTCCCAGCGGACCATCCCCTCCCCAGTCCGAAAAAATAGGGTCGCTAAGATGCTGGAAACCATACGGGTATTATACCGTATGGCCCCGTCGATACTTGCGGTGCGATGCAATATAACATTCTACCTAGTAATATCCCGGAGAAGTCGATGCCCGCGCGGCGCCTCGTCCACATCGTCGATGACGACAGCGATGTTCGGCGGTCGCTCGGCGTTTTGCTGCGGGCGAACGGCTATGTGCCGCATCTGTTTGCCGATGGGCGCGCGTTTCTCGACGCTATAGGCGGTCTCGACGCCGGCTGCGTGCTGCTCGATCTGCGCCTGTCCGGGATGGACGGGCTCGAGATCCTCGAATCGCTCGCCCACCGCACCCATCTGGTGCGCGCGGTGATCGTGACCGGCCATGCCGATGTCGGCACCGCGGTCCAGGCGATGAAACTGGGCGCGAGCGATTTCGTCGAAAAGCCGTTCGACGACGGCCAGATCCTGGCGATCCTGAGTCGGATCTTCGCCGAGATCGAGGCCGAGGAGCCGTCGTTCAAGCGCCACGAACAGGCGCGGCAGAGCGTCGCCAAACTTTCCCCGCGCGAACGTGACGTGCTGATCGGGCTGATGACCGGGCGATCGAACAAGGTGCTCGCGCACGATCTCGGGCTGAGCGCGCGCACCGTCGAGATGCACCGGGCGCATATGATGGACCGGTTGGGCGTCACCTCGCTGCCCGACGCGCTGCGGATCGCATTCGAGGCGGGGCTGTTTCCGTCGAACGAAGGCTAAGACTTGCTGCTCTAGCCGGTCATGACCGCGCCGGCATCGACGTTGATCGACTGGCCGGTGATCGTCCGCGCGGCATCCGAGGCAAGGAACAGCGCCAGATTGGCGACGTCCTTGGTGCTGCTCATCGTCGGTAGCGCGGCGCCGGCCATGCTCTGCGCGCGCTTCTCGTCATAGCTGATCCCCTCTTCCTGCGCGGTGCGCTCGAGCCAGCTGCGGAGCAACTGGGTGTCGATCTGTCCGGGCACCACGCAGTTGCAGCGTATGCCATAGCCGCCGACCTCCATCGCGATGACCTTGGTCAGCGTGCGCAGTCCCGCCTTGGCCGCGCAATAATGGCTCTTGCGCGGCATGCCGTTCCAGCCGGCGGTCGAGGAGAAGTTGAGGATCACCCCGGTCTTGCGGTCGATCATCGAGCGGCGCAGCACCTCGCGGCTGCACAGCATCGCCGCGGTCAGGTCGATGCCGATCGTCGCGTTCCAGTTGTCGAGCGTCTGCTCCCAGATGAACCTGTCCTGCCCCGGCGCGGCGGCGTTGTTCATCATGATGTCGACCTGGCCCCAGCGGCGCATCGCCGCCTCGACCATCGCCTCGACATCCTGTTCGCTGGTGACGTCGGCCTGGACCGCGATCGCCGCCTCGCCGATTTCGGCCGCGGCCGCCTCGACCAGATCGCGCCGCCGCGCCGCCAGCACCACCCGCGCGCCCTCGTCGGCGAGCATCTTCGCCATGACCGGGCCGAGCCCGGTGCTCGCCCCGGTGACGATCGCCACCTTGCCTGCGAAACGTGCCATCGCTGCTTTCCCCCTCCGCTGCGGGATCCCGCCGATGCGGTGATCCCCTCACGCCCCGGCCGACGGCCGGGCGCATCCCCTCGCTATGTTTATGCCCCTGGTTATGGGCCGCCGAGAAAGCCTGTCAATCGCGGCGGCGATGGCCGGCGGCGGGTCTGGCGGCGGCGCCCCGGCCATGCTGTACCGGAGCAAAGGACAGTGGAGCAGGAGATGCCGATGCACAGCGAGACATTGCGCTACGAGGCGGACGGCTGCGCGATGCGCAGCGACCTCTATCTCGATTCCGATCGATCGGGCCCGCGCCCCGGCATCCTCGTCTTTCCCGAGGCGTTCGGGCTGGGCGACCATGCCCGCGATCGCGCGCGGCGGCTGGCCGAACGCGGCTATGTGACGCTGGCCTGCGATCTGCACGGCGACAGCCGCCTGATCGAGGACATGGCCGAGGTGACGGCGCTGCTCGGGGCGCTCGGCAGCGCGCCGCAGCGGATCCGTGATCGCGCCAAAGGCGGGCTCGACGCGCTGCTGGCCAGGCCCGAGGTCGATCCGGCCCGGATCGCGGCGATCGGCTATTGTTTCGGGGGCACGATGGCGCTCGAGCTGGCGCGCGGCGGCCATCCGGTCGCCGCGACGGTCGGCTTCCACAGCGGCCTCGCCACCGCCGCGCCCGACGACGCGAAGAATATCCGGGGCAAGGTTCTGGTCTGCATCGGCGCCGACGATCCGATGATCGGCGCCGACCGGCGCAACGCGTTCGAAGAGGAGATGCGCGCCGGCGGAGTCGACTGGCAGATGAACGTCTATGGCAAGG
This sequence comes from Rhizorhabdus sp. GW822-FHT03C02, assembly GCF_058801765.1. Classification (NCBI taxonomy): domain Bacteria; kingdom Pseudomonadati; phylum Pseudomonadota; class Alphaproteobacteria; order Sphingomonadales; family Rhizorhabdaceae; genus Rhizorhabdus; species Rhizorhabdus sp. GW822-FHT03C02. The sequence goes on from NZ_JBXANN010000005.1 coordinate 143,108, forward strand.
CGGTGCACAGCTTCACCAACCCCGAAGCGGACTCGCGCGGCCAGCCGCATTTCGCCCGCTATGACGCCACCGCCGACGCGCGGTCGTGGCGTGAGATGCTCGCCTTGTTCGAGGAACTGTTCGGCGCCGCCTGAGCGCGCATTCTCCCGGCTTGTGCGATCGGCGGTCGTCCCGCATCATCCCTGACGCCTGTACGGAGTCGACGGTGAACCGGGATGGATGGCGAGATCGATCGGGGGTTCGCAAGCTATGCCGCGCTGAGCGCCGCGCGGGCGGCGGTGCTGCCGGCGCGACTGCTCGGCAACCCGGTCCGGACCGCGCCGCTCGAACTGCTGCGCCGGCGCAACGCGCTGCTCGACACCGTCTTCTACGATGTCGGTGCGATATCGGATGTCGAGGCCGAGTCGCTGGCACCCTGGTTCGCGCATGAAGGCGCGATCCTGCTGGTGCCGCCGACCGGGCGAGGCACGCTGACCGTCTTCGAGGATCTCGCGGCCTTCCGGGCATCGGGCGATCTCTCGGCGAAGGCGATCGCGGTCGCCGGGGTCGGCAGTTCGGCGCTGGGCGCCGCCGCGCTCGCGCGCAACGTCGCCGATGCGCGGGATGAGAATGTCGTCGCGGTGGTGTCGGGCTACGGCTTTTCCGACGTGCTGACCGAGGCGCTCGGCGGCTGGTTCTGGTTCGGGGCGCTCAACAGCCTGCGCCATATGTTCGACGGGCTCGACCGGGTCACCCAGACGCTGACCGAACCGGTCGAGCAACTGATCGAGGCGATCGATGGCGTCGCCACGATCCGGCTGAGCCCCGACACCGCGGCGGTGGCGGATCTGCTCGGCGATCCCGCCTTCGGTTTCGATCTGCTGGTTGGCCATTCGAAGGGCAATCTGGTGCTGTCGGAGGCGCTCTACTGGCTCAAGGCGCGCGATCCGGTGCGGATCGCCGCAGTCGGCACGAGCCACCGGATCGTCACCCTGTGCGCGAAGGTCGGCATGCCCGAGGATTGCCGGCGCGTGTTCGACGTGACCGGCGAATATGATCTCCTCGGGGCGCTCAATTCGCGGCCCGATATCCGGTCGGATCTGGTCGTGCCGCACGCCTGACACAGCACCAACCCGGCCTCACCCTGGCAATCGGGACTGAACGCGACCGAGGCGGTCAAGAGCGCGCTGGCCGCGCTCGACCGGCCGATGGGCAACCAGATCGTCCCGCCACCGCGGCCCGACGTGCCGCAGACGCTGGTCGCGGCGATCGCCCAGCCGCGCTGAACCGGCGCGCACGGCGTACGTCAATTGACGTAGGCGGCCCCCGGGCGACATCGATAGGATCGGTGCGGACATGGTCTTCCCGGCCATGACGACGGGCCTTCGGGGGAAGACGGTGAAGCCGGATCTTGGCGAGCAGTGGATGGCAGGCGGAGGTGGCGCGGCGGTGCGCGCGCGGCTTTCGATGCGCGCGAAGCTGGGCGCGATCCTCCGCGATCCGCTGCTCGCCTTCGTGCTGGTCGGCGGCGGCATCTTCGCCGCCTATCACGCGATCGAGGCGCGGCGTAAGCCGGTCGTCCACTACACCGCCCAGGTCGAAAGCGCGCTCGTCCAGGATTTCGAGACGGTCTCGGGTCGCAAGGCGAACGCCGCCGATCGCGCCAGGCTGCGCAAGGATTATATCACCGACGAGCTGCTGTTCCACGAGGCGATCGACCGCGGCATGCACCTGACCGACGCCCAGACCCGCAAGCGGCTGACCGACAAGGTCCGCTATCTGGTGGCGGGCGCACCGCCCGAGCCGCGCGAGGAACAGCTTGTCGATTATTATTCGGACCATCTCGACCGTTATCAGGCCGAGCCCAGGCTCAGCTTCGCGCAGCTTTTCTTCGCGGCGACGCCTGCCGACCCGGTGCCGATCCTGGCGCAGCTCGAACGGGGTGCGGCGGTGCGCGGCGACGATTTCTGGCTGGGCCATGATTTCCCGCGCTATGGCGAAAGCATGGTGCGCGGCATCTTCGGACAGGCCTTTCTCGACCGGCTGCGCACGGCGCCGCAGGGCCGGTGGATCGGTCCGGTCCGGTCGGCGCGCGGCTGGCATTTCGTGCGCCGCGACGAAAGCATCGGATCGTCGCTGCTGCCCTATCGCGACGTCCGCGATCAGGTGCGGCAGGATTATATGATGGCCCAGACCGGCCGCGTCATCGACAGCGAAATCGCCAGGCTCGAGACCCGATATGATGTTCAGATCGATCGCTAGGATGACGGCGATGCGCGGCTGCTGGGCGATCGCCCTCTTCATGGTGGCGATGATGGCGGCTCCCGTGCGCGCCGACATCTTCCTTTCGGCCGATTTCGGCCTGTCGCATGGCGAAGAACCCAACAGCTATGAATTCACCGCCGCGGTGCCCGAGACGGTGCAGTCCGCGGCGGCGCCGGTCTGGCCCGAAGGCTGCCGGCAGATCTCGTCGAGCCGCCAGACCGCGGGCGGGCGCGCCCAATATGCGTTCGAGATCGGTTGCGATCGCCCGTTCCGTTCGACCGATGTCGTCCGGACCCCGTGGAAGGTCGACGGCGCCAATTTCGTCACCAACGTCATGGGGGCGCAGGTCGACCGCAGCCTGTCGGGCGATGCCGACGGGGTGACCGTTCCGGTCGGCGAGACCGCCGCTGTCGACCGGCCGCTGCTCGAGATCGCGCGCGATTTCATCGTGCAGGGCATCTTCCACATCTGGATGGGCTGGGACCATCTTTCCTTCGTGCTCTGCCTGTGCCTGCTCGCGCGCGGCCGCGAGCTGATCGGGCTGGTGACGGCGTTCACGATCGGCCATTCGATCTCGCTGGCTTTGGCCTTTTTCGAGGTCGTCCAGGTGCCGATACCGCCGGTCGAGGCGTCGATCGCGCTGTCGATCGCATTCATGGCACGCGAGGCGCTGCTCTCGCGCGGCGAGGCGGCCGGCAGGGGTACCCAGCGCCGCCGCGCTGCGGTGGTGTCGATGTTCGGACTGCTCCATGGCCTGGGCTTCGCCAGCGCGCTCAGCGAACTCGGCGTGTCGCAGGGCGAGCGCCTGCCGAGCCTGGTCTTCTTCAACGTCGGGGTCGAGATCGGCCAGCTGATCTTCGTCGGCATGGTGACGATGATCATGCTCGGACTCAGATCGCTGTCGCTCTCGCAGCCGGTGCGGCAGGCGGCGCTCTACGGGGTCGGCATCATCGGCGCCTTCTGGACGGTCGAACGGGTTATGAGCTTCGTGGCGTGAACCCGGCACGCGCGGCGCTGGCCAAAGGCGATCTCGGCGGGTGCGCGCGGATCGCCACCCAGCGTCTGTCGGTCAACCCGTGCGACGCCGAGGCGCATTTCCTGCTCGGCATCGCGATGGCCGAAGGCGGCCGGATCGCGGCGGCGCTGCAGTCGGTCGAACAGGCGGTGGCGCTCGATGCCGGCAACGCCGAATATCTTGCCCAGCATGGCCGTCTGCTCAGCTTGGCGCGCCGCGAAGCCGACGCCCGGGCCGCGGCCGATCGTGCCGCGGTGCAGGCGGCGGGTGCCGATCCGATGACGATCGACACGATCGGTTGCGTCTATACACGGCTCGGCGATCATGCCGCCGCGTTGCCGCTGTTCGAGCGTGCGGTGGCCGCGGCGCCCGACAATGTCGACTATCGCTTCAACCTCGCCAGCACCTATGGCTTTTTCGATCGGACCGCCGAAGCCGAAGCGCAATATGAAGCCATCCTTGCCTGCGATCCCACCCATGGTCGCGCGCATTTCGGCCTCGCCGGACTGCGCCGGCATGGTGCCGATGCCAATCATGTCGCCCGGCTCGAAAATGCGCTCGCTGCGACCTCCGATCCGACCGACCGGCTGCGCATCCATTATGCCGCCGCCAAGGAATATCAGGACCTCGGCAATCCCGAGGCGGCGTTCCGCCATCTCGACACCGGCAACCGCGCGCACAAGCAGCGAACCGGTTTCACGATCGACGGCGACGCCCGCAATGCGCGGGCGATCCGCGCCGGTTTCGAACGGCCCGGTTATTTCGCCGGTAACAGCGCCGTCGACGACGCGCCGATCTTCGTGGTCGGGATGCCGCGCACCGGCACCACCCTGGTCGATCGCATATTGTCGTCGCATCCCGAGGTGCGGTCTGCCGGCGAATTGCAGGCGATGCCGCTGTCGATCAAGCGGCTCGCCCAGACCCCCTCGCGCCTGGTGCTCGACGAAGCGACGATCGTGGCGGCAGGCGCCCTGTCGCCCGATGCGGTCGGCCGCGCCTATATGCAGCGCGCGCGCCAGCACGAAGGTGCCCAGGCGGGCCGGTTCGTCGACAAGCTGCCGCTGAATTTCCTCTATATCGGCTATATCGCCCGGGCGCTGCCCAACGCCCGCATCGTCTGCCTGCGCCGCAATCCGATGGACAGCATCTGGAGCAACTTCAAGAATCTGTTCGCCACAACGTCGAGCTATTATGCCTATAGCCACGACCTGATCGACACCGCGCGTTTCTATCTGCTGTTCGATGAACTCATCGCCTATTGGCGCCACCGACTGCCCGGCCGGGTGCTCGAATTCGGCTATGAGACGCTGGTCGACGATCAGGAGGGGCAGACGCGCCGCCTGCTCGACCATGTCGGGCTTCCCTGGGACGCGACCTGCCTCGACTTCCATGCCAATCGTGCGCCGGTCGCCACGCCGAGCGCCGCGCAGGTGCGCCGTCCGCTCTACCGCGACGCCGTCCAGCAATGGCGTGCCTATGCCGCCCAGCTCGAGCCCGTCCGCCGTTTCCTGATCGAACAGGGCGTCAACATCGATTGATCCGTGCTGATGAAGCACGCCGTCCGATGCCTATGCCGATCGCCTTTCCGCCCGCCGCACAAAAAATGGCCGCTCCCGAAGGAGCGGCCACCAGTGAAACGGAAGGCTGCCGATCGAGCGATCAGAAGCGGAAGCGGGTTTCGACGCCGAGCACCCGCGGCCGGATCACCGACTTCGAATAATAGCGCAGGACGACACCATCGTTGACGCCGATCTGTTCCTTGGTCTGGCCGACCGAGGTCACCGCATATTTGTCGAACAGATTGTTGGCGAACAGGCTGACGTCCCATTTGTCGGTGGCGTAGGTCGCCGCCACGCGATGGGTGACATAGGCCGGGATCCGCTCGCCGAAGCCGCGGCCGCCGATGCGGGTCAGAACGCCACCGCGATAGGCGGCGGTCCAGTTCAGCTTGAGATCGGCGCCGGATTCGAACGGCACCGTATAGGTGGCGCCAAGCGATCCCGAATTCTTGGGCGAACCTGGCAGGCGATCGCCCTTTTGCCCGTCGACCCGGCCGGCGTTCGTGACGACGATGCCCGGTGCGACCGCGGTCAGGTGGACGTCGTTGTACGAATAGGTGCCCTGGATTTCGAGATGGTCGATCGGCCGCACCGTCAGGTTCGATTCGATGCCCTTCGACACCGCCTTGGCGGCGTTGGCGGTGATCCCGACCGCGCCGTTGATGGTGCGGCTGCCGACCTGGATGCCGTCCCAGTCGATATGATAGACCGCCAGCGAGCCGGTCAGCTTGCGATCGAACAGGCTGTAGCGGACGCCGAGTTCGAGATTCTTGGTCTTGTCGGGTCCGTAGACGAGTTCGTCGGGCAGCGCGCAGACATTCTGGCCGGCGGGCAGCGGCTGGACGCAGGGTGCGACGCGATTGACGCCGCCAATGCGGTAGCCCTTGCTGAAGGTGACATAGGTCATCAGTTCGTCGCTGATCTTGTACGAGCTGTTGAGCTTCCAGACGAAGCCGTCATCGCTGGTGCTGCCCGAACGGACCCGGGTGGGATCGAACTGGATCAGCGGATAGGGGGTACGGCGACGTCCGCCGCTGGTGAACGGCGTGTCGGTGCCGCCGGTCACGTCGGCTTCATATTTGAAATAGCGGCCGCCGGCGGTGACCTGCCATTTCGGGGTGATCTGATAGGTGCCCTCGCCGAAGATCGCCTTCTCGGTGGTCTTCGAATTCACGAACGAGATATATTCGAGATCGTCGGGACGGTTGATCTTCGCATAGGCCGCATAGCCGGGCGTATATTCGTTGCGGACCTGGTCGTTCTTGAACTGGTTGTAGAAGCCGCCGAGCACCCAGCTGAACGGTCCGCCATGTGCCGACACCAGGCGGATTTCCTGGTTGAACTGCTTGTAGGTGATGTCCGACGGCGCATAGGACGAGAAGGCCGGGAACAGCTCATAGTCATAATCGAGATCGAGCAGCAGATCGGTGTTGTCGGTGGTGCTGGTGATCTTCTGCTTGGTGTAGGCGGTCGACGAGACGAGGTTCGCGAAGTCGAACAGATTGGCGTTCAGTTCGAGCGAGACGAGATGCGACTCGCGGCGCGACGGCTCGAGATAGCGCGAGGCGCGCTCATATTTGCCGGTGCCGAGCACGCCGGCGCTGTTCGACTGATAGCCGTCGGTCTTGGTGAGCTGATAGGCATAGGTCAGATAGGCCTTCAGATCGTCGTTCGCCTGCAGCAGCAGCGTGTTGCGGCTGGTGAGGGTACGTTCGAAATTGGCGTCCTTGTGCTTTTCGAAATTCGCGGCCTGCTGGGCATCGGTGCCGAGCGACAGCGTGCCCGGCTGCGGCAGCGAGACGCCGGGCGACTTCAGCACATAATTATAGTCGATGAAGCCCGGTTCGAACGTGTAGCCGATGACCGAACGCAACGCGACATGGTCGGCGACGATCGGGATGTTGAACGCGGCGTCGCCGGTATAGCCGATGTCGGCGCTGTGCGCGGTGGTCGAGCTGCGCAGATGGACATAGCCTTCGACCTGGCTGGCGTTCGGGCGCTTGGGGATATAGCGGATCGCGCCGGCCAGCGTGCCGGCGCCGTACAGCGTGCCCTGCGGCCCGAGCAGCACTTCGACCCGGTCGATGTCGAGCAACTTGAAGTCGAGGTAGAGCGGGACTTCGCCGAGATAGGTCGCGACCGCATTCTCGTTGTTGCTGCCGCCGATACCGGTGTCGTTGGCCGACAGGCCGCGCAGGACGATCTTGCTGGCGCTGCGCGAACCGGTGTCGAGCACGGTGACGCCGGGGGTGAAGTTGGCGAGATCGCGAATGTCGGCGATGCCCTTCGATTCGATCTGCTCGGACGACAGCGCGGCGATGTTGATCGGCGCGTCCTGCAGCGAAACCGAGCGGCGCGTGCCGGTGACGATGATGGCGTCGCCGTCACCGGCGTCGGCGGCGGCTTCGGCCGGGGCGATCGTCTGGGCATGGGCCGAAATGGACAGGGTGCTGGCCAGGGCGGTGGCGGACAACAGGGCATAGCTCTTCAAGGATCGGCGCAACATGATTCCCCCTTTTTTGTGATTCCGTGCCGGATCGGCGTCCTCGCCGCTCCCACCCAGGCGATCTTCGCGTGTCGCCATTCGATGCCGCAGGCCGCGGGATCGACCCGTGCATCAGGAGCCTCGCAAGGGTGCGGATACCCCCCCTCCGTGCCTATGGGGCGTTTGACGTATGCGGGCACGTATCGATTAACAGTCTGACTTTAATAAGATTATTTCGGGGTTATGCGCTTGGGTGGCCCGCCGATGCCGGCGATTCGCCATTCGGTGACATGCGTTGGAATGAGGTTCTGAGAGATGGTGCGACCCTTGATCGGGGCCGCGCGACCGCTATCCGCGTGCGGCCTCGATCGATGCGATCCGATCGTCGCCATCGGCGTCGCGTGACCGTTCGGCGGCCCGCGCGGCATCGGCATGGGCTTTGCCCGCGACGATCAGATTATGCAGATCCTCGCGCCGGTCGACCTGACCGATCGCGCCCAGCACGCCGTTGGGTGCGATCAGCGCCGCGGTCGGCAGCCGGGCGATCCGATAGGCCTTGCCGATCTGCGCGCTGAGCGCGAAATCGAAGCCATCCATCCGGTAGCGTTTCACCATCGCGCCATATCCGTCGCCCCGGCCATCGCCGACGAAGACCAGCCGCAACCCCTCGGCGCGCGCGAGCACCATCGCGACCGGCACGATCTTCCGGCACGGGGTGCAATCGGGGGCGACGAACAGCAGCAAGGATGGCTGCCCGTCGTGCGCGCGGCCACCGACGCTGATCACTCCTCCGGTGATGCCCGCGCCGGCGACCATCGGCGCGACGTCGCCGGCCTGCGGGCCATAAGCGGCGTTCGGATGGGCGGATCCTTCGCGCAGCGTTTCGATCTGCCGCGCCAGCGCGATCACTGCGACGATCAGCAGCGCCACCACGACCCACAGCAGGAAGGTCGACGCGATCAGCATGAGGGCGGCAACATCGTCGGGAAATTCTCCATGAAATGCCGCGGGCGACCCGGCCCGGATGCGGGGCGCCGTTCGAGGACCATGTCTCTCGTCGCCCAAGGCTGGCGGGAGGGCCGGGATGCGGCCATGGGGCATTTGACGTAGCCTCGACCGTCGCGGGCATCGCGACGGCGGCGGCGATGCCATCGCCCGCCGGCCGCGGCGCGGCGGCCGGCTACGTCAATCGCCCCATATCGGCCGGCCTCTTCCGCCGTTTAGCCTGCACCCGAAAATCCATTGTCGTCGGGGGATCGCAGATGAAATTCAAACCTGTCGTCGCGGGCATGTTGCTGGCCGGGGTGGCGTTCGTCTCGGCAACGATCGCGCTGGGCTCCGACAATGTTAAGCCGCCGGCCTGGCTCGAGCCCAAGATCGCAAAATTGTCGAAGGAGAAGCGCGATTTCCTGCTGTCGGACAAGGCCGAGGGCATGGCCGGTTCGTTCGACAAGCTGTTCCAGCGCCTGCAGAACAAGACCTCCGGCGAGATCGAGGCCTATGTCGACGGCATGATGTCGGTGGTCGATGCCGGCAAGTTCCACCCCGAGACCGACATGGCGTCGATCCCGCTCGACACCAGCCAGCCCGGTTTCAACAACTGGAAGACGATGCGGCCGAAGATCCTGACGCTGCCGCGCGAGCCCGGTCCGATCAACCTGAGCTATTATATGAACGGCCGCGGCGGCATCGCCACCTTCGCCAATTCGCCGGTGGCGATCTATCCCGAGGACCTGGTCGCCGGGAAGGTCGACGTCGCGATCGTCGGCGCGCCGCTCGACATGGGATCGGGCTATCGCGGCGCCAGGGGCGGCCCCCAGGCGCTGCGCGATCTCTACGGCGCGGGCGGCATCGACATGTTCACGATGGTCGACCCGTCGAAGGAGCTCAACATCGTCGACTATGGCGACATCGCCGTCGACAATATGAGCACCGAGCGCACCGTCCACCATGTCCGCGAGCGCGTCGCCGAGATCGCGAAGACCGGGACGATCCCGTTCATCGTCGGCGGCGACCATAGTCTCGAATATTCGGACGTTGCCGGCCTCGCCGACATCCATGGCAAGGGCAGCTTCGGGGTCGTCCACTTCGACTCGCATTTCGACGCGGGCCAGGGCGGCGTCCATTTCATCACCCATGGCGCCCCGGTCTACCGCGCGGTCAAGGAAGGCCATGTCCTCGGCAAGAACTATATCCAGGTCGGCCTGCGCGGCCCCTGGCCGGGGGCCGAGGGCTTCGAATGGATGCGCAATAACGGCGTGCGCTATCATGCGATGCCCGAGATCGAGAAGAGCGGCTGGGAGACGGTGATGGAGCGCGCGCTCAAGGAAGCGCGCGAGGGCGGCAAGAAGCTGTTCATCAGCTTCGACGTCGACGTGCTCGACCCCGCCTTCGCGCCGGCGACCGGGACCCCGGTGCCGGGTGGGCTGACGATGCGCGAGGTGCTGCCGATCATGCGCCGGCTGTGCGCCGAGAACGACATCGTCGGCTTCGAGATCGTCGAGGTCGCGCCGCAGATCGACCCGAGCTACCGCACCGCGCTCAATGCCAATTTCGTGATGCATGCCTGCCTGACCGGCATCGCCATGCGCAAGAAGGGGATCAAGCAGGTCAATTTCCTGTCCGATCTCACCACCGAGCATATGCAGCCCGAAGCCGGGTTGAAGGGCGAGCGCGAGGGCAAGGTCGAGAAGGTCGATCCCGCCTATGCCCGGCCGAAGCCGTACAAGCGGCCGACCACCTGATCCATCGGTGCGCGATCCGGCGACACCGGGGTCGCGCACCGCCGACTGACCTATACGTCAAACACACTATGTCGGCGACTCGGGGGTGCCCGCACAACCGGCGGCATGGCCTCTCTCCGCCTCGCTCCCGCCCCGAACGGCCCGCCTCGCATGGCTGGCCGGCGCGCGGGCGGCCATTGCGGTCATTTCTTGTTCACCCGCCCGTGGGACTATAACCGCGCCAGGATCGCCGCCGGCTTCGTCCCGAAGCCAGGCCGCCTGCCAGAGCCACGGAGATAGGATGAACCGTCCCGCGTATATCTACCGGGAGAAGCGTCTCTATAACAAATGGGCCGCCAGCCAGACGCTGGAGGACTATGCGCTGCGCTATACCGCCGATCATGCGCGGATCTGGTCGGCCGGGCGGGTCGCCAACACCGCGGCCGGCGCCGCGGCCTTTCTCGCCTGCGAGGCGATCGGCGCCACGATCACGCTGGCCTACGGCTTTTCGAACAGCGTCGCGGCGATCGCCGCGGCGGTGGTGCTGATGTTCGTGATCGGCTTTCCGATCGCCTATCATTCGGCCAGGCAGGGACTCGACATCGACCTGCTCACCCGCGGTGCGGGCTTCGGCTATCTCGGCTCGACGATCACCTCGCTGATCTACGCCTCCTTCACCTTCCTGCTCTTCTCGGTCGAGGCGAGCATAATGGCGGTCGCGTTGGCGGCGATGTTCCACATCCCGATGAGCCTGGCCTATGTGGCGAGCTCGCTGGTCGTGATCCCGATCGCGCTCTACGGCATGAGCGTCATCACCCGGTTCCAGGCGATCACCCAGCCGGTCTGGGTGCTGATCCAGCTCGCGCCGATCGCCTATATATTATGGCTCGGCCAGCCCGCGCTCGAGCAGTGGAGCAGTTTCACCGGCCAGTTCGGCCTCCACGACGGCAGCGTCAGCCTGCTCTATTTCGGACTGGCCTTCTCGACCTTGTTGTCGCTGCTGCCGCAGATCGGCGAGCAGGCCGATTATCTGCGCTTCCTGCCGTCGCAGGCCAAGACCGGCGCCAGGCGCTGGTGGCTGTCGCTGATCGTCAGCGGGCCCGGCTGGACGCTGATCGGCGGCACCAAGCTGCTGCTCGGCTCGTTCCTCGCCGACTATGCGCTGCGCCATGCGGTGGTGCCTGCGAATGCGGCGAGCCCGACCGACCTGTTCCTGACGATCTTCACCTCGATGACGAGCCGCCCCGGGCTGGCGCTGGCGATCACCGGCATCTTCGTGATCGTCTGCCAGCTCAAGATCAATGTCACCAACGCCTATGCCGGCTCGATCGCCTGGTCGAACTTCTTCGCGCGGCTGACCCACAGCCATCCGGGGCGCGTGGTCTGGCTGATCTTCAACGTGCTGCTGTCGCTGCTGCTGATGGAGGTCGGCATCCTCGGCGCGATCGAGGGCATATTGATCCTCTACGCCAATGCCGCCGCCGGCTGGATCGGCGCGCTGGCGGCCGACCTGATGGTGTCGAAGCCGCTCGGCCTCTCGCCCAGGGGAATCGAGTTCAAGCGCGCGCATCTCTACGACATCAATCCCGTAGGGGTCGGGGCGATGGCGCTGTCGCTCGCCGCCTCGACAGTGTCGCATATCGGCCTGCTCGGCGCGTTGATGCAGGCGTTCGCGCCGGCGATCGGGCTGGCGGTCGCCTTCGTCGCGGCGCCCGCGATCGCGCTCGCGACCCGCGGCCGCTATTATCTCGCCCGCGCGTCGAGCCTGCCCGCCGACGGCGAACCACTGTCCTGCGTGATCTGCGAGAATGATTTCCAGCCGCACGACATGGCGCATTGCCCGGTCTACGCCGCGCCGATCTGCTCGCTGTGCTGCACGCTCGAGGCGCGCTGCCACGATCGCTGCAAGGAGAACAGCCGCGCCGCCGAGCAGGTCGCGCACTGGCTCGAGCGGCTGCTGCCCGACCGCATCGCCCGCTATGTCCACACGCCGGTCGGCCATTTCATCGGGGTGATGTCGCTGATCACCCTGTGCAACGCGCTGGTCCTCAACATCGTCTATTCCGAATATGTCGGCCGCTATCCCGGCACCGGCGCGGTGATCGGGCCGGTGCTGCTCGGCGTGTTCTTCATCTTCTTCGTGCTGGCGGGGATCGCCGCATGGATCATCGTGCTCGCGCATGAAAGCCGCCGCGGCGCGATGAAGGAAACCCAATATCATCTGCAGATGCTGGTCGAGGAGATCGCCGCGCACGAGGTCACCGACAGCCAGCTCCAGAAGGCGAAGGAGGCCGCCGAACTCGCCAATGCCGCCAAGAGCCGCTACCTCGTCAATGTCAGCCACGAGATCCGCTCGCCGCTCAATTCGATCTACGGCTATGCGCAGCTGCTCGAGCGCGGCAGCGACGTCTCGCCGGTCGAGGCCGCCAAGGTGATCCGGCGCAGCTCGGAACATCTCACCAACCTGGTCGAGGGGCTGCTCGACATCTCGCAGGTCGAAAGCGGGGTGTTGCGGATCAGCCGCGACACGGTGCGGCTGCCGTCCTTCCTCGACCAGCTCGCCAACATGTTCCGGCCGCAGGCACACGCCAAGGGGATCAACTTCGTCTTCGAGCGGCCCGAACGCCTGCCCGAATTCGTCCACACCGATCAGAAGCGGCTGCGCCAGATCCTGATCAACGTGCTGTCGAACGCGATCAAGTTCACCGAACGCGGCGAGGTCGCCTTCCGCATCAAATATCGCAGCCAGCTGGCGACCTTCGAGATCAGCGACACCGGCATCGGCATCGACCCGAAGGATCTCAAGAAGATCTTCGATCCGTTCGAGCGGGGCAGCAATCCCAACGTCCAGCGCCAGCAGGGGGTCGGGCTGGGGCTGTCGATCACCCACGCCCTCGTCCAGATCCTCGGCGGCGAGATCAAGATCAGGAGCGAACCCGGCGTGGGGACCAGCTTCACGATCAGGCTGATGCTGTCGCAGGCGGCCGGCAGCGCGGTCCCCGAGGGCGCGAGCGGCGACGCGGTCAGCGGCTATGCCGGTGATCGCCGGTCGGTGTTGCTGATCGACGACGACCCCACCCAGATCTCGGTGCTGCGCAACCTGCTCGAACCGATCGGCTTCACCGTCTATACCGCGCTCGACGGCGAGAGCGGGCTGGTGCTGGCGGGGCAGACCCATCCCGACCTGGTGCTGCTCGACATCACCATGCCGGGGATATCGGGCTGGGAGACCGCGCGCCGGCTGCGCGAGGCGCATGGGACGGCGGTGCGGATCGTCATGGTGTCGGCCGACGCCCATGAATTCCGCCGCGGCGGGGACGGATATGAAGCGCATGACATGTTCCTGATGAAGCCGGTCGAGCTCAACACCCTGCTCGACACGATCGCCGACCAGCTCGGGCTCGAATGGTCGGGCAGCGAGCCGCCGCCGTCGAAATCGACCGGGCTCGCCGGAGGCGTCCCCGCGCCGCTCGCCGCCGAAGCCCGGCCGTTCGTGAGCGCGCTCGAACAGCTCGTCCGGATCGGTCATGTCCGCGGCATCGAGGGCAAGATCCGCGAAATGGAGAGCGCGGTTCCCGACACCGCCCCGTTCGCGCGCGACCTGCTCGCTTTGCTCGACCGCTTCGATCTCAAGGGACTCGGGACATTGCTCAAGACCAGGCAGGATGATGGCCGCTGAACTTCCCCCCCGCGAGGTCGTCCTCGTCATCGACGACACGCCCGAGACGCTGCGGTTCCTGACCGACACGATCGATCGTGCCGGCATGACCGTGCTGATCGCCACCAGCGGCGAGGCGGCGATCGAACTGCTCGACCATATCACCCCCAGCCTGATCCTGATGGATGCGGTGATGCCCGGCATGGGCGGGTTCGAGGCGACCCGGGCGATCAAGCGCAACAGCGCCTGGGCGCATATCCCGGTGATCTTCATGACCGGGCTCACCGAGAGCGAGCATGTCGTCAACGCGCTCGAGGCGGGCGGGGTCGACTATGTCCGCAAGCCGATCGTCGTCGAGGAACTGCTGGCCCGCGTGCGGGTCCACCTCGCCAACGCCAAGATCGCCCATGGCAGCCAGATCGCGCTCGACGCCACCGGCCGCCACCTGCTCGCGGTCGATGCAGATGGCGGGCTGCTCTGGTGCACCCCGCATAGCGAACAATTGCTGAGCGATCTCGACCCGGCCTGGTCGAAGGAGGATGGCACCGTCCCGGCGATGGTCGGCGGCGCGATCGCCCGGCTGGTCGCGAGCGATGTCGCGAGCGGTGGCAGCGTCAAGATCGAGCTGCCGGGATCGACCCTCGAGATATTGCTGGTCGCGCGCTGGAAACGCGACGAGATCCTCGTCCGGCTCAACATGATCGGCCAGAGCGCCGACATCGAGCGGCTCCAGGCCCGCTACAACCTGACCCCGCGCGAGGCCGAGGTGCTGCTGTGGATCAGCAACGGCAAGCCCAACCGGGTGATCAGCGAGATATTGGGGATCAGCCCGCGGACGGTGAACAAGCATCTCGAGCATTTGTTCGAGAAGCTGGGGGTCGAGACCCGCGCCGCCGCCGCCGCGTTCGCGGTGCGCACGACGTCGCGCTGAGCCCGGATATTCAGGGTCGCCCCGGCCTTGTGCCGGGGTCCATGGCTATTTCCACACAGGCCGGCATTGCGGTTCAAACGCAACCGATGTCGATGGACCACCAAGCTTTCGATACTGGCATTTGTCGCACCAGCCATGGGCCCCGGCACAAGGCCGGGGAGACGGTGGGGCTAGAGCATTTTCAAGTCAGGTGGAATCACCTGACGGCTCGGAAAATGCGGAAAACAAAGGCTATTAGAGCATGTTCTGATCGATTTGATCAGGACATACTCTAGGGACCGGGCGGTCGATCCGTCCGGCCCCGAAACTCAGTTCCCCGCCTTGCGCTGGGCGATGCCCGCCAGGCACGAGTGCATGATATAATTGGCGTTCTGCGCGGTCTTGTAGGTCGTATCGAGGATCGGCGCCGGATCGAGGACCTCGAAGCCGACGACCTTGCTCTGCGAACACAGCATCCGCACCAGCGGCACCGCTTCGCGCATCGTCAGGCCGTTCGGGACGGGCCGGCCGACCGCGGTCGCATAAACCGGGTCGAGGACGCTCAGGTCGAACGAGATGAACAGATGGTCAGGGCCGGCGCGGACCTCGTCGAGCGCCTTCTTGACCACGCTCTGCCAGCCGTCCCTCTCGATGTCGGCCATGCTGTGGAAGCGCACCCCCTGCGACCGCATCCGGTCGAGATCGGCGGTGCTCGCCTCGCCGCCGCGCAGGCCGACCTGGACGATGTCGCCGCCGGCGATGATGCCGTCGCCGATCAGGCGGCGGACCGCCTGGGTGTCCGAGATCAGATGTTCGCTCTTCTGATCGCCTTCATAATGTGCGTCGAGCTGGATCACCCCGACCTTGCCCTTGCCATAGACGTCGACCATCGCCGCGACGTCCGGGTACATCAGCGAATGGTCGCCGCCGACGATGAACGGCACCGCGCCGGTCGAGGCGATGTCGCCGATCATGAAGCGGACATGGTCGATCGTCCGCTCGACGCTCATATAATCGATCGAGATATCGCCGAAGTCGGCGAGCCGTAGCGCCAGCGCGGGATCGATGCCGGTATAGATGTCGGTGCCGACCAGCCCGTCCGATCCGCGCAGGAACATCGGGCCATGCTTGCCGTCGCGCCAGCCCGAGCTGAAATCGAGCGGCACCCCGACGAACGCGACCTCGACCTTGCCCGCGACCAGATCCTCCTTGCGCAGCGCGATCGGCGCATGGGCGAAGGTGCGGACGCCGCCCTTGTCGAACATATAATGGTCGAGGCTGAATGGGCCCGGCTCGCGCGGATATTCGTCGAACAGCGCCGGCTTCAGCGTCGTGCTGCCGTTGAAGCCGGTGGCGCCCGGGTTGAGCGCGATCTCGGCGCTGTCGACTCCGGGCTGAAAGCGCGAGTCGGCGACGACCTGCATCAGTCCGGTGACATAGGCGTCGACCTCGGCCGGGGTCCGGGTGCGGAACGCGTCCTCGACCTTCTGCGGGATCAGCATCAACTGCGGCAGATTGTCCGATTCGGAGATGAAGGCGCGCTTGTCGGCCGACAGCGCCTCGACCTTCGGCGCGACATCGGCGGCGAAGCCGATCGGCTTGGCCAAGGCCTCGGCGGACAGCGTCGCCGTCGACAGGAAGGTCGCGGCAAGCAGGGCGGCGACCGGAATCTGGCCGCGTCGGCCATGGGCGAACAGGCGGCGGATCATTTGCGGGCTCCCTTCTTGGGGCTGCTCTTGGCGGTCTTGGGGCTTTCGTCCTTGGCGCTCGACGACAGCGGGCTCAGCCAGTGCGGCTGGGTCAGCCCCTTCTTGCGCATCGCGATGCCGGCGAGGCAGGCATTGACCAGGAAATCGCTGTTGAGCGCGGTCTTGTAGCTGGTGTCGAGATAGGGGGCGACCTCGACGATATCCATGCCGACGACGTTGTTCTCGGCGCACAGCCGTCGCATGATCGGCTGCGCCTCGCGCATCGTCAGCCCACCCGGAACCGGGGTGCCGGTGCCGGGCATGAAGGCCGGGTCGAGCACGTCGACGTCGAACGAGATCCAGATCTTGTCGGTGTTGCGCTTCGCCTCGGCGACCGCCTTCTCCATCACCGCGGCCCAGCCGATCTTCTCGACCTCGACCATCGTGTGATAATTCATGCCCTGCTCGCGCATCCACTTGAAGGTGGCGACGTCGGGGCCGCGCGCGCGCAGGCCGACCTGGACATAATTCTTGCCGAGCACATGGCCTTCGTGGAGCACCCGGTAGACCGGCTGGCCATGGTCGATCAGATGCACGCGGTCGCTGCCGGCGTCATAATGCGAATCGAAATGGACGACGCCGATCTTGCCTTTGCCGTAGACGTCGGCCATCGCCGCGACATTGGGATATTCGAGGCTGTGGTCGCCGCCGACGACGATCGGGATCGCCCCGGTCTTCGCGATCTCGCGCACCACCTCGCGGACATGGTCGACGCTGCGCTCGGTGCTCAGATTGTCGATCGCGATGTCGCCATAGTCGGCGATCCGCATCGCCCGGCCCGGATCGATCATCGAATACATGTCGTTGCCGAACGGCCCCTGCGCGCCCATCGCGGTGCGCATCGCCGCCGGGCCGTTCTTCGCGTCACGATAGCCCGAACCCATGTCGAGCGGCGCGCCGACGATCGCGACGTCGACCTTGCCGGCCTTGAGATCCTCGGGGGTCAGCGCGACCGGCGCATTGGCGAAGGTCGCGAAGCCCGATCCGAAGCCGCCGACATAGCGCGACAGCGCGATCGGGCCCGGCGTGCGCTTGGGGTTGAGCGCGGCGGGGCGCTTGACCTTCCACGCGTTGAAGCTCGGCGAGCTGCTGTCGAGCGCGATCACCCCCTTGTCGCGGCCGGGCTTGAAATCGACCTGGTCCTGCAGGCCGAGCATGACGTCGACATAGCTGGCGAGCTGGGCCGGGTTCAGCGTGCGGAAGCGCGCGAACATCGCTTCGGGCTTCACGATCCGCCGGCTCTTGCCGCTCTTCACATAGTCGAGCTGCTTGGGCGACAGCGTCGACAGCTTGGCCTGGAGGTCGGCCGGAATCTCGATCGGTTCGGGCTTTTCGGGCTTGCGGTCGACACCCGCCGGCTGCGCGTCCTGCCCCGACACCGCCTGCGGCGCCGCCGAGGCGGAGGCGGCGAGCAGGGCGAGCGCGGATATGGCGATAGCGGTCTGGGCGAAAGCCGTTGGATAACGAGCGGTTCGCATTGGGTCTCCTCTACGGGGCGGGCGTCTTCGGCTCGGGAAAGGGGGCACGGAACGGGTACGGCATCAGGGCTAGCGAAGCGATGCCGGTCCCGGCATCGGGCATTTGACGTACGCCGCGGAATCGCGCCGGAAACCGTGCGGAACCGGCCGATCGCTCAAGGGGCGACGACAATCGCATAGTCCTTTTTCAGCCGGGCGATCTCGGTGGCGAGCGCGGCCTGGCTTGCCGACGTCAGATAGTCCTGGCGAACCTGGTCACGGACCTCGTCATAAGGCCGGCGCGTCGTGCCGAAACGCTGGCCGACCCGGACGAAATGCCAGCCGCGCGACGATTTGACCGGGCCGATCCACATCGCCGTCGGCGCCTTGCGCAGCGTGTCGAGGAAGGGCAGCCCGAACATGCTGCTGATCATCGATTCGCCGTAGCGCGACATCGCATGACCCATCCAGAAATCGTCGCCGGCGACCGTCTGGCCGGCGTCGAGATGGGCAAGGATTTCGACATCGTTCTTCGGCGGCTGCGCGAAGAACACATGGTCGAAGCTCATGCTCGGCTCGATCTGGTAGAGGCCGGGATGTTTCGCATAATAGCTGCGCAGCTGGGCTTCGGTCGGATCGGCGGGCTGCTTGACGGTCAGGAAGCGCATCTTGTCGATCATCCGCTGGCGGATCGATCGATCGGTCAGATGGACCCCGCGCCTGACCGCCTCGCGGAACAGCAGCTCGTCGGCGATATAATTGTCGGTCACCATCTTCTTCTCGGCGGCGTCGGGGCGATGGCCCGACAGCGTCGCATAGTCCTCGGCGAGACCCGCCTGGGTCTCGTGCGAGACCTCGATCCGTTCGTCGCGGGCATGGAGAAGGTGATAAGCGAGGAACAGTCCGCCGCCGATCAGCAGGAAGACGATCAGCGGCTCGCGCCGGAGCAGGTGGCCCAAGGAAGCAGGAAAAAGTCGCATCGCCCCGGTTCGTGTCGAGAAAGCTGAAAACTGCATGCGCCTTGGCGCCTGCCACCGACCTACGTCAAATGACGCATCGCCGCACCCCGCCACCCGAACGGGGCGCTCGCCGCCGGCCGGGGGCGATGCTAGGGGATCG
Organism: Rhizorhabdus sp. GW822-FHT03C02; assembly: GCF_058801765.1. Lineage (NCBI taxonomy): Bacteria > Pseudomonadati > Pseudomonadota > Alphaproteobacteria > Sphingomonadales > Rhizorhabdaceae > Rhizorhabdus > Rhizorhabdus sp. GW822-FHT03C02. Next base: position 162,026 of record NZ_JBXANN010000005.1, read on the forward strand.
GCCGCAATGTCGCGCGGGGGCTGCAGGGTTGGATGCGGGCTGATCGTCTGATCGCTGTGGTTATCGCGTTGTTCGCCGCAGGTGTCGCCACTGCCGCCGCGCTGCCGCCGATCCGCGCGTTCAAGCATATGAGCTGGTCGCTCGAGGGCGGCGCGCCGAGCCGTATCAACGCGATCGCCCAGTCGCGCGACGGCTATCTGTGGATCGGCAGCGTCGACGGGCTGTTCCGTTTCGACGGCGTCACCTTCGAGAAGATCCATCCCGACCGGCGCGACGATGCCAATCCGGTCGTCGCCGAGATATTGGGCGCGCGATCGGGCGCGCTCTGGGCGGGCCTCGCGCGGAGCGGCGGGGTGATGGTCTATCGCGGCGGCCATCTCGTCGATGCGCATATGCCCAACCCCTCGCGCGAGGTGACCGGGCTGGCCGAAGGCGCGGACGGCACCATCTGGGTCGCGCGCGGTGGGCGCACCCGCGACATCCTCGCGGCCTATGCCCAAGGCCGATGGCGCGAACTCGGGCCGGCGCAGGGGCTGCCCGACCAACGCATCTGGGGACTGCATGTCTCGCGCGACGGCACGCTCTGGGCGGTGCTCGCCGAGACGATCGTCTTCAAGCGCCCCGCCGCGGACCGGTTCGAGCCGACCGGCGAGCGCATCACCGCGCGCGCCAGCCTCGCTGAGGATCCGAAGGGGCGGATCTGGGTGTCGGACGCGCGTTCGACCCGGTTGCTGCGGCCGCGGGCGAAGGCGGGGGGGACCGACAAGGTCGCGGACGGCTTCCCTCATGCCGATGCCGTCGGTGGCAGCCGGATCCTGTTCGACCAGGCCGGGCGGCTCTGGGGCACGACCTGGACCGACGGCATCTTCCAGATCCCGCCCGATCTGAACGGCAGCGGAGTCTCGGTCGACCGCAACCAGGCGCGGATCGCCGGTTTCACCGCCGCCGACGGGCTGACATCGGACCAGACCCACGCATTGTTCGTCGATCGCGAAAATGATGTGTGGATCGGGAGCGAACTCGGCCTCGATATGCTGCGGCCCGCCGGGCTGGTGGTCGAGCCGAACATTCCGGCCAATTCGCCGCAAGGCTATCGGATCGCCGCGGCGCCCGACGGGGCGGTCTATATTTCCGACAGCGACGCGATCTACCGCATCGCCCCGCGGGGGGCCGCCCGGCTGGTCGTGAAGACGTCGAGCCTGCCGGGCGCGCTCTGTGCCTCGGCGAACGGGGTGTGGGCGACGCTCGACACCCAGATCCTGCACATCGCCGGCACCACGATCAGCCGCTTCGCCAAGCCCGACGTCAATGCCTATGGCTGTGCCGAGGACGCCGCCGGCCGGCTGTGGATGCCCGCCGCCGACAAGGGGCTCTACTGGTTCCAGGCGGGGGTCTGGCATCGCTGGCCCGGCCTTTCCTCCGACGTCGGGATTCCCGCCAATATCGCGCCCGCTCCCGATGGCCGCGCCGCGATCCTGTTCCGGTCGAAACCGCCGCGCTTCGCCGCCGCGCCGTTCGAGCCGATCTTCAAGGAGCGCTTCGACGTCGGTGGTCTCGAGGGGCTGTCGGGCGGGGTGTCGGCGCTCTATGTCGGCGGGGCGAAGGGGTTAGCCCGGCTGCGGGCGGGATCGGTCGCGACCCTCGCCGCGACCCGCTATCCGTGGCTCGCCTCGATCAACGGCCTCGTCCAGACCGCAGCAGGCGAGACCTGGACGATCGGCGATGCCGGGATCGTCCGGATGCGGTCGGCGGCGCTCGACGTGGCCTTTGGGCGCGGCGGCGCGCTGCTGCACGAGATTTTCGACTTTCGCGACGGCCTCAACAGCTTCGCGCAAAAGACTCCGGGTGCGCAGGCGGCGGTGGGCGGCGACGGACGGCTCTGGTTCCTCACCCGGCGCAACATCCTCTATGTCGATCCCGCGACCCTCCACCGCAACCGGCTGGCGCCGCCGGTGGTGATCCGGTCGATCTCGACCGCGACCGCCCGCTACCGTCACCCGCAGGATATCGCGCTGCCGGCGGGCACTACCAGCCTGACGATCGGTTACACTGCGCTCAGCCTCTCGGTCCCCAGCCGGATCCAGTTCCGCTACCGGCTCGAGGGGCGCGACGAAGGCTGGATCGAGGCGGGCAATCGCCGGGTGGCGGCCTATGACAATCTGGGGCCGGGCGACTATCGGTTCAGGGTGCTCGCCAGCAACAATGACGGGCTGTGGAATCGCCAGGGCGCCGGCGTCACCTTCTCGATCCCGCCGACCTTGACCCAGAGCTGGGGATTTCGCGCCGCCTGCGTGCTGGGCGTGGGCCTCCTGCTATGGGGCATCTACAGCCTGCGGTTGCGCCAGGTCGCCTATCAGGTGCGGTCGCGGGTCGAGGAGCGCGCGCATGAGCGTGAGCGTATCGCGCGCGAGCTTCACGATACGCTGCTCCAGGGGGTCCAGGGGTTGATCATCCGCTTCCAGTGCGTCGCCGACGATCTGCCCGCGGGCGAGCCGATTCGGGACTTGCTCGAAAGCGCGCTCGACCGGGCCGATCAATTGCTCGCCGAGGGCCGCGAAAGCGTGCTCAACCTGCGGCTGTCCGACGATCGGCCGCTCGAGGTGATTCTCTGTGAGCTGGCCGAACTGCAACCCTTCGCGCCGGAGGTCCGAATCGACGTCGGCACGATCGGTACGTCGCGGCCGCTCCGGTCGGTGGTGGTCGAGGAGGTCGTGCGGATCGCCGGCGAGGCGCTGTTCAACGCCGCGCGCCATGCCCGGCCGCAGCTGGTCGAGCTTCGCCTGACCTTCGGCCGCAAGGCGATGCGGTTCGATTTTGTCGACGACGGGATCGGTTTCGACATGCGCCTGGCCCGCGTCGCCGAACAGAAAGGCCATTTCGGGCTGGTCGGCATGCGCGAGCGCGCCGAGCGAATGGGCGCGACCCTGTCGATCCGCAGCGCGCCGGGATCGGGAACGACGGTTTCGCTGACCATTCCGGCATCGGTTGCCTATGCGCGCAGGCGCAAACCGGCTCGAAAAACCTGAATATCAGCGGATTTTCGGGATTGTCGCGATCACCCCATGAAAGGATGATGGTGCCAGGAGAGGACTCACAAATCCGTTTTAATTATTTGAAATCAAATCATTACGATGTTGAGCTCGCCGAGGCATGTACCCTCGATATACCCCCAAAACGGAATCATTGCACGGTTCGATGCCCGAATTTGCCCCGTTTTATGAATTTTCTAGATCAACGCGATGGCCCGGCGTCGCTATCTAACTGCCGGATTGTACGACCACGATTTCGTCACGGCGAGATTGAGCGCGGCTTCCGATATCGACCAGAGTCGGTCGTTCCGCTTATCGACAGCGAACGGCCGTTTCGGAGAATCTTGCCGTTCCCGATCGACGCTGCCCGGCGTTCGAGGGCCCTACTGACCATCACCGCGCCTCACCACTCTGCACGATGTCCCAGTCAATGGCGCGCCGCCGTGCCGCGCGCGCTGCGGCTAATTTACCTGTTAACTCGGTTCCTGCGCGGACCCCGAGCCTACGGAGCGCGCTTGCCATGAGCGGGCGCTGATGTTGCTCCGCGACGTCCACAAGGGTCGAGCCGTCTTCTTCCATGAACTCTAATTGCATTGGCGCTGCCATCGCCAGCACACGTGCACTGGCAGAATTTGCACAACCCGCAGCCATGATCCACATTGGCGGTTCACCATTAAGCAATGGATTGAGCGGATACGTAATTGGCAAGCCCGCCCTGACAAGCAATCTTCCGGTTGTGGGTCGACAAGGCGACCCGAGACTTGCCCAGCGGCTCCATAACACGTCGGGCCGACGAGCCCGACGTGGATCAAATCCGGCCCTGAGGATCGCGCGCGATAACTCATCCCACCCGCCTCCAACGGTTATCTGGAGCATTTTCTCTAGTGACCATTGATCACGCTGACGCGCCGCCTCGTTTATGAGAGCCAGGGCCTTCGAGCGGCCTGGCTCAGGGGGGGAGTCCGGCCAACGTTGGTTGTCGGGCAGTTCGCCGAAGCTCGAGGGCTGTGGGTTGAGAAGCAGTCCGAGTTGATGTGCCTTCGTTTCGGGCTGGGCATAGCCGAGGCGGTTCACATTCTGGCGCGCATATAAGAGGGCCAGATCCTCGCGTTTTTGCGCACGCAGCCAAGCGACCCGAAAGCTGGGCTGATCTTCGCGCAAGAAAGGGATTAAATTACGTGCAAACGGATCGTTCCTCTGCACCATGGCAACAAACACGCCGACGAGCTCATCCCGACCAGTTAACATGGTTGAAGGGTCGTCAGGATCGTGGAAGGCTTTCTCGTCCGCCGCAAGAGCGATGGGCAGAAGATGCAGGCGCTTTCGACTTGCTACCAACCCAGCCCACGTACATCGATGATCATCCGTTCCGATGCCGTAATCGAAATCGCAGAGCCCGGTCTGATCTTTCATTCGCGCTCCTCGCGCCAACAGAAGACGGACGAGTTCGTCGTCGCCGTTTACAAGCGCTCGGGCTAGCGGCGCAGGGCCTAGGCTCGTGTCACCGCTAGCGTTCGGAGCGCGCAGATTAGGGTCCGCCCCCAATTTAAGCAGGTTGGTCGCGATCTCACGATGCCGATTTCGCAAGGACCATTGCAGCGCGGTGTATCCCAGCATGTCGCGATGATTGATGCCCAGCGCATGATCGCCGGCGAGCCGTCTCAGCGCGTCCAAATCATTTGCGCGTGCTGCTTCTCCGTAGTTTCGGACGGGTCCTATATAGCGCGGAGCGGAATGAGCACCTTCGCGAGCACAAAGCTCAGGGTACGGGAAAGCGGGGTCGGCGACCAATGCTTGATTGTAGCGGGTGAGGAAACGAAGTGCGGCGGCCTCGTGCATGTCATCCCCACCGAGGCGCATGTCGCTGGTAAAGAGCCTTTTGCCGGTGGCCGAAACAAACCAGACTGCGCAGTGGACGCCAGGTAAGGAACTGGGGCTCGGCATGGGCCCCATTGTGTGCGCTATTCCCAGCCGGAAATCCCCACGGCGAGCGGCGTCGCGAGCTTCGCGCACGGGGCTGCGCCAGTACAACGCAACTGTTTTGCGAAACAGAACGCCCTCCCGTGCCGGATCGAGCATTTTCCAGATACACCAACTTCCCAACAAGAGAGCGGTGAAGAACGCGCCGATCAGGAAGCCTCGCCTAAGGCCGACGATGATCACACGCACGCCACGTTCCAGTGTTTTGCCCCCAATGACCACATCCAAGTGGAGCGCGCCCGAACAGGTCTGTCAACTTCAGGCAGGTGTCTGTCTGCGTGCGCTTACGGCCCGACCGGGGCCCGGCCCGCAGTAGAATTCAACTGCTCGCCCCCCTTCGTGACCTAAAGACCGCTGCTACAGAGGGGAACGGCCAGGGCGTCAACTGTAATGAAGTGGACGCAATAATCCGCTTGTCTCCCGGATGACGCCCGGAAAGGAAACGCGTGACGGCCTATAGAGGAGAAGAGCCGGCAGAACTGCGCCGGTCACAAGCGCTGCTCGCCGCTCTGGTAGACCATTCGGTCAGCGAGCTTATCGGGCAAGGCCCCCTCTGGAAGATGGTCAGGGCAGCTCTGACGGATCCGGACGGAGAAATCTGGCGCTATTCGGTCGCCGTTGGCGGGACGATATTCGCGGGTACAAAGATACGATCTGATCTAGCCGACCTCGTTCGACCAGTTGGAAACGCGCGATGACATAGCCGTCAGTCTTGGATCTGGCGCGCGTCGTCGTAGCGCGACCGATTGACGCGCCTCTTCAGTCGAAATATGTAACCATATGGTTACGCGAATCGCCCTGACCGATAATGTCATCTTCGATGCGCTCGGCGATCCGACGCGCCGGGCGATCCTTGACCTGCTGCGCGAGACGCCGCGTGCGGCGGGCGAGATCGCGTCGCATTTTCCGGTCAGCCGCCCGGCGATCGCCAAACATGTCCGCATCCTGAAATCGGCGGGGCTGGTACGCGAGCACAGCGAGGGGCGGCGCCGGATCTATATGCTCGAGCCCGCCCCGCTCGCCGGGGTCGATCTGTGGCTGCAACCCTATCGCGCATTCTGGGCGGCCCGGCTCGTGGCCCTGAAGCATCTCGTCGAATCGCAGGAGAGATCACATGGCAAAAGCTGAAGCGGACATCGTCAACGGGTGCGATCTCGATGTCGGGCCGGCGCGGGCGTTCGCGATGGTCAGCGATCCGATCGAGCTGCGTCGCTGGTTTGCCGAGGAGGTCGAGCTCGCGCCGCGCCTGGGCGGTCGTTTCAGCTTCGCCGGGCGCGGAGCCTATGCGCCGACATCGACGATCTTGACGGCATTCGAGCAGGATCGCGCAATCGGCTGGGACTGGCCGCTGCACGGCGTCACCGGGCATGTCGCGATCGCCATAACCCCCGGCGACGCGCCCGAAAAATGCCGTGTCGAGGCGACGTGCAGCTTTCCCGAACTGCCACCGATCGTGCGTGGCCGCGAGCTGATTGACGATCTGTGGCGTTTCCATCTCGGCAATCTGAAGACACTCGCGGAGGAGGGCCGTGGGATATTGCTGCCGGACTTCAGCGATCCGGCGCCCGAGGTCCGCGAGTCGATCCACATCGACGCGCCGCGCGCCGCGGTTTTCAGGGCGCTGCTCGATCCCGCGCTGCTCGACGCCTGGACCTTCGGCAAGGCCAGCGTCGAGCCGCGCGTCGGCGGCCGCTACAGCTATGGCTGGGTCTATGAGCAGGACGGCCGGACGGTGGAGGGCGGCCCGACGCGGATCATCGAGATGGAGGAGAATGTGCGGCTGGTGACCGACTGGCCCGACTGGCGTGGCGACGCTGCCAATGGCGGCCAGAAAATCACTTGGCTGCTCGAGGTTGACGGCGACGGTACGAAGCTCACCCTGATCCATAACGGCTTCGCCCGTGCGACCGACATCAGCGATTTCCCATTCGGCTGGAACGGTTTCCTGGGCCTGATCAGGGATGCCGTGGTTGGGAAATAGGGATGAAAGTCTTTCAGCCTCTCTCGAGCAACGGCTCTGGCCCTCCGGATTTTCGGAGCTGACGAAAGCGCCGTCCGCTGCAGCGGGGGACGCGTTGCTAAAGGCTTGTAGGCGCGGCGGACGGTTTCATATTCGCATTGGACAAGCATAAGACCTTTAGCGTCGGCATGCCCTAATTCCATCTCGATGAGTCGCGTTGCCGGCATGGCACGTAGGCCGAGTTCAGCCATGCGATACAAAGCATGTCGACGGTGAAGGGAATTTAATCGGTCAAATCTTTCAATTATAATTCAAACGTTTAGCCCTATCATCGCCTGAGATGGCCCCCAAGGAGTGCCCAAGAAGTTCGGGCTGTGGGCGGATTTCTGCGGACCCGCACGAACAGGGCCCCCCCCCGGCCGCGCGGTCCGGCGGGGCTCAAAGAGTGAGCATTCCGCCCCGCGAGTACGACAAGGGAGCGAAGCTTAACTTTTGACGGACTTGGGTTTGCGCGGCGCGCGCTTCGGCGCTCCAACGCCCCCCCCCCCGCTGCAGCGGCCTCGGCTGGGCGACCCTTCTCGGATGCGCCGGTAGGGCGCGGACCGCCGCCGAGGCTCCCTTTGATCCACCTGGACCTTGCGGATGTCGGCAAGTTCGGCTTCGCCTTTCAAACTCCTCAAGGGTGAGTTCGAACTGTTGGATCTAAAAGACAGCTTTTCCGTAGATCGGCCGAAGGTGATCCGCGGAGCTGGGCTAGCTGGAAAACGCAATGTCTCGACCAGCGAGTCACGGGCCGCCAGAGCTGCCTCCAACTCGGCGATGCGGGCGTCCTCATCGACGGGGGGAAGAGCCTCGATCCGTCACCCGGAAATAGTATCAAAGCGGCACCAGCGATGCCAGATAAACCAACAGCAATCGGCACTTTTTAGCTCACCAGAAGTGGCTCGGCTGTGCGCTCCGTGCAGCAATTTGCGCACTGTATGGCGCGCTAATCATGCGGGGCAACTCATCGCTCCCCGCGGAGTGCTGCTAAATTAGCTCTAGCCTCAGACACATTTGCAAATCTTTCCCGCTTTTGATGATCAACGCAATCTGCGTCTCGTATTCTTTAATTCCCGCCATCTTGTATTCAACTGATTCACCCAAGAAATATCCGGCATGATATAGATTGGCCATATACCGCCTAAAATAAGGATTGTCATGAGTTTCCGGAAAATATTCCATAATCAATTTACCATATTTTATGCCGATATTTGCACCATCCACATTTTTGAATCTCGGGTTGACCAATATAAAACAAAACTCAAATATTATATCAGCCACCTCTCGCCATTTGCTCGGGAACTTTTCTACGTCATAAAAAGTTAGACATTCCTCGGAAAGGTATATGGCACTCAATATCTTATCCGGACGGTTTTGATAGTCACCAATTTTACCTAGGCATACTGCCTTGCCTAGCTGGCACCGTACCCATATCGCGGGCCAAACATCCTTCATATAAACCAGCATAGCCATATCGTAATATTCTATACCAAAACTTAACAGCTCAGATTTTTTTTCAATTTGACCTAAATTTCTGTAGTTAACGCCAATATTTCTACACGCCTGAGCCCACTCTTGGGCATGCAGGAATTGTGACGATATTTCGACAGATTCTTTATATATTTTTATAGCTAATCTACTATTTTCCAAATCACCTTCAGTCTCGGCAAGGTCTGAATATGCAACAGCCAAGTTGTTATTAGTCCAGATCCATTCAGATGCATCATTCAACCGATCTATCTTATGCAATAAATATTCGAACTCTTTAATGGCCTGGCGAATCAAATCACCGCTTTTTTTCTCTTTTCCAAGAAACGAAAGGGCGGCGGCCAAATCAAATTTAATTTGACGCTCTTCAAATTCATCTTCTAATTCGGAAATTGCATCGATCGCATTTCTGAGCGCAATGATACTATTCTCACAGTCGCCGATTTCTGAGCTGAGAAATGCCGCCTGCTGCAATGCATTACCCAATTGCCGTTGGACAAAAGCCCAGAATTTCGGGTTCTGCGCGCGATCAATATAATCTGATGCCCGCGAAAATTTGGATATCGATAGTCTCGCAGCCTCAATATCGCCATTCCGAGCAGCTAGTTGACGATAAGCATCGCCAGATGATAACAGCAAAGCAGCCTTCTCAAATGGGTCTGCCAGCTCCATCATTGCCAGAGCCTCGTCGTAAAGACTGGCGGCCTCCTGGTATTGTCCCGACAATTTTGTCGAATCAGCTCGCAGAGCACGACGCTCCGCCTTCCGAAGCATAAGGCTATCAATCTCTTGGTCTATCTGCTCCTCCGCCGTTACCAATGCTGCGTTCGCTCTAGCGAAATCCCCTCGCTTGAGCGCATCCTGAGCCTCCAGAAAAATTTGCCTATCGTTATTACTGGATGATTCTAAATTCTCAATCTTACTAAGAAGCGATTTATATTCCGTAGCCTTATCTCTCAGAAACCGATCTAGCGCTTGAAAATTACCGCCCTCTTTAAAATCACCAAATTCTCTCGCGACTGCTTCGACCGCGGATATCGGAATATCACTATCCTTAGAGATTTTTGCCGTGAGTTTTTGAAACTCATAGAGCATCGTCTCCGTCATCGAGCTCAAATCTTCCTTGACAGAAATAATTTTGTCGCCGACGCTGTTAACCTTCTCGCCAATATCGTTGATATCCGATTTAATATTTTGCAGAGCTTCAAATGTAAAAATCCTGCTGAATGCAGAATTTTTTGCAAACTGGTGCAAGAATTTTTCCTCAAATACGACATTCCAAGGATTTTTTCCCTGGTAACCTGAGATGAAAAGCATTCTTAGGCTTGGCGTGACCGGGACCCCCCAAGCTTCAAGATCGTTTATGACGTACGAATTTAAAGTCTCATTCGAGTTTTTAACTTCCATAATTTCGATATTACGCCGGCCACTGAACATTTTTTCTATAATTTGATTAGTCACATCCAAGGGAAAATGCTCGCCGTCATCCCTAAACGCAACAAAATCGGGTCGAGATATCAACTTGTCTAGATGCTTTGAGCTCTGGACATCATCGCTAGTGTTGGCCAATGCCTTCCAGGCAATATTCATAACACTCATTGCTTCTAAATAGGCGGTATGTGTCGCTCGCATAATATGCTGGCTATCAGAGGCGGATGCCCGCCCGAGCGTGGCACGAACTTTCTTTGCCGCAAGCACAATTGCTGCATCGGCTCGATTGCCGACCGGCCCAGTTATCAAACCCCACATACAATTCACGGCAATTGATGTCAGCATTGGATCAGGCATAAGTAATAGCTACCATAGTTCAGATCGGCACAAAACCATCCTCGGATTTCGAGTTGGGCTTTTACCGAGCGCAGGGAAGCTCCGACCGCAACTCTGGCCGCCTCCCCATCCGATCGCTATTTGAGTGCGACCTTTAGCCGCCTGAGCGATCGAGCGCGAAACCGGTAGACTGAAAAGCGTAGGCTGATTTGCGGTCGAGGGCAATTAAATGGCTCGATTGGCTTCGTGCTTACGTCCGCTTACAGCAGGCGCTGCCGTTGTCCGAGCTTGCCAGGAATGGCGGCTTCGCCTCAAATTCAAGCGCTCGGGCTGGCAGCAGCTTGCCAAAGGTCGCGTCAGTTCGACGGCGCGGCAGACGAAACCAGACGCCGCAAGCTGTCCATGCTGACCAAGGTCGAGGCCCCGATCTTCACCGTCTGGATCTCGCCAGCCTTGATCAGTTCATAAAGCTTCGACCTGCCAATTCCAGTGATCCGACAGGCCTCGGAAATCCGAACGGTCAGCGGGGCCAGCATCGGTGCTGGTTCGTTGGGTATCTGCCGAACAGTCATTGCTTCGTTTCCGGCCCCAGCTTCCTCGCTAGCCTGCGCCCTACCAGATCAATCAAAGCGTCATAGCGCGAGCGCCCCAATCGCGCCGTCTCCGGATCAAACGGCGGCTGATGCGCGACCATCGTCAGCTGATGCTGGATGAACACGCCGAGCGTCTCGGCGAGCAGCCGGTTCTGCTGTTCGATCCGGTCGAGCGCACGCGCCAGCCGATCGAGCCTCGAACCGAAGCGCTGATCCAGCTCATTGGCCCCCTGCCGCTCCAGCCAGGCCGTCAGTGCATCAGTCAGGATAGCGGTCTTCGATGTCCCCGGCTTGTCCGAAAGCTGTTCGAGCTTCTCCGACAGCGCATCGGGCAGATAGAATTGGTGGCGGATCTTGTCGGTTTTCATGGCGTGAAGAATGCCGCGATAGAGGCAAGGTCGACAGTGCGCTTATGAAGCAGTCCGACGCACCCCGCGCCTCAGGATATGCCGAGCCCGCGTCCCCGACCGATCGTCCAGCTGACATCGTCACCGCGCATGATGCCGCCGACATCCTTCCCGATCTGCCGTTCGAGTACCGGCTTCCACGGCAGCAGCGAGAACTCCCGGCTCTTCTCGATCAGCGCGAAGCGCCGGTCGCCGACTTGGACCGCCCGCGCCAGCCGACCTTCGACCCGCGCGCCCTTGCCGACCTCGGTGAAGTCGAGCCCGAGTTCCTGGCTGAGTTGCCCGGCGACGCGCAGCAGTTCGCGCCGCTGCAGCATCGACACCAGATTGGCGGGATAGCGTATGAGATCGCCATCCTGTTCGGCAAGCTGCTGATCGATCAGCCATTGCCGCCTGAGCGAGAGCGCGGCGCGGGTTTCCGCGCCGAAGCCGCGCTCGAGCGGCACCGGGCTGGCACTGGTCAGCTCCCGGTCCAGCCAGGTCGCACCATCATGGGTTGCGAGCCGGTCGAGCGGCTGAGGGCTCAACGCCGCGATGACGACAGGCGCTCGCTCGGCAAGGCTGCGCTCATGTGCCAGTGCCTTGGCGAGATGGTCGGGCGCGATGATCCAGGTCCCGTCGGGCTCGCGGGCAACGCCGCCGGTTTCTTTGCGGATCGTCTCCAGCCGACGGACATGCGCCCGGGCGAACTCCTCGCTTGCCGATGGATAATGGTCGAGATGGATATCGAGACTGTACCGCCCACCATGGACGGCGGCGATCTCGGCGACGGTGCGGTCGGCCTCACGGATGGCGATCGGGCGTGGGGTGAGGCTGACGATCATGCCCTCGCGGATCGGCTCGGCTGGCGCGAGGCCGATCTCGGCATAATGGCTGCGGCCATCGACCCCCTCGACGATCAGATAATGACGGTCGCGATGCTCGTCGGACAGGCCGTGCGCCGCGACCTGGCCGACGATCGGCGCCGCAGCGCCGCTGGCCGGATCGAACACCGCGTAGTCGGTGGGCGACACGTCGCGCCCGTGGGCGCGCATCTGCTCGTGCAAGGTGGCGATGATGTCGCCACGTTTGCCCATCGCCCTGAGCGTTGGTTCGAGCTGCGCGTCGAGCCGCCAGCGTCCTTTCCTCTCCTCGACCGCGAGCTGCATCCGCCCAAGCGCCTGCAGCCGCCCGGCGCGCAGCGACTGTTCGATGCCGTCGAGATTGGCAGGCGACACCAGCCCCTCGGCGTCGATCGCCGCGATCAGCCGGCGGTCGATCGAGGTGAAACGCTCCTGGGTCATCTCACGGTTCTGCGCGGTCATGATCTCGAGGTCGGTGCGTGGTCCGAGGTCGACGTTGACGATCTCGGTCGCGCGCATCCGAAAGCCCTGGGTCATATATTCGCGGGCGATGATCAGATCCTTGCCCCGGTCATCGACACCCCGCAGCAGGATGTGGGTGTGGGGATGGCCGGTGTTGAAATGGTCGATCGCGACCCAGTCGAGCCTGGTCCCGAGATCCTGCTCGGCCTGTACCATCAGCCGGCGGACCATCGGCTTGAGATCCTCATATTCGGCACCATCCTCGGCAGCGACGATGAAGCGGAACTGGTGGCGGTCGCCCTGGCCGCGTTCGAGGAACGCCTTGCCATCGGCGACGTCGACGTCGCGCCCGTAGAGCGTGCCGCGTTCGCCGTCGCGCGTGGTGCCGTCGCGTTGCAGGTACCGCAAATGCGCCACCGCCCCCTTGGCGCCGGTGCCGGCGAGCTTGACGATCCGCGCCTTGACCACGACCCGCCGCGCGCGCCGGCCGGTGAAGCGGTCGGATGATCCGAGCACCCGGCCGAGCCCGGCGCCGCGACCGATGCGGCTGCCGTCGAAACGGCGGGTGCGTGCACGGCCGACACCACCCGCGAGATTGGTCGCCTTGCGCACCCGACCGACGAACGACTGCCCGCCGCTGTTGTCGCCGACGAACCCCAGCCACAGCTCGAAATCATCATCGCCCGCCATCGCATGATCCTCGTCATCGCCCGCAAGGCCGGCAATGAGGGAAGCGCCAGTTCGGCCTTCAAGGGCCTCCAACGAAAGGCCCGCAATCCCGGCCTTTGCTCACTGCATGGAGGCTCGGTCGCGGCCATGCCTCCACAAAAGAAGACGTGCAGACAGCGTTTCCGGGCCTCGTGGAGGGACGGCTTTATCTTGCCTTACCTGCCCCTCCCTCGCTCCACCGCAGCCCAAACAGCCATGGACGGATGTGGACGCCATCCACCCGCCGCCACATTCTGCCGCTTGTCCGCACCATGACGCGAAAATTCCGCCAATTTTTGCCGGCGGGACGTCGAGAAATGCCGGTGAGAAATGAGGAGGGCCGCGCAAAGCGCGGCCGAAATCGATCGGTAGAATTTCAGATCAGGATGGGGAAGTGGGCCGCGAGAGCCGCGAAATTGACCGGCTTAGGCGGCCTTGGCGAGCGTCTCGATCCGCTCCAGGCACAGCTCGCGGATGATGGTCGTGAGCAGCTCGACCCGCTCGCCGAGCCAAGCCAATTCCTCGTCGGTGATGCGATATTGGCGCGAGTATCGCGCCTTCACATAGGCCGCGCGAAGCAGGTCGTAGCAGCGTCGCTCGAACTTGTTTTCGCCCGGCCAGACGGTCTTCAAACGGGGCTCGAGCTGCTCGGTCTGAGAGCGCAGCCGATTCAGATTGTGCGTCTTCGGGCTGTGCAAAGTGCGCACCAAAAGCAGACAATGATAGAGGCGTTCAGCGGCCTGATGCAGGTTGAAGGCGGCCTCTTTTGGCGCACCGTCTCCACGTAAAAACTCATATGCCCGCTTAAATTTTACCGCGCTCTCGAACCACTCCTCGTAATATTCCCGCGTCTCTTTCAGCGCTTGCTCCCGCGACAAGGGCTCGGGTTTCGCGAATGGATGGCCCGGTTCAGAGAGCAGCGAAATGCCGTCGCGCAGGATGTCGATGAAGAAGTAGCGCCCGAGCCGCAGTTTCTCGTTCACATCGTCGAGCGTGTGATAGATCAGGCTGACCGGGGTGCGCAGATAGGTCCCTTCGGACAGCGCATCGAGCAGCCGATCCTCGGTCTTCAACCAGAATTCGGGAACGTCGGTCAGATCCTCATCATCGACGACGACGAGGATGTCATAGTCCGAAAAATAGCGCCCGACCGGATCCTCGACCCAGTCGCCGCGCGCATAGGATCCGAACAAGATGATCTTGAGCAGCCGCCCGTTGGCGAGGCGTTCGGCTTTCTTGCCGGCGATCGCCTCGGCGAAACCGTCGCGGATCAGCTGCACCACGAAATCGAGTTCGCGGCGCTTGCCTTCGGGCAGTTCGACATCCTTGGCGGTGATCGGCCTCATGCTGGAAGAATCGCCCGCCGACGGCCGAATGCCAAGGGGAATCGTCAGTTTCGAAGTTCCTCTCAGACAAAAAGCTACCTTGAGCACTGCGGTGCCGCCACACTACGATCACGACCCGAAAGGACCGACTGATGAAGGCCCACGCGCACTATTTAACCGTCGCCGACAACTTTTTCGGACAAGAATTCAACGACCCGGCGGACGTTAAGCGCGCCTTCTTGAACCTTACCATCTCTCAGATGAGCATGAGCTTGCGGCCGCGGTTTGCAGCCCTAATCAACGGTCCGGACTGGAATGATCGTGCGACGCTTTAAGCGCTGCAAGGACCGGACCGGAACTCAACAGGGGCTTATGTTTCAGAATATGATGCTGTCCAGAACACGGCCGCTGTGCCAGCTGGTAACGATCATGACGTTTATCCCGCCGCTGTGCGCGGCGGATTTTATCCGGAGCTGGGGAACTGACGATGTCGCTGCTTCTTGCAATCGGATTGGCTGCGGCCGCGCCGTTCGTGCCGGCGCCAGGCGGGCCGATCCCGATCATCCACTCCTACGCCGCGCTGGGGGCTGAAATCGACGCGGAATATACTTGCCCGCCCAATGCCAAGGTTCGTCTGCAAGTTACCGGAACCGCGAATAGCCTGCGGGTCAAAGCCCTGACTGGATTCGGACGGTCATTGAACGCGGAACAGTTGGCGCAGTGGAATGGGTGGCTCGACGGCTTCGCCCGGTTTCGGGCAGCAAGCCTCGAATGTTCGAACGATGGAGCCGTCGTCTTCATCAGTGGCTATTCATCATATCGGCGTGAAGCGTGCTCATCCGGAAATCACTTTCGGTCGCGCTCACGATCCAGAAAATCCGACCAGTCCTGCATCATGAGGACGCGTTCGTCCCAATATTCGCCGCGTGCATAGGCACGCCGGACACCATCTGCTTCTATGTGAGCAAGCTGACGCTCGATAGCGTCGGGATGCCACTTCCCCATTTCGTTCAGCAGGGTGCTCGCCATGGCGCGGAAGCCGTGGCTGGTCATCTCGGTCCCTGAATAGCCCAGACGCCTCAGCGCACCGTTCAAGGCGTTTTCGGACATAGGCCGCTTCACCGACTGAAAGCCAGGAAACACATAATTTCCCCGACCAGTGAGCGACCGGACCTCTTGCAGGATCGCGACCGCTTGCTTGGAAAGAGGAACGCGATGGGGCCGGCGCATTTTCATTTTATCAGCCGGGATGCTCCACACGTTCGAGTCGAAATCCATCTCGATCCACTCTGCATGCCGTAACTCGCCCGGGCGGACGAAGACATGCGGTGCGATGGAAAGTGCCGCCTTCGTAATCCCATGCCCTGAAAAGCCGTCAATGGCGCGCAAGAGCGGCCCGACTTCCTGGCGATTAGTGATTGCCGCGAGATGGGTGACCTTAGGTGTGACCAAGGCGTCGCGAAGGCCGGTAGCGAGATCATGTTGAGCACGGCCAGTCGCTATCGCGTAGCGAAAGACGCGACCGCATATACTGCGAAGTCGGCGCGCTGTCTCATAGCGTCCGCGCGCTTCGACGCCCCGGAGTACATCAAGCAGTTCCAGTGTCGTGATTTCGCTTATCTTGCTTTCCCCGATCGCAGGATATGCGAAGTCGAGAAGCCATTTCGCTTTCGCGAGCGTGATCTCGGCCAAGCCTTCCCTCTCGCGTTTGACCAACCACTCCTCGGCAACGGTCTTGAAGGACGACGACTGGTCAAGCCGTTCCTGGCGCTCTTGCGCCTTGCGTTGAGCCGCGGGGTCCTGCCCGCCCGCGAGCGCCTCCTTCGCGGCGTCGCGCTTCGCACGGGCATCGGCCAGCCCGGTTTCTGGGAAGACGCCGAGCGCAAGCGTTCGATATTTGCCGCTGAAACGGTAGTTCAGCCGCCAGTACCGACCGCCGGTGGGCGTGATCAAAAGATGCAGGCCGCCCGAGTCGGCGAGCTTGTAGGGCTTGTCTTTGGCCTTCGCCTTACTGACGGCCAGAGCTGAAAGAGCCATGGGGGTATCTCCACAACGACATCGCTGGTTGATACCCTCGTTATACCCCCAAAGCCCCTCGGATGCCAAGAATTGGCCCCGGACGCAGGTGGATAGCGGGCAGGCTAAAGGCCGGCTTTTAATCGATTTTTTGGATTTGTGCGGACCCCTGCGGACGGGGTGATGGTGCCCAGGAGAGGACTCGAACCTCCACGACCTTGCGGTCACTGGCACCTGAAGCCAGCGCGTCTACCAATTCCACCACCTGGGCATCAGGGAGCGAGGCCGGGCGGATAGCGGCGAGGGTTGCACCTTGTCAACAGCTTCCTTGGCGGGCAATGCGGGCAAATATTGCCCAAGCGAGGACGATGACGATGAGCCGGCTGGTTACGCTGTTTGGCGGTGGTGGTTTTCTGGGGCGCTATGTCGCCCAGGAATTGTTGAAAGCGGGCGCGCGGGTGCGCATCGCCGAACGCAAACCCTCCGACGCCTTTTTCGTGAAGC
This sequence comes from Rhizorhabdus sp. GW822-FHT03C02, assembly GCF_058801765.1. Classification (NCBI taxonomy): domain Bacteria; kingdom Pseudomonadati; phylum Pseudomonadota; class Alphaproteobacteria; order Sphingomonadales; family Rhizorhabdaceae; genus Rhizorhabdus; species Rhizorhabdus sp. GW822-FHT03C02. The sequence continues at coordinate 179,149 of NZ_JBXANN010000005.1, forward strand.
CGCAAGGCGGGCTGGGCCAGACCCAGTTCGTCGCCGCGGACGTGACCCGCGCCGACAGCGCGGCACGCGCCGCGATCGGATCCGATTCGGTGATCAACCTCGTCGGCATCCTCAAGGGTGATTTCGACCGGGTCCACCGCGAGGGCGCGGCGAATGTCGCCGCTGCCGCCACGGCGGTGGGCGCCAGCGCCTTCGTCCAGCTGTCGGCGATCGGCGCCGACCCCGAGAGCCCGTCGGCTTATGGCCGCAGCAAGGCGGCCGGTGAGGCCGCCGCGCGCGAAGCCTATGCCGGGGCGACGATCATTCGCCCGTCGATCCTGTTCGGTCAGGAGGACGCGTTCGTGAATCGCTTCGCCGGCCTGCAGGCGGCGCCGGTGGTGCCGGTGCTGCGCGGATCGGTGAAGTTCCAGCCGCTCTGGGTCGCCGACGCCGCCAAGGCGATCGCCGCCGCGGCGCTGCAGCCCGAAGCCTATGCCGGCCAGACCTATGAGCTGGCCGGGCCCGAGGTCCTGACGATGCAGGAGCTGCAGGACTGGATCGCCAAGGCGACCGGCCGCAGCCCCAATTTCGTGCCCGTGCCCGATGTCGTCGGCAACCTCCTGTCGTTCGGCGGTTTCCTGCCCGGCGCGCCGATCACCCGCGACCAGTGGCAGATGCTGCTCAGCGACAATGTCGCGAGCGCGGGCGCCAGCGGGTTCGAGGCGTTCGGGCTGGTGCCGACGCCGATCGAGGCGGTCGCGCCGAGCTGGCTGGTCCAGTATCGGCCGCATGGCCGCTTCGCGCCCAGCATCAAGACTCCGGCCTGACCGCCACGCCGATGGAAATGTCGCTGCTGACCGTGATCCTCCTCGGCATCGTCGAGGGGCTGACCGAGTTCATCCCGGTATCGTCGACCGGCCACCTGATCCTGGCCGGTCAGATCATCAACGTGCCGCAGGGCAGCGAGACCTTCGATATCGTCATCCAGCTCGGCGCGATCCTGGCGGTCGTCGTCGTCTATCGGGCGCGGTTCGCGCATGTGATCGCCGGGCTGGTGCGCCGTGACCGCGACGCGATGCTGTTCACCCGCAACGTGCTGCTCGGCTTTTTTCCGGCAGCGATCATCGGGGCGGTGGCCTATGGTGCGATCAAGGCGCTGCTCACCACCCCGATCGTGGTCGCGGTCGCGCTGATCGTCGGCGGCATCGCGATCCTGGCGATCGAGGCGATGGTCAAGCGGATCACCATCGACAGCGTCGAGGGGATGGGCTGGCGCACCGCGCTCGGCATCGGTTGCGTCCAGTGCATCTCGATGATCCCGGGGGTCAGCCGGTCGGGCGCGACGATCATGGGCGCATTGCTGATGGGGGTCGAGCGCAAGGTCGCGGCTGAGTATAGCTTCTTCCTCGCGATCCCGACGATGCTTGGCGCGACGACGCTGGCGCTGTGGAAGGCGCGGCACGAGCTGGGCCAGGGTCAGATGACCGATATCGGGATCGGCTTCGTGGTGTCGTTCCTCGTCGCGATCGTGGTGATTCGCTGGTTCATGGCCGTCGTCACGCGCCATGGTTTCGCGCCGTTCGCCTGGTATCGAATCGTCGCGGGAGGCGCGGCGCTGGTCTGGCTGCTCATGCGCTGAAAACGATATAGGTCCGGTTCGGACCGATTGCCTTGCGGGATATCGCGCCGCAGCAACAATTTACCGCGAGATACTCTAAAAATAGGTCAGTAAGTCTTACTCATTGCGTTGAAAGCGCGTGACTCCGGGGCTTTTTTGTGAAATGCGAGCTTCCATAGAGGAGGCGCTTTTCGATGGCCAAGGAACCGATGCTGAAGTTCGTCCAGCTGGGGCAGGATTTTCCCGCCAAGCGCGACGCAGGCATGCGCGTCGAGGATTTCGCCGAAATTTCCGCGCGCTACTCGTCCGAGGGTGCCGAGGAACAGGCCTCGCGCTGCTCGCAATGCGGCGTGCCTTATTGCTCGACTCACTGCCCGCTCCACAACCATATCCCCGACTGGCTGCGCCTCACCACCGAGGGTCGGCTGCGCGAGGCCTATGAGCTGTCGAACGCGACCTCGACGATGCCCGAGATCTGCGGCCGCATCTGCCCGCAGGACCGGCTGTGCGAGGGCAATTGCGTCATCGAATTTTCGGGCCATGGCGCGGTCACGATCGGGTCGGTCGAAAAATATATCACCGACACCGCCTGGGAGAATGGCTGGGTCGAACCGGTCCGGGTCGGTCCGGCCAAGGGCCAGTCGGTCGGCGTGATCGGCGCCGGCCCTGCCGGGCTCACCACCGCCGAGCTGATGCGCGCGCGCGGATATGACGTCCATGTCTATGATCGCCACGATCGCGCCGGCGGGCTGCTGACCTACGGCATTCCCGGTTTCAAGCTCGAAAAGCATGTCGTCATGCGCCGGGTGCAGCGGCTGAAGGATGCCGGCATCGTCTTCCATGAAGGTTTCGAGGTCGGTCGCGACGCGACCCTCGACGAGCTGCGCGCGAAGCATGACGCGCTGCTGATCGCGACCGGGGTCTACAAGCCGCGCGCGATCAAGGCGCCCGGCGTCGGCGCGCCGGGGGTGGTCGACGCGCTCGATTATCTGATCGCGTCGAACCGCAAGGGCTTCGGCGATGCGGTTCCGAACTTCGATGACGGCTCGCTCGACGCCGCCGGCCGCAACGTCGTCGTGATCGGTGGCGGCGACACCGCGATGGATTGCGTCCGCACCGCGGTCCGTCAGGGCGCCAAGACGGTCAAGTGCCTCTATCGCCGTGACCGCGCCAATATGCCGGGCTCGCAGCGCGAGACCAAGAATGCCGAGGAAGAGGGCGTCGAGTTCGTCTGGCTGTCGGCGCCCGAGGCGTTCGACGGCACCGATCGGGTTGCCGGCGTCCGCGCGACCAAGATGCGGCTCGGTGCGCCCGACGCCAGCGGCCGCCGCGCGCCCGAGGCCGATCCCGGCACCGAATTCCGGGTCGAGGCCGATCTGGTGATCAAGGCGCTCGGCTTCGATCCCGAGGAACTGCCGCACATGTTCGGCGCGCCCGACCTGTCGGTGACCCGCTGGGGCACGCTGCGCGTCGACCACAAGACGATGCAGACCAGCGTCGAGGGTGTGTTCGCCGCCGGCGACATCGTTCGCGGCGCCAGCCTCGTGGTCTGGGCGATCCGTGATGGGCGCGATGTCGCCGATCGGATGCACGCTTTCCTCAAGGCGAAGGCCAAGGGCGGTGTGAAGCGCGAAAAGGTGGCGGCATGATGTCGCGGGATGATGACTTCAACGGGAGCGGCACGATGAGCCACACCGAAAATGACTGGATGGCTTCCGAGCGCGAGCGGCTTGCCCGCGACGGCATGTACCGGCCCGAGTTCGAAGGCGATGCCTGCGGCGTCGGCCTGGTCGCGGCGACCGACGGCAAGCCGTCGCGCCGGGTGGTGTCGGCGGCGATCGACGCGCTGAAGGCGGTCTGGCACCGCGGCGCGGTCGATGCCGACGGCAAGACCGGCGACGGCGCCGGCATCCATGTCGACCTGCCGGTGCGCTTCTTCGACGACGCGATCGAATATGCCGGGCACAAGCCACGGCCGAACCGGCTCGCGGTCGGCATGATCTTCCTGCCGCGCACCGATCTGAGCGCGCAGGAACATTGCCGCACGATCGTCGAGAGCGAGATCATCGATTTCGGCTACACCATCTATGGCTGGCGCCAGGTGCCGGTCGACGTGTCGGTGATCGGCGAGAAGGCCTTGCTGACCCGCCCCGAGATCGAGCAGATCATGATCGCCGGGCCGCTGCCCGACGAGGCATCGATCGAGGAGTTCGAAAAGAAGCTCTACCTGATCCGCCGCCGGATCGAGCGCAAGGTGGTCGAGGCCCAGATCCAGGGCTTCTACATCTGCTCGCTCAGCGCGCGCTCGATCATCTACAAGGGGCTGTTCCTCGCCGAGGAGCTGTCGGTCTTCTATCCCGACCTCAAGGACCAGCGCTTCGTCAGCCGGGTCGCGATCTTCCATCAGCGCTATTCGACCAACACCTTCCCGCAATGGTGGCTGGCCCAGCCGTTCCGCACCCTCGCCCATAACGGCGAGATCAACACGATCCGCGGCAACAAGAACTGGATGAAGAGCCACGAGATCAAGATGGCGTCGCTCGCCTTCGGCGAGCATTCGGAAGAGATCAAGCCGCTGATCCCGGCGGGCGCGTCGGACACCGCCGCGCTCGATGCGGTGTTCGAGGCGATCTGCCGCTCGGGCCGCGACGCGCCGACCGCCAAGCTGATGCTGGTGCCCGAGGCGTGGCAGAACAGCGACGAGCTGCCCGACGCCCGCAAGGCGATGTACAGCTATTTCGCGAGCGTGATGGAGCCTTGGGACGGCCCAGCCGCGCTGGCGATGACCGACGGCCGCTGGGTCGTGGCGGGCGTCGACCGCAACGCGCTGCGTCCGCTGCGCACCACCCGCACCGCCGACAATCTGCTGATCGTCGGATCCGAGACCGGCATGGTCATCGTCCCCGAATCGACCGTCGTCGCCAAGGGCCGGATGGGCCCGGGGCAGATGATCGCGATCGATCTCGAGGAGGGCAAGCTCTACACCGACGACGAGATCAAGGAACGGATCGCCGCCGAGCAGCCTTATGCCGAATGGGTCAAGGACTTCCTGACCCTGGCCGATCTGCCGGCGCCGGCCGAGGACATGGTCCCGCGCTGGGAGCGCGCCGAACTGCTGCGCCGCCAGGTCAGCGCCGGCCAGACCATGGAGGATATGGAGCTGATCCTGTCCCCGCAGGTCGAGGACGCCAAGGAAGCGATCGGTTCGATGGGCGACGATGCCCCGCTCGCGGTCATTTCGGACAAGCCGCGGCTGATCAGCCATTTCTTCCGGCAGAATTTCAGCCAGGTCACCAACCCGCCGATCGACAGCCTGCGCGAGACCCGGGTGATGAGCCTGACCACCCGGTTCGGCAATCTCGCCAACATCCTCGACACCGAGGCGCAGCAGAGCGGCGTGCTGGTGCTCGACAGCCCGGTGCTCCACTCGCGCGACTGGCACGCGCTGCGCAACCATTTCGGGGCGCAGGCGGCCGAGATCGACTGCACCTTCGACGCCGATGGCGGCCCCGACGCGCTGCGCTCGGCGATTGCCCGGGTGCGCGGCGAGGCCGAGACCGCGGTGCGCGAAGGCAAGACCGAGCTGTTCCTGACCGATGAGCATGTCGGCCCGCAGCGGGTCGCGATCGCGATGGTGCTCGCCGCTGCCGCGGTCCACACCCATCTCGTCCGCCGCGGCCTGCGCTCCTATGCGTCGGTCAACGTCCGCTCGGCCGAATGCCTCGACACCCATTATTATGCGGTGCTGATCGGGGTCGGCGCGACGACGGTGAACCCTTATCTGGCCGAGGCGGCGATCGCCGATCGCCACGCCCGCGGCCTGTTCGGCGACATCAGCATGGCCGAGGCGCTCAAGCGCCAGCGCAAGGCGATCGACGACGGTCTGCTCAAGATCATGTCGAAGATGGGGATCGCGGTGATCTCCAGCTATCGCGGCGGCTATAATTTCGAGGCGGTCGGGCTCAGCCGCGCGCTGGTCAACGACCTCTTCCCCGGCATGCCGGCGAAGATCTCGGGCGAGGGCTACAACTCGCTCCAGCTCAGCGCGATGCTGCGCCACGAGGCGGCGCATGACGATGTCGTCGTCAGTCTGCCGGTCGGCGGCTTCTACCGCCAGCGCAACGGCGGCGAGACCCATGCCTATTCGGCGCAGCTGATGCACCTGCTGCAAAGCTCGGTCGCGACCGACAGCTACTCAACCTATCTGCAATTCTCGCGCGGGGTGCGCGAGCTGCCGCCGGTCTATCTGCGCGACCTGCTCGAATTCAACTGGGCGCGCGAGGGGATCGCGATCGATTCGGTCGAGGCGATCACCGAGATCCGCAAGCGCTTCGTGACCCCGGGCATGTCGCTCGGCGCGCTCAGCCCCGAGGCGCACGAGACGCTCGCGATCGCGATGAACCGGATCGGCGCCAAGGCGGTGTCGGGCGAGGGCGGTGAGGACAAGAGCCGGTACAAGCCCTATTCGAACGGCGACAATGCCAATTCGGTGATCAAGCAGATCGCCAGCGGCCGCTTCGGCGTCACCGCCGAATATCTGGGCGCCGCCGAGGAGCTCGAGATCAAGGTCGCGCAGGGCGCCAAGCCCGGCGAAGGCGGGCAGCTGCCCGGCTTCAAGGTGACCGAGATGATCGCCAAGCTGCGCCATTCGACGCCCGGGGTGATGCTGATCTCGCCGCCGCCGCATCACGACATCTATTCGATCGAGGATCTGGCGCAGCTCATCTACGACCTCAAGCAGATCAACCCGCGCGCGCGAGTGTGCGTCAAGCTGGTCTCCTCGGCCGGCATCGGCACGGTCGCGGCCGGCGTCGCGAAGGCGCATGCCGACGTGATCCTGGTGTCGGGCCATGTCGGCGGCACCGGCGCGTCGCCGCAGACCTCGATCAAATATGCCGGCACCCCCTGGGAGATGGGGCTGACCGAGACCAACCAGGTGCTGACCCTCAACGGGCTGCGCCACCGGGTGAAGCTGCGCACCGATGGCGGGCTCAAGACCGGCCGCGACATCGTCATCGCGGCGATCCTGGGCGCCGAGGAATTCGGTATCGGCACGCTCAGCCTGGTCGCGATGGGCTGCATCATGGTGCGCCAGTGCCATTCGAACACCTGCCCGGTCGGGGTCTGCACCCAGGACGACAAGATGCGGCAGAAGTTCGTCGGTACGCCCGAGAAGGTGATCAACCTGATGACCTTCATCGCCGAGGAGGTGCGCGAGATTCTCGCCAAGCTCGGCGTGCGCTCGCTCGACGAGATCATCGGCCGCACCGAGCTGCTCCGCCAGGTCAGCCGTGGCGCCGAGCATCTCGACGATCTCGATCTCAACCCGATCCTCGCCAAGGTCGATGCGCCCGCCAACAAGCGGCGCTTCAACATCGAGGGCTTCCGCAATGAGGTCCCCGACAGCCTCGACGCGCAGATGATCGAGGACGCCAAGGCGGTGTTCGAGCGGCGCGAGAAGATGCAGCTCACCTATACGGTGCGCAACACCCACCGCGCGGTCGGCACCCGCTTCTCGGCCGAGATCACCAACCGATTCGGCATGTCGGCGCTGGCCGACGGCCATGTCCATATCCGGCTGCGCGGCAGCGCCGGCCAGTCGCTCGGCGCGTTCGGGGTCAAGGGCATGACCCTCGAGGTGTTCGGCGACGCCAACGACTATGTCGGCAAGGGCCTGTCGGGCGCGATCATCGCGGTGCGGCCGATGGTGTCGTCGCCGCTGGTGACCAAGTCGAACACGATCATCGGCAACACCGTCCTCTACGGCGCGACCGCGGGCAAGCTGTTCGCGGCGGGCCAGGCGGGCGAGCGCTTCGCGGTCCGCAACTCGGGCGCGGTCGTCGTCGTCGAAGGCTGCGGCGCCAATGGCTGCGAATATATGACCGGCGGCATGGCGGTGATCCTCGGCGAGGTCGGGGAGAATTTCGGGGCCGGCATGACCGGCGGCATGGCGTTCGTGCTCGATGCCGACGGCAGCTTCGCGCGCAAGGCCAATCCCGAAAACATCGTCTGGCAGCGTATCGCCTCGGACTATTGGGAAAAGCGCTGTAAGGCGCTGATCGCCGAGCATGCGGTGATGACCGACAGCAAATGGGCCAATGCGATCCTCGACGACTGGGACCGCTGGCAGGGCAAGATGTGGCAGGTCTGCCCGAAGGAAATGCTCAGCCGGCTGAGCCATCCGCTCAACGATGCCGAGGCTGAGGTCGTCGCGGCGGAGTAATCGAACCTTCGACCGTCATGCCGCAATGGCTGGCATGACGGTCGTGAGGGCGTTCCGCGGCATGCCGGACTCACTTTTTCCTGTGGGCGGAATCATTCCTGTTGCTGACAGTGGGGTCAGGCGGCGATAGGCTGTCGGCTCCATGTGGCAGCTTTATCAATTTCCGCTTTGTCCCTTTTCGCGCAAGGTGCGGCTCCAGCTCGAGGAGAAAGGCATCGGCTATGAGCTGGTGCGCGAATCGCCCTGGACCCGGCGCGACGAGTTTCTCGATCTCAATCCGAGCGGCCAGACCCCGGTGATGGTCGACGCCGCGATCGGGGTGACCCTGATCGATTCGAAGGCGATCGCCGAATATATCGAGGAGACGGTCGATCGCACCGCGATGATCCCCGGCAACGCCGCCGCGCGGGCTGAGGTGCGCCGGCTGGTCGCCTATTTCGACGAGAAATTCTACGCCGATGTCGTCGGCCCGCTGCTCAACGAGCGCGCGATCAAGCGCATCGTCCACCGCGCCTCGCCCGATGCCGGCGCGCTGCGCAATGCGATGAAGGCCGCCAACGACCATCTCGACTATATCGATTATCTGGTCGCCAGCCGGCGCTGGATGGCGGGGCCGCTGATCAGCCTTGCCGACATGGCGTGTGCCGCGCATCTGTCGGTCGCCGATTATCTCGGTGGGATCGACTGGCGCGGCCATGACGAGACCCGGCAATGGTATTCGGGGATGAAGTCGCGCAAGTCGCTGCGCGTGGTGCTCGCCGACCGGATGGAGCTGGTGAGCCCGCCCGAACATTATGAAAAGCCGGATTTTTAGGAGTTTCTGGAGCGGGCGAAGGGAATCGAACCCTCCTAGCTAGCTTGGAAGGCTAGAGCATTACCACTATGCTACGCCCGCTCAGGAGGCCGCCCAATAGCCGAAAGCGTGGCAGGGCGACAAGCCCCGTCGGGCGGTTGTCAGTGAATCAGCGAGGCATAGGCCGCGGCGCTGGCGGCCAGCGCCGCACCGGTCGCCGAGGCGGCCATCAGTCCGCGTCCGGCAAAAGCCAGGATCGGCGCGTCGGGCCGTTCCTCGCGACGATTGCGCTTCAGGCTGTTGATGACGAACATGGCGATAAAACCGTAGATCAACGCTAGAACGGACAGCATCGCTACCCCCGAATATTCGAATTCCCCGAATCGCGTGCAGCCTGCGCCGTGGCGATCCCCAGAGCGTCATATCCACGAACCATGGTTAATTTTTGGTTGTGCAGTGCAGCGCAACGATATTCCGTGGCGTGGGTGCGACAAGGCGTTGTCGCGCCACCCGGAACCATCACGACCGGCTGACATTAGGGACGGATGCAGGCGATCTGGCTCATCACCAATCCCGGATCGGGGTCGACCTCGGTCGAGAAATGCGCGGGGATCGAGGCGGCGATCGAAGAAGCCGGGTTGCGGCTGGCCGGTCGGACGCTGTTCCCCGACGAGCCGCTTCCCGAGCGTTCCGCGCTCATGGCCGCGGGCGTCGATATGGTGGTGCTGTTCGCCGGTGACGGCACGATCAATGCGGCGGCCTGCGCGCTCGACGATTGGCAGGGCCGGATGCTGATCCTGCCCGGCGGGACGATGAACATGCTGTCGCGCCTGCTGCACGGCGACGCCCAGGCACGGGCGATCGTCCATGGCGCCGCGATGCCCGCTGTCGCCGACATCAGCCTGCCCTTCGTCGAGGCGGGGCCGCATCGCGCCTTCGTCGCGCTGATCGCCGGACCGGTCGCGGCCTGGGCGCATGCGCGCGAGGCGGCCCGGGCGGGGCATGGCAGACGCTTCCTCCGCGCGGTGCGGCTGGCCTGGCTTCGCAGCTTTGCGAAGGGCGTCCGCCTCGACGGCCGTGCCCACCCGCGCGGCGATCAGCGGGCGGTGGTGATCATGCCCGATCGCGAGGGGATGGAGGTGTCGGCGATCGGTCTGGGCGGCTGGATGGCGGTCGCCCGGCTCGGTTTCGGCTGGCTCTCGGGCGATTGGCGATCGGCGCGCGATGTCGCGGTGTCGCGGCCAGCCGAGGTGACGCTGCGTGGCGGGCGCGCGATCCATGCGCTGTTCGACGGCGAGGAGGTCAAGCTGACGAGCCCGGTCACCATCCGCCGCGGCATGAGCCGGCTGCGGTTCGTCACCACCCAGATCGCCGCCGTGACATGACGAGGCTGTTCCACGTCAGCGACCTGCATTTCGGGCGCGAGGACCCGGTCGCGCTCGACTGGTTCGCGGGGCGGGTGGCGGCCGCGCGCCCCGACGCGGTCATCCTGACCGGCGACCTGACGATGCACGCGCGATCGGCCGAGTTCGCGGCGGCGAGCGCCTGGTTGTCAGGGCTCGGCGTGCCGATCACGATCGAACCCGGCAATCACGACCTGCCCTGGTTCAATCCGATCGCCCGCTTCCTCACCCCCTATCGCCGCTTCGAGAAGCTCGAACGGCGGATCGAGCGACCGCTCCAGCTTCCCGGGGTGATGGTGGTGCCGTTGAAGACCACCGCCCGCGCGCAGTTGCGGCGCAACTGGTCGTGGGGCGCGGTCGGCGCGAGGAGCCTGGCCGCGGCGATCGCGCAGTTGCGGCGCAAGCCGGCCGGGACGCTCGCGCTGGTCGCCTGCCATCATCCGCTGGCCGACCGCGAGGATCTGCGGTCGAAGGCGCGCACCCATGGCGGCGCCCGGGCGATCGAGGCGCTGGCCGCGGCGGGGGCCGATGCGGTGCTGAGCGGGCATGTCCATGATCCGTTCGATGCGCAGATGCCGGCCGCGGCCGGCGCGCTGCGGCTGATCGGCGCCGGCACCCTGTCCGAGCGCACGCGTGCGACCCGGCCCTCCTATAATGAATTGACGATCGAACGCGGCGGCTTGCAGGTGGCGCCGCACTTCATGCCCTGATCGAACTTCCGGACCGCATGGGCGTTGAGCCGCGGAAGGAGAATGGCGATGCCCGAATATGTTTCCGGACGCGAAATTCAGGCGAGGGTGCAGGCGATCGTCGATGCCGACCCGCGGGTCCAGGCGAGCCGCCGCGCGGTGATCATACCGATGCCGAACATCCCGTCCGATGCGGTCACCGGCCATGGCTGGACGATCAACTATGTCGGTCAATATGGCGATCTGGAAGACGTCGTCGCCGATGCGGTCGAGACGGTCAGGGCCGAGGCGATGATCGGTGGCCCCGCGCAGGTCGCGAAAGGGGCCTGAGTCCTAAAACGCGTAGATCAGCGCCATCACGGCCTGGTCGTTCTTCAGCTTCCGCTGCAGCTTGAGGTGATTATATTCGGCGCGGATCGACAGATGGTCGGTCACCCCGAATTCGGCGCCGCCGCCGAGCCGCAGCCCGGCCACCCAGTCGCTGTTGCCGGTGAACACCACCCGGTCGCGCTGATAGCCGGCCCGCACATAGATCGCCGAATGGTCGCTGACCGCGAAGCCGGCGCGCAGCGACACCCCGCCGCCATAGGTCGCGGCGATGCCGACAGCATCGGCGGTGCTGACGTCGCCATTGGCCTCGACCCCGATAAAGCCCGCATCGCCGAACGACAGGTCATAGCCGAGCAGGATGGAACCACCGACGCCGGTGACGGTACCGCCGGCGCCCGGGCCGGTCGGATTGAAATTGTCGAAGGTCGCCCCCGCGCCGGCATAGGCGCCGTCGAAATGCCTGGCCTCTGCCGACGCGGTCGCCGACAGGCCGAACAGGAACAGACCCAAAGCAAGCGCCCGAAACCCATGTGTCACAAGTCAGGCCCCCCACGACTTGAGATGATATGGATCCGAAACTATCGGCTATTATAGCCGGCGCAAGCCCGGACCTGCCCGGCAGCGGCCCTGCCAGTGGAAATTCGCGGCCAAATCGCCTATGTGGCGGCGATGAATCACCCGCAGCCCATCTCCATGCCGATTCCCGGCCACATCGATCCTGTGCCCGTGCCGCGCGACTTCAAGCCGCGCGCCGATGGCCGGATCGATCTGCTCGGCCTGTCCAAGGCCGATCTGCGGATGGCGCTCGAGACCGCGCAGCTCGAGCCGAAGCAGGCGAAGCTGCGTGCCAAGCAGCTGTTCCACTGGATCTATCATCGCGGTGCGACCGATTTCGCGCTGATGAGCGACATCGCCAAGGACATGCGGTCGTGGCTCGACCAGCGCTTCGTGGTGTCGCGGCCCGAGGTGGTGCTCGCCCAGGTTTCGACCGACGGCACCCGCAAATGGCTGCTCAAGACCGATGACGGCCAGGATTATGAGATGGTGTTCATCCCCGACGCCGACCGGGGCACCTTGTGCGTCTCGTCGCAGGTCGGTTGCACGCTCAATTGCCGCTTCTGCTACACCGGCACGATGCGGCTGGTCCGCAACCTGGTGCCGGCGGAGATCGTCGGCCAAGTGATGCTGGCGCGCGATGCGCTCGGCGAATGGCCGTCGCAGCCCGAGGGCCGGATGCTCACCAACATCGTGCTGATGGGGATGGGCGAGCCGCTCTATAATTTCGACAATGTCCGCGATGCGCTCAAGCTGGTCATGGACGGCGACGGGCTCGCGCTGTCGAAGCGCCGGGTCACGCTGTCGACCTCGGGCGTGGTGCCGATGATGGAGCGCGCCGGCAACGAGATCGGCGTCAATCTGGCGGTCTCGCTCCATGCGGTGACCAAGGAGGTGCGCGACGAGATCGTCCCGCTCAACCGCAAATATGGCATCGAGGAACTGCTCCAGGCGTGCGCCGATTATCCTGGCGCCAACAATGCGCGGCGCATCACCTTCGAATATGTGATGCTCAAGGACAAGAACGACAGCGACGCCGACGCGCATGAGCTGGTCCGGCTGATCCGCAAGTACAAGCTGCCCGCCAAGGTCAACCTGATCCCGTTCAACCCCTGGCCCGGCGCCGACTATGAATGTTCGGACAAGGACCGGATCGCGCGCTTCTCCGACATCGTCTTCAAGGCCGGGATCTCGGCCCCGGTGCGCACCCCGCGCGGGCGCGACATCATGGCGGCGTGCGGCCAGCTCAAGTCGGCGGCCGAGAAGAAGAGCCGCGCCGAACTCGACCGTCTCGCCGAGGAAAAGCAGGTCGCGCTCGGCTGAGCGCGGTCCTTGCGACGGAACGGGCGAGATCGTTGAGAGAAGGGCTTATTTTTGCCCCGATCTAGCGGCTAGAATGCACTGGTTAATCCCAGCCCGCTCCAGGAGCGCATTCCCGCATGGCGTTGTTCGACAAGTTCGTGAACCACCTTTTCAAGCGTGGCGAATTCACCATCATTTTTGCCGACGGCAGCCAGAAGAGTTTCGGCAGTCCCGATCCGGCGCTCAAGCCGGTCGTGATCCGGTTCAAGGACAATGGCGTCATGCGCGCGATCGCGCGCAACCCGCATCTCGGCGCGGCCGAAATGTACATGGATGGCCGGCTCGAGATCGAGCAGGGCGATATCCGCGACCTCGTCGACCTGGTCCGCGCCAACGGCAAATGGGAGGAAGGCCGCACCACGCTGCGCGGGACCTTCGCGAGCCTGGTCAAGGACCGCACCCGCGCCACCGTGCAGGCGTTCAACTGGGGCAGCCGCTCCAAGGAGAATGTCGCCCATCATTATGATCTCAACGACCGGCTCTACGATCTCTTCCTCGATTCGGACCGCCAGTATAGCTGCGCCTATTTCACCGATCCGGCGAACAGTCTCGAACAGGCGCAGGCCGACAAGAAGGCGCATATCGCCGCGAAGCTCTATCTGCAGCCGGGCCAGCGGGTGCTCGACATCGGCTGCGGCTGGGGCGGCACCGCGCTCTATCTGAACCGGGTCGCCGACGTTGACGTGCTCGGCGTCACCCTGTCCGAGGAACAGCTCAAGGTCGCGCGCCAGCGCGCCGCCGATGCCGGCGTATCCGACCGGGTGAAGTTCGAACTGATCGATTATCGCGAACTGACCGGCAAGTTCGACCGGATCGTGTCGATCGGCATGTTCGAACATGTCGGTGTGCCGCAGTACGACAAGTTCTTCATGAAATGCCGCGAACTGCTCGCCAGCGACGGGGTGATGCTGCTGCACACGATCGGGCGGCTCGGGGTGCCGGGCAAGACCGATGCCTTCACCCTCAAATATATCTTCCCCGGCGGCTATAATCCGGCGCTGTCGCAGATCGTCGCGGCCAGCGAGCCGGCGAAGATGATCGTCACCGACGTCGAATCGCTGCGGCTCCATTACGGCATGACGATCGATCATTGGTACGACCGCACCGTCGCCGCCAGGGATGCGATCGTCGCGCTGTACGACGAACGCTTCTACCGGATGTGGACCTTCTATCTCGCCGGCGCGCGGGCAGCCTTCTACCACGGCAATCTGTGCAACTATCAGATCCAATATGTCCGCGATCGCCGGACCTTGCCGATCACCCGCGACTATATGCTCGAGACCGAGGCAAAGCTGCCGCGCTGAGCGGGATCAGGAGTCGCTGATTCCCGCCCAGTCGAGATCGAAGCGCGCCAGATATTTCCTCAGCCGGTCGGCATCGTTGGATGACGACCGCCGCGCGCGCGAGGCGGCGAACAAGGTCCGCCCGGCCTCCGACAGCGAGCGGCTGCCGCGGCAGGCGGTGACGACATAAGCGAGCTGGACGCGGTCGAACGGGTCCAGCGCGGCGAGCTGGCCGGTCGACAGCAGTTCGGCCAGCCCGTCGCCGGAAGCATCGGTCCCGCCTGCCCATAGCCGCTTGAGCCGGCCGATCTCGGCCGTGACGCCGTCGGCGTCGATCCGGCCCTTGGGGCTGAAGGTCGCCATCCGCGTCACGCTCGACGCGAGGTCGCGGAAATTGCCGGGCCAGCGCGCTTCGGGACCGCAGGCGAAGCGCAGATATTGGTCGCGCGCCTCCTTGTTGAACGACACCCGCACCCCTTCGCGCTCGGCGAAGCGGTCGAGCTCATAATCGAGATTGGGTTCGATATCCTCGCGCCGGTCGGCCAGGCCGGGCAGCGCGAAGGTCCACAGGTTGAGCCGCGCATAGAGATCGTCGCGGAATGTTCCTTCGCGCACGCATCGGGCGAGATCGCGGTTGGTGCCGGCGATCAGCTGGAAATCGGAGCCGGCTTCCTTGTCGGCGCCGACCGGCAGGAAGCGCTTGTCCTCGATCGCGCGCAGGATCATCGCCTGCTCGTCGAGCCCGAGTTCGCCGATCTCGTCGAGGAACAGCATGCCGGTGTCGGCGCCGCGCAGCAGCCCGGGCCGATCGGCGATCGCGCCGGTGAAGGCGCCCTTGCGATGCCCGAACAGCGCCGACATCGCGCCGTCGCCCTTCAGCGTCGCGCAATTGACCTCGACGAACGGCCCCTTCACCTGATGCCTGAGCTTCTTGAGTTCGTAGATCCGCCGCGCGAGCTGGCTCTTGCCGGCGCCGGTCGGCCCCATCAGCAGCACCGGCGCGCGCGATCGGATCGCGACCTGCTCGATCTCGTCGATCATATGGTTGAAGGCGGGGTTGCGCGTCTCGATCCCCGATTTGAGGAAGGAGGTGCTCTCGGCGCTCGCCGCGGCGAAGCGGGTGGCGATGCTGTCATAGCGCGACAAATCGAGGTCGATCGCGGTCCAGCTGCCCGGCGCCGACGAGGGGAAGCCGCGCTGCGGCTGGGTCTGAAGCAGCCGGCCGGGCAGATAATTGGCCTCGGTCAGCAGGAACAGGCAGATCTGGACGACATGGGTGCCGGTGGTGATGTGGACCAGATAATCCTCGGCCTCGGGATCGAACGGATAGGCCCGCGCGAAGTCGAGCAGCTTGCCGTAGACCTCCTCGAAATCCCACGGATCGTCGAAACCGAGCACGCGCCGGTCGACCTGCGTTTCGGGCGACACCGCGGCGATATCGTCGGCGACATATTCGGCCAGCCGGCTGTGGGTGACGCCGTGCAGCAGCACGAACCGATCCACCCGCAGATCCTCATGCATGCACAGGCCGACCGACGGCCGCCATTTGTTCCAGCGTGTGGGTCCGAACTTGCCGGCATCGAGGGTCGATCCGAGAAAGCCGATAACGACGAGTGGTTTCATCCTTATACATTATGATAAAGAACGATCATCGTCGATAAGATTATCGACTGTGTCGCCGTGATCGCCAAGGGTGCGAACTGCGCTGGAAAATTAAATTAGCTATAAATAGCAGCGATTTATGATTTTCTCTGCCTTCGTCGATCGAGTTTGGCACGTCCCCTGCAAAATCATGGATGTCGGCACGGTGTTTACCGGGCCGGCGATGGCAGAAGGGGCGGCCGGAATGGGCCGGCCGTCCCGGGAGCCATATCAGGGTGTAGCTCAGGCTGCGCAGAGCACCGGCCTTGGAAGCCGGGGGTCGCTGGTTCGAATCCAGCCGCCCTGACCAGATTCGGCCGTTGGGCCAGGCAAGGGAGTGAGGACGATGGCCAACAAGGGACTGTTCGCTTCGGCGATCGCCAAGCTGTTTCCGGCCGCCGACGCGATCAACCACGCGGGCGCGCCGGCCTATGGCTATGGCCCCGAGGCGAAGCTGGCGCAGTTCGCTGCGACCGGCACGCTCGCCGATAGTTTCTACGCCCCGGCCGAGACCCAGCTGAAGGACGTGATCGAGGCGCTGAGTGCGGTCGATCCGCTCTTCGCGGCGCAGGCCGCAGTCTATGCCCGCAAGGCGGGCAAGATGAAGGACATGCCGGCGCTGATCGCGGCGTGGCTCACCATCGCCGATCCCGATCTGGCGGTGCGGGTGTTTGGCCGTGTGATCGACAATGGCCGGATGCTGCGCAGCTATGTGCAGATCCTGCGTTCGGGCCAGGTTGGGCGAACTTCGCTTGGGTCGCGGCCCAAGCGGCTGGTGCAACAATGGCTGGAACGGGCCTCGATCCGCGACCTGATGGCGGCGGCAACCGGCAACGATCCCAGCCTCGGCGACATCGTCAGGATGGTTCACCCCAAGCCGGCCGATGCCGGACGGCGGGCCTTCTATGGCTGGCTGATCGGTAAGCCCTATGATGTGGGGTCGCTGCCGGCCGAGATCGCCGGGTTCGAAGCGTGGAAGCGGGACCCTTCAAGCCCGTTGCCGGCGGTGCCGTTCGAATGGCTGACCGCTTTTGCGCTGTCGGCCGCCCAATGGGTGGTCCTGGCGGAGCGGATGGGGTGGCAGGCGTTGCGGATCAACCTCAATATGCTGGCGCGCAACGGCATCTTCGGCGTGCCGGGGGCGACCGACATGGTGGCCGCTCGCCTGGCCGATCGCGCCGCGATCGAAAGGGCTCGGGTGCAGCCCTATCAATTGCTGGTCGCCTTGCGGTCGGTTGGCGAAGGCGTGCCGCTCAAGGTCCAGGCCGCGCTGGAGGAGGCACTCGAAGCGTCGCTGATCGCGGTGCCGCGGGCGCCGGGCCGGGTCGTCGTCTGTCCCGACGTGTCGGGATCGATGCGGTCGCCGGTCACCGGCTATCGAAAAGGGGCGACGTCGGCGGTCAGCTGTGTCGACGTGGCGGCGCTCGTCGCCGCGGCGATGCTGCGGACCAACCGCGACGCCAGGGTGATGCCATTCGAGACCGAGGTCGTCGACCTCGATCTCGATGCCAATGCCCGCCTCGCCGTCAACGCGGCGAAGCTGGCGGCGGTCGGTGGCGGCGGAACCACGGTCTCGGCCCCGCTGGCACGGCTCAACCGCGAACGGGCGGTGGTCGATCTGGTGCTGATCGTTTCGGACAACCAGTCCTGGGTCGATGCCCGGGCCGGGGCGACCGCGACGATGGTCGAATGGGACCGGATCGTCCGGCGCAACCCGGCCGCGAGGCTGGTCTGCGTCGATATCCAGCCGCACGGTACGACCCAGGCTTCGGGACGGCCCGAGATATTGAATGTCGGGGGTTTCTCCGACGCGGTGTTCGACACGATCGCGAAATTTGCCGCGGGCGAAACCCGCGACTGGGTCGAACTGATCAGACAGACGGAGGTTTGAAGAACGGGAAGGCCGTGGCGAATGCAGGCGGGACTACATCCACCAGTGAAAGTCCGAAGAGTAAAGCGCCCCGAAGCCGGCAACGGTGGACGGGAGATGCGGGTTCGAATCCCGCCGCTGGAACGTAGCTTAAGGACGTCCGCAGTCTCGCCGACTCTCGTCGCCACGGCCCGATCGCATCATGGCGAATGCCTGACGGACTACATGGACTTCTAATCCCCAGGTCGCGGGTTCGAATCCCGTCGTGCCGGCAACGGCGCGTAGCTCAGTGGGAGAGCGGGACCGTCCGTCTAAATTCTCGTCGCCATGAACGATATCCAGGCTGGCGAATGCCGGCGGGACTACAGGTCAGAGCGCCCGCCTTCGCTGCGGGAGGTCGGCGGTCCGACTCCGCCTCCGGGCAACCGGATAGCTCAGGGCATGTCTCGCCATCACTCGTCGCCGGCACCATGAAGATACAAGGGAGGTCGTGATGACCGAAGCGAATTATGATTATCAGCCTGTCGAGGGCGGCGTGCCGGTCAAGATGTGGACGCGCGGCGTGCCGGTCGAGGACGAGGCGCGCGCGCAGCTCCAGCGCGCGGCGAAGATGCCGTTCATCTTTCGTCATGTCGCGGCGATGCCCGACGTCCATGTCGGGATCGGCGCGACCGTGGGGTCGGTGATCCCGACCAAGGGGGCGGTGATCCCCGCCGCGGTCGGGGTCGACATCGGCTGCGGAATGATGGCGGCGCGGACCTCGCTCGTCGCGAGCGATCTGCCCGACAATCTCGAGGGCATGCGTTCGGCGATCGAGCAGGCGGTTCCGCATGGCCGCGTCGTCGGCCGCGGCAAGCGCGACAATGGCAGTTGGGGCTCGCCCCCGCCCGCCATCGTCGAGGCCTGGGCGACGCTGGCAGTGCGGTTCGAGCGGATCACCGACAAATATCCGCGGCTCAAGAACACCAACAATCTCGTGCATCTCGGGACGCTCGGTACCGGCAATCACTTCATCGAACTGTGTCTCGACCAGGACCAGCGCGTGTGGGTGATGCTGCACTCGGGTTCGCGCGGGGTCGGCAACGCGATCGGCAGCTTCTTCATTGAACTGGCGAAGCAGGACATGCGCAAATGGCATATCAACCTGCCCGACCAGGACCTCGCCTATTTCCCGGAGGGGACCGATCATTTCGACGACTATGTCGAGGCGGTCGGCTGGGCGCAGGATTTCGCGGCGCTCAATCGGCGGATGATGATGACCCATGTCATTGGCGCACTGCGGCGCCAGATCGCGAAACCGTTCGAGGCGGAGCTGGAGGCGGTCAACTGCCATCACAATTATGTGACGCGGGAAAATCACTTCGGCGAGAATATACTCGTCACCCGCAAGGGGGCGGTTCGTGCCGCGAAGGGGACGCTGGGCATCATCCCGGGATCGATGGGGGCGAAATCCTTCATCGTGCGCGGGCTCGGCAATCCGGAGTCGTTCGACAGCTGCAGCCACGGTGCGGGACGGGTGATGTCGCGCACCGCGGCCAAGAAGCTGGTGACCCTCGACGAGCATGTCGCCGACACCGAAGGCGTCGCATGCCGCAAGGATGCGGGCGTGCTCGACGAGACGCCCAAGGCCTACAAGCCGATCGAGGCGGTGATGGCGGCGCAGGCCGACCTCGTCGAGATCGTCCATACGCTGAAACAGGTGGTGTGCGTGAAGGGCTGACGCCGTTCACGCACATCGTCGCCATACCGAAAGACAAGACGATGTTTCCCCGACATGACGCGATCGCCCCTGCCGTCTGGCAGGAGGTGCAGGCCCGGCTCGACAGGATCAGGCGCGACGAGGATGTGCGCGTGCTGATGGCGGTCGAATCGGGTTCGCGCGCCTGGGGCTTTCCATCGCCCGACAGCGATTACGACATACGCTTCGTCTATGTGCGACCGCGCGACGCCTATCTGGCGTTATGCCCGGTGCGCGACGTGATCGAGCGGCCGATCGTCGACGAGATCGATCTCAACGGCTGGGATATCCGCAAGGCGATCGGGCTGTTGCTCAAATCGAATGCGGTGGTGAGCGAGTGGATCGAATCGCCGATCCGCTATGACCGCGACGCGCCGGTGATCGCGAAGCTGGCGGCGCTGGCCGATGCGATCTTCGATCCGCGCGCGCTGGGACGGCATTATGCCAGCCTGGGGCAGGGCGCCGCCGAGCGCTGGTTCGACGGTGACGGCCCGATGCCGGTGAAGCGCTATTTCTATGCGCTGCGCCCGGCGTTGGCGATCCGGCATCTGCGGATCCAACCCGATCGGCGCCCGCCGATGAGCCTGCAGGCGTTGGTTGCCGCGACCGCTTTGCCGGCACCGATCGAGGCCGCGGTCGCGGCGCTGGTCGAGGCCAAGGCGCGCACCAACGAGCGCAGCAATGCGGTGCGCGTGCCCGAACTCGACGCGATGATCCGCGACGAGTTCGGCCGCGTCGCGGACCTGCCGCAGAAGGACGCCGACCGGCAGGAAGCCGAGCGGCAGGCTGAAGCGATATTTCTGGACCTGGTGAACATATGATCGAGATCGATGGATCCGAAGGCGAGGGCGGCGGGCAGGTGGTGCGCAATGCGTGCGCGCTGTCGCTCGTCACCGGCGAGCCGGTGCGGATTTTCAACATCCGCGCGAAGCGGGCGAAGCCGGGGCTGATGCGGCAGCATCTGACCGCGGTCGAGGCGGCGTGCGCGATCGGCGGCGGTGATTGCGAGGGGCTGGCGGTCGGATCGTCCGAAATGACTTTCCGCCCGGGCGCGGTCGTGCCCGGCGATTATCGCTTCGCGGTCGGGACCGCGGGCAGCACCGGGCTGGTGCTCCAGACGGTGCTGATGCCGCTGCTGCTCGCCGATGCGCCGTCGCGGCTGGTGCTCGAGGGCGGCACCCATAATATGCTGGCGCCGCCGTTCGACTTCATCGAGCGCTGCTTTCTGCCGATCATCAACCGGATGGGACCACGCGTCGAGGCGCGGCTGGTGCGGCACGGTTTCTACCCGCGCGGTGGCGGCCGAATCGAGGTCGACATCATCCCCGCGCCGCTGCAGCCGGTCGACTGTATCGACCGCGGTGCCGCGATCGAGCGCAGCGGTCGCGCGCTGTTCGCCGGGTTACCGTTCGACATCGCCGATCGCGAGATCCGGCTGGTGCGCAAGGATCTCGGCTGGTCCGAGCGCGAGGCGTCGGTGCGCGAGCTTCCCGCCGACCAGGGGCCGGGCAATATCGTGCTGCTCGAGGCGGTGTTCGAGCATGTCACCGAGATCGTCAGCGGCTTCGGCCAGCTTGGCGTATCGGCTGAGCGGGTCGCCAAGACCGCGATCGGGCGGATGCGCGGCTATCTCGAATCCGACGCCTTTGCAGGCCCCTATCTCGCCGACCAGTTGCTGCTGCCGTTCGCGTTGGCGGGTGGTGGCACGTTCACGACGGTGAAGCCGAGCCAGCATGCGCTGACCGCCTCGGACATCATCGCGCGGTTCACGGGGCGCCGCTGCACGTTCGAGCAGGTCGAAAGCGGGGCGCATCTGATGACGCTGCGCTGACCGCAAAAGCGAAGGCCGGGATGTTTCCATCCCGGCCTTTTGCTTACTTGCCGAAGATCAGGCGCCGAAGCCGCCGTCGATCGTCTGCATCGATCCGGTGATCATCGCCGCTGCCGGGCTGGCGAGGAAGACGGTGTAGTCGGCGACCTCGCCGGCATGGACATGGCGCGGGATCGCCATGAAGCTGTGCATATGGTCGGCCATCGGGCCTTCGGCCGGGTTCATGTCGGTGTCGGTCGGTCCGGGCTGGATCGAATTGACGGTGATGCCGCGCGCGCCGAAGTCGCGGGCGAGGCCGCGCACCATGCCCTGCATCGCCGACTTGGTCAGCGCATAGGCGGCGCCGCCTGCGAACGGCATGCGATCGCCGTTGGTCGATCCGATGATCAGGATGCGGCCATTGTCGGGCATCGCCCGGGCGGCCTCGACCGCCGCGAAATAGGGCGCCTTCACATTGACGTCGATCATGTCGTCGACCGCCTTGGGGTCGAGAGTCAGCGGATCGCCGATCACCAGCTTGCCGGCGTTGATCACCAGCACGTCGATTGGGCCTTCGGCGGCGACCGCGGCGGTCAGCGCGGCGATGTCGGCGCTGTCGACCTGGACGGCCTTCGATCCGGTCTCGGCGGCGAGCGCCTGGGCGGCGTCGGTCGATCCGGCGAAGCTGAAGGTGACGGTATCGCCCTGGGCCGCGAATTTGCCGACGATCGCGGCACCGATGCCGCGGCTGCCGCCGAGAACGAGGACTTTGCGTGGGGTAGAGGTGGTCATCGGAAGTTCCTTTCAATTTCTATAGTCATCGCTATATTAATACCCAATCGGACACGCAAGAGTTTTTTAGCGATGACTACAAAAAAAATCGGAGCACGGGGACGGCCCCGCTCGTTCGACGTCGACGCGGCGCTCGACACCGCGCAGGCGATGTTCCAGGCGCGCGGCTATGACGCGGTCGGGGTCGCCGAGATCGGCGCGGCGCTGGGGATCAGTCCGCCGAGCTTCTACAATGCGTTCGGCAGCAAGGCGGCGCTGTTCGCCAGGGTGGTCGACCGCTACAACGCCAGCTACGGCCAGTTCGCCCCCGATGCGCTGTACAGCGCCGACGATCTGGGCGAGGCGATCGAGCGGCTGCTGCTGGCGGCGGCGGGCCGCTACGCCTGCAAGGACGGGATCGCGGGCTGCCTGGTGCTCGACGGCACCCGCAGCAGCCAGGACGAGGAGGCGGTGACGCTGACCGCCGCCCACAAGGCGGCATCGCGCGCGATGATCGAGGCGCGAATCGCCCGCGACCGTCCGGAACGTGCGGCCGAACTCGCCTGGGTGGTGACGATCGCGCTCAACGGCCTGTCGGCATCGGCGCGTGACGGTGCCGACGAGGCCGCGCTCACCGCCTTCGCCCGGGTGATGGCAAAGGGGTTTCGCGACACGCTGGCCGCGGGGTGAGCGAAGCAATCTCGCTTATCTGAACGGCGGCTCGTTGAACGCGCGCAGCTTGCGGCTGTGCAGCCGCGCGCCTTCGCCACGGAGCTGGTCGACCGCGGCGATGCCGATCTGGAGATGCTCGGCGATCGCCCGCTCATAGAAGCGGTTGGCCTGGCCGGGCAGCTTGATCTCGCCATGGATCGGCTTGTCGGACACGCACAGCAGCGTCCCATAGGGGACGCGGAAGCGATAGCCCTGCGCCGCGAGCGTCGCCGACTCCATGTCGATCGCGACCGCGCGGCTCTGGCTGAAGCGCAGCGCCGAGGCGGTATAGCGCAGCTCCCAGTTGCGGTCGTCGGAGGTGACGACGGTACCGGTGCGCATCCGCAGCTTGAGCTGCTCCATGCTCTCGCCCGAGACGATCTCGGCGGCTTTGGTCAGCGCCTGCTGGACCTCGGCGATCGCCGGGATCGGGATTTCGGGCGGCAGCACCGCGTCGAGGACATGGTCGTCGCGCAGATAGGCGTGCGCCAGCACATAGTCGCCGATCCGCTGGCTGGGCCTCAGACCGCCGCAATGGCCGATCATCAGCCAGGCCGCGGGCCGCATCACCGCGAGATGATCGGTGATCGTCTTCGCGTTCGACGGGCCGACCCCGATATTCACCAGCGTGATCCCCGAGCGATCGGGGGCGACGAGGTGATAGGCGGGCATCTGGTGCTTGCGCCAGGCGCTGTCGGCGACCGCGGCGCTGGGATCGGGGTCGCCGGCCCGGATCTCGAGTCCGCCGGCACCGCTCAGCATCGTATAGCGGGTGTCGCTGTTGATCTGCTCGATCGCCCAGTGGACGAACTCGTCGACATAGCGGTGATAATTGGTGAACAGGATATAGTTCTGCACATGCTCGGAGGGCGTGCCGGTGTAATGGCGCAACCGGGCGAGGCTGAAATCGACGCGCTGCGCGTCGAACAGCGCCAGCGGGCGCGGCGTGTCGTCCGACTGCAGCCACAGCCCGTCGGCGAGCTCGTCGCCGATCGCGGCAAGGTTGGTCGACGGGAAGATCCGCGCGAGCTCCTGCGGTGCGGCACCGGTCAGGTCGAGATCGTCGCCGGCGTCGAGCACGAAATTATAGGGGATCTCGTCGCGGCTGAGTCCCACCTCGATCGTCACCGCGAAATCGTCGACCAGCAGGTCGAGCTGCTGCGCCAGATAGGGGCCGAACAATTTGGGCTGGGTGACGCTGATCGCATAGTCGCCCGGCAGCGACAGCCGGCCATAAGCGCGGCCCAGCGGCCCGGGATTCTTCATCCCGTCATAGCTGATCCGAATTTCGGGATAACCGAAGGCGCGCTCGGCGCGCAGCGCGGGGTCGGGGCGTTCGCCCGTCCGCAGATAGAGGTTGAGCGCAGTGCGCAGCCGGGCAACCGATTCCCGGTAGAGTTCGTCGAGCTGTTCGACGATTTTCAGACTTTCAACTGATGCCATTAAAATTCCTTCTTATGTTTTCGTAGTTTGCAAGCAGCCCCGCCGGTGGAAAGCGTCCATCGGCCTGGCGGATCACGGGGTCTGGAGTTGGCCGATCATATGCCCAGCGGCGCTGACCCGATATTCGCCGGGCGCCTCGACATTGAGCAGGACGATCCGGCCGTCCCTGACGAGCATCGAGAAACGCTGTCCGCGCAGCCCCATGCCCAAGGATGTGCGATCGATGTCGAGCCCGATGGCGCGGACGAAGTCGCCATTGCCGTCGGCCAACATGCTGACCTTGCCGTCGGCGCCATGGGCCTTGCCCCAGGCATCCATCACGAACACGTCGTTGACGGCGGTGCACACGATCTCATCTACACCATTTTTGCGGATTTCGGCAGCCTTTTCGACGAATCCCGGCAGATGCCGCGCCGAACAGGTCGGGGTGAACGCACCGGGGACCGAAAACAGCGCGACGCTGCGCCCCTTGAACAGCGCATCATGGTCGACCGCCTCGGGGCCGTCGGCGCCCATCCGGCGGAAGCTGGTGGTGGGCAGGTCGTCGCCGACAGCGATCGTCATCATCTCATCCCCGGTCACGAAAACGAATCAGCGGGCCGGCGAGCGACGGCAGCATGCGGATCAGCAGCATCGCGACCCGCCACCGCACGCTGCGACGATGGATGTCGCTGCCGCGCAGCATCGCCACCCCCTCGCCGGTCGCGCCTTCGCGGATTCGGATCAGCCCCTGCTCGGCAACGATCGCCTTGCGCAGCGTTTCGCACATCGCATCGGCGATCGCATGTTCGGGACGCCCCGCCAGCCGGTCGCATGCGCGTTCGTAAACGGTCAGCGCCGATTGCAGCATCACCCCGGTGTTGCTCGACATCTGGCCCGGGCGGCGGCGGTAGCAGGCGAGCGGCTCGGGCACATAGGCCATCTGCCAGCCCGCCTCGAGCAGCTTGATCCACAGGTCGAGATCCTCGACCGATCGCAGCGAGGTGTCGAACGCGCCGACCGCGAGCAGCGCCTCGCGGCGGACCAGCGCACCGATATAGACGTTGAATTCGCGCCGCAGCACCCGCGCCAGCGTCGCCGGTGCCTGCTGCGGGATATAGGCCGAGAAACGCTCGCCGACCCGGTCGTGGCCGAAATAGACCGCGTCGCAGCAAGCGAAACCGATCTGATCCGACGCTTCGATCGCCGCGATCATCTTCGCCAGATAATCGGGCTTCATGCAGTCGTCGCCGTCGAGCAGCGCGACCAGCGGCGCCCGCGCCTGGTCGATCGCGCGGTTGCGCGCGGTCGATAGCCCGCCATTGTCGGTCTGGACGAAGCGGATGCGCGGATCGGAAAGAAAGGGTGCGATATGCTCGGCGACGCGGGCATCGCCATCGTCGATGACGACCGCTTCCCAGTCGGTGCGGGTCTGCGCCTGCACCGACAACAGCGCGTCGGCGAGCATCGTCGTGACGCCATAAGCCGGTATGATCACCGAAACCGCGGGCTCCATCGCCCCGACCGACTCCGCTGTTGATTGCGTCCCCATCATCGCGACTATAAATCGACAGGATGGAAGCGCCAGTCTCTCTCAGCGGCCAATTGTTGCTCGCCATGCCGGGAATCGGCGATCCACGCTTTTCGCGCGCGGTGATCGCGATGTGCGCGCATGATCGCAACGGCGCGCTCGGCATCGGCATCGGCAAGGTCCATGATGGAATCACCCTGCATGCGCTGCTCGAACAGGTCGACATCGAACCGGGCGTCGCCCCCGATTGCCCGATCCATATCGGCGGTCCTGTCGAGCAGCAGCGCGGCTTCGTCCTCCATTCGGCCGACTGGACCGGCGGCGACACGCTCAAGGTCGGCACGCGCTGGGGGCTGACCTCGACCCTCGACGTGCTGCGGGCGATCGCCGAAGGCAAGGGCCCCGACCGCTGGCTGATCGCGCTCGGCTATGCCGGCTGGGACGGCGGGCAGCTCGACGGCGAGATGGGGCGACACGGCTGGCTCGCGACTCGGGCCGACGATGCGCTGATGTTCGATCATCCCGCGCCCGACCGCTGGGAACAGGCCTATCGTCTGGCGGGAATCGACCCGCGCCTCCTGTCGAGTGCCAGCGGCCGCGCCTGAGCCAGCGTCGACAAGTCGACATGCCGGGTGGGCACTGTTGGACATTGCTGCGACTCTTTGGTCGAAAAAGGCATTTGTGCCCGTGGCTTGGCCGTAACGAAAAGCTTTTGGTAAGAATAAGGCGGCAGCCTTCGCACATCGTCCCGCCGAACGGTCGGCGGACTGGGGTGCGGGGTTTTCATGCGTGGACTGATGGGGGCGGCGCTGGCCG
Source organism: Rhizorhabdus sp. GW822-FHT03C02 (assembly GCF_058801765.1). Classification (NCBI taxonomy): domain Bacteria; kingdom Pseudomonadati; phylum Pseudomonadota; class Alphaproteobacteria; order Sphingomonadales; family Rhizorhabdaceae; genus Rhizorhabdus; species Rhizorhabdus sp. GW822-FHT03C02. The sequence goes on from NZ_JBXANN010000005.1 coordinate 205,694, forward strand.
CGATGGTGGTTGCGGCGCCGGTGCAGGCGGCTTGTTGGCAGGCGGATCATGTCTCGGCGGCGCGGGTGCGCGACCTGCAGACCTTCCTGATGGTCGAGACGCTGCGCTGCCAGGCGTTCGGATTCGACATCTCGCCCGACTATAACGCGTTCGTGCGCGGCAATCGGACCGCGCTGGGGGCGGTCAACGACCGGCTCAAGGGCTTTTTCATCAAGGCGAGCGGTCCGGTCTATGGCCAGTCGGCCTATGACAAATTCACCACCACGCTCGCCAACAGCTATGGCGCGGCGCGGACCAACGCCGATACCTGCGAACATGCCCGCGCCATCGCGCACGAGGCTTCGCTGATGGACAATTCGTTCGAGGGCCTGCTGATGATCGCCGACCGCCAGGGGCTGGCCCCCGCGCTGCCCGGCGGGCGTTGCGGCGAGACGACGATGGCGGTCGCCGAGCACTGATCCTCAATCGTCGAGCCGGCGCTCCATATAGCGGGCGTCGGCGCCATAGCCCGCAAGCTTGACCCGCAGCGCAGCGGTCGTCGCGTCGCGGAAGCCGAGCCGACGCCAATAGCCGTCGGCGCCGGCGACCGCGACCAGTGCCATGATCCGAAAACCGGCCGTGCGGGCGATCGCATCGAGGATCGCGACGATCGCCGCCGTCCCGCCGCTCCCGCGCCAGCCGGTGTCGATCGCGACGTCGTGAATATACCAGCAGTCGGCGTTCGCGGGCAGTCCGCCCATCAGATGGTTGAGCGCCGGCGGATCGGCGCGGCGCCACGGATGGCTGATCATATAGCCGCCGATGGTGGCGCCGTCGCTCAGCACATGGCAGCCTTTGGGGCACAGCCGCCGCCGTTCATCGAATATGAAGTCTTCCTCGGCATAGTCGCCGAGATAGCGCCGCGAAAGCCGGCCGACCGCGGCGATATCGGCCGGTTCGGCACGGCGCCAGATCGCCTGCCGCCTGTCGATCGGAGCCAATGTTCCGGTCATCGCGCATCGTCTCCCATCGACATATAAAGACATCTTTATATTTGCATTTGCGGGGCCGTCCCCGTAAAGGCGGCGATATTGCGCCGGCCGAATCCCTGTCGTCCGGCATCCCTGCCCGAGGAGACTCCTGGTGGCCACCGCCGCAGCAACCGACTTCAACGATTATGTCATCGCCGATCTGAGCCTCGCCGAATTCGGCCGTCGCGAGATCGAGATCGCCGAGACCGAAATGCCCGGCCTGATGGCGCTCCGCAAGGAGTTCGGTCCGTCGCAGCCGCTCAAGGGCGCGCGCATCACCGGTTCGCTCCACATGACGATCCAGACTGCGGTGTTGATCGAGACGCTGACCGCGCTCGGCGCCGAAGTGCGCTGGGCGACCTGCAACATCTTCTCGACCCAGGATCATGCCGCTGCCGCGATCGCCGCGAGCGGCATCCCCGTGTTCGCGATCAAGGGCGAGAGCCTGGCCGAATATTGGGACTATGTCGGCAACATCTTCGATTGGGGTGATGGCGTCACCGCCAACATGATCCTCGACGACGGCGGCGACGCGACGATGTTCGCGCTGTGGGGCGCCAAGCTCGAGGCCGGCCAGTCGTTCGGCGAGCCCGAGAATGACGAAGAGGTCGAGTTCCAGCGTTCGCTCAAGGCGTTCATCGCCGCCAAGCCCGGTTATCTGACCGAGAGCGTCAAGAATATCCGTGGCGTCTCCGAAGAGACCACCACCGGCGTCCACCGCCTGTACGAGATCGCCAAGAAGGGCGAGCTGCCCTTCCCCGCGATCAACGTCAACGACAGCGTCACCAAGTCGAAGTTCGACAATCTCTATGGCTGCAAGGAATCGCTGGTCGACGCGATCCGTCGCGCCACCGACGTCATGCTCGCCGGCAAGGTCGCCTGCGTCGCCGGCTTCGGCGATGTCGGCAAGGGCTCGGCGCAGTCGCTGCGCAACGGCGGCGCCCGCGTCATGGTCACCGAGGTCGATCCGATCTGCGCGCTTCAGGCGGCGATGGAAGGCTTCGAGGTCGTGACGATGGAAGAGGCGGTCACCCGCGCCGACATCTTCTGCACCGCGACCGGCAATGCCGACGTCATCACCGCCGAGCATATGAAGGCGATGAAGTCGAACGCGATCGTCTGCAACATCGGTCACTTCGACAGCGAGATCCAGATCGCGGCGCTCAGCAACTATGAGTGGATCGAGGTCAAGCCCGGCACCGACATCGTCAAGTTCCCCGACGGCAACCAGATCATCGTCCTCGCCAAGGGCCGCCTGGTGAACCTCGGCTGCGCGACCGGTCACCCGTCGTTCGTGATGTCGGCAAGCTTCACCAACCAGACGCTCGCGCAGATCGAGCTGTGGACCAAGCCCGGCCAGTACAAGAACGAAGTGTTCGTCCTGCCGAAGCATCTCGACGAGAAGGTCGCAGCGCTTCACCTCGAGAAGCTCGGCGTCAAGCTGACCACGCTGTCGGCCAAGCAGGCGGCCTATATCGGCGTCAGCACCGAAGGTCCGTTCAAGCCGGACCATTACCGCTACTAAGCACGGGTTCGACCTGCGCTTTTCGGGGCCCCCTCCTGGCGAACGGGAGGGGGCCCTTTTCATATCATGGCCCAACCCGTGCATTTCCCCGCTCGCCACCCGAACTGTCACACTCTAGACAGACAGCAATGTTCAAGCGGCCCCCGACGATAATGAGAGGCGCATCGTGCCGCGCGTGATCGAGATCGATCCCGTCGCCGCGATCATGCTCGCGGTGCTGGTCGCGCTGTGGCTGAGCGCGGCGGTAACCGCGATCGTCGTCGGGGTGCGCCGCGACGCGGCGTCGAAGGCGCTGGCGATCGAGCTCGGGCGCCAGCGCGCCCTGCTCGAATCGATGCCCGCGGTCGCGATGTTCGTCGGCACCGACGGACGAATCTCGGGCGATCCGCGCGTCGCCGGCTGGCTCGGGCTGCGCGCGATGCCGGCAACGGTGTCCGAGATCGCCGCCGCCGAAGGCGGCATCGCCGTGGTCGACGCCGAGGGGCTTGCCGCCGATATCGCCGCGGCCAATCTCGGCGGCCGGCCGTTCATGCGCGCGCTCCACCTTGCCGGGACCGAACGGGTGCTGATGGCGCAGGGCGTGCTCGCGCCGCTCGCGCTGGGCCAGGGCGTGCTGGTCTGGCTGTTCGACCAGAGCGACAGCGAGGCCCAGATCCGTCGGCTCGGCGAGGATGCCGACCGGATCAGCGACGCGCTCGACAGCTGTCTCGCGCTGATCGAGGCGGCGCCCTTCCCGATGTGGCATCGCGGTCCCGATCTCAAGCTGGCGCTGGTCAATTCGGCCTATGTCAACGCGGTCGAGGGCGGCAGCGCCGAACAGGTCGTCACCCGCGGGGTCGAACTCGTCGACGGCGCCGATGGCCGCGGCCCCGGTTCGACCGCGCTCGCCGCGCGCGACAGCGGGCGGGTCTCGGTCAACGTCATGCCGGTCACCCTGGGCGGGCAGCGCCGGACGATGCGGATCGTCGACGTGCCGATGGGCGAGCATGGCGTCGCCGGCTATGCGGTCGATATCCAGGAGATCGAGCAGATCCGCGCCGAGCTCGGCAGCTTCCAGTCGGCGCAGCGCGACCTGTTCGACCATCTGTCGGCAGGGGTCGCGCAGTTCGCGCCCGATCGCAGCCTCGTCTTCTACAACCAGAATTTCCTGCGGCTGTTCTCGATCCGGCCCGAATGGCTCAACGATGCCCCCGAATTCGACCGGGTGCTCGAACGGATGCGCGAGACCCAGAGCCTGCCCGAAAGCCGCGACTTCCCCGGCTGGAAGACCGAACGGCGCGCCTGGTTCAATGCGGTGGTCGCGATCGACGAGAACTGGTCCTTGCCGGGCGGGCGGCATCTGCGCGTGGTCGCCCAGCCCTTGCCCAATGGCGGGCTGCTGCTGCTGTTCGAGGACCGGTCCGAACAGGTCCAGCTCACCAGCGCGCGCGACACGCTGCTCAGGGTGCGTACCGCGACCTTCGACAATCTGTTCGAGGCGATCGGGGTGTTCGCCGCCGATGGACGGCTCCATATCTGGAACAGCCGGTTCGGCGAGACCTGGGGGCTCAGTGAGGCCGATCTCGCTCAGAATCTGCGGGTCGATGCGATGGTCGAGATGGTCGCCGAGCGGCTCGCCGATCCCTCGCGCGCGCAGCTGATCCGCGACCTGGTGCGGATCGCCACGGTCGATCGCCAGCGCCGCACAGGCCGCATGTCGCTCGCCGACGGCCGCCATTTCGATTTCGCGGTGGTGCCGCTGCCCGACGGCAATGCGCTGTTCACCCTGCTCGACATCACCGCCAGCCGCGGCATCGAGGAAGCCTTGCGGGAACGCGCCGAGGCGCTCGAGGAAGCCGACCGGCTCAAGACCGCGTTCGTCGCCAATATGAGCTATGAGCTCAGGGTGCCGCTCACCTCGATCGCCGGCTTCGCCGAGATGCTCGACGGCGGCTATGCCGGCGACCTGCCCGAGGTCGCGGGCGAATATGTGCGCGCGATCCTGACCTCGGTCGGCCGCCTGGGGGCACTGATCGAGGATGTGCTCGACCTCACCCAGGGCGCCGCCGGCCATCTGCCGCTCGCCGAGGAGGTGCTCGACATCGGTGCGCTGCTCCATGACGCGGTGCTCGGCGCCGAAGCCGCCGCCGATGCCAAGCCGCTCACCCTCGCGGTCGAGATCGAGCCCGATCTCGGGCGGATCCACGGCGATCCGCGCCGGCTGCGCCAGGCGATCGATCATGTGCTGAGCAACGCGATCCTCTACACCCCGCCGCACGGCCGGGTGCGGCTCACCGCTTATGCCGAGGGCCAGGAAGAGATCATCGTCCGCGTCGTCGACAATGGCCAGGGGATGGACGAGGAGCAGCTCGCGCGGATCTTCGATCCCTATCCGCGGCTCGACGGCAATCGCGAGGAAGGCAAGCCGATGATCGGGGTCGGCCTGCCGCTGACCCGCCAGCTGGTCGCGGCGCATAGCGGCGAGATCAGCCTCGACAGCGAGCCCGGCCAGGGCACCCGGGTGCTGATCCGCTTCCGCCGGCGCCTTGCCGCATGACCCTGCTGATCGAGGGCGCTGCCGCGACCGAGGCGGTCGGTGCGGCGCTGGCGGCGATATTGCGGCCCGGTGACGCGATCGCGCTCGAGGGCGATCTGGGGACGGGCAAGACCACGATGGTGCGCGGCCTGCTGCAGGCGCTCGGGTTCGAAGGCGACGTGCCGAGCCCGAGCTTCCCGATCGTCATCGCCTATGACCCGCCCGATGTGCGGATGCCGGTCTGGCATGTCGATCTCTACCGGATCGACGATCCCGACGAGATCCCCGAACTGGGCCTCGACGATGCCCGGACCGACACCGTCCTGCTGGTCGAATGGCCCGAGCGGCTGGGGGCCGGCCTGTGGCGCGATACCCTGATATTGCGGCTCGAGCGGCAGGGCGACGATGCGCGGCGCTTGACTTGGCAGGTGCCGGCGGCATGGGAGGGCCGATGGCCTCCTCTTCGATGATCCCGCCGCCGGCGGCGCCCGCCTTCCTCGATATCGCCGGCTGGTCCGGCAGCCGGATCGATCCGCTGGCGGGCGACGCCAGCTTCCGCCGCTATTTCCGCGTGGTCGACCCGGCCGGCGGGCGCAGCGCGGTGCTGATGGATGCGCCGCCCGAACATGGCGACAGCCGCCCCTTCCTCGCGGTCGCGCACCATCTCGATGCGATCGGCTTGCGTGCCCCGCGTGTGCTCGCCGAGGATCTCGATGCCGGGCTGATCCTGCTCGAGGATTTCGGCGATGCGCGGATGCGCGAGGTGGTCGATGCCGATCCCGCATGCGAAGCCGCGATCTATACGCAGGCGATCGACCTGATACTCGACCTTCGCCGCACCGCGCCGGGCGACCTGCCGCCTTATGACATGGCGGTCTATCAGCGCGAAGTCGGCCTCTTCCACGAATGGTATGCACCCGCGGTCGGGATCGAGGCCGATGCCGCCAGTTATGCCGCGGCATGGGGGCAGGCGTTGGCGCCGCTCGCCGGTCATCATGCCGTCACCGTGCTGCGCGATTACCATGCCGAGAATATCATGTTGCTCGAAGACGGGACGCTCGGTCTGCTCGATTTCCAGGACGCGCTGGCAGGACATCCCGCCTATGATCTCGTCTCGTTGCTCCAGGACGCGCGCCGCACCGTCGCGCCCGAACTCGAAGCAGCGATGATCGCGCATTATGCCGCGCGCGCCGACTTCGACGATGCCGCCTACGCGCTGCTCGGCGCGCAACGCAACGCCAAGATCCTCGGCATCTTCACCCGGTTATGGAAGCGCGACGGCAAGCCGCGCTACCTCCATTATCTGCCGCGGGTCTGGACCTATCTCGAACGCGATCTCGACCATCCGGCGCTGGCGCCGGTCAAGGCCTGGTTCGATCGCAATATTCCCGCCTCGGCGCGGGCATCCGCCTGGGAGGCGATCGCATCATGAGTTTCGCCAAACCGCTCTCGATCCGCCCCGATGCCGGGGGGCCGGCGATCCGCACCGCGATGATCCTCGCCGCCGGCCTCGGCAAGCGGATGCGGCCGCTGACCGCCACCCGCCCCAAGCCGTTGGTCGAGGTGGCGGGCAAGACCCTGCTCGACCATGTGCTCGACCGGTTGCGGTCGGCGGGGATCGAGGAGGTCGTCGTCAACGTCCATTATCTCGCCGACGCGCTCGAGGCGCATCTCCGGCGCAAGGGCGGCGATCTCGACATCCGCATTTCCGACGAGCGCGGGCATCTGCTCGAAACCGGCGGTGGCGTCGCGAAGGCGCTGCCGATGATCGCCGACGACCCCTTCCTGGTCGCCAACAGCGACAATCTGTGGGTCGACGGGCCGATCGACGCGATCCGGCTGCTCGCCGCGCGCTGGGACGACGAGGCGATGGATTCGCTGCTGCTGCTGGTGCCGCTGGCGCGGGCCAACTGCCATCGCGGGGTGGGCGATTTCCATATGGAGCCCGATGGCCGGATCGCCCGACGCCGGCCGGGCAAGGTCGCGCCCTTCGTGTTCACCGGGGTCCAGATCGTCTCGAAGCGGCTGTTCGATGGCGCGCCCGAGGGCAGCTTCTCGTTCAACCTGCTGTGGGACCGGGCGATCGCCGCTGGCCGCGCCTACGGGCTGGTCCATCAGGGGCTGTGGTTCGATGTCGGCACGCCGCCAGCGATCGCCAAGACCGAGGCCATGCTGCTCTCGAAAGACTGAACGGAGGAGCGAGCCGCTCCGGCCCCGAATTCAGCGCTGCCGGACGGGTAGCGCGTCGAGCATCTCGTGCAACGCGCCGAGGCATTCGGCGCCGAGCCGCTTCGATCGCTCCGCCGACCAGCCATATGCGCTGTCGGGCAGATCGTCATTGTCCTTGAAGGGCATCTCCAGCGTTGCCGAGACGCAGCCGAAGCGGTTGGCGAGCTGGTTGGTCGACATCGACAGATTGGCCCGGCCGGGGGCCGCGACATGGTAGCCGTGCGCCGTCTGGAAATCGGGGGTCCGCCGCGCGAGCGTGTTGCGGAACAGGTGGAACAGCTTGCCCTGTTCCTCGGTCCAGTTGGGAATGCCCTCGAAACCGGCGATGAACACGTGCGGGATCGTCTCGTCGCCATGGATGTCCATCGCGAAGTCGACCCCGGTCCGATCCATATGCGCCCGCACATGATAGACTTCGGGGCTCTTCTCGAGGCTGGGCTCGTGCCATTCGCGGTTGAGGTTGATGCCGGCGGCGTTGGTGCGCAGATGGCCGCGGCGCGACCCGTCGGGATTCATGTTGGGCACGACATGGAAGGTCGCGCGGCGGCGCAGGCTGCGCGCGACCGGACAATGCGGATCGACCAGCCGTTCCAGCGCGCCTTCCATCCACCATTCGGCCATCGATTCGCCGGGATGCTGGCGGGCATAGAGCCAGACCTGCTTGGCGCCCTCGCCGATCGTCAGCAGATCGATATCCTGCCCGTCGAGGGTCGCGCCGAGCCGTTGATGGGCGACTCCCGGCGCGGTGGCGATGCGCGCGACCAGATCGTGATGCCGCTCCATCGAATAAGGGGCGAAATAGGCGATCCACACACTGTCGGCGGACGGCGTGATCGCGATCGTCAGCACCCCCGCGGCATAGGAGGTCGGGAAGCGATGCCAGCTCTGCCGATCGGCCGAGACGCAGGCGCCATAACCCTCCCAGCCGCCGGGATAGGCGGATCCGCCGGCATTGACGATGTTGAGCACCACCGGCTCGCCCTTCGCGCCGGTCAGGCGGAAATGGAACCATTGGTAGAAATCCGAAAGATGGTCCCTGCGGATCTCGAGGTCGAAGCGATTGCCCTGCTGCGAGAGCAGGTCGATGTTGCCGCTGTCGAAGGCGGCCGAAATATGCGCGGTCATTTGACGGTGATAGTCTGCCCCGACTGGCCGGGGAAGTCCCGGAACAGCCCTGAGGCGAGCGCGCGGACCGCCGCCTCGGGCGCCGCCGCCGCGGTGCCGTCGCGGGCCGCGGTCTGGGCGCGGCCCTCCCAGATCACCGTGCCTTCCGACCGGCGCTTGAGCTGGACGCTGAGTTCGGTGATCGCGTCCATGCGCTGTTTCGGCTTGCCGACCGGGAAGCTGACCCCGCCGCCGAGCCCGACGCCGCCGCCGAAGCTGCCGCCGCCCAGCCCGATCGTCAGCGGCGACCGGGGCGCACCGACCGGCTGATAATAGCGCTTCACCTCGGTCACCGCGACCAGTTCGGATTTGGTGAGATCGGGCGCCGCGCTGAAGCCCAGCCGGGTGAGCTCGGCGGTGACCGCGCCGGCATAGGCCTGGAACTCCAGATCCTTCGCGAGGGTGGGATCGCGCGGTTCGACGAGGACCGATCCGGGTGCGATCGGCTGGCCGAGATGGAAGCGGGTGACCCGCGTCTCGGGCATCTGCGCGGCGCATGCCGCGAGGCTCAACGCGGTGCCGGCCATCATGATCCGGGCGGCGAGGGTCTTGATCTGCATCGGACGGGTCCTTGGGAAGGAGCACGGGGAAGGGCATAAAAAGGCTTGGGGAAGTCGAAACGCATCAACAACGGTTTTGCTGCATAGGGCGTGAATGATGTGATATTCCAGCCCCCGAGGCGGGTTTCGGGCCGCTGGCGCTTGACTCGGGCACGGGCGCCGCATAGGGGAGCGCCTCGTTTTCCAACAGATCAAGTGAAGGCAGGCGTTACGGCCATGAAGATCCGCAATTCTCTCAAGTCGCTGAAGGGCCGTCATCGCGACAATCGCGTAATCCGCCGTCGTGGCCGCACCTATGTGATCAACAAGACCAACCGCCGCTTCAAGGCGCGTCAGGGCTGATCACGCGCCGCACGCGCGCCGTCATCTTCGATGTCGGCAATGTGCTTTACGACTGGAATATCGAGTGCCTTCTCGCCAAGCTCGTCGCCGACCGCGACGAGCTTGCGGAGCTTGTGCGTGATGTCATCACGCCCGACTGGCATTTCCAGCATGATCTCGGCCGGCCCTTCGCCGACACCAGCGCCGAACTGATCGATCGCCACCCACGCTTCGAATCGGCGATTCGAGCCTGGGGGCCGCGCTTCCTCGAAACCATTCCCGGCATGCTCCCGGGCATGCAGTCGATCGTCGAGGCGCTCGATGCGCGCGGCGTGCCGCTCTACGCGATCACCAATTTCAGCGATGAATTCTGGCCGCCCTTCCGCGAACGCGAGGCGGCGATCTTCGATCGCTTCGCAGGCATAGTCGTTTCCGGCGCGGAGCGATTGGTGAAACCCGATCCCGCGATCTACCGGCTGGCGCTCGACCGATTCGGGCTCGACCCTGCCGAAGCGCTGTTCGTCGACGATCGTCAGGACAATGTCGGCGGCGCGCAGGCGCTCGGCATTGCCGGTCACCATTTCCGCGATGCGCCGACGCTCGAAGCCGATCTGGCCGCCCGCGGCCTGCTTTGATCGGTATCAATGCGCCGGGGAGCGGGCCGGCCTAGCCGTGGTTCATCAACCACGGAGACCCGCCATGATCGGCTTTATCGGCGACCATTTCCTCTATCTCGTGCTCGGCGCGCAGACCTGCTTCATCGGCGCGCTCGTCTTCGTCAGCGTCGAGGATGCCTTGCGCGCGGCGCGCCGGGAGCAGGCCGGGAAAGACCGGGGAGCTCAGCCGCTATAACCCTTGAGCTCCTGGCCCGTCAGCCGGACGACATGGATCATGTTGGTCGAACCCGGCGTACCGAACGGCACCCCGGCCATGATCACGATCCGGTCGCCGGCCTTGGCGATGCCATGGCGCAGCGCCATCCGGCGGGCCTTGGCGACCATTTCCTCGAACGAGGCGACGTCCTTGGTGCGGACCGCGTGGCTGCCCCACAGCAGGCCGGCACGGCGCGCGGTGGCGAGGCGCGGGGTCAGCACCATCAGCGGCACCGAGGCGCGCTCGCGCGCGATGCGGCGTGCGGTCGATCCCGACAAAGTGAAGCAGATGATCGCCGCGGCCGACACGGTATCGGCGATCCGGCCCGCGGCTTCGGCCAGCGCGTCGGCGGTGGTCGCGTCGGGATGGGTGTCGGTGAAATGGAGCCGCTTCGAATAGCCGGGGTCGGCTTCGACCGACATCGCGATCGCGTTCATCATCGCGACCGATTCCTCGGGCCAGCTGCCGCTTGCCGATTCGGCCGAGAGCATCACCGCGTCGGCGCCGTCATAGATCGCGGTCGCGACGTCGGAGACCTCGGCGCGGGTCGGGCTCGGCGACAGGATCATCGATTCGAGCATCTGGGTCGCGACCACCACCGGCCGGCCCATCCGCCTGGCGGTCTCGACGATCCGCTTCTGCATCGGCGGAACCTGCTCGGGCGGCAGCTCGACGCCCAGATCGCCGCGGGCGACCATCACCGCATCGGCGAGTTCCAATATCTCCTCGAGCCGTTCGACCGCCTGGGGCTTCTCGATCTTGGCGAGCAGCGCGGCCTTGCCGCCGATCAGCCGGCGCGCTTCGGCGACGTCCTCGGGCCGCTGGACGAAGCTCAGCGCGATCCAGTCGGCGCCCTGTTCGCAGGCGAAGGTCAGGTCGCGCCGGTCCTTCTCGGTGAGCGCGGCCATCGGCACGATCACGTCGGGGACGTTCAGCCCCTTGCTGTTCGACAGCGCGCCGCCGACCTCGACCAGGGTCTCGATATGGTCCTGGCGGACCGTCAGCACCCGGAGCACCAGCTTGCCGTCGTCGAGCAGCAGCCGGGTGCCCGGTTCGAGCGCCTCGAAAATCTCGCGGTGGGGAAGCTCGACCCGAGTCGCGTCGCCCGGGGTCGGGTCGCGATCGAGGATGAACCGGCTGCCGGTCGCCAGCTGGACGACGCCCTCGGCGAATTTTCCGACCCGCAGCTTGGGGCCCTGAAGATCGAACAGGATCGTGGTCGCGCGGCCCAGATCCTTCTCCATGGCGCGAATCGCCTGGATTACCGGGATCTTATCCTCATGCGCGCCATGGCTCATGTTGATCCGGAAGGCGTCGGCGCCCGCGAAGAACAGCTTGCGAATCATCTCGGGCGAACTGCTGGCCGGCCCGAGCGTCGCCAATACGCGCACCTTGCGCAGGCGTGGCGGAATGTGGCTGTCTACCATGGTCTTCCCTGGATAGGTTCGGCTGCGAAACCTGCGGATGTGCACGCTTTAGAAGCGCTGGGAGATATGACAACCCCTCGGCGTGCTTCCGCCCGACAATGCGCGCCATCGCTTCGGCGATTTGCAATTGAGCCGCGGGCGCGGCGCGACTAGATGCCGCCGCTTCCAGATATTCTTGAGCAGGGACGCGAATCATGGCGGATGCCGATACGATTGAGGACAAGGGCAGCATCGCAGCGCAGGAGCTGCGGCTGTTCGTCGAGCGGGTCGAGCGGCTCGAAGAGGAAAAGAAGGGCATCGCCGACGACATCAAGGACGTGATGTCGGAGATGAAGGGCCGCGGCTACGACACCAAGATCGTCCGCAAGATCATCTCGATCCGCAAGAAGAAGAAGGGCGAGCATGAGGAAGAGGCGATGATCCTCGAAACCTACATGGCCGCGCTGGGCATGATCTGAGGTTTTCGGCGCCTCTCCCGGCTTGCGGGCGAGGCGCCGATTTGACCGGGCTCCGGTCCAGGGTTAGCGATCCTCCATGTCCACGACCTTCACGATCGACAGCTCGACCAGCCGGGCCAACCCCACCCCGCAGCCGATGAAGCGGCTGACGGCGCCGGCGATCCTTGCCGCCAAGGGCAAGGAGCCGATCGTGATGCTCACCGCCTATTCGGTGCGGATGGCGCAGATCCTCGATCCGCATTGCGATATCCTGCTGGTCGGCGACAGCCTCGGCCAGGTGATCTACGGTCTGCCGTCGAGCGTGCCGGTCAGCCTCGAGATGATGTGCGCGCATGGCGCGGCGGTGGTCCGGGGCAGCTATCACAGCCTGGTCGTGGTCGACATGCCGTTCGGCAGCTATGAGGAAAGCCCCGAGCAGGCCTTCCGGTCGGCGGCGCATATCCTCAAGGAGACCGGGGCCGCCGCGGTCAAGCTCGAGGGCGGCGAGGCGATGGCCGAGACCGTCGCCTTCCTGACCCGCCGCGGGATTCCGGTGATCGGCCATGTCGGCCTCACCCCGCAGGCGGTCAACATGCTCGGCGGCTATGGCGCGCGCGGTCGCAGCGATGCCGAGCGCGACAAGCTGGTGCGCGATGCGGTCGCGATCTCGGAGGCGGGTGCGTTCGCGATCGTCGTCGAAGGCGTGGTGGAGCCGATCGGGGTCGCGATCACCCAGGCGGTGGCCTGTCCGACGATCGGGATCGGCGCATCGGTCGAATGCGACGGCCAGGTGCTGGTGATCGACGACATGCTCGGCATGTTCGATCGCGTCCCCCGGTTCGTGAAGAAGTTCGCCAATCTGTCCGATCAGATCGAGGAGGCGGTGAAGCAATATGCCGCCGACGTCCGCGCGCGGACTTTCCCGACGCAGGAACAGACCTATCAGCCGCGCAAGACGACGGCTTCCGCTTGATCGCGCTGCCCGCTAAGAGAGCGCGCTTATACTCCTCGGAGACGATGTTTGGCCCTGTCACCCCAGAATGACGAATCCTTCCTCCGGGAGGTCGATGACGAGCTTCGCCGCGAGCAGCTGACGACTATGTGGAAGCGCTACGGCCGGATCGGGGCGGTCGTGATCGGCGTCGCATTGATCGCGCTCGCTGCGTTCCTGTGGTGGCGCGCCGAACGGTCGAAGGCTGCCGAGGCCGATGGCGAGCAGATGTCGGCCGCGATGGCCGACCTCCAGGCCAGCCGCAAGCCCGATGCCGAAACCAAGATCGCCCGGCTCGCCGCCGATGGCACGGCCGGTTACCAGGCTGCGGCCAAGCTGACCCAGGCGGCGCTGCTCGCGCAGAAGGGCGATCTCAAGGGTGCCGCGGCGGCTTATGGTGCGGTTGGCGCCGATGACAGCCTCGCGCAGCCTTATCGCGACCTTGCGGTGATCCGGCAGACCGCGCTCGAACTCGACACGCTGCCGCCCGCGCAGGTCATCGAGCGGCTCAAGCCGCTGGCGGTCCCCGGAAACCCCTGGTTCGGCACCGCCGGCGAGATGAGCGCGATCGCCTATATCGGCATGAACAAGCCCGGCGAAGCCGGACGCCTGCTTGCGCTGATCGCCGCCGACAAGACCGTGCCGCAATCGCTGCGGGCCCGTGCGGGCCGGCTCGCCGGCTCGCTGGGTGCCGATCTACCCGCCACGACCGCCCAGAAGGATTGAGACGATGAAGCGCAGCACCCTGGCCATGATGTGCGGCCTCATGATGCTGCCGGCGCTGTCCGGCTGCGGCATCTTCAAGGGCGGCGACGACAAGAAGCCCAAGACTCCGGTGCTCGGCCAGCGGGTCGCGGTGCTGACCGCAGAAAACGGCGCCGAGATCGAGCCCGCGCTGGCCGCGGTGCCGGTGGTGGTGCCGCCCGAGACGGTCAATCCCGAATGGGCGCAGCCCGGCGGCAATGCCGCCAAGTCGATGGGCAATCCGGGCCTCGGTCAGGCGCTGGGCGTCGCCTGGGATCGCAAGATCCAGGGATCGACCAAGAAGGCTCGGCTCGGCGCGGCGCCGGTCGTCGGTGCGGGTCGCATCTATGTGATGGACATCAACGCGACGATCTATGCCTTCGATACCAAGACCGGTGCGCCGGCGTGGAAGGCGCAGCTCGCCGACAAGGATGGCAACAAGGCGTCGCTGTTCGGCGGCGGCGTGAGCTTCGACAATGGCAAGCTCTATGCCACCAACGGCGTCGGCGATGCGGCCGCCTATGATGCGGCGACCGGCAAGCTGCTGTGGACCAAGCGTCCCGGCGGCCCGCTGCGCGGCGCGCCCTCGGTCGCGTTCGACGTCGTTTATATCGTCAGCCAGGACAATCAGCTGTTCGCGCTCAAGGCCGACACCGGCGAGACGCTGTGGACCGCCAGCGGCAGCCTCGAGAATTCGGGCGTGTTCGGCGTCGCGGCGCCGGCGATCTCGCAGGGCACCGTGGTCGCCGGCTTCTCGTCGGGCGAGCTTTCGGCCTATCGCTATGAAAATGGCCGTGCGGTCTGGCAGGACGCGCTGTCGCGCACCAGCATCACCACCTCGGTCGCCAGCCTCGTCGACATCGACGCCGCGCCGGTGATCGATCAGGGCAAGGTCTATGCGGTCGGCCAGGGCGGGCGCATGGTGGCGATGGACCTGATCACCGGCCAGCGCCTGTGGGAAATCAACATCGCCGGGATCGAGACCCCGTGGGTCGCCGGCGAATGGCTGTTCGTGGTCACCGACGACGCCAAGCTGCTGTGCATCGCCCGCAACAGCGGCAAGGTCCGCTGGATCAGCGACCTGCCGCGCTGGAAGAACAGCAAGAAGCGCAAGGGCGCGATCAGCTGGTCGGGCCCGATTCTCGCGGGCGGTCGCCTGATCCTCGCCAATACCGAGGGCCAGATCGTCAATGTCGCGGTCGCCGACGGCGCGGTCGGATCGATCACCAAGGCTGGCTCGCCGGTCTATGCGGCGCCGATCGTCGCCGACAACACGCTGTTCGTCCTGACCGACGGGGGCCGGCTGATCGCGTATCGCTGATAGGTAGGGAACGGCCCCCGTCTGGTTGTTTGTTGCGCCCGGCTCCGCCGGGCGGCCCTCAGACGCCGGGCGGTCGGCATCCGCCTCCCTTGGCTTCCTCGCAATAAGCTCGGACGGCCGTTCGGCCTTGCAGACCCTACGGGTCCGTTATCCCGCTCCCTTTCCATGTCTCGCTCGGACGGTGAGAGGGAAAGGTGGAACGGGACGCGTAGCGGCCCGCAAGGCCGAACGGCCGCCGCGCCTTATTGGCGCGAAGCCAAGGGGCGCGGATGCGGCCCGCCCGGCGTTTGAGGGCGCCCGAGTTTGCTCGGGCAAAACAAACAAGACTCCAGCGCGCTTCCGCTCTATGGGGCGGCGATGGCCAAATTACCTGTAGTTGCGATTGTCGGGCGACCGAACGTCGGCAAATCGACCCTGTTCAACCGCCTTGTCGGCAAGAAGCTCGCGCTGGTCGACGATCGACCGGGCGTCACCCGCGATCGCCGCGAGGGCGACGCGACGCTGATCGGCATGGATTTCAAGATCATCGACACCGCCGGTTTCGAGGATGAGGATCCCAATTCGCTGCCCGGCCGCATGCGCGAGCAGACCGCCGCGGCGGTGCAGGGCGCCGATGTCGCGCTGTTCATGATCGATGCCCGTGCAGGGCTGATGCCGCTCGACGAGGAGATCGCGCGCTGGCTGCGCAGCGAGGACACGCCGGTGGTGGTGCTCGCCAACAAGGCCGAGGGCAAGGCCGCCGAACATGGCGTGATGGAAAGCTTCGGCCTCGGCTTCGGCGACCCGGTGCCGATCAGCGCCGAGCATGGCGAGGGGCTCGTCGATCTGTTCGACGCATTGCGGCCGTTCGTCGATCGGCCTGATGGCGAGGAAGACGAAGAGGACGAGGACGACGAACTGTCCGGCCCGCTCAAGCTGGCGATCGTCGGCCGGCCCAATGCGGGCAAGTCGACCCTGGTCAACAAGATCCTCGGCGAACAGCGGATGATCACCGGCCCCGAGGCCGGCATCACCCGTGATTCGATCGCGATCGACTGGGTCTGGAACGCCCCCGATGGCACCGCGCGGCCGGTCCGGCTGATCGATACCGCCGGCATGCGCAAGAAGGCCAAGGTCCAGGACAAGCTCGAAAAGCTGTCGGTCGCCGACGCCTTTCATGCGGTCGACTTCGCCGAGGTCGTGGTGCTGCTGCTCGATGCGACGCTGGGCCTGGAGGCGCAGGATCTGCGCATCGCCGACAAGGTGCTGCAGGAAGGGCGAGCGCTGATCATCGCGCTCAACAAATGGGATGTCGCCGACAATCCGCCGACCCTGTTCCAGGGCGTGCGCGGCGCGCTCGACGAGGGGCTCGCGCAGGTCAAGGGCCTGCCGCTGATCACCGTCTCGGGAGCGACCGGCCGCGGTATCGACCAGCTGCTCCAGGCGGCGTTCGAGACCCGCGAGGCCTGGTCCAAGCGTGTTTCGACCGGACAGCTCAACCGCTGGTTCGAGAAGGCGATCGAGGCCAATCCGCCGCCCGCGCCCGGCGGCAAGCGGATCAAGCTGCGCTATCTCACCCAGGCCAAGACGCGTCCGCCGGGCTTCATCCTGTTCGGCACCAGGGTCGACCAGCTTCCCGAGAGCTACAAGCGCTATCTGGTCAACGGCATCAGGCGCGAACTCGGCTTCGGGGCGGTGCCGGTGCGGCTGACGGTGCGCGCGCCCAAGAATCCGTTCGGCTAGAGTATGTCCTGATGAGATTGATCAGAACACACTCTGAATTGTCTTTGTTTGCCGTGATTTCCGAGCCGGCAGATATTCTATCTGCCTCGAAATCACTCTAAAGACGGCGCGATGATGCCGGCCGGCGACGGCGAGGATGGCGTGGTGCGGATCGACGCGCGGGGCATGCGCTGTCCCTGGCCGGTGGTGCGCCTTGCCCGCGCGGCGCGCGAGGGCGCCGCGACGGTGATCATCCTGGCCGACGATCCGATCGCGCCGGCCGAGATCGCGACGCTGTCCGCGGCCCGCGGCTGGACCGTCGCGGCGGCAGGCGAGCATGGCTGGCGGATAGGAATCGCGGAAATCTGAGAAAAATTTACGAAGCGAGGGATATTGTTTCGATTTGGAACGTTTCGCGCCCGATTGGTTAATCGGGGGTTACCAGATGATCTCTCGTTTCGTGCTAGCGGCTTTGCTTTCTCTGTCGGTTTTTTCCGGCCCGGTATGGGCCACGACTTTCATCCAGTTCAATGGATCGACCGGTGTTTTCGGTAACGATCTGGTCGATACCCCGACATTCAGCGACACGATCGACCTGGGGGCGCTGGCACCGGGGATGTGGCTGATATCGGCGACGATCTCGTCGACCTATCAGGACGGCGCGCAGGCGGCGCAGGACATCGATTTCACCGGGGTCACCCTGAACGGCACGCCGTTCGAGATCGGCAGCACCGGGCAGAACGAGTTCCGCTTCGTCAACAATGCGCTCAGCCAGGGATCGAACCTGTTTTCGATCAGCGGGACCTCGGGCACCGGCGCCAGCTATTCGGGAACGATCAACATCGCCTCGGTGCCCGAACCGGCGACCTGGGCGTTCATCCTGTCGGGTTTCGCCGCGGTCGGGCTGGCGATGCGCAAGCCCAAAAGGCTGATCCAGCGCATCGCCTGACAGATGATCGCATGAATGGCGGGCGACTTCCGTCGGGAGGCGGCAAGTCGTTGCCTTTCTTCCTCCGACATCCGGAACCAACAATCTGAATCATGATTCATTTTTGGATGCGACCGACTTGGGCCGCATGAATCGGGTCGCGCGATCCGATCCATCGGATATTGCTGAAAATCAGAAGTTTACGCCGGCCAATGCGCCGCACGCCGTTCTCGTGTCGGGCTAAGTGTAACTACGGATACTTTGCGTAACCCCATATTTACGATCCTCGCGCTATGGCGTTCTCGCATGAACCCCCAGGGCAACAGGACAGGCATATGAGCCAGACGACGGGCGGCGTGGTCAACTGGGCGAGCTTCGCCGAGACACGCGCCGTGATCGGCAGCGATTTTGTCCGGATATTGGGCTATTATCGTGAGGATTCGGCCAAGAATGTGGTCGCGATCGAGCAGGCCTTCCGCGCGCGCGATGCGGTGGCGATGGTGCGTCCGGCGCATACGCTGAAAGGCGACTCGCTCCAGTTCGGCGGCCAGACCATCGGTCAGCTGGCCGAACGGATCGAGCAGGTCGCGCGCAATTGCGTCGAGAGCCACAAAACGCCCGACGAGCTGGCGATCGATATTCCTCGGCTCAGGCCGCTGCTGATCGAGACGCTGGGCGCCTTCGAGCAGGAAATCGCCCGGACGGCGGCAGCGCAATCGCGCATGGCGCCGCCGGTTGGGGCGGGGGGCTTCGGGCGCAAGCGCGCCTGACATTGTCTGCCAGGCACGCTTTCGATCAGTCTTCCGAAGCCGGCTTCGACTGAAGCTGGATGTAATTCTGGATGCCCATGCGCTCGATCATCTCGAACTGGCGCTCGAGCGTGTCGACATGCTCTTCCTCGGAGTCGAGGATCGATTGAAGCAGATCGCGGGTGATATAGTCGCGGACCTGCTCGCAATAGGCGATGCCGTCCTTGAGCTGGGGCAGCGCCTCATATTCGAGCGCGAGATCGGCCTTCAGCACCTCTTCGACGGTTTCGCCGATCCGCAGCCGGCCGAGCATCTGGAAATTGGGCAGGCCGTCGAGGAACAGGATCCGCTCGGCGAGCCGATCGGCATGCTTCATCTCGTCGATCGACTCGCCATATTCGAATTTGGCGAGCCGCTCGACGCCCCAATGGTCGAGCATCCGATAGTGGAGAAAATACTGGTTGATCGCGGTCAGCTCATTCTTGAGCGTCTCGTTCAAAAACTCGATGACCTTCGCATCGCCCTTCATAATGTCCTCCGATTGACTTGAGCTCCCATTAGGGCAAGTCATCGGCATAATAAAGGGTATCGGCGCCGAAAATGCGCAGATTTACTTGACTAAGCTCTTGAAGAGCTTCGCTTTAATCTGAAACCGAAATGCATTCTCAACAGCGTCGGTTTCAGTCGATAGGCATTCGCATTCGCCGCGCCTCAGGCCGGGACGCCCTCGTTGTCGACGATCTGGCGGGCGAAAGGCAGGCATTGGCCGCAACGCGGCCGGCGGCCGAGGCTGGCATAAGCCGAACGGGGACAGGTCGCGCCGTTACGGACGGCGGTACGGACATCGGACTCACGAATCGCATTACAAACGCAAACGACCATCGGTGCCTCTCCTTGCGATTCTCGATCTACGGCTATTGCGACTGACTATCAATAGTCTTTGTGAGCGATGCGACGAATCGAGTTGCCGACCCCCGGTGGCACCGCTTAAGCGCGCGCGGATGGTCGATAGCGCGCATAAGCGGGACGTTGCCCGCGCCTTTGGCCGCGCCGCATCCTATGATTCGAACGCCGATGTGCAGCGTGAGGTGGCTGAGGCGCTCGCGAATCGCATCGCCGATTCGCCGCTGCCCGCGCTACCGGCGATTCTGGAAATCGGTTGCGGAACCGGCTTCCTCACCCGTGCGCTCGCGGCGCGGATCGGTGCCGCCGACCGGACGGTGACCGATATCGCGCCGGAGATGGTCGCACGGGCGCGGGCCGGGGGCGTGCCTGGCGCCTATCACGTCGTGGATGGCGAGCGGCCCGACCTGGCCCCCGCATTGCGGGGCGCGCGGTTCGACCTGATCTGCTCGAGCCTCGCCTTCCAATGGTTCGGCAACCCTGCCGCGGCGATCGCACGGCTGTCGAGCCATCTCAGGCCGGGCGGCCTGCTCGCCTTTTCGACGATGGCGGCCGGCAGCTTTGCGGAATGGCGGCTGGCGCATGAGTTCGAGGGCGTTGCGGCCGGAACGCCTCCTTATCTAGATGCGTCGGAACTGCTCGCTCTGGCACCCCCGACGATGAAGGCCTTGGTCGAGCTCGGCGATTATCGCCCGCCGGTCGCGGGCGCGCGGTCCTTCCTTCATGGCCTGAAGGCGATCGGCGCGGGGGTGCCCGCGGCGGGCCATCGCCCGCTCGCGGTACCCACGCTGCGGCGGGTGATGGCGCGATTCGACGCGTTGGGTGGATGTGCGACCTATCGTGTCGCCTTCTGCCTGTTCAGGGTGGCACCGGAACCGGCCTGAGGATCGCTGTCGCACTGACCATGAACGTGCCGGCACGATGGACGGCGATCCCCATCGGGATATATCAGGGCGGATATATCCACGGAGCGCCGACGATGACCATGATCCGCCGCCTTGTCCTGATGCTGGGCCTGTTGTTCGCGGTCGTCACGCCCGCGCTGGCCCAGGTCAAGGCGCCGCTGATATTCGCCGCGGCCAGCCTCCAGGAATCGCTGACCGACGCGGCGAACGCCTGGGCCGCCAAGGGCCATGCCAAGCCGATCCTGTCCTTCGCGGCGTCGTCCGCGCTCGCGCGGCAGATCGGCGCCGGGGCGCCCGCCGATCTCTTCGTCTCGGCCGACGAGCCGTGGATGGACGATGTCGAGAAAAAGGGGCTGACGCGGGCGGGAAGCCGGGTCTCCTTCCTCGCCAACCGGCTCGTGCTGATCGCGCCGCGCACTTCGACCGCGAAGCTGACGGTCGGCCGGAACATGAAGCTCGCCGCGGCGCTCGCGGGCGGCAAGCTCGCCATGGCCGATACGGAGGCGGTGCCGGCCGGAAAATATGGCAAGGCGTCGCTCGTCGCGCTCGGCGTCTGGCCCTCGGTCGAGGCGAGCGTCGCCCGCGCCGAGAATGTCCGCGCGGCGCTGCTGCTGGTCGATCGCGGCGCGGCACCGTTCGGGATCGTCTATGAGACCGACGCGCGGTCGAGCCCGAATGTGCGGATCGTCGGCTATTTCCCCGAATCGAGCCATCCCCCGATCACCTATCCGGTGGCGACCCTCGCCGCATCGACCAGCCCCGAAGCCGAGCCGTTCCGCAAATATCTGCTGTCGCGCGAAGGCAGGGCGATCTTCGCCAGATATGGCTTCCGCCCGAAATGATGGTGGGGGCGTAGAAGCGTCAGTGCGCGGCCTGGGGGCCGCGGACGATCCCCGATAAAGCGAGCTGCCCGTCGATCTGCGCCATCAGCCGGTCGAGCCCGGCCTGGTCGGCCGATTCGGCGCGCGCGACCAGCACGTCCTGGGTGTTCGATGCGCGCAGCAGCCACCAGCCGTCGGGCGTGTTGACCCGCGCGCCGTCGGTGCGATCGATCTCGGCGCCGGCGTCTTCGAGCCGTGCCAGCACCTCGTCGACGACCGCGAACTTGCGGGCCTCGTCGACCTGGAAGCGGAGTTCGGGGGTGTTGACCGGCGCGGGCATCGCATCCTTGAGCGCGGTCAGCGATCCACCGAGCTGCGTCACCGCCTCGATCAGCCGGACCGCGGCGTAGAGCGCGTCGTCGACCCCGTACCAACGATGCCCGAAGAAGATATGGCCCGACATCTCGCCGGCGAGCGGGCTGTCGGTCTCGGCCATCTTGACCTTCATCAGGCTGTGCCCGCTCTTCCACATCACCGGCTTGCCGCCCAGTTCGGCGATCCGGTCGAACAAGCTCTGGCTCGCCTTGATGTCGCCGACGATCGTCGCGCCCGGGCAGTCGCGCAGCACCGGCTCGGCGAGGATCGCCAGCAGCTGGTCGCCCCACACCACCCGGCCGAGCCCGTCGATCGCGCCGATCCGGTCGGCGTCGCCGTCGAAGGCGATGCCGAAATCGAGCCCGCGGTCGGCGACCAGCCGCTTCAGATCGGCGAGATTCGCCTCGACGGTGGGATCGGGATGGTGGTGGGGAAAGCGCCCGTCGATCTCGGTGTAGAGGCAATGATGTTCGCCGGGCAGCTTCGCGACCAGCTTTTCGAGGATGCGGCCACCTGCGCCGTTGCCGTTGTCCCAGCCGATCCGGAAGGCGCCACCGCGATGATCCTCGACCATCCGGTCGACATAGCGGTCCTCGATATCGACATCGCTGACGACGCCCGCGCCTTCCTCCCAGTCGCCGGCTGCCGCCATCGCCCCGAGCGCCTGGATATCGGCGCCGAAGAAGGGCTTGTGGTGGAGCACCATCTTGAAACCGTTATAATCGGCCGGATTATGGCTGCCGGTGATCTGGATGCCGCCATCGACCTCGAGCACCGCTTCGGCGAAATACAGCATCGGCGTCGGCCCGAGGCCGATCCGCACCACGTCGATGCCGCTGGCGGTGAGCCCGCGGATCAGCTCGTCGCGCAGGGCTTCCGACGACAGCCGGCCGTCCCAGCCGAGCGCCACCCGGGTCCCGCCCGACCGGCGCATCGCGGTCGCGAAGCTGCGGCCGATCGCATAGGCATCCTCGACCCCCAGCGTCCGGCCGATCACCCCGCGAATATCATATTCGCGCAGCGAGGTCGGATTGAAGCGATGGCTCAGCGCCGCCTCCCGAGTTCGGCGAGCAGCGTATCGCGGGCGGTGTTGACCCGGGCGGCGAGATCGGCGGTTCCGCCCTGGTCGGGATGGACCTTCTGCACCAGCCGGCGATGCGCCAGCTTGACCGCCTTGGCATCGGCATCGTCGGGCAGGTCGAGCACGCGATAGGCCTCGTCGAGCCGCATCGTCGAAGCCGAAGGCGGTCTGGCGCCGCGTGACGACCCGCCGGACCTGTCCTGCGTCGTCCTGGCCTTGCGGAAGACCGTCCAGCTCGCGGCGACGCCGATCATGATGGCGCCGCCCAGCCATTCGCCGCGGGCGAGGCTCCACAGCCCTGTCAGCCCGGCGAGCGCACCCAGCGCAGTGTTGATATTGGCTTCGAGAAGGCCCTTGCGCCAGGCCCAATAGCTTGCCGCGAGCGCGGCGAGCAGCAGCAGGATCACCGCACCACGGCCTGATGCTGGGGCCATTGCGACAGCGACAGCCCGGCGATCATCTCGCGCAGCTCCTGTCGGGCGGCGACGTGCGACAGTCCGGCCTCGCTGCCCAGCGCGTGGAGATCGAGCAGGGTCAGGCCCTTGGGGAAGAGCTCGCGGTAGATGACGCGCTCGGACAGGCCGGAGATCACGCGGAAGCCGACCCGCTTCGACAGGTCGGTGAGCGCATCGGCGACGCGGCGCATGTTGCGCGCCTCGAGATGCTGGAGCCGGTTGCGCAGCACCACCCAGTCGACGGTACCGCCATCGGTGCGGGCGCGGACCTTGCGCGCATCCCACACCAGTTCCGAATAGAAGCTCGGCCGGCGGATCTTGAACGTCTCGGGATCGACCTGGCCGATCAGGTCGAGGTCGACGAAGCTGTCGTTGATCGGGGTGACCAGCGTGTCGGCGCGTTCGATCGCGGCGCGGGCATAGGCATCGTCGCGGCCCGGCGTATCGATGATCACGATCTCGTTATGCGCGAGCAGTGTCGTCAGTCGGCCGTTGAAATCGGGCTCGCGCGCGGGATCGAATGTCTCGAAATAGGGCGTCGCCAGGGTGATGCCGGTGCGCCGTGCGGTCGCCTCGCGATTTTCGAGATAGCGCGCGAAGGTCCGCTGGCGGGTGTCGAGATCGATCGCACCCACCTGTTTCCCGGCGGTCGCGAGCGCGACCGCGACATGGACCGAGGTGGTCGACTTGCCCGATCCGCCCTTCTCATTGGCAAAAACAATCAGATGGCCGTTCGCCAAGACGCTATGATCCTTCCTTCGGGGCCGCTTGATTCATGACGGCCGGTCTCACAAGAAGACGGTTCCCGCGATTATCCGAGGCTCCAGGTCCGTGCAAATCATTCGTACCGTCGCAGAACTCCGTACCGCCGTGGCGGCGTTGCGCGCAGAACGCGCGGAGATCGGGCTGGTGCCGACGATGGGCGCGCTCCACGCCGGCCATATCGCTCTGGTCGACGCCGCGCGCCGGCGCGGCGCGCAGGTGGTGGTGTCGATCTTCGTCAACCCGACCCAGTTCGGGCCGAACGAGGATCTCGCCGCCTATCCGCGGCGCGAGGCCGCCGATGCCGCGCTGCTCGAGGCGGCCGGGGTGGCGATCCTGTGGGCGCCCGACGTCGCGGCGATGTATCCCGACGGCTTCGCCACCAGCATCGGCGTGGGCGGGGTGAGTGCGCATTGGGACGGTGCGGCGCGCCCCGGCCATTTCGCCGGGGTGGCGACGGTGGTCACCAAGCTGTTCCAGCAGGTCCGCCCCGACTTCGCCTGTTTCGGCGAGAAGGATTATCAGCAGCTCGCGGTGATCCGGCGGATGGTGATCGACCTCGACCAGGGGATCGAGATCGTCGGCGTGCCCACCCAGCGCGAGGATGACGGGCTCGCGTTGTCGTCGCGCAACGCCTATCTCAGCACCGAGGAGCGTCAGACCGCGCGCATCCTGCCGCGCGCGCTCGGCGAGGCGGTCGGCGCGATCGAGCGCGGCGCCGATGTCGCCGCCAGCCTGGAGACCGCGATCCGCAAGCTCGGCGATGCCGGCTTCGGGCCGATCGATTATGTCGCGCTGGTCGATGCCGCCACCCTCGAGCCGATCGATCGGCTCGACCGTCCCGCCCGGCTGCTCGCCGCCGCGAGACTCGGGCGCACCCGGCTGATCGACAATCTGCCGGTCGACATCGCCCCGGTCTGAATCGGGCCCGAGTCGGTGCCGCCAACAGCGGGCAAGCGGCCATATCGCCCGCCGATCCTAGACTTTGGGCTAAAGTTAATGGCGAAAGTAACTAAAGCTTAGGGCGCTACCGCCGTTAACCAATTGCGGGACCGGCGATCACCTCTACTTCACCCGATCGACCGCTCCCTGGACAGGCGGAGCGACCATCATGGCCCATAGTTTTCAGACCCAGCAGCTTTTCACCGAGTCTCGACTGCGCGACGCGATGCGCGGCGATGCCGATGCGTGCTTCGCGCTCGGCGTATCCTTCTCGGCCGGCACCGACGGCTGCGACCTCGATCTGGTCGAGGCGCATAAATGGTTCAACATCGCGGCGCTCGGCGGCAATACCCGCGCGATGGAATGTCGGGCCGAGATCGCCGAGGACATGACCGCGCGCGAGATCATCGAGGCCCAGCGCCAGGCCCGCGCGCTGCTCCAGATGAACGTCCGTCACGCGGCGTAGTTTGTTTGCCCGAGTTTCACTCGGGCGCCCTCAGACGCCGGGCGGGACGCATCCGCGTCCCTGGGCTTCGCGCCAATAAGGCGCGGCGGACGCCTGGGACCTTTTGGCGTCCTTGCGGAGCCTTGCAGGCTCCGACCCCGACCTCGATGTCAGTCGGGTCAGGGATTCGAGAGGTTCTACACTCTCTTAAACGGCGTCATTTCGGCGAGCATCTCGATATTCTCGGCGATCGCATGGCGCTCGGCGGCCAGATAGTCCGCGACGGCGCGGCGGAAATTCGGGTCTGGAATATAATGGGCCGAGAAGGTCGGCACCGGCTCATAGCCGCGCGCGAGCTTGTGCTCGCCCTGTGCCCCGGCCTCGACCCGCTGCAGGCCGCGCGCGATCGCGGCGTCGATCGCCTGATAATAGCACAGTTCGAAATGGAGGAAGGGCACCTCCTCGACCGCGCCCCAATAGCGGCCATAGAGGGTGTCGGCACCGATCATGTTGAGCGCCCCGGCGATCGCCTTGTCGCCGCGATAGGCGAGGATCAGCAGCACCTTGTCGGCCATTCGTTCGCCGAGCATCGTGAAGAAGGCGCGGGTGAGATAGGGGCGCCCCCATTTGCGGGCGCCGGTGTCCTGGTAGAAGCGCCAGAACGCATCCCAGTGCCGCTCCTCGATCGCCGCACCGCTCAGATGGACGATGTCGAGACCCTCCACCGCCGCCGCGCGCTCCTTGCGGATCGCCTTGCGCTTGCGCGAGGCGAGTTCGGCGAGGAAATCGTCGAAGCCGGCATAGCCGCGATTGGTCCAGTGGAATTGCCGGTCGGTGCGGACCAGCCAGCCCGCCTCCTCGAACAGGGGCAATTGCGCCTGCTCGACGAAGGTCGCGTGGGCCGAGGACAGGCCGTGCTGCCGGACGACGGTCTCGGCCGCGGCGATCAGCAGCGGCGCCAGCGCGTCGTCCTGGGTCAGCAGCCGCGGGCCGGGCACCGGGCTGAACGGCACCGCGATCTGCAGCTTGGGATAATAGTCGCCGCCGGCGCGCTCCCAGGCATTGGCCCAGCCGCCGTCGAACACATATTCGCCCTGGCTGTGGCTCTTGCCATAGGCCGGCAGGATCGCGATCGGGCGGCCGTCGTCGCCGTCGACGGCGATCGGCAGCGGCTGCCAGCCGGTGCGGGCGGTCGCACTGCCCGATTGCTCGAGCGCCGACAGGAAATCATGCGAGACGAACGGATTGGCGTCGCCGGCGCACCGATCCCAGTCGGCGCGGTCGAAGCTGGTGACTCCCTCCGCCATTCGGGCGGTGGGTTCGCTCACCATCCGGGCGCCTCGAAGATCACCTGGTCGGCATGTTTGTCGGCGATCGCCTGTTGCTCGGGGTTGCGGACCGTCCAGCTCAACACCGGAACGCCCCGCCGGCGCTGGCGGGTAGCGGTCCCGCGCGGAAGGTCGCGTATGTCGATCGCCAGGAATTCGGCGCGCGCGCGCCAGGCGTTGGTGCGCGGATCGTCGACATCCTTCTGGCCCGACATGATCAGCCCGCGCGGAATATGCTCGCCATAATGTTCGAACCAGCGCGAGACGTCGCCGTTGAACGACATCACCGCGGCCTGGCCGCGATAGCTCGCCAGCGCGTGGCGTACCGCGACGCAGAGCTGGAGGACGTGATTCTTGACCGGTTTCAGCTCGATCAGGATCGGCACCCGCCCATTGACGATCGCCAATATCTCCTCGAGCCGCGGCAGCGTCTCGTCGCAGCGCTTCAGCCTGACTGCCGACAGGTCGCGGCTGGCGAAACGGCGGATCTCGCCCTGGCTCTCGGTCAGCCGTTCGAGGGTCGGGTCGTGGATCACGAAGGCGGCGCCGTCGAGGCTGAGATGCGCGTCGACCTCGACCCCATAGCCGGCCTCGACCGCCGCCTCGACCGCCGCGCGGCTGTTCTCGACCAGGCGGGTGCCGTGGAGGCCGCGATGGGCGTAAGGCGTACGGGCGAGGAAACCCACCCGGCGGGGATTGGGCTTTACGAAGCGAAAGCCGTCAAGCAGGCCGAACGGCGACAATCGCGTCGATCTCCACCGCGGCGCCCAGCGGCAGGACGGGCACGCTCACCGCGCTGCGCGCATGGCGGCCGGCATCGCCGAACACCGCCTGCATCAATTCGGAGGCGCCGTTGGCGACCTTGGGCTGATCGGTGAAATCGCCGGTCGAGGCGACGAACGCGCCGAGCTTGACGATCTGCACCACCCGGTCGAGATCGCCGCCCAGCGCCGCCTTCATCTGCGCGATCAGCATGATGCCGCAGCGCTTGGCCGCGGCATTGCCCTCTTCGAGGCTGACGGTGTCGCCGAGCTTCCCGGTGACCAGCACGCCGTCCTCGCGGAAGGGCAACTGGCCCGAAATATGGAGCAGGCCGTTCACTTCGACCGCGGGAACATAGGCCGCGACCGGCGCCGCCGGCTGCGGCAGTTCGATCCCGAGTTCGGTGAGACGCTGTTCGATACCCATGGACGCTTCTTGTGCCGCGACAGGCGGAGCGTCAAGCGGTCTCGGCGAAGCGCGCGATGATCCAGGGCAGCGCCTCGGCCCAGTCGTCGATCCGGACATGCGCGTCGGGGTGGGCCGGACGGCGGCCGGCCACCTTCGGTTCGGCGATCATATGGAGCCGCCAGACCTCGGGCGCATATTTGGCGACCGAGGCATGATGCTGGCCGAGATCGTCGACGAACACGGTCACCGACGGTTGATATTCCGCAACCAGCGCCGCCACCGGCGTGCCCTTGCCGCCCTGGTTGCATTGCACCCGGTGGCGGATGCCATGCGCCTCGAGCTGGCGGACCCGGCCCTGCTGGAAATCGTCGATCAGGTTGGTGAGCACGACGATGTCGGCGACCTCGGCGATCGTCGCCAGCGCCTCGGCGGCGTGCGGCACCAGCGTCTGCCGGTGCATCTCGGTGGTGAAGAAGCCATCGAGCAGCGGCCAGACCTGTTCGGAGGCGACGATCTCGCCGGTCTTGCGGCGGGTCAGCGCGCCGCCGAAATCCTCGCGGTCGAGATCGAAGTCGATCGCATGCGCCTCGTCGAGCCAGGCGCGGAACGGACTGACCATGTGCAGCAGCACTTCGTCGCAATCGGTGATGAGCAGCGGGCGGTTCATGCGTCGAGCAGGCTCCTGGCGGTGATCAGCGCGGCGGGATCGACGCCGATCGATTCGGCGCAGGCGACGAGGTCGGGTTCATACGCCTCGAGGAAGCCCAATACCGCGGCGAGGATCGCCGGATCGCCGAGTCCGCCGCGCAGGCCTTCGGGGGTCAATCCGGTCAATCCGATCAGGCGATCGGTCCGGCCGGAGTCCGACAATATCCATCCCAGCGCCCCGAGCGCGAGCGCGGCGGCGCCATCGCTGTCAAGTCCGTGATTTTGAAGGTTTGTATGGCGCGGAGACATCGATTAGGGTCGGTCTGTAGAAAAGGGCTATTGCAGCGGTGGCGAAGAAAGTCCTGATTGTCGAGGATAATGAGCTGAACCTTCGGCTCTTTCAGGATCTGTTGCGCGCGCATGGCGCACAGACCGAAGGCGTGCGGGACGCGCGCCTCGCGCTCGACAAGATCCGCGCCTATCTGCCCGATCTGGTGATCATGGACATCCAGCTGCCGCATGTCAGCGGCACCGACCTGATTCGCGGCATGCGAATCGATCCGGCGCTCAAGACGATCCCGGTGATGGCGGTGACCGCCTATGCCGGCAAGGGCGACGAGGAGCGGGTGCGCGATGCCGGCGCCGACGCTTATGTGTCCAAGCCGATCACCGTCATGCGCTTCGTCGCGGCGGTCGAAGCGCTGATCGGTCCGCTGGGCGTCGCCGCGCCGCGCGCGATCGCCTGACAACCCCGACAGCAACGTCTGCGTCGACCTGTCGCGGACACACGAAAACGCCCGCCGGATGGCGGGCGCCTGGCCTTTCAGCGGGTCCGCGCCGAAGCGCGGAACGGCTTACTTGATCTTCGCTTCCTTGAACGCGACATGCTTGCGCACGACCGGGTCGTACTTGCGGAAGCTCAGCTTCTCGGTCTGGGTGCGCGGATTCTTCTTGGTGACATAGAAGAAGCCCGTATCCGCCGTGCTGACGAGCTTGATCTTGACGGTGGTCGGCTTGGCCATGACCCGAAACCCTTGTGTAGCTGTTGAATGCGGTCGCCCGCGAAAAAATAAAGCGGCGTTGCCGCCGCTGATCGGAGGGGCCTCTAGCGCCGGAAAGGGGCGAGAGTCAAGTAAGCAGCCACGACAGGCGATAAGCGCGGCGCGATCGTTTCGTTATAGAAGGACTGATCGATCCGGTCGATCTCTCAGGCCGATGTTTTTTGCGCGACCGCAGCGCCACCATTTGGCACACCGCTCGTTAAGCATACGAATCGAAACCCTTAAGGGAGATCCACGTCCATGGCCAAGAAGCCCAAAGCCCCGCTCGCGACCCCGACCGATCTGGGCAGCAACAGCGCGATGACCGTCGCCGACGCGCTCAACGGCATCCTCGCCGATTCCTACGCAATCTATTTCAAGACCAAGAACTTCCACTGGCATGTGTCGGGGCCGCATTTCCGCGACTATCATCTGATGCTCGACGACCAGGCGACCCAGATCCTCGGCACCACCGATGCGATCGCCGAGCGCGTCCGCAAGACCGGCAACACCACGCTGCGCTCTATCGGCGACATCGGTCGCCGCCAGTCGATCAAGGACAATGACGCCGAATTCGTCTCGGCCGCCGACATGCTCAGCGAACTGCGCGACGACAATCTCGCGCTGGTCGCCAAGCTGCGCGAAGCCAAGGACATCGTCGACGAAGCCAAGGACAATGCCACCAGCGGCATCCTCGACGAATGGACCGACTTGGCCGAGGAGCGCGCCTGGTTCCTGTTCGAAGCGTCGCGCAACGTCTGATTCGGGGAAGGCGGCGAACTTGACGCCGTCCGCCATCCTGCCTAAGCCGCTCCCGTCATCCGGGGAGTAGCCGGCCCGTTTTCGGACGGGAGATCGCATCAACATATTTGGGGGAGACCCCATGGTGCGATCACAGCAGCATCTGCGGCGAGACCGATGACACCGACCTCCAGCCTGCCGGGCGGGGGTGTCGGTGTCGTCCGTCTACCACCCGCCCGGCGCTGGAATTTCCGATGCACATCATCCTCGCCTCGACCCTGCTGGTCGCGCTCGCCGAGATCGGCGACAAGACCATGTTGCTCGCGATCATCCTTGCAGCCCGCTTCAAGAAGCCGCTGCCGATCATCGCCGGCATCTTCGCCGCCACCATCGTCAACCATGCGCTCGCCGCCTGGGTCGGCGCCGAAGTGGCCGGCCTGCTCGACAGTTTCTGGTTCCGGCTCGCGGTGGCGATCGGCTTCATCGCGATGGCGATCTGGACGCTGGTGCCCGACAAGATCGACGAGGACGAAGGCGATTCGAAGCTCGCCCGCTACGGCGTGTTCATCACCACCGTCGTTGCCTTCTTCATGGCCGAGATGGGCGACAAGACCCAGATCGCGACGGTCGCGCTCGGCGCGCGCTATCATGCGGTCGAACTGGTCGCGATCGGCACGACGATCGGCATGATGATCGCGAACGTCCCTGCGGTGTTCCTTGGCGATCGTATCACCCGCTATGTTCCGCTCAAATATATGCGGATCGCGGCAGCCATCATCTTCCTCGCACTTGGCGGGCTCGCGATTCGCGATCTGATCGGCTGACTTGCTGCTCTAAAGGACGGGGCGGGTTTCGCGACGGCGAAATCCGCTCTATGGCCCCCGCGTCATGCCAGAACCGATCATCATAGCGATTCCGAAGGGGCGCATCCTCGTCGAGGTGCTGCCATTGCTGGCGCGCGTCGGCATCGTTCCCGAGGCGGCCTTCTCCGACGAGGACAGCCGGCTGCTGCGCTTCAAGACCAACCACGACCATATCGGCCTGATCCGCGTGCGCGCGTTCGACGTCGCGACCTTCGTCGCGCATGGCGCCGCGCAGATCGGGATCGTCGGATCGGACGTGCTGATGGAGTTCGACTATTCGGAGCTCTACGCGCCGGTCGATCTCGACATCGGCCATTGCCGCATCTCGGTCGCCGAGCCGGTGGCGATGGCCGAGGGCGACGACCCGCGCGAGTGGAGCCATGTCCGCGTCGCCACCAAATATCCCAACATCACCCGCGCCTTCTTCGAGGCGCGCGGGGTCCAGGCCGAATGCGTCAAGCTCAACGGGGCGATGGAGATCGCGCCGGTGCTCGGCCTGTCGAGCCGGATCGTCGACCTCGTCTCGTCGGGCCGCACGCTCAAGGATAACGGCCTCGCCGAGGTCGAAGTGATCGCGCAGGTCTCGTCCCGGCTGATCGTCAACCGCGCCGCGTTCAAGACGCGCGCGGGTGAGATCGCCCCGCTGGTCGAGGCGTTTCGTGCGGCTGTCGCCCATGGAGCGAGGGAACACGCCGATGCCGTTTCGGCTTGATAGCCGCGCGCCGGGTTTCGCCGCGGCCTTCGCCGACCTCGTCGATGCCCGGCGCGAGGCCGATAGCGACGTGTCGCGTGACGTCGCCGCGATAGTCTCCGACGTCCGTCGTCGCGGCGATGCCGCGCTGATCGATTATACCGGTCGCTTCGACGGCCATGATCTCGAGCGCTCGGGCTGGCGGATCGACCGCGCCGAATGCGATGCCGCGCTGGCGGCGCTCGATCCCGAGCTGCGCGACGCGCTCATACTCGCCGCGACCCGCATCCGCGCTTATCACGCCGCGCAGCGCCCGGCTGACAGCGAGAACGTCGACGCCGCCGGCGTGCGCATGGGCGCGCGCTGGACCGCGGTCGAGGCGGCGGGGCTCTATGTCCCCGGCGGCCGTGCGGCCTATCCGTCGTCGGTGCTGATGAACGCGATTCCCGCCAAGGTCGCCGGGGTCGATCGGCTGGTGATGGTGACGCCGACCCCCGGCGGTGCGATCAACCCGCTCGTCCTCGCTGCCGCCGCGGTGGCCGGGGTCGACGAACTGTGGCGGATCGGCGGTGCGCAGGCGATCGCCGCGCTCGCCTACGGCACCGCCCGGATCCGCCCGGTCGACGTGATCGTCGGACCCGGCAATGCCTGGGTCGCCGAAGCCAAGCGCCAGCTCTACGGCGTCGTCGGCATCGACATGGTCGCGGGGCCGTCGGAGATCGTCGTCGTCGCCGACGCCGCCAACGATCCCGCCTGGATCGCCGCCGATCTGCTCAGCCAGGCCGAACATGATCCGACCAGTCAGTCGATCCTGCTGACCGACGATGCCGCGTTCGGCGACGCCGTCGCCGCCGAGATCGAGGCGCAGCTCGGGCGGCTCCAGACCGAGGCGACCGCGCGGACCAGCTGGACCGACAATGGCGCGATCATCGTCGTCGGCTCGCTCGACGAGGTGCCCGCGCTCAGCGACCGGCTCGCCCCCGAGCATCTCGAACTCGCGGTCGCCGATCCGCAGGCGCTTTTCGACCGCATCCGCCATGCCGGTTCGGTGTTCCTCGGCCGCTACACCCCCGAGGCGGTCGGCGACTATGTCGCGGGCCCCAACCATGTCCTGCCCACCGGCCGCCGCGCCCGCTTCTCGTCGGGCCTGTCGGTGCTCGATTTCATCAAGCGCACCAGCTTCATCGCACTCGATCAGGGCGCGATCGCCCGGATCGGTCCGGCGGCTGTCGCGCTCGCCCATGCCGAGGGGCTGCCCGCGCACGCCGCCTCGGTCGCCAAGAGACTCGCATCATGACCAAGAAGACCAATGAACGCTCGCGTGCGCGCAGCACCGCCCGCCTCGCCGCCGTCCAGGCGCTGTACCAGCAGGAGATGGAGGGCACGATGCTGCCCAAGCTGCTCGACGAATTCCATCGCCACCGGCTCGGTGCGACGATCGAGGATGTCGAATATGCCGAGGCCGAGGTCGATTTCTTCGACGATCTCGTCAAGGGCGTCGACGCCCGCCGCGCCGAGATCGACGCGGCGATCGTCGCCAAGCTCGCCGAGGGCTGGAGCCTGGAGCGGCTCGACAAGCCGATGCGCCAGATCCTGCGGGCCGGCGCCTATGAGCTGATCGCGCGGATCGACGTGCCGACCGCGACCGTGATCAGCGAATATGTCGATGTCGCCGACGCCTTTTACGACAAGCGCGAAAAGGGCTTCGTCAACGGCCTGCTCGACGGAGTCGCGAAAGCCGTTCGCGGTTGATCGGCGCCGCCGACGGTCTGCTCCACACGCCCTTGTTCTGGGTCTTCGGCATCGCCTCGGTGGTGATGCTGGGCCTCGGCAAGGGCGGCTTCATCGGCTTCGGCACGCTGGCGACGCCGCTGCTCGCGCTGGCGGTCCCGCCGGTTCAGGCGGCGGCGATCCTGCTGCCGCTGCTGATCGTCCAGGATGCGGTCGGGGTCTGGTCGTTCCGTGCGAGCTGGGACGCGCGCATCCTCAAGCTGATGCTGCCCGGATCGCTGCTCGGTATCGCGATCGGCTATCTGTTCGCCGCGGCGTTGCCGCAGCATTGGGTGCTGGCGATGCTCGGCGCGATCTCGGTCGGCTTCGGGCTGCAGCGGCTGTGGATGGAACGCGGCGGCCGCGCCGTCGCGCCGCAGCTTCTGCCCGACTGGGCCGGATTTCTGTGCGGTGCGGGTTCGGGCCTGTCGAGCCAGATCGCCCATGCCGGCGGCCCGCCTTTCCAGCTCTACGTCCTTCCCCGCCGGTTGCCGCGCGACGTCATGGTCGGCACGACGACGATCTTCTTCGCGGTCACCAACTGGGCGAAGGTGCCGGCCTATGCCGCGCTCGGCGAGTTCGATCGCGCGAATCTGATCGCCGCCGCCGCGCTGCTGCCGGTCGCGACCGCGTCGACCTTCGCCGGGGTCTGGCTGGTGCGGCGGGTGCCCGCCGAGCGCTTCTACACGATCATCTATGTCCTGACCGTGCTGGTCGGCACCAAGCTGCTGTGGGACGCCTGGCACCAGATCGTCGGTTGACGTCGGTCGAGCCAGACGCGACGGCTGGGCGATGAGCCGCGAGTCCGATCTGATCGCCCGTCTGCGGGCGCTGGCGCCGCATCCGGGCGCGCGTGGGCTGATGGACGATGCCGCGGTGCTGGCGGCACCGCTCGGTCGCGACCTGGTGTTCACCCACGACATGCTGGTCGAGGGGGTTCATTATCTCGCCGCCGATCCCGCCGGGGACGTCGCGTGGAAGCTGCTCGCGGTCAACCTGTCCGATCTCGCCGCCAAGGGCGCCGATCCGCTCGGGGTGCTGATGGGCTATGGCATGAGCGGCGATCCCGACTGGGATGGTGCCTTCGTCGACGGGCTGGGACGCGCGCTCGACCATTTCGGGGTGGCGCTGCTCGGCGGCGACAGCGTCGCGCAGCCCGCGGGCGACGCACGGGTGCTCGGGCTCACCGCGATCGGCCAGGTGGCGCCGGGCGGCGCGCCCGACCGGCGCGGCGCGCAGGCGGGCGACATCCTCTATGCGACCGGGCCGATCGGCGATGCCGGGATCGGCCTCAGGATCGCGCGCGGCGAGATCGAGGGGCCGCGCCGGTTGCTCAAGGCCTATCGGCTGCCGATGCCGCGGCTCGCCGAGGGGCGGGCGCTCGCCTCGCTCGCCCATGCGATGGCCGATATCTCGGATGGGCTGCTGATCGACGCCGCGCGGATGGCGGCGGCTTCGGGTCTCGCGGTGACGATCGATCTCGACGCGGTGCCGCTGTCGGACGAGGCGGCGGCCTTCGGCACCGATCGCGCGGCGCGGCTGGCGGCGGCGACCGCCGGCGACGATTATCAACTGCTGTTCGCCGCGTCGCCCGATGCCGCCGCGGCGATCGAAGCCATTGCACGCGGCCATCGCCGGACGATCGCGGCGGTCGGGCGTTTCGGTCCGGGCGAGGGGCTGGACCTCAACGATGGCGTGGGCGCCGTCCCGCTTCCGGCCAGTCTCGGCTATGAGCATGGAAAAAGCGGCTGATTTCCGCGATTCTGCGTAGCTAAACACAGCTTGCAGACTGGTCCCATCCCGGACATAACTTTCCCATCACGACGAGATCCCCGAAATGGGGGCCGCGCGATCGCCTGAAAAGGAAGGGAGACAGGATGCTCATCTTGGAAGTGGCCATCGGTTGTGGCCTGCTCGCGATATTATATGGAATCATAACCAGTCGACAGGTGCTCGCCGCTTCGGCCGGCAATCAGACGATGCAGGACATCGCCGCAGCGATTCAGGAGGGCGCCAGCGCCTATCTTGGGCGACAATATCGCACTATTGCGATCGTCGGCGT
The DNA here is from genome assembly GCF_058801765.1 of Rhizorhabdus sp. GW822-FHT03C02. Classification (NCBI taxonomy): domain Bacteria; kingdom Pseudomonadati; phylum Pseudomonadota; class Alphaproteobacteria; order Sphingomonadales; family Rhizorhabdaceae; genus Rhizorhabdus; species Rhizorhabdus sp. GW822-FHT03C02. The sequence continues at coordinate 241,191 of NZ_JBXANN010000005.1, forward strand.
GGTCGTCGCCGCGCTCGTCTTCTATTTCCTTGGCGCTACTTCGGCGATCGGCTTCCTGATCGGTGCGGTGCTGTCGGGTGTCACCGGCTTCATCGGCATGAACATCTCGGTGCGGGCCAATGTCCGCACCGCAGAGGCATCGCGGGTCGGGCTGCAGAACGGCCTGACCGTCGCCTTCCGCGCGGGCGCGGTCACCGGCATGCTGGTGGCGGGTCTCGCGCTGCTCGCGATCGCGGTCTTCTACCTCTATCTAACCCATGTCCGCGGGCTCGCCCCCAATGACCGGACCGTCATCGACGCGCTGGTCGCGCTCGCGTTCGGTGCGTCGCTGATCTCGATCTTCGCGCGGCTCGGCGGCGGCATCTTCACCAAGGCCGCCGACGTCGGTGCCGATCTGGTCGGCAAGGTCGAGGCGGGCATTCCTGAGGACGATCCCCGCAACCCGGCGACGATCGCCGACAATGTCGGCGATAATGTCGGCGACTGCGCCGGCATGGCGGCCGACCTGTTCGAAACCTATGTCGTCACCGTCGGTGCGACGATGGTGCTGACCGCTTTGCTCGTCGCGGGCGACGTGGTGTCGATCGGCAAGCTGATGTCGCTGCCGCTGATCATCGGCGGGGTCTGCATCATCACCTCGATCATCGGCACCTATATGGTCCGCCTCGGCTCGAACCAGTCGATCATGGGCGCGCTCTACAAGGGCTTCTGGACCACCGCGATCCTCTCGGTCCCGGCGATCTACGGCGTCACCGTCTGGACGCTCGGCGACATGACTACGCCGATCACCGTCGGCGACATCAGCTTCCCGGCGATGCACCTCTTCTATGCGGCGCTGGTCGGGCTCGCGGTGACCGGGTTGCTGGTGTGGATCACCGAATATTATACCGGCACCAATTATCGCCCGGTCCGGTCGATCGCCAAGGCCTCCGAAACCGGCCATGGCACCAACGTCATCCAGGGCCTCGCGATCAGCCTCGAGGCGACCGCGCTGCCGACCCTGGTGATCTGCGTCGGCATCGTCGTCGCCTATCAGCTCGCCGGGCTGATCGGCATCGCCTTTGCTGCGACCGCGATGCTGGCGCTCGCCGGCATGGTCGTCGCGCTCGACGCTTATGGTCCGGTCACCGACAATGCCGGCGGCATCGCCGAAATGGCGGGGCTCGACGAGAGCGTTCGGGTCAAGACCGATGCGCTCGACGCGGTCGGCAACACCACCAAGGCGGTGACCAAGGGCTATGCGATCGGATCGGCGGGTCTCGCCGCGCTGGTGCTGTTCGGCGCCTACACCACCGACCTCACCCATTATTTCCCTGATCTCGCGGTCAACTTCTCGCTGAGCAATCCGTACGTCATCGTCGGCCTGCTGCTCGGCGCGCTGCTGCCCTATATCTTCGGGGCGTTCGGCATGACCGCGGTCGGCCGGGCGGCGGGTGCGGTGGTCGAGGAGGTGCGTGCGCAGTTCCGCGAAAATCCGGGCATCATGGCCGGCACCAGCCGCCCGAACTATGCCCGCACCGTCGATCTGGTCACCAAGGCGGCGATCAAGGAGATGATCATCCCCAGCCTGTTGCCGGTGCTGGCGCCGATCATCGTCTATTTCCTGATCACCCAGGTCGCGGGGCAAGCCAACGGCTTCGCCGCGCTCGGCGCGCTGCTGCTCGGCGTGATCGTCTCGGGGCTGTTCGTCGCGCTGTCGATGACCTCGGGTGGCGGCGCCTGGGACAATGCCAAGAAATATATCGAGGACGGCAATCATGGCGGCAAGGGATCCGAAGCCCATAAGGCGGCGGTGACCGGCGATACCGTCGGCGATCCCTACAAGGACACCGCGGGTCCCGCGGTGAACCCGATGATCAAGATCACCAACATCGTCGCGCTGCTGCTGCTCGCGGCGCTGGCGCACGCGGTCTGATCGACGCTTTCGGTTGAGACTGGGCCCGTCCGGCAGCCGCCGGGCGGGCCTTTTCATGCGCAGCCTTGCCCCGGCGGACAGCGCCGCGCCCCGGCGCGAGCGGTAGCCAAGCTGTCACACATTCGTGCGACGGGCCGCTGGCTATGGCGATTTCTCCTAACGATCGAAGCCGGTGGCTGGCGACCTACGTCCTGCCGCACGAAAGCAGCATGCGCGGATGGCTGCGCGGATTCAGCGCGCTCGACGAGCCCGATATCGACGATCTGGTCCAGGAGACCTACGCGGTGCTGGCGATGCGCGACTCGGTCGACGGCATCGCCGATCCCCGGGCCTATGCGTTCCAGGTCGCCAAATCGCTGTTCCTGCAGAATGTCCGCCGGTCGAAGATCGTGTCGATCAGTACCGCCGCCGACCTTGCCGACCTGGACATCCCCGAGGATGCGCCATCTCCTTATCAGCATGCCGCCGGACGTGACGATCTCCAGCGGGTCGAGGCCGCGATCCGCAACATGCCGCCCCAGACGCGTCGGGTGTTCTGGCTGCGCCGGGTGGAAGGGCTGTCGCAGCGGGAAGTCGCCCAGACCATCGCGCTTTCCGAAAATACCGTGGAAAAACATATCGCGCGCGGCATAAGGATATTGATGGAGCAGTTCGGGCGTGGCGGAAAAAGCGTACGCCATGCATCTCCCCTCGATACCGGCCCGATCGGGGGTGTGGAAGACGCGCAGGAAAGTGCCGGCCCAGATGAACGACCGCGAGACCGCCAATATCATCGATGACGCGGCGGCCGACTGGGCGGCGAAGCTCGATCGCGGCCTCAGCGATCCCGAACAGGATGACCTCGACCATTGGCTGTCCGGCGATGTCCGCCGGGTGGGCGCGCTCGCGCGCGCACGCGCAATATGGTCGCACGCCGAATATGGGCTCGCGGGCGATCACCCCCCGCGGCCGGCCGCGATGCCGCCGGAGACTTCGCCGGCTGGCTCGGCATCGGTCTTCACGCGGCGGCGCCTGATCGCCGGCGGCATCGCGGCCGCGGTCTCGGTGGCGCTGATCCCGCTGCTGCACCAGCGCGCGCAGATCGTATCGAGCGACGTCGGCGAGGTTCGCCGGATCGCGCTGGAGGACGGCTCGACGGTGACGCTGGGGGCGGACAGCCGGATCCGGCGCGCCTTCAGCGCCAGCGAGCGGTTGATCGAGGTGCTTGCGGGCGAAGCCTTTTTCGAGGTCGCGCATGATCCGTCGCGGCCCTTCGTCGTCCTTGTGAAAGGCCTGGTGCTGCGCGCCGCCGCCACGGCGTTCGGCGTTCGCATGCTGGCGGGCGATCCGGTCTCGGTCCTCGTCAGCCATGGTCGCCTGCAGGTATCGGGCCTGGCGGCGGCCGCGACGGTCCTCGACGCGAACATGCGGCTGGACGTGGCCGGGTCTGCCGGGCCGGGCGCGGTCAGGGTGGTGACCCTCGAACCCGATATGCTCGAACGCGCGCTGGCCTGGCGCGACGGCATGCTCTCCTTCGAAGGCATCACCCTGTCCGCCGCGGTCGCGCAGTTCGACCGCTATGGGCCGGTGCGATTCGAGATCGCCGATCCGGCCCTCGCCCGGGAGAAGATCGCCGGACTCTTCGCCGCCAACGACCCCAAGGGTTTCGCGCGGGCGATCGCGCCCAGCCTCAATGCGCGCGCCGAGATCGATGGCGACCTGGTCAGGCTGTCGCCGGTGCGCGCCGCACAATAATTTTTGCGGCCGGTGGCGGAAGCGGCCGCGGCCCGCATCTACCCCGCGAGGCCGGCGAGGGCCGGCAACCTACAGGGGCTTCAGATGCGATTGATGACGGGATGTGGCGCGGCGATTGTCGCGGCGATGGCGTGCGGCTCTCATCCGGCGCTCGCGCAGATCCGTACGTTCGACCTGCGCGCACAGGATGCGGTCAAGGGCATTCCGGCGTTCGGGCGCCAGGCCGGCGTGCAGATCGTCGCACCGGCGGCAGGGCTTGCCGGCAAGCGGACGATGGCGGTCAAGGGCATGATGACGGTCGACGCTGCGCTCGAGCGCCTGCTCGTCGGCACCGGATTGCGCCCCGTCGCCCGCAGCGCGACGACGATCAGCCTGGGCGCGGACCTGGCCCGGCCGATCGCCGACACCAGGGCGGTGGAAACGCAGGAGGGCGACGACATCGTCGTCACCGGGTCGCATATCGCGCAGAATATCCGCGATAGCGCGACGCCGGTGGCGGTCGTCAGCGCCGAGGACATCCGGCTGTCGGGCGTGATCAACGTCGAGGACATCTTCAACGATTCGACGCAGTTCGTGCCGTCCACCAACGGCGGCGCCTATGGCAATGTCGTCCCCGGCGGTACCGCCGACGTGAATCTCCGTGGTTTCGGCGCGACCCGCAACCTGGTGCTGGTCAATGGACGCCGCTTCACGATTTCGGGTCCCGAACAGGTCACTGACCTCAACACCATCCCTTCGGCGCTGATCAAGCGGACCGAAATCGTCACCGGCGGCTCCTCCGCGGTCTACGGATCCGATGCGATCACCGGCGTCATCAACTTCATCCTGCGCGACGATTTCCAAGGCATCGAACTGGGCGGCCAGCTCAATCTCGACAGCCCCACCACCACGCCGACCTACAGCCTGGACCTTACGCTCGGCCATAATTTCGCCGATGGCCGCGGCAATATCACCGTGTCGGGAAACTATCTCGATCGCGGCGCCGTCACCCGGCGGGATCGCGGCAGCTTCGCCCCGAAATGGCTGGTCGACGGCTGCGCCACCCCCGATTCGTTCGATCCCCGCGGCGCGGGGACCCCGTTCAAGGTGCCGACCGGATCGACCTGCCGTGCCGCCGGCGGCGTACCGGGGCTGATCGCCAGCGGCAGCGGCGACATTCCCAACGGTCGCTTCACCGGCGTGCCGACGGTCGGCTCGTCGACCTCGAACCCCGCGCTCGACGCGGCGCTGGTCGCGGCGGGGCTGGGCGGCCTCGGCGCGCGTGGTTTCACCTTCAACGATGCGGGCACCACCGCACGGCCGGCGCTCGACCCCGAGGATAATTACAATCTCCAGCCCGACAATTATCTGATCGTTCCGCAGCAGCGCTGGATGGTGAACGGCTTCACCCATTTCGAATTCAGCGATCGGGCGACCGCTTATGGCGAATTCCATTATAGCCGGAACAAGGTCGACCAGCAGCTGGCGCCCGCCAGCATCAGCGGGACCTTTCTGGTCAACACCAACAACCCCTATCTCAGCGCGCCGATGCAGCAGCTGCTCAACCAGCTCGATCTCGCCGAGCGGACATCCAGCGCGACCAACCGGCCGGGGGACGGCCTGGCGGCACTGACGCTCGCCCGCCGCCTGGTCGAGGTCGGGCCGCGTTTCAACCGCAGCGAGCGCAATGTCGTGCGGGGCGTGGCCGGTTTACGGGGCAATATCGGCAGCGTTTCGCCGGATATCCTCAGCGATCTGTCCTACGATATCTATTACAGCTTCGCCCAGACCCGCCAGACCGACCGGCAGGACGGCAATATCTCGCGGACCCGCTTTCAGGCGGGACTGCTGTCGGTGGGCGGCGCACAGCCGCTGCTCAACATCTTCGGGCAGAACATGTCGCAGGCCGGCGTCGATTCGATCATCGGCGACGCGACCAACCGCGCACGGGCGCGCCAGCAGGTCGCGGCGGCCAATCTCTCGGGCCAGCTCTTCGCGATGCCCGCCGGGCCGGTGGCCTTCTCGCTCGGCGCCGAATGGCGCAGATCGTCGGCCCGCTACGATCCCGACAGTTTCCTGGCGTCGGGCGACGCCGTGGGTTTTCCGGCTAGCCTGCCGACCAGCGGCAGCATCACCGCCCGCGAACTCTATGGCGAGGTGAAGGTGCCGCTGCTCGCGGATCTGCCGTTGATCCGCAGGCTCGGGGTGAACGGCGCATTCCGTTATTCGGACTATGATCTGAAGGGCGTCGGTGGCGTCTGGACCTATCTCGGCGGCGTCGAATGGCGCGTCGACGACGGGATCGCCCTGCGCGGCCAGTATCAGCGTGCGGTGCGGGCGCCCAATGTCGGCGAATTGTTCGGTGGCCTGCGGCAGAGCAGCGAAGCGGCGGTCGATCCCTGTTCCAGCCGGCAGCCGCTGGCATCGCAGACTGCGGCGACGCGTGCGCTGTGCGTCGCGGGCGGAGTGCCCGCGAATCTCGTCTTCACCCAGACGGTTCAGCCCAACAATCTCGTCACCGCCACTTATGGCGGCAACCCGCAGCTGGGGGTGGAGAGTTCCGACACCTACACGCTGGGCGTGGTGCTGACCCCCAAGGCGATCCCGAGACTGTCGCTGAGCGTCGATTATTTCGACATCACCCTCGACGGGGCGATCGCGCCGCTCGGCGGCGGTCTGAACAACACGCTGAACCTCTGCTACAATGTCATCCAGGACGCAGACAGCCCGTTCTGCAAGGCGATCGCGCGAAACCCGGTCACGGGCGAGATCAGCAATCCCTACACCGCCAAGATCCTCCAGGCGAATACGGGATCGCTCAAGACCTCCGGCATCGACGTCGCGGCGCGTTACGGCGTCGATCTCGACTTCGGATTTCCGGGCCTGGGAGAGACCAGCCGGATCGACTTCAGCACCAACTGGACATGGACACGGGCATTCACCTCGACCCCGGTCGCGGCCCTGCCGAACATCAAGAATCGCTGCGTCGGGGCGTTCGGCACTACCTGCGGCGAGCCGATCCCCGAATTTCGCGGCGTGACCCGCGTGACATGGCGGACCGGCCCGCTCGATCTGAGCATCCGCGGCCGCTTCATCGATTCGGTCATGATCGACACCTATTTGCTGCCGAAGCGCGCGGGCGCCGCCAATGCGCCGGCGCTGGCCGATCTGGTCAACCCGCGGATCAAGGCGCAGCAATATTTCGACATCGCCTTCGCTTATCAGGCGACGGCCGGCATCAAGATCAACGGCGGGATCAACAATGTCCTGAACCATGCGCCGCCGATCGTGTCGAACCCGCGCGCCAACACCTATCCCACCACCTATGATGCTATGGGGATGGGCTTTTTCCTCGGCGCCACGGCCAAGTTCTGAGCCGATGACATCGGGTGATCGGATGTTCGGGCCCTTTGCCGGGATCGCGCTCGTGGCGATCCTGGCCTTGTCGCCGACGGCCGCGCTGGCCTGGGGCAACACCGGCCACCGGATTGTCGGTGCCATCGCCGAACATTATCTCGGCGGCGACGCACGGTCGGCGGTGAAGGCCATATTGGGTCCGGAAAGCCTCGCGGAGGCGTCGACCTGGCCCGATTTCATGCGGCAGAGCCCCGATCCCTATTGGCGAACCGCCGGCGCCTTCCACGCGGTGGTCGTGGACGAAGGCGGCCATTATGACGGTGCGAACGTGCCGGCCGAGGGCGATGCTTTCGTCGCCCTCGGCCGATTTGCCGCGACCCTTCGCGACAGCAGGGCGCCGCTCGGCGAGCGGCAACGCGCGCTGCGCTTCGTCATCCATATCGTCGGCGATCTCCAGCAGCCGCTCCACGCCTGCAATGGCCGGGATCATTGCGGCGGCGATATCGCGGTGACCATCTTCGGTGCGCCGATGAATCTCCATCAGGTCTGGGATTATGGCCTGATCGACCATGAACAGCTTGCGTACAGCGAATGGGCGTCCTGGCTGGTCGCGCGACTGGGACGAGACGATGTCGCGGGGCTGGGCAACCCCGATCCCCGGCTGTGGATCGCGGAAAGCGCGGCGCTCGGACGGCAAATCTATCCGGCCGATCCGGTCATCGGCAAGGATTATGCCTTTGCGAACAAGGCGATCCTCGAACAATGCCTGACGAAGGGCGGCCTGCGTCTTGCCGCCTATCTCAACGCCCTGTTCCGTGCACGATGATCCGATCGGCGCGCGAGCCGATCATCGTGCGCCGCAGCCGGTGGTACGCTGGGTCCAGCTGAGATTGGCGATCTTCCACTGGCCGGCCTCGCGGACCAGGTCGAAATGGTCGACCCCGCAATGGTGGAGCTTACCGTCGATCGAGAAGCTGTAGCGACCCCACACCATCGCGATATCGCCGTCGATCAGCACGGTCGGATCGGTTATCGTCTCCGCATAGCGTTCGGGCCCGGGCGCGAAGCGCGCATTGACCTCGGGCCAGCTGCGATGGGTGATCGTCCGGCTGCCGTCCTCCTTCTCGACCGCGACGGTGGCGCCGCCGCCCGGCGCATATTCGGTCTTGGCGATCGCGGCGGCGTCGCGCGCGGCGATTCCTGCGAACAGCGCATCGACCGTGCGCATCACCGCTGCGCGCTCGGCCGCGGCATCGGCAGGCACCGCTGCGGCGGCGGCCAGCAACGGCAGCAGGATCGTCATCGCCATCGATCGTCTCCCCTTGGTCGGCCGCGATCGGGCGCTCAGGCGGGCGCCTTCTTGCGGACCAGATAGCGATAGACGCCGATCAGGTTGATGACGAGCAGGATGATGTTCTGGGTGCCGATCCCCTTGGCTTCGCTGCTCAGGAAACCCCAGGCGATCAGCGCGATCGACGAGGTCACGAAGATGACGAAGCCGATCCCGGTCCAGCGACGGCCGAGATCGAGCGAGACGATCAGCGCGGCGATCGCCCCTGCCACCGCGCCATACCATTGCAGCGCGGTGACGACGGCATCGCTCATACCCCCATCGATCCGGCGCCGATCAGTTCGCGGCCGATCAGGAAGCGGCGGATCTCGTTGGTGCCGGCGCCGATGTCGTAGAGCTTGGCGTCGCGCAGCAGCCGCTCGACCGGCCACTCCTTGGTATAGCCCGCGCCGCCCAGCGCCTGGATCGCCTCGAGCGCGACCTTCACCGCATTTTCGCTGGCGAGCAGGATCGCGCCTGCCGCGTCGAACCGGGTGGTCCGGCCGGCGTCGCAGGCGCGCGCGACCGCGTAGACATAGGCGCGCGCCGAGTTGAGCGCGACATACATGTCGGCGATCTTGCCCTGCATCAGCTGGAACGATCCGATCGGCTTGCCGAACTGCTTGCGCTCGCTGACATAGGGCAGCACCACGTCGAGACAGGCCTGCATGATCCCGATCGGCCCGGCGGCGAGCACTGCGCGCTCATAATCGAGCCCCGACATCAGGATATTGACCCCGCGGCCCTCGGTGGAAACCAGATTCTCCTCGGGCACCTCGCAATCGTCGAACACCAGTTCGGCGGTGTCGGAGCCACGCATCCCCATCTTGTCGAGCTTCTTGGAGACCGAAAAACCCTTGAAGCCCTTCTCGATGATGAAGGTCGACAGCGATTTTTCGCCGGTCCGGGCATAGACGAACAGGGTGTCGGCATGCGGCGCGTTGGTGATCCAGAATTTGGTGCCGTTGAGGATGTAGCGGTCGCCGCGCTTCTCGGCCTTGAGCGTCATCGACACGACGTCCGATCCGGCGCCGGCCTCGGACATGGCGAGGCTGCCGACATGTTCGCCCGAGATGAGCTTCGGCAGATAGCGGTGCTTCTGCTCGTCATTACCCCAGCGGCGGAGCTGGTTGACGCACAGGTTCGAATGCGCGCCATAGCTCAGGCCCACCGACGCCGAGGCGCGCGATACCTCCTCCATCGCCACGACATGTTCGAGATAGCCGAGGCCGAGGCCGCCAAACTCCTCCTCGACGGTGATGCCGTGCAGGCCGAGCGCACCCATTTGCGGCCACAGCGCGCGCGGAAATTCGTTGCTTGCGTCGATCTCGGCCGCGATCGGCACGATCTTGTCGAGCGCGAACCGCTCGGTGGTCTCGCGGATCGCATCCGCCATCTCGCCGAGAGCGAAATCGAGCGCGTGGGCCATCGGGTCCTTCTCCATCTTTGAAACTTTATTACGTCTCTTACACAGGCCGGCGGTGCGGTGCGACCCCCTTGAAAAAATGGTCGAACGCGCCTCTAACCGCGGAGTTGCGGCGGTCCATGATGGGGACCCGAGTTAGGTGTGGACGCGCTAGGTTATGGACGACAGGCCCATATTCTTCGATGCGTCGGGGCGCAGGCGACGGCGTTTCGGTGCGGCACTGATCGCGTTCATCCTGCTGATCCTGCTGTCGATCGGGGTTTTCGTCGGTTCGATCATCGCGGTGGTGCCGCAAAGTCCGCTGCCGTTCGATGTCGAGCGGCCGGCGCTCAAGCCCGCCCCCGACGACACGCTGGTCCGCCATGGCGGCCGGCAGATCCGCCATATCTTCCGCAACGTCGAACGGATGCTCGGCCGCTATCCCACAGCGCCCGGCACGGTGCCGCAAAGCTATGTCTTCCATGCGCCGTGGGACGATGCCTCGTCGGCGTCGCTCGCGCGGCATGTCGAGGATGTCGACTGGGTGATCCCGGGCTGGATCTCGATCACCGGGCCCGATCACAAGGTGACCAGTTTCCCCGATCCGCGCGGCAAGGCGATCCTGAGCAGCGCGCGCCATCGGCCGAAGCTGATGCCGATGGTCCAGAACGCGCTCGACGGCGGCTGGGACGGCGAGGGGATCGCCGCGCTGCTCAAGGACCCCGTCCAGCGCAAGCTGGTGCTCGACCGGATGGACGCGCTGCTGATCCAGAATCAGGCGAGCGGGGTGTTCTTCGACTTCGAGGAACTGCCCGCCGACGCCCATCCTTATTATCGCCGCTTCCTCGCCGAGGCGAAGGCGCGGTTCGCACCGCAGGGGCTGATCGTCGCGATCGCGGTGCCGGTCGGCAATGACGACTGGAACCTGCCGGCCTATGCCAAGGTGGCCGACCGGCTGTTCCTGATGGCCTATGACGAGCATTCTGAACCCGGCGATCCGGGCCCGATCGCCAGCACCAACTGGTTCGCGGCGTCGGTCGCGCGATCGGTCCGCGGGGTCCCGCGCGCGCAGGTCGTCGTCGCGCTCGGTTCCTATGCCTATGACTGGCAGAAGGGCGGCGACACGATCGCGCATTCGGTCGAGGATGTCTGGCTGACCGCGCATGATTCGGGGGTGACCCCGATCTTCGACCGGGCCAGCGCCAACAGCCGCTTCGCCTATAGCGAGGGCGGGGTGCGCCACGACATCTGGCTGCTCGATGCCGCGGCGATGCGCGCACAGGTGACCGCGCTCAAGGCGATGGGGCTCAACGCGGTCGGGCTGTGGCGGCTCGGCACCGAAGATCCGTCGATCTGGACGATGTTCGGCCGCGGCCGGTCGATCCCGCCGGCTGCGGCGATCGAGGATATTCCGGCGGGCACCAATGTCGATATCGAAGGCAATGGCGAGATATTGCGGATCGGCGCGGTGCCGGTGCCCGGCCATCGCCACGTCGTCACCGACCGCAAAGGGGCGATCACCGATATCCGCTTCGACCGGCTGCCCTCGCCCTATCAGATCCAGCGGACCGGCTATCGCCCGGGGCTGATCGCGCTGACCTTCGACGATGGTCCCGATCCGGTGTGGACGCCGAAGATCCTCGACGTGCTCAAGGCCGAGAAGGTGCCGGCGACCTTCTTCATGGTCGGCGAAAATGCGCTGACCCAGCGCCCGTTGCTCGACCGGCTGGTGCGCGAGGGGCATGAGGTCGGCAGCCATACCTACACCCATCCCAATCTCGCCGAGGCGACGGTGCGCGAGACCGCGCTCGAACTCAACGCCAACCAGCGGCTGTTCCAGGCCTATACCGGCCGATCGCTCCGCCTGTTCCGCGCACCCTATTTCGGCGACGCCGAACCGACCACCGCCGACGAAATCGTGCCGGTCGCCGAGGCGCAGGCGCGCGGCTATCTGTCGGTCGGCCTCCATGTCGATCCCGACGACTGGAAACGGCCGGGGGTCGACGAGATCGTCCAGCGCACGATCGACGGGGTCGAAAGCGCCAGCCCGACCTTCAGCGCGCAGGTCGTGCTGCTCCACGATTCGGGCGGCGACCGCTCGCAGACGGTCGCCGCGCTGCCGATCCTGATCCATGAACTGCGCGCGCGCGGCTATCGCTTCGTTCCGGTCTCGACCCTCGCCGGGCTGAGCCACCAGCAGGTCAATCCGCCGATTTCCAGCAGCGATCGCCTGGCGGCGGAGGCCGATCTGGCGCTGTTCAGCTCGCTCGGCGGGATGGTGGTCGCGCTCAAATGGATTTTCCTGGTGGCGATCAGCGTCGGCATCTTGCGCGCGGTCACCCTGTCGGCGCTCGCGCTGTGGCAGGCGCGCCGCGAAAGCCTGACGATCTTCCCGGCGATCGATCCCGACCGCTTCGTGACCGTGCTGATCCCCGCCTTCAACGAGGAAAGGGTGATCGAACGCTCGGTGCGGCGCGTGCTCGACAGCCGCGACGTGCGGATCGAAGTGATCGTCATCGACGATGGATCGAAGGACCGTACCAGCGCGATCGTCACCGAATTGTTCGCCGACGATCCCCGGGTGCGGCTGCTGACCCTCGAAAATGGCGGCAAGGCGCGTGCGCTCAACAAGGGGCTCGAACGCGCGCAGGGCGAGATCGTGATCGCGCTCGACGCCGATACCCAGTTCGAACCCGCGACGATCGCCCGGCTGGCGCGCTGGTTCGTCGACGAGAAGCTCGGCGCGGTCGCGGGCAACGCCAAGGTCGGCAACCGGGTCAATCTCGTCACCCGCTGGCAGGCGCTCGAATATATCACCGCGCAGAATCTCGAGCGGCGCGCGCTGGCGCGGCTCGATGCGATCACGGTGGTGCCGGGCGCGGTCGGTGCCTGGCGGCTCGCGGCGATCCGCTCGGTCGGCGGCTATCCGCCCGACACCCTCGCCGAGGACCAGGACCTGACGATCGCGATCCAGCGCAAGGGCTGGAAGGTCACCTATGACCAATATGCGGTCGCCTGGACCGAGGCCCCCGAAAGCTTCCGCGGCCTTGCCAAGCAGCGTTTCCGCTGGGCTTACGGCACCCTCCAGTGCCTGTGGAAACATGGCGCTGTGATCCGCGAGGGCCGGCCGCGCGGGCTGGCGCGGATCGGCCTGCCACAGGCGATCGTCTTCCAGATCCTGCTCGCGTCGATCTCGCCGGTGATCGATCTCGCGCTGCTGATCAGCCTGTTCGCGACCTGGGTGTCGGTGCGCCAGCATGGCTGGGAGCAGACCCAGACCGACATCGACAAGATGCTGACCTATTGGCTGGTGTTCACCGCGATCGATCTGCTCGCCGCGTTCATCGCCTTCGCACTCGAACGGCGCGAGAAATGGCGGCTGCTGTGGTTGCTGATCCCGCAGCGGATCGGCTATCGCCAGATCATGTATTATGTCGTGCTGAAGGCGATCACCCAGGCGATGCGCGGTCCGAAGGTCGGCTGGGGCAAGCTCGAACGCAGCGGCCGCGTCGGTGCGGACAGCTGAGCCGGCGCAACGACTGATCCTTGCCGCCATCGCGGCGGCGCTGTGCGCGCTTCAGCTCTACGCCTTTCACTGGGGGGTGATCACCCCCGACACCGTCGTCCAATATGGCCAGGCGCTCACCGGACATTATGACGACTGGCATCCGCCGGTCACCGCCTGGTTCTGGCGCCAGCTGATTCACCTCCACCATGGCAGCGCGCCGTTCCTGCTGTTCGATGTCCTGCTCTACTGGACCGGGATCGCGTCGATCGCGCTGATCCTGCAACGCCGGGCCGGAATGCCGGCGGCGGCCGCCATTATCGTCTTCGCGTCGTTGCCGATCGGCTTCGGTGAGATCGGATCGATCCTCAAGGATTCGCTGCTCGCCTGCCTGCTGGTGATGGCGACGGCGCTGATCCTGCGACGCGAGGATCGCCCGCGGCGCTGGTGGCTCGCTGTCCTCGCCCTGCCGCTGATCGTCGTCGCCAGTGCGACCCGCTTCAACGCGGTGTTCGCGGCGGCACCGCTGATCGTCATGCTGCTGCCTGCCCACTGGGTGCGCACGCCGGCGCGGATGCTGATCGCCGGCATCGGTGCGGCGGCACTGCTGGCGTTCACCGGCTGGCTGATCAACGATGCGATGCTGGCGCCGACCAAATCGCGGCCGATCTTCTCGCTCGTCAATTTCGATCTTGCCGGCATCGCCGCGCATGGCGGCGGCAATCCCTATCCCTCGCTCGGCAATGCCGAGGCGGCGCGGCTCACCGCTTATTGTTACAATCCCAGACTCTACGGCCAGATCGACGACGATGGCTGCGCGCCGGCCGAAGATTCGCTGGTGGATTATGCCGACCGGCATCATCGCGGCGCGATCGCGATCTGGCTGAAGGCGGTGACCGCCGCGCCGCTGCCTTATGCCGCGCACCGGCTGGCGCATCTCAACTGGAACTGGCGCTTCCTCGTCGCCGATATCCCCAACGACGCGGTCTATATCATGAGCGAATCCAATGACCTGGGGCTCCGCTTCATACCCAACGGGCTGACGAGGGCGGTCGGCGTGGCGGCGCGGTGGATGGCATGGTCGCCGTTCGGCCGGCCGATCAGCTGGCTGGCGATCGCCATCGGGCTGCTGGTGATCGCGCCCGGGCTGCCGAGTCGCCGGTTCGTGACCGCGATGGCGGTTTCGGCGCTGCTCTATGGCGGCGGCTATGCCGCGATCAGCGTCTCGTGCGACCTGCGCTATAATTTATGGACGATGCTGGCGGTGATGATCGGTCTGGCGGTGGCGTTCGCCGATTGGCGGGCCTGCGTGGCAAGGCCCGGGAAAGTGGGTGCTTTATGGGCGATGGTGCCGTTCATGCTGGTGGCTGTGTTGGAAATGGCCGCGTTTGGCACCGGTGCGCGCTGAGGATGTCATAAAATTGTAATATAAACGTCACTATTTTGGCATCAGCCCGGCATAGCAGCAACCTCAGAGCAACAATGGCGCTCGAGGGGAAATAATCCATGAAGCTGCAAAATCTCATTCTCGCCGGTGCGGCGCTGGGCGCGGCGATGCTGCCGGTGCAGGCGATGGCGCGCACCCAGATCCGCGCGGTCGGATCGTCGACCGTCTATCCGTTCGCGACCGCGGTCGCCGAGCGCTTCGCCCGTGCCAACCCGAAATTCGGCGCGCCGATCATCGAATCGACCGGGACCGGCGGTGGCATGAAGCTGTTCTGCGCCGGCGTCGGCGAGCAATTCCCCGACATCGAGAATGCCTCGCGCCGGATGAAGGCATCGGAAGCCAAGACCTGCGCGTCGAACGGGGTGTCGAAAGTCGCCGAAGTCCAGGTCGGCCTCGACGGTATCGCCGTCGCGACCGCCAAGGCCTCGCCGCTGTCGGGCCTGACCGACATTGACATCTACAAGGCGGTCGCGAAGACCCCTTATGGCAAGCCGAACAAGGCGGTCACCTGGAAGGACGTCAATCCGAAGCTGCCTGCACTCAAGATCCAGGTCTACGGGCCGCCGCCGACCTCGGGCACCCGCGACGCCTTCGGCGAGCTGATCATGACCGCGGCCTGCGAGAAGAATGCCGCGATGGCCGCGCTCAAGAAGAGCGACGAAGCCAAGTTCAAGGCGATCTGCACCGCGGTGCGCGAGGATGGCGGCTATGTCGAAGCCGGCGAGAACGACAATCTGATCGTCTCGAAGCTCGAGGCCAATCCGGGCACGGTCGGCCTGTTCGGCTATAGCTATCTCGAAGAAAATGCCTCGCAGATCAAGGGTATCGCCATCAACGGCGTCGTCCCGACCTATGACAGCATCGCCAGCTTCAAATATCCGGGCGCGCGTCCGCTCTATGTTTATGTGAAGCTCGCCCATGTCCGCGCGATCCCGGCGATCAAGCCCTATCTGGCCGAATTCACCAAGGAAGCGACCTGGAGCAAGACCGGCTATCTCGCCCAGCGCGGCCTGATCGCCTCGCCCGATGCGGTCCGCGCCAAGTCGGCCCAGATCGCCGCGACGCTCACGCCGCTCGATTTCGCAGTCCTGAAATAGGGCCGGCAGGGGATTGACGGCCCGCACGGTACGAGCCGGCGGGCCGTTGCCCGAAGTCACGACATCGACCCGAAAGGGGGAACCATGAAGATCATCAAGATCGTGGCGGGCCTGCTCGCCACCAGCATGCTGACCGTCGTCGCCGCGCCCGCTTTTGCGCAGGATACGCCTGCACCTGCCGAAGCGCCCACCGAAGAGGCGGCGCCGACCGCCGAGGACATCGCCGCCCAGACCGCCTTTCTCGCCGCGCAGGTCGAAGCGCTCCAGGCGCAGATCGAAGCGCTCAAGAAACAGGTCGCGGGCGCCGCACCGTCGTGGAAAGGCGCGCCGCAATGGGCCGACAGCGGCGCCGGCTGGTCGTTCAAGCCGAAGGGCTTCGTCCAGTTCGACGCGGGCTATGTGTCGATCCCGGGGCCGACCCGTGCCGGCACCGTCGGTGGTCTCAACTATAATAATCTCGGCTTCAACACCCGCGCCCGTCGCCTCGTGTTCGGGGCGGAGGGCACGATGCCGGGCGGCTTCGCCTACAAGGTCGAGTTCAACCTCGCCCAGGGCGCCGTCGATTATGAGGACATCACCCTGAGCTGGCAGAAGCCGGGGTCGCCGATCATCGTCACCGTCGGCAACATGTATCCGCTGTCCAGCCTCGAATCGATGACCAGTTCGCGGCTCGGCTCGATGATGGAGCGGTCGCAGTTCACCGACGCCTTCGTCTATAACCGCCGGCTCGGCGCCACCATCGGCTATGTCAATCCGACCGGCGACCTGTCGGTCACCGCCGGTATCTTCAGCACCGAGATCAACGAAAATCCGGCAACCTTCGACCGCACCGGCTGGCAGCTTGCGGGCCGCACCGTGTGGAGTCCGAAATGGGGCGAAACCCAGCTCCACCTCGGCGTCAACGCGCAATATCGCAAGGCGAAGCGCGATATCCAGAATGTCCAGTATCGCGCGCGTCCCGCGACCCAGATCACCGATCAGCGCTTCGTCGACACCGGCCTGATCGCCGCCGACGGCGACACCACTTTGGGGGCCGAGCTCGCGGCGATCCACGGGCCGATCCATGCGGTCGCCGAAGCGCAGAAGATCTGGGTGCGCGGCTATGCACCGGGCAAGACCTTCGGCGCTAACAATGGCGTCAACGGCGCCGCCTTCTACACCGGCGACCCGTCTTTCTGGTCGGCTTATGGCGAGGTCGGCTTCTACCTGACCGGGGAGAGCCGTGGCTACAAGGGCGGTCGCTGGGACCGCACCAAGGTGCTGCACCCGGTCGATCAGGGGGGCTGGGGCGCGTTCCAGATCAACGGCCGGATCGACTATGTGAACCTCAACGACGCGACCGGCAGCGGTGCGGCGCTGGCGGCGCCCAACTATGTCAATGGCGGCCGCGAGACCGAATATCAGGCGAGCCTGATCTGGAACCCGATCGACTATATCCGGCTGATGGCCGAATATAGCCGGCATCATGTCAACGGTGGGCCGCGTGCCACCACGATCGATCCGAGCCCGGGTTTCGCGCTCGACAAGGACTATGATTTCAATTCGATCGCGATGCGCGCGCAGGTCGAGTTCTGATCCGGATCGAAGCATAGCGTCGTCTGAAATCTGGGGGCCGGCGATGCGTGCATTGCCGGCCCTTTTTCCTTGCCGCGCACGGTGCGGCCGTTGACTTGCGCATCGGCGCCCCGCAATCGAAGCGTCATGCGCTTCTTCTCCGACAACGCCGCCCCCGTCTGTCCCGAGGTGATGACGGCGATCGCCGCCGCCAACCAGGTCGACACCGCTTATGATGGCGACGCCCTCAGCAAACGGCTCGACGGGGCCTTTTCGGATCTGTTCGGAACCCCGGTCGCGGCCTTGTGGGTGTCGAGCGGGACCGCCGCCAATTCGCTCGCGCTCGCCGCGCTGGCGCAGTCGCACCAGGCGGTGCTGTGCCATGACGAGGCGCATATCCAGGTCGACGAATGCGGCGCCCCCGAATTCTACACCGGCGGGGCCAAGCTGCTGCTGGTCGGCGGCGAAGGCGCAAAGCTGACGCCCGATGCGGTGACCGCGCGGCTTGCTACGATCCGCACCGGCGACGTCCATCATATGCAGCCGGCGGCGCTGTCGATCACCAACGCCACCGAATATGGGCTGGTCTACACCCCCGATCAGGTCGCAGCACTGGGCGAGGTCGCCAAGGCGCGCGGGCTCGGCTTCCATATGGATGGCGCCCGCTTCGCCAATGCGGTGGTGAACCTCGGCTGCGATCCGGGCGACCTGACCTGGCGCGCCGGAATCGACGCATTGAGCTTCGGCTTCGTGAAAAATGGCGGGCTGTCGGCCGAGGCACTGATCTTCTTCGATCCCGAACTGGCCGCGGCGACCCGCTATCGCCGCAAGCGTGCCGGCCATCTCCTGTCGAAGGGGCGCTTCGCCGCCGCGCAGATTCTGGCGATGCTCGACGACGATGTCTGGCGGCGCAACGCGCGTGCCGCCAATGGAGGCGCGCGCCGGATCGCTGCCGCCGCGGGCGATCGGCTGGTCCATCCGGTCGAGGCGAATGAGCTTTTCGTGCGGATGACCGCCGACGAGGCGGCAAGCCTGCGGGCACAGGGCTTCGACTTCTACGACTGGAGCCCGGGGGTGATCCGACTGGTGCTGAGCTGGAGCCAGCCCGAGGCGGAGGTGGTGGCGCTCGGCGCGGCGATCGCCGCGCTGTGACCCTGACCGGCCAAGCATGACCGCACCCGCCGCGGTGCCGCCGCGCGTCGTCCTGCCCTTCGTCATCGTCACGCTGATCTGGGGATCGACCTGGATCGTCGTGCGCGACCAGGCCGCCAGCGTGCCGACCGGCTGGGCGGTCTGCTACCGCTTCCTCGTTGCCGCGGCGGCGATGTTCGCCTTCGCGCGCTGGTCGGGTGCCTCGGCGCGGATCGGACGCGAGGGCATGGTCTTCGCCGCCGGGGTCGGCGTGCTGCAGTTCTTTCTCAACTTCCTGTGCGTCTATCAGGCCGAACGCAGCGTGACCTCGGGCGTGGTGGCGATGATCTATGCGCTGCTGATCGTGCCCAACATGCTGCTGTCGTGGCTCTTGCTGGGCCACCGGGTTTCGCGGCTGTTCCTGGTCGGCACCGCGATCTCGATCATGGGGATGGCGCTGCTCTTCTCGCACGAACTGGCCGATGCAGCGCTCGGCGATGCGAAGGTGCTGGCGGGAATCGGGCTTGCGCTGCTCGGGGTGCTGGCGGCGTCGGGATCCAACGTCATGCAGGCGAGCGTCCGAGGCCGGCAGCTGCCGCCGGTGCCGGCGATGGCCTGGGCGATGCTGATCGGCGCGAGCTGCAGCGCGGCCTTCGCGCTCGTCACCGCCGGACCGCCTACGATCGACCCGCGCCCCACCTTCCTGCTCGGCACCCTCTATCTCGGGCTGTTCGGATCGGCGGTGACCTATCCGCTCTATTTCTTCGTGATCCGGCAGATCGGCCCTGCGAAAGCGGCCTATAGCGGGGTGCTGATCCCGATCATTGCCATGGCGATCTCGACCGTCGTCGAGGATTATCGCTGGTCGACGAGCGCGGTTGCCGGCGCGGCGCTGGCGCTCGGCGGCCTGCTCGTCGCGATCAGGTCGCGCTGATCAGGCTGCGCAAACCGGCGCGATAGTCGGCAAAGCGCGGCGTCCAGCCGAGCAGCCGCCGCGCCTTGCCGTTCGCGACCCGGCGATTTTCGGCATAGAAGGCGCGCGCGGCGGGCGACAGCGCCGCGGCGTCGAGATCGAGCAAGGGCGGCCATGGCCGGCCGAGCAGGTCGCAGGCGGCCTCGATTACCTGATTCTGGCTGCTGGGTCGGTCGTCGGCAAGATTGTAGATTCCCGCCGGGCCGCGGGCGATGCTCGTCAGCACGCCGCCGACGATATCGTCGACATGGACGCGGCTGAACACCTGGTCGCGCAGGTCGACCCGGTGGACCCGGCCTTCGCGAACCCGGTCGATCGCCGACCGCCCCGGACCATAGATTCCGGGCAGCCTGAATATCCGCGACTCGGGGTGGAGCGCCTGCCATGCCAGGTCGGCGGCGGTGCGCCCGCTTCGGCGCCCGCGGCCGACCGGCGCGCTCTCGTCGACCCAGGCGCCGCCGGTGTCGCCATAGACCCCGGTCGACGACAGATAGCCGATCCAGCGTGCATCGCTCTGCGCGAGCATCGCCGTATGGCGGACGAGCACCGGATCGTCTTCGCCGGCGGGGGGCACCGAGGAAAGGATATGGGTCGCGGCGGCAATCGCGCGGGAAACTGCCATTTCGTCATCGATCGTCGTCCGATCGATCCGCGCGACCCGCCAGCCCTGCGCTTCCAGCGCGGCGGCGATGCGCGAGGCGGTGTAGCCCGGACCGAAGATCAGCAGCGAAGACATACCCTAGGGTGTAGCCCGGAGCAGCCCCGCTAACCATTGTTTCCTCGATAAGGCGGAGTTAGACCCCGTCGCATGCTCGATATTCAGGCCGCCGCCAGCACCCCGCCCGTCATCCACCGCGAAGATTATCGCGCGCCCGACTGGCTCGTCCCCGACGTTGCGCTCGACTTCACCCTCGATGCCGCCGCGACCATAGTGAAGGCCCGGCTCGAGGTGCGCCGCAATGGCGGCGACCATGGCCGCCCGCTCCGCCTCAACGGCGACGGCCTGACCCCGGTCTCGGTGCGGATCGACGGCGAGCCCGCCGCCGATGCCTGGCGGATGGCCGGGCCCGACCTGCTGATCGACCTGCCCGGCACGGCGCATGTCGTCGAGACCGAGGTGGTGATCAGCCCCGAGGCCAACACCCAGCTGATGGGGCTCTATGCCTCGTCGGGGATGTTGTGCACCCAGTGCGAGCCCGAGGGGTTTCGCCGGATCACTTTCTTCCCCGACCGCCCCGACGTGCTCAGCCGCTACAGCGTGCGGCTCGAAGGCGACAAGGCGCGCTTCCCGGTGCTGCTGTGCAATGGCGACCTGGTCGAAAGCGGCGATCTGCCCGATGGCCGCCATTATGCGCGCTGGAACGACCCCTTCCTGAAGCCGACCTATTTGTTCGCGCTGGTCGGCGCCGACCTCGTCGCCAATATCGACAGCTTCACGACGATGAGCGGCCGCGAGGTCAAGCTGGCGATCTGGGTCGCCGAGGCCGACCTGCCCAAGACCGGCCATGCGATGGCCGCGCTCAAGGCGTCGATGGCTTGGGACGAAAAGGTCTATGGCCGCGAATATGATCTCGGCGAATTCAACATCGTCGCGGTCGCCGATTTCAACTTCGGCGCGATGGAGAACAAGAGCCTCAACATCTTCAACTCGCGCTACATCCTCGCCGATCCCGACACCGCGACCGACCAGGATTTCGACGCGGTCGCGGGCGTCGTCGCGCATGAATATTTCCACAACTGGTCGGGCAACCGGGTCACCTGCCGCGACTGGTTCCAGCTTTCGCTCAAGGAAGGCTTCACCGTCTTCCGCGACCAGAGCTTCTCGGCCGATCAGGGGTCGCCCGCGGTCAAGCGGATCGAGGATGTCCGCGGGCTGCGCGCCGCGCAATTCCCCGAGGATGCCGGGCCGCTTGCCCACCCGATCCGCCCCGAATCCTATATCGAGATCTCGAACTTCTACACCGCGACCGTCTATAACAAGGGCGCCGAGGTGATCCGGATGCTCCACACGATGCTCGGCGCGCGCAAGTTCCGCGCCGGCACCGATCTCTATTTCCAACGCCATGACGGCACCGCCGCGACCTGCGAGGATTTCGTGCTGGCAATGGAGGACGCGACCGGCGCCGATCTCGGCCAGTTCCGGCTCTGGTATGCGCAGTCGGGTACCCCGCGGGTCAAGGCGAGCCTGACCCATGAGCCGGCGACCGGCCGCGCCCATCTCGTGCTCGAACAGACGGTGCCGCCGACCCCGGGCCAGCCCGACAAGGCGCCGATGCCGATCCCGCTTCGGATCGCGCTGTTCGGCGAGAAGACCGGCCGGCCGTTCGAGTCCGAGCGGCTGGTGATGCTCGACAGCGCGCATATGGACGTCGCCTTCGAAGGGATCGGCGAACGGCCGGTGCTGTCGATCAACCGCGGCTTCTCGGCGCCGGTGGTGATCGAATCCGACCGTTCGGCGGCCGACCTCGCCTTCCTGTCGGCGCATGACGACGATCCCTTCGCCCGTTACGAGGCGATGCAGCAGCTGATGGTCGACACGATGGTGTCGGCGGTCTCGACCGGCAGCGCCGATCATGGCCCGGTGATCGAGGCGGTGCGCCAGACCCTCACCAATCCCGCGCTCGATTCGGCGTTCATCGGCGAGGCGGTGCTGCTGCCGTCCGAGGGCTTCATCGGCGACCAGATGCTGGTGGTCGATCCGGTGGCGATCAACGCCGCGCGCGAGGCGCTGCGCCGCGATCTCGGCACCGAGCTCGAGGACAGCTGGCGCGAGGCCTATGACCGCTCGCGCGCCAACCGCTTCGAACATGGCCCCCAGGCGAAGGGCGCGCGCCGGCTGCGTTCGATCGCGCTCGGCTTCATCGTCGCCAGCGGCGCCGAGGACGGCCCCGCGCTCGCCAAGGCGCAGTTCGATGCCGCCGACAACATGACCGACCGCCAGGGCGGGCTCGGCATATTGTCGAACAGCCATGCCGCCGAACGCGACCAGGCGTTCGAGGCTTTCTACGCGCGCTACAAGGATAATGGCCTCGTCCTCGACAAATGGTTCACCGCGCAGGCGCTGTCGATCCGCGGCGATACGCTCGACCTCGTCGAGGGGCTCACCCGCCACCCCGACTTCACCCTGAACAACCCGAACCGGCTGCGGTCGCTGGTCGGCGCCTTCTCGGCGAACCAGCTGATGTTCAACGATGCGTCGGGGCGCGGCTATCGCTTCCTCGCCGACATGGTGCTCGCGGTCGACAAGCTCAATCCGCAGACCGCCGCCAAGCTGGTGCCGCCGCTCGGCCGTTGGCGCCGCTTCGCCGAGGACCGCGCCTCGCTGATGCGCGCCGAACTCGAACGGATCGTCGCCACGCCCGGACTGTCGAAGGACGTGTTCGAACAGGTCTCGAAGAGCCTCGGCTAGATTTGCCCGATCTGGCTGGTGCGCGTTGCGCACCAGAAGGGTTCAATTGACACCTTGCCGGCCGGCTTCACGCTCCGCATCCCTCCGGGGATAGCGGGGGACGGGGCGATGATCGGCAAGAGCGGTGCGATGATTCTGGGGCTGATGCTGGCGGTCGCGGCGCCGGCGATCGCGGCTGAGCCGGTCGATCTGCTGCTCGTCCATGGCAAGATATTGACGGTCGATCCGGCCTTCACGATCGCGTCGGCGGTGGCGGTGAAGGACGGCAAGGTCGTCGCGGTCGGTGGCGACGACATCGCCCGGCGCTACAGCGCGGCGCGCACCGTCGATCTCGGCGGCCGGGTGCTGATGCCGGGCTTCAACGACACCCATGTCCATATCCAGCCGATGGCGCATCGCCAGATCGACATGACCGGGGTCGCCTCGATCGCCGATCTCCAGGCGCGGATCAAGGCGAAGGCGGCCGAGCTGGGGCCGGGTGAATGGATCACCGGCGCCACCTGGGACGAGGCGCTACTCGCCGAGAAGCGGGTGCCGCTGCGCCAGGATCTCGACAAGGCGGCGCCGGCCAACCCGGTGATGCTGGTCCGCGCGGGCGGCCATAGCGTGACCGGCAACAGCATGGCGCTGCGCCTGGCCGGCGTCGACCGGGCGATGCCCGATCCCGACAGCGGGGTGATCGAGCATGACGCGGCGGGGGAACCCAATGGCGTCATCCGCGAGCGGATCGATCTCTACAGCCGGCTGGTGCCGCCCGAGAGCTGGGAGGCGCTGCGGCCGACCTATATCGCGGCGATGAAGCGGCTGCTGGCGCTCGGCATCACCAGCTTCCATTCGGCGACGACGACGATCGACGACGAGCCGGTCGGCAAAGGCGGCATCGCCGCACCGGGTTCGGGGCTCACCTATCGGCGATTGCGCGCGATCTATGACGAGATCGGTGCCGATCTGCCGCGCGCGACGACCTATATCGCCTATCCGGGGCCCGAGCGGCTTGCCGCCTTTCCGATGCGCAGCGGCGACGGCGACACAAGGGTGCGGATCGGCGGCATCGGCGAATCCTCGGTCGACGGCGGCTTCACCGGCCCGGCGGCGTGGATGCTGGTGGATTACAAGGGCATGCCCGGGTTCCGCGGCAAGCCGCGGATGACCGATGCCGAACTTCAGGCGATGGTCGACGATTGCGCGCGCAACGGCTGGCAGATGGCGCTCCACGCGATCGGCGATGCCGCGATCGTCCATGCCGTCGATGCCTATAGCCATGCGCTGCGCACGATTCAGGGGCCCGGCCGCACCGGCAAGGACCGGCGCTGGTTCCTCGACCATTTCACGATCATGCCGCCCGAGGCGACGATGAAGACGATGGCCGAAGACGGCATCATGATCGCCCAGCAGCCCAATTTCCTCTACAATCTCGAAGGCCGTTACGAGGCATGGCTCGACGACGAGCGGCTGGCGCACAATAATTCGGTCGCCACCCCGCTCGCCCATGGCATCTTCATCGCCTTCTCCAGCGACAATCTGCCGATCGGGCCGATGGTCGGCCTATACGCGGCGGTGACCCGCAAGGGGCCGAGCGGCAGGGTCCATGGCGCCGAAGAGGCGATATCCCGCCCGCTGGCGATCCGCATGTACACCGCCAACACCGCTTTTCTATCGTGGGAGGAGAAGGTCAAAGGGACGCTCGAACCCGGCCGGCTTGCCGACATGATCGTCCTCGATCGCGATCCGCTGACGGTTCCCGCCGAACAGCTGCTCCAGACCAGGGTCGACATGACCTTCGTCGGCGGCAAGCTCGTCTATGAGCGCGGCCACTGAGGGCGCTGCACGCATCTGCGCTATGGACGGCGGCCGGCTTCGCGTCGAAGATGCCGCCATGGCCAACGGCAAGCTGTTTCCTCCTCTCGCCGCGTTGCGGGCCTTCGACGCGGTCGGGCGCCTCGGCGGCATCCGCAAGGCCGGCAAGGAACTCGGCACCGATCATGCGGTGGTCAGCCGCCATGTCCGCGCGCTCGAAGCCTGGGTCGGCCAGGCGCTGCTGATGCGCGAGGGCGCCGGCTATCGGCTGACCGATGCCGGCCGTGCCTATCATCGCGAGATCGAAAGCGCGCTGGCGACGATCGCCGCGGCGACCGGCGCACTCACCCAGGTCGAGGAGCGGATGCGGCTGCGGATCTGGTGCATTCCGGGCTTTGCCTTCCTGTGGCTGTCCGACCGGCTCGGGGCCTTCGTCGAGGCCAATCCCGACATCGATCTCGATTTCCGGCCGGCCGACGACATTCCCGATTTCCGCACCAAGGATATAGACGGCGCGATCCGCTATATCCGGCTGTGGGAAGAGGCCGACGTCCCGGCGCATGTCCACAGCCTCGAACTGGCGCGCCCGCTGGTCTTTCCGGTGGCCGCCCCCGCGGTGGCGCGGGCGATCGGGCCGCTCGCGACGGCCGCCGACCTGCTCGGCCACAGTCTGCTGCACGAGGACAGCGACGCCGAATGGCGCCACTGGTTCTTCGGTCAGGCGGTGACGCCGCCCGAAACCCTGCCGGGCACGCGGCTGTGGCATGCGCACCTGACCCTCAACGCCGCCCGCCAGGGGCAGGGGATCGCGCTCGCCAACCCACTGCTGCTCCGCGACGATCTCGAAGCGGGCCGGCTGGTCAGGCTCGACGCCGCCGACCGGCCCTTCGCGCCGATCCAGCTCGGCAGCTATCGGCTGATGGCGCGCGGCGATCGCTGGAACGCGGCCGGGCTCGCCCGTTTCCGCCGCTGGCTGATCGAGCGGACCCCGGCGCAGGCGCTCGCCTGCGCGGGGTGAGAACGAGCCCGCCGCGCCCGGTCATTCTCAGCTATGGTTTCGGAAGGTGCGGGGGGAACGCCCGTAGCTTTGCTTGATCGAACGCGAAAAATGGGCGGCGCTCTGAAAGCCGCATGCGAAGGCGATCTGCTCGACTGTCAACCGACTCTGCCGCAGCATCGCCAAGCCTGCCTCGGCGCGGACCCGCCAGAGATAGGACATCGGCGTATCGCCGAGATGACGCTTGAACAGCGTGACCAGATATTTGGCATTGAGCTGGGCCACATCGGCAAGGCTCTCGAGATTCCATGGGGCGCCATAGCCCTCGTCGATTGCGAGCCTGACCCGCTGGACGGCGGGCGGCATGTCGGATTTCGCCGCCCGCGCCGACGAGGCACATCTTATATATTCGGAGAAGATCGCCGCCCCCAGCGCCTGGCGGACCATGTGCATGTCGTCGGGGCGGTCGGGCGCGGGCATGCCCGCCACCGCCTCGGCGATCGGTCGGAGCAGAGGCACCGCGCCGCGAAACATGGCGGCCAGACTGTCGACGATCGGGATGGCGGGCGGAAGCGCGCGCAGGAATATCCGGTCGGCATCGGCCAGCCGGTCCGCGGCAAAATAGCACCACATCGTCCGCGTGCGCCGGCCCACCTGCGGAATGACCTCGAGCTGGCGATCATAGCTCTGGCAGGTCAGCGCCGGCGCCTCGACGCGGCGCGACCGGCCGTCGACGACGAATTCGACCGACCCTTCGGATATCAGCGATATCTCGGCCCGGCTGCCGCGGTAGCACGCGGTATAGGGGCGCCCCTCGCTATATCCCTCGTGAAAGGAGAAGCGATGTTGCCGGGTGAGCAGATCCATATCGCATCCTGCCGAGCACGAGGAGGGATGTTGCGTGCATGGCGGACGTGGCGGCGATCTGTCCATCGGCAAAAGCGGAGCCGCAAAAATGTGCGGGGCGGGAAGGGCGCCTCGCGATTTCGTCAGGCGCCTGCTCCATCGGCGCGCCGGGCATAGCGGTCGAGCGCCCGGAGATAGGCCCGGCGTTTCGCCGCGCTGATCCACGCGATCTCGAAGCTGTTGCGGGCGAGCAGGACGAGCTTCGCGCGATCCATGCCCGTGGTCCGTTGCACCCGCGCCATCAGGTCGCCGACATACAGGCTGCGCTTCATCCCCGGATCGTCCGAATTGACCGAGACGAGCAGCCCCAGATCGAGCAGCTTCGCGATGGCGCCGGCGCGGCGCTCCATGCGGCCGGGAATGTCGGCGTAGAACAGCGTCGGGGCGGCGGTCAGGCCGATCTTGCGCCGGCGCACCTCTTCGACGAGCGCGGGATCGTCGAGCACGTTGAGGCCGTGATCGATCCGTTCGACGCCCAGATCGCGGATCACCCCCCAATGATGGGCGACCGAATATGGCTGGTCGACGTCGCAATGCGATGTGAGATGCAGGCCGAGCGCCCGCGCACGGGCATAGACCGGCGCGAACTTGGCGGGAAAATCCTTCACCTCCGGATTGTCGAGGCCGACCCCGATGATCAGCGAGCCCAGCCATGGCCGGCTGTCCTCGAGCAGCTGCGCGGCCTGATCCGCGGGCCGGTCGCGCAGGAAGGACAGGATGAAGGCCGCGTCCAGCCCCCATGTCCGCTTCGCTTCCGCGCGAGCCCGATCGAGCCCCGCATAGAGGCTCGCAAGGCGGACGCCCCGCGCCAGATGCAGCTGCGGATCGACATAGACCTCCGCATGCACCACGCCCTGCGAATGCGCCTTGCGAAAATAGGCCAGCGCGACGTCGTGAAAATCGCGCTCGGTCCGCATGACCCCGACCAGTTCCTCGTAGATCTGGATGAAGCTGCCCAGATCATGCGCGTCGCGCAGCCGGGTGCGGACATCCTCGGGCGAGGCGTAGCGACTGCCGATGCCGTTGCGCCGCGCCATGTCCAGATAGAGTTCGGGTTCCATCGTGCCTTCGAGATGGACATGGAGTTCCGCCTTGGGCAGTCCCATGATGAAGGCGCTGTCGTCGCTGGCGGCCGCCGCCGGCGATGGCGAGGCGGCTACAACGAGAACGGCGAGCGCGGCGCCGATCAGGCGGCGGACGGACATCAAAACTCCCCCAGATGGTCGCGCAGCGTGGTGCCGGCATAGGTGGATCGCACCAGCCCACGCGCCTGCAGCGCCGGCACGAGGGCGTCGGTCACGCGGCCGACATTGGCCGGCGTGAGCGGGCCGGCGATCAGGAAGCCGTCGCCGCCGACCTCGTCCATCACCGCGGCCATTTCATCGGCGACCTGGGCCGCGGTGCCGATCATCGGCGTGTCGGCGGTGCGGCGCGCCATCCGCAGGCCCATCTGCCGGATCGTCGCGCCGCCGCTGCGCAGCCAGTCGAGCGTGCCGCGGCTGCCTTCGGTATCGACCTCGTCGGGCAATGGCTGGTCCGGATCATATTGTGCAAGATCGATGCCGGTGATCGCGCTGATCTGGGCGATCCACCCTTCCAGCCGGTTGGCGGGCATGTCGGCGATGGTCGCCCGCACCGCGTCGACCTCGGCCTCGTCGCGGCAGATCTGCGGGAAGGCGAGCGCCATCACCTTCACATCGTCGGGATCCCGCCCCGCCTCCGTCGCCAGCCGCCGGATGTCGTCGCGAAACGCCTTGATCGCAGGCGGGTAGTTGACCGGGGTCAGGACGATATCGGCATGTTTCGCGGCGAATTCCCGACCCCGGGGCGAAGCGCCTGCCTGTGCCAGCACCGGCCGTCCCTGCGGCGAGGCGGGGACGTTGAGCGGACCGCGGACCGCGTAATTCGGCCCGTTGAAATTGATCTCATGGACCTTGGCATGGTCGGCGAATGTGCCGCTGGCGATATCGGCGACGACCGCACCGGGCTCCCACGATGACCATAGCTGCTTGCACAGGTCGAGATACTCGTCGGCGATGGCGTAGCGCTCGTCATGTTCGGGCAGGCCGGGCATGCCGAAATTGCGCGCCGCGCGATCGCTGGAAGAGGTCACGATGTTCCATCCGACGCGGCCGCCGGTCATCAGGTCGAGCGTCTGGGTCTGTCGCGCCAGCAGGAAGGGCGGGTAGAAGCTGGTGGTGAGGGTCGGCACGATGCCGATCCGCGACGTCGCCGCCGCCATCAGCGTGGCGACGATCGACGGATCATATTTGGGGGCATGGACGGCTTCGCGCAGATAGACCTCGCGGCTTTCCCCATAGATATCGGGAATGGCGCTCAGATCTTCGAGCAGGATGAAGTCGAACCCTGCCGCCTCCAGCCGCTGCGCCATGTCCTGATGCAGCCGCGGATTCGCCCAACCATAGGCTTGGTCATATTCGGGCGTGCCCCAGCCCTGCACCGCTTCGTAGACGAACCACCCCAGATGAAACATTGCGACCCCCCATCGCCTGCGCACGCGATGACGTGCGCAGGACAAGGCCGGCCTAAGCGAGGATTTCCGCGGAAAGAATGTCTGACGGTCAGGTTGCTTGCTTCTGCTTCCGGTCGGCGGAGCGAAAAGTTCGTTTTGACCGCGATCACCCGCCGCGACGAGGCCGGTGGTGCCGATCGCGCACCACCGGCGCAATGTTGGCACCTCCCGCCCCCGCTCCGGCCCGCCACACTGCCCGCCTCGTGCACAGGGAACCAACGGTATGACGATCGCCAACACCATGGCCAGCTACTGGATGCCGTTTACCGCGAACCGCCAGTACAAAGCGGCGCCGCGGACCCTGGTGGGCGCTGACGGGCTCTATTATAAATCCGACGACGGGCGTGAGATCCTCGACGGGGTCGCCGGCCTGTGGTGCTGCAATGCCGGCCATAACGACCCGCGCATCGTCGAGGCGATCCGCGCCCAGGCCGGGGTGCTCGACTTCGCGCCGAGCTTCCAGATCGGCCACCCGGCCGCGTTCGAGCTCAGCCAGCGGCTGATCGATCTGGCGCCGCCGGGCTTCGGTCAGGTCTTCTACACCAATTCGGGATCCGAATCGGTCGACACCGCGCTCAAGATGGCGCTCGCTTATCATCGCGCCCGCGGCGAAGGCGCCCGCACCCGCTTCATCGGCCGCGAGCGCGGCTATCATGGCGTCGGCTTCGGCGGCATCTCGGTCGGCGGGATCGTCGGCAACCGCAAGATGTTCGGCACCATGCTCGGCGGGGTCGACCATATCCGCCACACCCATGATCCCGAGCGCAACGCCTTCTCGCGCGGGCAGCCCCTCCACGGCGCCGAACTGGCGGACGATCTCGAACGGCTGGTCGCGCTGCACGACGCCTCGACGATCGCGGCGGTGATCGTCGAGCCGGTCGCGGGCGCCGCCGGGGTGCTGGTGCCGCCGCAGGGCTATCTCGAACGGATCCGGGCGATCTGCGACAAGCATGGCCTGCTGCTGATCTTCGACGAGGTGATCACCGGTTTCGGCCGGCTCGGCACCAATTTCGCCGCGCAATATTTCGATCTGGTGCCCGACATCATCACCACCGCCAAGGGCATTACCAGCGGTACCGTGCCGATGGGGGCGGTGCTGACCCGGTCGGAAATCTACGAAACCATCGTCGAGGCGGCGGCGGCCGGCATGGTCGAGTTCGCGCATGGCTATACCTATTCGGGCCATCCGCTCGCCTGCGCGGCGGCGCTGGCGACGCTCGACGTCTATGCCGAGGACCGGCTGTTCGATCGGGTGGCGGCGCTGGCGCCGGTGTGGGAGGCGGCGCTGCACGGGCTCGCCGATCATCCTCACGTCGTCGATATCCGCAATCTCGGCCTGCTCGGCGCGATCGAGCTGGCCCCGCGCCCCGGCCAGCCCACCGTCCGCGCCTTCGATCTCTACAAGCGCTGCTACGAACAGGGCGTGCTGATCCGCGCGACCGGCGACATGATCGTGCTGTCGCCGCCCTTCCCGATCACCGAGGCGCAGATCGGCCAGATCGCCGAGACCATCGGCCGCAACCTGAAGGCGATCGATTGAGCGGCCTCGCCAGCCCGGCGGCGGTTCCCCCGGCGGGGGAGGCGCCCGGCCTCGCCAGTGCGCTCGCCACCCGCCATGTGACGATGATCGCGATCGGCGGCATCATCGGCGCCGGGCTGTTCGTCGGCAGCAGCGCCGCGATCGCCTCGGTCGGTCCCGCGGTGATCCTCAGCTATGCGATCGCCGGCATCCTGGTGATGCTGGTGATGCGGATGCTCAGCGAGATGGCGGTGGCGGTCCCCGGCGTCCGCTCCTTCCCCGAATTCGCGCGGCACGCGCTCGGCGACTGGGCGGGCTTCCTGTGCGGCTGGCTCTATTGGTATTTCTGGGTGGTGGTGGTCGCGATCGAGGCGATTGCCGGGGCGACGATCATCCAGGCCTGGCTGCCGATGTTCGCGGTCTGGCAGATCGGGGTCGCGCTGATGGCGGTGCTGACCCTCGTCAATCTCAGCTCGGCGCGGGCTTATGGCGAGTTCGAATTCTGGTTCTCGTCGGTCAAGGTCGCGGCGATCCTCGTCTTCATCCTGGTCGCCGGCTTCTATGTCTGCGGCATCACCGCGCCGGGCCCGGGTCTCGTCAACCTCACCGCGCATGGCGGCTTCATGCCGTTCGGCTGGGGATCGGTGCTCGCGGGGGTGACGAGCACCGTCTTTGCGCTGGTCGGCGCCGAGATCGCGACGATCGCCGCCGCCGAATCGGCCGAGCCGGCGCGGATCGTCGCCCGCTTGACCAGCAGCGTCGCGCTCAGGATCCTCGCCTTCTACATATTGTCGATGCTGCTGATCGTCGCGATCGTGCCGTGGAACCTCGTCGTTCCCGGGAAGTCGCCCTTCGCCCAGGCGCTCGGCGCGATCGGCATCGGCGGGGCTGCGACCGCGATGACGATCATCGTCCTCGTCGCGGTGCTCTCCTGCCTCAACTCGGGGCTCTATGTGACCTCGCGCGTGCTGTTCGTGCTCGCCGCCCGCGGCGATGCGCCGAAGGCGCTGGTCCAGGTCAATAGCCGGAAGGTGCCCGCACGGGCGATCCTGTTCGGCAGCCTGTTCAGCTATGCCGCGCTGTTCGCCTCGGTGGTGTCGCCCGAGCTGGTGTTCAGCTTTCTCGTCAACGCGTCGGGTGCGCTGATGCTGATCGTCTATCTGCTGATCGGCGCGTCGCAGATCCGGTTGCGCCGCCGGCTCGAGGCGGAGGATCCGGCGAGCCTCACCCTGCGCATGTGGCTGTTCCCCTGGCTCAGTTTCGCCACCGTTGCCGGGATCGGGGTGATCCTCCTGGCGATGGCGGTGACCCCGGGGCTTGCGAGCGAACTCTATTCTAGCCTCGCTGTCACCACGCTCTGCCTGGCGATATTCGTCGGGCGCCAGGTCGCCCGGCGCTGCGCCCGCTGATCGTTCAGCCGGCGACCCAGCCGGCGACGTCGGTCGCGACCTGGTTGGCGGCGCGGTTCAGCGCGGCGGCGACCGCATCGGGCTTTTCCGACCCGGCGGGCGCCGTCGCCTCGAAGCGGCGGGTGCGGATCTCGTCGCTGCCCGCCTTGGCGAGCGTCGCGTCATAGATCACCTGCACCTTGCCTTCGCCGCCGATCAGCTGGAACGCGACCAGCGTTCCGCCGAGACGGGTGTCGGGGGTGATGTTCGCGTTGCGCTGGTCGGGGACGAAGCGTCCGGTCTTCGCCTCGATCGTCTCGGCCAGCACGTTGCGCAGTAGCGCGGCCGGCACGTCGGACCAGAGCGCCTTGGGCAGATAGGCATAAGCGGTGCCGCCGGTGAGCACCGCGATCCGCTGGTTGCGCAGCGCCGACACCGATACCGGTACCGCGACGCTGATCGCCTGCTTGTCGGTGGCGACATGGGTATCGCCGCCGGTCAGTTTGGCGTCGGACGACAGGCTCATCAGCTGGGCGGGCGGCTTCTCGCCGAAGCTGATGCAGCCCGAAAGCGGAGCAACCAGCGCGAGCGCGGCGATGATGGGCAGATGGCGGTTCATGATCACCCTCAGTTGCGCGGTTTATAGTCGGGAAGCTTCGATCCGCCGAGCACGGCGCCGGCGCCGCCGCGGTCGAGCTTGCTCGAGATCACGCCCAGCGATTCGGTCATCTCGCCGAGGTTGCGGACGAGCTGGTTGATCTCGGGCACGGTGCGGCTCGAGAAGGATTTGAGCGCCGGCCGGGCATCGGTGATCGCGCCGTCGAGCGTCGCCATCGTCCGCTGCGCCGACTGGGTGGCCTTGTTGAGGTTCGCCATCGCCGGTTTCACATCCTCGGACATCACCCCGTTGGTGGTGGCGGCGAGCCGGCCGATCTCCTCCGACGCCGCGCCGACCTGGACCAGCGTCGCCTTGGTCTGGGCGAGCGCCTGGGCGATCTCGGGCCCGCGATCGGCGAGGCTGCCCGACAGCCGGTCGACATTGGCGAGGATGCCGGTGATCGACGTCTGGTTCTTGTCGTTGAGCAGCAGCGTCAGCCGTTCGGTAAGCTCGGACAGATGCTGGAGCAGTTCGGGGGCCGAACTCAGCAGCTCGCCGAGCGCGCCGGGCTTGGTCGGGATCACGGGGACACCATAAGGCCCGTCGTCGGTGATCGGCGGGGCGCCCTTGATCGCGCCATCGAGGTTGATCTGGCTGACCCCGGTGAAGCCGACCCCGGCGATCGTCGCGGTGGTGCCCTGCAGGATCGGGGTCTCGTTCTGGACGCTGATCCGCACCCGGACGAATTCGGGGCTGTTGGGCTGGAGCTGGATGCGCTCGACCTTGCCGACCGGAACGCCGGCGAAGGTCACCGCCGATCCCTTGGCGAGGCCGTCGACCGAGGTCTTGAAGAAGATGTCGTAGGATTTCTCGGTGGTCGAGGTGAAGCCCGCGAGCCAGACCAGGAACACCAGCAAGGCAAGCAGCAGTCCGAGCACGACGCCGCCGACGAGGATATGGTTGGACCGGGTTTCCATCAGCTCTTCACGCCCTGTTGCTCATGGGCCTGCGCCCGGTCCGCCGCTTCGGCCGCGACGCGTCCGCGCGGCCCGTTGAAATATTCCTGAATCCACGGATGGTCCAACGCCAATAGTTCCGGGATCGTTCCGACCGCGATCACCTTGCGGTCGGCAAGCACCGCGACGCGATCGCAGATCGCGTGGAGCGTATCGAGATCATGGGTGATCAGGAAGACGGTGAGGCCCAGCGTCCCGCGCAGCGACGCGATCAGCTCGTCGAACGCGGCCGCCGCGATCGGATCGAGGCCGGCGGTCGGTTCGTCGAGGAACAGCAATTGCGGGTCAAGCGCGAGCGCACGGGCAAGCCCGGCACGCTTGCGCATGCCGCCGGACAGCTCGGACGGATATTTGGGGCCCGCCTCGGTCGGCAGCCCGGTCATCGCCACCTTGTAGGCGGCGATCTCGTCGAGCAGCTGGACGCCGAGTTGCGGATAATATTCGCGCAACGGCACTTCGACGTTCTCGGCGACGGTCAGCGTCGAGAACAATGCGCCATTCTGGAACAGCACCCCCCAGCGCTTGCGGACCTGCAGCGCCTCATGCTCGTCGCGGTCGATCATCGATTCGCCGAACACTTCGACCGATCCGGCATCGGGGACCTGCAGGCCGATGATCGACCGCATCAGCACCGACTTGCCGGTGCCCGATCCGCCGACCACCCCCAATATCTCGCCGCGGTGGAGATCGAGGTCGAGATCCTCGTGGATCACCTGCTCGCCGAAGCTGTTCTTCAGCCCGCGGACCTTGATCAGCAGCTCTTCGTTCATATCCACCCGATCGAACTGAAGAAGACCGCGAACACCGCGTCGAGCACGATCACCAGGAAGATCGCCTGGACCACCGAGGCGGTGGTGCGCAGGCCGACTTCCTCGGCATTGCCCTTGACCTGCATACCCTGGAAACAGCCCGAGATCGCGATGATCAGCCCGAACACCGGCGCCTTGATCAGCCCGACCCAGACGTCGGTGATCGGCACCACCTCGCGGATGCGCTGGACGAAGGTGATCGGCGGGATGTCGAGGTCGATCCAGCAGAAGATGCCGCCGCCGACGATCGCGACCATCGCCGCATAGAAGCCCAGCAAAGGCATCAGCGTCACCGTCGAGATCACCCGCGGCAGCACCAGCGCCTCCATTGGCGACACGCCGATGATCCGCATCGCGTCGACCTCTTCGGCGAGCTTCATCGATCCGAGCTGGGCGGCGAACGCCGATCCCGATCGCCCGGCGACCATGATCGCGGTCATCAGCACGCCGAGTTCGCGGATGGTGATGCGGCCGATCAGGTTGATCGCGAACACCTCGGCGCCGAACTGGCGGAGCTGGACCGCGCCCTGCTGGGCGATGACGATGCCGATCAGGAAGCTCATCAGTCCGATGATCGCCAGCGCCTGGACGCC
Organism: Rhizorhabdus sp. GW822-FHT03C02; assembly: GCF_058801765.1. Taxonomy (NCBI): domain Bacteria; kingdom Pseudomonadati; phylum Pseudomonadota; class Alphaproteobacteria; order Sphingomonadales; family Rhizorhabdaceae; genus Rhizorhabdus; species Rhizorhabdus sp. GW822-FHT03C02. The sequence goes on from NZ_JBXANN010000005.1 coordinate 276,183, forward strand.
GACCACCTCGAACTGGCGCGCCATCGCATTGTAGCGGAAGCGGGTCGGGTGGCGGACAAGCCCGGCCAGCCCGATCACGGTCGCGCCGAAGAAGCCGACCAGGCCGAGCAGCGAGCGGCCGGCGGCGATCGTCGCGACGCCGATCTCGTCGAGCACGCGCAGGAAGCTCGGGGTCGCGTCGGGGCGAATCTTGATCGGCTGGTCGGCGGCGGCGACCTGCTCGAGCAGGTTGGCGGTGCCTTCGTTGGCGCCCTCGACGGTCGCGCCCTGGTCGCGGACGATCCGGTGGACCAGCCAGGCGCCAACCGTGTCGATTCGCTCGATCCCGCTGAGGTCGATCGACTGCGCTCCGTCGACCGCGTCGAGCCGTGACGGCAGGTCGCCGATCTTCGCCAGCGTGAGATCGCCGGTGAAGCGGAGCTTGCCATCATCGAACTGAAAATCGGCGGGTGCGTTCATATCTGGCAGAACTGTAGCAGGAATATGCGATCGGCAAGCATCCGAAATGAAAATCCCCATTCGGCCTTATGTTCCATGGCGGCTTATGTTCCGTATGCGCGAATCTTGGGCTAACCCGCGTCGCGGCTGCCTCCCGGCCCGATCCGAAGGACAATGATGACCGAGCTTGCGATTTACGACATGGACCGCACGATCACCCGGACGGGAACCTTCACCCCGTTCATGATCCATGCCGCGCACCAGCTCGCCCCCTGGCGGCTGGCGCTGGTGCCGTTATGCCTGCTGATGATGCTGCTCTACGCGGCCCGGCTGTTCGATCGCAAGCGGCTCAAGGAGATCAACCAGTCACTGATGCTCGGCCGGAACTATCGCATGTCGCGGCTGCGCCCGATCGCCGAAAGCTTCGCCGATCGCACCCTGCGCTACAATGTCCACAAGGGCGCGCTCGAGAATATCGAAAAGGATCGCGCCGCCGGCCGCCGGCTGGTGCTCGCCACCGCCTCGTCGCGGCTCTGGGTCGAACCGATCGCCGCCCGGCTGCGATTCGACGACGTGATCGCCACCAACAGCATCAAGGGCCTCGACGATGTCGTCAGCGCGCGGGTCGACGGCGAGAATTGCTACGGCCCCGCCAAGCTCAGGATGATCGAGGCATGGATGGCGGCCGAAGGCCTCGACCGTGCCCAGTGCCAGATCCGTTTCTATTCGGACCATGCCTCCGATGCGCCGGTGCTCGCCTGGGCGGACAAGCCGTTCGCGGTCAACGCGCATCTGCAGCTCAAGCGGCTCGCGCTGGCGCGCGGCTGGCCGATCCTCGACTGGGGGTTCTGAGGGGGAAGGTGGGAGGTCTTCCCCCACCTGTCATGCCGAACTTGTTTCAGCATCCACCGTGTCGCGGGGGAATGCGCGGAAGCGGAGGAATGGATCCCGAAACAGGTTCAGGATGACGGCTGGAGAGCGTTGAAAATGGCAGGCCGTGCAGCCTGCAGAAGGCCTCAGCCCTGCTGGTCGCTGCTCGCGATCGAGGCCGACTTGTCGCCGTAGATGAAGCCGTTGACCGGATAGGCCTTGTTGCCGACCTTGCCGATCGGTGCGAACCACACCTTGACCGAGCTCCAGTCGCCATTGGCCGAGGCGTCGACGACGGTGACGTCGCGTTCGACCTGGCCGCGATGGCCGCCGATGATCGACCAGTTGGCGTGAGTGATCTTGATGACGCGGTCGCTGATCACCTGGGTGACGGTGGCGACATGGCCCGAACGCATCGAACCGATCGCCTTGAACACCAGCACCGATCCGACCGCCGGGGTCGATCCGCGGATATATTTGCCGACCGCCTGATTCCACCACGAGGCGGCGGCGCCGAACAGCTGGATGCCGGAGAACATGCGGGCGAAGGGCGCGCACTGGAGACCGGCGGCATTGGCCGAAGCCGGCGCAACAGCCATGCTGGCAAGCAGCATGGAACCAACAATCGCGCGCATCGTTCTGGTCATCTGGTAGTCCCCACCCGATCCCTTGATCCTGTGATAGGCATCACATGCGGGAGGAGGGAAGACCGATTAGTTAATGAGATGCTGCGTTGCGGTGAACTGTTTTCATCGCACGATGGATGCCGATTTATCCACAGGCGAGGCCGGCAAATGCCGTCGGTCCGCTGCAGGCGAAGCGTGCCGCAGCCGCCATCGGCCGTCTCCATGATCGGCGAATCGCCTCGCGAAGCGGGCGCGTTGACGCTTTCCTTTTACCGTGCCGCTTCCTACCTTCGCGGCATGATGGCAGCTACCACCCTCACCGACCGCGCGGTCATCCGATTGTCCGGCATCGAAGTCCGCGGCTTCGTGCAGGGGCTCGTCACCAACGACGTGCTCGGCGACCTGCCGGTCTGGGCCGGGTTGCTGACGCCGCAGGGCAAGGCGTTGTTCGACTTCATCGTCTGGGCGGATCCCGCCGGTCATGGCGGCAGTGCCGACGGCGACCTGCTGATCGACTGCGAGGCGAGCCAGGCCGAGGCGCTGGTCCGTCGGCTGTCGCTCTACCGGCTGCGCCGGCCGATCACGATCGCGATCGACCCCGGTCTGGCGGTGCACTGGGCGCCGCAGGGGGAGCAGGGCGTCCCCGATCCGCGGCTGCCCGCGCTCGGCTATCGCTGGCTTGCTCCTGCCGGCGCGCCCGCCACCGGCTGGCGCGAGCATCGGCTTGCGCTCGGCGTCGCCGAGGGGGTCGAGGAACTCGGCAGTGACAAGAATCTCTGGCTCGAATGCAATGCCGATCTGCTCGGCGGGGTGAGCTTCACCAAGGGCTGCTATGTAGGCCAGGAGAATACCGCGCGGATGAACTGGCGCGCCAAGGTCAACCGCCGGCTGGTGGTGACCCGAGAAGGCGGGGTCGAGCGGCGCGGGGTCGACCGGATCGGCGACGCGCTGATCCCCGACTGGATGGCGCCGGCGCTGTCGGCGTCCGAAGAGGCCTGATCGGCCCGCTTTTCCGCGTCATCACCGATGCCTAAAAGAAAAGGCCCGCCACGCATCGCTGCGGGCGGGCCCTTTCATGTCAGGCGTGATCCTCAGGCGGCGAGCTTGCGCAGCACGTATTGGAGGATGCCGCCGTTGAGGAAATATTCGAGCTCGTTGACGGTATCGATCCGGCACTTGGTCTCGAAGGTCTCGGTCGATCCGTCGGCGCGGGTCAGCTTGACCTCGACCGTCTGGCGCGGGCGCAGCCCGGCGACATTCTCGATCGTGAACAGCTCGGTGCCGTCGAGCTTGAGGGTCGAACGGTCGATCCCCTCGGCGAACTGCAGCGGCAGCACGCCCATACCGACCAGGTTCGAACGATGGATGCGTTCGAAGCTCTCGGTGATCACCGCGCGCACGCCGAGCAGGTTGGTGCCCTTCGCCGCCCAGTCGCGCGACGATCCGGTGCCATATTCCTTGCCGGCGACCACGACGAGCGGGGTGCCCTCCTCGCGATATTTCACCGCGGCGTCGTAGATCGCCATCACCTCGCCCGAGGGGATGTGCTTGGTCATGCCGCCTTCGATGCCGGGGATCATCTGGTTCTTGATGCGGATATTGGCGAAGGTGCCGCGCATCATCACCTCATGGTTGCCGCGGCGCGCGCCATAGCTGTTGAAGTCGGCCTTCGACACCTGATGCTCGTTGAGGTAGCGGCCCGCCGGGCTGTCGACCTTGATCGATCCGGCCGGCGAGATGTGGTCGGTGGTGATCGAGTCGGCGAAGATCGCCAGCGGCCGCGCCTCGATGATGTCGGCAACCGGCGCCGGGGTCATCGACATGCCCTCGAAATACGGCGGGTTGGCGACATAGGTCGACCCGGCGCGCCAGGTGTAGGTGTCCGAACCCTCGACCTCGATCGCCTGCCAGTTCTTGTCGCCCTGGAAGACATTGGCGTAGCGGCTCGCGAACATCTCGCTGTCGATCGCGGCGGCCACCGTGTTGGCGACCTCGGCGGTGGTCGGCCAGATGTCCTTCAGATAGACCGGCTTGCCGTCGGTCGAGGTGCCGATCGGCTCCTCGGTGATGTCCTTGGCGGTGGTGCCGAAGATCGAATAGGCGACCACCAGCGGCGGCGACGCCAGATAGTTGGCGCGCACGTCGGGCGAGACGCGGCCTTCGAAATTGCGGTTGCCCGACAGCACCGCCGAGGCGACGAGGTCGTTGCCGTTGATCGCCTTGCTGATCGGGTCGGCGAGCGGGCCCGAATTGCCGATGCAGGTGGTGCAGCCATAGCCGACCAGGTTGAAGCCGATCGCGTCGAGATCCTTGTTCAGGCCCGCGCGCGCGAGATAGTCGGTGACCACCTGGCTGCCCGGGGCGAGCGAGGTCTTGACCCACGGCTTGGCCTTCAGCCCGAAGGCATTGGCCTTGCGCGCGACCAGCCCGGCGGAGACCATCACCGACGGGTTCGACGTGTTGGTGCAGCTGGTGATCGCGGCGATGACGACGTCGCCATGGCCGAGGTCGAAATCCTCGCCCTCGACGGGGACGCGCTTGTCGCCTTCGTCGCCCTTCTTGTAGCCCGACGCCAGCTCGTTGTTGAAGCCTTCGTCGACCGACTTGAGCAGGACGCGGTCCTGCGGGCGCTTCGGCCCGGCGAGCGACGGCTGGACCGTCGACATGTCGAGGTGGAGCGTGTCGGTGAACACCGGATCGGGCGCGGTCGCGTCGCGCCAGAAGCCCTGCTCCTTGGCATAGGCCTCGACCAGCTCGATCGTCTCGGCCGAGCGGCCGGTCAGCCGCATATAGACCAGGGTGGCGTCGTCGACCGGGAAGAAGCCGCAGGTCGCGCCATATTCGGGCGCCATGTTGGCGATCGTCGCGCGGTCGGCCAGCGACAGCGCGTCGAGGCCGGGGCCGTAAAACTCGACGAAGCGGCCGACCACGCCCTTGGCGCGCAGCATCTGGGTGACGGTCAGCACCAGATCGGTCGCGGTGATGCCCTCGGTGAGGGTGCCCGACAGCTTGAAGCCGACCACTTCGGGGATCAGCATCGACACCGGCTGGCCGAGCATCGCCGCCTCGGCCTCGATGCCGCCGACGCCCCAGCCGAGCACGCCCAGGCCGTTGACCATCGTCGTGTGGCTGTCGGTGCCGACGCAGGTGTCGGGATAGGCGACCAGCGTGCCCGAACCGTCGGCCGAGCTCCACACCGACTGGGCGAGATTCTCGAGATTGACCTGGTGGCAGATGCCGGTGCCCGGGGGGACGACCTTGAAATTGTTGAGCGCCTTCGATCCCCAGCGCAGGAATTCGTAGCGCTCGCCGTTGCGCGCATATTCGAGCGCGACATTCTCGTCGAACGCCTTGGGGTTGCCGAAGCTGTCGACCATCACGCTATGGTCGATGACCAGGTGGACGGGGACCAGCGGGTTGATCTTGTGGGCGTCGCCGCCGAGCGCGGTCATCGCGTCGCGCATCGCCGCGAGATCGACCACGCAAGGCACGCCGGTGAAATCCTGCATCAGCACGCGTGCGGGGCGATATTGGATCTCGCGGTCGGACTTGCGCTCCTTCTGCCAGTCGATGATCGCCTGGACGTCCTCGACGGTGACGGTGACGCCGTCCTCGAAGCGCAGCAGATTCTCGAGCAGCACCTTCATCGAGAAGGGCAGGCGCGACACGTCGCCGAGCTGCTCGGCCACCTTGGCAAGCGAGTAATAGGCATAATGCTTGCCATCGACGTTGAGCGTGGAACGGGTTTTGAGAGTGTCTTGTCCGACGGCCGTCATGATGCGCCCCCTGAATGCTGCAATTGCGAGAGTCAGGGGTGGCTATAGCCAGCGCGGAGGGGGTGCGAAAGCCTTAGAGCAGCAAGCCTTATATCTGATCCGCCGTGACGGAGCCGATTTTGGTCCGTCGCGAGGATGGAGGAGGGAGCAATGTGGGGCCATTGTGACCGACGACAGACGCTGCGATGGACCAAAATCGGCCCGCCCCTTCGGGGTTGCCCTGAAAAGCCCCGTGGCAGCGTCGCAGCGCTTGCACGGGACAGACCAGCCCGCGCTGCGCGCTGCTTCTCGCCACGGGCCTTTTCAGGGCAATCACGGCGGGTCAGATATAAGGCTTGCTGCTCTAACCTGCCTCGATCGGTCTCCCCAGATCGGCGAAGGCGGCGGCAACCGCCTGCGCGCTCGACAGCAGCCCCAGGCAGCCGTTTACCCCGCACATCCCGCACAACAAGGCGTGGGAATGGTGCGGATTGGCGTTCGCCGCGACCACCGAATGCAGCAGGATCGCTTCGGCGGCGGTCATCCGCATGCAGCAGGCCGGGGCGATCACGATCTGCCGCGCGGACACCCGCGCCAGCTCGGCCATCAGCGCCCGCATCAGGATCAGCGGCCGGCGGAACGACAGGCCGAACGCCCCGATCAGCTCGTTCGCCGCCTGCGCGTCGTTGAGTCCGCCAATGCCCATGCGCCGGACGCTGTGCAGGAACAGGCGGGTGCCGTCGTCGCCCGGGGCGTCGTGCGGCAGGATGCGATTCAGGGGTTCGGCTTCGTCGGCCATAAGCGATCCTCTCGACTGGTGAGTCGAAAGAAGCATTCCCGCTATTGCAAGTCAATCGCAATTAGATCGACGTGCGGTGAATTCCGGAGATGACGCGACGGAACCCGCCTGCGGCCTAATGGGGCAACGTCCCGTTCGCCGCCAGAAACGCCCCCGCCAGATAGAGCGACCCCGCCACCAGCACCGTCGGCGGCACCGGACCGTCCGCACGCGCGGCGATCGCCGCCAGCGCTGCCGCCGGATCGGCCGCGATCGATCCCTTCAGCCCGACCCCGGCGGCGAGTCGGACGATCTCCTCGGGGGCATGGCAGGCATGCCCCGGCACCGGCACCGCATGGATGCGCGCCGGCAGCCCGGCGAGCGCCTCGACGATCCCCTCGGCATCCTTGTTGGCGAGCAGGCCGAGGACGATGTGGAGCGGCCGCCCGGCGGGCTGGCGGTTGCGGAAGAAATCGGCGAGCGCCCGCGCACTCGCGGGATTATGCGCACCGTCGAGCCACAGCTCGGACCCGGCCGGCAGCGTTGCGAACAGGCTGCCCTCGTGGACCCGCTGCAGCCGCGCCGGCCAGTCGGCCCACCCCATCGCCGCCCGGATCGCCGAATCGGGGATGGCGATCCGCTGCTGGTGGCGCAGCATCGCGATCGCCAGCCCGGCGTTGATCGCCTGATGCGCGCCCGGCAGCCGCGGCAGCGGCAGCGCGAGCTTGCCGCGCGCGTCGCGATAATGGAGCTTGTCGCGATAGGCGGCGGCATCCCAGGCGTCGCCCTTGACCAGCCAGGGGGCGCCGGCCTCATGCACAACCTGGCCGACCCGATGGGCGATCCCCGCCGGATAATGGAGGGTGACGATAGGCACCCCGGCCTTGGCGATCCCGGCCTTCTCGCCGCCGATCCCCTCGACGCTGTCGCCGAGGAAGCTTTGATGGTCGAGCGCGATCTGCGCGACCCCGCAGATCGCCGGATCGGCGATGATGTTGGTCGCGTCGAGCCGCCCGCCCAGCCCGACCTCGACGATGCAGGCATCGGCCGGGGTGCGCGCGAAGGCGAGGAAGGCGACCGCGGTCGTCACTTCGAAGAAGCTCGCGCCGATATCGCCGCCGGCATCGAGCACCTCGGCGAGCAGGTCGGCGAGCAGATCGTCCTCGATCAGCTGTCCGGCGATCCGGATCCGTTCGTTGAACCGCACCAGATGCGGGCTGGTGAAGACGTGCGCGCTCATCCCCGCCGCCTCGACCGCGGCGCGCAGATAGGCGCAGGTCGATCCCTTGCCGTTGGTCCCGGCGACATGGAAGATCGGCGGCAGCCGGCGATGCGGATTGCCGACCCGGTCGAGCAGCGCCCCGATCCGCTCGAGCCCGAGGATATCGGCCCCCGGCGACAGCAGCGACAGCCGGCCGAGCTGCGCGCTCACGCCGGGATGCGAGGAGGTGGCGAAATCGGGCATCGGTGCACTCGCAACGGGATGAGCCCCCTTCGTCATGCTGAACTTGTTTCAGCATCCACTCATCAACCCGGGAACGGCCCCTTGTCGCACGGTGGATCCTGAAACAAGTTCAGGATGACGGTGGAGAGTTTCGTGCTTCGTTTTCCCCGTAGCCGACTATGGCTACGCGGCCTTCTTCCCCGGGCACAGATAGTCGATCAGCCGCGCCAGCTCGGCGCGCAGCTCCGCCCGGTGGACCACCATGTCGAGCATTCCGTGCGCCAGCAGATACTCGGCGCGCTGGAACCCTTCGGGCAGCTTCTCGCGGATCGTCGTCTCGATCACCCGCTGGCCGGCGAAGCCGATCAGCGCATTGGGCTCGGCGATCTGGACGTCGCCGAGCATCGCATAGGAGGCGGTGACGCCGCCGGTGGTCGGGTCGGTCATCACCACGATATAGGGCAGGCCCGCATCGTGCAGCTTGGCGATCGCCACCGTCGTCTTCGGCATCTGCATCAGGCTGAGAATGCCCTCCTGCATCCGCGCGCCGCCGGCGGCGGTGAAGATGATGTACGGGCATTTGTCGGCGATCGCCGCCTCGACCCCGGCGACGAACGCCGCGCCGACCGCGAGGCCCATCGATCCGCCCATGAACGCGAAGTCCTGGACGCCGACGACCGCCTTGAAGCCTTCGATCGTTCCGCTCGCGTTGATCAGCGCGTCCTGCTCGCCGGTGTTGGCGCGCGCGGTCTTGATGCGGTCGCTATATTTCTTGCTGTCGCGGAATTTCAGCGGGTCCTCGCGGACGTCGGGCACCGCCATCGGCGTGAACACGCCGCCGTCGAACAGCTGGTTGAAACGCTCGTCGGGCCCGATCCGGCCATGATGGCCGCAGCGCGGGCACACCGACAGATTTTCCTCATATTCCTTGAGGAACACCATCTGCGCGCAGGACGGGCATTTGTGCCACAGATTGTCCGGGGTCTCGCGCTTGGCGATGAACGGGATCTTCTTGCGGACATTGTCGAGCCAGCTCATGCGGCCTTCTCCTGCGCGGCGCCGTGCACCGCATTGCTCAGGGTGGACAGAAATTCGCGCACCGGCCCCGCGGCCGCCGCGCCATGTTCGCCGATCAGGTCGACGATCGCCGATCCGACCACCACGCCGTCGGCGACCCGCGCCACCGCCGCCGCCTGCTCGGCGGTGCGGATGCCGAAACCGACCGCGACTGGCAGGTCGGTCGCCGCCTTCAGCCGCGCGACCGCGGCCTCGATGCTCGCCTGCGCCGCCTGCTGCTGGCCGGTGATCCCGGCGACCGAGACATAATAGAGGAAACCCGACGCGCCATCGAGCACCGCCGGCAGCCGCGCCGCGTCGGTGGTCGGGGTCGCCAGCCGCACCAGGTCGATGCCCGCAGCGCGCAGCGCCGGCCCCAGCTCGCGGTCCTGCTCGGGCGGCAGATCGACACAGATCACCCCGTCGACTCCGGCCTGGGCGGCCGCCTCGGCGAACCATTCGGCGCCGCGGCGGACCATCGGATTGGCATAGCCCATCAGCACCAGCGGGGTCTCGGGATGGCGGGCGCGGAAATCGGTCGCGATCGCGAGCAGGTCGGCGGTGCGGGTGCCCGCGCCCAGCGCGCGCAGATTGGCCTTCTGGATCGACGCGCCGTCGGCCATCGGGTCGGTGAACGGCATGCCGAGTTCGATCACGTCGGCGCCACCCTCGACCACCGCATCGAGGATCGCCGCCGTATCGGCCGGGGTCGGGTCGCCGCCGGTCACGAACGCGACCAGCGCGGCGCGGCCCTCGGCACGGGTGCGGGCGAAGGTGGTGGCGAGCCGGCTCACATCTTCACTCCCAGCATCTTGGCGATCGTTGGGATATCCTTGTCGCCGCGCCCCGACAGATTGACGATGATCAACTTGTCCTTGGCCATCGTCGGCGCGATCCGCTCGGCCGCGGCCAGCGCATGCGCCGATTCGAGCGCAGGGATGATCCCCTCGAGCTTGGACAGCAATTGAAAGCTCGCCACCGCCTCGGCATCGGTCACCGGCTCATATTTGACCCGGCCGATCTCGTGCAGCCAGCTATGCTCGGGGCCGATCCCCGGATAGTCGAGCCCGGCCGAGATCGAATGCGCTTCGGTGATCTGGCCGTCCTCGTCCTGGAGCAGATAGGTGCGGTTGCCGTGGAGCACCCCGGGCAGCCCGCCCGCCAGCGACGCGGCATGGCGGTCGGTGTCGATGCCGTCGCCCGCCGCCTCGGTGCCGATCATCGCCACGCCTTCGTCGTCGAGGAAGGGGTGGAACAGCCCGATCGCGTTCGATCCGCCGCCGACCGGGGCGATCAGCAGGTCGGGCAGCCGTCCTTCGGCCTCGAGGATCTGCTCGCGGGCCTCCTTGCCGATGATCGACTGGAAATCGCGGACCAGCTCGGGATAGGGGTGCGGGCCCGCCGCGGTGCCGATGATGTAGAAAGTGTCGTGGACGTTCGCGACCCAGTCGCGCAGCGCATCGTTCATCGCATCCTTGAGCGTCTGCGACCCCGACGTCACCGGCCGCACCTCGGCCCCGAGCAGCTTCATACGGAACACGTTCGGCTGCTGGCGCTCGACGTCGACCGCGCCCATGAAGATCGTGCAGGGCAGGCCGAACCGCGCCGCCACCGTCGCGGTCGCGACCCCGTGCTGGCCGGCGCCGGTCTCGGCGATGATCCTTGTCTTGCCCATGCGGCGGGCGAGCAGGATCTGGCCGATGCAATTGTTGATCTTGTGCGCGCCGGTGTGGTTCAGCTCCTCGCGCTTCAGATAGATCTTGGCGCCGCCCAGATGCTCGGTCAGCCGCTCGGCGTAATAAAGCGGGCTCGGCCGGCCGACATAATTCTTCATCAGGTCGTCGAACTCGGCGGCGAACGCCGGGTCGGCCTGTGCCGCGCGATATTCGCGCTCGAGGTCGAGGATCAGCGGCATCAGCGTCTCGGACACATAGCGTCCGCCGAACTGGCCGAACTGCCCGCGGTCGTCAGGACCCGAGCGCAGGGAATTTGCGATGCTCATAGCTGTGCGACCCGTTGGAGGAAGGCGGCGATCTTGTCCACATCCTTGACGCCCGGCGCGCTCTCGATCCCCGACGAGGCGTCGACCAGCTTCGCCCCGGTGATCCCGACCGCGCGCTCGACATTGCCCAGGTCGATCCCGCCCGACAGTGCCCACGGCCCGGCATGCGCGAAGCCGTCGAGCAGCTCCCAGTCGAACCGCAGCCCCATGCCCCCGGGCAGCGCCGCACCCTTCGGGGTCTTGGCGTCGAACAGCACCAGGTCGGCAACCCCGCGATAGCCGTGCGCGGCGGCCAGGTCGGCGCGATTACGCACCGGAATCGCCTTCCAGATCTCGACCTTGTGCCGGCCGCGGATCGCCGCCAGCCGCGCGGGCGGCTCGTCGCCATGGAGCTGGATCGCGTCGAGCCCGGCCCGCTCGATCGCATCGGCGAGCAGCGCGTCGTCGGGATCGACGAACACCCCGACCTTCTTCACCCGCGGCGGCACCGGCCGCCCCAGCGACCCCGCCTTCGCCGCATCGACGTTGCGCGGACTTTTCGGAAAGAACACGAACCCGACATGGCTCGCACCATGGCGCACGGCGGCATCCACCGTTTCCGGCGTCGATAGCCCGCAGATCTTGGCATATATGCGCTGCATCGGCGGCGCATGTCGGCTTCGCGAGCCGCGTCGTCAAGCGGCTGCAACGGAGACGCAGGGGCGCAAACCCCTCCACCGTCGCCCCGGCCTTGTGCCGGGGTCCATGGCTGGTGCGTCGAGAAACACCGCCGCGCAGAGCCGATTCGGCCGATGTCTTCTGTCGGCGGACGCATCCGGCTCTTGGTGATGGCCCATGCGGAACCAGCCCTGCACCTCGGCACAAGGCCGAGGCGACGCTGGTGTAGGGCTGTCCCATTTGTCCTTTCCTTCAGCTCCGCGTACCAAGGGCTTGCCTCCGCCGCTTCCGCCTGAAACAGCCGTTGCAAAGACAACGGAGAGCGCATGACCGACCATGTCACCACCCCGCAGGGGATGAAGCTGGCCTATGACGCCGCGGGGCCGATCGACGGCCCCGCGGTGATCTTCCTCCATGGCGGCGGCCAGACCCGGCACAGCTGGGGCAAGGCGATCGCGACGATGGGCGCCGCGGGCTATCGCGCCTTCACCTTCGATCTGCGCGGCCATGGCGACAGCGACTGGTCGCCCGACTCCGATTACGACTTTTCCAGCGTCAAGGACGATGTCGTCGCCATCCTCGACTGGGTCGGCCGCCCGGCGGCTCTGGTCGGCGCCTCGATGGGCGGGCTCGCCTCGCTGATGACTGCCGCGCAGGAGGGGCCCGATCGGGTGACCGCGCTGGTGCTGGTCGACGTCGTCCCGCGGATCGAGCCCGAGGGCGCCGCCCAGATCGGCGGCTTCATGACCGCCAACCCCGACGGCTTCGCCACCGTCGACGAGGCCGCCGACGCGGTCGCCGCCTATCTGCCCCACCGCCCGCGCCGCAGCGATTCGCGCGGCCTGCTCAAGAATCTGCGGCTGCGCGCCAATGGCCGCTATTATTGGCACTGGGACCCGGCGATGATCGCGGGCGACCGCGTCATCGATCTCGACGAGATGGCGCGGCGTCTCGACACCGCCGCCCGCGACATCCGCGTCCCGACGATGCTGGTGCGCGGCGCGCTCAGCAAGGTGGTCAGCGACGCCGGCGCCGCCGATCTCCATCGGCTGATTCCCCATGCCGAAACCGTCAGCATTGCCGACGCCGATCATATGGTCGCCGGCGACGCCAACGACAATTTCAACGCCCCGCTCCTCGGCTTCCTCGACCGGGTGACGCGCGCGAGCTAGCCCCGCCGCACCCGGATCATCCCCTCCTGCGCGACCGACGCCACCAGCCGCCCGTCGCGGGTGAAGATCGATCCGCGGTTCAGCCCGCGGCCGCCGCCCGACCAGGGGCTGTCCTGGGTGTAGAGCAGCCAGTCGTCGATCCGCAGATCCTCGTGGATCCACAGCGCATGGTCGAGGCTGGCGTCGACCACCTCGCCGCCGATCCAGTCGAGCCCGTGCGGCAGCATCGCCGTGCCGAGCAGCATCATGTCCGACGCATAGGCCAGCAGCACCCGGTGCAGCGTCGGGTCGTCGGGCAGCGGCGCCACCGTCCGCAGCCAGTGCGACTGGTGCGGCGGTCGCGGCGTCGGTTCGAATCGCGCCATCGGCTCGATCGGGCGGAACTCGATCGGTCGCGGCCGCAGCAGCATCTGCCGCCGATCCGCCCCGATCAGATGCTGGTGGGCGCGCGCGATCGCGATCTCGGTCTCCAGATCCTCGGGCGGCGGCACATCGGGCATTTCGGCCTGGTGCGCCAGCCCGGCCTCGGGAGTCTGGAACGAAGCGGCGAGGTTGAGGATCGGCTTGCCGTCCTGCATCGCCACCACCCGGCGGAAACTGAAACTGCCGCCGTCGCGGTCGCGGCTGACCCGATAGGTGATCGGCCGGTCGGGATTGCCCGGCCGGATGAAATAACCATGGAGCGAATGCGCCGGCCGCTCTGGGCCCACCGTCCGGCACGCCGCCATCAGCGCCTGTCCGATCACCTGCCCGCCATAGACCCGCACCGCGAACTCGCCGGTCCGCGATCCGCGGTAGAGATCGGTGTCGATCTCCTCGAGATCGAGCAGCGCGACCAGCCGCGCGACCAGATCCGCAGGGCTGGGATCGTCGGGCATCGGGTCGGTCATCGCGGCTCCTCTCGCGGTCGCCGGGACTCGTCGCCCGGCTTGCTATGGCCTCGCTTAGAACAGCCCGACGCCGGCGGCCACACCCCCTCATCGTCGCCCCGGTCTTGTAACATAGCGCCTTCTGAAGCCTTCTCCCGCTCTTCGCGGGAGAAGGTTTGGATGAGGGTCTTCTTCTTCTGTCTTCTGCGTGGCGAGGAGGGCCAGGCAGAAGAAGACCCTCACCCGGCCTCTCCCGCGAAGAGCGGGAGAGGGGCAGAAGGGCAGTCCTGCGGATAAGTTCGTGCCCATCGGCCCCAGGCCCGGGAGGCGCCTACCCGCTATCCCCTCGGCGATGTCGTTCCCCGGCCGATGGACTCGCCGCTTCGCATCCGGCATCGCCGGAGGCGAAGGAGAGAGATCGATGGCCGAAACCGCGCCGCGCACCCCCGCTATCCCCGTGCTCGCGGCGACCGTGCTGATCCTGCGCGACGATCCGTTCGAGGTGCTGATGGTCCGCCGTACCCGCGGCGACGTGTTCGGCTCGGCGTTGGTCTTCCCCGGCGGCAAGGTCGATCCCGACGACGCCTCCGACGACTGGCTGCCGCTGGTCGAAGATGCCGACAGCCTGCCGGTCGACGAACGCGCACTGCGCATCGCCGCACTGCGCGAGACCTTCGAGGAAGCCGCTTTGCTCGTCGCCCATGATGTCGACGGCCGCTGCGTCGCCCCCGCCGATCGCGACGCGGGCGGCGTCTTCCGCCAGGTCGTCGCTGCCAGCGGCGGCAGGCTCCGGCTCGGCGATCTCGTCCGCTTCGGCCACTGGATCACCCCCGAGGCCTCGCCGAAACGATTCGACACCCATTTCTTCCTGTGCCGCGCCGCCGAGGGGCAGGAGGCGATCTGCGACGGCGGCGAGACCGTCGCGCTCGAATGGGCCGCCCCCGCCGACCTGCTCGCCCGCGCGGCCGCCGGCGAACGCAGCATCCTCTTCCCGACCCGGATGAACCTCAAGCGCCTCGCCGAAAGCGCCTCGGTCGACGAAGCCTTCGCCGCCGCCGCGGCCCGCCCGCCCTACACCGTCCAGCCGGTGGTGGTGTTCGAGAACGGCAAGGCCTTTGCCGAAATCCCGCTCGACGCCGGCTATGGCGAAACCCGCGACACCCGCGACCGCGCCGCCACCGCCGCCCACCGCGCGGGGTGAAGGGGGCGGCACCCCAAACCCGTCGCACCAGCGCAGGCTGGTGCCCATGTCTCTCGCCCGATGGCGCTGCCGCCGGTTGCGCGCTCGCCACGCCGTCTCCTTCGTCATCCCGGACCTGTTCCGGGATCCACCGGGCAACTGCCCACCGATATGGTGCGAAACCGGCCCAGTGGATCCCGGAACAGGTCCGGGATGACGGCCAGGGAAGGGGGCGAGCGAGCGCCTTTCATCGAGCGCTCCAATTTCCCCCTTGAAGTTGACCCAGCGTCATCCTGCAAAGACCCCGTCGCGCCACCTCCCGGCGCCCGGACCCGACTCGATGAACAGGCGCAGCTTCATGACCACCTCCCTCCTCGCGACCCTCGCCGCGACCACCGGCGCGGGCGCCACCCCGCCCACCGACCAGGACGCGCCCCTTGCTATCGATGGCGTCACCGTCCACGGCGTCGAAATCGCCTGCCGCCTCACCCTCCCCGAGGGGCCGGCCAAGGGCGCGGTCCTGCTCCTGCCCGGCTCGCTCTACAGCGACGTTGACGGCAACTACCCGACCATGAACATGCACCCCCACGCCTATGCCGATCTCGCCGCCCAGCTCGGCGCGCGCGGCTTCGCGGTGCTGCGCATGGCCAAGATAGGCCCCGGCACCGGCTCGAAGACTATCGACCCCGCTTTGGCCGCGCGCCACGCCGACTTCCTCGCCCGGGTCGACGTCGCCTCCGCCGTCCTCGCCCGCCTGCGCGCCGCGGTGCCCGCCCGGCCGCTGATCGTCGCCGGCCATAGCGAGGGCGCGGTCGTCGCCGCGCTGCTCGCCGCCGGCCCCGATGCTGCGCACATCGACGGCGTCGTCAGCCTGTCGGGCCCGTCGGTGCCTTTGCTGGCGATCATGCGCGAGCAGATGGCGGCGATGGGCCCGCCGGGCACCCCCGCCGACCTGACCGTCTTCGACCAGGCGATCGCCGCCATCCGCGCCGGCGCCCCGCTCCCGCCCGCGGCCGCCACCGATCCGATGACCGCCATGCTCGCCCATATGCCGCCCGCCGCCTTCGCCTATATCGCCAGCATCGACCGCATCGATCCGCTGGCGGCGATCGCCAAGGTCCGCCAGCCCCTGCTCATCGTCCAGGGCGGCCACGACCTCTCGGTCCGCCCCCACCACGCCGACGCGCTCAAAGCGGCGCGCGGCGCTCTCCCGACCGCGACCGCTTCCTTCCCGGCCCTCACCCATTTCTACAAGGACGCGCCGGCCGATCTGCCGCCGATGGCCAACATGGCCCTCGCCACCGACAGCGACCCGGCGGTCGCCGACGCCATCGCCGATTGGGCGAAGGGTTTGGGTGTTTAGATCGGTAGCCCACCCCGTCGTTCCGGCGGAGGCCGGAACCGCCCAAGGCTGAAGCGACACCCATCCAATTTTCGTCATCCCGGCCCCCGGATCGGGGCTTTGCCCCGTCCGAGGACAGGCATCGCCCGGGATCTCGTGCGGCAAGGGCGCGCGTTCACCTCCCGAGATCCCGGCCTCCGCCGGGATGACGCGTAATGGTGGTCGCGCGACTCCCGCATCACACCCTCCAACCCATCTCGCCCGCCCCCCAAAGACATGATACCCGATCCCCTCCGGCGTAAGAGAGGGTGAGTGGATGAGCCTGCGAACGACGATCGAAGGACTGGCCGACAAGCTCGGCTACACGATCACCCCGAAATGGCGCGAGCCCAACCTGCCGCTCGCCAGCCTGCTCCGGGACATTTTCGCGGTCCACAAAATCGACACCGTGATCGACGTCGGCGCCAATGTCGGCCAGTATCACCAGTTCCTGCGGCTCGAGGTCGGCTTCACCGGCGACATCTACTCGTTCGAGCCCCAGCCCGAACTCGCCGCGATCCTCGACAAATTGGCCGAGGCCGATCCGCGCTGGCACATCCAGCACAAGGCGCTGGGCAGCGAGGACACCGAGCTTCAGCTCAACGTGATGGCGGAAAGCCCCTTCACCTCGTTCCTCGAACCCGAAAATGCCGACAACCCGCAATTCGCCGGGCTCAACGAGATCAAGGCCCAGCACATGGTCCCGGTCCGCCGCCTCGACGGCAGCGATGTCGGCGCCGGCCAGGCGATCTACCTGAAGTGCGACACCCAGGGCTTCGACATGGAGGTCATCCGCGGCGCGACGGCCACGCTGTCACGGATCAAGGCGATGCAGATCGAGATGGGGGTGCAGCGCATCTACAAGGGGCTGCCGCACTACACCGAGAATCTGAAGGAACTCGAGGCGCTGGGCTTCATCCCGGCGGGGTTCGTGCCGGTGAGCCGCGATGCGAATCTGGGCGGGATCGAGTTCGATGCGGTGTTGGTGCGGGATCATCGAGCCTAAGCATTTTGTTGATTATCGATTCTTTGACTGCTCGATGAACTTCAAGAGATTATGTAAATCTCGTGATGATAGTATGCTGTTGCTGTTGAAGATCAGCGTGCAAAAGTTGGCCAATCTCAACGGGGGTGGATGGTGAATAACTTAGAGGTTGCTTTGGCAGCCGCAGCTGCGAAGGAATTCTTCGTCCCGGCAGGGGATCTGATACGCACGTTGGGAAGAAATAAGTATGATAATCTAGTGGTAAAATTTGCGAGGACATTTAATTCTCATATAGAGAATACAGAATTAAAATGCTCAAAGATTAAAAACATTCTTTATCGAGATGAGTCGGTTTATTTACTGGATCAGTACGTAAATGTATCATTTGAAAAGCGCGATGGATCTCTCTCAATCAATTTGTCAGATAGCGATCTTGTTGGTCAGTTTCTTGGTGGTGGGAAAATCGTAGTTTCCGGTACGGCTGGTGCTGGAAAAACTATGTTCATGAAATGGGCGGCTCTTTCTGCAATTAAATCCGTAAGCGAGACTGGCAAAATTCCACTGTTTCTTGAACTGAGATATTTATCCGAACAAGATAGTAAGTTACCGCTGGAAGATTTTCTTTTAGAAAAAACAACTTCTTCTAAAGGGAAAATGCCAAAAGAGCAATTTATATACGGACTCGAATCTGGAAAATTCGCAATAATATTGGATGCTGTTGATGAAATAAATCATCAATATAGAGAAGATTGTATCGACGCGATACGAGATTTCATAATTTCCTATCCTGAATGCCCCATTCTGCTATCCACAAGGCCCAGCGAACAGATTGAAACTATGCAGGAACTTTCTGTTGTTAGAACTACAGAAATGGATAAATCTCAAATTATTAAAGTAATAAATAAACTTCAATATAATGAGGAAACAAAGTCAAGACTTATTAAAGAAATAAATTTCAAACTATACGAAACACATAAGGAATTTCTGTCAAATCCACTTTTAGTAACTATTATGCTTTTGACATTTGATCACGCGGCAATTTTGCCAACGAGATTAACTGCATTTTATAAGCTGGCATTTGAGACCTTGTATCAGCGTCACGACGGCGCGAAGGGTGGCTATAAAAGAGGGCATTACGCAAATTTACAAATGGACCAATTTGCAAATTTGTTTTCTATATTTTGCTATCAGACGTATATTAGTTCGAAATATGAATTTTCCGACAATGATCTACTTTCTGAATTTAGATCAGCTATCGAATATAGCGCAATATCCGGAATTAACGTTGGTGACGTTGTTAGGGATGTTGGAGAATCTGCCTGTCTTTTACAAAAAGAAGGTCTTGACAACGTATTTGTTCATAGATCGTTTCAAGAATATTTTGCAACGGTGTTTGTTTCAAACTATAGAGATTCTGACATAGAATTGATTATAGATGATCTAGTAAATGATGATTTCCATAGTCCAACCTTAGATATGCTATTCGAAATCAACATCGATCTTTTAGAAATCGAGTGGATAATTCCAAAAATTAAAAGATGGCTGAAATCGACCAAGAATTTTAATCTTATTAGCAGTGTCGATCTTGCTGAGATGATAAATTCGACGTGGCGCGAGCTGGATATCGAATTTGAGACTGGCAACGTTGCAACTATATCGCTGATGCCTGGAACGATGGGGACATGGTTCACCGAAATCGAAGGGCATTACGACAATTTTTCTTGTGACAAATTCTTATTTTCTGATGAGTTTGTAAAAAATACACGCAGCATTAGAGAGTTAAGCCAAGACAAAAAATATCAAGATATTGTATCATTCCAAGATTCTATGGCATTGAGAGGCGTTCTTGATATCGACAACGACGAACGAGATGTAGTACCAATTACGTCGAGCGATGCCTACTGGTTAATAGAAACACCACTGCCAGCAAGGCTCAATAAGGTTCGTGAGGAAATACAGAAATTTGTTGATTTTCTTGAGGGGAAACACTCGACCAGGAGACACTCCATGCGCGCGTTGGGATCACGGGTAGGCAAGTAGCAAAGAGGCTGCATGCTCAATCTATTTTAGTCAGATCTATGGATAATTTCGTAGCAATTATTCGCGGCGGTAATTTACTCCGCCGCCACCCGCTCGCCCATCCCCAGCAACGGCGCCAGATACCGCCCCGTATAGCTCCGCTCGGCCTTCGCCACCTGCTCGGGCGTACCCTCCGCGACGATCTCGCCGCCGCGCACGCCGCCGTCCGGCCCCAGGTCGAGCACCCAGTCGGCGGTCTTGATGACCTCGAGATTATGCTCGATCACCACCACGGTATTGCCCTGCTCGACCAGCGCGTGGAGCACTTCGAGCAGCTTGCGGACATCCTCGAAATGCAGCCCCGTCGTCGGCTCGTCGAGGATATAGAGGGTGTTGCCGGTCGCGCGCCGTGACAGCTCCTTCGCCAGCTTGACCCGCTGCGCCTCGCCGCCCGACAGCGTCGTCGCCTGCTGGCCGACCTTGACGTAACCGAGCCCGACTTCGGCGAGCATCGCCATCTTGTCGCGGATCGGCGGCACCGCCTTGAAGAACTCGACCGCATCCTCGACCGTCATGTCGAGCACGTCGGCGATGCTCTTGTCCTTGAACTTCACCTCGAGCGTCTCGCGATTGTAGCGCGCGCCATGGCACACGTCGCAGGTCACATAGACGTCGGGCAGGAAATGCATCTCGATCTTGAGCAGCCCGTCGCCCTGGCACGCCTCGCAGCGCCCGCCCTTGACGTTGAAGCTGAACCGCCCCGGCTTGTAACCGCGCGCCTGGCTTTCGGGCAGCCCGGCGAACCAGTCGCGGATCTGGGTGAAGCTGCCGGTATAGGTCGCCGGGTTCGATCGCGGGGTGCGGCCGATCGGCGACTGGTCGATGTCGATCACCTTGTCGCAATATTGCAGCCCGGTGACCTTCTCATGCGCGCCGGCGATCACCCGCGCGCCGTTGAGCGAGCGCGCCGCCGCCGCATAGAGCGTGTCGATCGTGAAGCTCGACTTGCCCGATCCCGACACCCCGGTGATGCAGGTGAAGGTGCCGAGCGGGATGCTCGCGGTCACGTCCTTGAGGTTGTTCGCGCGCGCGCCATGGACGGTGACCTTCTTGCCATTGCCCTTGCGCCGTTTCTTCGGGACGTCGACCATCCGCCGGCCCGACAGATATTGGCCGGTCAGGCTCTCCTCGCTGGCGAGGATGTCGGCGAGGCTGCCCTCGGCGATGATCGCCCCGCCATGGACGCCGGCGCCGGGGCCCATGTCGATGATATGGTCGGCGGTGCGGATCGCGTCCTCATCATGCTCGACGACGATCACCGTGTTGCCGAGGTCGCGCAGCCGCCGCAGCGTCACCAGCAGCCGGTCATTGTCGCGCTGGTGCAGCCCGATCGAAGGCTCGTCGAGGACGTACAGAACCCCCGACAGGCCGGAGCCGATCTGCGACGCCAGCCGGATCCGCTGGCTCTCGCCGCCCGACAGCGTGCCGCTGGTGCGGTCGAGGTTGAGATAGTCGAGCCCGACATTGTCGAGGAAGCCGAGCCGCTCGACGATCTCCTTGAGGATGCGCTCGGCGATCGCATTCTGCTGGTCGTTGAGATGCGCGGGCATCTCGCGGAAGAAGGCGAGCGCCGGGCCGACCGCGCGGCGGGTCGACATCGAAATGTCCTCGCCGGCGATCTTGACGCTCAGCGCCTCGGGCTTGAGCCGCGCGCCATGGCAGACCTCGCACGGCGCCGCCGACTGATATTTGCTCAGCTCCTCGCGCATCCACGCGCTCTCGGTCGAGATCATCCGCCGGTCGAGATTGCCGATCACCCCCTCGAACGGCTTCTGCACGTCATAGCTCTTGCGGCCGTCGATGAAGGTCAACGTGATCGCCCGGCCCTTCGTCCCGTGCAGCACCGCCTCGCGCGCCTCCTCGGGCAGCTCGTTCCACGCCGTCTCGAGCTTGAACCCATAAGCCCGCGCGACCGAACTCAGCACCTGCATATAATAGGGACTCGGCGGGTTCGACTTCGCCCAGGGCACCACCGCCCCCTGCTTGATCGACAGCGCCTCGTTCGGCACCACCAGTTGCGGATCGAAATAGAGTTTTTCGCCGAGCCCGTCGCACGCCGGGCAAGCCCCCTGCGGCGCGTTGAACGAGAACAGCCGCGGCTCGATCTCGGCGATCGTGAACCCCGACACCGGGCAGGCGAACTTCTCCGAGAAGGTGATCCGGTTCGCCGGAACCCCGGTCCCCTTCATCTTGGCGGGCGTCTTACCGCCACCGTTCGTGTCGGGCGCCGTCGAGACACCCTGTGCGTCGTCCGGCGACAGCTCGCCCTCGATCTGAAACGCCGTCCGCGCCTCCGCAACGCCGCCTTTCGCGCCGCCCGCCTTGGCCATCGCCTCGGCGACCGTCCCCTCGGCGAGGTCGACATAGGCCAGGCCGTCGGCCAGCCGCAGCGCGGTCTCGAACGACTGCGCCATCCGCGTCTCGATATCGGGGCGCACGACGAGGCGGTCGACCACCACCTCGATGTCGTGCTTGTACTTCTTGTCGAGCGCCGGGGCGTCCTCGATCTCGTACATCTCGCCGTCGATGCGGACACGGGTGAAGCCCGCCTTCTGCCACTCGGCCAGCTCCTTGCGATACTCGCCCTTGCGCCCGCGCACCGCCGGCGCGAGCAGGAAGAAGCGGGTGCCCTCGGGCAGCGTCATCACCCGGTCAACCATCTGGCTGACCGTCTGCGCCGAGATCGGCAGCCCGGTCGCCGGCGAGTAGGGAATCCCGACCCGCGCCCACAACAGCCGCATATAGTCGTAGATCTCGGTCACCGTCGCGACCGTCGATCGCGGATTGCGGCTCGTCGTCTTCTGCTCGATCGAGATCGCCGGGCTCAGCCCCTCGATATGCTCGACATTGGGCTTCTGCATCAACTCGAGGAACTGGCGCGCATAGGCCGACAGCGATTCGACGTAGCGCCGCTGCCCCTCGGCATAGATGGTGTCGAAGGCGAGGCTGGATTTGCCCGATCCCGACAGGCCGGTGATCACCACCAGCTTGTCGCGCGGAATATCGACGTCGACGCCCTTGAGATTATGCTCGCGCGCGCCGCGCACACTGATGTGGGTGAGACTCATGCGTCGATTTGTTCCATATTTGTTCGGATTGGGCAAGCCGAAGGGCGCGCGGACGTGAGATGGGTTGGCGCGTCGCAAAGACAAGGGGACAGGGCGGTACGGGCGCGTCGCAAATCTTGACCCGAAATGGACGAGTTTGCTGCCGATACCGATGACGGCCGGGGCGAGATCACCTAAAATGGCTTGGGCGGTTTGGGGGAATGGCCGTGGCGACACAAATGAATCCGGGCGGCTTCCGGTCGATTTTCGCGATTTTCGAAGGCGGCGGCGCCAAGGGTATCACCCATCTCGGCGCGCTGGAGGCGCTCGATGCCGAGGGACTGGCGATCGTCGGCGTTGCGGGCTCCTCGGCCGGTGCGATCATCGCCGCGTTGACCGCGGTCAATTATAAGCCCGCCGAGCTGTTGAGCCCGTCCAGCGACATCCTCGTGCGGCGCGGCAAGACCCCGCTCGACCTGCTGGGCGCGAACGACTGGGTCCGGTTCAAGGGGGTCCGGCGTGCCGCGCTGGCGACCCTCGTGCTGCTGGCCGTGACGCTGTTCTGCTTCGCTGCGCTGCTGATGTGCGCGAACGGGCCCAATGCGCCGGTATGGCTGGCGGCCATCGCCGTGGCCGTCCTCGCCATGGTCTCGCTCGGCTGGCGCTTCTTCTGGTGCGCCGGGTCGATCATTCGTCACCGCGGGCTGTTTTCGACCGAAGGCATGCGGGACACGCTTAACGATCTGCTGCGCGACAAGCTCAGGGAACATTATGCGGCTTCGCCCGCCTTGCGCGACTGGAAAGTCCCGCCCGTCATAAAGTTCAGGCATATCGACCCCGATGTCGTCGATCGATGCTGCGCGTTGAAGATCATCGTATCGAACGCACGATCGGGCCAGACCCTGATCTTCGATCACGCGACCCCCGACGTCGCGGTCGCCGATGCGGTGGCCGCCTCCGCCGCCATCCCCTTCTTCTTTCGGCCGCCGCAGATTCGCGGCCATTCGGTCCCGGGGAAACCGATGTTCGTTGACGGCGGCTTGCTGTCCAACCTGCCGGTCTGGTCGTTTCGCGCCGAGAAGAAGGCGCTCGAACGCAAGCAGGGCGGCGTGCCGATCCCGATCATGGCCTTCACCCTCGCCAGCGGCGACGAAGGCGATGCCGAGGAGGAGGAACTCGGCCTGCTGGGTTCGGTCATGGCGATCGTCTCGGCGGGTATTTTCGGCAGCCAGACGCTGATCCAGGATTTCATTCCCGATCTCCAGGTCATTCGGCTCGGATCCCTGCTCAGGACATTGTCGTTCGACTGCACCCGGGACGAAGCGATCGACGCGCGTGACGCCGGATCGAAGGTTGCCGGTCGCGAACTGAAGCGCCGCATCGCGATCGAGACGTTGAGCAGGGACATCCTGCTCTTCACGCTGGGCGAACTCGACAAGCATATCCAGGGCGTCGAGCCGCAGGCGCATCATCTGCGCCTCAGCCTGATCGAGCCGACGCCCGCCCTTACCCCCGAACGCCCCTTGCCAGCCGCCTTCAAGGTGACCGCCTGCGCGAACATGGATGCCGATGCCGACGATCGGTTGGAGTTCGATCTGAGGAACGATACCGCGCCGCTCGCCTTCAAGGAACGCAAGGCGGTCTACAAGGAATTTTCCGGCCTCTCGGCGCAGCAACTGTTCATGACGAAATATGAACTGGCCCTGCAAAGGCGGCCGCTCTGCTCGTCGATTTGCATCCCGGTGATCGGCGGGGTGCTGTGTCTCGACAGCGACCGTCTATTGAATGCGTGGTTTGCCGATGCTATTTTCATGGCATTGCTGAACACGCTCGGCGTGGCCTGCTCACCCGCAATCATACGGGATCGGGTCTATCAGCAATATCCGTGAGGTTGATCGCGATGGCGGACAAGACAAGCTGGATCTATTCGACGCCCGAGGATGCCAGGGCTGCGGCGTCGGATACGCTGTCCTTCAACCCTGCGTCGCGCAATGTACAGACCAGCGAATCGAAGTTCGAGCCGTCGAACGAGATGATCGAGAAGGCCAAGTCGCAGATCGACGAGATCCTGAGCAAGCTGACGCGGCCCTGATCACCTCAGCCCGCGCGCGTCGCCCCGGGCTGCCAGAGGATGTCGCCCTGCGCGTGCAGGTTGAGGAAGCGCGCCATCACGAACAGATGGTCCGACAGTCGGTTCACATAAGCCAGTCCGAGCGGGTTGAGCGCGATCGTCTGGGTCGCAGCGACCGCGGCGCGTTCGGCGCGGCGGGCGATCGCGCGGGCGAGGTGGATCGCGGCGGCGGCGGGATCGCCGCCCGGCAGGATGAACGATCGCAGCGGCTGCAGCGCTTCGTTCATCGCGTCGATCTCGGCCTCGAGCCGTTCGACCTGGTCGGCGACGATCCGCAGCGACATCTCGGTCGGGGCGAAATCTTCACCAGGAGTCGCGAAATCGGCGCCGAGGTCGAACAGCTCGTTCTGGATTCGCGCGAGCATCGCCTTCTGTTCGGCGGGCATCGCGTGGGTGAGCGCGACCCCGATCGCCGAATTGAGCTCGTCGACGTCGCCGATCGCCGCCATCCGCGGCGCATGCTTGGGCAGCCGCGACCCGTCGACCAGCCCGGTTTCGCCCGTGTCGCCGGTGCGGGTGTAGATCTTGTTGAGGCGCACCATCGCGGTCGCGCCTATTTCCGCGCCATCATCAGCATCAGGATCACGACGATCACCGCGCCCGCCTGAAAGGCGATCCGCATCCGCATCATCTTGTTCTGCTTCAGCCCCGACTGGCTGATCCCGCCGCCCTTCAGATCCGCCTCGGTGGTCTTCAGGAAGGCGATGATGCCGCGGACCAGCGCGACGACGGTTCCGATCACCATGACGATCAGAATGATGAGGAAGAAGCTGTTCATGGAACCGTCTTAGCGCCGCGTGGAACAAGATGCACGCCCAGAACCTTGGCCGGATCGATCCATGGAACCAGCCGGCGCTTCGTTCGCTTGGCCCCCGTCTTCATTGCGAAAGGGGCTTTCATGATCGGCAAAATCATTGGTGCACTGGTCGGCCGCGAAATCGATCGCCGCGACGGCGACAATGGCGTCAAGGGCGCCCTGCTCGGCGCGACCGCGGTCGGCGTCATGCGCCGTCTCGGTCCGCTCGGCCTGCTGCTCGGCGGCGGCTATGTCGCCAAGAAGGTCTATGACCGCCGCAAGGCGGAGCGGACCGGCGTACCGGCGGCGTAATTTCCCCGCTTTCGGCGGCCTCGTGGCGCGCGCCTCTGCAAATATGGGGCCTGTACCGAGCCGGCATTCGCCGAATTTCGAACCGCCCCGCTCGTGGAGAGCGGGGCGGGGAGGGTGGCGCGAAGGATCGAAAAGAGGATCGGAGGCGGGTGCGGCGATCGGGGGGGTCGCGTGATCGCACGGGGTTGCACCCGCCTCCTCCCGCTTCCGGACATTGGTGGGGTCGTCCGGAAGAGAGATGGTGGAAGAGAGATGGCTAGAGGTTGAAAGAGGTCAGAAGCCGACCATCAGCGTGGCCCGGAGCGACAGCGCCGCGCGGCCCTGCTGCTGTTCGGCGCCGGCTTCGCCGGCGATGCGGAAGCCTTCGGCCCCGCCGACCGCGCGCAACTTGCCGACCCAGCCGCTGGTGCGCTGCTCGGGATCGAGGGTGAAGGCCTGGCCGCCCTTGAAGCTGGCGGTGGTCGAACCGAGCGAGCCGCCGACCAGCTGGCGCCGGCCGCCTTCGGCCTCGACCCGCAGCCAGCCGCCCTCGGGGGTGTAGCCGCCGAAATCGAAGCCGGCGGCCACGGTGCCCGACAGCGCCAGTTCGTCGCTGGTGCGGCTGCCGACGATCAGGTTGAAGGCGTCGCCGCCGCCGGTTTCGGTATAGCCGTCCTCACGCAGCCGGTAATAATCGATCGCGGCGACCGGGCGGACGCTGAACGAGCCCATCTGCACCGTGTAGGACGCGCCGCCCGAGCCCGAGACCAGCTTGCCGTTCCAGTTGCCCCTGGAGTTGCGCTCGACCGCCTCGCTGCCGATCATGCCGTCGAAGTGGCGCTTGCCCTTGAAATCGACATGGGCATAGGAGGCACGCGCCCAGCTTGAGAGCGGGCCCCAGCTGCCGCGCCAGTAGACGCCCGCCTCATATTGACCGGCGTCGACGCTGTTGTCGGTGCCGCCATCGGCGTCCTTGCCGAACAGATAGGCGAGCGAGATGCCGAAGCTGCCGATGCCGGTCTTCTTCTCGCCGGCGAGGTTCACGCCCCAGCCGGTGATGTCGTAGGCGGCGGTGTCGCCGAGGCTCTTCGAGGTGCCCCAGCCGACCTGCTGGACACGATAGCCCCAGCTGCCCTGGTCGGCGAAGGGGGCGTTGGGATCGGCGAGGAAGCTCGCGGTCGCCCGCGAACCCATCGTCACCGATTCGAAGGCGCCGCCGGCATGGTCGGGCAGCATCTGGCGGAGCTGCTTGCGGAAACGGTTGCCGTCGACGGTGTCGAGGAACACTCCGGCGACCTTGGTGTCCTTGGCGAGCGCCGTGTAGATCGCATTATAGCCCGCCGCCTGCGAGCGGTTGAGCCCGAGTTCGGTCGTGGTCTTGCGGGTGATGTCGATCGCCAGTTCGGTCGGGGTGACGCTGACGATGCTGCTCTTGTAGAGGAAGGGCAGCACGGTGTTGCTGCTGGTCAGGTTCGCCGCACCGGTCACGGTGCCGGCCTTCAGGAAGCTGTAGCGCCCCTCGGCCGCGGTGATCGACGTCAGCTTCACCGCCACCTTCGAACCGGTGGTGAAGGCGGCCTCGCCGCTCACCTGGTAGAGGGTGCTGGTCTTGGTGACGGCGTCGATCGTCACCCCGAGAATGCCGGTCGCGCCGACCGACAGCGAACGGATCGCCGCGGTGGTCTTGCCGACATCGAGGGTGCCGCCGGTGACCGCGACCGCCAGGCCGGTGGCGTTGGCGAGGGTGCCGGTGAACTTCGCGGTGCCGGTCAAGGTCAGCCGGTCGTTGCCGCCGCCGAAATCGGCGGCGCCGCTGTAGGAGGAGGTGCCGCCGAGCGTCATGATGTCGTCGCCGACGCCGAACTTCGCCTGGCCGGTATAGACCGCGTCGCCCGACAGCAGCAGCTGGTTGGCGCCCGTGCCGAAGCTGGTGTTGCCGGTGACGACGCCGTCGGCGATGTCGAACACGTCGTTGCCGGCGCCGAATTTCACGTCGCCGACGATCTGCGGCGCCGCGACGCCGCTGGCGACCACGGTCTGGGCGATGCGTGCACCGGTGGCGTTGGCCGACAGGTCGATCGCGATATTGTTGCCGGCGACCCCGCCCGCGGCGCCGATCGCACCGCTGTTGCTGACCAGGTCGACCTCGCCCGAGGCGTCGACGATCGCCGCGGCGACCCCGGCGGTGCCCGAGGCGGTCGCCTTGATGACGCCGCTGTTGCTGATCGAGAAGACCGCCGCGCCGGCATCGATGCGGATGCCGGTCGAGGTGACGCCGGCGGTGCCGCCGCCGGCCGCGGAGACGGTGCCGGCGACCTTGATCTCGGCGACCTGGGCGCCGCTGCCGATGCGGATGCCGGTGGCGTTGGCGCCGTTCGAGGTCGCCTCGACCTTGCCGTTGACGGTCATGCCGCCGGCGATCGTTACCGCCTGGCCGAGGCCGCCGATCTGGACGCCGTTGCCGGCGACCCCGGCATAGGTGCCGGCGCCGAGCACCGCGCCGTCGATCACCAGGCCATGGCCGCTGCCATTGCCCGCGACCGCACCGATGGTGACGGTGCGAGTCGCCGAACCGACCTGGACCGCCGCCGCCGAACCGAGCGAGGTGACGACCGCCGAGCCTTCCTTGCTGTCGTCGATGCCGTCCTTGTCCTCGTCGTTATCGGTGGGGCTGGCATCCTTGGGCGGGATCGCGAGGATGATGCCGCCGGCGACGTTGCCGCCGACCGCGAGGGTGGCGCCGCCCTGAAGCAGATCGTCGGCATCGAGCTTCGACGTGTCGGTGGGCGGGGTGGTGGCGCGATAGCCGGTCGAGGTCAGCGAGCCCTGGACGACCAGCGCGCCGGCGAGATTGCCCTCGATCGACACCGCCTGGGCGCCCTGGCCCTGGGCGGTGATGGTGCCGGCGATGCGGACCGCGCCGCTGATGTCGCCGGTGCGCACGCCGACAGAGCGATCGCCGATCACGGCGATGGTGCCGTCGGTGGTGAGCTTGCCGGTGAGAGGGCCGCCGAGCTGGATGCCGGCCGAATCCTTGCCCTCGATCGTGATCGCGCCATTGTTGGTGACGTCGCCGGTGAAACCGCCGGCGGTGACGATGCCGAAGCGCGCCGAGCCGACCGCGAGCGGGCCGTCGATATCGCCGTCCTTGTCGTCGTCGACCCCGGTATAGGTCTCGTCGAGCACGATCTTGCCGGTGGCGGCGTTGACGATCGATCCGGTGGTGCCGGCCGAGGCGCGGATGCCGACCACGGCATTGGCGTCGGTGATCTGGATCAGGCCTTCGTTGGTGACCTTGTTGTTGCTGTCGAGCACGACCGCGGCGCCGGTGCCGGGCAGCACGACCGAGCCCGCCGAGGTGATGCGGATGTCGTCGGCCGCGCCCGACTTGATGCTCGAGGTCGCGGCCGGGGTGGTGCGCTTGGTGTCGATCACGGTCTCGGCGCGGGCGGCGCCGGCGGTCATCGCGGCGATCGAGAGGAGGCAGGTGGAAGCAAGCAGAGCGCGCATTCGAATATCATTCCCTTTTCGCAGGAGGCGACGCGCCTGGTGGCGTCATCGCGTCCGTTCGAAGGGCATGACGGGGCCGATCGCCGGCAACCTTGGCGGGGCGTGAGAAATTTTTTGGGGAGGCTTTTGTGGCTTATGCGGGATCTCGAAGATGCCGACGCATCCTCGATCGATTTGCTCAAGCGCCACACAGGGTGATACCACCCGGCATCGCGCCAACGCCGACCGAACGGCTGTTATCGCTAATTTGGCCGCACCAATCGGGCTTCATTCAGCGACGACAACAGGGCTTGGCCGTCGAGAAGATGCTGCTCGGCATCATTAGGTCGATCTGATGTGATAGACGCAATGATGCCTCGCTCTGCCCCGGCCAATCCGCCTTCAATCGGCGCATGGCTGTAAAGGGGGGGTGCCGTTCGAGCGACATATGCGACCAGCGCCAAGGTCAGGATTTCGACGAGTTTGTCACCGACCAACTTGTCGATGGCTTGTTGAACGCGAACCCAGCGGCGAGGTTCGGTCAAATCTTCAATTTCTTGCTCGACTGCGTCGGCCCATTGGTCGCGGATGTCGAGCACGACGCCTCGCGATGGATCGAAGATCAGCCGGAGCTTGACGATGTCGAGCTTCCACAGCGTCTCGTTGACTTCGGCGGACCGTACCTGCCGCGAGGCGAGCAGCACGAAGAGGCGACGAATGACGCCGATCGGGCTTGCGGGCTTGAGCGTATAGCCGCCACCGCGACCCAGGCTTACGCGCAGCATGTCGAGGTCTTCGAGGATGTTGAGCGCTTGCCGAAAGGTCCGGTGTCCAATCCCGAACGCCTCGCACAGGTCAGCCTCGTTGCCGATGCGCACGCCTTCTTCCGGTAGAGAACCGGAGCGCGCGATGATGTTCATCGCGAACCGCTCGGCGCGATTGTCCGAGCCGGCGGACAATGCCGCGCCATCGGCCAGCATCGCGGCCGTCTGCGCAAGCACTGCCGACACGATCCGGCCTGTCGTCGAGAGCGTCAGCAACGCGTCGGCCAGGCCCCTGACCTTTTCGAGTTGCTGCACCGCATAGCCGTGCGATCGCAAATAGATCGCCAGTGCCATCGCGGCAGACCGCACGCTCGGCGCCTGCAAGTGGAGACCGCCGCGGCAGCCTCGCCGCATCCGCATCGATCCCCGCGCCTCGACTATGCGGATGGCGCCTCGCACGACGTCCCGGCTGGCGGCGAAGCGCTCGATCAGGTCGCTCTCGGACCCCATGTCGTTATCGTCGCGCCAATCGCACCCGAGCGCCACGCTTTCGAGCAGCCATGCGACATGCAGCGGGCTCTGGATTGGCCCGTCGCCATAGCCTTCCGCGAACGCCCGGATTTCCGGCGAGGTCATCGGCCCGCGAGTGTCGGCGCTATCGTCCACGACGAAGGCTAACCCCGTCGCACGCATCGGTCAAAGTGCGCGCGATCGTTTCACGGCCGACGAGACGGCATCGCTGTGGCGATCCGGTCGTTTGAATGTTGGCACTACTTTTCGGCTGCCGCGTCGGCGATCCCACAGGAGCGAAGACCGACGCCGAAACGGCGCGGAGACGCGCAGGTGAGGCCGACCATGATTAAAATGATTACGTCCGGCGAATGGCTGCTGCATTTGTGGCTGATCGGAATCGTCGCTTCGACAATCGCGATCGGCTTCTTCTCCGGCTTCTTCGGCGCGCACCGCATCCAGCCCAAGGGGTTCAAATGGAAGCGGCTGGGCTTCGAGTTGCTCGTCGCCGTCATCGGCGGGTTCGTCACCGGTTTCCTGCTGGGCGGCGCGAACAAGTTTCTCAACAGCCACGGCTTCATCATGTTCGACAGCGCACCGGTCGCATGGTGGCGCGTGGCGATCGAATATGCCGCCTATTTCCTGCTGTTCGACACCTGGTTCTACTGGCTGCATCGCTGGATGCACAAAGAGCCGTTCTACAGCTGGATCCATAAGCTCCATCACAAATCGACATCGCCCAATCTGCTCACGACGCTCTCGGTCAATCCGCTCGAATCCTGCATCAATGGCGGGTTCGTGCCGCTTTTCCTGACGACTGCGACGCTCATCCATTTGCCCATCAGCACCGTGGCGGCGGCACTGATCCTGCCGACCAACATCGTCATGGGACTTTATGTGCATGCGGGACACGAGTTCTTTCCGCGCTGGTGGCACAAGAGTTGGGCGACGAAGTGGTTCATCACCACGACGTTTCACGACCAGCACCACAAATATTTCAACTGGAACTTCGGTGGGTACACGACGATCTGGGATCGGCTGTGCGGCACGAAGCGCGCGAAGTTCGAGGCCGATTTCGAGAAGATCTGCGACCGGCGGTGGGAATGGTGGAGCAAGCCGTTTCGACGGCGGGCTGCGGCCCCGCTTCCTTCGGCGGAGGCGTGAGCGCCACCCTAGACCGATTGCAAAACCAAAAAAGCAAACGGGGAGAAATCCGATGGCATTCCATGTTGGCCGCTTGCGGGCCACCTCGCGCCGATGGTTGGCAGGCACCGCGTCGGTTGCGCTGATCGGCTGCGCCATAGGCGCGCCGCAAGCCGCGAGCGCGCGACCGCAGGTTCCGGTCGCCGGCGCCTCTCCCGCGTTGTGCGGTGTCGGCGATGTTCGAGAACCCGGCGTACAGGGCGAAGTCCCCGCCGGCCAGACCGCCAGCTACAATTGCGGCGTCAAGCTCATCGGGGAGCTTCCCGTTGCCGGGAATGTCGCGGGCACCGGCCAATGCGCCTATGTGCGCGGCGGCGGACAAGGCGGTGCGCCGGGGCCGGCCACCATCTCCGTCATCGACGTGCGCGACCCGAAAAAGCCTATCGTGGTCGGCGAGCCGCTGCCGCTGCAATTGCGATCGGAGACGTTGCGCGTCGTCGTCACCAAGGACCGCGCGATCATGGTCTCGGGCGCGACGGTGTACGACATCAGCGACTGCCTTCACCCCAAACTCGCCGGGCAGATCAAATGGCCCGACACGACGGTTCCCGGTGTTCGCTCGCGCAATCTGCCGCACGACATCCGCATCAACCGCGATGCCACCAAGGTATTCGCGTCGTTCGGCGTGTGGGAAGCCGACCTGGCCGACCTCAAGAACCCGGAAAGCTGGAAGGTCGTCGATCACCGTTGCGAAGTCGCTGCGCAACTCGCCGGACCGTGGACCGAAGTGCATCGGCAGTCGATCTCGAAGGGCCGCAGCCTGTGCGACGATGCGACCAAGCCCGCCCCGGCCGGTGCGGGTTACTCGCTCGGGGCAAGCCCCTACGCGATATCATTGTTGTGGCCGCAAGTCGCGCACTCGCCCGATTTCAACGCCGACGACACGCGGCTCTATGTCGGCGATCAGGCTGGCGGGAACAGCGCGCTTTGGGCACCCGTGCCGAAGGTTCGCATCATCGATATCACGAAAAGCCCGTTTCAGGTTCTCGGCGAGGTCGATGGCGCAGGTCATGGTCTCGACTGGTTCCGCTCGGGCGGTCGCGACTATGTGCTGCATTCCAACGAAGGCACCAGTGCGACCCCCGGTCGGGTGCATGATGGCGATGCCTGCGCGGCATACCCAAGACCGTTCGCGCTCGGCTGGGCATATGAGGCGATCATCAGCGACGTCACCGACCCGGCCCACGCGCATAACGCTGCAATGGTGAAGATCGCCATCAACACGCCCGCATTCTGCGCGGTGCGCAAGGCGTCGGGCCGCGACCCGTGGATCGCGTATCACCTGATCGACCGACCGATCGACCCGCGTTTTACGGCAGTGAATTTCGGCGACGCGGGCCTGCGCATCTTCGACCTGCGCGATCCGCTGAAGCCGACCGAAGTCGCGTATTTCAACCACGGCGTCCCGGTCCATGCGCAGGTCGGCTATTACGACGCGGCCCGCAAACTCATCTATTTCTCCGACGCAACGGGTTTCAAGATTTTGCAGATCGAACCGCAGGTTCGGGCACGGCTCGGGCTGTAGCCGTCGATCCAAACAAAGCGACAAAAGGGGAGAGGCGCCATGAAGCGACTGATGATCGTCACATTGTTGGCCGGTACGCTGGCCAGCGGCACGGCGCCGGCACAGGCAGTGCAGCGCAATCCGGTCGATGGAGCGTCGCCGGCCAAGTGCGGGCGCAGCGATGTTCGGGAACCCGGCATTCAGGGAGACGTCCCGGTCGGACAGACGCCCCATTATAATTGTGGCGTCCGGCTCGTCGGCCAGTTCCCCAAGGGCGGGAAGGTCCAGGGCTACGGGCGATGCGCCTATGTTCGCCCGGAGGAGAGCAACGAAGTCTTCGTCGTCGATGTCGGCAATCCGGCGAGGCCGGTGCAGGTCAGGAGCCTGCCAGTCCAAGGCGTGTCGGAGACGATGCGCGTCATGGTCACCAAGGATCGGGCGATCCTGGTCACAGGCAACTCCGTGTACAGCATCAAGGATTGCCTCAATCCGGTGCATCTCGGCGAAGTCAAATGGCCTCCGCTGATCATCGGTGCCACCGCAGCGGAGGGCACGGGCGCGGGCTACGGACAGCTTCCGCACGATCTGCGGATCGACCGGACAGCCACGAAAATCTACGCATCTCCGGGCCTGTGGGTGGCCGACATCAGCAATCTCGATAATCCGACGAGCTGGAAGATTACCGATTATCGCTGCGATCTCTCACCGCAGATACCGGGGCCTTGGCAGGAACTGCATCGCCAGGCACTCGCCTCGGGCTATAATCTGTGTGACGACCTGGCCAATCCGCACGGTGCCGATCACCGCATCGGAGGAAGCCGGATGCAATCAGGTCTGCTCTGGCCTTCGATCGCCCATTCGCTCGACATCAATTCCGACGGGACGCGGGTCTATGTCGGCGACCAGAAAGTCGTTGGCACCCGCAACCTTGGGGAAACTCCCAAGACGCGCGTGATCGACATGACGAGCCGCCCGGTGCGGATCGTCAGCACCGTCGACGGGCCGGGCCACGGCCTCGACTGGTTCCGTACCGGCGGCCGCGACTATGTGCTCGGCTCGAACGAATGGGGCAGCAGCGACAAGCAGGTCTACGGATCGCCAGGCGACACATGCCGCCCCTATCCGCGGCCGTCAGCCTTGGGTTGGGGGTTCGAGGCGTTCGTCAGCGACGTCACCGGTGACAAGGCGCAGGGCGTCTCGATGCTCAGGATCGCGATCAACGATCCGCAGTTCTGCGCGGCGCGGAAGGCATCGGGCCGCGATCCGTGGATCGCCTATCATTTGATCGACGATGCGATGAACGCGCATTTCGCGGCGGTGAATTTCGGCGATGCAGGTTTGCGCATCTTCGACATCCGCGATCCGTCGAAGCCGAGCGAAGTCGCGTATTTCAATCACGGTCCGCTCGAGCATGGCGGCATCGGCTATTACGATGCCGGCCGGGGGCTGATCTACATGGCGGGCAAGACCAGCCTGCAAGTGCTGCTGATCGAACCGCAGGTCAAGGCGCGGCTCGGGCTGTGAGCCAACCCGACCGAACGCCCAGGACGTCCTGTCGGATCGAAGGACCGGCAAGCTGCGATGGAGGCGCAGACCGGCCTTGTCCTCGCCCTGGCAAAGGGCGAGCCCAAGCCGGGTGAAATGCGTCGCTAAAAGTGCACTGTCGCCGAAATGCACACCAGTTGCCACTGGTCAGGGCGACTGGATCTGCACCACCGTTGGGGGCGCCTTCGCGTCGTCGGGGGCGAGCGCGATCACGAGGTAGCGGCGGGGTGCGGCGGCGTCGCCCGCGACGATCTGGCGGATCGGGCCGGTGGTATCGACGATCGCGGCGCCGGCGGGGTTGGTCGTGAACCGGGCCAGCGGCTGGAGCGGCCCCTTGCCGTCGGGACGGTCGGCGAGCGCGAGGATATAGGGACTCTTCGGCTGGAGCCCTGTCGCCGATGCCTGGAGGATCTGGACCAGCCCCTGATCGAACAGGGTGACGCTGGTCGGCGTGGCGCCGCTGCCTTTGGCGGCGAGTGTCAGATGGACGGCATTGCCCGCGATCCCGAGCGGCTGCAGACTGTTGGTGCCGTCGCCGTCGCGCACGGCATTCGGCACGAAGGCGATCGCCTGCGGCGCCTGCCCGATCGCGACATGGCCGACGAGCCTGTTGGCGGCGGTGTCGATCACCGCGAGTCCGTCGTCATTTTCGAGGCCGACATAGATCCGGCTGCCGTCGCCCGAGGGCCAGACGCCGTGCGGCAGCTTGCCGACCGGGATCGTCGCGACCTGGCGGAAATCGTCGGTGCGGAACACCTTCACCTGGTCGAGGCCGCCGACCGAGACATAAGCGAAGATGCCGTCGCGGGTCCGGGCGAAATTGACATGGTTGGTGATCGGGCCGGTGTCGATCACCTTCAGAACCTCGAACGGCGGCACCGCTGAGAAGGCGACGGCCTTGCCGATGTCCTTGAGCGTGAACCAGACCTGCCGGCCGTCGGGCGTCGCGGCGATGTTGGGGCAGAAGGGACTCGGCTGGGTGACGTGGCCGACGATGGCGTGGGTCGCGACCTCGAACACCACCAACTCCGGATTGAAGGAGGAGCAGACATAGCCATATCTGCCGTCGGGCGAGAATGTCGTCATGCCCGGCCCGCCCGGGGTGGTCAGCCGGCGGGTTTCGGCGAAGGTCGTGGCGTCGAGCACCGCGATATAATCCTCGCCGCGCACCGTGACCCAGACCTCCTTGCCGTCGGGGGTGAAGAAGGCCTCGTGCGGCGAACGGCCGACATAGGTCGTGTGCTTCACCGCATTGGTGGCGGTGTCGATGAAGCTCACCGCGTTCGACCCGATCGACACCACCGCGAGCGTCCGGCCGTCGGGCGAGAAGCCGAGGCCATGGACCAGCACCTGGCCCTTGTAGAGCGGCGAGAAGTTCATCGGCTGCGGATCGCCCAGCCGGACGACGCCGAGCAGCAGGTTGTCGGCAGGATCGGTGACCGACAGCGTGTTGGAGAATTGCTCGGCGGCATAGACCCGGTCGCGGTGGCTGATCGCGACATCGGGCGCGGCCCAGGGCGCCTGCTGGGCGGAGGCGATCGCCGGAAGCGCCGACAGGGCACCGAGCAGCGCGAGCGAAAGGCGGCGATTCATGTCAGTGCTCCATGTCGTGCATAGAATGGGCGGCCATCGGTGCCGGCGGCAGCGCGCCATCGGTCGGGGCCGGTGCGGCGGCGGGCAGCGGCACGCCGATCGCGAGGCGCATCGCGGCGATTTCCTGCTGCTGGTCGACGATGATCTCCTGGGCGATGCGTTTGAGCCGCACGTCCTTGCCGTAGCGCAGCTCGGCGACCGCCATGTCGATCGCGCCCTGATGGTGCGGCTCCATCATCGCGACGAAATCGCGGTCGACCTGACCGGTCGATGGCCCGGCCATGCCGGCCATCATCCGGTCCATCGCCGCATGGCTTTCGCCGAGGAAGGCCGCGGCCTGCGGATCTCGACCGGCCGGCGCCGCGGCGACGAGCAGCGGAAGGCCGGCGAGGACGATGGCATAGGCTCTGGTCATGAGGCGGTTCCCCTTCGATGGGCGTACTGCCGGATCCTCCCCATCGCAGATGGGAAGGATCAAGTGCGGACGTGAGGTTGCCTGCGCGGATCGCGGAGCGCACCCCATATCAAGGTTTGGGTCGCGGCTCCCCGCAACCTTCGGGGTCAGGCATCCGGCCGATCGAAGAAGAGGTAGACCGCCGCGATCCGACCGTCGCGGACGGTGATGATGTCGGTGCCGGCATAGGCCGGCGGCTCGCCCGGCAGCCCCGACACCCAGGCGAGGCGCCCGGCCGCCCCCTGGAGTTCCTCGGGCGCACCGAGTTCGGTGTAGCGATAGTCCGGATGGGTAGCGCGGACGGCGCCGGCGTTGCGGTCGATCGCGTCGCGGCCGCGGTGGATGCCGTCGGGGGCGTAGAAAGCGGCGTCCTCGGTGTAGAGATCGTCGATCGCCGCGCGACGGCGGACGGGGTCGCCCTCGCCGAACACCTCGTGCAGGTTGCGGACCAGAAGATCGGAAATGCTGTGGGACATGGCGTGTCTCCTCGGGAACGCGCTATCGAATTGGTTCATCGGGTCAGTCCTGCAGACCTCCCCATCGCAGATGGGGAGGGGGACCGCGAAGCGGTGGAGGGGTCTGCGCAACATCGATGGTGCGGAAGACCCCTCCACCATCCTATGGATGGTCCCCCTCCCCACGCTACGCGCAGGGAGGATCTTGCTCGCGGCACCGTCGACACTGGAAGTGCGCATGCAGTGGGCAAGCGAAGGGCGACGAGACAGGCCCGTCGCCCCTCGGTGCCGGATCAGATCTGCATCTGGCCGCCGTCGACGAAGAGTTCGACGCCGTTGACGAAGCTCGCTTCGTCGGAGGCGAGGAACAGCACCGTCCGGGCGATCTCCTCGGGCTGGCCGACGCGACCGGCGGGGATCAGCGTGGCGAGATAGTCCTTGGTGCCCTGCGCCGCGTCGGCGCCGCCGAACAGCTCGTCGAGGCCGGCGGTCTCGGTGACGCCGGGGCTGACGGTGTTGACGCGGATATGGCGGTCCTTGAGGTCGAGGATCCAGGTGCGGGCGAAGTTGCGGACCGCGGCCTTGGTCGCCGAGTAGACGCTGAACGCCGGGGTGCCCGAGACGCTGGTGGTCGAGCCGGTCAGGACCACCGAGGCGCCGTCGCGGAGCAGCGGCAGCGCCTTCTGCACGGTGAACAGCACGCCCTTCACATTGGTGTCGAAGATGCGCTGATAATGGTCCTCGGTGATCGCGCCGAGCGGGAGCATGTCGCCGCCGCCGGCATTGGCGAACACCACGTCGATCTGGGCATGCTGCTGCTGGACCGCGTCGTAGAGCCGGTCGATGTCGGCGAGATTGGCCATGTCGCCGCGCACGCCGGTGACCCGGCCGCCGATCGCCTTGACCGCGGCGTCGAGTGCGTCCTGGCGGCGTCCGGTGACGAACACCGAAGCGCCTTCGGCGGCGAACGCCTTGGCGGTGGCGAGGCCGATCCCGCTGGTCCCGCCGGTCACCACCACCACCTTGTTGTCGAACCTGTTGCTCATCGTCTGTCTCCTTTGAAGCTGTCGGCGAAGCGCCGGTGCCCGTACGAGATGCATCCAGAACGATGATGCGTGTAGCCGGCAGATATGGCACTCAGCGTTCTATTGGAGGAACGATGATGCGGATCGACCTGAACGACTATGCCTATTTCGCCGAGGTGGTCGCGCATGGCGGGTTCGCCGCCGCCGGGCGGGCGCTGCGCGAACCCAAGTCGAAGCTCAGCCGGCGCATCGCCGGGCTCGAGGCGCGGCTGGGGCTGCGGCTGATCGAAAGGTCGAGCCGGCGCTTCCGGGTGACCGACACGGGCCAGGCCTTTTACGAGCGATGTCGGGCGTTGCTGGCCGAGGCCGAACAGGCCGAGGCGCTGGTGATGCAGGCGCAGTCCGAACCGCATGGCCGGGTGCGGTTCAGCTGCCCCACGGGGATGATCGAGCCGATTTCCGGGCTGATCTCGTCCTTCCTGCTGCGCTATCCCAAGGTGCGGCTGCAACTGATCGCGACCGACCGCGCGGTCGACCTGATCGAGGAACGGATCGACCTGGCGTTGCGGGTGCGCGCCGCGCTGACCAGCGATGCCGCGCTGACGATGCGCTCGCTCGGCCGGTCGACCCGCATCCTCGTCGCCTGCCCGCAGATCGCGAGCCAGGTCGCGCGCATCGAGCAGCTGGCGGCGCTGCCCGCACTGGCAACCGACGACGGCAGCGACGAGGTCGAATGGCATCTCGAATGCGAGGATGGTGGGACCCATGTCGTCCGCGTCGTGCCGCGGATGGGCTGCGCCGACATGGTCGCGGTGCGCAACGCCGCGATCGACGGCGCCGGGGTGGCGATCCTGCCCGACCATGTCTGCCGCGAGGCGCTGGCGGCGGGGCGGCTGGTGCGGGTGCTGCCCGCCTGGCACGGGCTGCAGGGGATCGTGCATCTGGTGTTCACGACCCGGCGCGGGCTGTCGCCGGCGGTGCGGGCGCTGATCGACCATCTGGCGGCGGGGTTTCCGCGCGATATTGCGACAAGGGCGGGGTGAATGGCGCGAGTGGCGCGACACCCCTCGCTCCGAATGCCGTCAGTCCTCCCGAAAATTGAGTTCGAAGCGGATGTCGCTCGGGTCCGTCACGAAGATCTGCCGGACCCCGTCTTCGGGGACATTCTCGCGAAAGGGGATGTCCCGGGCGGTCAGCCGCGCGCGCATCGCGGCGATGTCGGTGCAGGTCAGCGCGACATGGTGGATGGCGCCGCTGCCCCGCGGCGCGGGATCGGGGAGCGCCTCGCCTTCCGCATAGCGAACGTCCGCACTCGCCAGATGCAGCAGCGCCTGGCCCCCGGCATCGAGCAGCCAGGCGGCCCTGTCGCGCGATGGTTGCCCGGGCACGGGCATCACCGCCATGCCCAGCGCCTCGGAGAGGAAGCGCGTCGCCGCTTCGAAATCGGGGGTGCGGATGTTCAGATGGTTGAAGCCAAGGACCGGCACCCTATCCGATCGCGACGATGCCGACGCATCCTCGATCGATTGGCTCGAGCGCCGCACGGGCTCCTGCATCTGGCGCACCGCCGGTTCGGTGCCGGGGCTGACATATTGCCGGATGTCGAACCCGCCCTCGACGAGCCGGCGCGATTCGGGAATCGACTCCCTGACCCAGTCGGTCTGCATATGGGCGGCATGGGCCGCGGCATCGCGGTAGACCTCGACGATGGCATAGGCGTCGCCTTGCTCCGCGCTGATCCCGAAGTCGTAATGGACGACGCCGGGCTCGTTGGCGCGGGACAGGTCGCGGACATGGGCCATCAGCGCCTCGAAGGCCGGCCGGTTGGCGGGTTGGACCCTGACATGGATGATGAAGGTGATCATGCGGCCTGCCCATATGCAAAGGGGGAGAAGTTCTGCGCTATCCGATCATGACGCCCCCGCAGTCGACATTGATCGACTGACCGGTGATCGTGCGCGCTTCGTCGGAGGCGAGGAAGAGGGCTAGGTTCGCGACGTCGTCCGCGGTCGAGATCTTCGCCGCCAAGGGAATGTTCGAAAACCAGCCGGCCCGCCGTTCCTCGAGCGACAGCCCCTGCTCGTCGGCGGTGCGCTGCAGCCAGTCGGCCATGAGCTGGGTCTCGATCGCGCCGGGCACGATGCAGTTGCACCTGATGCCGAACGGGCCGGCTTCGGTGGCGACCACCTTGGTGAGAACGCGAAGCGCCGCCTTGGCCGAACTATAATGGCTCTTGCGCGGCAACCCGTTCCAGCCGGCGGTCGACGAGAAGTTGACGATGACGCCGGCCTTGCGCTCCAGCATCGACCGGCGGATGACCTCGCGGCTGCAGAGCATGGCGCCGGTCACGTCGACCGCGAATGTGGCGTTCCAGTTTTCGAGCGTCTGTTCCCAGATATATTTGTCGACCCCGGGGACGGCCGCGTTGTTGATCATGATGTCGACCTGCCCCCAGCGGTCGATCGCCAGATCGACCATCGCCGCGACATCGGCCTCGCTGGTGACGTCCGCCCTGATCGCGACCGCGGCATCGCCGATCGCGGCCGCCTCGGCCTCGACCATCTCGACGCGGCGCGCGGCCATCACCACCCGCGCGCCTTCGCCGGCGAGCATGCGCGCCATGACCGGGCCCACGCCCGAGCTCGCGCCGGTGACGATCGCCACCTTTCCTTCGAAGCGGGGGCGCATCATCCGAGGACCTTGCGCATCGTGTCGTGGCTTTCGGACGATCCGTCGAGCGGACGGTTGAAGCGCTCGACGATGCGCCATCCGTCGCCGGTCCGCGCGAGCTTCCAATGGTTGATCGCGGCCCGCCAGACGAACCAGCGATCCTCCTCGCGCAGCACGACGAACGAGTAGCCGACCGCTTCGGCCTCGTCGCCGACGATCATGATCTTCGGCGTCGCGGTGAGATGCGAGCAGCCGGTGTCGACCAGCCAGCGATGCGACTCGCCTTCGTACATGCCGACGAGGCCGTCGGGCGATTCGAGCCGGGCGGGCGCGCCGGTCGGAATGGTGAAATTATAACCGCCGCCATCGACCCAGAGCGCCGCCGCCGGCTCGCTCGTCTTGCTGTCCACGAGCGGCCCATAGCTCATCAGCAGGTTGAGGATCTCGAGATGATCCTCGCTCGCACGGAGCCGCGCCTCGAGCGCGGCCAGACGTTCCTCGACAGTCACAGGCTTCTTCTCCCCTTTGCCATCATCATGTTGCCGCGGCATGGTCGGCGGCGATCATCCCGAAGGTCAGCGCCGCGCCGATCGTGCTCCCGGGACCCGGATAGCTGTCGGCAAACGGCGACGCCGCGCAGTTGCCGGCCGCATAGAGGCCGGCGATCGGCATGCCGTCGGTGTCGACCACCTGCGCATGCTCGTTGCAGCGCAGCCCGCCCTTCGAGCCGATGTCGCCCAGATCGATCCGCACCGCATAATAAGGCGCGGTGTCGAGCGCACCGAGGCAGCCATTGGGTCTGACCCGGCGGTCGGCGCGGCTCTGGTCGAACGCGGTGTCGCCGCGCCCGAAATCCTCGTCGACGCCGCGCGCGGCGAAGCCGTTGAACCGGGCGACCGTCGCGCAGAGCTGGTCGGCGGGGACATCGATGCGGTCGGCGAGCGCGGCGATCGAGTCCGCCCTGAACAGATAATTGTCCCACCATCCGGGCGGCACCAGCCGGTCGGGGGTGACGATGGCCGGCATCAGCCCGCCGCAATTATAGCGCCTGCGATAGGTGGCGTCGAAGATCATCCAGCAGGGCGCATTGGCGCCCGTCGCCTGCGCGTCCTCGATCATCTTCAGCCCGAAGCGATCATAGGAGATATTCTCGTTGCAGAAGCGGCGTCCGATCCGGTTGACCATGATGCTGTTCGGATAGCGCTGCTCGAAACCCATGATGTGGGCGATCTCGATATTGGGATAGGTCGCCGAGGGCAGGCGCAGCACCGGCATCCACCACAGGCAGTCCATCAACGCGGTGTCGGCGCCGACCGCGGTCGCCGCGACCAGCGCATCGCCGGCATTGGCGCCTTCGGGGGTGGCGCTCGCGCGCCGATCGGTCGGCACCGGCAGATGGGCGTCGCGCAATCGCTGATTCTGCTCGAAGCCCCCCGCGGCCAGGATCACGGCGCGACCGGCGCACACAACATGGCGCGATCCGCGATGCCGGACGACCGCCCCGCACACGCGACCGCCCTCCGTCACCAGTTCCTCGAGCGCGCAGTCGAGGAGGAGCGGGATTTCGCGGCGGCGCAGCTCGCGGCGGAGCCAGGCGATCAGCGCATCGCCGCCGGTCGCGCGCCGGTCGCGCCGCGACCTCAGGCGCTGGCGGACGTCGAGCCAATATTTTGCGACGAGCCTAAACGCCACCCATTGCCAGCCCCGCTTCCGCCCCGAAAGCGCGTAGGACTGCGGCCGATCGATCAGATAGCGATCGAAGAGGACGCGCATCGGGTTGGGCGCGCGCATCCGGAAGAAATCGTCGCCCAGCGCGGCGCCGTCGAACTCCGATACGGCGAGCAGCCGCCCGGTGCCGCTGCCGGCAAGCTCGCTATGATAGTCGATCGCGGTCGGGAGATGCTCGCACGGGATGCCGAGATCGCGGATGAAGCCGGCCATTCGCGGCGCGGCGTCGATGAAGGCGCGCAGCCGCGCCTCGGGCACCAGGCCCCCGGTCAGTTGCTCCAGATAGAGCAGGACCTGCGCCGGATCGTCGCGGAAGCCGTTCATCCCATGACCCGG
Organism: Rhizorhabdus sp. GW822-FHT03C02; assembly: GCF_058801765.1. Classification (NCBI taxonomy): domain Bacteria; kingdom Pseudomonadati; phylum Pseudomonadota; class Alphaproteobacteria; order Sphingomonadales; family Rhizorhabdaceae; genus Rhizorhabdus; species Rhizorhabdus sp. GW822-FHT03C02. The sequence continues at coordinate 319,016 of NZ_JBXANN010000005.1, forward strand.
GACCCAGAACAGTCCGCCCGACGTCGCGGTGGTGCCGCCATATTGGCGCGCCTTTTCGACGAGGACCACCGACAGGCCGGCATGATGCGCCCGCAGCGCCGCCATCATGCCCGCCGCGCCCGACCCGACGACGACGATGTCGGCCGAACCGGCCGCCAGGCCAGGCTTCGCAGCACGCCGATGCGGCTCGGTCGTCATCGTCATCCCCCCCCCGGTCCCGTTTCCCGTTCGCCGGCGCGCATCGGCGCCCGCCGTCCCTGTCGGGCCAGCCCAAAAGCATATTTAGGGCGACTGCACAAATTTTATTTCCAGCCCATGTCACGGATATATCGGTCCCGTATTGGCCAAGTCCTCCATACAAGGCGATCGCCCAACAAATGCAGAATCCTGTTGCCATGAGCGGGCCGATCATCGAACATGCACGGGCGCATGAGCCGAGAAGCCGCGCACGACTAAAAGGGGTGAGGATGACCGAAGCAGCCTGGACGATGTCGCCGCCATTGGTCGGCACGCGCGCGCGCCGTTACGCGCTGCTGCTGCTGTTCTGCGCCTATACGATCAACTATGTCGACCGGCAGGTCGTGACGATCCTGCAGGACGCGATCAAGACCGACCTGCACCTGACCGACACCCAGCTCGGCCTCATCACCGGGCTCAGCTTCGCCCTGTTCTACGCGACGCTCGGCGTGCCGATCGGCCGGCTCGGCGACATCAGGTCGCGCAAGGCGATCATCGTCGTGTCGATGACGCTGTGGAGCGCGGCGACCTCGCTGTGCGCGGCGGCGAACAGCTTCGTCTCGCTGCTCGTCTATCGCATCGGGGTGGGGATCGGCGAGGCGGGGCTGACGCCGGCGGCGCATTCGCTGATATCGGATTATTACGAGCCCAGGAAGCGCGCGGGGGCGCTGTCGATCTACGCGGCATCGGGGACCGTCGGGTTGATGTGCGGTTTTCTGATCGGCGGGTGGATCAACCATTATTTCGGATGGCGGATCGCCATCCTGTTCGCCGGCGGCCCCGGCCTGCTGCTCGCGCTGGTCATCGGACTGACGATGCGCGAGCCGCGGCGCGGCCAATATGATCCGGTCGCCACCGATCCGACCGGCGCCCCACCGCCTTCGTTCGGCGCGGCGCTGGGCGCGCTGATGCGCAACCGCGCCTTTTGCTGGCTCGCGCTGGGCTGCGGGCTGCACACCTTCGTGACCTACGGCCATGGCAACTGGACGCCGCCCTTTCTCGGCCGGGTGCATGGCATGTCGAGCTCCGAACTCGGCACCTGGCTGGCGCTGTTTTCGGTCGGTCCCGCGCTGATCGGCATCCTCGGCGCAGGCTATCTTGCCGACCGGCTGGCCGAGCGCCGGCCGAACGCGCGGATCGAGGTGGCGCTGGCGAGCATCGCGCTGATGATCCCGTTCGAGATCGGGGGGCTGTCGGCGGGCGGCGAGACCGGGGCGCTGGCCTTGTTTGCCGGCAGTTTCTTCTTCGGCGGGGCCTATCTGGCGCCCTGCATCGCCACCGCGCACGGCATCGTCGCGCCGACGACGCGGGCCTCGGCCTCGGCGCTGCTGATGCTGTCGATCAACCTGATCGGACTGGGACTGGGCCCGCTCGCGGTCGGCATGCTGAGCGACCATTGGCAGGCGTCGGGTCCCGAAGGGCTGCGCCAGGCGATGCTGGCGATCATCCCCGTCGAGCTGCTCGCCATCGCCTGCCTGTTTCGGGCGAAGCGGCTGATCACGCCCGGCCAGAGTCGCAGCGCCGCACCGCGCCCGCATGCAATCCGCCGCGGCGAGGCGTCGCGGTCGGCCCGATGATGCAACGGAGAGGGTGATGCGTATGACCGAGACCGACGGACCGATCGGCAGCCTCGCCGCCCATGCCCGCCCGAGCACCCCGCAGGAGCTGGCGGCGATGGAGCGGGTGATCGCCCGATTCGACGAGGCGATGCGGGTCGAGGATTTCGGCGCGCTGCCCGGCCTGTTCGATTCGCACGCGATCGCCGAGGTGAAGCCGGTCGGCATGAAGCTGACCGGTACCCAGCTGATCGGCGATCTTTTCCGCCGCACGCTTCCCGCGCTGCGGCCGTCCTTTTCGGGGCGGCGAAAGCTGCGCCAATGGACGAACCAGAACGGCGTCCTGCGCGAGTGGGCCTATCCGGTGCGCGAGGATGGCCGCGACAGGCCGACGCGGCAGTTGGAGGTGATCGAGTTCGCCGAGGGCCTCGACCACATCCTCTCCTACCGTCTCAGGATGAACATGGCCTATGCGCGCCGGTTCGCGGCGGCGCTGGGCGCCGATTTCTTCGACCTGCCGGGCGTCGAACGCGTGGCGGGATAGCAGGAAGGGACGAGCCGATGCCTACCGATCGCAGCCTGGCGGAAATGCAGGCGCTCGCCGAGCGGCACACTCATTATGAATTCTCGCATGAGATCGACAAGCTCATGGCGACGGTCCACCACGAACCGGGCTGGCATTATGAGCCGATCGGCTGTTCGATCACCAGCGTCGAGGGCGTCTCGCAAATGTACCAGCGGATGTTCCCGATCATCGGCGCGATGGGGGCGCCCGACGTCGTCAACAGCTGGTTCGCCGACGATGGGTTCATCGGCGAAGTGCGGATCGTGAAGCCGCTGCCCGACGGCGGCGAGCGGGCGTCGAGCCAGTTCAGCTGGTGCGAGTTCACCGGCGACCTGGTCAGCGGCGAATGCAATTATGTCGATGCCGAGGATGCCCCGTTTCTGGTCGCGGTGCTCGGCGAAGATTTTTTCGGGCTTCCCGGCGTGGAGATCGACCCGTCCGTTGTGCCCCCTCCCGACCCAATGTGAGCGGCAGCCGCCCGTTCCCCCTGCGGAACGGCCGGGCGGTCCGACGGTCACGCTTCGGTCGAGGCGCCTGTGAACGGGCCGACCGATCCGAAAGCGGGGTTGAGCTGCAATTTCTCGGTGTCGAGCAGCGCCCGGGCGGCGAGGCTGAACACCCGCCTGCCGAAACGCCAGCCTTGCGGCGTCCGGATCAATTCGTCCTCATAGCGGCCGAGGATGCAGCTGAGCGCGGTCGCGCCGGTGCGGACGCCCAGCTCGACGGTGGACCAGCGCGCCGACGCACGGTCGCCGTCGATATCGATCAGGCCGGCATGGGCGACCAGCTGCAGCACCTGGAAGGCCGCGAACGTCTCGCGCATGCCCGCCTCGATGTTCGCGCGGCCGGCGATCTGCACACCCGGCAGCGAGACGCAGCCGTCCTCGGCATAGGTCAGTGCGGCGCGGCGCGCGTCGAGATGGGTTATCGCGTCGCTATATTCGGCGACCAGCCGGCGGATGGCGCGATCGTCGTCGGATTGCCCGGGTTCGTGCGCCGGATCGCCCGCGACATGCACGGTCATCGGGCGACGCCGACGATCAGATTCTCGCCCGACAGATCGGCGGCGAGAAGCGCTGCACCCGGCGAGGTCTCGGCGTGGGTGCGGTGCAGCTTGCGATAACGGAAGCGCCACCGGCCATCATCCCCCTTCACATAGGTCTCGTGATAGAAGCCGAAACCGCGCAGCCATTGCTTCTCGCCGTCGCGGGACCAGAAGAGATTATCCTCCATCGCCCAGACGCCGGTGGCGTTGCGGCGATCCTGGAATTCGATCACCGGCGTATGGCAATGATGGACCGTGGTGACGTTGGCGAGCTGGACCGACAGCGCATCGGCCGCGGCCCGCCCGCCGACGATCGGCTCGGCGCCGATCGACATCGCGACATAATCGTCGGTGTGCATGTCGGCATAAAGGTCCCAGCGTTTCTGATCGACGGCATGGTCGCGCCGCCCCTTGAGATCGAAGATCGCCTGGAGCTCGATCAGCCGTTCGAGATCGCCGAGTTGGTCGCCGACGTTCATGGTCGTTCCTCTCCTGACCGCCGGGCCGCGACGGACCGGCGGATGATCGCGCATGTTCGGCCGCACCTCAACCGCCCTGCGGCCGACGGGCCGACCCGCGATCGCGAGGGGGGCGCGTGCCCGCGCGGTCACGCGTCGGCGCCGGCCTGGCCGAGGACATGATGCGCGTTCGGCAGACGTTCGTGCGCCGACTCGATGATCCGCCGCACCCCCTCGCGGATCGACACCGTGCTGGGCCCGAGCAACGCTTCCATTTTCGTGGTGTCGGCCCAGATCGGCCAGGAGGTGCCGGTCTCGACGAAGATCGGCTCCCTGCCGACCATCTCGCCGGCGATCCGGCAATAATCCTGGGTGGTGACGGCCTCCGACCCGCCGACATTGACCACTTCGGCGCCGATCCTGGCGATGCCGGCCGCGGCGATGGTCTTGGCGACATAGTCGTCCTCGTAGAGCGGGGTGTGCATGTTGAGCACGCCCGGATAGACGCTCACCGGCTCGCCGCGCAGGACCTGGTCGACGCGCTGGGTGACGCCGCCGCCACGCGGACCGTAGAAGGAGAAGATGCGGACCAGCGTGACCGGAAGCCCATAATCCTCGCTCAGATGCCTTAGCAGATATTCGGCGCCGATCTTGCTCGCCGCATAATTCTCGCCGGCGCTGTGGAGCCCGTAAGGATCATCCTCGCGCAGCGGGCGCTCGCCCTGATATTCATAGAGCGAACCGGTGCTGCCCTGCACGAACGCCGCGCAATCGCGGTAGCGCCGGGCCAGCCGGCCGGTCGCGCCGATATTCACGTCATAGGCCATGTTCTTGAACTTCGGCGGCAGCACCGCATAGTTGATGACGATATCGACCGATTTCGGCAAAGGCGACAGGTCGGTCTCGGCAAGGTCGAACGCGATCGCGCGCACCCCGGCATCCTCGATCTTGCGCTTCTGGGCCGGGTCGGACCAGCGCGCGACGGCATGGACTTCGTTGGTCTTCGCAAGCTCGACCGCGACGGGCAGGGCGACGATGCCGCTCGCCCCCGTGATCAGGACGCGCTTGCCGGAAAGCTGGGGCATGGGATTTCTCCAGACGGGCCGGCGCGGACGCGCCGCGGCCGGCATATTGGCAACAATGGATCAGAGGCGGGGGGATCAGAATTTATAGCCGATGGTCCCGCCGAAGGTTCGCGGCTCGGCGATCGGCGAATAGGTGGCGGTGCTCGGGTTATAATGCGTCCGGTAGAGGATATTGGTCAGGTTGTTGCCCCAGACGCGGACATAATAATGATCGGACGGGTCGGTCCATGTCACCGAGGCATTCAACAGGACATAGCGGCCCTGGCGTGCGCGCTGGTCGTTGGATCGCCCGGCATAAGGCGTGCCGGCGAGCGCGACGTCGTTGTTCGGCAAAGCGTTGGGATCGGCCGCCTTGCGGGCGGTGTAGGCCGCGAGCGGCTCGCCGCCCCATAAGGACGGATTGGTCACGACATAGCTGTCGGTATATTTGAGATTGCCGGCGAGGCGCAGGCCGCCATTGCCCCTGTGGACCAGATAGTCGAGGCCGAAATAGGCGCTGAAATTCGGCGCGCGCGACATCTGCTTGCCCGAGATGTCCATCGCGGTCTGCCCGACATTGGGGAAGACCCTGAGCGGATCGCTGTTGCTGTTATAGCCGGTCCCCCGCGGGTTGACGCTGGTGCCGACGAACACCGCACCGTCGCCATAGCGCGCGTGCAGCCAGGTCGCCCCGGCGCGGGCGGTGAGGTCGTCGACGAGCTCATAGTCGACATTGCCCTCGAGCCCGTAGATCCTGGCCTTGGGCACCGCCTGCAGGCTGACCAGCGAAACCGCGCCGACGAACACCGTGGTGCTGACCTGCAGGTCCTTGTAATCATAATAGAAGGCGGAAGCGTCGGCGTGGAAGCGCGGCCCCGCCGACTTCACCCCGATTTCATAGGCATCGACCGTTTCCTGGCCGATCTGTCCATTGCTGCGCCAGAGCGCGAGATTGGTGTCGGAGGGCGGGACCGAGTTCCATTCGCCGGCGCGGAAGCCCTTCGAATAGGAGGCGTAGATGTTGGTGCGCGGCGCGATCTCGTAGCGGATCGACGCGCGGGGCGTGAACTTGCTGTATTTCGACCCCTGCGCCGAACTGGCCCGGGTATAGGGCGTCGATGTGATCGTGCCGACCGTGCAGGTGGCGGGATTGGTGCAATAGATATTCTTCTGCGCGGCGACGTCCTGCGTCTCGGTGCTGTAGCGGCCGCCGACATTGATGCTGAGCCGATCGGAGGCATGGAAGGTCGCATCGACGAAACCGGCCCAGGCCTGCTTGGTCCGCCAGAAATAGATTTCCTGCGCCTTGCGGTAGCTGGACAGCGGCGTGCCCGGAAGCGAGCCGGCGGGCGCGGCATAAGCGGCGTTGGCGGCCTCCGGATCATAGTCGGTGCGGATATGATAATAGGTCCCGCCGACGATCAGATCGACATTGTCGATGGCATCGACGGTCAGATCGAGCCCCTCCTGCCAGGTCCGGTCGCGGATGATCGTGTCCGAATAGCCGCCGGCGGCATAGGTGCCATCGGCATCATAAGCGCTTCGCAGCCAGCCCGAAGTATAGCCGGTGAGCGACTGCAACCGGCCGATGCCGGTGTCGAGCTCGAGCTTGAGCGACCCTTCATGCTGCTTGAAATTCTGGGTGAAGAGGTCGCCCGACACCTCGCCCAGCCCGGTGGGCCGCGTCGCGTTGGCGCCGGTATAAGGGGTGTTCACATTTTCGATCGCGGTGAAGATCACCCCGCGCGGATCGCTGGTGCGGCCATAGGAGTAGCCCGCAGTGGCGCGGAAGCTGTCGGACAGGTCGAACTTGAGCTTCGCGCGGATCGATTCCTGTTTCAGGCCGAGGAAGCGACCGTCGAATTCGCCCGGCGTGGTGCGGCTCGCCCGCTTATAATAGCCGTCGGTGTGGCGCACCGTGCCGGCGAGGCTGAAGCCGACCCTGTCGGCGATCGGCCCCGACAGATAGGCCCGGCCGCGCCGGTCGTCGAAGCGGCCATAGGTCGCCTCGAGATTGCCGTGCCAGTCGCGGCTGGGATCGATCGTGTCGATCAGGATCGCCCCGCCGGTGGCGTTGCGTCCGTAGAGCGTGCCCTGCGGCCCCTTGAGGATCTGGACATTATCGACGTTCGGCAGCTCCATGGTGAGGACCTGCGGCGCGATCTGATAGAGACCGTCGACGAACACCGCGACATTATTCTCGTAGATGCCCGCGTTGATCGTGGTGATGCCGCGGATCGCGGGCTGCGGAAACGCGCCGCTGTTGTTGATCAGCATGCCGCTGGTCACGTTGGCGATCTCGCGCACCGTGTTCACCCCGACATTGCGCAGCGTGTCCTGCGAGATCACCGAGACCGTCATCGGCACGTCCTCGACCGCTTCCGCCCGGCGCTGGGCGGTGACGACGATCTCATTGTCGGCGGCCACATCCTGTGCGGTCTGGGCGAGCCCCGCGGTGCCGCAGACCGGCATCAGCGCGGCGGCCCCGAGAATCGACGCCCTGCGGAGTCCGCGGTGCGCGTAGGTGGATATTGTCCCTGTCATTACGATCCCCTCATCATAGTGTCCGCAGGCCGCCTCGGGACGGCCCATCGATCGACGTCACAGAAGCGGATGCGGCCGAACATCATGCGGGGCATCGCCCCGCGGGTTCGATCGAACGGCGTAGGAGCGAGGGAAAACCGGCCACCGGGCCGGCATGATGGCGAGGCCATCTTATAGCTGAAGCATGATGCTTCCCCTTGCCCACAGTTTCACATCCTCCCCGCCGCGGCCTTTTGACCTCCGGTCGTGTATATTCAGGCAATTGCCTTGCATGCCGACGTCACACACGCTCCGATCCCAAACAGTTACAGATCGGATCGAACCTTCGTCGTCCTATGTTTTTAGGGCACTCGCCCAATATTGCAAGCGCCGATGGCATAGCCGGTGCGCGGCGACAGGCGACCGCGCGGATGGCGGCGCATCCGCGATCGATCTGCAAGGCAGTGGGGATGCTGTGGCGGTTCGCCGGCGGGCGACGCCCGCGACGACCGGGGCTGGTCAGCCGGTGGTGTCGGCCTCGGCGGGTTCGTCGTTCGCGGGCAGCGGCTGGCCGGCGTTCGGCAAGGCCGATGTCATCATGTCGATCCAGCGTTCGACGAGATCGATCGCCTCGGCATGGCCGTCCTGTGTTCCGAGCGCGTTTTCCGACACGAGCAGCCGGGAAACGCCCTCCATGATGACCACCACCGCCTTGGGTGCAAGCTGTTCGGCGGTAATCCCCCGGTCGAGCAGGGCTCGCGCGACGATCGCGGTGCCGATCGAGCGGGTCCGCTCGGACGAGCGGGCGATGAGCCCGCGCAATTGCTCATTATGCGTGGCGAGCGCCCGCAGTTCCTTGTGCATGCGCGGCGCGGTCGGCGAAATCCCGAGCTCCCACAGCGCGCGGAGCGGGGAATCCGCGACCAGCGTCTGGCTGAGATGATGGAAATACCGCTCCTCGACGCGGTTGAACAGCGCGAGGAACAGATGGTCCATCGTCTTGAAATGATAATGGACGAGCTTGGAACTCAGGCCGGCGCGGAGCGCGACCTTGCGCGAACTGACCGCGGCATAGCCCTCCTCGCGCATGATGGCTTCGGTGGCGTCGAGGATGCCGGAGCGGGTCGCCGCCGTGTTCTTGTGGATTTTCGAAGGCGTGGGGGACGGCATGACCAAACCGAATTATCAGCCGGCCGACTCGATGTCGACCCGACCGCCTCCGGGACCATCCCGCTTTCCACCCGGATCGGGTCGGTGCGATCGCGGTGCCGATCGCCCGATCGCCGACCATTTCGATAGGGGGGCGGCCTTCGACGCGAAAGACGTCCCGGGCGACGTCACGCGCCGCCGGTCGCCAGGCTATAGGCGATCCTGCCGAACGCCCCGAGCAACAGGATCATGGCGGCCGCGAACTGGATCAGGAAGCCCAGGCTACGCTTGCCCGGATCGGCCATATAGGCGGCCGAATAGATCAGCCGCCCGACGATCCAGACCAGACCGAGGGCGGCGGCGACCAGCTCGTCCCAGTAGATCGCGAACAGCCAGAGCCCGGTCAGGAACAGGGGCAGCCATTCGAGGGTGTTGATGTGCACCCGGATCGCGCGCTCGAGCAGCGGGTCGCCGGTCATCGCCGGGGCGGCGATCCCCGCCTTGCCGCGGGCGCGTCCGACCTGCACGCTCATCCAGAAATAGACCAGCAGCGCGAGGATCGAGACCAGGGCGGTCCAGCGATGTCCCATCATCATGTTCGTTCCCTCCGGGGCGCGGCGGTGAAGCGTCGCCATCGATGCGAGCATGGCATGCATGGGGGTATGACGGAAATCGCCGATGCGTGTTGCGTTTTCGCCAGCTGTGGTCGGAGACCAGAACGACGGCGCGCTATCATCTAGAGCATAACGAGGCAGCGAGATGCAACAGAATCGGCAATTTTGTTGCTCGATGAATCGTTTACAATCAGCTACTTGGTGTTCGTAGACCACCTCAGCTTTGTAGGCGCTTAAGTGCTCGCGCCAAACCTAGGGCGCCGTTCGCCATGCCAAGGCTGGGACGAAAGATCGGCTCAAACATATCATCCCTCGCCAGATATGGCCCTTGCTGAAGGAAGTGCTGTCAGGCACGATAGTCAGGTATGGCGCATCACAGATCAGAGTTCACAAGCAATCAGCGAAATTGGAATTATGCCGCTAACAATTGAAACTGCGGAGAATGCTCCAACTTGTATTCTATCGTCGTGGACTATCGCGATTGATGACTCGCTCGTAACCGCGATTGCTTGGCTTTACGTGCAGAAGCAGGCTCACGCTGTCGCTGTCATCCAAGCGTTGGCGCCAGGACCCGCCGCGTTCATCGGCAAGGAAATCGACAACGCCATTGACACCTTGCGGTATAAAACGAGCGACCTCCTGCATGACCTGACCAGCGCCGATGTAGAGATCAGGAACAAAGCCAATCGCACACTAGCCACGCGAATATCTCATCGCGATGGCCTGCTGTTCCAGCATATTTCTTGGATGCGGCTCGGCTGCAATACCCACATGCGGAGGCAACACCACCACATGTGCGTGCGGCGGATAAGGGCTTTGATGGATTCCTAATTCAACATACGCCGGGGCAACTCGCGCTCTCGCAAGTAATCCTGTGCGAAGACAAGGCTTCGACCAGCCCGCGAGGGTTGGTCACTGGCAAGATTTGGCCGGACATCAAAGCCATAATCGCTGGCGACAAGGACCGCGAAATCGCCGCCGCCGTGGGAGCGCTTTTGTCAAATGTGCAGCCAATCGATCGGGAAGCCATTTTGGCGGCAACGGTCTGGGACCGCGCGAAGCATTACCGGATAGCTCTCGCCGCAGGTGACGACCAGATCAAGGATGGGAGCTACCGTCATCTATTCGATGGATACGAGAACCAAGCGCTAGGCGATGTGCAGATTCGGCTGGGCGAAGTCATGCCAATGCCCGCAGTCCGACCTTACCTGCAAGAGCTGGCGACTAGAGTTATCGCTCGTCTGGAAGAGATGAAGCCAAATGTTTGATCAGGAAACCGCGCGGGTGATTAGCGCTGCACCGCCGCTGCCCGGTCTTAATCCCGAGACGCTCGTTGATCAGCTAACCACCGCTTATGTGGAGATTGCCGCCGCGCGACTAAAGGTCGGGGCTGGCTTGAGTACAGAAGATCGGATCGAACTTCTTGGCTTGGTTGACCGAATGGGGCGTCTTGCTGACGTGTATGAAACCGAGATCGTGCTCGACGTGCAGGCGGACCGTCGCCGTTCTATAGCATTTGTCGCGGGGTCGGCTCGCCAAGTTTTAGCCCAAATTGCGCGCCTCGATCCGGCCTCGGAAAAGCCCACCGTCCTCGATCATGTGGCGATCGGCGCGGAGATTGCCGCCGCGTTGTTATTCCTCATCGCGGAGCGATCCTCGGATGCGTACGAGGCAAGCCGCGACGTTAGAGCTACCGGCGAAGCTAATCCAATCCGTCGAGTCCTCATTCTGAATCTTGGCAGGTTCGCCCGCGGTCAATTTCAAGAAATCGCCGACACGAATCTTGATGCAGAGGTCTCGCCCAACACCGATCCGATCGAGCTTGCGGTCGATTTTCTATACCGAGAAATATTAATTGGCGTGATGATGCTCGCCCGGGCGGGATTGGGTATTGATGGTGTGGAAGCGATTGAGACAGCTCAAGCGGCTTTTCAGGGTGTCATCAACAGGTCAATCGCGACGAGCATTCTGGAATCTCCTGTAGCCGCCATCCCGCTTAAGGCGACATCGATCTTCGCCGGGCCGCATCACCTCGCTGCGCTACTAGCCAAGGCGGCGGGCTCGTTTCAAGACAACGCCCTTGTCCTTGTCGCCCCTCCCACGGGGGCAGACCCAGAAAAATGGACGGAATGGGTTCAAAGCGAAGCCAGCCGGTGGCCGTTCCTCTGGGAGAATCATCGGCAGGCAATCGCAACCGGTTATTTGAATCAGGGCGCATCGCTTGTAATGACCACCCCGACAGGCTCCGGGAAAAGCACACTCGCCGCACTCAAGATTGTCTCCACACTCGCAGCCGGAAAGACCGTGCTCTATCTGGCCCCAACACACGCGCTGGTGAGCCAGATCGAGGATGATCTGAACAAGCGTGTCGTTGGCGTCGCGAAGGCTGTCAGCATCGAGAATGTGAGCTTGGACGAGACCGCCCAAGTACTACCTGACATCGCCGTCGTTACACCTGAACGATGCTTTGCGCTACTCACCTTCGCACCCGAATTGTTTGCCAACGTCGGACTTTTCGTCTTCGATGAGTTTCATCTGCTCGGCGTCAATCGCCCTGCATTCCGAGGATCAGCAGCTAAGGTGGACCGCCGGGGCATCGACGCGATGCTCTGTCTACTCACCTTCCAAGTAACCAACCCCAGTGCGGATTATCTTCTACTGTCCGCGATGGTTAGCAACGGCACTGAGATCGCCGATTGGCTCGGAAAGCTGATCGGCCGCCCGGTCATACCATTCGATTTCAAATGGAAGCCAACCAGGCAGTTGCGCTCTTGCGTGTTGTACGAAAAGAATGAGCTTCAGTCGCAAGTCAGGAAGATCAATATTCCGCCGCGGTCAAATTCTCCGGCGGCGGTGCCGTATGGTATGTTCTCGCTCTCAAGCGGATGGAATCCCAAAGCGCCCGACAAGCTGCTCATTCGGCCCTTTTCCGCCGGGCCTGTCGCGCTTGCGGTCGGAGGCAAAAATTTGCGCCGCTGGCTTACGGCGAACAGGTATGAAGTAGCCTCCAACATTGCAGGAAAATTCGCTGCCAGCGGCCTCAAGGTTGTGGTTTTTTGCGAGAGCATCGTGACCTGCGGCAGCGTTGCGAAGTCGCTAAATGGTGCTGCGCAACCCTTCCCTTCCGAGCGCGATGCCGGTCAGGAAAAATGGCGAAACGATGCCATATCTGAGTTGGGAAACGCCGATGCGATCTACGATGCTGGAACGCGATTGGCTGCTGTGCATCACGGTGAACTTCTTCCCTGCGAACGACGGCTCGTCGAGACTTTGTTCAAAAGTAGGGACAGCGGCGTGGACGTGCTAGCGGCGACATCAACTCTGGCGCAGGGGCTTAATTTGCCCTGTGACGTTGTCATCCTCGCCTCCTCGGATCGTCTAGACGACGCTGATGCAGAGGAAAAAGCGCGCGTCTCCTTAATGCCGCATGAGATCATCAATGCCTTGGGTCGAGCAGGCCGTGCCGGTCAAGCTGCTACCGGGTTTTCCATCGTTATTCCGGGCAGTCCACTACCATGCGATTTGAGCACGAAAACCGTCAGTTCAGATGAGGAGTTGAAGGTCATTTTTGCCGAGGGCGACCAATGTCTCCCGCTAGATGATCCTTTGACAACACTGTTTGATCAGATCGAGGTCGCCGGAGTGGTTACCCGGGAAGCTGACTACTTGTTGCGCCGTTTGGCCGTATCTCTTGGGCAGGAGCGCGAAGGGGTCGAGACATTCGATAACTTGGCGCGCCGGACATTCGGATTTTACAGGCGGCAAGCATCCAATCCTGAGGCAGCTGACCAATGGCTCGCCCAACGAAAAGCTATATTACTTGACAAGATCGCGAAGCGGGAGGAGCCGCCATCTTTACCATGGCTGGAAGAGCTGGCGGCGAAAACCGGCACGTCAGCAGCATTTGTCGTGAGGCTTGCTGGCGCTTATGATCAGGCTCCTTTCGATAGTCCGGACGCCGATGTTTGGGTTAAATGGCTCCTTGGTCAGCTGAGCCCGACGGAACCCGAGACAGACGCCTTCATTCGACCGGAAACCGTCGGACGGGTCTTCGGTCGGGCCTATACGACACAACCAAACACCGAAACCGCCCGCCAAATAGCGCTCAAAGGTACTGTGGAAGCGTTAGATTTGTGGTTTGGCGGACGCCCGCTCTGCGAGATTGAAACGACGATCGCTACCTTTGTGGCTGCGAACGAAATTGGCACGAAGAGGCCCACCACTGCCGACCAAAAGGGAAAGCGCGCGCGGCGGTTCGCGATACGCCTTGCGCCAGATCTCGGATTCCTTTGCGGCGTATTCAGTCAGATTTCTCAGAAAATCAGCGAAGACCGAGGTGTCGATGCACCTCCGATGCCAGGTTTTCTGTCTCAGCTTACTCGCTACGGCTTCAAAACCCCGTACCACTATGCGCTGTCCCGTGACTCAGAAACCGGTTCGCGCGTCGAGGTGCAGCAGGCGTTTGAAGGGATGGCTGGAAAGCTGAATCGCGATGCCAGCGACACTTGGGAGGCGATTCGGCAAAAACTGGAGACGGTGCAGATCTCCGAGATGTTTGGCGATCTCTCAGGTGATGATTTTCAGGCGATTTTGCAGCAGTTCCAGACGAATGGGGAGTCGTGAAAATCGTCTTAAACGATCCGCGATGAGCGAGAGGTTTTGTTATCGAGGTGCAGAAGCAGGCCATCTGCAATCGAACCAATGCGGTCAATCGAGAATTATTAGCGCAACCCTATTCCCGATTCCGTTGCACGCTGGCGCGCTCAATCCCCCGGAAAGCTCGCATAGGCATCATTCGCCCACCGAAAATTCGTATAGGTCAGCATCACGCTGAAGTCGCATGACCGCACCTGGTGCCACCAGCCGACCGGGATGTAGAGCAGGTCGCCCGGGCCGATCTCGACCTCGAAGCGGCGGGCGTCCTTCGCCTGCGGGAAGCGGGCGAGTTTCGCCGGGTCGGTGACGTCGTGGACGTCGCTGAAGACATGGCGGCTGTTGGCGAGCTTCGCGGTTTCGCTCGGCGGGAGCAGGACGAGGCGCTTGCGGCCGACGATCTGCGCCAGGAGATTGTTGGTGAGATCGAAGTGGAGCGGGGTGAAGGTGCCCGCCGGGCCGATCCACATCATCCCTTCGCCGGGGGTGAGGTAGGCGTCGAGGGTACCGAGATCGGCGTTCAGCGGCGCGAGCGCGGTACGGTTTTCGGCGCTGTTATAGGCGGTGACATAGGCGTCGTTGCCGGCCCCCTGCCCCGCCGCCGCGACGAAGCGGTCGAAGGCCATGCGCTTCGTGTGGCGATCCTTGTAGAGTTCGAAATCGGGATCGGCGTCGCGGCCGCCCTGATAGACGATCGGCGCGGCGCCGACCTTCGCCGCGAGATAGTCGGGGGTCCAGCGGTCGAGCGCGGGCCAGCCGTCCATCGCGCCTTCGATCACCACCGGCCGGCTGGCGGCGTAGAAGTGATCGAGAAATTCGTCCGCCGACGGCGTGCGGACGCGGGGGATGGCGCCGGCCGCGTGGGGCGCCAGCGCGCGCTGGCGGCGGGCGATTTCGTCGATCCAGTCGCGGCGGGCGGCGAGGCGATCGGGTTTGTGCGGCGGCTCCGCCGGGGCGGGCGATGCGGCGAGCGCCGGGGCGATCGGCGCCGCACCCGGCCGCAGCGGCGCGTCGAAGCCGAGCCGGTTCAGGGTCATGAGGTTCGTCGCCGCCTGGATCCGGGCCGCGGCATTGGCGCCCTGCCCCGCCGGCATCGCCGCGAGCATCGGCGGGATCTTGGCTCCGGTCGCGGCGATCGCGGGCTTCGGCGCCGATGCCGGCGCCGGTTGGGGTTGGACTTGCGGGACATGGGCCGGGCAGGCCGCGGGCGGGTCGCTGCCTTCGCGGAACGGTTCGAGGTGCAGCTTGGCCTGGTGGTCGTCGGGGCCGGGTTCGCCGTCGGGGCCGACGCCGCGATAATAGAGCTTCTGCCAGCGGTCGGCGGGGGCCTTCGGGTTGGTCTTGCGGACATGCGCCTGGAAGGCGTCGCGCGAGGCGCTCCAGCGGGTGAAGGCGTCCTCGAGTTCGGGGGCGTCGGCGAGCGGGCGCAGTTCGGGCTCGACCCCGTCGAGCACCCCGCGTTCGATCGGGAAGAAGAAGCAGAAGGGCTCGTCCTTCTCCCACCGCACCCATTCGCCGCGCCGGGTGAAGCGCCAGTTCATCGTGAAGCTGTAGGGCGACCAGTCGGTCTCGATCACCCCGCCGAGCGGGGCGATGCCGTCCTTGGCGGCGTTGGGGGCGCCGCCGACCCACAGATTCCAGCCGGGCGAGGTGCGGAACAGCCCCTCGACATGAAAGGTGATCGTGCCCTGGCCGAACAGCGACACCGGCGCCTGCGCGAGGGGGGTGCCGGGATCGAGGCGGATCTCGACCGCTTCGGTGCCGCGGCCGCCATTCCAGCGCGCCTCGAACCCGCACGGGCTGCCGATCTCCCAGCCATGGGCGTTGGCGATCGCGAGCGGCAGGCAGCGATAGGCGAAGCGTTCGGGGGTGGTCTCCATCCAGTCGCGCTTCGCCGAGGCCGGCCGGATGCGCGGCGCCCAGGCGGGGTGGAGGTAGCAGATGAGGTCGACCGGGGGCTTGATGGGGTCGGAGGGCATTGCGGCGACGGCTCCAGCGTGTCGGGCTCCGCCGCTGGGCGAGCGGCGGGTGGTAATCGTTTAGCATAGAAGGGGATCGATGTCGGTTTGGAGACGGGGGGCCCGTGGGACGATCATTCGCCGGCGGTGGGTTGGTGCCGCCGGTCCGGCCATGACCCCGGCCGTTCGTGGTGAGCGTCGTCGGGACACCTGCCCCGATGTTGCGTGTGGTGTCTCGACTGCGCTCGACACGAACGGTGGGGAGGGAGTGTGGGGAGAAGGCACAGGAGAAGAAGACCCTCATCCAAACCTTCTCCCGTGAAGGACGGGAGAAGGCTTCAGAAGAACGGGGGAGGGCTTCAGAAGGCGGGCTCGTGCTGGCGTCGATCACTGCGCTTGCAAATATCTCTTAGTGTGCTAACTAATGGATATGGATCGCAGGACACTCGAACGCGACCTGGCGACGCGGCTCAACCCCGTGGCGCGGGCGTGGCAGCAATTGGCGGATCAGGCGCTGGCCCGGCTCGGCGTGTCCAATTCGACCGGCTGGTGCCTGGTGTGGCTCCAGCGGCTGGGCGAGGATGTGCGGCAGGCCGATCTGGCGCGGGCGATCGGGATCACCGAGGCGTCGCTGGTACGGATCGTCCACCAGCTCGAATCGTCGGGGCAGCTGGTGCGGCGGACCAGCCCGCACGACCGGCGGGTCAACCATCTGCTGCTGACCGAACAGGGCCGGCAACTGGCGGAGCGGATCGAGGCGACCCTGGTCGCGCTGCGGCACGAGCTGCTCGACGGGCTGTCGTCGGACGATATCGCGGCGACGCTCAGGGTGCTCGACCGGCTGACCGTCGCGATCGCCGAGCGGCGGGCCTGACCATGGGCGCGCGCTATGGCTGGCCGGCGGCCCTGTTCTCGATCAAATGTTTCGTCGCCGGGATGCTGGCGCTCTATATCGCGCTGCGGATCGGGCTCGAGCGGCCCTATTGGGCGTTCCTGACCTCCTATATCGTCGCCCAGCCGCTCGCCGGCGCGGTGATCTCCAAGGCGATCTTCCGGGTGATCGGCACGATCGTCGGCGCGAGCGTCACCGTGCTGATGGTGCCGGCGCTGGTCGATTCGCCCGAACTGCTGACCCTGGGCTTCGCGCTGTGGCTGGGGCTGTGCGTGTTCGTGTCGCTGCTCGACCGCACCCCGCGCGCCTATATGTTCGTGCTGGCGGGCTATAGCGCGTGCATCATCGGCATCCCCAGCGTCGATGCGCCCGGCGAGATCTTCACCACCGCGATCCTGCGGGTCCAGGAGATCGGTATCGGCATCGTCTGCGGCAGCCTGGTCCATGGCTTCGTCCTGCCCGGGTCGGTGACCCAGTTGCTGCTGCGGCGGATCGACATGATGCTGGGCGACGCCGAGCGCTGGTCGCGCGATTCGATCGCGCCCGCGGCGGTGCCGGGGGTCGAGCAGGAGCGCCAGCGGCTGGCGCAGGACATCACCGAGCTCCACATGCTGTCGACCCATTTGCCGTTCGAGACCAGCCGGGTTTCGCCGCGGGTGCGCACGGTGCGCGCGCTGCAGGACCAGCTGTCGCTGCTGCTGCCGCTGGGCGCCGCGGTCGACGACCGGATGCGGGCGCTGCGCGAGGCGGGGGTGGCGCTGCCGTCGGCGGTCGCGGGGTTGATCGACGATTGTCGGCTGTGGCTCGCCGGACCCGGAGACGACCGCGCGGCGCGGCATGACGCCGCCGAAGCGCTGCGCGACCGCTGCGCCGCGCTCGAACCCGCGGCCGCGCCCGAGCTCGCCTGGCCCGAGATGATGGTGATGAGCCTGCTCGCGCGGCTGTCGGCGCTGATCGCGGCGCATCGCGACGCGCGCGACCTGCGCGACCAGATGGAGACCCACAGCCGCAGGCCGGTCACCGCGCGGGTCGGCGAGCTGCTCGAAGGCCGGCGCAACCGCGAGCTGCACCGCGACTATGCCGGCGCACTGCGCGGCGCGTTCGGGGCGATGGTGACGGTGATCGTCGGCTGCGCGCTGTGGATCGGCAGCGGGTCGGCCGAATTTTCGGGATCGGTGACGCTGGCCGGGGTGTTTCTGGCGCTGTTCTCGGCCTCCGACGATCCCGCCGTCCCCTTGCGCGCCTTCCTGATCGGGACGGTGGCGGCGTCGCTGCTCGGGCTGCTCTACGGCTATGCGATCATGCCGCGGCTCGACGGCTTCGCGATGCTGGCGGCGGCGATGGCGCCGATGTTGCTGATCGGCGGGGCGCTGATGGCGTCGCCGCGCTACAATGTCGTCGCGCTGGCGGCGATGCTGGGGCTCGGCAGCCCGGCTTTGCTGTCGGCGAGCTACACCAACCAGTTCGCTTCGTTCGTCAACGGCGCGATCGCGCAGATCATCGGCATCTGGTTCGCGATCCTGATGGCGCGGCTGCTGCAATCGGCGGGCGCCGAGGGCGCGATCCGGCGGACGATCCGCGCGGGCTGGGCCGACATCGCCGCGCGCAGCAACATCGCAGGCCCGCCCGACGTCCGCGCCTGGATCAACCGGATGCTCGACCGGGTCGCCTTGCTGGCGCCGCGGCTCGCCGCGCGCGGGCAGGACAGCGGCAAGCCGCTCTACGACGCGCTGCGCGACCTGCGCACCGGGGTGGCGATCGGCGAGCTGCGCCAGCTGCGGATCGACCTGCCCGCCGAGGCCGGGCGGCCGCTGACCCCGGTGCTCGACGATGTCGGCGCTTATTATCGCGGGCTCGACCCCGATGCGCCGGCACCGGCCGGGCCGGGGTTGCTCGCGCATATCGACGCGGCGATCGGCGCGTTGACCCGGATTCCAGTCGCGGCGCGGCCGGCGACGCTGGCGCTGGTCAGCCTGCGCCGCAACCTGTTCCCGGCGGCGCCCGGCTATGAAAGGGCCGCGGCATGACCGGCGAAATCTCGATCGGCGGGGTGTTCGTGCCGACGCTGCTGCTGCTCGCGGTCGCGGCGCTGATCCCGACCGTGCTCGCGATCCGGATCATGAGCTGGTTCGGGCTCTACCGCTTCGTCGCCTATCGCGCGCTGGTCGATCTGTGCCTGTTCATCCTCAGCCTGGGCCTGCTGGCCCGTCTTTCCCCCCTGATCGGTATCCCCACGTGAAACAGCTTGCCGCCACGCTGACCCGCAGCGCCGCCACCATCGCCATCGCCCTCGCCGCCGTCCTGGTCGCGCTGTGGATGTGGCATCATTATGAGCGCAGCCCCTGGACTCGCGACGGGCGGGTGCGCGCCGATGTGGTGCGGGTGACCCCCGATATCGGCGGGCTGGTGACCGAGGTGGCGATCCACGACAACCAGACGGTGCACGCGGGCGACCTGCTGTTCGTGATCGACCGGCCGCGCTACGCGCTCGCGCTCGAACAGGCGCAGGCGCAGGTGGCGAGCGCGCGGGCGACGCTGGGTCAGGCGCAGCGCGAGGCGAGCCGCGACCTGGCGCTGGGCGATCTGGTCGCCGCCGAAAGCCATGAGCAGAATGTCGCGCGGGTCGCGACCGCGCGCGCGGCGCTGGCCGAGGCGATGTCGAGCCAGCACGCCGCCGAGCTCAACCTGCGCCGCACCCGGGTGACCGCATCGGTCAACGGGGTGGTCACCAATCTCGATCTGCATCCGGGCGATTATCTGGCGGCGGGCAAGCAGGCGATGGCGCTGATCGACCGCGACAGCCTGCGGGTCGAGGGCTATTTCGAGGAGACCAAGCTGCCGCTGATCCACCCCGGCGCGCCGGTGACGGTGCGGCTGATGGGCGAGGCGCAGGACCTGCAGGGACGGGTCGAGAGCATCGCATCGGGGATCAACGATTCGAGCCGGTCGGATTCGGACAATCTGCTGCCGACGGTCGAGCCGACCTTCTCCTGGGTCCGCCTCGCCCAGCGCATTCCGGTGCGGGTCAAGCTGCTGCAGGTGCCGCGCGACATCCGGCTGATCGCCGGCCGCACCGCGACGGTGACGGTGCAGCCCGAGACGGCGCAGACCGGCGTGCGGAGGGGCTGAGCGATGTGCCGCCTCATTCGGATTGGCTTAGATTCCCTCCCGTTCGTGTCGAGCGAAGTCGAGACACCTCGCGGTCGTGCAGCACGGTTCGCTGCGCGACCCATGCTCGACTTCGCTCGACACGAACGGAAAAAGAAGGTCGGGGCCACACGTCGGCTGCTGCCTGTGCTGCTGCCGATGCTCCTCGCCGCCTGTGCGACCGCCGGCCCCGATTACCACCGGCCCGACCATGCCATCGACAGCCGGCCCGCCGCACAAGGGGCGTTCGCCGCCGCGCAAGGCGCCGCCTTCGCGCAGGCGCCGCTGCCCTATCATTGGTGGCGCCTCTATGCCGATCCGAAGCTCGACGCGCTGGTCGAACAGGCGCTGGCGGCCAATGCCGACCTGCGCGCCGCCGACGCCAATCTGCGCCGCGCCGATGCGGTGGTGCGCGAGGCCCAGGCGGGGCGGACGGTGACGACCGGGATCAGCGGCGGCGCGACGCTGGCGCGGAGTTCGGGCACCGGCGGCAGCCTGCCCGGGGTGGTCGGCTATGATATCGGGCTGTCGGCAGCCTATCCGCTCGACCTGAACGGCAAGATCAAGCGGGCGATCGAATCGGCGCAGGCCGATGCCGAAGCGACCGAAGCCGCGCGCGACGCGGTGCGGGTCAGCGTCGCGGCGGCGACCGCCAAGGCCTATGCCGATGTCTGCGCCGCCAATTACAGCCTGGGCGTCAACCGCAAGGTGGTAAGCCTGCAGCGCGACACGCTCGACGTCACCCACCGCCTGCAGCGCGGCGGACGCGGGACCAGCTTCGACGTCAGCCGGGCGCAGGCGGCGGTCGACCAGAGCGAAGCGAGCCTGCCGGCGTTCGAGGCGAAGCGACAGGCCGCGCTCTATCTGCTGGCGACGCTGCTCGGGCGGCCGCCGGCCGATTATCCGCGCGAGATCGCCGATTGCGCGACGCTGCCCGCGCTCGGCCAGCCGATGCCGGTCGGCGACGGCGCCGCGCTGATCCGCCGCCGCCCCGACATCCGCGCCGCCGAACGCACGCTGGCCGCCGATACCGCGCTGATCGGGGTGGCGACCGCCGATCTCTATCCGCAGATCAGCCTGGGCGGGTCGATCGGGCTGGCAGGGCCGGCGCGCGCGATCGGATCGGGTTCGTCGTTCGGGATGAGCCTGGGGCCGCTGCTGAGCTGGTCCTTCCCCAACCGGCCGGTGGTGAAGGCCAGGATTGCGCAGGCCGATGCCCAGGCCGCCGCCGACCTGGCGCATTTCGACGGGACGATGCTCGAGGCGCTGCGCCAGACCGAGACCAGCCTGGAGAGCTATGCCCGCGACCGCGACAGCGCCGCCGCGCTCGCCAAGGCGCGCGACAGCGCGGCGCTGTCGTCCGAGCAGGCCGACCGGCTGTTCCGGTTCGGGCGGAGCGATTTCCTGTCGCTGCTCGACGCACAACGCAGCCTGGCGAGCGCCGAGGCGGCGAAGGCGGCGGCGGAAGCGCAGCTGGTCGACGACCAGATCGGGGTGTTTCTGGCGTTGGGGGGCGGTTGGCAATAGGAGGGCCGACATGCGCTCGGAACCGCTGAAGGCCCTCTCGGTTCGAGCGCGGACGCTCGCTACGCTCGCGACCCACCCCAACCCCTCCCTTGAAAGGGAGGGGCTTAGAATTAAAAGCCCGCGTCGATGCCCAGGCGGATCGTGCGCGGCCGCAGCGGGGTGAGCTGGGCGCCCGAGCCGGCGACGAAGGGGGTGCCGAGCGCGAAGCGGTTGCCGATTTCGTCGGTGAGGTTGGTGACGCCGATCGACAGGCCGAGATCGGCGCGGCCGATGCGGGCGGTCAGCGCGCTGTCGAAATAGTCGCCCTGGGTCTCGCCGAGCACCGGACCGAGCCCGAGCCGCGACTTGCCGACATAGCGCAGCCAGCCATTGACCCTGAGGTCGAGATCATTCCTCAGTTCGACGCGGTAATCGGCGCCGATCCGGCTGGTGAAGCGCGCGACATTGGGGATGCGGCCCATCGCGTTGCCCGATATCGGGCCGCTGATCGAACCGTCGATCACTGGGGCGCCCGGGGTGAAGGTGCCGGTGGCGGCCAGCCGGGTGAGCGCGGCGACGAAGGTCGGCGAGGGATCGGTGACCCGGCTGTCATTGTAGGTGAGCGCGGCGTCAAGCCGCAAAGCCGGGATCGGCTGCCAGCCAACCGCGGCGGCGAGCGAATAGATGCGGCCATCGCCGATATTGTCGGTGCTGGGCAGGCCGGCGGTGTCGATGAAGTCGGCCTGGATATTCTGCCAGCGCGTATAGGACAGGCTGACCGACAGGTCGAACGGATCGCGGCCGCGCTCGCCATAGCGCAGGCCGGTTTCCATCGTCGCGACCCGGTCGTTGCGGAAGCGGCGGACGAACGCGCTTTCGATCGCGAGGCCGCCGGGGCGGAACCCCTCCTGATAGCGGGCATAGAGCAGCACGCCGGGCAGCACCGCCGCCGACACCGCCGCCGAGGGCAGGACGATATTCTCGCGCCGGCTGGCGGTGGTGCCGAGGGTCGCAAGCGCGACCCTGATCGCGGGCGAGACGTCCTCGCCTTCGCCCGCCAGTTTCGAGCGGGTGACGCGGGCACCGCCGGTGAAGGTCAGGCCGCGGATCGGCTCGACGCTGATCTCGCCATAGAGCGTGCCCTCGTTGACCCGGTTGGTGACCCCGGTGACCGGGAGTGGGGCGTCCTCGGGCCCGAGCGACCGGTCGAGCCGGGTGCGGTTATGGGTGAAGCTGGCGCCGAGCACCCAGCCATAGCCGCCCTGCATCGGCCGCCACAGCCGGTTCTCGCTGGCGAACATCCGGGTGCGGTTGGCCTGGACGAACAGCTGGTTGGCGCCGCCGAGCGGGGTCGCATCATAACGTTCGTCGAGATGCTGGCGGACCAGCCCGTTCGACGACAGGAAGGACAGCCCGTCCCAGCTCTTCGCGATCACAATCTGGCCGAGCCGGTAGCTGGCGTCGAAGCCGCCGGCGACATTGCTGGCGCGGCTGAGCGGGGCCAGCGCGCGGTCGGCATATTGGCTGTCGCGGCCATGATTGTCCTGGACCACCGCGCCGAGATCGACCGACCAGTCGTCGCCGAGATCGACGCGCAGGCTGGCACGGCCCCCGGCGATGCGGGTGCGGTTGATGTCCTTCTTCTGCCGCAGGACATCGTCGATATAGCCACCTTCCTGGACGCCATAGCCGACCAGCCGCAGCCCGACCCGGTCGGTGAGCACCGGCAGGTTGATCATGCCGGCGAGATCGCCGCCGGGATCGCCATGCGCGGTCGCCGACACCCCGCCCGACAGCGTCGCGCCGATGGCGGCGAGATCGGGGCGGTTGGGGACGACGCGGATGATGCCGCCGAGCGCGCCGGCGCCGTAGAGCGTGCCCTGCGGCCCTTCGAGCACCTCGACGGTGCGGATGTCCTGCATCCGCAGATCGGGATCGGGGGCATTGTAGGTCAGCCGCATGTCGCCGAGATATTGGCCGACGGTGGCCTGGGTCGGGCCGGTGAAGCTCGAATCGGCGATGCCGCGGATGAACAGCTTGTTGCGGCCGGCGCCGAGATGGGTCGAGGACAGGCTGGCAAGCCGCGACAGCACCGACTCCATCCCCTGCTCGCCACCGAAACTCAGATCGCGACCGTCGATCAGGCTGACCGAGCCGGCGAAATCCCGCAGGCGGGTGTCGCGCTTGCTGGCGGTGACGATGATCGGATCGCCCTGATCGTCGGGCGCAGCAGTGGGCGCGGCGACGGGAACCGGCCGGGGCGCGGGGCGAACGCGCGGTACGATCCGCCAGTTGGGGCCGCCGAGCGCCACCGCCTTCGCCGCACTGCCGCGCAACAGCCGGCGCAGCGCCGTATCGACCGACATCCGGCCCGATAGCGCCGCGACCGGGCTGTTCCACAAGCTCCTATCGGGCACCGCGACGCTGACGCCGGCCTGTGCCGAAAGGGCCGCGATCGCGTCGCCGAGCCGCCCGGCCGGCAGGTCGAGCGTCGGCCTGCCCGCGGCGGTGGCAGGCGATGCGGCCGCGATCAGGATCGCGGCAAGGACGGCCCCCGGGCGGTTCACCTGCGCGGCGACAGAACCCAGTCGGCGCCGTCGCGCCGGACATCGACGTCGAGCAGGGTGCCGAGATGTTCGACATCGTCGCCGGCGCCCAGACTCAGCACGCCGCGGAACGGCTTGGCGGCGACCGCGGGCGACACCCGGACGGTCTGGCCGAAATAGCGGGTCAGCTCGGCGGCGACCGCCGCCATCGGCTGGCCGTCATAGATGAAGCGACCCTGTTTCCACCCCGCCACCGCCGCCGGGGCGACATGGCCGAGGACGACATTGTCGCCGCCGTCGGCGACCCTCAGCGTCTGGCCGGGATCGAGGCGGACCGCCTCGGCCTTCGGATTGTAGACGACGGCGCCTTCGGCGACCTGGACGCTGGTCGCATGATCCTCGCGCAGCACATTGAAGCGGGTGCCGACGTCGAGCAGCTCGGCATCGCCGACCGCGACCCGGAACGGGCGGGCGGCGTCATGGACCACCGCGAACACCGCTTCGCCGCGATCGAGGGTCGCATGACGCGGATCCTTGCGATCGAGGGTGAGGCGGGTGCCGCCGTTCAGCGTGATGCTCGTGCCCTCGGCGAGGGTCACGGTCTTGCGCTCGCCGGCGGCGGTTTCGACCTGGTAGGTCGACGACGGCAGGCCGACCATCTGGAAACCGACCCCCGCTGCGATCGACGCGGCGATCGCGCCGCCGAGCCAATAGCGGCGGGTGGCCCGGGGCGCGGGGCGCAACGGCACGACATTGTCGGGCAGCGCCGCCGGCTCGGCCATGGGTTCGGCTGCCAGCAGCTCGGCCATATCGGCGTCGGCGATCGCCATCATATGATAGGCGTCGGCATGGGCCGGGTCGGCCGCCATCCACGCCTCGAACCCCTCCCAATCGTCGAATTGGGGGTCGCGCAGGCGGATCACCCATTCGAGCGCCCGATCGTCGATCATATCCTTGTCCTGCGCCATCATGATGCTCCGCAGGTAGAGACGGAGCCGATGCGGCCGAACCTTGACGTTTCAGCCGTCATCGAATCTTTTCCTCAATTCTATCATCGCGGCATAGGCGCGACGCAGATCGGCCTCGACCGTGCTGAGGCTGATGCCAAACTCGGCGGCGATGTCGCGCTGGGCGATGCCGTCGATACGGTGACGGCGGAAGATCGTCGCGGGACGATCGCCGAGCGCGGCGAGTGCCTCCTGGGCGAGGCGCAGCTGTTCGCGGGCGATGAGTTTGCGTTCGCTCGACGGTTCGTCGGACCGGCCGGGCGCGGTGGTCGCGGCGTCGGTCCAGTCCGAATCGCGCTTGGCCGCCTGCTGGGTCGAACGATAGCGGTCGAGCATCAGATTGTTGGCGGCGCGGTAGAGATAGGACAAAGGCTGGGCGACCGGCCCGTCGGGAGCGGCGGCGATCTTCAGCCAGAGTTCCTGCAACAGATCGTCGGCAGCATCGCCCGCGCCATGCGCGACGAGGAAGCGCCGCAGCCGGTCCCGGTTTTCCAGAAATATCGCTTCCAGCCCGGTACTCGTCATCGCGCGGCTTATCTGTCCTCTGTGGCAACACCGCCTAGCAGCGGCGGCGCTCTACACGCCCGCGGATCGACGCACCACTGATTCCGCTCGACGAGCGTCAGGCGTTTCCGCTCGACGCTTTTGCGCAATATGCATCGGCGCCGAAATATTTCGCAATATTTCGACATGGATAGGCAAAGCGATGCGACCAGGGGTCGGGGCTCAACCAGCCCGGAGCCCCCATGCGCACATTGCTCGCTGCCACCTGCCTCACGCCGGTGGCGCTGATGACGTCCTCCCCCGCGGCGTGGGCGGCCACCAGCATATCGACCGCGAGCACCGCCAATCTGAGCACGTCGACCGCCGCGTCGGGCGCCGCCGACGACATCAGCATCACCAGCGCCGGCAGCGTGAAGCCCACCGCCGGCACAGCGGTGACGATCGACAGCAACAACAGCGTCACCAACGCCGGCACGATCAGCTTCGAGGATGTCGACAATGCCACCGGCATCGGCGCGACGACGACCAGCACAACGGGCTTGGCCGGCACGATCACCAACAGCGGCACGATCAGCCTGACCGAATCGACCACCGCGACCGACAGCGACAGCGACGGCGACAATGACGGCCCGCTGGCGACCGGCACCGGGCGCTATGGCGTCCACATCGCCGGCACCGGCAGCTTCACCGGCAATATCGTCGACAGCGGCACGACGACGATCGAGGGCAATGCGTCGGCGGGCATCGCGATCGACGGGACGCTGGTCGGCAACCTGACCGAAAGCGGAACGATCGCGGTCACCGGCGACAACAGCTATGGCATCCACCTGAACCGCGTCACCGGCAATGTGGTGATGGGGGGCACAGTGTCGGTGGTCGGGGCCAACGCGACCGCGCTGGCGATCGACGGCGACATCGCAGGGTCGCTGACCCTGCAGGGCACCACGACCGCAACCGGCTATCGATCGACCTCGGTGACCACCTCGGCCGCGCTGGCCGCGCTCGATGCCGACGACCTGCTGCAGGGCGGACCGGCGGTGAGCATCGCCGGCAGCGTCAGCGGCGGGGTGCTGCTCGACGCGCCGCCGACCGATACCGACACCGGCAACACCGACGAGGATGGCGACGGGGTCGCCGATAGCAGCGAGAGCACCAACGCGATCTATTCCTATGGCAGCGCCCCGGCGCTGCGGATCGGATCGGCCAGCAATGCGATCGCGATCGGGGCGGTGTCGGGCATTGCCTACGGCCTGGTCAACAAGGGGCTGATCGAATCCTATGCCACGTTCGGCACGTTCGACGCGACCGCGCTGCAGATCGGCGGGCTCGGCGGTACGGTCTCGATCGCCGGCGGGCTTTCGAACAGCGGGACGATCGGCGCCTATACGGTCGCGGGTAGCGCGACCGCGATCGACATCGGTGCGGGCGCGTCGGTGCCGGCGATCGTCAACAGCGGCACGATCACCGCGCAGGGTACCAGCAGCGACATGATCTCGTCCTGGGCGGTGCTGATCCGCAGCGGCGCGACCGTCTCCAGCCTCACCAACAGCGGGACGATCAGCGCCACCACACTCGGTACCGGCACCGCCGCCGGCATCGCCGACCTCAGCGGCAGCCTGACCGCGATCGTCAACCAGGGCACGATTTCGGCGGCGACCGCGATCGATCTGTCGGCCAACAGTTCCGGCGTGTCGATCGACCAGTCGCTGAGCAGCGTCACGGACGCCGCCGCGCCGGTGATCGCCGGCGCGATCCTGACCGGATCGGGCAACGACCGGATCAGCGCGTCCGACGGCAGGATCACCGGCGCGATCTCGACCGGGGCCGGTGACGATGTGATCGCGCTGAGCGGCGATACGGTGCTGACCGGCGATCTCGACCTCGGCGCGGGCGACGACAGTCTGACGCTGGCGGGAACCTCGGCCTATAGCGGGACCGCGAGCTTCGGCGCGGGCGCGAACAGCCTGACGATCGACGGCGGCGCCAGCTTCAGCGGGGCGATCGACAGCGGCGGCGGATTGGCGCTCAGCCTGACCAACGGCAGCCTCAAGCTGACCGGAACGCCGACGGTCGCGCTGTCGTCGCTGTCGATCGGGTCGGCGGGCGTGCTGGGGATCACCGT
The DNA here is from genome assembly GCF_058801765.1 of Rhizorhabdus sp. GW822-FHT03C02. Lineage (NCBI taxonomy): Bacteria > Pseudomonadati > Pseudomonadota > Alphaproteobacteria > Sphingomonadales > Rhizorhabdaceae > Rhizorhabdus > Rhizorhabdus sp. GW822-FHT03C02. The sequence continues at coordinate 346,562 of NZ_JBXANN010000005.1, forward strand.
CGATCCGGTCGCGGGCACCAGCACCCGGTTCGACGTCGCCGGCACGGCCAGCATCGCGAGCGGCGCCAAGCTGTCGATCAGCGTCTCGAGCCTGGTCGACGGAGCGCAGAGCTTCACCGTGCTGACCGCGGGCACGCTGACCGGCAGTGCCGGCCTGGCGGCGGTGACCACCAACCTGCCTTATCTGTATGTCGGAACGATCAGCGCCGACGACGGCGCCGGCTTCGTCAATGTCGACCTGCGCCGCAAGAGCGCGAGCGAGCTCGGCCTGACCCGGTCGCGCGCCGCCGCCTATGACGCGATCTACAAGGCGCTCGGCACCGACGACGAGATGGCGGGGGTGTTCACCAGCCTGACCACCCAATCGACGTTCCTGAACGCCTATGCGCAGATGATGCCGATCGAATCGGGCGGGGTGTTCGAGGCGGCGACCCAGGGCTCGCGCGCCTTCGCGCGCGCCGCGGCCGACGACGGCACCCCGCGCTTCCAGTTCGGCAGCACCGGCTTCTGGTTGCAGGAGATCGGCTGGACGACGACCAAGAAGCTCGACGCCAACGAAGGTTATACCGCGCGCGGCTGGGGCTTCGGCGGCGGCATGGACCAGCGGATCGGCGGACTCGGCCGGGTCGGGGTGTCGCTCGCCTATATGGCCGACGAGGTGACGGTGCCGCACAACCGCAACAATCTGTTCGCCAGCCAGTTCGAGCTGACCGGCTATTGGAGCGGCGAGTGGGGCGGCCTCCACGCCGATGCCCGCGGATCGATCGCGCATCTGTCACTGCGCTCCCACCGCTATTTCAGCGGCACCCTCGACGGTGACGACATCGAGCGCACCGCCAAGGACAGCTGGGGGGCGCTGCTCGCCTCGGCCGGCGGCGGGGTTTCGTACCAGGCGCGGTTCGGCAGCTTCTCGATCCGCCCGGTCGCGAGCATCGACTATTATCGGCTGAGCGAACAGGCGCACAGCGAGAGCGGCGGCGGCACCGCGTTCGACCTGTCGATCGCACACCGCACCAGCGACGAACTCGCCGCCAGCGGAACGGTCGCGATCGGCTATGAGCTCAGCCGCAACGAACGCGAGGGCAGCTTCTCGCGAATCGAGATCGAGGGCGGCCGCCGACAGATCCTCGCCGGCGCGCTGGGCGACACTGTCGCAAATTATACCGACGGCGACCAGTATCGGCTGACCGCCGAGGAGCGCGCGAGCGGCTATCTCGGCCGGGTGCGGGTGACCGGCGGCAACGAGGATTTCCGGATCGGCGGCGAGGTCAGCGCCGAGCAGCAGCAGAGCCGCACCGCGCTGGCGGTGCGGGCGTCGCTGCGGATCGGGTTGTAAGCGGGGGTTCCGATTGATCCGTTCGTGTCGAGCGAAGTCGAGACACCCCGCGGTAGCATAGCGTGTCTCGACTTCGCTCGACACGAACGGGATTTGGAGTCTGTGGAGTAGGCGAGGCCGTCGCACCCTCCGAAAGATTTCATCGACGCAATGTCGGCGCAAAAAAGCGGACATTCGCGCGATACGCGCGCGTCCCACTCTGTTGCTCCCCCGATCGGAGAAGCAGCATGACCTTCCTGGAAAGCCAAGAGCTGGTGGCGTCGACCACCATGGGCTGGACGCGCCTCGCCCCGCGCCGCGTCTGCTTCTTCCTGAACGCGCAGGTCCACCAGGTCCTGCACGTCGCGCCGATCGCGATCGAGATGTCGCGCGATCCGCGCTTCACCGTGTGCATGCTCGCGGCGACCCAGGCGCATGTCGACCTCGCCCGCCGGCTGGTCGATGCGGCGCAGGCTGGGCCGATCCAGTTCGAGGTCGCCGGCGGCCCGCGGCTGCAGGCGATGGCGCGGATGACCGGATCGTCGATCCCGCCCAAGCTGCTGACGCTCGCCGCGTCGGCGCGGCGGCTGGCGCAGTTCGACGCGATCGTCGTGCCCGAGCGCACGTCTTTGCTGCTGCGCCATCTCGGCGTGCACCGGCCGCTGTTCGTGCACACCGCGCACGGCGCCGGCGACCGCGCTGTCGGCTATGACAGGCGCATCCGCCAGTTCGATTTCGCACTGGTCGCGGGCGAGAAGCAGCAGCGGCGGATGCTCGAGGCCGGGCTGATCCGTGAAGGGGCGCATGCGGTGGTCGGCTATCCCAAGTTCGACGCGGTCGACTGGCTGCGCCCGACCCTGCCCAGGCTGTTCGCCGAGCACCGGCCGACGGTGCTCTACAACCCGCATTGCAACAAGCGGCTGTCGTCCTGGTTCGCGTTCGGCGAGGAGGTGGTGCGCAAGTTCGCGGGCGACCCGCGCTACAATCTGATCGTCGCGCCGCATGTGAAGCTGTTCGACAATCGCCGCGAGCGCGCCCAGGCCGAACGCGCGCTGGCGCCGTTCGCGGGGCTGCCCAATATCCATGTCGATCTGGGCAGCACGATGTCGTGCGACATGACCTATCCGGCGATCGCCGACGTCTATCTGGGCGACGTCAGCAGCCAGATCTACGAATATATGCAGATGCCGCGCCCCTGCCTGTTCCTCAACGGGCATGAGGCGGCGTGGGAGGACGATCCCAATTACCGCCACTGGTATTATGGGCCGGTGCTCGACGATGCCGCCGGGCTGATCGACGCGGTCGACAGGGCCCGCGCCGACCATGACGTCTACCTGCCCGCGCAGTGGAGGGGGCTGCGCGACACGTTCGACATTCGCGACCAGAGCAGCGCCGCCCGCGCCGCCCGCGCGATCGGCGATTTCGTGCTGCGCCGGGCGCGTCATGACTGAGCGCGCAGCGTCGACGGGCTCCGCGATCTGGATGGTCTCGCGGGTGTTCGCCCCCGACGAGGGCGGGGTGCAGACCTACGCGCGCGAAGTCGGATCGGCCTATGCCGAGCTCGACTGGACGGTGACGATGTTCATCCAGTCGTCGATCGGCCCGAGGCAGGCGCAGCAGGGCGACAACCGGCTGATCGACGTCGGCCCGGGATCGCGGCTCGGCGTCTATGCCAAACTGGCGCGCGCGCTGCGCGAGGCCTGGAAGACGATGCCGCGCCCGCAGGCGATCCATGCCTGCACCTGGCGCGCGGCGATCCCGGCGCTGTCGTTCGACGTGCCGCTGATCGTCACCGTCCATGGCCGCGAGATCGGCCGGCCGCGCGGGGCGGCGTTCCGGCTGATGCGCTTCGTGCTCGAACGCGCGACCAGGATCGTCGCGGTCAGCGAGACCACCCGCGCACTGCTGCTCGAGCGGCTGCCGCAGCTCGCCGACAAGATCGTCGTCGCCTGGAACGGCACCGCCCCGGCCCCCGCACGGCCCGCCCCGACCATCTTCGCGCGCGGTATCGGCCCCGCCCAGCTGCTGACCGTCTGCCGGCTGGTCCCGCGCAAGAATATCGGCGGCGCGCTGATGGCGGTGGCCTCGACGCTCTATGACGGCCACCGGCTCGACTATGCGATCGTCGGCCGCGGCGAGCAGATGGAGCAGCTGCAGGACCGGATCGACCATATGGCGATGGGCGGCCAGGTCCAGTTGCTCGGCTATGTCGACGATATCCTGCTCGAACAGCTCCAGGCCGAGGCCGACATCTTCCTCCATCCGCAGATCGCACTCGAGGACGGGCGCGAGATCGAGGGATTCGGGATCAGCGTCGCCGATGCGATGGCGCGCGGGCTGGTCTGCATCGTCGGCAAGGATGGCGGCCCGTCTGAGTTCATCCGCGACGGCGAGACCGGCTTCGTCGTCGACGGGCGGTCGGTCGAGGCGATCCACGACGCGCTCACCGCGCTGCTGTCGGATCGCGCGCTGTGCGCGGCGGTCGGCGAGCGCGCGCGCCGCTGGGCCGCCGAAAATCTGTCATGGCAGCGCCACAGCCTGATCTGCCTCGGTGCGATCACGGTCTCGAGCCGCCTGTTCTGTCCGGGTCCGGCAAGGGCCGCGGCATGAGCGCTCATCCGACGACCGGGCCGATCGTCCATATCGGCTATCACAAGACCGCGACGACCTGGTTTCAGCGGCATTTCTATCCCGCGGTCGAAGGGCGTCGCTATATCGCACAGCGCCAGGTCCGCGCCGCGCTGCTGACTCCCGGCGCCTTCGAATATGACGGCGCGACCGCTCGACGCAGGCTCGGCCCCGATCTCGACCGCGCGATCCTGTGCGAGGAGAATCTGAGCGGCGGGCTCCACAATGGCGGGCTCGCCGGCTGCCTGTCGAAGGACGTCGGTCATCGCATCAAGGCGGCGCTGCCCGATGCGCGCATCGTCATCGTCGTGCGCAACCAAGCCGATGCGATCGCGTCGGCCTATCTCCAATATGTGAAGGGCGGCGGCACCCATGGCATCCACCGCTATCTGCTCGGGCGCAGCTGGCTCAGCCCCAATGCCCCCGAACATGACGAAGTGCCGTGCTTCCGCTTCGAGCATTTCGCCTATCACCGGCTGATCGCGCACTATGATGCGCTGTTCGGCCGCGACCGGGTCCATGTCTATCGCTACGAGGATTTCCGCGCCGGACCACATGGTTTCCTGCGGGGTTTCGCGCGGGACCATGGCCTCGAGGTGCCGATCGAGCGGCTCGACCTCGGCTGCGCCAATCCCGCGCTCAGCCGGGCGTTGCTGATCGCGATGCGGATCGCCAACCGCTTCACCGCGCGCGCGGTCGCCGACAAGAGCTGCCTGGTCCACATCCCCTATTGGTACAAGACCAGCCGCCGGCTGATGCGCCGCGCCGGCGCGAGCGGGCGCTTCGGCCGCCCGCTCGGCACCGGCGATCTGCTCGGCCCCGACCTGCTGACGATGATCGACGCCGAATATCGCGACGGCAACCGCGTGCTGGCCGATCGGATCGGCGGGCACTGGCCGGCGGCGACATTCTCCAGCGTGCCCACGCCGGTACCCAGCCGATGGCAGCGGCTCTACGCATCCTGACGCGGTTCGGTTAGATGGGGCGATGCGCTGCTTCGATTTCGACCGGGCCATCGTCCGTCACCCCTCGCCCTCGGTCGTCGACGGGTTGCGCGCCCATGACGGCCCTGGGCCGACCTTCGCGGGCGTGCTCGCCGAACATATGGCCTATGCGGCGGCACTGACCGAAGCCGGGGTCGCGGTCGAGCGGCTCGATCCGGTCGATGCGCATCCCGACGCGATCTTCGTCGAGGATCCCGCGCTGGTGTTCACCGAGGGCGCGATCATGCTGCGCCCGGGCGCGCCGAGCCGGCGTGGCGAGGCGGCGCTGCTCCACGCGGCGCTTGCCGAACGCTTCGGGCGGATCGAGGCGGTGGCGGCCGGGCAGGTCGATGGCGGTGATATCCTCGTCACTCCGGCCTGCGTGATGATCGGCCTGTCGGAGCGGACCGATCGCGCCGGCGCTGCCGCCCTCGCCAGGCTGCTCGAGGATTTCGGCAGGACCGCGCGGATCGTCGATCCGCCGCGGGTCGCGCTCCACCTCAAGACCCAGGCGAGCCTCGCCGACGAGGAGACGATGGTGGCGACGCCCGCCGCCGCGGCGAGCGGGCTGTTCGAAGGCTTCCGGCTGATCATCGTCGATCCCGCCGAACTGCCCGCCGCCAATGTGCTGCGGATCAACGACCGGCTGATCGTCCCGGGCCAGCATCGCCGCACCGCCGACCGGCTGGCCCAGGCGGGCTACGACCTGATCGCGGTCGACACCAGCCATATCGAACGGATCGACGCCGGACTGACCTGCCTCTCGCTCCGCTGGAAGGCCTAAGCCGCCCGCACGATCGCCTCGACCGGCCTGACCGTGCCGGTCGGGAACAATGTGCGCGCGACCAGCGCCGGGTCGAGGCCGAGCGTTTCGGCGGCGGTGCCGGCGATCAGCGCGTCGAGATTGGTGGTCGGCTTGAGATCGCGGCCCTCGAGCAGCGCCGAGGGGGCGAGGCCCGGCCAATCGCCGATCACCCGCCCGCCCTTGAGCGCACCGCCGAGCAGCAGCGCCGCCGATCCGGTGCCATGATCGGTGCCGCCGGTGCCGTTGGCCGCCGCGGTGCGCCCGAATTCGGTCGCGACCAGCACGACGGTGTCGCTCCACGCCGGGCCGAGTCCGGTGCGCAATGCCGCGAGCATCGCGTCGAGCTGCTTGAGCTGCTGGGTGAGGCGGCCGGTCTGGCCGCTATGGGTGTCCCAGCCGCCCATTTCGAGCATCGCGATCCGCACCCCGTTCGGTTTCGACAGGAAGGTCGCGGCGAGCCGGCCGAGGCTCGCCGGATCCTGACGGGCGCCGCTGTCGCCGGCGAGGCCGCGCGCTTCCATTGCCGCCGACCACAGGCCGTGGAGCTGGGTGTCGCCATTGTAGAGCTGGCCGACCCGCATCAGCAGATCGTCGGTCGCCTGCGGCAACGCCGAGGGGGCGTAGGAGGCGACGCTCACCGGGCCGCGCATCGCCAGCGGCAGGGTCGAGGCGAAGGCGATCGCCTCGTCCTCGCGCCGCGGCATCAGCCCGACCAAGCGGTTGAGCCAGCCATCCTTGATCGCATAAGGGCTCAGACCACCGGTCTCGAGCACATTCTGCGCATCGAAATGCGAGCGGTCACGATAGGGCGAGGCGACCGCATGGACGAACGCCGCCTGCCCCTGCTGGTACATTTTCGCGGTCTCGACCAGCGAGGGGTGGAGCGCGAAGCTGCCGTTGAGCTTGGTCGCGGTCGCCGGATCGATCGCCATCGCGCCGCGCAGCTTCGCATAGCTCGGATCGGCATAGGGAATGACGGTGTCGAGCCCGTCGGCGGCGCCGCGCTGGATCACGAACACGAAGCGGCGCTTGCCCGGCGCGACCGCCATCGCGAGCTGGGGGGCGACGAAGAACAGGCCCGCGCCGAGGCCGGCCGAACGAAGAAAGGCGCGACGGTCGAGATTCATCGTCATCTCCTCTGGAACTCGGGCGACACGAACAGCAGCACCAGCCCGGTCGGCGGGCTGTCGGCCCCGGCGATCGCCTTGGCAGTGGCCTCGCTCAGCGTGCCGCCGAGCAGTTGCGGGGCGAGCTTGTCCGACGACAGCCGGTCGCCGATCCGCGACGCGAAACGCTGCGCGACCTCGACCCGGCGGACCAGCGCATCGGGCGCGGCCCAGCTCGCGGCGATGTCGTCATAGCCGGCCGGCGATCCCGGCTTCCACACCGGCTGGCCGAGCTGCTGCATCACCCGCGACACGTCGACCTCGCCGAGCTCGCGCATGCCGATGCCGCGCCCGACCGACAGGAACCAGTCCCATGGCGTCTTGAACTTGGTCGGCGCCGGCGCCCAGGCCTCGGGGGCCTCGATCAAGGTGCGGTACAGCGTCGGCAGGTCGCCGCCGCTGGCGCGATAGGCGTCGGACAGTCGGCGCACCAGCGCCGGCGGCGGATCGTCGGCGACGAAATGGCGGGCGAGTTTGGTGGCGATATGGTTGGCGGTCGCCGGCGCCAGCGCGAGATCGTGGAAGATCGCCCGCGCCTGCGCCTCGCCCTGCTGATCATAGACCTTGCCGAGGATCGTGCGGCGGCCGGGCTCGTGCAGCCCCGCGCGGAACTGGAAGGTGCCGGGCTGGCCGCCGTCGGTGCGCGGCGCCTGACCGAGCCCGCCAATCCCCCAGCCGGTCATCGCCCGGGCCAGTTCGGTGACGTCGGCCTGGGTATAGCCCGAACGCACCCCGAGCGTGTGCAGCTCCATGATCTCGCGCGCGAGATTCTCGTTGAGGCCGCGCTTCTTGCCGGTCGCCGCCGCGCGCACCGCGAAGGGGCTGTCGGGGCCGACCGAGCGATCCTGGTCGAGATAGAGCTCCATCCCGACATGGCGTTCGACCGCGAGCAGCATCGTCTCGAACTTGCCGAGGACGTTGGGACGGATCGCCTCGGCCTCGAATGAGGCGATATAGGGCAGGATCGCCAGCTTCTCCGCCGACAGCGCGAAATGATTGGCCCAGAAATGGACGAGCCGCTCGACGAACGGGGTCGAGGTCATGATCGCGCTGGCGCCGCGGGCGTTCACGCCCTGGCGGTAGACTTCCATGCTGTCGTCGCGCAGCTGCTTGTGCACCGCCATCTTCGCGTCGCCGGTCGACGTCTTCATGTCCATCCGGTCGTCGGTGAAGTCGCGGGCGAGGTCGGGGGTCGACCGCATCGCCGCCCACGCCGCCGGGCGCACCTCGTAGCGGCCGAACTGGTCGAGCAGCCAGCGCTTCGGGTCGGCCGGCGGCGGCTGATCGGGACGCGCGCCGAGACCGAAACGGTTGAGCGCGATGGCGGTGTCGATATCCTTCATAGGGCTTCAACGCACAAGCGGCGGAAATCCGTCGCTTCTTTCTTGCCGGAGGTTCGATTTCCTACGGCGTCGATGCGCGTCTGGCGATTGCGCTGAGCTGAACGGTGTCGATTTACCGCCAGCGAAAGGGAAAAAATGCGGGCCGGCGATGGGAGCCGGTCAGAGCGCGACGCCGATCGTCACGGTCGCGACATAGCCCGCCGCGACGCTGCCGGTCATCGTCGGGGTCATCGCCGCGATCTGCGCCGTCGTGTTGTCGCCGAAGACATTGTCGTTCGACGTGGTCACGCTGGCGAAGCGGCTGACGCTGCTGCTGTAGGCGCTGGTCGCGAACACGGTGTTGCAGACGTCGCGCGGCATCGCCAGCTGCGAGGTCAGCAGCGCGACCCGGCCGCTGGTCGCGCCCGACAGGCTCGAGAAGATCTCGAAATGCATATGCGGGTAGCGGCCCGAATAGCAGGCGGGGAAGATGGTGGTGAAGGTGACCTGGCCATTGGCGTCGGTGACCTGGATCCCGCGCAGATAGCTTTCGGTCGGCACGCTGTAGAGCGAGTAATTGCCATCGACGTTGCAGTGCCACAGATAGACGGCATAGCCCGACAGCGGCGCGCAGCTGTTGTTGACGTTGACGACGGTCAGGGTGATCGTGGTCAGCACCCCCTGGGCGACCGTGGTCGAGCTGATGAAGCTCGCCCGGATGTCGCTGCGCACGACGCCGCTCTGCACCAGGACATTGCTGGTCGAGCCACTCGAACTGTTGGTGCCGTCGGCGGGATAGGGTCCTGCGGTCTCGGCCGGATCGGCGATGCACTGGCCGGTCGTCGTCGTGGTCGTACCTGTGGTGGTGGTCGTGCCCGTGGTGGTCGTCGTTCCGGTCGTGGTGGTGCTCGTCGTCGACGTCGACGCGGTCGTCGACGAACTCGAATCGGTGCCACCGCCCCCGCCGCAGCCGGCGAGCAACGCGCTGGTGCCGGCGCCGGCGAAGAGGGCGAGCGCGCGGCGGCGGCCCATCATCTGCCGTGCGATGATCTCGAGATCGTGCGCGAGGCCGCGATCATGGTCTTCGATGTCGTGATTCATGCCAACGCCTCTCCGGTGGTGAGGAGCGCGGATATCGATGGGGGTCCACCCGCGCTCCTCTCCCGACCAGATGCGCCGGCGCCGTTGCGCGTGGATGTCCCAACCTTGCGGCAAGGTAACGACGGCCTGCCATCTTCTGTTACAAACGGTCGCGCAGGCGCTCAAAGCCTGTTTGGAAAATGCGCGGAAGAGCGCATTTTCGAGGCGGCATGCGCCAAAGGCGCACCCAAACGCGCCTTCAGCGCTTGCGCACGAACTCCGCGCGCAGGACGAGGCCCCTGATCCCGTCAAATTTGCAGTCGATTTCCTGCGCATCGCCGGTCAGGCGGATCGACTTGATCAGCGTGCCGCGCTTCAATGTCTGTCCGGCGCCCTTGACCACGAGATCCTTGATCAGGGTCACCTGATCGCCGTCGGCGAGAAGATTGCCCACCGCATCGCGGACTTCGATGCCGTCGACGTCGGTCGCCTTGGCCCGCGCGTCGGCGGCGCTGATCCATTCGCCGCTCGCCTCGTCATAGACGAAATCTTCGTCTTCACCCTGCATTCTTCGGTCCTCTCGATAGCCGGACGCGGCATACATGGCCGCGCCGCCAAAGCCACGCGAAGCTTATCCACAGCCAATTTGGCTGAGCAGTGAACCCCGCGAGTCGCCATTCGTTGGGGCTGTGGATAAAGACTGGACAATGTTCCTGTTTTGTTCCATATGGCGGGCGGCACGAACGCGAAGAGGGAGTATCCCGATGACGCAGCTCCGACGGCACGACGATCCTGAGCAACTTGTCTTTCACCGCCTGTTTTTCGCCCTGCGCCCGACCGAGGGGGCGATCGAGGAGATCGGCGCGATCCGCGATATGATCGGGCCGGTGCGCACGCGGATGCTCGATCATCGGCTGCACATGACGCTGTTCCCGCTCGACCTGCCGTTCATGCCCTCGACCGAACTGGTCGGCGATGTGATCGAGGCGGCTTCTGCGCTCAGTGGTCCGCCGCTCAGGATCGCGCTGCAGGAGGCGGTCAGCAATGGCGACCATGTCGTGCTGCGACCCGGCGACCATATGCCGGTGCTCAAGGCGTTCCAGGAGAAGCTCGGGCTGGCGATGGCGGCGGTGCCCGGCTGGACGCGCCGCGGCTATCGTTTCGATCCGCATGTGACGATCGCCTATGGCGCCCGCGAGACCTATCGCAAGCAGATCTGGCCGATCAGCTGGCGTGCCGACGAGGTCGTGCTGATCCACAGCCTGCTGGGCCTGACCGAGCATCGCGTGCTGGCCCGCTGGGCGCTCGGAGACTGATCGTGGCGGCGCGGGCTGCAGCAGCGCGTGAACCGCTGCACCAGCTCTTCTTCGCGCTGCTGCCGCCGGTGATCGTCGCCGACCGGATCGATCTCGAATGCAGACGCCAGACCTTCGTCGGCGGGCGGATACGCAAGGATCGTTTCCACCTGACGCTGGACATGATCGACGACATGGCGACGCCGCCCTCGGCGATGCTCGTCGACGACATGACCGCCGTCGCCGAGGCGATATCGGTCGCCGCGTTCGATTTCCACCTGACCCGGTCGACGAGCTGGAACGGGACGAGCGCGCTCGCACCGACGGGGACCGCCGCGTTGAAGGACCTCCATGCGCAACTGGCCGCAATGCGGCAGGGCCGGAAAATTCGCGCCCGACGCGGCTGGAATTTCAACCCGCATGTCACGCTGGGCTATGGGCCGCTCGAACCGAAGGTCGGTCCGATCAGGCCGATCCATTGGCATGCGGGCGATCTGGTGCTGATCCACAGTCTGGTCGGCATCACCGAACATGTTGCGCTCGGGCGCTGGCCGCTCTCCGAACAATTGCGCCTGTTCTGAACGATCGCTGGCGGTCGCAGGCGCTTCACCCGTCTGATCGCTCGGGATGGACGCAACAGTCGCCGTGAGGCAAAAGCTCGGCGGATGTTGCGGTGCGTGGGTGGGACGGTCATGGAAATCGACAGGCGACGACTGCTGGCGCTGGGTTCGGCGTTCGCTCTTGGCACCATGCCGCTCGGCGTCCTGCAGGCGCAGGTCCTGCAATATGAACTCGAGGACGATCCGCTCCAGCGCGCGCTCGCGACCTTCTGGCCGCTGATCCAGTCGCTTCCCGCGATCCGCGCGCCCGCCAGCGAGGGCAATCCGTCGGGCGACGTCTGCTATATGTTCACCAACCGCAGCTGCCTGGTCTGCCAGGGTGTGCATCATCTCTATGCCAACGGCTTTCGCCATCTCGAGATGCGCTACATCGTCTACCCCTGGCCGGGCGAGGATCGCCACATCCTCAACTATCTCTACCGTTCGACCACCACCGCCGCCGAATATGAGCAATATATGGCGGGCAAGCTGACCGCGCGCGCCGACTCGGACAATCCGGCGATCGCCGACCAGGTGCAGGCGGCGGCGACCAATATCGCCAACGAACTGATCGAGGGCGGCGGCTTCGGCACCCCCTTCTTCTTCTACGCCGCGCCTGCCGACAAGCCGAGCGGCCTCGCCTTCACCGCGGGCGACATCAACGCGGTCGAGGCTCTGCTCAACAAGGGCGTGTGATACGTCCGGTCAGAAGATGCCGTGGCCGATGATCAGCCGGATCACGCCGACGACGATCACCACCATGTTGAGATTGCGCCCGGCGGTACCGCGCGCCAGCGAGCCGATCCCGAGTCCCAGCAGCGCGATCGGGATGATGAACCAATAGAGCCAGCCGAGCAGCGGCACGAAGGCGACCATCGCGAAACCGAGCGCGACGAGGCCGATGAGGATCGAGATCAGGTTCATGATCCCCATATCGGTCGGGCGCGGCGGCGGCACAAGGCCGCCGCTCGCCCTCGGCCGATCTCACACCCGCAATTCGCCTTCGTCCTCGCCATCCCAATAATGGATGCGCTCGGCATGGACGTGGATCATCACCAGCCCAGGCGTGTCGACGCCGTCCTCGAACCAGCGATCGAGCCCCTTGGTCCAATGTTGCTCGAATCGGCCCTTGTCGTGGATCAGTTCGGCGCGCCCTTCGACCGCGACGAAGAAGGGACGCTGCCACAGCACGCCCGACGAGCCCTGGAAGCTCAGTCCGACCTGCGGGTCGCGGGCGATGTCGTCGACCATCAGCGCATCGTCATAGGCAAAATAATAGCTGTCGCCGTCATAATCGACTTCGCGATTGTTGCTCATTGGCCGCGCGCCCAGCGCGCCGCCTTCGGTGCGGGTCGAGAACATCGTGAAATCGATGTCGCGCATCTTTTCGGACAGATCGGCCAGGGTTCTGCTCGCCATCATCGCTCTCCTTCTTGGTTTCGATTCCAAGAACGCGGAACGGGCGACCGGGCTCCGCCCGACCGGCGCAATATCAGACCGGCGGCAGCGACCAGTCGATCGGCGCCAGCCCATGCGCCTCGAGAAAGCCATTGGCCTTCGAGAAATGGCGGCAGCCGAAAAAGCCGTTATGCGCCGACAACGGCGAGGGGTGCGCGGCCTTCAGCACCAGATGGCGCCCGCCCTTGTCGGTCGAATCGACGAAGGCCGCCTTCTTCTGAGCGTAGCTGCCCCACAGCATGAACACGACCGGATCGGCCTTGGCGTTGACCAGCCGGATCACCGCGTCGGTGAACCGCTCCCAGCCACGCTCGCGATGCGAGGCCGCCAGCCCCATCTCGACGGTGAGCACGCTGTTGAGCAGCAGCACTCCCTGCTTCGCCCAATGTTCGAGAAAGCCATGATCGGGCCGGGCGAGGCCGAGGTCGGTGTGGAGTTCCTTGTAGATGTTCACCAGGCTCGGCGGCGGCCGCACCCCGGGCCGCACGCTGAAGCACAGGCCATGCGCCTGGCCGAGCCCGTGATAGGGATCCTGGCCGAGGATCACGACCCGCACCGAGTCGAGCGGGGTGAGATCGAGCGCACGGAACCATTCGCCGCCCGCCGGGAACACCCGCTTGCCCTGCTCGCGCTCGGCGAGCAGGAAGCTCTTGAGCGCCGCCATATAGGGGCTCTCGAATTCGGGTTTGAGCGGCTCGCGCCAGCTTTCGTGGAGTTTCACACCATCGGCCATGGTGACCCCATGACGCAATATCGCAGGCAAGAAAAGCGATGTTGCAAAGGAGGATGGCTGGTGGAGCTGAGCGGAATCGAACCGCTGGCCTCTGCAGTGCGATTGCAGCGCTCTCCCATCTGAGCTACAGCCCCGCACCAGCCGGCGCCTCCTCTAGCGACACGGCATGGCCGATGCAATGCCCTGATTGCACCCCGATACCGAATCTCTCGACGACCCTGTTCCGCGCCACAACGGTCCGCCGCTGTGCCGCCCCCGTTGGTCGGTCCCGCAGGAACGGCGCCCAGCTCGAGACGTTTTGCACCCATAGATCGGGCGGCGGCTTTCCCCTTTGACGCCGCCCGGTCGCCTTTTAGAATATCAGGAGGATGCAATGGGTTATGAACGAGGCGGCCGCCACGAAGGCCATCGCGACCGCTATCAGGACGATCGCCGCTACCGTCAGGACACACCCTATGGTTATCGCGACCGCGAAGCGCGCCGGCCCGACCGGTTCGACGACAACCGGACCGCCGACGAGCGTTTCGGCGGCGACCGGCGACCGCGCGGCTATGACTATGACGATCGTGGCTTCTTCGACCGTGCCGGTGACGAAGTGCGGTCCTGGTTCGGCGACGAGGAGGCCGAGCGCCGCCGCCGCTGGGACGAGCGTATCCAGCAGCGCGACTATGAGCGTCGCTACGGTAGCGCCGATCGCAATGGCTATGCCGATTATTACGGATCGGGCTATGGCGCGGTCGATCCGCTGATGGCGGGTGCCGCCCCTTGGGACGCCGGCTTCGGGGCGACCTATGGGGTCGGCCGCGGTGCCGGTGCGACCAGCAGCTACGGATTGGGCGCCGGTCCCGATCACGACGGCTGGGGGCGCGATCCCAATTATCGTGCATGGCGCCAGCGGCAGATCGACGATCTCGACCGCGACTATGCCGATTACCGCCGTGAGCATCAGTCGCGCTTCAACGATGATTTCGGGTCATGGCGCACCAACCGCGACGGCCAGCGCTCGTCGCTGCGCCAGATCCAGGAGCATCAGGAGGTGGTCGGATCCGACGGCCAGCATATCGGTACGGTCGACCATGTCCGCGGCGACATCATCCTGCTGACCCGCACCGACAAGGATGCCGGCGGCCATCACCACAGCATCCCGTCGTCGTGGATCGTCAAGGTCGGCGACAAGGTCGAGATCAACCGGACCGCCGCCCAGGCGAAGGCGGCGTGGAAGGACACCGAGCACAGCGACGGCCCGCACATTCTCAACCGGGCCTTTTCCGGCACATATTGATCAATTATCGATCGCAGCGCTTGAGCGGCCCTGAGGGCCGCCGGGAGAGGAAGGGCCGGCCGTTAGGGTCGGCCCTTTTTCGCTGGAACTTTGCCGCGATAACGCGCTTGATGCGCCGCAACATATCGAGAGTCGGATCGGGTTCGAAATGGCGGATGTCGCGCCGCGCAAGCATAGTTCCACCGGATTGCCGCTGCCCGACCAGGTCGCCTTGGTGCTTCAGGGCGGCGGCGCACTCGGCGCCTATCAGGTCGGCATCTACGAGGCGCTCGACGCTGCGCGGATCGAGATCGACTGGGTCGCCGGCATCTCGATCGGCGCGGTCAACGCCGCGATCATCGCTGGCAATCCGTGCGAGCGGCGCCTCGAACGGCTCAAGGCCTTCTGGACGCGGCTGACCGGCGCGCTGCCGAGCTTTCCGTTCTGGGGCGGCGACGGCGGGCGCGAGATGCTGCACGAGATGGCGGCGGCGACCGTCGCGATGACGGGGGTGCCCGGCTTCTTCCGGCCACGGCTGCTCTCGCCTTATCTGGCGCCGCCCGGCAGCGAGGGCGCGACCAGCTTCTATTCGAGCGCGCCGTTGCGCGAGACCCTCGACGAGCTGGTCGACTGGGACCTGCTCAACAACGGCCCGATGCGGATCTCGGTCGGCGCGGTCGAGGTCGAGAGCGGCAATTTCCGCTATTTCGACAACCGCACCGACCGCATCGACGCGCGCCACATCATGGCGTCGGGGGCGTTGCCGCCGGGGCTGCCCGCGGTCGAGATCGACGGCAGCCTGTGGTGGGACGGGGGCATCGTCTCGAACACCCCGCTCACCCATGTCGTCGACAATCAGGAGGCCGACATGCTCGTCTTCCAGGTCGACCTGTTCGCCGCCCAGCACGAGGCGCCACGGACGATGAGCGACGTGATCGCGCGCGCCAAGGAAATCCAATATTCGAGCCGGACCCGGCAGGTCTCGGCGCAGATGCTCAAGCTGCGCCGCGAACATCAGGCGGTGCAGCGGCTGTTGAAGAAGCTGCCCGCGGCGATGGCCGACGATCCCGACGTCGCCGCGGTCAGGGCGATGACCCACGAATATGGGCTGAGCCTGGTCCAGCTGATCTACCGTGCCAATGCCTGGGAAGGCGGGGCACGCGACTATGAATTTTCGGCGCGGACGATGGCCGAGCATATCGAGGCGGGCCGCAAGGCGATCGCCGAGACCATGACCAAGTCGGCGGTGATCGCGCGCAACATCTATGACGGCAAGGTCGCCGCCTTCGACCTCACCCCACGCTGACATCTTAACGGACGGAGATTTCCATGTTCCTGAAGGGCAAGACTGCGCTCGTCACCGGATCGACCTCGGGCATCGGCCTGGCCTATGCCAAGGTGCTGGCGGGCGAAGGCGCCAACGTCGTCATCAACGGCTTCGGTGACGCGCAGGCGATCGAGCAGGAACGGATCGCGCTCGAGGCGGCGAGCGGGGCGAAGGCGCTCTATAGCGGCCACGACCTGACCAAGGTCGAAGAGATCGAAGCGATGATGGCGCAGGCCGCCGAGGCGTTCGGTGGGGTCGACATCCTGATCAACAATGCCGGCGTCCAGCATGTCGCCCCGGTCGAGGAATTTCCGGTCGACAAATGGAACCTGATCATCGCGCTCAACCTCAACAGCGCCTTCCACACCACCCGGCTGGCGCTGCCCTATATGAAGTCGAAGAAATGGGGCCGGCTGATCCAGACCGCCTCGGCGCATTCGCTGACGGCCTCGCCGTTCAAGAGCGCCTATGTCACCGCCAAGCATGGCCTGGCCGGCTTCACCAAGACCGTCGCGCTCGAGACCGCGACCTTCGGGATCACCGCCAACTGCATCTCGCCCGGCTATGTGTGGACGCCCCTGGTCGAAAAGCAGATCCCCGACACGATGAAGGCGCGCGGCATGACCCGCGAGCAGGTGATGAACGACGTGCTGCTCGCTGGCCAGCCGACCAAGCAGTTCGTCACCGTCGAACAGGTCGCGGCGATGGCGCTCTATCTGTGCCGCGACGAGGCAGCGGGCATCACCGGATCGAACATCTCGATCGACGGCGGCTGGACCGCACAGTGACGCCGGCTGCGGCATGGTGCCGGTCGGTGGCGCGCTGATGCGCGCGGCGCTCGTCGCATTATACGCGATCTGGGCGCTGTGGGGCCTGTCGTGGATCGTCGCGGCGGCGTGGGCCGACAGGACCGTGGCCAGGCCGGCGGCGGCGCGCGAGTGGCGCTATCGCCCGTTCACCTTCGCCGGCTTCGCGCTGCTGCTGGTTTACGTGCTACCGCGGGGTCCGGCGGCCGACATCGATGCGACGGTGGCCGCGCTGTGGATGCCGCTGTGGCGGCTGCCATTCGCCGCGCGATGGGGTTTCGTGCTGCTCGCGGCGGCCGGCGCGGGCTTCGCCTGGTGGGCGCGCCTCCACCTCGGCCGGCTGTGGTCGGCATCGCTGACCCGCAAGCAGGATCATCATGTCGTCGATACCGGCCCCTATGCGATCGTCCGCCACCCGATCTACACCGGGCTGATCGCCGCGGCGGTCACCACCGTCGCGATCCGCGCCAATGTCACCGCGATCGTCGGCCTGCCGCTGTTCGTCGCCGGCTATTGGCTCAAGGCGCGCGAGGAGGAACGTTTCCTCGCCGCCGAACTCGGCGAGGACGCCTATGCCGGCTATCGCCGCCGGGTCCCGATGCTGCTGCCGCGACCGTGGCTTGCCAACCGCACCGATGCCGGGCAGTCTCGATCATCGTGATTTCACACCGGAAGGATCTGCCCGCCTTGCCGCCGACCAGACCGGCCCCATGGCCGATCCGAACCGCCCTGCTCGGGCCCGTGCTCGGGCTGCTTTGCAGTTGCGGCGGCGGTGAACGCCCCAAGACCCCCGAGGCCCCCAAGCCGCCGGTCGGCGACTGGCGCGCGGTCGTCACCGGGGCCGACCGCGACCGGCTCGCCAAATGGCGCACTGCCTGGATGGCGGGGATCGACAAGGCGACCGCGGCGGGCAGCGGACCGCAGATCAGCGCGCAAGGCATGCTGCTCAAGCCCGATCTCGCGCTCAAGACCGCCGACCTCGGCCCCGGCGACTATAAATGCCGGGTGATCAAGATGGGCGCCCAGACCAAGGGGCAGCTCAACTATGTCGCCTATCCGGCCTTCACCTGCCGGATCACCGCCGATGGCCCGGTGTTGCGCTTCGCCAAGATCGACGGATCGCAGCGCCCGGTCGGCACCATCTATTCCGACGACGGCCAGCGGATGATCTTCCTCGGCGCGCTGATGCTCGGCGACGAGACCCGGCCGCTGCCCTATGCGCGCGACGCCGAGCGCGACATGGCCGGAATCGTCGAGCGGGTCGGGCCGGCGCGCTGGCGGATCGCCTTTCCCTATCCGCGCTGGGAATCGCTGATCGACATCATCGAACTGACACCGAAGGGGCCCTGATGACCACCATGTTTCGCCTGCCGCTGCTGGCGCTCGCCGCGACGCTCGCGCCATTCGCGATGACGGCGCCGGCGGTGGCGGCGTCGGACCCGCTGAACAAGGCGGTCGAGGCCGACATGCCTTCGCTGATCGCCATCTACAAGGACCTCCACGTCCATCCCGAGCTGAGCCTGAAGGAAGGGCGCAGCGCGGCGATCATGGCCGCCGAGGCGAAGAAGGCCGGCTTCGAGGTGACCAGCGGCGTCGGCGGCACCGGCGTGGTCGCGGTACTGAAGAACGGCGCCGGCCCGGTATTGCTGCTGCGCGCCGATATGGATGCGCTGCCGGTCACCGAACAGACCGGGGTCGACTATGCCAGCCAGACCCCGGGGGTGATGCACGCCTGCGGCCATGACACCCATATGACGAGCTGGATCGGCATCGCGCGGCGGATGGCGGCGATGAAGGCGAGCTGGTCGGGCACGCTGGTGATGATCGGCCAGCCCGCCGAGGAGATCGGCCAGGGCGCGCGGGCGATGCTCAAGGACGGGCTCTACAAGCGCTTTCCCAAGCCCGACGTCGCGATCGCCTTCCATGATTCGGCGAGCCTGCCCGCCGGGACGATCGGCTATGTCGACGGCTACACGATGGCCAACGTCAATTCGGTCGACATATTGGTGAAGGGGGTCGGCGGCCACGGCGCCTATCCGCACCTCGCCAAGGATCCAATCGTGCTCGGCGCGCGGATCGTGACGACGCTGCAGACGCTGATCTCGCGCGAGACCGATCCGCTCGAATCGGGGGTGGTGACGGTCGGCAGCTTCCAGGCCGGGACCAAGCACAACATCATCCCCGCCGACGCGCGGCTGCAACTGACCGTGCGCAGCTACACGCCCGAGGTGCGACAGCATCTGCTCGACGGCATCGCCCGGATCGCGAAGGGCGAGGCGATCGCCGCCGGCCTGCCCGACGATCTGATGCCGGTGGTGACCCAGCAGGATCAGTTCACCCCGGCGACCTTCAACACCCACGCGCTGACGACCCACATCGCCGACGTCTTCACCGCGCGCTTCGGCAAGGACCGGGTGGTCACCACCAAGCCGCAGATGGGCGGCGAGGATTTCAGCGAATATTATCTCGCCGACACCTCGATCCAGTCGCTGCTGTTCTGGGTCGGCGGCGTCCCCCAGGCCAAATGGGACGCGGTCAAGGGCGACGTCACCAAGCTGCCGTCGATCCACAGCCCGTTCTGGGCGCCCGATCCGCAGGCGACGATCTCGACCGCGGTCGAAGCGATGACCACGGCCGCGCTCGACGTCCTCAAGAAGAAATAGGGCTTATGGTTTGTTGAGGGATGCGCTTTCGGCGTATTCCCAGGCAGCGTCTCAGCCCGCGGTCGACGCCGCCAGCGTATCGGCGATCTTGGCGGCAAGCTGCTCGAGCCGATAGGGCTTCGAGATGAACGGCGCGTCGGCGAAACCCGAATCGGCAGGCAGTCCGTCATAGCCGGTCGCGAAGATGAACGGCGTGCCGCGCTCGCGCAGACGCGCGGCGACCGGCAGGCTCGATTCGCTCTTCAGGTTGAGGTCGAGCAGCGCGAGATCGAAGCTGGTGTCGTCGAGGCGCGCCAATGCTTCGGACAGCGTGGCGGCGACGGCGGCCGTCTCGCATCCGACCTCTTCGAGCATGTCCTCGGCCGTCATCGCGATGATCGAATCGTCCTCGACAATGAGCACGCGCGTACCCGCGGGGGGCTGGTTCAATGTGGCAATCCCTGTGTTCGGCCATGGAGGAAACCCCGCGAGAATGGAGCAGTTTCGCGGCGCACGCAATTGCGTCTTTGCCGAAACGCCCATCCCCGGCGGTATCCGTTGCCGTCAATCCGCGAACGGCTTGTCGAGCGTGATGTGCGCGCGCGCCTTGAGCCGGTCGACGATGCGCTTGACCTCCTGGCTCGATCCGCGCGGCAGGATCATCACCGCATCATGGGTTGCAACCACGATCAGGTCGTGGACGCCGACCATCGTCACCAGCGGCCCCTCGCTGCGAATCAGCGAATTGCGGGTGTCGATCGCGACGACATCGCCGCTGATGACGTTGCCGTCGGTGTCGTCGAGGCCCAATGCGTGCAGCGCATCCCAGCTGCCGACGTCCGACCACCCCATGTCGACCGGCACCACGGCCACCCGGTCGTCCTTCTCCATCACCGCATAGTCGATCGATTCGGACGGCGAGCCGAGAAACGACTGCGGGTCGGGGTGGATGAAGCTTCCGTCACGGACCGCGCCCGCCATCGCCGCCTGCGCGGCCGCGGCCATTGCCGGCCCGTGTCGATTGAGCGCGGTCAGATAGGCATCGGCACGAAACAGGAAGATGCCGGCGTTCCAGCTATAGCTGCCATCGGCCAGATAGGCCTCGGCACGCGCCCGATCGGGCTTCTCGACGAACGCCGCAACCCGCTGCACCCCGTCCGCGATGTCGTCGCCGCGGCGGATATAGCCATAGCCCGTCTCGGGCATGTGCGGCGTGATGCCAAAGGTGACCAGCCAGCCGTCGTCGACCAGTGGCAGCGCTTTCGCGATGGCGTCGTGGAAAGCCGCCACGTCGGTGATCACATGATCGCTGGGCATGACCAGCAGGGCCGAATCGGCCCGCGCCTCGATCGCCGCCAGCGCGATCGCGGGCGCGGTGTTCCGCCCGGCCGGTTCGAGAATGACCGCCGACGGGGCATGTCCCCCGGCCGCCATCTGCCGCGCGATATCCTCGGCATGATCCTTGTTGGTGACGACGATCGGCGCGCCGAATCGCGCCTGATCGGCGCAACGGCCTGCGGTGAGCTGCAACATCGTCTGCTCGCCGGTCAGCGCCAGCAACTGTTTGGGACGTTTGGAGCGCGAAAGCGGCCAGAGCCGCGTGCCCGATCCTCCAGAAAGGATGACCGGCGTGATCAGGGTTGTAGAAATATTTGGCTCCATCGGCGCGTTGTGGATATCTCTTAATCGCTGGGCGGGGCATGTGGTTGCATGGCTTTAGGCCAAGTGAGGATTTGGGGGAAATCCACAAAGTGCGCGTATCATGATCAGACTGTTCAAACATTATGTCGCTTATGGCGTATTGCTGCTCTGCTTCGCGGATTTTGCGGTGCTCCTGCTCGCCGCCGAGGCGGGCTGGGTGCTGCGTCTCCAGCAGATCGGCAAGGTCGCCGACCCCTTCTACCACCGCCTGCCGCAGCTGCTGAGCTTCACCTTCGCGATCCAGGCGGCGATGATCGGGGTCGGGGTCTATTCGGCCGAATCGCTGCAGGCCTTGCGCTTTGCCGCGGCGCGGCTGCTCGTCGGCATCTCGCTGGGCGCGATCCTGATCTCGCTGCTGTTCTTCCTGCTGCCCGAACTGACGCTGTGGCGATCCAATTCGCTCTATTCGATGCTGATCGCGTTCGTTCTGCTGCTGATGGTCCGCGTGCTGCTCGGCGGGTTCGCCGGCGGCGACAGCTTCAAGCGGCGGGTGATGCTGCTCGGCGCCGGGCGGCGGGCCAAGCGTGTCCTCGAACTGTCGAAGCGTCCGGGCGCCAATTTCCTGATCACCGGCATCATCGACATGAAGGACGCCCCCGCCGAGATCGACAGCGCGGTCTCGCGCACCGTCATCCCGTCGCTGCGCGAATATGTCGACAACAGCGAAGCGAACGAAGTCGTCCTCGCGCTCGACGAGCAGCGCGACAATATCCCGTTCGACGATCTGCTGCGGCTCAAGACCACCGGGGTCCATGTCAGCGACCTGTCGACCTTCCTCGAGCGCGAGACCGGCCGCGTCGACCTCGACAGCGTCCAGCCCTCCTGGCTGATCTTCTCCGATGGCTTCTCGTCGGGACGGTCGGCCTCGCTGGTGCTCAAGCGCAGCTTCGACCTGCTGGTGAGCGCATTGCTGCTGCTGCTCGCCTCGCCGATCATCCTGGTCACCGCGCTGCTGGTGAAGCTCGAAAGCCCGGGGCCGGCCTTCTACCGCCAGGTCCGGGTCGGGCGCTATGGCGAGACCTTCGAGATCCTCAAGCTCAGGTCGATGCGCAAGGATGCCGAGGCCGGCGGCAAGGCGATCTGGGCGCAGAAGGGCGACGACCGGGTCACTCGGGTCGGCAAGATCATCCGGCTGATCCGGGTCGACGAGCTGCCACAATTGTGGACCGTGCTGAAGGGGGAGATGAGCTTTGTCGGCCCGCGCCCCGAACGGCCGCAATTCGTGACCGAACTCGAGGAGAAGATTCCCTATTATGCCGAGCGGCACATGATGAAGCCTGGCATCACCGGCTGGGCGCAGATCAACTATCCTTATGGCGCCAGCCTCGACGATGCGCGCCACAAGCTCGAATATGACCTCTATTACACCAAGAATTACAGCCTGTTCCTCGACGTGTTGATCATCCTCCAGACGATGCGCGTGCTGCTCTGGGCGGAGGGCGCGCGCTAGGCGCGTTCAATGGTCGCCCTCGTCACCCAATGGGGGCATGCGCTGGCCGCCTTCCTGTTCGCGGCGCTGGTGCTGTGGCAGGCGACGGTGCGGCAGGGCGGCGCGCCGCGGATCATGCTGGTGATCGCCTGCGGCGCGACCGCCATCTGGTGCCTGGCGGTGGCGACCCGCGGCCCCGCCGGGGTGACTGCGGGTCTCACCCAGAATCTGGCCGATCTCGGCTGGCTTGGCTTCATGTTCGCGATCCACCCGCAGCCGCGCGCAAGGCGGCGGCCGCAGGCGCTGCCGATGGCGATCTATGGCGGGGTGGCGCTGACCCTGCTCGCCGGCATCCTGGTGCGGCTGCTGCCGATCGTGTTCGAGGGCAGTCCGCGCATCCAGGAAGGCATCTTCGTCGCGGTGCTGGCGCTGCGCATCGCCAGCGAAGTCGGCGCGCTGGTGCTGGTCCACAATCTCTTCTCGGCCTCGTCGCCCGAGGCGCGCTGGGGGATCGCGCTGCCGATGGGCGCGCTGGCGGTGATGTGGACCTTCGACCTCAACCTGTCGCTGGTCGCCTATCTGCTCCAGCACTGGCCGCCCGAACTGTTCGCGCTGCGCGGCTTCGTGCTGGCGCTGCTCGCGCCGCTGCTGGTGACGATCAGCCGCTATGCCGACGTCGCGCTGGTCCGGCCGTCGCGATCGATCACCTTTCGCAGCGCCTCGCTGCTGGCGATGGCCGCCTATGCCGCGATCGTCGTGCTGGTCGCGCGGCTGCTGGCGCTCAGCGGCAATCTCGAAATGCTCGGGCAGATCACCGTCGCGATCGGCTTCTCGTCGCTGGCGCTGATGCTGTTCCCCTCGACCCGCCTGCGCAGCGGGCTCAAGAGCGGGCTGGCGCGCCATCTGTTCCAGCACCGCTACGACTATCGCGTCGAATGGCGGCAGTTCACCGACACGCTCGGCCGCCCCGGGCAGAGCGGTCCGCCGCTTGCCGAACGCATGGTCCAGGCGATCGCCGACATTCCCGACGCTCCCGGCGGTCTGCTGATGATGACCGCCGAGGATGGCGGGCTGGAGATCGCCGCACGCTGGGGCTGGCGCGAACTCGGCGCGCCCCAGCGCGCGGGCAGCCGATCGCTCGCCGGCTTCCTCCAGATGAGCGGGCAGGTGATCGAGCTGGCCGCGGTCCGCGACGGCGATGCCGCCGCGCCGCCGCCGATGCTGCTGCCCGACTGGATGCTGGGCGAGCCCAGCGCCTGGATCCTGGTGCCGCTGATCCATTTCGACCGGCTGGTCGGCGCGGTGCTGCTCGAACAGCCGGCGATCGGGCGCGGGCTGGATTGGGAGGATCATGATCTGCTGCGGCTGGCGGGACGGCAGGTCGCCAGCTATCTTGCCGAGGCGCGCGGCCAGGAAGCCCTGTCCGATGCGCGCCGCTTCGACGAATTCAACCGGCGTTTCGCCTTCATCATGCATGATGTGAAGAATCTGGTGAGCCAATTGAGCCTGTTAGCCCGCAACGCCGAGCGCCATGCCGACAATCCCGATTTCCGCGCCGACATGATCGCGACGCTGCAGTCGTCGGTCGGCAAGATGAACGAACTGCTCGCGCGCCTGTCCCAGCATCATCGCAGCAACCCGCAGGAACCCGCCCCCCATGCGCTCAAGCCGCTGATCGAGGCGATCGCTGCCGGCCGCGGGATCAAGGTCCAGGGCCGGTCCGATATCGTCGCGCTGGTCGATCCGGCGCGCTTCCACCAGGCGCTCGGTCATCTGATCCAGAATGCGGTCGAGGCGAGCCCGAACGACGCGCCGGTCGAGATCATCCTGTCGCGGCGCGGCGCCGACGCGATGATCGAGCTGATCGACCATGGCCATGGCATGTCGGCCGAATTCATCCGCTCGCGCCTGTTCCACGCCTTCGCCTCGACCAAGGATGGCGGTTTCGGGATCGGCGCGTTCGAGGCGCGATCGCTGGTGACCGCGATGGGCGGGCGGATCGAGGTCGAGAGCCAGGAGGGCGAGGGCAGCCGCTTCACGATCCTGCTGCCGACCCCGAACGTCCCCGCCTACGCCGGATCGATCCAGCGCGCGCAACAGCAACAGGCCCAGCAATGAGCAGCACGCCCCGCAAGCCCCGCCTGCTGGTGGTCGAGGACGACGAGGGCCTCCAGCGTCAGTTGCGCTGGGCCTATGAGGATTATGAGGTGGTGCTGGCGGGCGACCGCAAGAGCGCGATCGACGCGCTGCGCCTGCACGAACCCGCGGTGGTGACGCTCGACCTCGGCCTGCCGCCCGATCCCGACGGCACCACCGAGGGCTTCGCCACGCTCGACGCGATCCTGACCTTGAAGCCCGACACCAAGGTGATCGTCGCCTCGGGCCATGGCGCACGCGAGGGCGCGCTCAGGGCAGTGGCCTCGGGCGCCTATGATTATTACCACAAGCCGGTCGACATCGACGAGCTCGGCCTGATCGTCGCCCGCGCGTTCGAACTGCACGGGCTCGAACAGGAAAATACCCGGCTGGCGGCCGAAGGCAGCGGCCGCTCGCTGCTCGGCGGGTTCATGACCGGCGACCCGGCGATGCTCAAGCTGATCCGCACCGCCGAGCGCGTCGCGGGGGCGGACGTGTCGGTGATGCTGCTCGGCGCCAGCGGCACCGGCAAGGAGGTGATCGCGCGCGGAATCCATGCCGCTTCGCCGCGTGCCGGTGGCCAGTTCGTCGCGATCAACTGCGCGGCGATCCCCGAGACGCTGCTCGAGGCCGAACTGTTCGGCCACGAAAAGGGCGCGTTCACCGGCGCGGTCAAGACCACCGAGGGCAAGATCGAACTCGCCCAGGGCGGCACCTTGTTCCTCGACGAGATCGGCGACGTGCCGCTGCCGCTGCAGGTCAAGCTGCTGCGTTTCCTGCAGGAGCGGGTGATCGAGCGGGTCGGCGGCCGCCGGCAGATCGCGGTCGACACGCGAATCGTGTGCGCGACCCATCAGGATCTGACGACGATGATCGCCGAGGGGCGATTCCGCGAGGATCTCTATTACCGGCTCGCCGAGATCGTGCTGACCATCCCCGCGCTCGCCGCGCGCCCCGGCGACGCGGTGCTGCTGGCGCGGCAACTGCTCAAGCGCTTCACGCGCGAGATGCATTCGCAGGTCAAGGGCTTCACCCCCGACGCGCTCGCCGCGATCGACGGCTGGGAATGGCCGGGCAATGTCCGCGAGCTCGAGAACCGGTTGAAACGCGCGGTGATCATGGCCGACGGCAAGCTGATCACCCCTGAGGATCTCGATCTCATCCCGGGCAATGAGGATGGCGGCTTCCTCAACCTCAAGACCGCGCGCGAGCAGGCCGATCGCACCGCGATCACCCGTGCGATCCTGCGTGCCGAGGGCAATATCTCGAACGCCGCCAAGATGCTCGGGATCAGCCGGCCGACCCTCTACGACCTGCTGCGCCAGCACGGGATCGAGACTTGACCGCCGCGCCCGCGGCTTCCATCGCCGTCGCGCCGGCCGGGCATCCCCTGCCGCCGGCGAACCGGAGTGAATCGCCTTGGATCCTGCCTCGATCTTCCTGACCATCGGCGCCGCCTATCTGGCGCTCGTCGCTTATGGCGTGGTCCGCACCCGCAAGAAGGGGGTGCCGCCGCCGGTCCGGTTCGTGTCGGCGACGGTCCAGGTGCTGCTGCCGCCCCTGGTGATGTTCGGCGCGCTGCTGTTTTCCCGCAACGCGTCGCTGATCGGTGGCTGGGGGATCATGCTGGCGATGCTGCTTGTCGCCGGCGCGCTGCTCGCCCTGTGCACCGACCAGGTCGCCAAGCGCGTTCTCTGATCGACCATCATTGCGATATGAGCGGGTGCCGTATATACATCGTGTATATACGGAGCGCCGCATGGATCGCGAATTTCGGGCCCGCATCTTCAAATCGGGCAATTCGGTCGCGTTGCGTTTGCCCAAGGCGCTGGGTCTGGCCGAAGGAACCGAGGTCCTCGTTCGCGAAGAGCGCGGCGGGTATAGCTTCACGCCCGTCGAGCCGCAGCCCACACACATCGATCTGGCCGGCATTTATGGCTCGATACCCGGCCTCGAGCCATTGACCGCCGAAGATCGTCGGCTCGAGGCTCGCGAACCCGACTGGGAAGGAAAGCGGCTGGAAGGAAAGCGGCTGGCGCGTGACTGAACCGCTGTTCCTGCTCGACACCAATATCTGCATCTATCTGCTCGGCGGGCATTCGCGCCCGGCGCTCGACCGGGTGCAGGCACTGGCGCCTGGCGAGGTCGTGACCTCGGCCGTCGCCTATGCCGAGGTCATGATCGGTGCCCGGGCCCGCCAGGCCGAAGCGCAGGCCGAAGCCCTGTTCACGCTGATCCCGGTGCTGCCATTCGACCGGACCGCCGCCCTGGTCTATGCGCGTCTGCCCTTCAAAAGCGGGCGCTACGACCGGCTGATCGCCGCGCACGCGCTTGCTTTGGATATGACATTGGTCACCAACGACGAAATCGACTTTGCCGACCTGGCGGGATTGCGGGTCGAGAACTGGACCCGAACATGACCTTCGCCGCCACCATCCTCACCCTCTATCCCGAGATGTTTCCCGGGCCGCTCGGCGTGTCGCTCGCCGGCCGCGCGCTCGCCGAAGGCAAATGGGCGTGCGATCCGGTGCAGATCCGCGATTTCGCCACCGACAGGCACCGCTCGGTCGACGACACGCCGGCCGGCGGCGGCGCCGGGATGGTGATGCGCGCCGACGTGCTGGCGCGTGCGGTCGATACCGCGATCGAACGCCAGCCACAGGCGCCGGTGCTGGCGATGACCCCGCGCGGCGCGCCGCTGACCCAGAAGCGGGTCCGCGCGATCGCCGCGGGGCCGGGGGTGACGATAATGTGCGGCCGATTCGAGGGAATCGACGAACGGCTGTTCGAGGCACGGCCGATCGAGCTGGTTTCGATCGGCGACTATATCCTTTCGGGCGGGGAAATGGGGGCTTTGACCCTGCTCGATGCTTGCATTCGGCTGCTTCCCGGCGTAATGGGCGCCCCCGATAGCGGGGATGACGAGAGCTTCGAAACCGGGCTCCTGGAATATCCGCATTATACCCGACCATTTGAATGGGAAGGGCGCACGATCCCCGAAGTGCTGCGATCTGGGGATCATGCGAGGATCGAGGCATGGCGAAAAGCCATGGCCGAGACCGATACAAGGCTAAGGAGGCCGGATCTTTGGGAGCGCCATGAGGGCGCTCGGGTCCAGTCTCCCTCTGGTGCGCGGCGACAGAAGAAGGATAGATGAGATGAACCTCATCCAGACGCTCGAAGCCGAGCAGATTGCCAAGTTCAACGAATCGAAGAAGATTCCCGATTTCCGTCCGGGCGACACCCTGCGCGTCGGCGTGAAGGTCGTCGAAGGCGAGCGCAGCCGCGTCCAGAATTACGAAGGCGTGTGCATTGCCCGCGCCAACAAGGGCATGGGTTCGTCGTTCACCGTCCGCAAGATCTCGTTCGGCGAAGGCGTCGAGCGCGTCTTCCCGCTCTATTCGCCGAACATCGATTCGATCGACGTCGTCCGCAAGGGCGTCGTGCGTCGTGCGAAGCTCTATTATCTGCGCGGCCGCCGCGGCAAGTCGGCGCGTATCGCCGAGCGTCGCGACAACAAGCCGACCGCCACCGAGGCGCAGGAAGCCTGATTTTTCGCTTCCGCTAACCTATATCGCAAACGGCCGGCTCCCACGGGAGACCGGCCGTTTGTTTTTCTGCACCGCTGCCGAGATCGGCAGCGAGATCTAAGGAATCATCATGGGCTATCGGGTCGTCGTCGCGGGTGCCACCGGCAATGTGGGCCGCGAAATGCTGAACATCCTGGCCGAACGCGAATTCCCGATCGACGAGATCGCCTGCGTTGCCTCGGCGCGCAGCCAGGGCGTCCAGGTCGATTTCGGCGAGACCGGCAAGCTGATCAAGGTCCAGAATATCGAGCATTTCGACTGGACCGGCTGGGACATGGCGCTGTTCGCGATCGGATCGGCCGGAACCGCGATCTACGCCCCCAAGGCGGCGGCCGCCGGCTGCACGGTGATCGACAATTCGTCGCTCTACCGGATGGACCCCGACGTTCCGCTGATCGTCCCCGAGGTGAACCCGGAGGCGATCGACGGCTACAAGCGCCGCAACATCATCGCCAACCCGAACTGCTCGACCGCGCAGATGGTGGTCGCGCTCAAGCCGCTCCACGACGCCGCGAAGATCAAGCGGGTCGTCGTCTCGACCTATCAGTCGGTGTCGGGCGCGGGCAAGGTCGGCATGGACGAGCTGTTCGAGCAGAGCCGCGACATCTTCGTCGGCGACCAGGCGACTCCGCACAAGTTCACCAAGCAGATCGCGTTCAACGTGATCCCGCACATCGACGTCTTCCTCGACGACGGCTTCACCAAGGAAGAGTGGAAGATGGTCGTCGAGACCAAGAAGATCCTCGACCCGAAGATCAAGGTGGTCGCGACCTGCGTGCGGGTGCCGGTGTTCGTCGGCCATTCGGAAGCGATCAACATCGAGTTCGAGAATGAGCTGTCGGCCGAGGACGCGCAGAAAATCCTGCGCGAGGCGCCCGGGATCATGCTCGTCGACAAGCGCGAGGATGGCGGATACGTCACCCCGATCGAGTGCGTCGGCGAATTCGCGACCTTCGTCAGCCGCGTGCGCGAAGACCCGACCGTCGAAAACGGCCTCGTGCTCTGGTGCGTCAGCGACAATCTGCGCAAGGGCGCGGCGCTCAACGCGGTGCAGATCGCCGAACTGCTTGGCCGCCGGCACCTCAAGAAGGATTGAACCCGATGACGGATGCGGGCGCGACGGCCGGCATCCGCCATTTCCACTAATTAGAAAAGTTCGTTCCTTTTTATCCGGCTGCACCGAAAGCCGTGAACCCGGCATCAGGCTCCCATCACCAAGGGAGACCCGCCATGAGCTTCATCACCACCGCCGACGGCACCAACATCTTCTACAAGGACTGGGGCAGCAAGGACGCCCAGCCGGTCGTCTTCTCGCATGGCTGGCCGCTGTCGGCCGACGCGTGGGACGGACAGATGCTGTTCATGCTGCAGAACGGCTTCCGGGTCGTCGCGCATGACCGTCGCGGCCATGGCCGGTCGGACCAGCCGGGCTTCGGCAACGACATGGACACCTATGCCGACGATCTCGCGGCGGTGATCGACGCGCTCGACCTCAGCAACGCGATCCTGGTCGGCCATTCGACCGGCGGCGGCGAGGTCGCCCATTATATCGGCCGCCACGGCACCGCCCGGGTCGCCAAGGTGGTGCTGGTCGGCGCGGTGCCGCCGCGGATGGCGAAGAGCAAAGCCTATCCGAACGGCCTCGACGTCGCGGTGTTCGACGGCATCCGCAAGGCGGTCGCCGACAATCGCTCGGCCTTCTATCTCGACCTCGCGGTGCCCTTCTACGGCTTCAACCGCGACGGCGCGAACACCAACGAGGGGCTGCGCCAGTCCTTCTGGCTGCAGGGCATGGCCGGATCGATCGCCGGCCAATATGCCTGCATTCACGAATTTTCCGAAGTCGACTATACCGACTATCTCAAGGCGATCGACGTGCCCACCATGATCATCCATGGCGACGACGACCAGATCGTCCCGATCGGCAATGCCGGGCTGCTGTCGGCGAAGATCGTCCCCAACGCCGAACTGAAGATCTACGAAGGCGCGCCGCACGGCCTCGCCTCGACCCATCAGGACCGGCTGAACGCCGATCTGCTGGCATTCGCGCGGAGCTGAACCATTTGCCGGCCTCTCGCAGCGACCGCGGGAGGCCGGCAATGTGACACAAGGCTTGCGCTCCTGCCGCGCTGAACCTAAGGCCTGCCCCAGTCGGGGAGTGGCGCAGGCTGGTAGCGCATCTGGTTTGGGACCAGAGGGTCGCAGGTTCGAATCCTGTCTCCCCGACCACTTCCCCCCTGTTGAGGCTATTGCGCCTTCGCCGCCTCGGCCGCCGCCAGCACGCGCAGGACGTTGCCCGACCAGATCTTGGCGATGTCGCCCTCCGAATAGCCCGCCTTGAGCAGAGCCGCGGTGATCTTCGGCAGGGCGGCGACATCCTCCATGCCGACCACCCCGCCGCCGCCGTCCCAGTCGAGGCCGATGCCGACATGGTCGGGGCCGACGACCTTCAAGGCGTGGAGCATGTGCGCCATGAAATCGTCGAACGTCGGCCTGTCGGTGTCGGGATAGAGCCGATCGATCTCCTGGCGCTTCGCGAGCAGTTCGGCGCGCTTCTCGGCCGAAACCTTCGCGCCCTCGCGCATCGATCCGAACAGCGCCATCATCGCCTTCTGCCGTTCGGGGTTGGGCTTGATCGCGCGCAGATAGCTGCCATAGGCATTCATCTGGATCACCCCGCCCTTGGCCGCCAGCGCGCGGAGATGATCGTCGTCGATGTTGCGCGGATGGTCGTAGACCGCCTTGCAGCCCGAATGGGTCAGCAGCACCGGGGTGGTCGACAGCGCGAGCAGATCGTCGAGCACCTGGTCCGAACTGTGCGAGGCGTCGGGGACGATGCCGAGCCGGTTCATTTCGCGCAGCAGATCCTTGCCGAGCGGGCTGAGTCCGCCCCATTTCGGCTTTTTCGACGGGTCGGTCGAGCTGTCGGCGAACTGGTTGTGCGCGAAATGGGCGAAGCCCGAGACCCGCACCCCCATCGCGTAGAACAGGTCGATCAGCGAGACGTCCTCGCCGAGCGGATAGGCGTTCTCGATCGACATATAGACGATCCGCCTGCCCGAGGCCGCGATCGGCGCGGCGTCCTTCGCCGCGAGCGCAAGGGTGAAGTTGGCGGGATCGGCGGCGACCATTTCACGGATCGACACGCCGCGCATCACCGCGAAGTCGCGTGCCTTGCGATAGCCCTCGGCGGTCAGCGGCCCCTGTGCGGTGTAGATCGCCCAGAAACCGCCGTCGAGTCCGCCCTTCTTCATCCGCGGCAGATCGACCTGGGTGTAATCCTTGTGGACATCATGGCCTTCCTCGATCGACCAGCCGGGCAGATCGAGCGAGGCCGGCGTGTCGAGATGGGTGTCGAGGGTGATCAGCCGCTGGTGCAGCCGCGCCGCCGCCTTCGGCACCGCCTGCGCCGAGATCGGCGTGGGCAGGAGCAGCGCCGCACAGAGAGCCGCCGGCAGATATCGCTTCATGGTCATAGTCCGTCGATGAGATCGCCGTCACAGACGAACCATGATCCTTGAGACGAGCGAGGCGGGCGCACCCGCCATCGCTGCTGATATGCGATCTCGAAGATGCTGACGCATCCTCGATCGATAGGCTCAGGCGCCGCTCGGGCTGGCGCATTATTTCTGGCAGGCGACGATCGCGGCGATCACCGACAGCGTCTCTTCGGGGTCGCGCACCCGCACGGTGTCGAGCCCGAGTTCCTTGGCGGGATAGTCGTTGCCGCCGGGGAAGATCGCGTCGCCGATGAACATCATCGCGTCGAGCGCGATGCCGCTTTCGGCGCTCAGCTTCTTGAGGCCGTACGCCTTGTCGACGCCCTCGCGGGTGATGTCGATCGAGGTGGCGCCGCCCATATTGATCGACAGGCCCGGCAGCCGCTGGCGCAGATCGGCCTGGATCACCTTGCGCTTGGCGAAATCGGGGTCCCAATGTTCCTTGGCTTCGATCGGCGCCTGCTGTCCCAGCGCCGAAAAGGTGATCTGGCTGCCGCGATCCTCGATCCGCTCGCCCCAGGTCTGTTCGGGGACGAAGCCGGTCGCGACCAGCGCCGCGTCGAACGCGGTCAGGATCTTCTGCTTCTGGGCATCGTCGAACAGCTCGGCATAGATCGGCTTCCAGACGCCGTCATAGCGATAGAGCTTGGTGCCGGTGGTCGGCATCAGCCACAGCCGGGTGCGATCGGCTCGCTCCGGCAAGCGGCTGGCGACCTGCTTTTCGAACTGCGGCCAGTCGCCGCCCGAGATCACCGCGACATGCGCGACCCCAAGCAGATCGGCGAGCGCCTCGCCCATCGGATCGCCGAGCGGCTGCTTGCTTTCGGCGAGGGTGCCGTCGAGGTCGAACGCAACCAACTCTTTCATGATATGCTCCGGATAGGGAAAGCCGACAGAGGATGGCCAGCGGTAGCGAGGGGTCCCGCATCGGCGCAACCCTCATGTGCGGGATGAGGTTCCGCCACCCGATCGCCCGAAGCGCGACCGTTCGAACCACCACAGCCCCGCCGACAGCGCGAGCCAGAGCAGGAACCACGGCCAGGACGGGCCGGGGCGGGATGTCGCGTCGGGATGGGCTGCCACCGTCCGCGCGTCGGCGGCGAGGCGCGCGGTGGCCTGTGCGGTCTCGACCGCACGAACGCCGGGCAGGGCATCGGCCGGATAGACGTGAAAGGCCTGCGGCGATGCCTTGGGATCGGCGAAGGCGAGCCGATACCAGCCGGCGCGAGCGGGCCAGAGAGCGGCGCATCCGGACGCGGGATCGGCGACCGGCGAGGCCACGCTGCCGTCGGGTGCGATCACCCGTGCGCGCGCGCCAGCACCGCACAGCATCAGCCGCTGCCCGGCGCGGGCGAGCGGGTCGATCGCCGGCGCGGGATCGCCGCGCGGGCGCGCCAGCGTCGCGACCGCGCTCCCCCAATAGTCGCCATGGAGATCGCCACGCCCGGACAGGACCAGCGCGTAACTGTCGTCGAGGGTCCACAGCCCGACCCGGCCGCGTCCGCGCGCCCGCCAATAAGCGAAGGGCATGCCGCGCGCGTCGCGCAGCAGCGGCACCAGCGCGTCGCCGCCGACGGTGACGACGCGGCGCGCGAGATCGACCGGCTCGCCACCCGCGACGATCGTCGAGGGTGCGTCGTTCGTCCCGGGCCCGCGCCGAGCCGCCGCGCCCTCGGCATCGGGGGCGGCGGTCGCTGGCGCCACCGCAACGGTCTCGCCGCCGCCCGCGACCGTCAGGCCGAGCGCCTGCCATTGGCGCCGCACCGCGTCGGGCAGCGGTCCGGTGACCCGCAGCAGCAGCCCGAGCCCACCGGCGACCGCCTGGTCGAGCGCGGCGCGTTCGCCGCCCCCAAGCCCGGCCCAGCTTCGTTCGTCGAGGATGACGAGATCGTAGCGCTGCAGGGTCGCCGCGGTCAGCGGCCCGGAAGCGTCACCGAGCAGGATGCCACCGCCCGCGCTCGATTGGACCCGCAGCGTCAGCCCGGCATCGGTCGCCCAACGGCGCAGATATTTGATTTCGGGCCCCGGTGCTCCGGCGAGCAGCAGCACCGCGGGTGGGGGATCGGCGGCGACGGTCAGCGGAACCGCCGCCTCCTCGACCAGCGCGCGCCCCGAATCGCGCAACCTGACCGTGAACAGGGCCGCGCCCGCAGCACGCGCGGTGCCGCCGAGCCGATAGCCGCCGTCCGGACCGACCGGTGCGACATCGACGCGCCGTCCCGCCGGATCGATCAGTTCGACGGTGCCGCCGGCCACGCCGGAGGCGACGCCGTTCACCGTGAACGCCGCGCCGGGGGCGATGCGGCCGGGAGGATCGATCCGGACGAGTCCACGCGGCGGCGCCGGCGCGTGAAAATCGATCGCACGCCCCATAGCGGCGTCGCGATCGCGCGGGTCGAGCCCGTTGCCGACGATGTACAGCCGCGCGACCCCGGGATAGCGCCGCAACGCGGTCGCGAGATCGGGCACCCGCTCGGCCCCCGCCAGGGTCCGCGCGCCGGGCAGCGCGATCACCCGATCGCCGCTTTCCTGCGCAAGATCGAAGGTCGCGCCGCGGGTGAGCACGACCAGGGTCGCACGGTCGCCGCCGATCGCGGGGGGCACGAACATCGCGTAGAGCGTAGCGGCGAGGATCGGTTGCGCGGCAAGCAGCAGCGCGAGACGCCATGGCTTCGCTCGTGATGCCGGATCGGCGCGATCCTGCCACAGCAGCAGCCGGACGCAGCCGAGCAGCGCCGCCAAGGCCAGCAGCGCGACGAGGATCATCGGCCGCCCCCCAGCGCATCGAGATAGCGCCGTCCGGCCGCGTCGGGCGCGGCGCGGCGGGCGACTCCGGCGGGCGGCCGCACCAGCGCGCTCCACAGCAATCCGCGCAGATGCCGGCGGCAGGCGAGGCAGGCCGGATCGCCGCGCACCGCATCGATCGCGCCGACGAACGACAAAGGATTGGGCACCCGATCCTGATGCGCGTGCAGCCAGCGTTCGAGCGCGTCGAGCGGAAGCGCGCCGCCATGGCCGCCC
This sequence comes from Rhizorhabdus sp. GW822-FHT03C02, assembly GCF_058801765.1. Taxonomy (NCBI): domain Bacteria; kingdom Pseudomonadati; phylum Pseudomonadota; class Alphaproteobacteria; order Sphingomonadales; family Rhizorhabdaceae; genus Rhizorhabdus; species Rhizorhabdus sp. GW822-FHT03C02. The sequence goes on from NZ_JBXANN010000005.1 coordinate 381,359, forward strand.
GGGGCGTCGTCGAGCGCGCGCCAGGCTTCGGCGGGCGCCTGGTCGTCGCCGGGTTGCGGTGTGAGCGCCAGCGTGCGGCTGGCGATCCCCTCGCGCTTGCCGGTCATCCGGCGATTCTCGTCGATCGGCGGCAGTTCGGGGCCGACCCGGGCGAGGAAGATGCGGGTCGCCTGCTGGACCTGCTTGATGAAACCGAGCGCCTTATAGGCGAAGGGCAGCGCCTGTTGCGGCTGGCCCTGGCGCAGGCGCAGCTCGGATTGCCACATCTGGTCGAGCGCCTGCTTGAGGGTGGCGCGGGTCTCGGGGTCGAGCAGCGTCGCCGCTTCGGGCTCGTCATGGGTGTGGCCATATTCGGCGACGACATTTTCCGCGCGGCCGAAGGCCGGGCCGGCCGGTGGCGCGCCGGCATCATGATCGTCGGCGACCGGCCGGTTCGACGCGGGCGCGTCGGCGGTTGGAGCGTCCGACGTGGGCGCATCCGACGTCGGCGGGGCCTTGCCGCCGCCCTCGGCCTCCTCGCCGAGGAACTGGCCATAGCGCATGCGCAGGATGCGCTGGTCGACCCCGATCGCGTCGGACTTGGTGACGAAGCGATCCGGGGTCAGCCCCCGCTTCGCCTTGATCAGCGCCTCGGCGTCGATGATGATCTGGCGCTGGCTGCGGAAATAGGCGGGCAGCGTCTTCTTGACCACGCCCTCGATCCCGGTCGCCTCCTGGCCGAGATTCGACGGCCAGCGCAGGATCAGGCTGGCGCTGCGCATGACCTGGGGCCCCGGTGCGCGGTTGTCGGTGACGATCAGCTGCGCGACGAGATCGCTGCCGCTCGCGAAATCGAGCGCCGCCAGATCGAGCGCGGGCGCGAACCGGCGACGGGTGGCCGGGCCGGTGCCGGCGACGTCGATGCTGCGCTCCTTGAAGCTGATATTCTCGCCTTCTCCCTGGGCGATGACGATCCGCAGCCGCGCCGTCGGCGCGACGCCATAATCGTCGCTCGCTTCGAACATGAGCGGCCAGCGCCGCTGGCCCGGGCTCATCAGGCTGAGGCTGCGATCGGGGGCGATCACCTTGATCCGCGGCGGCAGGTCGGCGATCGCGTCGAGCCGGTGCAGCGGCAGCCGCCGCGCGTCGGCGCCCTGCGGCACGACCCGGTAGAGCAGCGAGCGGTCGAGCGTCCGCGCGGCGCGCCACAGCGCGCCGTCGTGCACGACCGCAAGCCGGCCGCCATCATGAAAGGCGAGCGCGACCGATCCCGGCTGCGGATCGAAGCGCAACGTCCATTCGAGCCGCGAACCCTGCGGCGCCTTCACGTCGAGCCCCGGCTCGTCGCGCGGCGGCAGGCCGGTATAGGCCGGCGGCACCACCCGCAGCCGCTGACCTGTCAGCCGCGGCACGCCGGGGACCACCGGCCCGCCCTCGGCGCTGGGCGCGAGCGCGACTTCGGGCGAGGCCGGTGGCCAGGCGAGGATCGCCGCGAGCGCGGCGAGGCCGACGCCCCAGGCGATCGCGATCCGGCGCGCCGACCAGTCGGGCCGCAGCGTCGTGGCGATGTCGTCGGACAGCCGCGCTTCGATCCGCGCGCGCTGCAGCCGCTGGAGCGGGCCGAGGGTCGCGTCGTCGGCGAACAGCAGCCCGGCGCTGTCCTCGATCGCGCCATGGCGGGCGTCGAGGCTGCGGATCAGCCAGCGCCGGTCGAACCGGCGCGCACGGACGATCGCGCCGGCCACAGCGAACGCAAACAGGATGAGGGCGGTCGGGACCGCGAGCGCGATCCCCTGCCAGCGCCATGCCGCCGCGATCGCGATCAGCGCGAGCGGCGCCGCGGTCAGCAGGTCGTCGGCGAGGCCGCGCCGGCGCGCCGGGCGCAGCCACAGTTCGGCGCTCATGGCGCGATCCCGCGACTGCGGCGGGTCGCCAGCCAGCGCTCGCCGGCGAACAGCGCCGCGATCAACAGGGCAAGCCACGACCGGAGTTCGCGTGCCGGCTGCGGGAAGGCCGCGGCGCCCGCGCCCGGCCGATAGTCGCGCGCCATCACCCGGCCGGGCGGCGGCGCGGGTGGATCGAACAGCGCGCGCAGCCGATCGGGGAAAGCAGGATCGAGCAGTTGCGGCATCGCTGCGGGTTTGAGCGGCTGCGTCAGCCGCAGCATGCGGCCCTGCCCCAGCCCGGCGCCTTCGACGAGCGCGGTGCCGTCATCGGCGCGCCAATAGACCGACGCACCGGGCAAGGCGACGGTGGCATCTGCGCTGAGCAGCGCCGTCCCGCCCCGTGCGACCCAGTCGGTCACCAGACGCGGCACCGGTCCGGCGGCGAGCCACAGTAGGATGCTGGTATCGGCGGGGATCGGCGAACCGCTTTGCGCGACCACCGGTGGCGGTGCCCTCCAGGCGATCGCCGCCGCGCGGAGATAGCGCAGGTCGGCGGCATGATCGGCGGCGTGGAGGATCGTCAGCCGTAGCGGGTCTGCCGATCGGGCGGGGGCAAATGGCGGCGTGGTGCCCGGCACGATCCGCCAATCGACCTTGTGCGACAGGATCGGCCGCTCGGCATCGGCGCCGTCAAAGGTCGTCGGGACGATGACCGTCAGGCGCGCGCCGGGCGGGGTCTCGGCATCGATCTGGCGCAGCAAGGTGGCGAGCGGCAGCGGCCCGGCGGGAGGCACCCGGTCGAGCGGCGGAAAGCCGGGGGCGAGCCAGCGCGGCGCCGGATCGGCCTGGACGATCGCGGCGGCGGCGGTCGGGTCGGCGCCCGGCGCGACCAGGACGTAGGTAGCTTTGCCGGCCTCGTCGAACAGCGCCGGCCGTGCCAGCCACAGCGCGAGCAAGGCAAGCAGCAGCAGCCTGAGCGCGAGCAGCGCCCACTCGTCGAACCGCAGCCGGTGGCGCGGGCGCGGCTTCTGCCGCAGCCAGCGCAGCGCAGCGAAGTCGATCGGGCGCTGCTCGCTGGCGCGGGCGATATGGATCAGCAGCGGCAGCGCGAGCGCGGCCAAGGCGGCGAGCCCCGCGGGCAGCAGCAGCCCGGCGGTCATGAATATTCGGCCGCGTCATGCCCGCCGAACAGCCGCCGCAGCGGCAGGTCGAGCGGCTGGTCGAGCATATAGTCGACATGGCGGACGCCGCCGGCGTCGAGTTCGGCATGGAGCGCGGCGCGGGCCGCGGCAAAGCGGCGGAGAAACTCGCCGCGCAGCGCCGGGCCGTCGCCGAGCAGTTCCTCGCCGGTTTCGGGATTGCGGAAGCGGTGGCCGCCGGCGAAAGGAAAATCGCGCTCCTCGACGGTGAGCATCTCGATCGCCAGCACCTCGCGCCGGGCCGCAGCAAGCCGCAGCATGAGTGCAGCACAGGCCGGGTCGAAACAGTCGGACAGCATGACGACGAGGTCGTTGGCGCCGACCCGGTCCCACAGCGGTCCGAGTTGCGCCTCGGCGGGAAAGCCGCCTTGTGCCGACAGCGCCTGGAGTTCGATCAGCAGCCGGTCGCGCTGGCGCAGGCCGGTCGCGGGCGCGGCAAGCCGCAGTCCGGCGTCGGACAGCGCGATCAGCCCGAAGCGATCGCCCTGACGCATCGCCAGATCGGCGAGGCAGGCGGCGAGCGACCGTGCGGCATCGAGCCGCGACCAGTCCGGGCGGGCGGCGTCGGCCTGCGCCATCGACGCGCTGGCGTCGATCAGGATCCACAGCGACAAGGGGCTCTCGCGCTCGGCCTCGCGCACGAAGAATTTGTCCGAGCGGCCGTAGAGCTTCCAGTCGATCTGGCGCAGCTCGTCGCCGCGCTCATAAGCGCGATATTGCGCGAATTCGAGGCCGGCGCCGCGGCTATGGCTGTTGTGCAGGCCGATCCCGTGCGCCCCGACCGCGCGGCGCGACACCAGCCGCAGGCTTTTCAGCCGGCTGCGGACGTCGGGCGGGATCAGGTCAGGAGCCATCGCGGCGTGGGCGCTCAGGCGGCGATCGGCACGCTGCGCAGCAAGGCGGCGACGACGTCGTCGGCGCTCTTGCCCTCGGCCTCGGCGGCGAACGACAGCAGCAGCCGGTGGCGCATCACCGGCCCGGCGAGCGCGACGATGTCCTCGCGGGTCGCGGCGAGCCGCCCCTGGAGCAGCGCGCGGGCCTTGGCGGCGAGCACCAGCGACTGGCCGGCGCGGGGACCGGCGCCCCATTTGACATATTTGCGGACCTCCTCGGCGACCCCGTCGCCGGGACGGCTCGCGCGCACCAGCCGGGTGATCCAGAGCAGCAGGTCTTCGCTGAGATGGACCTGGCGGACCAGCGCCTGCAGCGCCAGCACCTCGGCGCCCTCCATCACCCGCGGCACCTCGCCGCCGGCGCGGCCGGTGGTCTGGGCGAGGATGTCATGCTCCTCCTGCTCGGTCGGATAGTCGACGCGGATGTGGAGCAGGAAGCGGTCGAGCTGCGCTTCGGGCAGCGGATAGGTGCCCGCCTGTTCGAGCGGATTCTGGGTCGCGAGCACGAAGAAGGGCGAGGGCAGTTCGTGGGTGACCCCACCATAGCTGACGGTGCGCTCCTGCATCGCCTCGAGCAAGGCCGCCTGGGTCTTGGGCGGCGTGCGGTTGAGTTCGTCGGCGAGCAGCAGATTGGTGAACACCGGCCCGGGCTGGAAACGGAAATGGCGGTGGCCGGTGCCATGATCCTCCTCGAGCAGCTCGGTACCGAGGATGTCGCTGGGCATCAGGTCGGGGGTGAACTGGACCCGCCGGAACTGGAGATGGAGCGCCTGACCGAGCGAGCGCACCAACAGGGTCTTGCCGAGCCCGGGCACGCCCTCAAGCAGACAATGGCCGCCGGCGAGCAGGCCGATCAGCAATTGCTCGACCACCGCCTCCTGGCCGACGATCGCCTGCGCGATCGCGCGGCGCAGTTCGCCGAGCCCGGCGAGCTTTTCCTGGATGGCGGATTCGGAGAGGTCGGTCATGGACACTCGCTGTGACGGGTTGGAATGGGGGGCGTCGGAAGGATCATGAGGTCAGCGCGTACATGACGATGTTGACCCCGAACTTCGTATTGTCTTCGGCGAGGAAGCGCTTGTTGCGCCAGTCATAGTCCCACTCGCAGCCATAATCCTTGTTGCTGTAGAGGACCCCGAGCCGGCCATCGATCTCGATGCCCTTGAGATAGTCGTGGACGAGATCGTCGCCCCAGCCGTTGAGTTCGAAACCGGTGTTGGGCGGGCCGTCGAATGTGAAGAAGCTGCGGTAGAGCGGATGGCCGGCGGGCAGCTTCCTGAGCGCCTTGCCGCCGAAGATCTTCGCCATCTGCGCCTCGAACGACTTGGCGAACAGCCCGTCGATGTCATGGTTGCAGTCGTCGACCAGCACGAAGCCGCCGCTGCGAACGTAAAGCTCGAAATTGCGGCGCTCGGCGGGGTTGAACTCGACCAGCTTGTGCCCGGCCAGATAGCAGAAGGGGGCCGCCAGCATCTTGCTGTCGGCCAGCGCCAGCACATGCTCCTTCGGATCGACCCGAAGCGTCGTATAGTCGATCAGCGAGGTGATGATGTTGGCGGGCATGCGCTGGTCGACGTCCCAGTCGCCCGAATCATATTTGAGCCGGGTGAACCAGAAGTCGTAGGCGGCGCCTTTGGCAATGGCTGCGCGGGCGGAACCGGCAAGCAGGGCGCTCGCCAGTCCGCCCGCCATCAGGCGCAAAAACTCAGCGCGAGTCACGCTGCAACCAAATCCGTTCGTGGGGGGGGGGGGGGGGGGGGGGGGGGGGGGGGGGGGGGGGGGGGGGGGGGGGGGGGGGGGGGGGGGGGGGGGGGG